>NZ_FNCX01000009.1:0-306535 GCF_900099665.1 Pseudomonas sp. BS3767 | reverse complement strand
TGCAGGTCTCGACGCTCTGCGTCGCCAAGAGGACGCGGAGCGTCCGGAAAGGCATGCGACGCGGAGCGCCGCACGATAGTTGAAGTGATCGTTCCTCACGCTCCAGCGTGGGAATGCAGTTCTCGACGCTCTGCGTCGTCAAGAGGATGCGGAGCGTCCGGAACGGCATGCGACGCGGAGCGCCGCACGATAGTTGAAGTGATCGTTCCTCACGCTCCAGCGTGGGAATGCAGTGCTCGACGCTCTGCGTCGTCAATAGGACGCGGAGCGTCCGGAACGGCATGCGACGCGGAGCGCCGCACGATAGTTGAAGTGATCGTTCCTCACGCTCAAGCGTGGGAATGCAGTTCTCGACGCTCTGCGTCGTCAAGAGAACGCGGAGCGTCCGGCACGGCATGCGACGCAGAGCGTCGCACGATAGTTGCGATCATCGTTCCCGCTACAGGCCTCAGCTTCGTATCAGTGCGCCCGCAAGCTTTGCTATTCTTCGCGCCCTGTGAGCGCCAAGCGCTTTTTTCAGCCATGTTTCGGGGGCGTCATGACGGCCATCGTTCAATCCACTCCGCAACCTTTTACCAAAGGCGACTACAAGACCCTGAGTCTTGCGGCGCTGGGTGGGGCGCTGGAAATCTACGACTTCATCATTTTCGTATTCTTTGCACTGACCCTCAGCCAGCTGTTTTTCCCACCCGACATGCCCGAGTGGCTGCGTCTGCTGCAAAGCTTCGGGATCTTCGTGACCGGCTATCTGGCGCGCCCGCTGGGCGGGATTCTCATGGCGCACTTCGCCGACCGGCTGGGCCGCAAGCGCGTGTTCAGCCTGAGCATTCTGATGATGGCCCTGCCTTGTCTGCTGATCGGCATCATGCCCACCTACGCACAGATCGGTTACTGGGCGCCGCTGGTGCTGCTGGCGCTGCGCATCCTGCAAGGGGCCGCTGTGGGCGGCGAAGTGCCAAGCGCCTGGGTATTCGTGGCAGAACACGCGCCCAAGGGGCACCGCGGCTATGCACTGGGTGTACTGCAAGCCGGCCTGACGTTCGGGTACCTGCTGGGTGCACTGACCGCGACATGGCTGGCACGGGTCTTCAGCCCTGGCGAAATCCTCGACTGGGCATGGCGTATTCCGTTCCTGCTCGGTGGCGTATTCGGCGTGGTGGGCGTCTGGTTGCGCCGCTGGTTGAACGAAACCCCGGTATTTATCGCGATGCATGCCCAACGTGAACATCTGACAACGCTGCCACTTGGCCAGGTCCTGCGTGAGCACCGCCAATCCTTGCTGCCTGCTGCGCTGCTGACCTTTGTGCTGACCTCCGCAGTGGTGGTATTGGTGGTGATCACCCCGACCGTCATGCAGCAGCGCTTCGGTATCAGCGCCAGCGATACCTTTGCCCTGAGCGCCGTCGGCATCGTGTTTCTCAATATAGGCTGTGTGTTGGCAGGCATGCTGGTCGACCGCATCGGCGCCTGGCGCGGCATCATGTTCTACAGCCTGCTGATGCCGATGGGCATTGGCGTGCTTTACACCAGCCTCATCGAGCAATGGATGCCACTGGGCATCGCCTACGCGATTGCCGGGCTGGCGTGCGGGATTGTCGGTGTGGTGCCGTCGGTGATGGTCGGACTTTTCCCGGCGAACATCCGGGTGTCAGGCATCTCGTTCACTTACAACATCGCCTACGCCTTCTGGGCCAGCACCACGCCATTGATGCTGATTGCTCTGATGCCCTGGAATATCTGGGTGTGCGTGCTGTATAGCCTGATCATGGGCGCCACGGGCCTGATGACCGCTGCGGTATTCGGTCTGCGCCGGGGCGTGGTGGTGGATGACCTGGCAAGCGGTAAAGCCGGATAACACCAGGCCGGTTGACACGGCGAATGCCGTTCTCGCAGAGACCGGCGACATCCGCTGCTCACCTCTGCTGTGGGGTGAGTAGCCGTTCAAATATGAGCGCAAAGTTCCTGGCACCCGACGCTTTCAATTGTAACAAGTGATTGTAATTCCGTTTCCTCAAGTCTATCTTGCGCCTCTCTATACTGTTTACGTTATTTATCTAATGTGCTCTTGGGTCGTGCCTGTGGAAAATGTTTCTTCAGGTGGATCATTCGCAGTGTCGATACGTTGGTAGGCGTAATTATTCCGCGTTTCATGTAGGAGCTTTCCTCAATATTTTATTATTAAAGATTTTTCTTACAGCTTTCGGCTGTATTGCAGGACTTTTAAGGTGTATCTCGTGTTTATGCAAAACAAGACTAAATAAAATGATTTCTGTGCCGATTGACTGTTTGGGCCATGGAAGACGAATGTAAGAAACATCCTACAAATTTGCCTATTAGGCAAAATGATGGCAAGGGGAAGTATCATGTGGGTGACAATGAGAGAGCAGGAGGTTCTTGGCCTGTTGTTGCAGGGATGTACGAACAAGGAAATTGCCAGGCAGCTCAGTATCAGTGACTACACCGTTCGCGATCACGTATCTTCGCTGCTAAGAAAGAATCAGGTAAGGACGCGTGCCGAGCTCATGGCCAGGTGCGTATCTCTATTGCTTCCGGGGAACACTGCCCGACCCCCTACATCTGTCGGATTGCGTAGCGAGCCAGCACATACATAATGTGTCTTGTCGCAACCTGTAACGTGTTAATGCAATGAGCACTGCTGACGTTTTGCGGTGCAATCAATAATACCGTGCTGCTCTGTGACTGCTGTCGGCCACTGTTTCCCGGCTGTCTGCAGAAAGGAATATCCGAAACCTGCTCGCACGACGAACTGTAAACAATAAAAAAGGAGCCACTCATGACTGTTTGTTTTGTTCGGGGCGAGTCAGGTGCCGACACGGCGTTGCGGCTGGATCCGCAGCGGCCTGATTTTAATATGACAACGGACTTCCAGCATCTGGCAACCCGGCAGTCCGCGCTTTCGGTGACGCAACTTGCCGAGCAACAGGCAAAGCTGTCCGGCCCTGTTGGCCTGTTTGCCAAACTCTGTCGGCAGCTTCGTTCGCAGGGGCGTCAGGCACCGTTACTCGAAGAGGTTACCCGACTTGAGGGCCGTAAACGTCAATGGCTGGCCGAGCGCGCCGTACAATTCGCACTGGGCCTGCACGGCCGTCGGTCAGAAGCCGAGAACCCGTTCAAGGGCCTGGTGCGCGAAGACCTGTGCTGCATCGTATTCGATGAGCCATCGCCGCACACGCTGGTCGAGCGTTATGCCGCCAGCGAAGCGCTGCGAGCTCAGGACAGTGAGTACTTCGTCAAACTCATTGCTACCACGCGCAATACCGTCGAACGGCGAATCGTCTTTCATGGTCTGCTCGAACACTTCGACCGGCTGTTGCCCATCGAGAAGAGCATCTATCCGCTCAACTATCGCGCTGTTCAGCAAGCGTACCTCGATCATGAAGAAGCGCTCTATGGCGCGCTGATAAAGCAGCAGCCCCTCGGCACATTGCTTGAGAGGCATACGCCTGAGTGGCTGTTGGATAACCTGTCCTCATTTGAACTTTCCATCGATCAAGCGTGTGGCTAATCAGGTCTCGGACGTGGGTATTTATACCAGTCGGTTGATGAGGTTTTACAAGCGCTTCAGGTCTTTTCTAAAAAAACATGTTTAATCAGAGTGCGCGTTAGCGCGCTCGGTGAATGATAAAAAATAACGGTTCGTGCAGATGCTTTCAAGCCTGCGGCTTTCGCACAGCCGATGAATTTGATTTATAAATATTGGAGTACATCTATGAAAAAAATAGCACCTTTGCTTGTGTTGTTAGTGTCGGCTGCCAGCCAGGCGGGCGATTATTCTGTTACGACTACCCGAACACCGACGTTTATCAATGGGCCTGGTCCCAGTGCGTTTTCCCGACACCAATTGAGATTGGCTGATTACCCCCGCGGCGCGGCGAATAACTCTCGGTTGCAAAAGATTTCCTGGACCGCGACTACTTTTCCGGAAAGCGTGAACGAACGCGCAAATCTTTGTTTTAGGAGAGGCGGTGTACATGATTCTGATTGTATCTCTATAACGCCAGGCGTGCCTGGCAGTACTGAGAGGTTCAACAGTCTTGGTTTTAGCTATGCCTCCGACGTCATGATTAGGCACAGCGCTGAAAGTGGACCTTGGCAAAGCAAGCCTGCCGGGCCAGAAACAGTCACCTTTCATTTAACGTATTGATTGTTAATCCCTGGCGAGAACCGCCAGGGATCTTTCGGGGCAGGAGCCAACGTCATGCGAGTCATAAGTTCCGGAGCAGATGCACTAATAGCCGCGCAACAACTTGACGATAAAAGAGCGGCAAAAAACATGCCCTTAATTGCCAATTCACCCCTCCGATCAACCTCTCCAGACTCTGCGGTGACCATCAGCGGCCAGGCCCTCCTGAAACACAGGGTATTTGGGGGCGCGGACTCTGCTGGTTCTGCGCCCATGCTAGGAAAAGCCGAATGTGGAATGTCCATGCCCGAGGCGTTTTTTTTAACCCGGGATGATCGCAGGCTGCTGGGTGATGTTTACGAGTGGGCGAGCGCTCAGGGAGCTGATCTAGGCTATGTTGATGATCTGGCTTTTGGACTGGCCTCGTACAGAGAGAAAGATGATGGAAGAATATGGGGCCGCCAGAACCAGGGCAAAACATATGACATGGAAGGCCACAAGGTGTTCTACAGTTTTACCGAGTCGCACGCGGCCACCGCCAAGCGTATTACCGAAAGCGATGGGTTAAAAACAACGCGGCTGGATCAGGGGTTTGTTCGCTTCATCACCGACAAGGACTACGGGTCTATAGGCCACAATAATTTTGAGTTCATGGAAAAAGTCATCAACAGGTTTTCAACGGCGGGGGAAAGAGACGAGCAACTGGGCGCAGATTTCGCGACCTATAAAAGCCAGAAGAGCGACTACATAAGGACGCTGTCCAAGGAAAAATACACGCCTGGCGAAGGCGACTCTCGAGAAACGGCCGCCGTAAAAAAATCCACCAAACCCAAGGAAATCACTCTGGAAAGCCTGCGTGCCGATATGCGCGAGGCGTTCTTCAAGGCGATGGGGGTCAAGAGTTTCTCATCCCTGTTCGACATGCTGTTCAAGCATAAGCGTTGACGGATCAGGCCTGTGCGCCAAGCGACTGGTGGTCTGACGGCGCATCCTGAGGGCTGACTACGCGGTTGCGACCGGTGCTTTTAGCCAGATACAGGGCTTTGTCTGCTTCATGCAGCCACGAGGAGGCATCCGGCATTTCAGGGGAATAGGCGGCAATGCCGATACTGAGGCTGACCTTGAGATCGCAATGCAGGGTATAGGTCATTTCATCTATCGCCAGGCGCAGGCGCTCAAGGATTTCCTTTGCCTGAAACAAGCTGGTATCGGGCAGAATGACGCAGAATTCATCGCCGCCACAACGCCCGATCAAGTCGGAGTCGCGCAGGTTTTCTATCAGTGCTTCGCTGATACTCTGCAGCACCGTGTCGCCCATCAGGTGGCCATAAGTGTCGTTGATGACCTTGAAGTGATCGATATCGATCAGCGCGATGACGCACTCCTGATACGCGCCTTGGTTACTGGCGTACTTCAGGTCAAGCAGGTCCTTCCATGCGCCATGATTGAGCAGGCCGGTGAGGCTGTCTGTGCGGCTTACCTTGCGCAGGATGTTGCGGTGTTCCCACAGCTTGAGGGTGACCTGATGGCTCAGCCAGCCAATGAAAATGGGGTAGATCACCAGTACAGGAAGACAGGCATAGATCTGCGCCATGTTGCCGTGCAGATTGACCACAGGGTTGAGCGCGGCCAGTGAAATCAGCACGCCCAGTGCCTGTGCGCACAAGCCCTGGAGCATCAGGCGTGGCCCGGCGGCGGCCATGTTATGCATGGCCATCATGGCAAGGACGGTGACCCCGGGAACCGCACTGAAACCCATCGCACCCACCCAGAAACCGCCCAACAGCGAATCGAAAAGCAAATTGCGCCATTCGGCTTCATAGGGCTCGCGCGACTTTCTTGCAATCTGGTAGGCAACGTGCGGCCATACCAGAGCGTTGAACAGCGCCAACAACCACAGCCAGTGTGCAGCATTCACGTAATATAAAGACACAGCAACCGTCACAAAACCAACGCTTACACCGAGTGATCTCGGGGCGTAGATCCGCTTGGCGAATGCCATCCCTTTGCGGTGATAGGTGCTCATAGGTGCTTACCGGACATTACTTTTGAATCGGTCAGAAACCGCCACCACCTGACCGAAAGGCTGGAGTTTGAGCGTTCGCTAGTGTCAAGGGAAGTGTATTTTGCCTGGAGGTGTCAAATAGCTACATGGTGAGGAAAGATCACTGTTTAAAAGTCAATTAAATGACAGAAACAGTGCTAAAGCCTGTTCAAAAATATGACGATATATAATTCAACACACGGTAAATAACCGGGGCAGGGTGTCTGGGTGTTTGCAGACACACTGCCCGGCGAGTTCAATAAAGCGACAGTCAGGCGGTTATAACGGTGCCTTGTTTTTCTGAATGCTGGTCATCCATGCGACGGCAATGGACAGCAGCGCAACAACAGCGGCGACATACCCTACGGCACCCAGGCCCAGATGCTCGATGGTAAGGCCTCCGATGATCGAGCCCAGGCCGATGCCGGCATTGGCGGCCGAGACATTCAGGGTCCCTGCCAGTGCCTGGGCCTGAGGCGCTGCTTTCATCACCCTGATCTGGCAGATTGGAAACAGCGCCGTATGCGCGATGCCCCAAATCACCAGCACCACGGCCAGCAGCGGCATGGAGCCTGCGGCGGGTACGCTTGCGGTCATGCCCAGTGCGAGCAGCAGCGCAAAGGCCATGGTCGAGCCGAGGGGGCTGCGGTCCACATAACGTCCCCCCAGTGCATTACCGATCAGGCCGACCGCGCCGAAGCCCATCAACCACCATCCCACTTGAGCCGATTCGATGCCTGCGATGCGTTCCAGCGTGTCAGCCAGGTAGGTATAGGCACCGAACATGGCCGTGAACAGCAGGATGGACAGCAGCAGGTTGAAGAGGAAAAACGGATCCCGGAGAATTTTTGCCTGCTCGGCGAGGCCGACCTTTGCAGTAGGTTCGATACGGGGCATCGACAGTGCCAGCAACAGGGCCATCAACGCTGATAGCAGCGTCAGCGCCCAGAATGCGCCGCGCCAGCCCACGGCATCGGCAAATACTGTACCCAGCGGAATACCGAACAGCATGGCAGCCGAGATGCCGAGGTACACCTGCGCAACGGCCTTGCCGGCGCGCTTGGGTCCGGCCAGCAGACTTGCCGTTTCACTGGCCGTGCCCCAGAACACCGGCAAGGCCAATGCCGGAATGAACCGCGCCAGCGCCAGCACCCAGATGTTGCTCGACACCGCCGCCAGTGCGTTGGAGGCGGCGAAGATCAGCAGAATGACGATGAACGTGCGCTTGCGGTCCAGGTGCGAGAGCATGGCCGTCAGCGGTGGGCCAAAGAGCATCACCGTGAAGGCGAACAGCGTCACCAGCAAACCGGCAGTTGATATGGAAATTCCCAGATCGCGGGCCATTGAAGGCAGCAGACCGATAATGAGAAATTCTGTGGTGACGATCACGAAGCCGGCCAGGGCCAGAATCGCGATGGACAAACCGGCACCGGTCGAGCTTTCGCTGCGGGTGCCGGCAGCAGTGGTTTCCAGAGAAGGCATGGTACAGACCCCGTAAAAAATAAGTCCGCCAGCTTATTGCAGAAAAGAATTCCTATCTTTGGTAAATTTTCCCTGCATTATGGATTGAATTTCACCAATCGAGGTTTCATGTGCTGTCGACTGACCGCCTCAAAGGTATCGAAACGTTCGTTGCCGTTGCCAACGCGGGAAGCTTTACCGCAGCCGCTGAACGCTTGAACCTGACCAATTCTGCGGTCAGTAAAAGTGTGGCGCGCCTGGAAAGTCGTCTCGGCATGCGCCTGTTCGAGCGGACTACTCGCAGTCTGGCGCTGACGGAGGAGGGCGCGGCCTATCACACCGTGTGCGTGCGGATGCTTGCCGACCTGGAGGCTGCTGAAACTGCGCTGGCGGCTCAACGCACAGAGCCCGCCGGACAATTGCGCATCGATCTGCCTGCGACCTTCGGCCGTTTGCATGCGCTGCCGTTGATTCTTGCCTTCACCGGGCAGCATCACAAGTTGCGCCCGCGAATAACCTTCACCGACCGTTTCGTCGATATCCTTGAAGAGGGCATCGACCTGGCCGTGCGTATCGGTGGTCCACGGGTCTGGCCCGCAGGCGTCGCGCACCGGTATCTGGGCACCGAGCGGGTGATCTTCTGCGCTGCACCGGCGTATCTGCAGCGTCACGGCACCCCGCATACGTTCGAGGACCTGGCCAGTCATGCCTGCATTCTGTTTGGCCGTGGCGATGGCAGTACCAGCCCCTGGCTGTTTGTCGATGAGCAGGGGCAGCGGGAGGCACGCGCTGTAGAAGCACGACTGGTTATCGGCAACGCAGAGGCCCAGGTGGCAGCGGTGACGTCGGCATGGGGAATTGCCCAGCTGGCAACCTGGTTGATCAGGGAGCAGCTGCAGCGCGGCGAATTGGTGGAGATCCTCCCGCAACTGGCCACCGATGGCCTGGCCTTGCACCTGGCCTGGCCGCGTAACCGCGAGTCCCTGCCCAAGGTGCAGGTGCTGGTCGAGCGGTTGTCAGAGGCGTTGCGGGTGGACTGAGTCGTATCGGACCGGCTGACCGGTCCGCGCAGATCACTGGCCGATGACAGTCTTCACCAGCGCAGCATGCTCTTTCGGATTCTTTGCATTGGAGACCACGTTCAGCACCGCTGCGCGGGTACCCGATGCAGCGACGATCGATGTGCTCAGCACCTGGGCGTCGCTCATGGTCGCTGAGGTGTCCAGCTGGCGCACACCAAGACCGTTCTTCTTGACGATCTTCTTGTCACCCAGTTTTTTGAAGTCTTTGTAGCCGGTACTCTGCTGGGCAAGGATGCCGGTGACCAGTCCATCAAGTACTACACCGTCGTTATCGCTGGCCTGCACGCCCATTGGCATCGGCGTTTCGGTAACGATCAACACGCGCTTTTCAGCCGCATTGGTGTACAGCGACCCCGTCACACCCTGGGCCTTGGCTTTTGCGTCAATCTCGGGCATCTCGCCCTGTACGTAGCCCGCAGGAATGGTGAAGGTCAGTTTGCCGCCCAGCAGTGAAGCGTTTTGCACCGCAGCAGCGGTGGGCGCAGCAGCCTGCGGCTTGGTGGCAGCCTGAACGCTGACCATGCTCTGACATGCTGTCAGTGCGACACACACAGCGATTGCCTTGAAACCGAAAGAACGCATGGAAATTCCTTTTTTGTCTGTTAATGACACAGGCGTTTGCGCCTGAGGCATGTGAGTGACCGGGCAGGTAAAAGTGCCCATAAAAAAACGACCAGTCCGATCACTCAGGCTGGCCGTCGTTTTGCTGCGTTACGCTTATTCGGCGATTTGCAGTTTGCGCGACTCGGTGTAGACGTAACGCACTTTTTCATACTCGAACGGCGAGTTGAGCTGGCCGTAACGGAAGCTGGTGACGTAACGGCGATCAATGGCGCGCAACACGGTGATTTCCGGATGGTCGTTGCTGACTTCGGCCACGTTCAGGAAGTTGATCTGGTTTTCAGCCGTGTAGTCGAACAGCATGCCACCGGTGTCACGCAGGTTCGATGGACCGAACAATGGCAACACCAGATAAGGCCCTGCAGGCACACCGTAGAAGCCCAGCGTCTGGCCGAAGTCTTCGCTCTGACGCGGCAGGCCCATCATGGTCGCCGGGTCCCACAGACCGGCGATGCCGATGGTGGTGTTGAGCAGCAGACGGCCAGTGGTGT
This sequence comes from Pseudomonas sp. BS3767, assembly GCF_900099665.1. NCBI lineage: Bacteria > Pseudomonadati > Pseudomonadota > Gammaproteobacteria > Pseudomonadales > Pseudomonadaceae > Pseudomonas > Pseudomonas sp. BS3767. Next base: position 296,692 of record NZ_FNCX01000009.1, on the reverse strand, counting down.
CCAGCGAGCGCTCGCCCTTGAACTGCAGCAGGCTGTTCAGCAGGTTGGAGACATCGCCCAGGTTGCTGAAAAAGTTGCTCACACCGCTGCGCACGAAGCCAGGGGTGATGTAGCGGTAGCCGTCCACGACCGGCAGGAATACCCATTCATCGAAACGGTAGTTGAAGTGGTAAACCCGGCGGTTCCAGGATTCCAGCGGATCATAGACTTCCAGTGCGTTGATGGAGGCGCGCTCGAACTCACGCTGATCCAGCCCCGGGTTGAATTGCAGCGACTTCAGCGGCTGGGTGAAACCGTCAGCATCGGTCTGACGGGCCACAGTGGCCGGGTGCTGAGCCTTGTTGCTGGTATCCGCGTCAGCGGCCTGGACTGTGCCGGCACAGAGCAGAGCGGCAAGAAGTAAAAGACGTTTAGCCACGGAAAAACTCCAGCATGGCGTCGGTGTTGACGCGGTAATTAAGGTTGCCGCAATGCCCGCCGTACGGGTAAACGGTCAGGCGATCGCCAAAGGTCTTGCGCAGGAAGCCGAGGTCACCCGAGCCCAGAATCACGTCGTCGGCGTTGTGCATGACGGCAATCTTGGTGTTGCTGTGCAGGTAATCTTTTAGGGCGTAGAGGCTGACCTGGTCGACCAGTTGCAGAAGGCTACCGCCGTCGGTGCGTGCGCGCCACATCGGGATGACCTGTTCGGTCAGGTAGCAATCGAAGTCGCACTGCAGGGCACGCTTGAGGAATGGCGTCAGACTGGTGCCTTCGGTGATCGGGAATTTCGGTGGCGTGATCAGACCGCGACGGTTGATCAGGTCGGAGGTGAACGCGATATCCGCCGACGAGAAGCGGAACGAGGTACCGATCAGCATCGCCATCTGTTCATTGGTCAGGTGCTGCTTGGACTGCTGGAAGTCGAACAGCAGTGCATCGTTGAGGTCGATGTAGCCCTTCTGGCGGAAGTAGCGAGTCAGCTTGGCCAGCACCAGTTCATAGAACGTAGTGGTGTTGTTGATGCCCTTGACGTTGGTTTGCACCAGTTTGTCGAGGTTGCTGATCGAGGTGTAGAGATTGACCGGCGGGTTGAGCAGCAGGACTTTCTTGAAGTTGAAGCTGCGACGGGTTTCGTCCAGCTTGCTGACGAATGCAGCATTCAGTGCGCCGAGGCTGTAACCGGTCAGGTAATAGTCGGTTACCGGCAGTTGCGCCTGCTGAGCCCGAATGGCCTGCATGACGCGATAAATGTCTTCTGCGTCGTCGGTGGAGACGCCGGGAGTCGCAAAGCGCGAGGCCGAGCTCATGAAGTCATAGCTGGTGGGCGAAGACAGCTGCACGACGTGGTAGCCCGCGCCGTAATAGAGCTTTTTCAGGAATTCATTGATGGTGCTGTTATACGGCGCGCCGGTGCCGGCGATCAGGAAGATCAGCGGGGCAGCGTGGTCCTGTTTGGCCAGGCGATAGTGCAACTTTTTCACTGCCCAGAAGTTGTCGGGCAGGGTGAACTCGCGCTCGGGATGCAGGTTCAGGGTGTAGACATCCTGATCGATATCTTCATCGTCAGGCAGGTCGGGGCGCAGATCGGGCGGTGTGGTCGCAATGGTCGCTTCAAACGGATTAGTCAGCGGGTAGCCATAGGTGGCGGAGTCGACATTGGTTGCCAGAGCGGACGCACTTAAACACAAGCCACCTATAACGGTGGCGAGGCGCAGAAAACGGAGCATGACTAAATCCCTTGGGAAAGAAGTGCTGATGAGATACGCAGGCTATGACCAAGGTGTAGTGCCAAAGTGCCCCATCCACCGGTTAACCCTGTAAATATGACGGAACAATACACGTTCTTTGGATTTTGCAATGCAGATATGCGGTTTATTTTTGCATGGCTAGTGTATTTGCTGCCCCGGCGCGACGTTTACACGGGCTGGGAACGGTAGGCAGGCCCTGGCCTGGCGGCGAATTTTCCGGCTTGCGGAAAGCACAAAGGAGAGCCGTAGCTCTCCTCCAATGTGGTTCACGTGCTCTTTTTATTGTTATAGGGCGGCCTGTTATTGTTGTTGGCGGCCAGTCCCTTTACAGCGTTGTTGTGCGACCCCCATCCGGGGTCAAGAGCAAACGTATTTTTTTGAGCGCTGATTCGCTTTAATCACCTGTCTGCACAACGGGTTGATCCCACCGGTTCTGGAGCTACCTGACGGTAGTTTTATTGTTCTCGGTCCGGTCGCGAGGCCTTCCATTGAAAGGTCCCTGTAAAGCGGGTCCACTCCAAAAAAATCTGTTAGCTGCGCCTCTGTCCGTTTTGTTCTTGTTGTGTCAGAGCCGTTACGTCTTATTTTTATTGGTTTGCTGCATCATTTCTTGTTTTTGTTGTACCAGAGATATAGCAGGACCCGTGCCAGTTTTTGAAATTCCTTTTAAATCATTTGTTTATGAATTCTGATGGTTGTCAGTTAGTCATAGAGCCGGAAAAAATGTTTCCGTGTTACCCGTTCACGGTGGTGATCGTAAACCTGCGGTAACACATCGTGTTTCCTTCGCAGTATGAGCCGGAATGGTGCGCCGCAAGTCTCTGTCGTCTATACGACGATGGTATGGGGGCCGGCGCTCGCCATTGGACAAAACGGTGCGTCTCCTGCCGTTGATGGCTGGATCGAGGCGTTTTTCGCTGTGCGTTGTCGTTGATGGCTCGATGTTGTCGTTTCCCATTGCCCCGGTGTCGCAGACAGAGCATGCCCGCCTGTCCGGCAGGTCGATGATCAGTGTGGCGTTGCAGTGCGTTTGATTGCGCGCGGCAGCGATAAAAACGTGCAAGGCGCCGCGTGCCCCAAGGTCGGGCGCGGGGCGGTCTGGAGAACAACGTTAACCATGCCCCGACACCCGTCGGTGCAGACTTCCGGGGAAGCGACAATGATGATGCGAAAAATACTGGGGGCGGGTGCCGCTCTGGTACTTGCGGTCAGCTCCACGCTGGCGGTTGCTGAAACCAAGACCCTGACCATCGGCTATGTGGAAGGCTGGTCCGACAGTGTCGCCACCACCTTCGTGGCCTCCGAAGTGATCAAGCAAAAGCTTGGTTATGACGTCAAGTTGCAGTCTGTCGCTGCAGGGATCATGTGGCAGGCGGTGGCCACCGACAAGCTCGACCTGATGCTGTCTGCGTGGCTTCCAGGCACGCATGGCGAGTACTACGCCAAGTACAAGGACCAGGTCGTCAACTATGGCCCCAACTTCAAGGACGCCAAGATTGGCCTGATCGTGCCTGAATACGTGAAGGCCAAAACCATCGAAGACCTGAAGACCGATGCTTCCTTCAACAAGAGGATCACCGGGATCGATGCGGGCTCGGGCGTGATGCTCAAGACCGATCAGGCTATCAAGGACTATGGTCTGGACGGCTATAAACTGCAGGCGAGCTCCGGCGCAGGCATGATTGCCGAGCTGACCCGCGCCGAGAAGGCGAAGAAATCCATCGTCGTCACCGGCTGGGTGCCGCACTGGATGTTCGCCAAATGGAAGCTGCGTTTCCTCGACGACCCGAAAGGTGTCTACGGTGAAGCTGAAACCGTCGACAACGTAGGCAGCCTTGGGCTGGAGAAAAAAGCCCCTGAGGTCGTGGCCTTCCTGAAAAAATTCCAGTGGGCATCCAAGGATGAAATCGGTGAGGTGATGCTGGCCATTCAGGACGGTGCCAAACCTGAAGCTGCAGCCAAGGACTGGGTAGCCAAGCACCCGGACCGTGTTGCTGCATGGACTGCCAAATAGTCTCAAAGTGTCTGAACAGCCGTTCTCGAGGCCGTCTGGTGTTATCGCCAGACGGCCTTTTGTTTTCCTGCCCCGGAGTGTTTTCGGTGCGACCGACTGCCGGCGGGTCCAGGCCGTGCGAGAAGAGCTATCTGCAGCTAATGTCGTTCTAATACTAAGGTCGTCTGGAGTGCGCGCCGGACCCGACTAAAGTGCATTACGTGACATCTCATCTGTGCTGCGAGGACAAAAACAATGAACGACAGCATTTACCTCTCGATTCAAAACAGCCCGCGTTTCAAGGAGCTGGTATCCAAAAGAGAGCGGTTCGCCTGGATTCTCTCGGCGATCATGCTTGGCCTGTATGCGGCCTTTATTCTTTTGATTGCTTACGGACCCCATATTCTGGGGGCCAAACTGAGTCCCACTTCGACCATTACCTGGGGAATGCCGATAGGCGTAGGGCTGATCCTTTCCGCGTTTATATTGACCGCCATCTATGTTCGCCGTGCCAACGGTGAATTCGATGACCTGAATAACGCGATCCTGAAGGAGGCTCAGCAATGATCCGGCGCCTATCAGCAGCACTTGGCCTGGCCGCCTTCGCGCCGACCCTCTGGGCGGCAGACGCGTTGACGGGTGCAGTGCAGAAGCAACCCCTGAACGTCGCCGCGATCGTCATGTTCGTGGTCTTCGTAGCCTTCACGCTGTACATCACCTACTGGGCGTCGAAAAAGAACAAGACCGCGTCGGACTATTACTCGGCAGGTGGCAAGATCACCGGTTTCCAGAACGGGCTGGCGATTGCCGGTGACTACATGTCGGCAGCCTCCTTTCTGGGGATTTCCGCACTGGTCTACACCTCCGGCTACGATGGCCTGATCTACTCGATCGGCTTCCTGGTGGGCTGGCCGATCATCCTGTTCCTGATCGCCGAACGCCTGCGTAACCTGGGTAAATACACCTTTGCCGACGTGGCCTCGTACCGCCTCAAGCAAAAGGAAATTCGTACCCTGTCTGCCTGCGGCTCGCTGGTGGTGGTGGCGTTTTACCTGATTGCGCAAATGGTCGGTGCCGGCAAGCTGATCCAGCTGCTGTTCGGTCTGGACTACGCCGTTGCGGTGGTGTTGGTCGGGATCCTAATGTGCCTCTATGTGCTGTTCGGCGGCATGCTCGCCACGACCTGGGTGCAGATCATCAAGGCGGTGATGTTGCTGTCCGGTGCGTCGTTCATGGCACTGATGGTCATGAAGCACGTCAACTTCGACTTCAACATGCTGTTCTCCGAAGCGATCAAGGTTCACCCCAAAGGTGAGGCGATCATGAGCCCTGGCGGGCTGGTGAAAGACCCGATCTCGGCGTTCTCGCTGGGTCTGGCCCTGATGTTCGGTACCGCAGGCCTGCCACACATCCTGATGCGCTTCTTCACCGTGAGCGATGCCAAGGAAGCCCGCAAGTCAGTGCTCTACGCAACAGGCTTTATCGGCTACTTCTACATCCTGACCTTCATCATCGGTTTCGGCGCGATCCTGCTGGTCAGCACCAATCCGGCGTTCAAGGATGCAGCGGGCGCCTTGCTGGGCGGTAACAACATGGCAGCGGTTCACCTGGCCGATGCGGTCGGTGGCAGTCTGTTCCTGGGCTTCATCTCGGCAGTAGCCTTCGCCACCATTCTGGCAGTGGTTGCCGGTCTGACTCTGGCGGGTGCTTCGGCGGTTTCCCACGACCTGTATGCCAGCGTCATCAAGGCAGGCAAAGCCAACGAGAAGGACGAGATCCGTATCTCGAAAATTACCACCATCGCTTTGGCGGTCGTGGCGATCTTTCTGGGTATTGCCTTTGAAAGCCAGAACATCGCCTTCATGGTGGGCCTGGCGTTCTCGGTCGCGGCAAGCTGCAACTTCCCGATCCTGTTGCTTTCCATGTACTGGAAAAACCTGACCACCCGTGGCGCCATGATCGGCGGCTGGATGGGCCTGATCAGTGCAGTGGTGCTGATGGTGCTGGGTCCTACCATCTGGGTGCAGATCCTGCATCACGAGAAAGCCATTTTCCCTTACGAATACCCGGCGCTGTTCTCCATCGCCATCGCCTTCGTAGGTATCTGGTTCTTCTCCATTACCGACAAGTCGAAAGCGGCAGAGGGCGAGCGCGCGCTGTTCTTCCCGCAATTCGTCCGCTCGCAGACGGGGCTGGGTGCCAGTGGTGCGGTTTCGCACTAAGTTCAGGTTGTTGTGAACGAAGCAGCCTTCGGGCTGCTTTTTCATGGCCGATAAAAAACCCCGCTTGAAAAAGCGGGGTTTTTATTGGCTACATGCGCTGCTGCGTGGAGCAGCAGGTCATATCTTGCCGAGCAATACCAGAATCAGCAGGATCACCAGGATCGTACCGATGATGCCCGACGGACCGTAGCCCCAGCTGCGCGAGTGCGGGAATACTGGCAAACCGCCAACTAGCAGCAGAATCAAAACGATGATAAGAATAGTGCCGATGCCCATGGTGAGTTCCCTCTTTACATTAGTGTTAATTAACAGATGCAGTTCAAACGTCATGCCGGACGGTATGAAGTTGCCTGCTTGACTCATCGGACTCTGGGCCTCGGAGAAAGGTTCGATCTATTTTTAATAATTTATTACATATTTGAAAATCATTGAAAATCAGGGGTTTGTCGCATTTTTGTCTGACAATAACTCGGTCTTTTTTTGACCTTATGCGTTTGATTCAGTCTTAAAAATAATTGAACTAAACACCTTGGAAGGTCTCCGCGCGGCGTGAACTTTCTACCTGAGGCATGGCCCACAAGAGGACACCGTGATGATTTATCGAGTGGCGGCGGATGCCGTGGTCGTGTTTCATCTACTGTTCATTGTGTTCGTCCTGTTCGGCGGACTGCTGGTATTGAGAAGGCCCTGGCTGGCACTGCTGCACGTTCCTGCTGCGGCCTGGGGGACAGCGGTCGAGTTTCTGCACCTGTATTGCCCGCTGACACCGCTGGAAAACACCCTGCGCAGCAACACTGGAGGGCAGGGCTACACCGGGGGCTTCGTGGAGCATTATCTGATCCCGCTGATTTACCCGGCCGGGCTTACGACGGGCATACAGCTTTGGCTGGGCGGCATTGTCGTGCTGCTCAATGTGTCGGTGTATGGCCTGTTGCTGGTGCGGTATGTGACACGAGCGAGGCGTTCATAGGGCTGCGGTTTGCACCAGGCATTCAGCGTCTTGATGGTGGGGTTGTGGCGCTTCCACTGTGATTACACTCAGGCAACTCCTGCACATCACAAGGCTCTCGGCTATGCAAAACCGCATCATGATTACTGGCGCCGGCTCAGGTCTGGGCCGTGAAATTGCACTGCGCTGGGCGCGCGAAGGGTGGCGGCTGGCACTGTCGGACGTGAACGATGCAGGCCTGCAGGAGACCCTTGCGCTGGTACGCGAGGTGGGTGGTGACGGTTTTGTGCAGCGTTGCGACGTTCGCGACTACAGCCAGCTCACCGCGTTTGCCCAAGCGTGCGAACAGCGCTTTGGCGGTATCGACATCATCGTCAACAACGCGGGTGTCGCTTCCGGTGGCTTCTTCAACGAATTGTCGCTGGAGGACTGGGACTGGCAGATCGCGATCAATCTGATGGGCGTGGTCAAAGGCTGCAAGGCGTTCCTGCCGATGTTGCTGGCCAGCAAGGGCCGGATCATCAACATCGCCTCGATGGCAGCGCTGATGCAGGCCCCGGCGATGAGCAATTACAACGTCGCCAAGGCCGGGGTCGTCGCGCTTTCCGAGAGCCTGCTGGTCGAACTGCATGACCAGGGGGTTGGTGTACATGTGGTCTGCCCATCGTTCTTTCAAACCAACCTGCTGGATTCCTTCCGTGGCCCTACGCCCGCAATGAAGGCGCAGATCGGCAGGTTGCTGGAGAAGTCGCCGATCACCGCCGCAGATATCGCCGACTACATCTTCAGGCAGGTGGGCGAAGGCGAATTCATGATCCTGCCCCACGAAGAGGGCCGTATGGCCTGGGACCTGAAGCGCAAACAGCCACAGGCGATGTATGACGAAATGACCGTCATGTGCGCCAAGATGCGCGCCAAGGCGCAAAAGGGGCATGCCTGACTAGCCCGGACGCTCCGCGTCCTCTTGCGACGCAGAGCGTCGCGATCTGCATTCCCACGCTGGAGCGTGAGGAACGATCACCTCAACTATCGTGCGACGCAGAGCGTCGCGATCTGAATTCCCACGCTGGAGCGTAGGGAACGATCACCGCAACTATCGTGCGACGCTCCGCGTCGCATGCCTTTCCGGACGCTCCGCGTCCTCTTGGGGGTACGGCGTTGCCTGTTCAAGGTTATCAAGGTCATGACCTATCAAGGTCATGACCGCACGGTTTTCTGGTAGGGTTGCGCGCATCTTTCAGCCCTGTCCTGAGAACCTTTCATGCTCAATTATCTGTGGTTCTTCCTCGCCGCCCTGTTCGAGATATTCGGCTGCTATGCCTTCTGGCTATGGCTGCGCCAGGGCAAGAGCGCGCTGTGGGTGATCCCTGCGCTGGTCAGCCTGACGCTGTTTGCACTGTTGCTGACACGTGTGGAGGCGGCTTACGCGGGGCGTGCCTATGCGGCGTATGGCGGGATCTACATTATTGCGTCGATCGCCTGGTTGGGGCTGGTCGAGCGGGTCAGGCCGCTGGGCACGGACTGGCTGGGTCTGGCGTTCTGCGTCCTCGGTGCGACCATCATTCTGCTGGGGCCACGTTGGTCTGCCTCCTGAGTAACCACCGCCGCGAACGAAATTTCCCACGGATTTGGCCGGAAAGTAAGACGTTTCCTTCAGTCTTTTCCGGTGCTGTTGCAGGACGTTACTGATTTGCCATCAGTGCATTGAAGCGCCACGTTTCGCCATGCACCCTGCCTCTTTTGCGCAACGCAAGGGTGGGAAAAATGCTGGTACTGATGCGGGAAATTGGCGAAACGTTTTCCATCGGTGATGACATCACCGTGCAGATTCTGGGGATCAACGGCAATCAGGTCAGGCTCGGGATCAATGCCCCGAAAGACGTCAAGGTGCACCGCGCCGAGGTCTACAAGCGCATTGCCAGGACGCTTTCGCAACAGGCAACGACGCCGCTTCAGTGAGCGGCGTTGTCAGCAAGCGATCTTATGGGCAGATGACCTGACTCGGCCTGTCGAAAACCCGGCTAAGGCACCGTGGCGTTATTCAAAAAACTCCTTGGGTACGTCGTGCTTGAGCATCAGCTGACACTGCTGGCTCTCCAGGTCGAAAAAGATCACCGCCTGGCCCTTGGTCAACGCATGACGCACGCGCAGTACCCGGGTTTGCAGCGGTGTTTCATCGCCATTATCGGTGCCCTCACGGGTGACGAAATCCTCGATCAGGCGAGTGAGGGTGTCAGGTTCCAGTTGGTCGTAGGGGATCAGCATGGCGGTTCTCGTGTCGATGAGCGGCGATGATAGAACTGCGGTGCCATGCACCGCAATTCACAGGGCCTCAACTCTCTTCGCGATTCTGCCCGATCAGGCTGTCGACCGGTGGCACGCGGGTATCGGATTCCATCTGCGCATCGTGCTCGATCTGATGGCTGAAGCGCTCCAGCGAGCTCTGCGCAGGCTTGGCATCGCTGGCGAATACCGGTGGGCTGAGCATGTAGGCACCGAGCAACTTGCTCAGCGCTGCCAGACTGTCGATATGCGTGCGCTCGTAGCCATGCGTCGCGTCACAGCCGAAGGCCAGCAGGGCGGTGCGGATGTCATGCCCCGAGGTCACCGCCGAGTGCGCATCACTGTAGTAATAGCGGAACAGGTCACGACGCACCGGCAGCTCGTTGTCCACGCCCAGCCGTAGCAGATGACGAGACAGGTGGTAGTCGTAAGGACCGCCCGAGTCCTGCATCGCCACGCTGACGGCGTGCTCGCTGGAGTGTTGACCCGGCGCAACCGGTGCAATGTCGATGCCGACGAATTCGCTCACATCCCAAGGCAGCACACCGGCTGCGCCCGTACCGGTTTCTTCGGTGATGGTGAACAGCGGGTGGCAATCGATCAACGGCTCGGCACCGCTGTCGACAATGGATTTCAGCGCGGCGAGCAGTGCCGCCACACCGGCCTTGTCATCCAGGTGACGGGCACTGATGTGTCCGCTCTCGGTGAACTCCGGCAGCGGGTCGAAAGCCACGAAGTCACCGATGCCGATGCCCAGTGATTCGCAGTCGGCGCGGGTGGTGCAATAGGCATCCAGGCGCAGCTCGACGTGGTCCCAACTGATCGGCATTTCGTCCACGGCGGTGTTGAACGCATGTCCGGAAGCCATCAGCGGCAGAACGCTGCCACGGATTACGCCGGTGTCGGTGAACACGCTGACCCGGCTGCCTTCGGCAAAGCGGCTCGACCAGCAGCCGACTGCAGCCAGCGCCAGGCGGCCGTTGTCTTTGACTTCCCGAACACTGGCACCAATGGTGTCCAGGTGCGCCGATACGGCCCGGTCGGGGCTGTTCTGCTTGCCCTTCAGCGTGGCGCGAATCGTGCCGCGGCGGGTCAGTTCGAACGGGATGCCGAGTTCTTCGAGGCGCTCGGCCACGTAACGCACAATAGTGTCGGTAAAGCCGGTAGGGCTTGGGATCGCGAGCATTTCCAACAGAACTTTCTGCAGGTATTTCAGATCCGGATCGGGGATATTTGCAGGGGTCATGGATGCTCCTCATGGAACAGTTGCAAGCCACGGGCTGCAAAGGCTGATGCGCCATTTGCAGCCGTGCCCGCAGCTGCGATCAGATATGCACAGGCAGGCTGTGCGGAAACAACAGATCGACGAAACGTTCGGCGGTGGGTTGTGGTTCGTGATTGGCAAGGCCTACGCGTTCATTGGCTTCGATGAACACATATTCAGGCTGATCGGCGGCCGGCACCATCAGGTCCAGACCGACGACCGGGATATCCAGCGCCCGTGCAGCACGTACTGCTGCGTCGCTGAGCACCGGGTGCAGAATGGCCGTGACATCTTCCAGGCAGCCGCCGGTGTGCAGATTGGCGGCACGGCGCACGGCCAGGCGCTGATCCATCGGCAGAATATCGGCGTAGTCAAAACCGGCCTCGCGCACCGTGCGCTCGGTTTCCTGATCCATCGGAATGCGGCTTTCGCCATCCGTTGCCGCGGCGCGGCGTCGGCTCTGGGCTTCGATCAACTGTTTGATGGTGTGGCGACCATCACCAATGATTTCAGCCGGACGGCGTATCGCCGCAGCCACGACCTGAAAGCCGATCACCACGATGCGCAAGTCCAGGCCTTCGTGAAAGCTTTCCAGGATCACGCGAGTATCGAACTGACGAGCCTGTTCGATGGCGGCTTGCACGTCTTCGATAGTGCGCAGATCAACCGCCACGCCCTGGCCTTGTTCACCGTCCAGCGGCTTGACCACGATTTGCCCGTGCGCTTCGAGAAACGCCAGATTATCGTCTGCGTTGCCCGCCCTTTGCTGTTCGGGCAAGCGCAGGCCGGCGGCCTTCAGGGCACGATGTGTCAGGCTCTTGTCCTGACACAGGGTCATGCTCACTGCGCTGGTCAGATCACTCAACGACTCGCGGCAGCGGATGCGACGACCGCCGTAGCTGAGAGTGAACAGCCCGGCATCCGCATCATCCACCTGCACGTCAATGCCGCGCCGGTGGGCTTCCTCGACAATGATCCGCGCGTACGGATTGAAGTCCGCCTGCGGGCCAGGGCCGAGAAACAATGACTCGTTAATGCCGTTTTTGCGCTTGATGGCGAAGGTCGGCAGGTTGCGGAAATTCAATTTGGCGTACAGCGCCTTGGCCTGATCGTTGTCATGCAGCACCGACAGGTCGAGGTAGCTCAGGCCGCGACTCATGAAATGCTCGATCAGGTGCCGGACCAGTACTTCGCCGACGCCCGGACGCGTGCATTGCGGGTCGACGGCCAGGCACCAGAGGCTGCTGCCTTTTTCCGGGTCATTGAAGGCCTTTTGATGATTGAGGCCCATGACGCTGCCGATGATCGTTTTGCTGCCCTCATCCTCGGCCACCCAATAGACCGGGCCACCTTCGTGGCGTGGGGTCAGCAGCTCGGGGTCGATGGGCAGCATGCCGCGCGCCAGATACAGGTTGTTGATGGCCTGCCAGTCACTTTCATTGTGCGCACGGCGGATGCGGTAGCCGCGAAACACACGGTGCGCCGGGCGGTAATCGCTGAACCACAGGCGCAACGTGTCCGACGGGTCGAGAAACAACTGCTGCGGCGACTGCGCCAACACCTGTTGCGGCGCTGCCACGTACAGGGCGATGTCGCGCTCGCCGGGTTTTTCGTTGAGCAGGTCCTGAGCCAGCGCGGCCGGATCAGGGTAGGTATGACCGATCAGCAAGCGTCCCCAGCCACAATGCAGCGCCAGAGGGTCTGCATCTATCTGGCTGCCGTCTTCAGCGAGTCGTGCCTGCAGACGTTCGTACGAGGGCGACTGGCCGCGCAACAGGCGCTGGCTATAAGTCGTCGCGTTCTGTTTCATCGATCACAGTCCCTGTTCGCTGAGCCACAGGTTCAGCGCTGCCAGTTGCCACAGCTTGGAGCCGCGCAATGGCGTGAGCTGGCCCTCGGGGTTGGTCAGCAGCTTGTCGACCATGGCAGGGTTGAACAGGCCGCGGTCCTGACTGGAGTCGGTCAGCAACTCGCGTACCCAGCTAAGCGTGTCGCCCTGCAAGTGTTTGAGGCCAGGCACCGGGAAGTAACCTTTTTTGCGGTCGATCACTTCCGAAGGAATGACCATGCGCGCAGCTTCTTTCAGCACCTGTTTGCCACCGTCGGGCAACTTGAATTTGCCGGGGATGCGAGCCGACAGTTCGACCAGACGATAGTCAAGGAACGGCGTGCGCGCTTCCAGGCCCCAGGCCATGGTCATGTTGTCGACACGTTTGACCGGGTCATCGACCAGCATCACCGTGCTGTCCAGGCGCAAGGCCTTGTCGACGGCGGCGCTGGCGCCTGGCTGGGCAAAGTGATCGCGAACGAAATCACCGGCGGCGTCATTGGCAGTGCGCCACTTCGGCTGCACAGTCTCGGCGTATTCCGCGTAGCTGCGGTCGACGAATGCATCGCGGTAGGCCGCCACCGGATCGCTCGCGCCGTCGACTTGCGGGTACCAGTGGTAACCGGCGAACAGTTCATCAGCGCCCTGACCGCTCTGTACCACCTTGCAGTGTTTCGACACTTCACGCGACAGCAGATAGAAGGCGATGCAGTCGTGGCTGACCATCGGTTCGCTCATGGCGCGGAACGCCGCAGGCAACTGCTCGATGATCTCACGTTCCTGGATACGCAACTGGTGATGGCGCGTGCCGTAGTGCTTGGCGATCAGGTCGGAATACTGAAATTCGTCGCCACGCTCGCCGCCGGCATCCTGGAAACCGATAGAGAAGGTCGACAGGTCCTCGACACCCACTTCGCGCAGCAGACCCACCAGCATGCTCGAGTCGACGCCGCCGGACAGCAGCACACCGACGTCCACGGCAGCACGCTGACGGATCGCTACCGCTTCACGCGTACTGTCCAGTACGCGGTCGCGCCAGTCTTCGAGGGTGAGATTTTTCTCGTCTTCGTGCGGGCCGTAGGGCAGGGTCCACCAGACTTTCTGTTCGACCTTGCCGCTGGCGTCGATACGCATCCAGCTGGCTGGCGGAAGTTTTTCGACGCCGGCCAGCAAGGTGCGCGGCGCAGGCACCACCGCGTGGAAGTTGAGGTAATGGTTGAGCGCCACCGGATCAAGCATCCCGCTGATGTCACCACCCTTGAGCAGGGCAGGCAGCGAGGACGCGAAACGCAGGCGCTTGTCGGTTTTCGACAGATACAAAGGCTTGACGCCGAGGCGGTCACGGGCGATGAACAGATTCTTGCTGTCACGTTCCCAGATGGCAAAGGCGAACATGCCATTGAGCTTGGGCAGCATGTCTGCGCCCCAGGCGTGATAGCCCTTGAGCAACACTTCGGTGTCACCGCCGGAATGGAACTGATAGCCAAGGCTTTCCAACTCGGCACGCAATTCAGGGAAGTTGTAGATCGCGCCGTTGAAGGCCATGGACAGGCCCAGATTGCTGTCGATCATCGGCTGCGCCGAGCCATCCGACAGGTCCATGATTTTCAGGCGACGATGACCAAGGGCAACTGGCCCCTGACTATGAAACCCCCACGCATCCGGGCCGCGAGGCGCCAGCTCATGGGTAATGCGTTCAACAGCGGCTAGGTCCGCTGGTTGATGGTCGAAACGTAATTCACCTGCTAATCCGCACATAAGTCCTTACCGGGTTTCCGTTGGGGAGGTGACTGAGAAAGTGCAGTCACCCAGAAACTGACCCAGTGAGGGCATGGTAGTTTTAGATCAAAAAGTTATAAGAGTTTGTTTTCAGCTGGTTTGGCTGCATTGGCTGGCTCCCTCGTCGAGCCAGGCAACCACAGGCTAGTCTTCGCGAAATAAGTTGTGAAGGAATAAAAAAGATAACTCTGGGTGCCTTTTTTGTATTGTCTTAACATGCGCCCAGGGTTATATTTTTTAAGTCGAATGACTGGAGGGTGGGGCTGCAGAGCAGGCAATTGATAAAGGAGCTTGAAGCAGATGGATGGATTCTGGATCGTGTTTCAGGCAGTCACCATATGTTCAAGCATCCTGAAAAACTTCAGACAGTCCCCGTACCGCATCCCAAGAAAGACTTGCCATTCGGAACGGTGCGGGCCATCAAAAAGCTTGCCGGGCTGGTTTAGTCCAGTTTTGCCCTGATACCCTTTTGGAGAAAAAAATGAAATATCCAATGTGCATAGAATGGGGAAGCGAAACCACGGCGTTTGGTATCCAGATTCCCGATATCCCAGGTGCCGTAACCGCAGGCGATACGTTCGAGGAAGCCCACGCCGCGGCGGTGGAGATTGCTCATATCATGCTTCAGGAAATAGCAGCTGGTGGTGGAACCATACCCAAGGCCGGCACTGTTGCCGAGCACGCCAGGAATACCGATTTCGCCGGAATGGGCTGGGGCATGATCGAGATTGACGTAACGCCTTATCTTGGTAAGACGGAGAAGGTCAACGTCACACTGCCTGGTTTCGTGATCAAGCAGATCGATCGCTATGTACGGGATCACAGCATCAAGAGTCGTTCCACCTTCCTGGCCGACGCGGCGCTGGAAAAACTGGGCCGGGCATGACGGCTAATCGGAGTGCTCAATACCCGGTCATCTCCAGATACCCCACGCCTTCCTGACTCCCGCTGAATCTCACCGGCCCCTCCCAGTAGGGAATACTCACGCCCATCCAGGCGACCGGATTCAGCGCATCGGTGGTGATGTCCAGGTTTCGATCGGGGACCCTGACTCTCCAGCGGGTGGGCACTTTATGCTCGCCGATCACGGTTTCCTTTAATGGCTCCAGGCTGATCTCGTTGGCGTGCAGCATCCGGGTAGTGCCGTCGGCGCTTATCCAGTTACCGGTCAGGTAGGGGGCACCGTTCTTGTGGCGGATGCGATAGAGCATCAGGCGATCGCCATCTGCAAGTTGCAGCGAAAACCAGTCCCAGCCGCTCTGGTTGGCGGTCAGTGGCTGGCTGCTCCATTCCCGGTCCAGCCAGGCGTGGCCGGTGACCTGATAGGACTTGCCTTGTATTTCCACGCTGCCTTTGGCGTCGAAGAACGGCTGGCTGTAGTAGTAGGACGCCTGGCCCGCCTCCGATTTCTGGCTGTAGCCCTGTTCACCCTGCAGCACCAGCGGTTTGCTGGATGTCAGGTTCAGGTCGTAGCGAAAGTCCTTGCCGCTGGCCTTCAGTTGCATGGCAGTCAGCGGATCACCGCTGCGGACATTGCTGGTAAAGGCCCAGTCATCAATCCACGCCGAGAACGGGGCCAGTGTCACGTCGGCCTGACCGATACCGCCGCGCCCATAACGCTCCGCCACATAATGGCCGCTGCTTGAAGTCGCCGCCGCATGGCCCAGCCAGATCGTGCCGTCATTCCAGCCGCTGCCGGTCTGTTGGCCGGGGCGCAGGGCATTGCGAAACAGCGTCCACTGCACGCCGAACTGCTGGCCGGCGTCATCCTTGAGGGTGGCGGTGATGTACCACCACTCGATACGAAAGTCGGGGTGCTGGCCGTGGTCCTGCGGGAATGAAAAGACCTTGCCGGGTGTCACCTGCGCATAGCTGTCGGCCGTATTGCCCAGACCGGCGAAACCGCTTTCAGGCTGCGGTTTGTCGTCGCAGGCGGTGAGTAGCGCTGCGATGACCAGCGGCACCAGCCATTTACTGTTCATTGGCGAATGTCCTGATTAGATCCGCTGGACGACTACGGTACAGCCTCAGCAACGGCCAGGCCGAGGCCAGCAAAGTCGCCAGCATCGCCAGCGCCATCAATTGCAGCAGTTGCAGCGGGAACACCTGCAGCGGCAGGCGCCAGCCAAAGGCGCGAACGTTGACCACCGCATCCAGGCACCAGGCCAGCAGCAGCCCCAGTGGCAGCGCGAGCACCAGTGTCAGGACCGCCAGCAGCCAGGTCTGCCCCAGGTTGAGCAGCATCAATTGCCGTCGCGTGACGCCCAGCGCCCACAACGGGGCAAGCTGCCCGAGGCGGCTCTGGCTCTGGGTCAGCAGGCTGATGAACAGCGCCACGCCAGCCACGCCCAGTGTCAGGCTGTTGAGTGCGGCAGTGGCGGCAAACGTACGTTCAAAGACCTGGCTCGACCAGCCCTTGAGCTGGCTTTGATCGATGATGTGATTGTCGTCCAGCTTGAAACGCGCTTGCAGCCGGGTGACCAGCGACGGGATTGTCGCCTGATCGACCCTCAGGTTGAAACGCACCGGCATCGATTGCGGCCAGTGGGCGAGCAGGTGCCGGGCATTGACCAGGAGATGGCCTTTGGGGTTGCCATAGTCGGCATAGATCCCGACGATGCGTGGGGTCCACTTGCCAGTGGGCACCGGGACATTCAGCGTATCTTCCAGCCCCAGTTGAAGGCGGCGGGCCAATTGTTCGCTGAGCATGACTGTGTCTTCATCGCGCAACAGATTCCACGGATCACCGGCGACGGATTCCAGCAACGCCCAGTGCTGGCGATAGGTGTCGTGATCGATCACGCCAAACAGGTCCGCTGGCCAGCCCTTGACTTGCACCGGCACTTGCCAGTTGGGCAGCACGGCGCGGATATCCTGTTGCTGGCTCAGCCAAGTGTTCAGCGGCTCGGCCTGCTCCGGATTCTGCGGGCTGACATACAGTTCGGCGGTCAGGCGTTGCTCCAGCCAACTGTTGAACGTCTGACGAAAACCCGACGTCATGCTGCCTGCGCCGATGTTCGCGGCCATCGCCAGCAACAGGGCCATCAGCGCCAGACTCAGGGCGGGCAACTGTTGACGGCAATCCGCCAGAAACCATTGCCCGAGCACTGAGCGACTGCGCTTCAACAGACCGCCAAGCATGGCGTCCAGTAAAACCGGCAGGGCCAGTGCGGCACTGAGCAGCAGGGCGGACACCATCACAAACCCCAGCATCAGACTGGTGCCGAACGACAGCGCGCTCACGCCAACCACAACGCCCAGCACCGCCACCCACGCCTGACGCCGCAACCAGCGTGCATGGGCTTGCTGCCATGCCTGTGCATCGGCCAGCGCCAGCAACGGCAGGCGCGCAGCCCGCAACAGGCTGTTGGCACCGGCCAGCAACGCGCCAAGCAGACTCAGGCCGATACCGCTCAGCCACCACCACAGACTGAGGTTCAACTGGCCGGCGACCTCCGCGCCGTACAAGCCGCGCAGGCTGGCCGCGACATCCGGCAATAACAGGCTGGCCAGCAAGTAGCCGCTGACCACGCCAAAAATACCGCCCAACAGGGCCAGCGCACCTAGCTCCACGCCCAGCGCAGCTATCAACAGGCGTGCGCTGACGCCACAGGCACGCAAGTTACGCAACAGCCCACGGCGCTGTTCGAGGGCCAGGCCAATGGCCGCGTGGACAATGAACAGGCCGACGATGAAGGACAGCACCCCGAGCGCATTCAGATTGAGGTGGAAGCTTTCGGTGAGACGCTCCAGATTGTTTTCTTCGCCGCTTTTCTTGATCACCAGCAGGTCATTCAGGGCTGCCGGCAGTGCAGGGTTCTGCCGGGCAAAATCCTTGGCCAGCAACATTCCGGACAATTGCCCCGGCTGGCCCAGCAACGGTTGCGCAAAGCCTATGTCAGTCAGCAAAACGCCGGGCGCCATGTCGGGTTTGGCGTGCAAAGGGGGCAGCGGAACACCGGTTTCGGTCAACGGCTGCTGGCCTTCTTCGAGCCCCAGCGCTTGCAGGGTCTGCGGTGCAATCCAGGTCATGCCCGGCGGCGTGAGGAAGTCCACGACCTGTTCGGCGTTCAGCGTCTGCCCGGCCAGTGCCGAGCCGGTCGGCAAGGTCACCGGCTCGATACCCATCAGTTGCAGGCGACGGTCTTCGCGCCCTTGAAGCACGATACGGCCTTGCAGCATGGGCGATACGGGCCAGCCTTCGCGGCGCAACTCGATAAACAATGCCTGCGGGAACAGCCCGCCGCTGCTGGCGGCGATACGGGTCTGCGGCTCGCCACCAATCAGCTGGCTGGCGCGCTGGTAGCTTTCCCGCGCCTGGCTATTGAGCGCCTGCACACCAGTAAGTAGCGCGGTGGCCAGCCACAAGCCGGTCAGCAAACTGAAAAACTGCACCGGATGACGGCGCCAATGGCTCAGCAGGGCGCGCAGCGTCCAATAGAAAACCCGCATCAGCGTTCGCCTTCGTCAGCCAGACGCCCCATATGCAGTACCACTTTACGCGACAGGCGCTGCGCGACGCGCGGGCTGTGGGTGACCATCAGCAGGCTGGTGGGGCTGTCGGCGAGAATATCCAGCAGCAGTTGCAGCACCTCGTCGCTGGTGGCTTCGTCGAGATTGCCGGTGGGTTCGTCAGCCAGCAGCAGGCCGGGTCGAGAGGCGAGCGCGCGGCCTATTGCCACTCGTTGCTGCTGTCCGCCGGAGAGCTGTTCGGGATAGCGATCCAGCAGTGCGGCCAGACCCAGGCGCTCGATCAAATGCGCCTGCCAGGCTGCATCTACGCGCCCGGCCAGTCGTGCCTGAAATGCCAGGTTGTCGGCTATCTTCAGGCTGCCGATCAGGTTGAACTGCTGAAACACCAGACCGATCTCGGTACGCCGCCAGTTGGCCAGTTGGCTTTCGTTCATCAGGTCCAGACGCTGGCCTGCAACCTCGATGCTGCCATCGTCGACCTGATCCAGGCCCGCCACCAAATGCAGCAAGGTGCTCTTGCCACTGCCGGACTCACCCATCAACGCCAGGCTTTCGCCCTGTGCCAGATGCAGATCGACACCACGCAAGACATCCAGCGGTCCCTGTGCCGTGGTGTAGCGCTTGAATACGTTTCGCACTTGCAGCATGAGCGGCTCTATATGCTTGACTGAGTTCAAAGAGTAGCGCCTGAGCGCAAGCGCGTCGCGACCAGATATCAGCTATCGTGCGACGCTCCGCGTCGTCATGCCGTTCAGGACGCTCTGCGTCCTCTTTGCTACGCAGAGCGTCGCGACCAGCATTCCCGAACGACAATCATAAAGCTACTTCCCGCCGCCGCGAATCAACCCGCGCAGGGCAAAGCGGTTGGGGTGACAGGCCTCGGCCACGCTGCGTGGCAAAGGCAGTGGTTCGTTGTCGAGCCAGGCGGCGATCAGTTCGCCACACAGCGGCGCGGTGATCAGCCCGCGCGAACCGTGGCCGCTGTTGACGTACAGGCCGTCCAGCCACGGGCAGGCGATGTCCGGCACCTGACGTGCGTCCTTGCCCAGCGCGGCATAGGTCTGCATGAACGCCTTGCGGTCGGCCAGTGGGCCGACGATGGGCAGGTAATCCGGGCTGGTGCAGCGAAACGCCGCGCGCCCCTGCAATTGCTCGTGCGCCAATTCGGCGGCCCCAAGGCGCGAACTGAGGTCTTCCGAGATCTCCCGCAACAGCCCCAGATTGTCCAGATGATCGGCCAGGTTCGGCGTCAGGTCAGTGCTGTTGAAATCGAAACTGGCCCCCAGCGTATGTTCGCTCAGACGCGCCGGAGCCACATAACCCTCGGCGCACACCACGCTGCGCAATGCCGTGCTGGCCTGAGTCTGCGGCAAACGGGTGATCTGTCCGCGGATGCGTTTGAGCGGTAAGTCGGCACTCTGCGAAAACTGCTGGATATCAGCTGCCCCGGCCAGCACCACGACCGGAGCACTGTCGATCAACTGTTCGTCACTCCAGACCTGCCACTGATCATCGACGCGTCTCAGCTCCAATGCCTGCTGATGAGCGATCAGACGGATATTGGCGTGCGCGGCCTGTGCGTGACACAGCGCAGGCGGATGAACCCAGCCGCCTTCGGGGTAAAACAGCCCGCCACTGTTCAGCGCAACGCCGCTCTGCGCTTCGGCCGCAGGCTGGTCCAGCAGGTGCAGGAGTGATTCGGGGAAGGCATCGGCCAGCTGTTTCTGACGCAGCGCTTCCTTGTCATCGAAGGTCAGTTGCAGCACCCCGCAAGCGTCCCAGTCGACGCCGCGCTGCAAGCGTTCAAGCAGCCTTCGCGTATGACCGAAACCACTGAGGATCAACTGTGACAGCGCTGTACCGTGCGCCGACAGTTTCAGGTACAGCACGCCCTGCGGGTTGCCGGATGCTTCCAGTGCAGGTGCGGCGTGGCGCTCCAGCAGGCTGACCTGCCAACCGCGTTGCGCCAGACTCTGCGCGGTGGCGCAGCCGGCCAGCCCCGCGCCAATCACCAGCGCTTTGCGCTCGCCGCCAATCGGCGCGGGGCGGGCGAACCAGGGCTTGGAGGCAGGCGGGTGCGCCACGTCCTCTGGCCAGGCGATAAAAGTGCCGCGCAGCACTTCCCATTTATGGCCGATGCCCGGCACGCGCTTCATCTTGAAACCTGCCGCATTCAGCGAGCGGCGCACCCAGCCGGTGCTGGTGAAGGTGCCAATCGTGGTGCTCAATGTGGACAGGCGCGCCAGTTCGGCAAACAGCTCGGGGGTCCACATTTCCGGGTTTTTCGCTGGCGCAAAACCGTCGAGAAACCAGGCGTCCATCTGCCCGTCCAGTTGCGGCAGCATCTGCAGCGCATCGCCAATCAGCAGCGTCAGGGTTACACGGCCGCCAGCGAACACCAGACGCTGAAAGCCTTCGTGCACAGCCACATATTGATCGAGCAATTGACCCGCGAACGGCGACAGCTCTGGCCACAACGCCAGGGCACGCTGCAGGTCGGCGCGGCTCAGCGGGTATTTCTCGACGCTGACGAACTGCAGGCGCGCATTGGCGGGCGCGCACTCGTCGAACAACTGCCAGGCACAGAGGAAATTCAGCCCGGTGCCGAAGCCGGTTTCACCTATGATCAGCCTGCCGTCGTCCGGCAATTCGGTGAAGCGTCGGCGCAGGTCGTTCTGCAACAGAAACACATGGCGCGTTTCGTCCAGACCGGACTCGGTGGAAAAGTATACGTCGGAAAAATCGCGGGAACGCGGGTTGCCGTGTTCGTCCCAGTCGATCTGGGCGTGGCGGGTAATGGTCATGTCGGGCTCGGCAGAGGCAGTGGCGGCATTTTAGCCGTCTGCGCAGAGAAAAGTGCTATCAAGGACGTGCGGATTGACCGATGCCTGCAATCAATGGTCACAATCCCCATCAGGCGTTCTCTGAGCCAACATCAATCAGGAGTTGTGCATGTTTGAATCCGCTGAAATCGGTCATGCCATTGACGACGAGACCTACGAAGCTGCTTTGCCCGAGTTGCGCGAAGCCTTGCTGGAAGCTCAGATAGACCTGCACGAGCAGGCCGGTCGACAGATCATCGTATTGATCAACGGCATAGAGGGCGCAGGCAAGGGCGAGACCGTCAAACTGCTCAGCGAATGGATGGACCCGCGCCTGATCGAGGTGCGCACCTTCGATCAGCAGACCGATGAAGAACTCGCTCACCCGCCCGTCTGGCGTTACTGGCGGCAATTGCCGGCCAAGGGCCGCATGGGTATTTTCTTCGGCAACTGGTACAGCCAGATGCTCCAGGACCGGGTTCACGGTCGCTTCAAGGACGCGGTACTCGATCAGGCCATCAGCGGTGCCGAGCGATTGGAAAAGATGCTCTGCGATGAAGGCGCGCTGATCTTCAAGTTCTGGTTTCACCTGTCCAAAAAACAGATGAAGCTGCGCCTCAAGACCCTCAAGGATGATCCGCTGCACAGCTGGCGCATCAGCCCGCTGGACTGGCAGCAGTCCAAAACCTACGACAAGTTCGTGCGCTTCGGCGAACGTGTCCTGCGTCGCACCAGCCGCGAATACGCCCCTTGGCATGTGATCGAGGGTGTGGACGCCAACTACCGTAGCCTGACCGTCGGCCGCCTGTTGCTGGAAGGCATGCAGGCCGCGCTGAACAAGGCCGAGCCCGAGACCGCTGCGCTGACGGTCGGGCCGCTGGCGATTCACAGTAACGAGCTGACGCTGCTCGACAGCCTCGACCTGAGCCTGAACCTGAGCAAGGACGACTATCAGCAGCAGTTGATTGCCGAGCAGGCGCGGCTGTCCGGCAACATGCGCGACAAGCGCATGAAAAGCCACGCGCTGCTGGCAGTGTTCGAAGGCAACGATGCGGCAGGCAAGGGCGGTGCGATCCGTCGCGTTGCGGCGGCACTGGACCCGCGCCAATACGCCATCGTACCGATCGCCGCGCCGACCCAGGATGAGCGCGCGCAACCGTATCTGTGGCGTTTCTGGCGGCAGATACCGGCGCGCGGCAAATTCACTATTTTCGACCGTTCATGGTACGGCCGTGTGCTGGTCGAGCGGGTCGAGGGCTTTTGCAGCGAGTCGGACTGGAAGCGCGCCTACTCGGAAATCAATGACTTCGAAGAGCAGCTCACCGACGCAGGCGTTGTGGTGGTCAAGTTCTGGTTGGCCATCGATCAGCAGACCCAGCTGGAACGCTTCAAGGAGCGCGAAAAGATCCCTTTCAAGCGCTACAAGATCACCGAGGACGACTGGCGCAACCGCAAGAAATGGCCTGACTACCGCCAGGCAGTCGGCGACATGGTGGATCGCACCAGCACCGAAATCGCGCCGTGGACATTGATTGAGGCCAACGACAAGCGCTGGGCCAGGGTCAAGGTGTTGCGCACCCTCAACGAAGCGCTGGAAGCGGCCTTCGACAAGGACAAGAAGAAGTGATGGTCTGAGTGTTGCGGTGGCGTCGGCTTTGCTCGGCGCTACCTCTTGCAACTGCCCGGTGCTCGCGTCTTCTGCCTGAGAATATAGATCGTCACCAGCACTGCGCTGGTCAGCATGAAGACTCGTGCCCAAGGTGATGGAACCAGGTAGCAGGACAGGCTGATGCTGAGCCACATCAGACCGATGGCGTACACCTTGCCCTTGAGCGGGATGCCGTTGCCTTCGAGGTAATCACGAATCCACGGACCGAGCTGCGGGTGGTTGACCAGCCAGTCGTAGAAGCGCGGAGAGCTGCGCGCGAAGCAGGCAGCGGCCAGCAGCAGAAAGGGCGTGGTGGGCAGCACCGGCAGGAAAATACCGACGACGCCCAGTACCACGCTCAGCCAGCCTACCGCTACAAGCAGATAGCGCACCGCTCTGTGCCGGCTGGTGCGCGGTGAGCCTTGCGCCATAGGCGCCGACTCAGTGATGGCGGGGCTTGAGGATCGCCGGCTTTTCGTCGGGTGCCTGGCAGAGCAGGTACAGGGCGGTCAGCGCTTCGGGGATCTGCACGATCATGTCGTCCATCAGGTTGGCGTCCTGGGCGATGTCGGCGAACTCCGGCTGCTCGTCGAACAGACCCGAACCGACCATGATCGGCAGGAGCATTTCGCTGACTTCTTCCTCAGCACTTTCGAACCATGCGTTTTCACGCAGGAACACGCCTTCCATGAAGCCGATGCACCAGCCGCGCAGATCGGAATCATCCGGGTCGTCGCCCAGGTCCAGATCGCACGGCAGCTCGAACTCTTCATCCGAGGCCAGCTGGCGGGCAATGTGAGCCTTGAGGGCAATCAGCGTCGCTTCGACTTCTGTCTGTTGCGCTTCGCTGGAGTACTGCGGCGGCTCGGAGAACAGTGCGTCGATCCACTCGCGCTCCGGCACCTCTTCAGCGCAGATGGACAAGGCGGTCAGGTAGCCATGCGCGGCCACGTAGTCCAGTGCTTCTTCGTGCAGTTCATCTGCATCGAGGAAGACTTGCAGGCGGGTTAATTGCTCAGCGAAGGACATGGAAGCGCTACCTTGAAAATAAACGATGCTGGATTCTAGGCCCTGAGCGTCCGTGGCGCCAGCGCGCAGGCCAATTGCAGTTAATTTCGACCGCTCATGTCCCAGTCATCCATTGCTCCCGAGCGCTCGGGTATACTCCTCCGTTTTGCAGTGCAGCAGGATATTCCGGGGTTTTTTATGCTTGAGCAGGCACAACGCGTACTTAAAGACATCTTCGGTTACGACAGCTTTCGTGGTCGCCAGGGTGCCATTATTGAGCGTGTAGCCAGCGGTGGTGATGCGCTGGTGCTGATGCCCACCGGTGGCGGCAAGTCCCTGTGTTTTCAGGTGCCGGGGCTGTTGCGTGACGGGCTGTGCGTGGTTGTGTCGCCACTCATCGCGCTGATGGACGACCAGGTTGCGACGCTGGATGAACTGGGCGTGTCGGCCGCTGCACTCAACTCGACCCTCAGCGCCGAGCAGCAGCGTGACCTGGCCAATCGCATTCGTCTGGGCGAAGTCAAAATGCTGTACCTCGCCCCGGAGCGTCTGGTCCAGCCACGCATGCTGTCATTCCTGCAAAACCTCAAGATCGCCCTGTTTGCCATCGACGAAGCGCACTGCGTGTCGCAATGGGGCCATGACTTCCGCCCTGAGTACCTGCAACTGGGGCAACTGGCCGAGCTGTTTCCGGATGTACCGCGCATCGCGCTGACCGCCACCGCCGACAAGCGCACCCGGGAGGAAATCGTCACGCGTCTGCACCTGCAGAACGCCGAGCGCTTTCTGTCCAGCTTCGACCGGCCCAACATCTTCTATCGCATCGTGCCCAAGGAACAGCCGCGCAAACAGCTGCTGGCTTTCCTTTCCGAGCGCCGCAGTGATGCCGGTATCGTCTATTGCCTGTCGCGCAAGAAAGTCGATGAGGTCGCCGTCTTCCTCAGTGAAAACGGCTACCCTGCGTTGCCTTATCACGCCGGTCTGCCGTCCGAAACCCGGGCGGCCAACCAGAAGCGCTTCCTTAACGAGGAAGGGCTGATCATGGTCGCCACCATCGCGTTCGGCATGGGCATCGACAAGCCCAACGTGCGCTTCGTGGCGCACATGGACCTGCCCAAATCGCTTGAGGCTTATTACCAGGAAACCGGCCGGGCAGGGCGTGACGGTCTGCCCGCCGATGCCTGGATGGCCTACGGTCTGCAAGACGTGCTGATGCTCAAGCAGATGCTGCAGAACTCCGAAGGCGACGAGCGCCACAAGCGATTGGAGCAGCACAAGCTCGATGCCATGCTGGCCCTGTGCGAAGAAACCCGTTGCCGTCGGCAGACCCTGCTGGCCTATTTCGACGAAGACATGCCCAACCCGTGCGGCCATTGCGACAACTGCGTCGATGGCGTGCAGACCTGGGATGCCACCGAACCTGCGCGTCAGGCGCTGTCGGCCATCTACCGAACCGGCCAGCGCTATGGCGTCGGTCATCTGGTCGACGTGCTGCTCGGCAAGTCCAACGACAAGGTAGAGAGCTTCGGCCATCAGCACCTGTCGGTATTCGGGGTGGGCAAGGCGCGCACCGAGGCCGAGTGGCGCTCGCTGTTCCGCCAGCTGGTTGCGCGTGGTCTGGCGGACATCGACCTTGAAGGCTATGGCGGCCTGCGCCTCAGCGAGACGTGCCGCCCTCTGCTACGTGGCGAAGTTTCTTTGGAACTGCGCAAGGACCTCAAACCACAAACCACGTCGCGAAGCAGCTCCGGCAGCCCGGCCAGTCAACTGGTGCGTGGCGAAGAGCGCGAGCAGTGGGAAGCCCTGCGTGCCTTGCGCCGCAAGCTGGCTGAAGAGCACGGCGTCCCGCCTTACGTTATTTTTCCGGACTCGACCCTGCTGGAAATGCTACGCAGCAAGCCCGGATCAATGGCCGAGATGGCCAAGGTCAGCGGCGTCGGTGCGCGCAAGCTGGAGCGTTATGGCGAAGCCTTTCTTGAAGTGCTCAGTGGCAAGGCCGAGGCTCCACGCGTGGTCGCCGATGTGCGTCACGAACTGATCAGCCTGGCGCGCGCGGGCATGACCCCGACGCAGATCGCCGGTCAGTTGCAGTGCTCGGAAAAGAATGTCTACACCCTGCTGGCCGAGGCCATCGGCAAGCAGCAGTTATCCATCGAGCAGGCGCTGGACTTGCCGGAGGACCTGCTGGGTGAGGTGCAGGACGCCTTTCTCGATGGCGAAGGAGAACTGCCGCCGGTGTCGGCGATTGCCGAGCAGTTCGCCGGGCGGGTGCCTGAGGGCGTGCTGTATTGCGTGCGTGCAGCGCTGCAATCGGAGTTTGAGGTATAACAGCGTGCGGCGGAGCGTCACCGTCCCGTGCTTGCTTGAACATAAGGACCATGCTTAGCTCGCTAATAATTAGTTTGAATCACGAGTTTCCTTATGCCAATGACTGATGAACATCGTTTCGGGATGCAACTCGGACACCTCACGCGAGGCTGGCGTGCCGAGCTGGATCGCAGGCTGGCCGATCTTGGCCTGTCTCAGGCTCGCTGGCTGGTCCTGCTGCACCTCGCGCGCTTCGCCGAACCGCCCACCCAGCGCGAGCTGGCGCAAAGCGTAGGCGTAGAAGGCCCCACCCTGGCGCGTTTGCTCGACAGTCTTGAAAAACAGGGCCTGGTTCAGCGTCAGGCGGTGCTCGAGGATCGACGTGCGAAGAAGATCCTGCTCAGTGACACGGCATTGCCCCTGATCGAAAAAATTGAAAACATCGCCAATGTCTTGCGCATCGAGCTGTTCGAGGGCGTGAGCGAAGAGGATTTGCGCGTCAGCATGCGCGTGCATTCGCAGATTCTCGCCAATCTGGAAAGATCCTGAGACGAAGCTGCGCATTCTCAACCATAATCGTTCAACGGATACTGACGTCCATCTGATTACGTGAGAAGCCTGCCGTGGTTTCCATAAGGGTTCGCATGCTGAAGAGTTCACTGGCTGCTGTCGAAGGTGCAGGTCGCAGGGCGCGCATGGCGTTGGGCAAGGGCGTGCTGGCGGTCTCGTTGCTGACCTGCTCTACGCTGGCGTCTGCGTTGGGCCTGGGTGAAATCACCTTGCACTCGGCGCTCAACCAGCCATTGAATGCCGAGATCCAGTTGCTGGAAACCGGCGGTCTGAGCAATGAAGACGTGATCGCCCGGCTTGCATCGCCTGAAGCGTTCGCCAAGGCGGGTATAGAACGTGTGTTCTTTCTCAATGACCTGCGCTTCACGCCGGTACTGCGCGGTGACCGCGGCGTGATCCGGGTGGTTTCCAGCAAGCCGGTTACCGAACCCTACTTGAGTTTTCTCGTCCAGTTGGCGCGGCCGAATGGCGATTTGCTGCACGAGTATACGGTGTTGCTTGATCCTGCCACTTCGGCACAAGGTCTGGCCGCCACGCGCAGTCGCAACCAGCAGCGCTCGGCCACCTCCGCTTCGGAAAGCCGCATGCCGATCGCGCCACCGGCGGCCGTGCAGGGCAAACACTATACGGTCGCCAGTGGCGACACGCTCAATGGTATCGCCAGCCGCTTGCAGGGGCCGGGCAATAAGGTGTCGGCAAGCCAGCTGGCGGACGGTATTCGTTCGCTCAACCCACAGGTATTTGCCGCAGGCGCCGGTTCTGCGCTTAAAGTCGGTCAGGACCTGTTGCTGCCGGACGCAGCCGTATTGCCAACCGCCGCAGCGCCTGCCGCAAGCGCTGCTGCGCCGTCGCCAAAACCTGCTGAATTGCAGCGTACCGCCGAGCAGTTGTCAGCTGCGGCCATCGAAAACCAGCAATTGGCTCAGTCGCTGGAGGCGCTCAAGGCTCAGACTCAGGAACTGCAAGAGCAGATGAGCGGCAAGGACAAACAGATCATCGCCTTGCGCAGCGATCTGGCCGCCTCGCAATCCGCTGCCACGCCATCTGCACCTGCAACAGCCACGCCTGCACCTGCAACACCTGCGGCTGCGCCGGCCACTCCTGCTCAGCCTGTTGCTGCATCGGGTGACGACTCATTCCTGAGCCTGCCGATACTGCTCGCTGCCGTATTGATCGTGCTTCTGATGGTGGCGTTTGCTTATTCGAAACGACGTCAGCAGCGCAAGGACTCAGCAGCGCCCGCCGTTACCCCGGACGACCCATTGATCAAGCCCGCGCAGGCCGCCATGCTTCCGGTGTTCGAAGTTCCTGCGGTGGCGCCGCAACCCGTGGTGCAGACCCCGTCACCGGCACCGGCCAAACCGTCGCCAGCGCAACGCTCGCCAGGCTCTGCTCCGGATGCGCTGGATGGCGTGAGCATTTACATTGCCTACGGACGCTTCACCGAGGCGATGGGTATTCTGCGCAGCGCCCTGGAAACCCAGCCCGAGCGTGATGACATTCGCATCCGCCTGCTGGAGTTGCTGGCGGAGCAGGGCGATGGCAGCGGTTTCGTTCGCGAAGAACAGGCCGCGCTGGAGCATGGTGTCGACCCGCAGACCATTCAGGATATTCGTGATCGCTTCCCACAGCTCAAGGCTGCCGAGGTCGCTCCCTTGGCGGCGGTCGTCCCGGCTGTCACAGTGGCGGCCAGCACATTGTCGTTCGACAAATCCGAACCCGAGCCTGCGCTCTACCTGCAGCCCGAGCCTGAGCCAAAACCCGCCGCGCAGCTGGATGAAAGCGCCGCTGCGGCGCTGAATCCACAGCATACCGACGAGTTTCAGTTGAACCTGGATGACCTGTCGATGGACGCCGACTGGGATCTGGTCGACCCGTTCGACAGCCCGCCGCCGCGTGCCAAGCCTGCCGCTGCGCCAGCGCCCGCTGAAGTCGACCCCGGTTTTTCATCGGACCTGACCCAGCTGCCGGAAGTCTTCGAACTCTCGGACGAACAGTTCCTCAGTGATTTTTCCGAGCCCGAAATCGTGGAGCCTGTCGAGGTCATTGCGCCTTCTGCCGCCGACGGCCTGAGCGACGATTTCCTCGACAGCTTCATGAACGATGACGCCGATTTCGACCTGCTGGATCTGGAAGAACCGCCCCTCAGCCAGATCAATCAGGCGCAGGTGCTGATTGAGGACGGCGATCTCGAATCGGCCCGTGAAATCCTCCAGCAAGTCATTGACGAGTCCGACGAAGAGCATCAGCGCATGGCGCGCGAGCTGCTGGCCAGCATTACCTGAGCGACGCTGTCGAGGCGCGACCGGTCTGGCGTTTAGCGAAAGATCGGTCGGATCCCCCGACATTTCGGATAGGCCACACAACCCCAGAATTCTCCGGCGTTCTTGCCGGTGCGGGCCACCTTGATCACCATGGTTTTCCGGCAATGCGGACACGCAGGCGCCGCCGGCTTTGCCGTGGGTGTTGGCGGCGCAGGTGTGCGGGGCTGTTTGCCGGGTTTGGCACGGCGGGTTTTGACAGGCACTTGCGGTTCAGGCGGGAGCGCTTCAGGCGCAGCGGGCTCCGGGTGCTGTCGCTGCGGCGTGCCTCCTGCAACCCGGCTCAATAACCCGCGCAGTGTCTTGATCAGTGCGTTCAGCGCAGAGGCTGCGTTGCGTGCCATTGGAGTGCCTTGGGTCGGGTCGCGATCAGGGCAGCATGGTGCAGGCATCCTCGTCGTGGCGCAAACACTTGATTTCGCCATCATGCCTGACGTTCCTTGAACAGCGTATTCCCGCTAGCTGTTAAATCCCTGAGTCGTGTGGGCGATAACAGTGCATCATGACGATCGGTTGTCACTTTGAAAGGCAGTGCTACACCTTCAACAGCTGCCCGGAGTATCAGCATCATCACGGAGCGATTATCAATGCGCGTCAACATGCCTATCACGCAGACTGAACGGACTTTCCCTGCCTCTGAACGCCTCATTTCCACCACCGACCTCAACAGCCACATTACTTATTGCAACGACGCCTTCGTCACGCTGAGCGGCTTCACTCGCGAAGAGCTGGTCGGGCAGCCGCATAACCTCGTGCGCCACCCGGACATGCCAGCCTCGGTGTTTGCGCATATGTGGGAAACCATCAAGCAGGGCAAGCCGTGGATGGGTGTGGTCAAGAACCGCTCCAAGCAGGGCGATTACTACTGGGTCAGCGCTTATGTGACGGCGGTGTACGAAAACGGCCGGATCATCGGGTACGAGTCGGTGCGCTCGCTGCCGACCCGCGATCAGGTGCGGCGCGCCGAAGCGCTGTATGCGCGCTTGCGGGCGGGCAAGTCGGCAGTTTCCGCCAGCAGCTCAGCGACCTATCACCTGATTCGTCAGTTACCGATGATCCTCTGCGCGCTTGCGCTGGCTGTGGGTGTCTACCTGCTCGACGATTTGCCGTCGATCATCATGATCCCGATTGTGATGGTTGTGCTGGGCGTTTTTCTTGAAGTGCGCCAGCGCAGCAGCATCCGCAAAACCCTTGAAGAACACCCCAAGGCCTTCACCAGTGCACTGATTGCGCTGACCTACAGCGACAATCGCGGCCCGCAGGCGCAGCTCGACCTGGCCATGCTCAGCGAAGAGGCGCGCCTGCAAACGGCCCTGACGCGTCTGGCGGATACCGGGGAAAGCGTGCGCCAGCATGCCGGGCGGTCAGCGCAATTGTCCCTGCGCCAGGCCGAGTCGCTGGATCAGCAGCGCAGTGAGGCCGATCAGTCAGCCACGGCCATCAACCAGATGGCGGCGACCATTCAGGAAGTCACCCACAACGTGCAGAACACTGCCCATGCTGCCGAAGAAGCCGACAAGCTGGCACAGCAAGGGCGTGGTCTGGCCGATGAAAGCCTGTTGGCGATTCGACACATGGCCACCTCGGTGACCGACATTGGCAACGCTGTGGGGGAACTGGCTGACGCGACCCAATCGATCGGCAGTGTGGTCGATGTGATCACCTCGATCGCTCAGCAAACCAATTTACTGGCGCTCAACGCGGCCATCGAAGCGGCGCGTGCCGGTGAACAGGGACGTGGTTTTGCAGTGGTAGCTGATGAGGTGCGCTCACTGGCGTCTCGCACGCAGTCGTCGACCGAGCAGATCCAGCAAATCATCACCTCGCTGCGCGATGGCGCCGATCGAGCGGTACAGACCGCCAGCAAGGGCGAGCAGATCTCTCAGGAGAGTGTCGCCAGTGTTGAAGCCGTGCAGAAGGCGCTGGATGGCATCAGCCAGTCGGTGACCCGCATTACCGGCATGAGCCAGCAGATGGCGTCGGCGTCTGAAGAACAGAGCCACGTTGCGGAAACCATCAGCCAGCAAATCACCCGCATCGCGCAAC
Source organism: Pseudomonas sp. BS3767 (assembly GCF_900099665.1). Classification (NCBI taxonomy): domain Bacteria; kingdom Pseudomonadati; phylum Pseudomonadota; class Gammaproteobacteria; order Pseudomonadales; family Pseudomonadaceae; genus Pseudomonas; species Pseudomonas sp. BS3767. The sequence continues at coordinate 265,449 of NZ_FNCX01000009.1, read as the reverse complement.
TCTGCGACGAAAGCGCCAGCCAGGCGCAGCAAGGCTCGCAGATCAGCAGCGAGCTGGAAGAAATGGCGCATTACCTGCACAGCCTGGCCGAGCGGTTCAGTCGCTAAGCATGCGCAGAGGACGCAGAGCGTCCGGAACGGCATTACCACGCGGAGCGTGGTAACGATGATCTGCGTTGGATTTGGCCATGTACGCTGATCGCAGACCCCGGAATCTTGCGCTGTTCCGCACTCTCTGGATTGGACACAGAGCGTCCTGAGCGGCATTACCACGCGCAGCCTGGTAACGAGAGTCGGGGGTATTGCGGCTGCGTGCGTTTACGCAAAACCCAACCCCACCACCTATCGTGCCCATCGCTCCGCGTGGGCATGCAGTTCATGACGCTCCGCGTCATCTGTTTGCCGTAAAGCAGACTCCATTTGGGTGATTATCAATTATTGTCGGACAATTATTGGTATATCCGAATAAATAAGGCGCTTAACTGAAGTTGTTGAAGATATTGGCTGGAAAACTAGAAAAAGTGGAGGGCGTGCAATTAAATTGCCACTACTCAATTCAATTATCTCCATATCAAAAAAACAAAAAAACTCAATACATTCAAACGGATATCACTGAACTATATATCCAGTAATGCATTATCCTTATGTACTTAAACTTGTATCAGAATTGAAATAAATCTGTTGCCAAGTGCATAACTGCAGACTATGTTCTGGAATCGCTCAATGAAGAGCCGACCATTATCAGGTGTGCAGGGATGCGAAAGTCCAAGCGTTTGGGTGTTGTCCGTTATTCGTTCAAGCCTGTAGCAACAGGCGCGCTTTGTGCGCTGTCTTTTACGTTTGGCTGCTCGGCTTATGCTGACTATGTCGAACAGGGCAAGCCGGGTGACGCTGCCAGTTGGCGGTCGGCAGAATTCCAGAGCGATTGGGGGCTGGGCCGTATCCAGGCTGATCAGGCTTACGCCGCTGGCATCACCGGGGCCGGTGTCAAGATCGGTGCGCTGGACTCGGGTTTCGACCCGTCCCACCCGGAAGCCACGCCATCCCGCTACCACGCAGTCACCGCTACCGGTACTTACGTTGACGGCTCGCCGTTCAGCATCACCGGTGCCATCAACCCGAACAACGACACCCACGGCACGCACGTCACCGGCACCATGGGCGCGGCGCGCGATGGCGTCGGCATGCACGGCGTGGCGTATAACGCTCAGATCTACGTCGGCAACACCAACCAGAATGACAGCTTCCTGTTCGGCCCCAACCCCGACCCGCAGTATTTCAAGGCGGTGTACGGCGCCTTGGCGGATGCCGGCGTGCGCGCCATCAACAACAGCTGGGGCAGCCAGCCGGCCGACGTGACCTACGCCACCGAAGCCGGTGTGCGCGCTGCCTACGCTCAGCACTACAACCGCGGCACCTGGCTGGACGAAGCGGCGAATGTCTCGCGCAAGGGTGTGATCAACGTGTTCAGCGCCGGCAACAGCGGTTACGCCAATGCCAGCGTGCGGGCGTCGCTGCCGTTTTTCGAGCCGGACCTCGAAGGCCACTGGCTGGCCGTGTCGGGCCTCGACAGCAGCAACGGTCAACGCTACAACCAGTGCGGCCTGTCCAAATACTGGTGCATCACCATGCCCGGTCGGCTGGTCAACAGCACCGTGCCGGGCGGTGGCTACGGCATTAAATCCGGCACTTCCATGTCCGCGCCGCATGCCACTGGCGCGCTGGCGCTGGTGATGGAGCGCTTCCCGTACATGAACAACGAGCAGGCGCTGCAAGTGCTGCTGACCACCGCCACCCAGCTCGACGGTTCGATCACCCAGGCACCGACCAATAGCGTCGGCTGGGGTGTGGCGAATCTGGAACGGGCGATGCGCGGCCCCGGCCAATTGCTCGGCACCTTCGATGCCAATCTGGGCGCAGGTTTGACTGATGTGTGGAGCAACGATATTTCCGATCAGGCGCTAATCCAGCGTCAGGCCGAGGACAGCGCCGAGCAGGCGACCTGGCAGCAGACGCTGATCAACAGAGGCTGGCAGAACGGCGTTGCCAGCACCGCCAGCCAGCAGGATCAGGCCGACTACGCCACCGGCACCGCTCGCGCCGCTGCTGCTGCGCAACGCCAGTATCAGGGCAGCCTGATCAAATCCGGCGCAGGCCGCCTGATTCTCGACGGCGCCAACACCTATCGCGGTGACACGCTGGTCAATGGCGGCGTGCTGTCGGTCAATGGGTCGCTGGTGTCAGCCGTGCAGGTCAATGCCGGCGGCACACTGGGCGGCAATGGCCAGATCGGCGGGCTGACAGCGCGCAACGGCGGTATCGTCGCGCCGGGCAATTCCATCGGTACATTGCAGGTCAATGGTGATGTGACCCTCGAGCCGGGTTCGACCTACGCCGTGGAGCTTTCACCGACCGCCAGTGACCGCATCGTCGCCACTGGCAGCGCTACCGTGTCAGGCGCGAACATGACGCTGGCTCTGGAGAATACAACGCCAGTGGCCTTGAGTTCTGCACCGATCCAAAGCGTGGTAGGTCGCCAGTACAACGTGCTGCAAGCCGCCAACGGTATCAACGGCCAGTTTGGCAGCGTCTCTTCCAACTACGCCTTCCTCGGTGGCCGACTCGACTACGCAGCCACCGGCGTGACACTGAACGTTGAGCAAACCGCCGCTTTCAATAGCGTGGCGCAAACCCCTAATCAGGCTGCCGTGGCGACTGCCGCCGAACAACTCGGCGCCGGTAACGCGGTGTACGAAAACCTGCTGCTTACCCAGAGCGCCGCCTCCGCACGCGACAGCTTCCAGCAATTGTCCGGCGAAATTTACCCGGCTATCGGCAGCGTGTTGATCAACGACAGCCGTCAGGTCCGCGATGCCGTGGGTGAGCGCCTGGGCGCCAGCGTGTTTGGCACCGATGGCAACACTGCCGCACAAGATAACGTCTGGCTCAAAGCCCTGGGCGCATGGGGCAAGACCGACTCGCGCGACGACACCGCCGGTTACACCTCCTCGATTGGCGGGCTGCTCGCCGGTGTCGATGGCAACCTTGCCGATGACACCCGTCTGGGCGCCGTCGCAGGCTACAGCGACAGCTCGTTGAACATGGGCTCCGGCACGCATTCCCGGGCTTCGGTGGACAGCTACCATCTGGGCGCTTACCTCGGCCATGAAATCGGCGCACTGCGCCTGACCCTCGGCGCCGCACACAGCTGGCATCGCATCGATGCGCAACGCGACGTGCAGGTCGGCGGCGCAGCGGGCAAGGAGAAAACCAAACACGACGCACAGAGCACCCAAGTGTTCACCGAGGCGGCGTATCGCATTCACCTGCAACCCGCGACGCTTGAGCCGTTCGCCAATCTGGCCTATGTCCACCTGAACACCGATGGCTTCACCGAGAAGGGCGACGCTGCCGCGCTGTCTGCCGGTAGCGACAACCGTGATGCGGTACTCAGTACCCTGGGCCTGCGTGCCCTGAAGAGCATCGCGATCAGCGACCGCCAGAAGGTCGACCTGTCGGGCAGCCTCGGCTGGCAGCACAACCTGAGCAACACCGACTCCGAACAGCATCTGGCCTTTGCCTCCGGTGGCAGCAGCTTCGCTATCGAAAGCTCGCCACTGGTGCGTGACGCTGCGCTGGTGGGTGCTCATGCCAGCCTGGCGTTGAGCAAAGAGGCGAGGATCAGCCTCGATTACAGCGGCCAACTGGCCAGTCGTGAGAAAAGTCACGGTGTGGGCCTGAGTCTGAACTGGCAGTTCTAAGCAGTACGCAACCCTAAAACCAAAAGAACGACGCGCATGCAGATGCATGCGCGCGGAGATTCGTGCGCGTTAACTAAGGACGGTAGCTTGATGAAAGATGCATTCAACACTCGACACACCTCTGTCAAACCCTTGGGCCACGCCATTCGGGCGATCAATCGCGCCTCCTGCGGCGCGCTCGCCTGCTACCTGGCGACACTGGGCGTGGCGCATGCCGCACCGTATGTGGAAGCAGGGCAGGCGGGCAATGCGGCCAGCTGGCGCAGTGCCGAATTCAATGCCGACTGGGGCCTGGGCGCGATCAATGCTGATCAGGCCTACGCTGCAGGCTACTCGGGCAAGGACATCAAACTGGGCATCTTCGACCAGCCGGTCTATGCCCCGCATCCGGAATTCGACAGCCCCAACAAGGTGGTCAATCTGGTCACCAGCGGCATCCGCGAATACACCGACCCGTATATCCCGGTGAAGGCGGGCGACGCTTTCCGCTACGACGGCGCACCGAGCCTGGACTCCGGCGGCAAACTCGGGAACCACGGCACCCACGTGGGCGGCATCGCCGGTGGCAATCGCGATGGCGGTCCGATGCACGGCGTGGCTTACAACGCGCAAATCATCAGCGCCGACAACGGCGACCCGGGCCCGGAAGACGGCATCGTGCTGGGCAACGACGGCGCGGTGTATCAAGCCGGCTGGAACGCGCTGGTCAACAGCGGCGCGCGGGTCATCAACAACAGCTGGGGCATCGGCATTACCGACCGTTTCAGCAAGGGCGGTCGCGATCCGGCGTTCCCGCACTTCACCGTGCAGGACGCACAAGTGCAGTTCGACCAGATCCGCCAGATCCTCGGCACGCGTCCGGGTGGCGCGTATCAGGGGGCCATCGACGCGGCACGCAGCGGCGTGGTGACCATCTTCGCCGCAGGCAACGACTACAACCTCAACAACCCCGACGCAATGGCCGGACTCGGCTATTTCGTACCGGAGATCGCCCCCAACTGGCTGACCGTCGCCGCCCTGCAACAAAACCCGGATGCCGCAGCGGCCGCCACCACGCCCTACACGCTGAGCACCTTCTCGTCGCGCTGCGGCTACACCGCCAGCTTCTGCGTCTCGGCGCCGGGCACGCGCATCTACAGCTCGGTGCTCAACGGCACCAGCCTTGCAGACCTGACCGTCGGCTGGGCCAACAAGAACGGCACCTCGATGGCCGCACCTCACGTCGCAGGCAGTATGGCTGTGCTGATGGAGCGCTTCCCGTACATGACCGGCGCGCAGGTCGCCGACGTGCTGAAGACCACCGCCACCGACCTTGGCGCACCGGGCGTCGACGCGCTGTACGGCTGGGGCATGATCAACCTCGGCAAGGCTATCAACGGCCCGAGCATGTTCGTCACCGAGGCAGATATTCCTGCCGAATTCCGTATCGACGGCGCCTACGGCGACAGCCAGTTCGTGGCTGACCTGCCAGGCGTCGGTGCGATCGTCGATGCCGGCAAACCGACGCAGCGCACCTGCACCGGGCCGCAATGCGGGCTGGATGTGTGGAGCAACAACATCTCCGGCCACGGCGGCCTGACCAAACAAGGCATCGGCACCCTGGTGTTGAGCGGGGCCAACAGCTACAGCGGCCCGACGCTGGTCAATCAAGGACGCTTGGCCATCAACGGCTCGCTGGCCTCTGCCGTCACCGTCAATAACGGCGGCATTCTGGGTGGCAACGGTAGCGTCGCGTCGCTGACCGCCAACCGTGGCGGCACAATTGCACCGGGCAACTCCATCGGCACCCTGCAAGTGGCGGGCAACCTCAACCTGGCACCGGGCTCGACCTACGCGGTTGAATTCTCGCCCACTGCCAGCGACCGCATCGTGGTCGGCGGCACCGCGACCGTAAGCGGCGCCAACATGGCCCTGTCCCTGGAAAACGACAACGCAGCACTGCTCAGCAGCAACCAGACCCGCAGCGTTCTGGGTCAGCAGTTCAACGTACTGCAAGCGGCTGGCGGCATTCAGGGTCAGTTCGGTTCGGTGACGGATAACTACGCATTCCTCGACGGCAACCTGAATTACACCGGCACTGGCGTAACCCTGGCCCTGGAGCGCAATGGCGACAGCTTCGCCAGCGCGGCGCAAACGTCCAATCAACGCAGCGTGGCCCAAGCCATTGAGCAACTGAGTGCGGGCAACTCCGTCTATGAGAGCATCATCCTCAGCCAGGACGCCGCCAGCGCACGCCGCGCATTCACCCAACTGTCCGGCGAAGTGCACCCGGCCATCGCCACGCAATTGATCAACGACAGCCGCCAACTGCGCGACGCCGTGGGTGACCGTCTGCGCGTGGAAGGCTTGTACGACCAGCCAGCATCGGGCACTGAAGATAACTCGGTGTGGGTCAAAGCGCTGGGTGCCTGGGGCAAAAACAGCGGCAGCAGTGACAGCGCCAGCTCGACCTCATCGCTGGGTGGCCTGCTGGCAGGCGTCGACGGCCTGATCAGCGAACACACCCGTTTGGGCGTGATGGCAGGTTACAGCGACACCTCGCTGAGCCTGGGCGACGACACCCACTCGCGGGCCTCGGCAGACAGCTACCACCTGGGCGCCTACATCGGCCACGAACAGGGCGCACTGCGCCTCACCGCAGGCGCGTCGCACAGCTGGCACCGCATCGACGTGAAACGCGATCTGCAATTCGGCGCGTTCGCCGATCGTCAGAAGGTCAAGCGCGACGCCCAGTCGAGCCAGGTCTTCACCGAAGCCGCCTACCGCCTGAACCTGCAACCGCTGGCACTGGAGCCATTCGCCAACCTGGCTTACGTCCACTTCGACAGCGACAGCTTCACCGAAAAAGGCGGCGCCACGGCCCTCAAAGGCAGCGACGACACCCGCGACACCGTGCTCTCGACCCTGGGCATGCGCGCCGGCAACCGCTTCAACCTCAACGACACACAAAAACTCGACGTCTCCGCCACCCTCGGCTGGCAGCACAACCTGAGCGACACCTCGTCCGAACAACACCTGGCCTTCGCCAGCGCCGGCAACAGCTTCAACGTGCAAAGCGTCTCAATGGACCGCGACGCCGCCGTAGTCGGTGCCCGCGCCAGCCTGGCCTTGGGCAGGGACGCACGCATCAACCTGGACTACAACGGCTTGCTAGGTGCACGCGATAAAACCCACGGCGTGGGTCTGTCGCTGGATTGGCAGTTCTGATGTGGGATGCCTGCGGGGTGCAGTAGCCCCGCAGGCACTCGGTAATACCTATCGTGCCAATGCTCCGCGTTGGCACGCATCTCGTGACGCTCTGCGTCACATCCAAGCCATCACGCGAATGCTGGATCACTCATAAGTCCAAGCTTCTGCCCGCAGGGCGTAGGAGCAACCGGGGCGGCGATCCGCATTGCTCGCGATATGCCGGGAACCGGCAGCAAAACCTGTGCATGCGGTACATCCTCTGCGAACCAAGTTTCAGGCTTGGCCTATCCATGCCTCCACCAGATCACCTCAATAAACAAAATTTGATGGCCTAATAGCATCATGGTAAAACCTTGCAACAGACACTCGTCTGCACTCGCTAAGGAATAGCCATGAAAAAGACAAGGACAGGCTTCGTCGCCATACTCGCATTCCTCTGTGCCTTCTCCGCAAACGCCAGAGAAGCCCAGGTAACAGACGCCTCAATCGTCAAAGCCATCATCCAGGAATCCATCGACAGCTACCCCGGCAACTGCCCGTGCCCCTACAACTCTGCCCGTAATGGCAGCCAATGTGGCAAACGCAGCGCTTACAGCCGCAAAGGCGGCTACGCACCCATCTGCTACAAGGATGACGTCACCAAAGAAATGATCAACGACTACCGACGCCGCCTGAAAGACTGATCCCACGAGACACAATGGCCGTTACCCACACGGCACGGCCATCACCACGCATTCAACCCAGCCGAGAAGCAGGCAGCACCGCCCGCCACCAGGACCTGCCCAAACTACGTGGCTGCCCCTCAACCTGCATCTGCGGATGCGCCAACAGCATCGGCATATCCCGCAACCGTATCCACGGCTCGCTGTGCCAGTGCAACATACTCACCGACAACCCCGGCCACTGCAGCATGCTCTGGTGCGGCGTGCAGTCATCAAACGGCACCTGCCCATCCCGCAACGCAGGCACCACCTCGTTGGTAAGCCACTGCCGCAACCCACGATTCTCCGCATGGTAGTGATGCACCATCATCGCGTACGCCCCCGACTCACTGACCATCAGCTCTGGCTGCGCTTCGCCATGCAAGTCGAGCGTGATCATCCGGTGCTGGTCAGCATCCAGCTTGCGCAGCGTCCGCTCGTTCAATGGCCAGCCGATCATGCGACCGAGATCTCGGGCACTGAACCAGGGTTGGTTTTCGAGGAGGAGGGCGAGGAGTTGGCGGTTGTGGCGGTGGAAGGGGGTTGGGGTGTGAGGCGTTGTCTGATTTAGGCTTGCGATGTGGGGCATCTAGGTAATCTCTACATTTTTAGCTTTTTGAGAGCTAGGCGTCGGGAGCTAAGAAACCCCAATGTAGAAAAGGCCGGACGTATTCCCCTTGCGGGTCTTGTATTGGTCCACTCCCGACATATCAGAGATTTTAGGACGCGCAGCCGAAGGCCGCAGGTACAAAAAGCCGCATTTTATCGGAAGCGGTCAGGCCGCTACATTTGAGTTTCTTGGGCGTTTCTTAGGCGCGGTGTTAGGGTAGGGCACGCTTTATCGTTGTGGAAGGCTAAATAGTGTAGGACTTTTCTGAAAATATCCGAAGCATCAGCTTGTGGGGCGTAGCCTTCATTTAGGTATAAGGCAAATCGCTGTGATGTGCTGATCTGGTATGTATTCAAGAGGGACACCCAGCCCGGTGATCTCGACCGCTCCGTAGTTATCATCAGTGTAGAAGAACTCTTCGGTCTCATCCAGCTCAAGCCGGGTGTAGGGTAGAAGTTCGGAAACTAGACTCCCAAGTCCTATATCCCCAAGGAGAGTTCCTTTGTAAATATAGTTTTGAGCTGCGTCTCCAGAGAAACTAAAATTATAAATCTTTATAAAGGTAACTCTATCGCTTCTCAATGAAATGGACAGCGCTGGTGTACCTTTGAGTAGTCTGTTTATTACCGTGTCGTCAGAAAGCGAGAATGCGTAGCCACTATCGCCATCTGAATCAGGCTCGTAAATTTCCCCCTTTAGAATTGGAGAATCTCCGAACTAATAGAGCAACCCCTCTTCATCCACCACATACCGAGAGAGCACAGATTTCAATAGTTTTGCACTAGCATACATGGGTATGCCAGCCTGCGATTTACATGGAATGATGGGCGCTTTCCATGAGATTTTAAAGTCTTCATTTATCATCACATTTTTAGCTCTGCTCTATTGATAGAATATCGCGCTTATGGTGGTTTTACCTTTTTTACTATCATGATATGGTTTTGTAGTGGGCGTAAATGATGGTTTAAAGATTCGCATCTTATATGGCGGGTGCAGGTATGATGCATATGCTAGTGATTATCTGATCGGGTTGGTCTTCAAGAGAGGCACTCCATCCTCCTATTTCGACTTGTCCATAGTGATTATCTGTATAAAACCATCCTAGACCATCGTCGAATTCCAAATCTGTAAGCGGTAGAAATTCAGATACTTTACTGCCTAAAGTCAGTCCGCCGGGTAGTGCTCCTTTGTAGATAAAGTCCTCCGCTGAGTCACCAGGAAAGCTAAAGTTGTATACCTTGATGATAAAAACCTTTCTATTTTTGATCGCGATTGATAAAGCAGGTAATACTTTGTTGCTTATGTCTATAATGTGATCGTCAAGAAGAAAAAATTTGTAGCCGCCATCGCCGTTTGTGTCTATTTCATTCTTTGTTAGTCGGAAAATAGGTGAGTTTTCAAATTGATATAAGTTATTTTGCTTGTCGACTATATATTCGGCGAGAGAGGACTCTACCAAGTCTGCGCTGATGTGAAGTGGTATACCTGCTAGTGATTTGCAAGGTATGATCGGAGCGCTCCACGAGATTTTAAAGGTTGAGTCTGACATTATTCTGGTATCCATGTATTGTTGGAAGGGTTGAAAATTACCTTTTGCCCTTCAGGATTTAAATATACAGTATTTTTATCGTAGATTACTTGTCCTTTGCCGAAAAATGTTGGCCTGTATGTGTTGGGCTCTACAATTTTTATTTGGCTGCCGTCGTTATAAGATATTTTATAATATTCGCCAATGTGGTCTGAATCAATTTGTTTTCCGACAGTTGAAGGGCTGTATTGGATTTTCTTTATCCCTGTAGCACTGCCTTCAATTTCAAATATTTGAGCATTCTGAGATGAACCAGCCCTAGGGGGAACATCAGTCACTGTTGCGCCATCCATAGTAAACGACTGCTTGATATCCTCTATCGTTTTTCCCCAAATACTTTCAGGTTTGTCCACGATGTTTCGAGGTATGCCTGCCTGTTTAGCCAGATCTTCACGCAAACCGTCTCTGGCGAGAGCGGAGGTTGCCGGAATTTCATCCAGCATCTCTTCTAGATGCTTCGGCTTCTCGTAGACTGGTTCAGGTATTGGCTCGGAATTTTTGACCATGTCGTTGCTAGCGGTTGACGGTCGGCCAATGCTGTCATATTTGGGCTCTGCCTTTTTTAGCGGCGTTGATTCTGTAACCCGCAATTCTGGATGAGCCAGCAGCTTCTGCTCATTGCGAGCCAACCAACCCGCAATTTGTTTATTAGTCATGTCCGCTTGAAGCTTTGCGCTACGTGCCGCAATGCCATCCAGGCTGCCTACGACCCCTGCCTTGATCTGACCTCGTGTGATGTAGGTAACAATGGCAGTCAGTAGGAGCATGACTAATTGCTCCTGACCTCTGGCAAGTTGCCCTGCGGCTGCGTCTATACGCTCATCAATCAACCACGCAGAAGCGCCTGTGGGATCTAGCCCCGGCGGTTTGACACCTTCCTCTGCGTTCCAGGCTGTGACCATGCCTTCATAAAGGGTTGCGAGACAAGCTGGGAGGCCTTGATAGAAATAATCAGCGATGGCTGAAAGCCCCATGCCCAGCAGAATCAGGTTGCCGACCTGTAAGCCTATGCCGCTGCCTGCTATGGCTCCTGGTACAGCGCCCGCTCCGAACGCTAGCGACCCAGCGGCACCACCAACAAGAGTCCCGACGGCCACGCTGCCGCCCATAATCATGGCGACCTCTTTGACCAGTTGCAGCAAGACAGGAAGGATTTCCGTAATGTCTATGGAAGCCCATTTGCGCATCAGATTTAGCTGGATGATCGGATAGGACTTGGCCATCGCCAACTTCACCGATTCGATGCGGTTTCCGCCGATACTGCCGAAGGCCAATGTGGCCTCGTTACTGACTCGTCGAGTGAAACCGTTCCAACCATCGAAAGCGCTTTCCCAGCCTTGATCGAAAGACTGATTCAGATGGTTGAATTTGTTATCGAGGGTTCGCTCGATGTCGTCCCATTTGGGGACGTTGGCTAAAAGATCCATTCACTCATCCCTGTCCTTGAAAAAGGTAAGTCCCGAGTCTCGATCCCTGAGCCATCGAATTCTAACGTGCCCGATAAGGTTTCGGGTGACACCATTTTTCTCATCAGAGTAACGAACAGCAATGATGTCAATAAGTCATTATTCGTGATCGTCAGAGGTGTATGGACTGCTGTGCCTTGAATTATCGGCGTTTTTTCTAAGCATTTCGTTTGAAAAGTTTTTCGGTGGATCATCAAAAAAGAGACGTGGCGCACCTTCGGTGGACTGCTTGCGTGTCTCATCCAGAACGGTCGCTCTCGGGGCTTCGCTTTACCCATGCTGACAATCTAGATACTGTTGTCGGACTTTTCCTACAAGGACGTTCGGCAATGCCTTCGCTCAATCAGATTTTCTTCGGTCCGCCCGGTACGGGGAAAACCTACGCCACAGTCGAAGCGACGTTGCAGATCCTTGATCAGCCTTTTCTTGCTAAGAATGCTGGTAGCCGATCAGCGTTAAAAGCTCGGTTTGACGAGCTGCTCGCAGCAGGCGACGTGCGCTTTGTGACCTTTCATCAGAGCTTCAGCTATGAAGACTTTGTTGAAGGGCTTCGCGCTACAACTGACGAGCAAGGTCAGATCCGTTACGAAGTGGTATCTGGCGCCTTCAAGAGCCTCTGCGAGTCAATTGCGAGTGAACTGAGCGGAAAATACCGAGCATTCAAAGTCGGTGATCGTTACGGCACAGGCTATAAGGTAATTCGAGCGAATGACTATATTATTGAGTTAGAAAAGCCAAAAGGCAAAAATTTTGGCCTTGCTATGAGTCTACTTAATGCTCTGGCTGATGATGTTTCTCAAGGTGTACTGAGTGTTAATGACTTGAGTACAGGTAATTGGGAGGAAAAACTACCGAACTCTACTTATGATCCTTACTTGGTCAAAGGCTATCGCAATATCGTTCCCGTATTGATTGAGCACATGCTCAGCAAGCGAAATGAAGATTTCCGGACGGCAGAGGTCGCTCAGAGTGAACGGCCAAAAGTGCTGATCATTGATGAGATCAACCGAGGCAACGTCTCGCGCATCTTCGGCGAGTTGATCACCCTCATCGAACCTTCCAAGCGTGCGGGCGCATCAGAGGCTCTCGAGGTCACGCTGCCTTACTCGAAAGAGCGCTTCAGCATTCCCAGCAACATCCACTTGATCGGCACCATGAACACATCTGACCGATCATTGGCCGCACTTGATATTGCCCTGCGTCGTCGTTTCACGTTCATTGAGGTGCCGCCTAATCCAGAGCTTCTTGAAGACATAGAGGTTGATGGCATCGCTATCGACGAATTGCTCAGTGTGATGAACCAGCGCATAGCCGTCCTGCTCGATCAGGATCATTGCCTGGGGCACGCGTACTTCATGCCTCTTGAGAGCGATCCGACATTGGAGCGCCTGGCAGGCATTTTTCGAGAGCAAATCCTGCCGCTACTTCAGGAGTATTTTTTCGAAGATTGGCAGCGTATCCAATGGGTCCTCAACGACCAACGCAAAGCCCCAGAAAATAGGTTCTTGATCCAGCCGAGCCAAGACTTCAGTGTGCTGTTTGGAGATGCCGTCACAGTGGGGCAGAACAACGAGCGTTGGGAGTTGAATCTGCCTGCATTCAAGAATATCGAGTCATATCTGGGCGTGATCGATCACAACCTGAGCGTCAGCGCGCCGCTGGAAGCCAAAACCGTCAGAACGGAAGGCGTAGACATACGACAAGCCGCCAATGGCAGTATTCAGGTCTATCGTGAAGGCCAGCAGGTCAAACCTGCCAAGCCACATTTGCGAGAGATTGCCAGCAAACATGGTCTGTCTATTACATCAGCATCGGGCATCACGCTGAATACTCGGGACCTCGGGCGCAAGATCATTAAATTCCTGAGCGAACAGCAAAGGTGAAAACCACCGTAACGGTCCGGGAATATGCTCGGCTGACAACCGGCGATGTTCTCAGCCCAACGCTCGACGTAGCCCAAGTATCGCCCTCAGCTTTTGACTGGCTCTGCGAAACCAGTTCACGCTTTAGCAAAGCGGGTACCGCACTGGTTCAAGTCGAAGGCCGCCGCTGGCTTAAACTCGATAATTACGTTGGCGCGCTGGAGACACCCTGCGGTACGCGTATCGAAATCCTGCCTAAGCATTTTGAACAAGGCGACTGCATCCAGCAAAGCCGTGCGCTGCTCAGGCGCATGATTCAGAAGTCACTAGACCTACCTACACGTAAGGTCGGCGCAACCGCATTACAGCGTTTCGATGCGCCGTTGACCGAATGGGTAATGAGCAGCTTTCTGGAAGCGCTCGACCACCTCATCAAGCGCGGCCTTCGCTTCGACTACCAACGTGTCGAAGAGGAGCAGCGTTATCTGCGTGGCCAGCTCAATACTGCCCGCCAAATGCGCCAACCTCCTGGCCGACAGCACCACTTTCAAATTCGTCACGACGTATTCCTGCCCGATCGGGCCGAGAACCGCCTTCTCAAAACAGCGTTAGATACCGTTTGTAAAACCACTCAAGACCCCAGTAACTGGCGTCTTTCCCACGAACTGCGCTCACTGTTGCTAGAGATCCCAAACAGCCGAGACACCACTCAAGATTTCAAGCAGTGGCGTCACGACCGGCTCATGGCCCATTACCAGCCTGTAAAACCGTGGTGCGAACTCATCATCCAACAGCAAACACCGCTGGCGGTTGCAGGCGAATGGCAGGGCATGAGCTTACTGTTCCCGATGGAGAAGCTGTTCGAGCGCTACGTGGCTGCTTGCCTTAGAGATTCACTGCCGCCAGACGCTACGCTATATACGCAGCGTAGCGGTGAGTACTTGTGCACTCATCAGGGCAAGAAGGTCTTTCAGCTACGGCCCGATCTGATGATTACTCAGGGGGAGAAGAGCTGGGTTCTGGACACCAAATGGAAGCGGCTGGACAGCGAGCTGGGTGGCAAAAATTATGGCCTGAGCCAGACTGATTTTTATCAGTTGTTTGCGTATGGGCAGAAGTATTTGAACGGGCAGGGGGATCTGGTGCTGATTTACCCGAAACGTGCTTCGTTTCAGGAGGCGTTGCCGGTTTTTGAGTTTTCGGAGGGGCTGCGGTTGTGGGTGGTACCGTTTGATATCGAGACAGGATGTTTGATATCAGGCGTGCTGCATTTATAGGTCTTTTCGTAACTTTCCCCTTTGGCGGGCACCAAAGGCATGCCTAGCGCCACCTCGAAATACTGACTGGTGGTTGTGAATTTTATTGTGCACCCGCATCTCTCGACTATAGCTTGCACGATGGCGAGGCCAAGACCGCAGCCAGTACTTGAGCTACCGCGCCAAAATCGCTCGGTCAGGAGATGAATATTATCTTGTGACATCTCAACGCTCACGTTCTTAACCGTCACCAACGCGAACCCGCTATCGTCGGTCACACTAACGACCACCTGCGTATTTGCTGGGCTGTGGCGCAGCGCATTATCAAGTAGGTTGCGAAGCGCAGCCACGGCAAGTACGGCCGGCATATCCAGGCACGCCAAGGGTCTTACAAACTGAAAGGTCTGAACTATCCGCTCTGTGCTGGACGTTGCATCCTGAACAGCTAACGAAACGACCTGTTCGACACCGCATTGACTTCCATCATCAAATGACAGACTGCCTTCAACCCTGGCCAACAGAAGCAATTGCTCAAGCGTGCTATGCAGACGATCAGTACCTTGCTCGGCTCGGCTCAACGCCAAGCACTGCGCGTCCCCTGAAGTCATTTGCGCAACCTGCAAATGGGTCTTAATGGCCGTCAATGGACTACGTAATTCATGTGCTGCATCACCCGTCAGGCGGCGTTCACGCTCGATTGCCCGGCTGATACGCATCAACAAGTGATTTTGAGTTTCCAGCAAAGGCTTTAACTCACAAGGAAGCATCTGAAGGTGCAGTGGTTCAAGGGAGTCGATGTTGCGCTTTCTCAATTCGTCGCGCATACGATTGAGTGGCGCCAGGCCCTTACCTATTCCCAACCAAAGCGTTGCGACGCAGGACAAAAGCGCTACCAATACTGGCATTGACGCTGATAGCAGGACAGAGTGATTCAGTTGCTCACGCTCTTGCTCGCGGTCAGCCGTCGTGATGCGAACGTCGTCCTGCACAAGCGTGAAACTTCTCCAATGCTCTCCATCAATCACTTGGTCATAAAAACCACCGCTGGGACTGGCGATGACAGTGCCAGTATTGCTGCGGTTACTTGCCAAAATTTCCCCGCGCAACGAACTGACCTCACACGCCATGCCATCGGGGATGCCCAACTGATCGGCGCTGAAATGAGCCCCGTGATCTTTGCTGGACAAAGGTTGAGGCAACTGGGCGACCAAACCCGCAACCATTCGTGCTGATGCCACAAGTCGCTGATCCAGTGAGTACATCATTTGGCTACGTACATCTTGGAACATCCAGGTCGCAGCGAGTGTCCAGACCGCGACAAAAGCAACACCCAGTATCAGACTTAAGCGTAAACGCAGGCTCACGAACAGCAACTCTGGAGTGAAGAAGCAACGCCTAGTCGATACCCTGAGCCTCTAACCGTCTCGATGATTTGCCCTCCCAATTTGCGCCTTAGATGAAAAATATGGACATTAAGTGCATTGCTCTCGACCTCATCAGTGAACCCGTACACGCTATCTTTTAGTTGCTCAAGCGAGAGAACACGCCCTGGATTGTTCAGGAGGGCCAAAAGCACTGCTTGTTCACGACGCGAAAGGTCTATGGCAGTGCCAGATAGCCAGGTTTCCCGCGTACTGGGGTCGTAAGTGAGAATGCCATGTTCGATGTGGTTTACCGTTCGTCCTGCAACGCGACGAACCAACGTATGTAATCGAGCAAAGAGTTCCCTAAGGTCGAATGGCTTTACCATGTAGTCATCAGCTCCAGCGTGGAGCCCCTTGACCCGATCATCCACGTCATCACGTGCGGTCAAAATCAACACCGGGATGTTATGCCCTCGACTTCTTAAGGATCTCAAAAGGCTGATACCGTCTTCATCGGGCAACCCCAGATCAAGAATCATCACGTCAAACTGCGCCGCATCTAAGATCGCATGAGCCGCAGAGGCTGAGCCAACACGGTCAAGGTTAAGGCCTTGAGCATGCAAACCAGCGACGATGCCACTGGCAATAAGCTCGTCATCTTCACAAAGCAGAACGTGCATTGGTGGACCCTAATGGAGGAAAGAATTACACATAGAACGCATCGGAGCCGCTACGGTCTGCGTTCACGAAAAATAACTATGCCTGATGTTGCAGATTGCCTGTCTGACTGAACGTTTATTTCTCAACAGGCAGATGATTGATACAGCTATGTTCATATCATCCGCCCCAAAAAAACAGGCTGAGCGTTATCTTCAATCACTTTAAATATTCGAGCCCTCATCAACGTCAGTGCGTTGGCTTAGGCAGTGGAAAACATTTTTCAATGGATTGGCTTTTCTTCAGATTTTGACACATATTTATGTTTGATTGATGAGGTGACAGCCGATTTCTCGTTGTGCTTTTTGTCTTCAGGCTCCGCAAGTTTCTCACGTGCTTGCTGACGCTCAAGCGCTCTAGCTTCTTGGCGTTTTTGCAACATATCAGCGCCGTCTTGAGCAAAAGCGGCGCAGCAACACAGACTAAGAAACGAAGCCAAAACCAGCGTCGGCGTTTTCATTAATACATTCCTCTCGGGGCAGGTTTGCAGAGCTAATCCGTCTGCTTGGATGAGCTATAATTTAATGCACCTCGATTAACCCAGTATTAAGAGCGACTAAAAATCACAAAAAAATACAGACGTATACGATTATTCCTGTCGTTCAGCGCCCTCGCGCCGACTGTAAACTACAGCAGCCTTTATAAAGGGCGAGTTTGCTATACAAAAGAACTGCTAAACATTCGCTCTTGTAAATGCCGACAACAGGTCACCCTGCAAATGAGCGCACATCGTCACTGTACGGGTATGACTTTTTCGCTCACGCTACGGACACTAATGAAAACAAGAGCAAGGCTCACCAACGCAGCCGCAAGCAGCAAAGCCAACCATGCATGCGCGCCGATCTGTGCGAGAGAGCCGGCCAACGGTGTAGCAAGCGAACCTAGAATGTGCGTGCTGGCACCTAATAAAGCGGCAGTGGCACCTAAAGCTCGTTCTTGTGAGGCCATCGCAATGGACATGAGTGATGGTTCGGCGATCCCAAAACCGAAAACAGCGATGAATAGCGCTGGGACGATGCCATAAAGATCTGCACCTACGTACACGGCGAGCAGTGCCAGCGCTGAACCGCCGCTCATCATGGCAACTCCAAGCAGTGCCATCAGGCTCGCCGAGCATCTGCTGGCCAAACGGCTACCGGTCATTGCACCCAACATCATAGCCACGCCCGTGCCGCCGAATACAAAGCCGAAGATGTCTGAACGCAAGGCGTAGCCACTTTGGTAAACAAAAGATGCACCACCGACGTAGCCAAACAAAAAGAAAAACACGGATGAAAGGGCCAGAGCAGGAAGGATAAATCGCTTATCCGCAACAAGACGCCGATAGGTGCCGAACACACTGGCAGGCCTGAACGGCGTGCGCTTTTCTCTGGCTAAGGTTTCCGGTAGGCAAACACTGGAGTTTAACAAAGCCAACACACCGACAATGGCCAGCGCCAGCATCACGGCTCGCCATCCGAAGTGCACATTGATGATGCCGCCGAATGCCGGTGCGAGTATCGGGGCGGCACCCTGTATGGTCACGAGCAGAGCGAAGAGCTGCGTGGCACGAATGCCGCTGGAGAGGTCGCGCACCGAGCTCATGGCGATAACGAGCACCAGCGCAACAGACAGCCCCTGAAAGAATCGAGCGAGCAGCATGGCGCCCATCGACTCGCTTAAGGATGCCCATAACGAAGCCAGGATGAACGCCGCCAGGCCCGCCAGCAAAGGGCGTCGGCGGCCTAGCGCGTCGATAACCGGCCCGAACACGAGCTGTCCCGCGCCCATTGCCAATAAAAACACCGTCAACGTCAGCTGCATGGTGGCGTAGTCAGTATTCAGGTCCTTGGTCATCTGGGGCATGGCCGCCAAGTACATATCGATGGCCGAGGGCCCAAGTATTGTGATCAAGGCCAGAGAGGCTGCTGCCTTGAAGCCGACGGTGTGCTGTGGGGTATCCATAATTTGACCGACTCGTACCTTCAGGATGCACTTGCAACGCATCAAAGAGAATTCACATACGCTACGCATGCAAAATCAAATCGTATTGACATTCGAGAGGTATGTCAATTAGCGTACGCGGCGTATGTGAGCTAAAAAGGATGTTTTTATGCAGCAACAACGCCGTACGCGCGCCGGAATGATTGAGCAAACTCGCGCCAAGCTGGTAGCAGCCGCCCGGCAGGCATTTGCCAGCCAGGGCTTCGCTCATACTTCAATGGATGATTTCACCGCCGAAGTCAGTCTGACGAGGGGGGCGATCTATCACCATTTTGGCAATAAGGAAGGATTGCTACTCGCAGTCATCGAGCAGATCGAGACCGAAGTGGGCGAACGCCTTCAGGCAATTTCGGATGCGGCACCTTCTCCGTGGGAAGCATTCCGTCGACGTTGTCGCGCCTATCTTGAACTGGCACTGGAGCCGGAAATCCGCCGGATTATCTTGCAGGATGCACGAGCCATCTTCGGTGATGTTCCGCAAGCCGCTCAGTCATTGGGCATTGCCGCACTGCAAGCCGCGCTCGACGGACTGATTGCCGAAGGTGTCGTGGCACCGCTGCACACAACCGTGACAGCCCGAATGATCTATGGCGCTGTCACCGAAGCATCGTTCTGGATCGCAGAACCTGATGGCGACATTGAGGCACGTTTGGCCCAAGCACTTGAAGGCTTGGAACGGCTACTAAGCGGTCTGCTTAATAGCTAACCGCTGCCACCTCACTTTTCAGGAATACCTACTATGCAATGGCGCAATAGCGCGACCTGTTTTGGTGGCCTTGCCAAATTTTTTCACTGGACGAGCGCGGCTTCATTTATCGCGGCTTACATCGTCGTCTATTACGTTATCTGGTTCATGGATGACACCTCGCCGGAGTCTTTGCCAGTGCTCAATATTCATTGGGTGCTTGGCCTGCTAGTCGGTTTTCTAGTGTTGCCCAGGTTGCTATGGCGATTGCTGGACATGCAGCCGGATAACCCGCCCGGTTCGGCGTTGGAACACATACTCGCGCACGTTGCACACGGGGGACTCTATGGTCTGATGATTGCGATGCCGCTAACGGGCTACTTGGGCACGGGGGCACCTACTGACTTCGGACTGTTCAGCATGACAGGCTTCAATGAAACCAAGCTATTCGCCTGGTTCAGTGTCACATTCAGTTTAAGCTATGAAGCGTTTGAGGCTCCGATAGATACTGTTCATCATTTCCTTGGGAAGTGGGTTGCCTGGGTCGTGGTGAGCCTGCATGTGTTAGCTGCGCTCTTCCATCACCTGGTACGCCGCGACAGTGTTTTGAGACGTATGCTGCCTTGGTCAAGCCTGCCTAAAGCGTCATGAGCTGTGGGAGCCCGGCAAGCGTGGAGAACGCTTCCAAATTAAGGGATTGATGTTTAAATCCTGCCTCTGACAGAGGGGCAGGAGTCATTAGTCTACTATCTCCTTTGTTCCATGCTAATTGTTGACTGGCCAGCCAATTGAGCAGCGCCTTGAGCAAAGTTCAAACCCCGCGTCTATCGATCAGTCCCGCGCCTCCAGATAATGTGATATGCCGCGTTTTGCCTTGGCAAATGAAGCGAAAACGGTTTATTGAATGTGGGAGGGTGCACTGGTAATACGGGACAAGCCCTCATTTCTGTTTTTCTCTTTGTAAGTGTCAACGCTATTATTGCAGGTCTAGCAGCTTATCTGGGGTCAGGGTCTTTTTTCGTCGGTTCGAACCGTTCACGACTTAGGGGGAAATAGAGAAACCCGCAGTCCGGAAGTATCAAGGTGCTACTAGCCGGTACTGTCGGCACATCAATGACATTCTCCCAGGTCCCTATCGCAGTCATGCAGACAGGGCAAGCCAGGTTCTGACATCCGGTTTATCTGCGACAAACTTGTGCTGTAACTGCCGAGTTCTGTATGGAACTTGGCCAGCACGCCAGGAATTCGGCAGGGCCGCGGACATCGTCACTCGGCTCCCGAAAGGATATTAAAATCAGGGATGTTTACGCATGACGTCGTCGCATCAACACGTATCGAACAACTCCAATGTCTCGTATGAACTATCTTCTGTACAGCAGGGTATCTGGCTCGGTCAGATAGCGAACCCGGACATACCGCTGTACAACATTGGCATGAAGCTGGAGATCAAGGGTGATCTCGATATTCCAATGTTCGAGAAGGCTATCAATCTCGTTGTCAGGCATAATGATGCGCTACGACTTGCCTTGTTCCAAGAGGGTGATATAGCCCGGCAGAGAGTGTTGCCATCTGTCGATATCACACTCGAACTCGTCGACTTTTCAGACTACGTTGACAGCGTCGAGCGAGCGCAGGAATACCTTCAACACGCATTTTCCCGACCTTTCAATCCATTGGAAGGCATTCTTTGGGAGGCGCAGCTCGTACGGTGCAGTGCATCCCGTCACTACTGGCTGGGTCGCTACCATCATTTGGTCATGGACGGCTCAGGGGCGACGCTGTTTTGCCATGCAGTCGCGAAGGCCTACAACAATTTACTGGTGGGCATCGACGAGCTCGAGGAAGGCCCTTCCTACAGAGACTTCCTGGTCAAAGACCAGGCCTATCTGAATTCGCCGCGCCTGGAGCGTGACCGGTCGTTTTGGCGCGAACGCTACGCACAAATACCGCCATCCCTGCTGCAGTGGTCCGGCGACCATGCCGTGGGTTCGATGTGCAAGAGCGGTCATATTCGCTCGACGATCAAGCGTGACCTGTTCAATGCTGTGGCCGCGGTTGCCACCGAGCATGGCCTTTCTCCTGTCACGGTATTCTTTGCAGTCGTCAGTGCCTATTTTTCACGCGTCGGTGGTGCAGAAGAAGTCATCATTGGCATGCCCCTGCATAACCGCACGACGGCCCGCCAGAAACAGACGATCGGGATGTTTTCTTCCGTCATCCCGATCGGCGTACGGGTTGACCCTAATCGCTCCCTGCTCGAATTGATGGGCGATGTGGCCGCCGAATTGCGACGCTGCTACCGCCACGAGCACTTCCCGATTGCGGAACTGAATCGCGCCCTGAATATTGGCCATTCCAGGCGCAAGCAGATCTTCGACATCACGCTTTCATTCGAAAAATTTGACGCAGACTTTTTCTTTGGCGGCGCCCCTTCGAAGGCGATCAGGATGTACAGCGGCTTCGATCAGACGCCGCTCTCAATCGCTATCTGTGATTACTATTCGGATGAAGACGTAGTCGTTGACTTCAACTTCAATCTGGCCTGCTTTCGCCCGGACGAAGTTGAGCGGATTCGGGACCGCATTACGCTGCTCCTGGAGTCGGTTGCCGCTCATGAATCGACGCCGATTGGCCAGCTTGCGCTTATGGGGGAAGCGGAGCGCCGGCAAGTGCTGGTCGAGTTCAACGCAACACATCAGGCCTTGCAACAGGATCTATTGGTCCATCAGCTTTTCGAACAGCAAGCGCAGCAGCAGCCCCAAGCGCTTGCACTGGTCTGCGGCGACGAGCGCGTGACCTACGCTGAACTCAACGAACGCAGTAATCAGGTGGCTCATGCCTTGCTGTCACTGGGCATTGCTCTGGACGACCGCGTGGCGATCTGTGTGGAACGCAGTGTTGAGATGGTGGTGGGCTTGCTGGGGATCCTGAAGGCGGGCGCTGCCTACGTGCCGCTGGACCCTGGGTATCCGCCGGAGCGGTTGCGCTACATGCTGGAGGACAGCGCGCCAGTGGCGGTGCTGGTGCAGCGTACGACCCGGGAGTTGCTGGGTGCGCTGGCGATGCCGGTGCTGGATCTGCAAAGCGTGAACCGGGCGGCTGAAGCCTGGCATGATCGCGTGTTGCCGACGGTCGCGCCACAGCACCTGGCTTATGTGATCTATACCTCGGGTTCGACCGGCCAGCCCAAGGGCGTGATGATCGAGCATCGCAATCTCGTGAACCTGGTGGCCTGGCATTGCGAGGCGTTCGGTCTGACCCATCGCAAGCGGGTTTCGAGCGTGGCCGGTGTCGGTTTCGATGCTTGCGTCTGGGAACTATGGCCAGCGCTGTGCGTGGGAGCCAGCCTGTCGCTGTTGCCTGGACAAGCGCTTGGCAATGATGTGGATGCGCTGCTGGGATGGTGGCGTCGGCAAGATCTGGATGTGAGCTTCTTGCCTACGCCGATTGCCGAGATTGCATTCGCCCAAGGGATCGAGCCGGCGTCGCTGCAAACGTTGCTGATCGGTGGAGACCGGTTGCGTCAGTTTCCCAATCCGGATAGTCGGGTTGCGCTGATCAACAACTATGGTCCGACCGAGACCACGGTTGTGGCCACATCCGGTCTGATCGATGCAACGCAGTCGGTATTGCACATAGGCCGTCCGATAGCCAATACGCAGGTTTACCTGTTGGATGCGCACGGCCAGCCTGTGCCTATCGGGGTCAGCGGCGAGATTTATATCGGCGGCGCGGGGGTTGCCCGGGGTTATCTGAACAGGCCGGAACTGACGGCGGAGCGTTTTCTGGATGACCCGTTCAGTGCCGAAACGGCGGCGCGGATGTACAGGACCGGCGATCTGGGGCGCTGGTTGGCGGACGGCAATATCGAGTACCTGGGGCGCAATGACGATCAGGTCAAGCTCCGCGGAGTTCGTATCGAGCTGGGCGAGATTGAGGCGCAACTGAGGCAGATCGCGGACATCAGAGACGCGGTGGTGATTGCCCAGGAGGATACGCCGGGTGAAAAGCGTCTGACGGCGTACTACACGATGCAGGAAGCTGCACAGGCCATGACAGCGCAGACGTTGCGTGCTGCCTTGCAGGCGAGGCTGCCGGAATACATGGTGCCGGCGGCGTATGTGAAAGTGTCCGAATGGCCGCTGACGCCGAACGGCAAGCTGGATCGACGGGCATTGCCGGCGCCGGAGGACGACGCTTATGCCAGTCGTGACTACGAGGCGCCGGCAGGCGAAGTCGAGCGTGCGCTGGCGGAGATCTGGCAGGAGCTGCTCGGTGTCGATCGGGCGGGGCGCAACGATCACTTCTTCGAGCTGGGTGGGCATTCGCTGCTGGCGATGAGGCTTATCTCCCTGGTCCGGCAGCGTTTGAACGTGGAATTGGAACTGGCCGCGTTATTCGCGAATCCGCAGCTCGAGGCGCTTGCCTGCGTGGTGGCGCAGGCACAAAACAATACACTGCCGCAGATTGTGCCAACGTCACGAGAGGCGCAACTGCCGCTGTCGTTTGCTCAGCAACGGTTGTGGTTTCTGGCGCAGATGGAAGGTGCCAGCGCTGCTTACCACATACCGGCGGGGCTGCGCATCGTCGGCGCGCTGGATGAGGCGGCCTTGCAGCGTGCGTTGAACCGGATTGTGGCGCGTCACGAAGTACTGCGCACAACGTTTGTCCAGACCGGGGATCAGGCCGTAGTGCTCTGCATCCATCCCGAGGAAACAGGCTGCCCGTTGCGCAAGTACGATCTCACGACGCATGCCGATAGCTCGAGTGAGTTGGCACGACTGATGGACGAAGAAGCCATTGGGCGCTTCGATCTTCAGCAGGGACCGCTGATTCGAGGGAGTCTGGTTCGGCTGAGCGATGACGAGCATGTGTTGCTGTTGACGATGCACCACATCGTATCGGATGGCTGGTCGATGGGCGTGTTGACGCGCGAGTTGGGAGCACTCTACGCGAGCGGTTGCCAAGCTGATGCAGACCCGTTGCCGCAGTTGTCGATCCAGTACGCTGACTATGCGGTGTGGCAACGAGGCTGGTTGAGCGGCGAGGTATTGCACAAGCAAAGCACCTACTGGCAGACCGCTCTGCTCGATGCGCCGGCATTGCTGATGTTGCCCTCTGATCGTGTACGTCCGGCGCAACAGGACTATACGGGCGATGCGGTGCCCGTGGTGCTGGATGCGACGCTGAGCCATGAGCTCAAGGCGCTGAGTCGGCGGCACGGCACGACCCTGTTCATGACATTGCTGGCGGGCTGGGCGACGGTATTGAGTCGTTTGTCCGGGCAGGATGAGGTGGTGATCGGTTCGCCGGTGGCGAACCGGATGAGCGCTGAGGTCGAGGGCCTGATCGGGTTTTTTGTCAACACCCTGGCGTTGCGGGTGAATGTGTCGGACGATCCGGCGGTCGAGGCATTGCTGAGTCGCGTCAAGGCCTGCACGCTGGCGGCCTATGAACACCAGGATCTGCCTTTCGAGCAGGTGGTGGAGTTGCTCAAGCCGGTGCGCAGCTTGTCCCATAGCCCGCTGTTCCAGGCGATGCTGTCGTGGCAGAACACGCCGCCCGCAGAACTGGCGTTGGAGGGGCTGGAGCTAACGCTGCTGGATTCGGTAGCACGCACCACCAAGTACGATGTGTCCCTCGACTTGGCGGAGGTGGAGGGACGGATCGTCGGTTCGCTGGAATATGCGACGGCGCTGTTCGACCGCGAGACGGCCCAACGCTACGTGGCGTATCTGGAACGGGTGCTGCGTGCGATGGTCGAGAACGAGCGCCAGGTTGTGGGCGCGATCGAGCTTTTGGGCGAAACCGAACGTCGGCAAGTGCTTGTCGAGTTCAACGCGACACATCAGGCCTGGCCACAGGATCTATTGGTCCATCAACTTTTCGAACAGCAAGCGCAGCAGCAGCCTCAAGCGCTTGCACTGGTGTGCGGCGACGAGCGTGTGACGTACGCGGACCTCAACGAACGCAGCAATCAGGTGGCTGATATTTTGCTGTCACTGGGCATTGCTCCGGACGACCGCGTGGCGATCTGTGTGGAACGCAGTGTGGAGATGGTGGTGGGCTTGCTGGGGATCCTGAAGGCGGGTGGTGCCTACGTGCCGCTGGACCCTGGGTATCCGCCGGAGCGGTTGCGCTACATGCTGGAGGACAGCGCGCCGGTGGCGGTGCTGGTGCAGCGTACGACCCGGGACTTGCTGGGTGCGTTGGCGATGCCGGTGCTGGATCTGCAAGGCGTGAACTGGGCGGCTGAAACCGAGCATGACCGCGTGTTGCCGACGGTCACGCCACAGCACCTGGCTTATGTGATCTATACCTCGGGTTCGACCGGTCAGCCCAAGGGCGTGATGATCGAGCATCGCGCCATTGTGAACCGCCTGTTGTGGGCACAGGACCAATATCGGCTGAGTCGCGAAGACCGCGTCTTGCAAAAGACACCGTTCGGTTTTGACGTGTCGGTCTGGGAATTTTTTCTACCCTTGCTCGCGGGTGCGCAATTGGTGATCGCGCGTCCGGGAGGCCATCAGGACCCCGAGTATCTGGCCGAGTTGATCGCAGACTCGGGTGTCACGATATTGCATTTCGTACCGTCCATGTTGCAGAGCTTCCTCAATCAGTCTGGCCCGCTGGCCTGTAGCACATTGCGGCAGGTGTTCTGTAGCGGCGAGGCGTTGCCCTATAGTTTGCAAAAGCACTTCGAGCAACGCTTTGCACATGTGCAATTGCACAACCTGTATGGCCCCACTGAAGCCGCTGTCGACGTCACCTACTGGCACTGTGTGCCCGACCTGCATGCGGGGATCGTGCCGATCGGCCGGCCGGTCGCCAATACCCGGATGTATCTGCTGGACCCGCACATGCAACCGGTCCCGGTTGGCGTCTGCGGCGAGATTTATATCGCGGGTGTACAGCTCGCACGCGGCTATTTGAATCGTGATTCGCTGACCGCAGAGCGGTTCGTGAAAGACCGTTTCAGCAACGACCCGACGGCGCGGATGTACAGGAGCGGCGATTTGGGTCGTTGGCTGGCGGACGGCAATATCGAGTACCTGGGACGCAACGACGATCAGGTCAAGCTCCGTGGCTTCCGTATCGAGCTGGGCGAGATTGAGGCGCAGTTGGCTGGGTGCCCTGGTGTCGGAGAGGCGGTGGTGATTGCCCGGGAAGACACGCCGGGTGACAAACGTCTGATCGCGTATTACACGACGCGGGAAGCGAAAGAGATCATTGCGGTGCAGACGCTACGGTCGGCCTTGCAGGCGAGTCTTCCGGAGTACATGGTGCCGGCCGCGTATGTGAAACTGCCGGGGTGGCCGCTGACACCTAACGGCAAGCTGAATCGCCGGGCGTTGCCTGTGCCGGAGGCTGACGCTTATGTGAGCCGCGGCTACGAAGCGCCGTGCGGGACGGTGGAGACGGCGCTTGCCGACATCTGGCAGGAGCTGCTTGGTGTCGAACGGGTGGGTCGCCACGATCACTTCTTCGAACTGGGTGGGCATTCGCTACTGGCCGTCAGTCTGATGGGCCGGATGCGTCAAGCGGGACTGTCGGCGGATGTGCGGCTGCTGTTTGCCCAGCCAACCCTTTCGGCGTTTGCCGAGGTATTGGGTAACGGTCATGAGGTAGAGGTGCCCGCCAACGGAATCGTGGTCGGGTGCACACGAATTACACCGTCGATGTTGCCGCTCGCGGACCTGAGCGAGGATGCCATCGAGCGGATTGTGCGTGCTGTGCCAGGCGGGACGGCGAACGTCCAGGATATCTATGCACTGGCGCCACTGCAGGAAGGGGTGTTGTTCCACCACCTTGCGTCGGTCGAGGGTGACCCCTATTTGCTAAATACGCGTTTTGCGCTGCCAAGCGAAGACCACCTGAAGGCGTTTGTCCGGGCACTTCAGGGTGTGATTGCCAGGCATGACATCTTGAGAACGGCGGTGCTGTGGGAGGGGCTGGACGAGCCGGTTCAGACAGTCTGGCGCGAAGCGCCATTGGCCGTTGAAGCGTTGGAGCTGAAGTCGGCCGACGGAGACATCGAACAGCAACTCCAAGAGCGCTTCGACCCCAGGCATTACCGGCTGGATTTGACGAAAGCGCCCTTGATGAAGATGGCTTACGTCTACGACGAAGCGAATAGTCGCTGGGTGGCGATTTTGCTGTTTCACCATATGGTGCTGGACCATACGGCGCTGGAAGTGGTGCAACATGAGGTACAGGCGGATCTGCTGGGGCAGGCAGCCGGACTGCCGGATTCGGTACCCTATCGCAACCATGTGGCGCAGGCGCGACTGGGCGTAAGCCAAGCGGCGCATGAAGCGTTCTTCCAGGAAATGCTCGGTCAGGTGACGGAGCCGACGCTGCCATTCGGTTTGCACGATGTGCAGGGTGACGGTCGGGACATCAAGCAAGCCAGGCAGGCAGTGGCCGCAGAGCTGGCGGGCAGGATCCGCCGGCAAGCCAGGAGTCTGGGCGTAAGTGCTGCCAGCCTGCATCATCTGGCCTGGGCGCAGGTGCTGGGGCGCACATCGGGCCAGGAAGACGTGGTGTTCGGTACGGTGTTGCTGGGACGCATGCAGGGTGGCGACGGTGCCGACCGCTCGTTGGGGATGTTCATCAACACCTTGCCGTTGTGCTTGAACGTCGGTGAGCAAGGCGTGCGTGAGGGGGTGAAGGCCACGCATGCCCGCCTGACCGCGCTGCTCGGTCACGAACATGCGTCGTTGGCGCTGGCGCAACGCTGCAGCGCCATTGCTCCGCCGTTGCCGCTGTTCAGCGCGCTGCTGAATTACCGCCACAGCGCCGAACCGCAAGTCTCGGACCAGGGAGACCGCGCCTGGGGCGGAATCGAGGTCTTGGGCTGGAATGAGCGAACCAACTATCCACTGACACTGGCTGTGGACGATCTGGGCGAGGGCTTTGCACTGACCGTTCAAGCCACGGCGGGGATCGATCCGCAGCGGGTATGTGCTTACATGGAGACGGCGCTGGAGAGTCTGGTCGACGCGCTGGAACACTCACCTGAGTCGTTGCTGCGCAGTCTGGAGATGCTGCCGCGATCCGAGCGTCAGTTGCTGCAGGAGTGGAATGCGACGGCCGTGGATTATCCGCAAGGCACCTGCGTCCATCAGTTATTCGAAGCGCAAGTAGAAAAAACGCCAGAAGCGATTGCGCTGGTATTTGAGGCGCACACATTCACTTATGCGCAACTGAATGCGCGCGCCAACCAGTTGGCGCATCATCTGATCGGCCTGGGCATCGGGCCGGATGACCGGGTGGCGATCTGCGTCGAGCGTAGCCCGGAAATGGTAGTGGGCTTGCTGGGCATCCTGAAGGCGGGTGCTGCCTACGTGCCGCTGGACCCGGCGTATCCGGAGCAGCGGTTGCGCTACATGCTGGAAGACAGCGCGCCGGCGGCGGTGCTGGTGCAGAGCGCGACCCGGGCGTTGCCGGGCGAGTTGACGGTGCCACTGCTGGACTTGGAAGGCGGGTGCTGGGAAGCTGAGGCTCACCATGATCCAGTGGCGCGAGCCGTCAAGCCGGATCATCTGGCCTATGTGATCTACACCTCAGGCTCGAGCGGCCAACCCAAGGGCGTGTTGATCGAGCAAAGGGGCTTTCTAAACCTGATGCACTGGTATCTGGCCGAGCTGAAACTGGCGCCCGATGATGCCGTACTGCTTGTTTCCTCCTATAGCTTCGATCTGACGCAAAAAAATATTCTCGGTCCGTTATTGGTCGGTGGAACACTGCACCTGGCCAGAGAGGCTTTCATTCCCGAGGTGCTGCTGGAGCAGATTCAACGCGAGCGTATTACCCATATCAATCTTTCACCCAGTGCGTTCAACACGCTCATCGACGCAAACGATTCAAGGCAACTTGACAGCATTCGCCGGGTGGTACTGGGTGGAGAGCCTATTCAAGTCGCCAGGCTGGAAATGCTTCCCGAGCCGAGGCCCGAATTCATTAACAGTTACGGGCCCACGGAGTGTAGCGACGTGGTGGCCTGGCATAGACTGGTTGACGATATCGACTGTTATCGGTCTTCGGTATTTCCAATTGGCCGTCCGATCGCGAACACACGGATTTACCTGCTGGATACACACGGCCAGCCGGTGCCCATCGGGGTCAGCGGCGAGATCCATATCGGCGGTGCGGGGGTTGCCCGTGGCTATCTGAATCTGCCGGAACTGACGGCGGAGCGTTTCCTGGACGACCCGTTCAGTGCCGAGCCTGCGGCGCGGATGTACAAGAGCGGCGATCTGGGACGCTGGCTGGCGGACGGCAATATCGAGTACCTGGGGCGCAACGACGATCAGGTCAAGCTCCGCGGTTTTCGTATCGAACTGGGCGAGATCGAGTCGAAACTGTCTGAGTGCCCTGGAGTCAGGGAGGCGGTGGTGCTGGTGCGCGAGCACCGTCCCGGCGACAAACGCCTGGTGGCGTACCTGACGGCGCAGGAAGGCGCCGTATTGTCGGTGGCGCAGTTGCGCGAGCAACTGTCGCAGGGGCTGGCGGAGTACATGATCCCGAGTGCCTTCGTAACGCTGGCGCGTTTCCCGCTAACGCCAAACGGCAAGCTGGATCGACGGGCATTGCCGGCGCCGGAGGACGACGCTTATGCCAGTCGTGATTACGAGGCGCCGGCAGGTGAAGTCGAGCATGCGCTGGCGCAGATCTGGCAGGCGTTGCTGGGGCTGGAGCGTGTCGGTCGTCATGACCACTTCTTCGAACTGGGCGGGCATTCGTTACTGGCGGTACAACTGGTGTCGCGTCTGCGTCAACGCTTCGAAGTCGAGGTGGCACTGCGGGATGTGTTTGCCGAGCCGACGCTGCAAGGTCTGGCACGTCAGGTGGAGAACGCCCGGCTCTCGGCGCAGACGCCGTTGACGCTGGTGGATCGCGATCTGCCATTGCCGCTGTCGTGGGCGCAGCAACGCTTGTGGTTCCTCGATCAACTGGACCGCGCGGCGGGTGCTGCTTATCACATCCCTGCAGGACTGCGCTTGCGCGGCCGATTGGACAGAGACGCCTTGCAGGCCACGCTTGACCGGATCGTGGCGCGCCACGAAACCCTGCGCACCCATTTTGCCTTGCACGAGGGCCAGGCGATCCAGGTGATCGCGCCGGCGACCCAAGGGTTCGCCCTGGCCAGTCATGACCTTCGCCCGCTGGACAGCGCGGCGCAACACGAGGCCGTAGAGCGGCTCGCTCGCGAGGAGGCGCTGGCGCCGTTCGACTTGTCGAGCGGTCCGCTGATTCGCGGGCGGCTTGTGCAACTGTCGGAGACGGAGCACATCCTGCTGGTGACCCAGCACCATATCGTTTATGACGGTTGGTCGACGGGCGTTCTGCTGCACGAAATCGGTATGTTGTACCGCGCCTTCAGCCAGGGGCTGGCCGACCCTCTGCCGGCACTGGCCTTCCAGTATGTCGACTACGCCGCGTGGCAGCGGCAGTGGTTGCAGGGCGAAACGCTGCACACGCAGGTCGAGTTCTGGCGGCAGCACCTGAGTGGTGCACCGGCCTTGCTGGAGCTGCCAACCGACCACCGCCGCCCACCGTTGCGCAGTTATGCCGGCGGACGGGTGAGCCTGGCCCTGAGCCCGGCATTGACGGCAGGGTTGCGGCAGTTGGGTCAGCGTCACGGTGCGACGCTGTTTATGACCTTGCTGGCGGGCTGGTCGAGTCTGTTGAGCCGCTTCAGCGGGCAGGACGATGTGGTGATCGGCACGCCGGTGGCGAATCGTCCGCGCAGCGAACTGGAGTCGCTGATCGGCTTCTTCGTCAACACACTGGCGCTGCGGATCAGGCCGCAAGGGCGCCTGAGCGTGGCCGCGTTGCTGGAGCAGGTCAAGACGGTCATGCTGGCGGCGCATGCGCATCAGGACCTGCCGTTCGAGCAGGTGGTGGAGGCGTTGCAACCACCGCGCAGCCTGGGCCATAGCCCAATCTTCCAGGTCATGCTGGCGCTGAACAACACCCCGGGCGGCGGCGAACTCAGTCTGCCGGAGCTGAGTCTGGAGCCGCTGCAAGCACCGCACACGACGGCCCAGTTCGACCTGTCGCTTGCGCTGGTCGAGGCGGATGGCGGGTTGGTCGGCTCTCTGGAATACGCGAGTGATCTGTTCGAGCGTGCGACGATCGAGCGGATGGCGGGGCACCTGCAAGTACTTCTGGAAGCCATGGTGGCGGATGACCAGCAAGCGGTCGCAGAACTGCCGCTGCTGTCCTGCGAGCAACGTCGGCAGGTGTTGGAGTCGTTCAACGATACGGCAGCGGCCTACCCGGCGGGCAAGTTGCTCCATCAACTGTTCGAGGAACAGGTAGCACAACAGCCCGATGCCCTGGCGGTGGTCGATGAAACCGGAAGCCTGACTTATGGCGAACTCAATGCCCGGGCGAATCGACTGGCACATTACCTGATCGGCCTGGGTATCCAGCCGGATGATCGGGTTGCGATCTGTGCGCAGCGCAGCCTGGAAATGGTGGTGGGCTTGCTGGGTATTTTGAAGGCGGGCAGTGCGTATGTGCCGCTGGATCCTGGGTATCCGTCCGAGCGATTGCGCTACATGCTGGAAGACAGCGCGCCGGTGGCGGTGCTGGTGCAGGCCGAGACCCGGACGTTGCTGGGCGAGTTGGCGGTGCCGACGCTCGACCTGCAAGCTGGCGACTGGGAGGTTGAGGCTGAACATAATCCCGTAGTGCCGGCCATCACACCGCAACACCTGGCCTATGTGATTTATACCTCGGGTTCCACTGGTAAACCCAAAGGCGTGGCCAACCAGCATGACGGCGTCGTCAACCGGTTGTGGTGGGCAAAGAGCGAATACCGGATTGGAGCCGAAGATCGTGTCTTGCAGAAGACGCCCTTCGGTTTCGATGTATCGGTCTGGGAGATCTTCCTGCCTCTGCTGGCCGGGGCACAACTGGTCATGGCCCGCCCCGGCGGGCATCAAGACCCTCACTACCTGATGGAGGTGATCGAGCGCCGAAGCATCAGCATGCTGCACTTTGTTCCTTCCATGCTGCAGGCCTTCGTCAATCAGACGCCAGCAGGGCGGTGTTCGACGCTCAAGCGAGTACTTTGCAGTGGTGAAGCGCTGCCGCATGCTTTGCTATTGCAAGGCCAGGCACATTTCCCAAAAAGCGAGTTGCACAATCTGTACGGCCCCACCGAAGCAGCCATTGACGTCACGGCATGGCATTACGTGGCAGAGCAGGATATCGGTATCGTTCCGATCGGCCGTCCGATAGCGAATACACAGATTTACCTGTTGGATGCGCACGGCCAGCCGGTACCGATCGGGGTCAGCGGCGAGATCCATATCGGCGGTATCGGGGTTGCCCGAGGTTATCTGAATCGTCCGGAATTGACGGCGGAGCGTTTCCTGGAAGATCCGTTCAGTACCGAGCCGGCGGCGCGGATGTACAGGAGCGGTGATCTGGGGCGCTGGCTGGCAGACGGCAATATCGAGTACCTGGGGCGTAACGACGATCAGGTCAAGCTCCGGGGCTACCGTATCGAACTGGGCGAGATCGAGTCGCAGCTTGCGGGTTGCCCTGGGGTCAGGGAGGCGGTAGTGCTGGCGCGCGAGCACCGTCCCGGCGACAAACGCCTGGTGGCGTATTTGACGGCGCAGGAAGGCGTCGTATTGTCGGCGACGCAGTTGCGTGAGCAACTGTCGCAAGGGCTGGCGGAGTACATGATCCCGAGCGCCTTTGTAACGCTGACGCGTTTCCCGCTAACGCCGAACGGCAAGCTGGATCGACGGGCATTGCCGGCGCCGGAAGACGACGCTTATGCCAGTCGTGGTTACGAGGCGCCGGTAGGTGAAATCGAACATGCGCTGGCGGAGATCTGGCAGGCGTTGCTGGGGCTGGAGCGGGTGGGTCGCCATGACCACTTCTTTGAACTGGGCGGGCATTCGCTGCTGGCAGTGCAACTGGTTTCGTGCCTGCGTCAGCGCTTCCAGGTCGAAGTGGCACTAGGCGATCTGTTCATGCACCCGACAATCTGTGAACTTGCCGCGTCTTGCCATAGCGGTCTGAGCAAGGCTCTGCATCCGAATCTGACCACCATTCGCAAAGAGGGGGCTCAACATCCTTTGTTCCTCATTCATGAAGGGTCAGGGGATATCGGCTATGCCCAACAGTTGGCAAAGCAAATTCCCTCTGACATTCCGGTGTATGGATTTTCGGCGAGCGGACTGCAAAGTGGGGAGGAACACCTCACCACTATCGAGGCAATGGCCTCACGCTACATTGAGGGGATCCGCCATATACAGCCACAGGGGCCGTATCGCGTCGCTGGCTGGTCTGCCGGGGGAACGATCGCCTATGAAATTGCCCATCAACTGATAGGGGCCGGTGCTACGGTAGAATTCCTCGGGCTTATCGACACCACCAGCGACTATCGGCATTTGTTTGATGCGCAGGAGGGCGGGTACGCTCATCTCGATGAAAGGCCGGATTTCGACGAGATCGAAGCCTTATTGAGACTTCTGCCGCCTGATGTACGTCAGGGGCCTGTCAGACACTTGGCTGCTGCTCGGGATTTCGAGGCCTTGTTGGCTTATACGCAAGTTCAAGGTCTGCTTCCTGAAGGTATAGAGAGTGATCTTGCAAAAAGATACCTGGCACTGATCCGCAGTATCGGTCTGGCGCTCTACCGTTACATGCCGCCCGCGCTACCGGTGCGTGTCACTTTATTCTCAGCAATGGGAGAAAACCGTAGTGATATCAGCATTGGTTGGGAGGCGCTGATGCCCAAGGAGCAACTGCAAGTCATCTCCATCATGGGAACTCATCACTCCATTGTGAAAGAGCCCGACATTCGTGAGCTGGGGCGGGCGATCCTTGAGGCGGTCACCAATAAGGGGAGGGCCAGCCAAACCAGATTGCCTTTGGAAACCGTGTAGTTTCGTTTGACCTTCCCTTTGCCATCATCCGTCGTCCTGGTCTTTGCCGTCTGGGATGATGGCCGAGAGGAAGGTCAAGCAAGGCAAAAACAGGCGAGGCCCGGCCGGAGTCGCATTCGACCGGATTTAACCGAGTCAAACCTCACATTTTTGCCGAAACAAAAATAAAAAAGGCTGCCAGTTGGCAGCCCTTTTCTCAGAACCCGTTTCATTTTTGATGAGATGGGTTCAGCTTTTATTGCAACTCCGCGGGATGCAAATCAATCCCAGCTCAAAGCTCCACCAGTCTGATACTCAATAACCCGAGTCTCAAAGAAGTTCTTCTCTTTCTTCAGGTCCATGATCTCGCTCATCCAAGGGAACGGATTCGTCGTCCCTGGATACTCTTCCTTCAACCCAATCTGGCTCAAACGACGGTTAGCGATAAACTTCAGGTAATCCTCCATCATCGCAGCGTTCATGCCCAGCACACCGCGGGGCATGGTGTCGCGGGCGTATTCGATTTCCAGCTGGGTGCCTTGCAGGATCATCTGCGTGGCTTCTTCTTTCATCTCGGCATCCCACAGGTGCGGGTTTTCGATTTTGATCTGGTTGATCACGTCGATGCCGAAGTTCAGGTGCATGGACTCGTCGCGCAGGATGTACTGGAACTGCTCGGCGACGCCGGTCATCTTGTTGCGGCGGCCCATGGAGAGGATCTGGGTGAAGCCGCAATAGAAGAAGATGCCTTCCAGTACGCAGTAGTAGGCGATCAGGTTGCGCAGCAGCTCTTTGTCGGTTTCGACGGTGCCGGTTTCGAACTTCGGATCGGAGATCGAACGGGTGTACTTCAGGCCCCAGGCTGCTTTTTTAGCGACCGATGGGATCTCGTGGTACATGTTGAAGATCTCGCCTTCATCCATGGCCAGCGATTCGATGCAGTACTGGTAGGCGTGGGTGTGGATCGCCTCTTCGAAGGCCTGGCGCAGGATGTACTGACGGCACTCCGGGTTGGTGATCAGGCGGTACACGGCCAGTACCAGGTTGTTGGCAACCAGCGAGTCAGCAGTGGAGAAGAAGCCCAGGTTACGCATGACGATGCGGCGCTCGTCGTCGGTCAGGCCTTCCGGGTTTTTCCAGAGGGCGATGTCGGCGGTCATGTTGACTTCTTGCGGCATCCAGTGGTTTGCGCAACCGTCCAGGTACTTCTGCCAGGCCCAGTCGTACTTGAAAGGCACGAGCTGGTTGAGGTCGGCGCGGCAGTTGATCATCATTTTTTCGTCAACGGCGACGCGGGCGCTGGCGCCTTCGAGTTCGGCCAGGCCTTCAGCGACGTCCAGTGCGTCCAGCGCTTTCTTGGCGCGGATCAGGGCAGCGGAGTCGGCGGCGGTAACGGCGCGGGCTTCTTGTGCAGCCAGGCCACCGGCGCTGTCGAGGCGGTCCATGTTGGCTTCGTTGGCGTGACCGGCGTTGGTCGCTTTGGCGACTACTTCGCCGTCTTCTTTATCGAATTCGTCCCAGCTCAGCATGGTGTAATTCTCCTGCTTGAGGGTCAGTCGGGTGGACTGGCCTGTTGGATCCAGAGGGGGTGTTGCTTGCTTTTAAGGTGTTGCGCGCAAGGAACATGAATTTTTGGCTTTTGAGGCCTTTGGGTGAGGAGGCGGGCGGTAAGGGTAGGTTTCCCTTACCGGCCTCTTCGCGAGCAAGCTCGCTCCCACAGTTCTAAACGCGCTGTGGGGGCGAGGTGGGTTGCCTTACTGGCAAGCCTCACAATCCGGCTCGTCGATTGCGCAAGCCTTTGGCACTGGGGCCGGGCCGGCCGGTGCTGCTTCGGTTGGACGCGGGGCGGTGATCGCCGAGTCGTCCGGGCCGTGGCCGCCGCTCGATACTGCGTTGAGCTTGCCGGTGTTGACGGTGGATTTCTCGGTGCTGGTCGCGGCCAGGGCACGGAGGTAGTAGGTGGTTTTCAGACCACGGTACCAGGCCATGCGGTAGGTCACGTCCAGCTTCTTGCCCGAAGCGCCAGCGATGTACAGGTTCAGCGACTGAGCCTGGTCGATCCACTTCTGACGACGGCTTGCCGCGTCGACGATCCACTTGGTGTCCACTTCGAAAGCAGTCGCGTAAAGCTCCTTGAGCTCCTGCGGGATGCGCTCGATCTGCTGTACCGAACCGTCGTAGTACTTCAGGTCGTTGATCATGACCGAGTCCCACAGGTCGCGGGCCTTGAGGTCGCGTACCAGGTACGGGTTGATCACGGTGAATTCGCCGGACAGGTTCGATTTCACGTAGAGGTTCTGATAGGTCGGTTCGATCGACTGCGACACGCCAGTGATGTTGGCGATGGTGGCGGTCGGTGCGATGGCCATGATGTTCGAGTTACGGATACCTTTCTGCACACGGGCACGAACCGGCGCCCAGTCCAGGGTTTCCTTCAGGTCGACATCGATGTACTTCTCGCCACGCTGCTCGATCAGGATCTGTTGCGAATCCAGCGGCAGGATGCCTTTGGACCACAGCGAACCCTGGAACGTCTCGTAGGCACCGCGCTCGTCGGCCAGGTCGCAGGACGCCTGGATGGCGTAGTAGCTGACCGCTTCCATGGACGTGTCGGCGAACTGCACGGCAGCATCGGAACCGTACGGGATGTGCTGCAGGTACAGCGCATCCTGGAAGCCCATGATACCGAGGCCGACCGGACGGTGGCGCAGGTTGGAGTTCTTGGCCTGCGGTACCGAGTAGTAGTTGATGTCGATCACGTTATCGAGCATGCGTACTGCTACATCGACGGTGCGCTTGAGCTTGTCGGTGTCCAGCTTGCCGTTGACGATGTGGTTCGGCAGGTTGATCGAGCCCAGGTTGCAGACCGCGATCTCGTCCTTGTTGGTGTTCAGGGTGATCTCGGTGCACAGGTTCGAGCTGTGAACCACGCCCACGTGCTGCTGCGGGCTGCGCAGGTTGCACGGGTCCTTGAAGGTCAGCCAAGGGTGGCCGGTTTCGAACAGCATCGAGAGCATCTTGCGCCACAGATCCTTGGCCTGGATGGTCTTGAACAGTTTGATCTTGCCTGGGTATTCGGTCAGCGCTTCGTAGTACTCGTAACGCTCCTGGAAGGCCTTGCCGGTCAGGTCGTGCAGGTCCGGTACTTCGGATGGCGAGAACAGGGTCCACGGGCCGTCGTCGAAGACGCGCTTCATGAACAGGTCAGGGATCCAGTTGGCGGTGTTCATGTCGTGGGTACGACGACGGTCATCACCGGTGTTCTTGCGCAGCTCGATGAACTCTTCGATGTCCATGTGCCAGGTTTCCAGGTAGGCACAGACAGCGCCCTTGCGCTTGCCGCCCTGGTTGACCGCAACGGCGGTGTCGTTGACCACTTTCAGGAACGGCACGACGCCTTGCGATTTGCCGTTGGTGCCCTTGATGTACGAGCCCAGCGCACGAACCGGTGTCCAGTCGTTGCCCAGGCCGCCTGCGAATTTGGACAGCATGGCGTTGTCGTGGATCGCGTGGTAGATGCCCGACAGGTCATCCGGCACGGTGGTCAGGTAGCAGCTGGACAGCTGTGGACGCAGGGTGCCGGCGTTGAACAGCGTCGGGGTCGACGACATGTAGTCGAACGACGACAGCAGGTTGTAGAACTCGATGGCGCGGTCTTCACGGGCTTTCTCTTCGATTGCCAGGCCCATGGCCACGCGCATGAAGAAGATCTGCGGCAGTTCGAAACGCACGCCATCCTTGTGGATGAAGTAACGGTCGTACAGGGTTTGCAGGCCCAGGTAGGTGAACTGCTGATCACGCTCGTGGTTGATCGCCTTGCCGAGTTTTTCGAGGTCGAATTCGGCCAGCACAGGGTTGAGCAGTTCGAACTTGATACCGGTGGCGACGTAGGCAGGCAGCGCCTTGGCGTACAGGTCGGCCATTTCGTGGTGAGTGGCGCTGTCGGCGACACCGAGGAAACCCAGGCCTTCGGCACGCAGGGTGTCCATCAGCAGACGGGCGGTGACGAACGAGTAGTTCGGCTCGCGCTCGACCAGGGTACGGGCGGTCATCACCAGCGCGGTGTTGACGTCTTTCAGGGCCACGCCGTCGTACAGGTTTTTCAGGGTTTCGGTCTGGATCAGGTCGGCGTCGACTTCAGCCAGGCCTTCGCACGCTTCGGTGACGATGGTGTTCAGGCGGCCCATGTCCAGCGGCGCAAAGCTGCCGTCGGCGCGGGTGATGCGGATCGACGGGTGAGCCTGGACCTGCTCTTCGGGGGCGCGAACGGCACGCTCCTTGGCGCGCGAGTCACGGTAGATGACGTAGTCGCGAGCCACTTTCTGCTCGCCGGCACGCATCAGTGCCAGTTCGACCTGATCCTGGATTTCTTCGATGTGGATGGTGCCGCCCGAAGGCATGCGACGCTTGAACGTGGCGCTGACCTGTTCGGTCAGGCGTGCAACGGTGTCATGGATGCGCGACGAGGCAGCAGCATTGCCGCCTTCAACTGCAAGAAACGCCTTGGTGATGGCAACGGTGATCTTGTCGTCCGTGTAGGGAACGACAGTACCGTTACGCTTGATCACGCGCAGTTGACCGGGGGCAGTGGCAGACAGATCCTGCTGGGTCTGGCTTGCCTGCGGCGCGCCGGTCGGCGAGTTCTCGCGAGTTGTGTCTGTTTGCATGTGTGACTCCACGTTCTTTAAGTTTGTTCGGGCATTGCTGCCCACCATTTCGTTTAGAGCAGTCAGTCGCAAAAGGCGACCAAAGGGCTCCAAAACGAAGGTGAAAGCGGGGTGCTGTCGCCGCTTCCAGGTTTTGAAGCCAAAAAGGACCGGGCTATGCCCGATCCTTCGAAAATCTGATCAAGAGTGCGTGTTCGATGTTGCAAAACGTGTACGGGATGGCTCTGGTTCACGCGCGAGCGTCTTGGTGCCTAAACTGGCTTGAAGTTCAACCCCTCAGACGCAACAAAAATGCTTGAATTTCCCATTTGAGTTGTGCTGGCGTTTTTATTCAAAACCCCACATGTAGGGTGTGTCTCGTCGCCGGGCTACAAGATAATGCGTTTTGGACATGAATTGCAACGCACCGCTTGTGGATAAAGTGTGTGTAGTTTGTGTATGAATCGCACACCTTGCGTGTAGGCCGCATAACTACTGGATCGTGACCGTTTGTCACCGTTTTCTGTAGGCACTGGTGAGGCACTGCTGATTTTTAAGGGCGCGAACCCTATCACAAAAAAACACAGCTGAAAGGCCGTTCTGGCATGTCATGTGCTATGCCGCGTGCGGTGTCGTGTGATCCGCGCAAGGGTTGCTACACTCGCCTGCGACGTGGTGCCGCAACCCCTGCATTTCAAAAACAAAAAGCGCTCGATAACGACAAGGAAGATTGCTGTGGAGCCACATACCTGGCACGTGCTGATCGTCGAGGATGACCAGCGACTGGCCGAACTGACCAGCGATTATCTGCAGAGCCACGGTCTGCGCGTGAGCATCGAAGGCGACGGCGCGCTGGCGGCGGCGCGGATCATCGCCGAGCAGCCGGATCTGGTGATCCTCGACCTGATGCTGCCCGGCGAGGACGGTTTCAGCATCTGCCGCAGCGTACGTGACCGCTACGACGGGCCGATTCTGATGCTCACCGCGCGCACCGATGATACCGACCATATAGAAGGGCTCGACACCGGCGCCGACGATTTCGTCTGCAAACCGGTGCATCCGCGCGTGTTGTTGGCGCGTATCAAAGCCCTGCTGCGCCGCAGTGAAGCGCCGCAGGTGCCGGCTGCCGAGCTGCGCCGTCTGGTGTTCGGTCCGTTGGTGGTGGACAACGCACTGCGTGAGGCCTGGCTGCGCGAGCAGAGCATCGAACTGACCGGTGCCGAGTTCGACCTGCTGTGGCTGCTGGTGGCCAACGCCGGGCGCACGCTGTCCCGCGAAGAGATATTCACCGCGTTGCGCGGCGTGGGGTACGACGGGCAGGATCGCTCCATCGATGTGCGTATCTCACGTATCCGCCCTAAAATCGGCGACGATCCCATTCATCCGCGTCTGATCAAGACCGTGCGCAGCAAGGGCTATCTGTTTGTGCCCGAAGCGGCGCAGGACATGAGCGGCCACGTGTTCAGCGGATGACCTGATGAATTCGATCTTTCTGCGCATCTACGGTGGTGTGTTTGGCGTGTTG
Source organism: Pseudomonas sp. BS3767 (assembly GCF_900099665.1). Taxonomy (NCBI): domain Bacteria; kingdom Pseudomonadati; phylum Pseudomonadota; class Gammaproteobacteria; order Pseudomonadales; family Pseudomonadaceae; genus Pseudomonas; species Pseudomonas sp. BS3767. The sequence goes on along the minus strand of NZ_FNCX01000009.1, from coordinate 225,200 downwards.
GTGCTGGTCGCGCTGCTTGGCGTGCTGGCCCTGCATGTGCTCAATCAGTCGCGCGGCGAGCAGTACCGCGAGCGTCTGGCTCACGGCACCTTTACGATCATGGCCGACAATCTGGTGCCGCTTGATGGCATCGAACGGCGCCGCGCCCTGGCGATCTGGGAGCGCCTGCTGGGGATTCCCCTGAGCCTGCAAAGCCTTGAGCAGGCTCACCTCGACAGCAGCGCACTGGGCCAACTGGCGCGCGGCAAGGTGGTGGTCGAACAGATCGGGCCGCACGCTGCCAGGGTTTATCGTCAGTTGAGCGACAAGGAGCCGCTGTTGCTGACCGGCGAAGTGCAGCAGATCACCGAACAATTGGCGAGAGCCACTATCTACCTGTTGATCGATGAACTGGTGCGCTTTCCGGTCGACGAGCAACCGGCGCGGCTGCAGGCCCTGCGCAGCGACAAGGGATTCGGTTTCGACCTGCACCTGCTGGCGCTGGATCAGGCGGATCTGGACGATGACCAGCGCCGCCGCGTCTATGAGGGCGATACGGTCATGGCGCTGGGCAAGGGCGGCGATTCGATCCGCGTGCTGGCCGGGATCGTCGACACCAACTGGGTGCTGGAAATCGGTCCGCTGTACCAGATGAACCCTTATCCGCTGCATTGGCTGTTGCTGATCGCCTTGATGGGCCTGTGTCTGATCGGTCTGGTGGTGTACTTGCTGGTGCGGCGTCTGGAGCGACGGGTGCTGGAGCTGGAGGCGGCCGCCACGCAGATTGCCCAAGGCAGCCTGCACACCCGCGTGCCGACCGAGGGCTCCGACTCGGTGGGGCGTGTGGCGGCGGCGTTCAACAGCATGGCCGAACACCTGCAACGCTCATTGATGATCCAGCGCGAACTGGTGCGCGCGGTGTCTCACGAACTGCGCACGCCGGTGGCGCGGCTGCGTTTCGGTCTGGAGATGGTCAGCGACGCCGCCACTCCCGAGGCACGGCGCAAATACATGCGCGGCATGGACAGCGATATCCAGGACCTCGACAAGCTGGTCGATGAGATGCTCACCTACGCGCGTCTTGAGCAGGGCGCGCCGACCCTGAATTTCCAGCGTGTCGATCTGGATGCGCTGATCGATCAGGTGATCGCCGAACTGGCGCCATTGCGCGCCGACGTACGGGTTTCGCGCGGCGAATGCCTGAGGGCCGAAGAGGGTGAGGCTGCCTGGGTCGAGGGCGAGCCGCGCTACCTGCACCGCGCGGTGCAGAACCTGGTGAGCAATGCGCTGCGCCATGCCGAGAACGAGGTGCGTATCAGCTATCGGCTGGAGGCGCAGCAGTGCCGTATCGACGTGGACGACGATGGCCCTGGCGTTCCGGAACAGGCGTGGGAACAGATTTTCACACCGTTCATGCGCATCGATGACAGCCGCACCCGAGCCTCGGGCGGGCATGGGCTGGGCTTGTCGATCGTGCGGCGGATCATCCATTGGCATGAAGGTCGTGCGCTGATCGGGCATAGCGTCAGCCTGGGCGGGGCGTGCTTCAGCCTGTCCTGGCCGCGCACGCAGGTGCCGCGTTGAGCTTGCCGTCGTTTGTCGGGCCGTTTGCGCGGTTCGGGCGGACGTTGCTGACGGCGGATGATGCGCGCCCGGTAGTGACGTTGCCTGATCTGCTGCAACCCGAGCGTCTTGATCAGATGCTGCTGACTGTTTACGGGCCGCAACTGATGCCCGGTCAATTGCCGGTGCTGGTGTCGCAGTGGGCCAAGTTTTACTTCATGCAACTGATTCCGCCGGTGCTGGTGGCCAGCCTGGTGCATGACTGGCATTGGCCGTTGCAGCTTGAGCAGGTAGCGCTGGCGCTGGATGAGCGCGGCGTGCCGAACGGCGTCAGGCTGGCGGAGGAGGGACGCGTCTGGCGGGGTATGTCGGTTGATCCGTTTCAGCGCTTTGCCGGATTGCTCGATGACAATCTTCAGCCCTTCATTGCATCGCTGAGCGCTTATGGCGGACTGCCTGCCGCGGTGTTATGGAGCAGCGCCGGGGATTATCTGGAGGGCTGCCTTGCGCAACTGGCCACGTGCAGTGATGTGTCGCTGGCTGCGGGGCTGGCGCTGTTAAGCGAGAAGAAAAGGCCGGACGGGCGCGCCAATCCTCTGTTTCAGGCGGTGCGTTATGTGCCGCAGGCGCAGGGCGGCGAACCACGCAGGCAACGGCGTGTGTGCTGTTTGAGTCATCGGGTCGAGTGGGTTGGGCGTTGCGAACATTGTCCGCTGCCCGGCTGATCAACCTTCGACGGCAACCAGGCTCAACAGGTGATCGTCCTGCACACTGAACTGGCCGTCCAGCTCCTTGCCCGCATGCCACTCGCTGGACAGGTCGATCAGCAGCTGTAGCCGTGCGCGGCCGTCGGCGGACCATTCCAGCAGTTGCGCGTCTTCGAAGTAGAAGCGCTTGTGCACGATGGGGTAGAGCGCCTTGAACAGCGCTTCCTTGATCGAAAAGGTCAGGGTCACGCGCAGTGCGATCTGATCTTCCGGACCCGCCGCCATCTCTGCCAGCTCGGCCGCCGTCAGAATCTCCCCGGCCAGGCGTGAGGCGCGGTCGTGGCTCAGCAGGTTTTCCGTGTCCAGCCCCAACCCGCGCCACTGCTGCTTGTGCGCCACCACGGCGGCGGCCCAGCCGGTGCTGTGGGTGATCGAGCCACAGACATCAGCGGGCCAGATTGGCGCGCGGTCTTCCCCCACCACCGGAACATGCAAGCGGCCATCCAGCTGACGCATGGCTTCGCGGGCGCAGAGACGACCGGCGAGGAATTCAGTCTGACGTTTGGCCACCGAACGCTGAATGCTCGCCGGCATTTGCAGCTCACAACGCTGAAAGTCACCGTTGACCAGCTTGAGCGGATCAAAATGTCCACTCACCAGTACCGCTCCCGGCAAGGCTTGTGGCAACGGCCAATGCCGGATCAGTTCCGGGCAGCAGATGGGGAGGTCGGATAGTCGAGTCATGGGCGGCATTTTGCCGGGGGAATGGGTTGAAGGGAAGGGCACTGGTAACATCTGCGTCCTCTTGACGACGCAGAGCGTCGAGAACGGCATTCCCACGCAGGAGCGTGAGGAACGATCACCACAACTATCGTGCGTCGCTCCGCGTCGCATGCCTTTCCGGACGCTCTGCGTCCTCTTGGCGACGCAGAGCGTCGAGAACGGCATTCCCACGCAGGAGCGTGAGGAACGATCACCACAACTATCGTGCGTCGCTCCGCGTCGCATGCCTTTCCGGACGCTCTGCGTCCTCTTGCGACGCAGAGCGTCGAGAACTGCATTCCCACGCTGGAGCGTGAGGAACGATCATCGCAACTATCGTGCGGCACTCCGCGCCGCATGCCTTTCCGGACGCTCTGCGTCCTCTTGCGACGCAGAGCGTCGAGAACTGCATTCCCACGCTGGAGCGTGCGGAACGATCATCGCAACTATCGTGCGTCGCTCCGCGTCGCATGCCTTTCTGGACACTCTGCGTCCTCTTGGCGGTGCATAGCAAAAAACTGGTCACACTTTCATTATTTCCACGTACTCGGTCGGAAGGTACTTTTCACGGCTCTGATGATTCAAGGATGAACACATGGGCCGGAGCAGATACACCATCACCGAACCTGAGAAGCCTCATTTCCTGACGTGCACGGTGGTGGAGTGGTTACCGCTTTTTACCCGGCCTGTTCTGGTAGACATTCTGTTCAACGCCTGGCGCTATCAACAGGCTCATCAGGGACTGCAGCTCTTCGGGTATGTCGTACTGGAAAACCATTTGCACTTCGTGGCCCAAGCGCCCGCCTTGGACAAATGTGTGAGCAGTTTCAAGTCGTTTACGGCTCGACAGATAATCGAAGCACTTGAGAACGCCAACGCCGAGAGCACGCTGGAGCGTCTGCGATTCGTCAAGCGTCTGCGCAAGAGTGACAGGGTGTATCAGGTCTGGCAGGAAGGAGCTCATGCCGAGCTTGTGTGGAGTGAAAAGGTTATGCGGCAGAAGCTCGATTACATTCACCACAACCCGGTAAAGAGAGGCTACGTGGACATCGGTGAGCACTGGAGGTACTCCAGCGCTCGCGATTATGAGGGGCAGCGCGGTTTGATCGATATTCAGCGCTGGTATTGACGCATAGCGTGCGGAGCGATGACCTCAACTATCGTGCGTCGCTCCGCGTCGCATGCCGTTCAGGACGCTCCGCGTCCTCCCCGTTTCGGGCGGACGCGGAGTTTCAGTTATCGCTCAACCAAATATCTTTTTGAAAAACACTTTCATGTCCGCCCAGGAGCTCTCATCGGCAGCCTTGTCGTAGCCGATGTCCGGGCCGCCGTGTTCGCCGTGGCTGAGGCGGTCGGCGTCGGGGTTGGTGAAGCCGTGTTTGGCGCCGTCGATGCTGACGAATTTGTAGTCGGCCTTGGCGTCGTCCATTTCCTTCTTGAACGCGGTGACGTTTTCAGGGGTGACCATGCTGTCCTTGGCGCCGTGCTCGACCAGCATTGGCACCTTGATACCCGGTTTCGCCGGGGTGTTGGTGACCAGTGCGCCGTGGAAACTCACCACGCCCAGCAGCGGCTCATCGCGGCGTGCCGCGTCGAGCACGATCTTGCCGCCGAAGCAGTAACCGATCGCGGCGATCTTTTTCGGATCGGTCTGAGGCTGCTGCTTCAATTGCTCCAGCCCGGCGTCAAAACGCTTGTCTGCGGCATCGCTGTCCTTCAACGCGGCCTGCATGAAGGCCATCGCGTCCTTCGGGTGCTCGGTGTTCTTGCCTTCGCCGTACATATCGATGGCCATTGCGCTGTAACCCAGTGCAGCCAGATCGCGAGCGCGGCGCTTGGCGTAGTCGTTCAGGCCCCACCATTCATGAACCACCAGAACGCCAGGGCGCGGGCCTTTTACCGCGTCGTCGTAAGCGTAATAGCCCACCAGCTTGGTGCCGTCGGCACTTTTATAATCGATCTGCTCGGTCTTGATCGCCGCCTGGGCGAGGCCGGTCAGGCCCATCATGATCATTGCAATCCACACACGCATGGTCAGCTCCTTGTTGATGTTTTGAAGTGGCAAACAACGATAGCCGATTCTGCTGCACAGGGTGCGGATGACTGTTCAGCGCCGGTTCATGCAGTGTTCAGTTGGGGTTCAGCCCGGCGCGATTACTGTTGGCCCATACCTTGACAGCGTCCCCGAGCGCAAAAGGAGTCGATATGTTGAATCTCAACAAGTTTTTCCTGGCCCTGGCTTTCCTGGGCGGCAGTGCTGCGGTGCAGGCGGGTGATGGTCGGCTTGACGTGGCCCGTATCGAGTTCAGCAAGACCAGCGAAAGGCTTGACGATACCAACAGCTGGGGACACGCGCTCGGGGAGCAGGCGCATTCCAACGTCTCGGCGGGGACGCTTTATTCGCCACCGGTTTACGGCAGCCTGACGGGCACTCACAATGGTGCGCCTGTCAGCCGCGAAATCCTGCTGGGCAGCTATGATGTGACACAGCACGTGCCCGTCAGCGCCCGCCTGTTGAGTACTGATGCGACGATGTCGTTTCATTCTTTGTCTTGAGGCTGCGATTGTGCCTGGGAGAGCTGCATGAAGTTGTTGGTAGTTGAGGATGAAGCGCTGCTGCGCCACCACCTGCGAACCCGTCTGACCGAAGCCGGGCATGTGGTGGAAGCGGTGGCCAACGCTGAAGAGGCGTTGTATCAGGTCGCGCAATTCAATCACGACCTGGCGGTGATCGACCTGGGCCTGCCGGGCATCGGCGGCCTGGACCTGATTCGCCAGCTGCGCACATTGGGCAAGGCGTTTCCGATTCTGATTCTGACCGCGCGTGGCAACTGGCAGGACAAGGTCGAAGGCCTGGCTGCCGGTGCTGACGACTACGTGGTCAAACCCTTCCAGTTCGAAGAGCTGGAGGCACGGCTGAATGCCTTGTTACGGCGTTCCAGCGGCTTCATCCAGTCAACCATCACGGCTGGCCCGCTGTTGCTGGACCTCAATCGCAAGCACGCCGCCCTGGCCGAGCAGCCCTTGGCGCTGACGGCCTACGAATACCGTATTCTCGAGTACCTGATGCTCCATCATCAGCAAGTGGTGCCCAAGGAGCGCCTGATGGAGCAGCTGTACCCCGATGACGACGAGCGCGACCCGAACGTGATCGAAGTGTTGGTCGGTCGTCTGCGTCGCAAACTGGACAGCAGCGTGGCCTTCAAACCTATCGAAACCGTGCGCGGCATGGGCTATCTGTTCAATGAGCGCTGTACGTGATTCGTTCGCTTCGCCTGCGCCTGATGCTGGGTGCCGCCACGCTGGCGGTGATCTTCATGCTGCTGATGCTGCCTGCACTGCAGGGGGCGTTCAGCCTGGCGCTGCGCGGAGCGATCGAGCAACGCCTGGCTTCTGATGTAACGACCATGATTTCGGCGGCTCGCGTCGAAAACGACCATCTGTTGATGCCCTCAGTGTTGCCGGGCGAACAATTCAATCTGCCCGGCAGCCGCCTGCTGGGTTACATCTATAACCGCCAGGGGCAGATGGTCTGGCGCTCGTTGTCGACCGAAGGCGAAAACATCGACTACCGCCCGCAATACGACGGGCAGGGCAGCGAGTTCACCAAGATCAAGGAAATCAATGGCGATGAGTATTTCGTCTATGACGTCGAGATCCGGCTGCTCGGCGGGCGCAATGCCGCGTTCAGTATCGTTGCCGTGCAGCCGTTGCGCGGCTATCAGGAAACCATCGACGGTTTGCGCCGCAAGCTCTATCTGGGCTTTGGCGCAGCACTGGCGGTGCTGCTCGGGTTGCTGTGGATGGGCCTGACCTGGGGGCTGCGGGCCTTGCGCGGCTTGAGCCAGGAACTGGATCAAGTGGAAGCCGGTGCGCGCGACAGCCTCAGCGAAGAACACCCCAGCGAACTGCTGCGCCTGACCGATTCGCTCAACCGCCTGTTGCGCAGCGAGCGGGAGCAACGGATCCGTTACCGCGATTCTCTGGATGACTTGGCGCATAGCCTGAAAACCCCGCTGGCGGTCTTGCAGGGCGTAAGCGAGAACATCGCCAAGCGTCCCGAGGATGTCGAGCAGGCGTGGGTGCTGCAATCGCAGATCGAACGCATGAGCCAGCAGATCGGCTATCAACTGCAGCGGGCCAGCCTGCGCAAAAGCGGTCTGGTGCGCCATCACGTGATGTTGCGGCCTGTGGTCGAAAGCCTGTGCAACACGCTGGACAAGGTGTATCGCGACAAACAGGTCAAGGCCACGCTGGACCTCCCCGAGCACTGCCAGGTGCACATGGAGGAGGGCGCGCTGCTGGAAATGCTCGGCAACCTGCTGGAAAACGCCTATCGGCTGTGCCTGAGCGAAGTGCGCGTGAGCTTTACCCGCTCAGCGGACGGCGATGAACTGTGCGTCGAAGACGACGGCCCCGGCGTCCCGCAGAGTCAGCGTGCCCGCATTCTCGAACGCGGCGAACGGCTGGACCGCCAGAACCCCGGGCAAGGCATCGGCCTGGCGGTGGTCAAGGACATCATCGAAAGCTACGGCGCGCAACTGACGCTGGGCGATTCCCCATTGGGTGGCGCGGCGTTCAGGATTCATTTTCTGGCGCAGTGAGGGCAGGAGCGCGTCAAGAATCTCGCCCGACGTTTCAATTTTCTGAAGTAAAGCTCCGCGTTTGTCATCACTGAACCGCTGATAATCATCACCAATTGCGTATCAGTTGCCTGGCTTCTTACGATGGGAAGCCAGCCATTTAAATAGTCGACTTAGCCACCACTTGCTACGTGCTTCGCGAATCTCTTCAATATTTGCGAACGTGTAAGGCGCATTATTTTTTTCTTTCTGCATGAGTACGATCAAACCGCGTATGGCGAATCGGTAATGAAACATCAGATACAGTGTTAGTACTATTGAGGCGAAGCCGACCAAAAGGCCTGTGCTGGCCGCTCCGAACGTTTTGAGAATGATGCTGGAAATCAGTGTGGTCACGCCAGCTATTATTCCGCTTTGTACATTGTAGCTAGTGTGCTCTGTGATGACTCTACCATTGTGGGTCTTGAAAGGAAGTGCTTCATGGTTGAAGCGGCTTTTGACGATTATCAGGAATCCAATCAGCACAAGCAATAAAGGAAGGCACGCCCAGAGCGCTGCAGTGACGGTATCTTGATGGAAATCATTTTTTGATACGGTGTAGGTACTTCCGACGCTTATAATAGTGAATGTTAGCAGTATGACGGCATAAAACTGCGCAGCAAAAGCAGAGAAGCGCTCGTTGACATAAATCAAAAACAGCGTGCGACCCAGAAATACAAAGAGAGAGCCCACTGCAAACCACAGCAGAAAGGGGGATTTGGATGATAGAATAAATATAAAGAAATAAAGTAAAATAGTATTGGCGTAAAGTACTTTTCTTATTGAGCTGGGTTGTGTATCTACCATGCTGCTGCTCTCCACTGCTTTAAACGCTCCGCGATAGATTTGTCCCAGCCGGAGTCTCCCATAAAGTACTGCGCCGCCAATCCGGCTATTAACCCGGCACCAATGATTACTACAAGTGGTGCGCTTGCTCCTATCATGACAGTGGCTATATATCCAGCGCCGAAGGCTGCGAGATTAGTAGGCTGCGTATCTGCGGACTTATCTAAGAACTCCCCCATAGAGCTTGAACTTGTAGCATCCATGTAGGCTTGGGGGCCTACAGCCAAGGCAAATCCTATTATGTTACCACCGATAAGTTTTGGGACTCCTCGGGCTCCTTCCGAATTTAGTCGTGCAGAAGAGTTTAAAGCTTTTGCAGTACCTGTGGTCGGGATATGCACAGCCTGACCCGCATTGGCGCCAAATATTCTATACCTGATCGCTTCTGCTGTTAGAGGTACTTCCAAATGAAGCTTTCCGTTGATTCTAATAATCTTGAATCTGCCTTTGAACTTTTTGTTAACTTTGCTGAAGTTCTCTGAGCCTTTGGTTTTCGCCCAGGCATTTAGTTTTTTTGTAGGCCGGACGGAAGGTCCATTAAGTCCGAAACTTTTTTCGTCTTTGAGGCCGCGGAAATCATTCCGCCTACACTGGCAGCTGTACCAGGTAGGTTACTGGAGGAAAATAATAACGGCCCAACGACTGGAATGCTCATCGCTTCTTTTTGAAGATTCGCTAATGCCTCAGCTGAAATATCCAATCCAGTTCGCAGATTTGCAATAATATCTCTCAAAAAAAGGGCTGATGACTTCGATTCTGTTTCATTCAGATTGGCGTCTGGATCCTTTAGCTCATTGATAAGAATCATTGCAGCGCTGACATCGTCAATAGCGTAGTAGCCACCAAACGTCATGAGCGCAGAGGTTCGCTGAGTCGGCTGCTCGCTGGGAAAGGACTTTTGTCCTTGGCCAAGCAGACCTGCTTGGCTGCTGGGCCCTCGTAACATTGCAGCAGTACGAGGTAAAAGCCTTTCATCCATGTACGTCACTCCTTGTGCTGTGAAATTTATGATTTAAGGATTTCACAAAATCTTGCATCAGTAATTCGAGATCTCGCAGGCGTGATGGCAATTTGCCGTGCGAGTGCGTCAGGATTGGTTTGGCTGACGATATGAACTCCTTTGGGGTTCATAATTACGACATCGCAACACGCATCAAGGGTGCCCCATTTTTTTAAAATAATGAAGAGACTAGGGCGATGATTTTTGAGCGAAAGCGTTTAAGGGTGCGGGATTCAAGGTTAGACAACGGTGTGGGAAGGCCGCTTATTCTGGCGCAGTGACCGCTTAAACCGCTTCGGCCTGCGACATTTTAGTAATGCGCGACATTTGATACGCGTACTCAAACGGGAGTTTGATCAAGCGACGCGCAGAAAGGGCTTCGTCAGGCGGCGGATACCCGCCACTGTGTGCGCATTTTTCCCACCATACGGCGGAAAACCGCCACCTCTCTTGTGGAATCCCTACTACCGTTACCAGTGTGCGCCTTGTATTGCGGGGTTTTGATATCAAAATGATTCTATGGCACGCGTATTGCTACCTACATGGCAGAGGCCTGCCTTGCGCAGCTCGACAAAACAAATCCCTCCAGTGCAGGAGGGTTAGCGCTTTATAGGCTCGCGTGCATCAGGTGAAGATGCCGACGACGCCCTTGAGGAAAACTGCAATGACGACTCGTCAGCCCATCTACAAATCCCTCTATTTTCAGGTAATCGTAGCGATTGTCATCGGTATCCTGATCGGTCACTTCTATCCGGACACCGGCAAGGCGTTAAAACCGCTGGGTGACGGGTTCATCAAACTGATCAAGATGGTCATTGCCCCGATCATCTTCTGTACCGTTGTCAGCGGCATCGCCGGCATGCAGAGCATGAAGTCGGTCGGCAAGACCGGCGGCTACGCGCTGCTGTACTTCGAGATCGTTTCGACCATCGCCCTGCTGATCGGTCTGATCGTGGTCAACGTGGTTCAGCCGGGTGTCGGCATGAACATCGACGTCAGCACGCTCGACGCTTCGAAGATCGCCGCCTACGTCACTGCCGGTCAGGATCAGAGCATCGTCGGCTTTATCCTTAACGTGATTCCGAACACCATCGTCGGCGCGTTTGCCAACGGCGATATCCTGCAAGTGCTGATGTTCTCGGTGATCTTCGGCTTCGCGCTGCATCGCCTGGGTGCCTACGGCAAGCCGGTTCTGGACTTCATCGATCGCTTCGCCCACGTGATGTTCAACATCATCAACATGATCATGAAACTGGCCCCGCTGGGTGCGTTCGGTGCCATGGCCTTCACCATCGGTGCCTATGGTGTCAGCTCGCTGGTGCAGCTGGGTCAGTTGATGATCTGCTTCTACATCACCTGCGTTCTGTTCATCGTGTTTGTACTGGGCGCGATCGCCCGCGCTCACGGCTTCAGCATCTTCAAGCTGATTCGCTACATCCGTGAAGAGCTGTTGATCGTACTGGGTACTTCTTCTTCGGAGTCGGCCCTGCCGCGCATGCTGATCAAGATGGAGCGCCTGGGTGCCAAGAAGTCTGTGGTTGGTCTGGTTATCCCGACGGGCTACTCGTTCAACCTGGACGGTACGTCGATCTACCTGACCATGGCTGCCGTGTTCATCGCTCAGGCGACCAACACGCACATGGACATCACGCACCAGATCACCCTGTTGCTGGTGTTGCTGCTGTCGTCCAAAGGTGCTGCCGGCGTAACCGGTAGCGGCTTCATCGTACTGGCTGCGACCCTGTCGGCTGTAGGCCACCTGCCGGTTGCCGGTCTGGCGCTGATTCTGGGTATCGACCGCTTCATGTCCGAAGCCCGCGCCCTGACCAACCTGGTCGGTAACGCTGTTGCTACCGTTGTGGTTGCCAAGTGGGTCGGCGAGCTGGACACCGACAAGCTGCAGTCCGAGCTGGCTTCCGGTGGCTCTGCCATTCTGGAAACCCGTCCTGAAGACGACCTCGGCGTTGCCGAAGGCCCGACTCCAGCGGCTGCGGTGAACACCACCAAGACCGTCTGATAACCTTCAGACCATAAAAAACCCATCTTCGGATGGGTTTTTTATGCCTGCAGTTTGCCGGAGGATTATTCCGTGCGCGTCTCGCCGCTGAACACCAGAGGCTCGCGGCAGCGACGGCACAGGTAGCGCCGTCCCTTGCGGACCATGCCGTGACGCTGCGCGGTGAACGGAAAGTCGCTGTCGGGGCACGGGCAGCGGTAGATGTAACGGATCACACTGCGCCGTTTGATCGCATAGGTATGGCAGCGATTGGGCGGCAGCTCATAGACGCCGCGCATGATCAATTGCCATTCTTCGCCGTGCGGCTGAATGCTGCCACCGAACAACTGGTGGGCAATCAGGTGCGCGACCTCGTGGGGTACGGTCTGGCGCAGGAAGTCTTCGGCGTTTTCCTTGTAGAGCTGCGGGTTGAAGCGCAACAGGTTTTCATGCAGATGAGCGACACCGGCCTTCTGACCGCGCAACTGGAAACTGACCACCGGGCGTTTGAAGGTGCGCTTGAAGAAGGCTTCGGCTTGTTGGTAACAGGTCTCGACGCGTGAATTGAGTTGTTCGGGCATGCTGTGGGGTTCTCCAGTGCGCCAAGTATGCCGCAATGTGGCTAAGCTCTGAACATGCCAGCCGCCCGGTGGTCATTTTTGATCCAGTGTGGTCGCCTGTCTGAACAGTAAGAGCGCAGCATATTTAACCAATGGTCGGTTACGGGTAAAATGTCCGGCTTTTCTCAAGCTACCGTCAGCGGATATTTCCATACATGGGCACCCTTTCAGTCAATCAGAACAAACTGCAGAAACGTCTGCGTCGGCTGGCCGGCGAAGCGGTTGCCGACTTCAACATGATCGAAGAGGGTGACAAGGTCATGGTCTGCCTGTCCGGCGGCAAGGACAGTTACACCATGCTCGATGTGCTGATGCACTTGCAGAAGGTCGCGCCGATCAAGTTCGACATCGTGGCGGTCAACATGGACCAGAAGCAGCCCGGCTTCCCTGAGCACGTGCTGCCTGCCTACCTGAAAGAACTGGGTATCGAGTACCACATCGTCGAGAAAGACACGTATTCAGTGGTTAAGGAATTGATCCCCGAAGGCAAGACCACCTGCTCGCTGTGTTCACGGCTGCGTCGCGGCACGCTTTACACTTTCGCGGACGAGATCGGTGCCACCAAGATGGCGCTCGGGCACCACCGCGACGACATCGTCGAGACATTCTTTCTCAACATGTTCTTCAATGGCTCATTGAAGGCCATGCCGCCCAAGCTGCGGGCCGATGACGGCCGCAACGTGGTGATTCGTCCGTTGGCGTACTGCCATGAAAAGGACATTCAGGCCTATTCGGATTTCAAACAGTTTCCGATCATCCCGTGCAACCTGTGCGGCTCGCAGGAGAACCTGCAGCGTCAGGTGGTCAAGGAGATGCTGCAGGACTGGGAGCGCAAGACGCCAGGCCGGACGGAGAGCATCTTCCGCGCCCTGCAGAACGTGCAGCCCTCGCAGTTGGCCGACCGCAACCTGTTCGATTTCAGCAACCTGCGCATCGACGAAACCGCTGCGTCGCGGTTCGTCAATGTGGTCAATCTCTGACGGCACTCAGTGGTTGACGGTGAACGCCAGCATGGCTGACAGCTGGCACATCGGCCGACCGCTTTCTGCGTGCCACTGGTTGAAGACGTCCTGCACGATCGCCTGATCGCGTTTGCTGCTTGGTACACGGTCGACGATATCCTGCGCGTTCAGGGCGGCAACCACATCCCAGGTCGGAATGAAGGTGTCCTTGCCGATCATGCGCAGAAAGCGCGGCGCTGAAAGGCCGCCCATCTGGTTACCGTGTTTGGCGATGTACTGCCACAGGCCTGTGATGTTATCGACCGGCCACTCGGCTATGAACTTGCCGAAACTGCCATGCTCCTGCTCGATGTCCAGGATCAGTTGCGCATTGCGTGGCACGCTCTTGAGCTTGCCCAGATGGCGAATGATGCGCGCGTCCTGCATCAGCCGTTCCAGGTGATCGGCGCCCATCAGCACGACTTTCTCCGGGTCGAAGCGAAAGAACACTTCTTCGAACGCTGGCCACTTGGCGTCCACCAGGCTGTGTTTCAGGCCTGCGCGGAAAACCCGCAGGGCCATGGTCGACAGATAGCGGTCGGCGCTGATGGCTTGCAGTTGTTTGGGTGTTTTGGGGGAGGGCAGATGAGCTTCCAGAGCTTTGGCGGAGCCGAATCGATTCAGGCAATACTCGTTCAGCCATTTGTAGTCGTGCATCGGTTCTCCAAAGAAATTCAACAGGCAGGACAAGGGTTCAGACCGACCCTTGCCCTGCAAGTTTACGATTTAACTGAAAGCATCCGGCGCTCTGCCGATTCAGCTGCGCGGCGCGTCCAGTTGCACTGCGGTCTTGGCCAGACGCTGGCCCAGCGCGCGGCACAGGTCGGTTTCATGACGGTCCAGCGCGCGCTTGCCATCGGCACCGGCGTGATGGCTGGGACCGTAGGGCGTGCCACCCCCGGTGGTTTCCAGCAGCGCCGATTCGCTGTAGGGCAGGCCCATGATCAGCATGCCGTGGTGCAGCAGCGGCAGCAGCATCGACATCAACGTGGTTTCCTGACCACCGTGCAGGCTGGCGGTGGAGGTAAAGACGCCAGCGGGTTTGCCGACCAGTGCGCCGGTCAGCCACAGGTTGCTGGTGCCGTCGAGGAAGTATTTCAGCGGCGCGGCCATGTTGCCGAAGCGTGTCGGGCTGCCCAGCGCCAGGCCGGAGCAGTTTTTCAGGTCGTCGAGGGTCGCGTACAGCGCACCGCTTTCCGGAATCTCGGGGGCGGTCGCTTCGCAGTCGGCGGAAACGGCAGGTACGGTGCGCAGCCGTGCTTCCATGCCGCCCAGTTCGATGCCGCGGGCAACCTGCCGGGCCATTTCGCTGGTGGAGCCGTTGCGGCTGTAATAAAGGACCAGAATGTAGGGCGTGCTCACGGCAGCAGCTCCAGAATGTTCTCGGGTGGGCGGCCAATGACAGCCTTGTCGCCAGCGACCAGAATCGGTCGTTCGATCAGTTTGGGGTGAGCGGCCATGGCGGCGATCAGTTGCTCGTCGCTCAGGCTCGGGTCGGCCAGATTGAGTTGCTTGTAATCGTCCTCGCCGGTACGCAGCAGTTGCCGGGCACCGATGCCCAGCTTGCCGAGCAGGTCGCGCACACAGTCGGCGTCGGGCGGGGTTTCCAGGTACAGGACGATGTCCGGCGTCAGGCCGCGGGCCTGAAGCAGTTCCAGCGCGCCGCGGGACTTGCTGCAGCGCGGGTTGTGATACAGCGTCAGATCGGTCATTTGCACGTCGCATCTTGTGTGGGGTGGCGTATTCTAACCAGCGATGGCACTGTCCGACATATCAGATGGTCAATAGTCGTGGCTTGGGTATAAGTAATTGCAGGTTGAACGGGGCGAGGAAACAGGCAAATGGCAAGGCGATTAACAGCAGCGGTAATACTTTTCGGCAGTTTGCTGCTCAGCGGATGTGGCGTGGACCTGGGCACAGATCAGAATGGCCAGAAGGTCGCCAGCGAACGCATCAAAGGGCACTGGCTGGTGGTCAACTACTGGGCCGAATGGTGTGGCCCTTGCCGTACTGAGGTTCCGGAGTTCAATGCATTGTCCGAGCAGCTCAAGGACAAGAAGGTCACCGTGCTGGGGGTCAACTTCGACAACCTGCAGGGCGACGAGCTGAAAAGCGCTGCCAATGCACTGGGCATCAAATTCACCGTGCTCGCCCAGGACCCGGCCGAGCAATATAGCCTGCCGCCCTCCGAGGCATTGCCGGTGACCTACATCATCGACGACAAGGGCAAGATGCGCGAACAACTGCTCGGCGAGCAGTCAGCCGCCACCGTGATCCAGAAGCTCAAGACGTTGCGCGGAGAGGGGTGATCAGATCGGTTCTGGGCGCTCTGCGTCGAAAGAGGACGCGGAGCGTCCAGAACGGCATGCGACGCGGAGCGTCGCACGATAGTGATCGTTCCCTGCGCTCCAGCGTAGGAATGCAGTTCTGGACGCTCTGCGTCGCAAGTTACGCGGAGCTTCGGCACCATAGTTACATCAGCTGTCTTCCAGCCAGAAACGCAATGGCTTGCCCTGCGTTGGCCACAGACGCAACTGCTCGATGGGCGAGATATCCCAGCGCTGCACACTGCTGATCGCCTTGATAAAGCGCTGTTCCTGCTCCATCAACGCCGGCGCGCACATCTTGCGCGTCTTGCCCACCGGACCGAAACTGATGCTGTGATCGTTCAGCGTATAGGGCGCAAACCAGTGGTTGCAGCCCGCATTGCCATACGCACGGCCATCGGCACCCAGCGTCATGGTCAAGCGACTGTTATCGATCAGCGGGCGTTCGCCTATCCACTCCGTTACATAACTGTGATCCTGCTGGATCGGCAGCGTGTCAGCGGTACAACCGGCCAGCAGCGCGCCGCCGATCAGGCTCAGGAGCGCAAACTGTTTCATGCCGCTTTCTCTTGGCACTTCTTGCAGAAATGCTTCTCGCCCTCGGTTTTCCAGCCCAGCTCCGCGATGCGCGCGGTAGCGGCCGGTTTCTGCGCCTTGACGCCCAGTTTGCTCTCTACCATGAACTCGAAGTTCAGTTCGGCGGCGCAGCTGTCGCAATTCACTTTCCACTGATGAATCGCCAACTCGTCGAATACCGGGCCTTTGGCCACCGCAATCCACTGGCCGGGCGGGTTGATCAGGTGCCGGACTTTTTCGACGGTAAGGCGCATGTGCAGGCTTTTGCTGCCTTTGATGGTCACCAATAACTGGTCGTTATCGTGAATCGAGCCGCCGTTGCCGGTGACCTGGTAGCGACCGGGTGCCAGCGTGCGGCATTCGGTCAGCGTGTGCTGGGGGTTGAGCATGCTGTAGCGAAAATCGTGTTCGACCATGGGTCCTCCAAAATTGCGCGCATCCTAACATGCTCTGTCCACGCTGGAGTGTCAGGCACGACAGGCGTCCCGTCGCGCGCTCACGCCATGACCCGCGCCTCGGCTTCCAGGCGAATGATGGCCTTGTCCAGATCGTCCAGAGCCGCTTCGGTGTGCGGCGCATTTTGCTTGAGCAGGGTTTCGGCGCGCTGGCAGGCGCTGCGCAGCTGGGGAACGCCGCAATAACGCGTTGCGCCGTGCAGACGGTGGATGCGCTCGATCAAGGCGTGTACATCCTGACTGGCGCGCGCCACACGAATGGCTTCGCGGTCGGCGTCCAGTGAAGCCAGCAGCATGGCCAGCATGTCGGCGGCGAGATCCGCCTTGCCCGCGGCCAGGCGCAACCCCTCCTCATGATCCAGCACCAGCGGCCCTACGTGGACCTCAGGCGCTTCATTCTGGCGTTCCGGCGCAGGGTTGCGCAGCGCCAGCCCTGTCCACTTGAGCACCACCTGCGCCAGTTGCCGTTCGCTGATCGGCTTGGTCAGGTAGTCGTCCATACCGCTTTGCAGCAGTGAGCGTTTTTCGTTGGCCATCGCATGGGCGGTAAGGGCCACGATTGGCAGTGAGCTCTGGTTGCGTTCGGCCTCCCAGGTGCGGATCGCCTCGGTGGCCTGACGACCGTCCATGCCGGGCATTTGCACGTCCATCAACACCAGGTCGAACGCTTCTTGCTGTACGGCGTTGACCGCTGCGTAACCACCCTCGACAGCGACCACTTCAGCGCCCATGTCTTCGAGCAGGGTCTGTACCAGCAGCAGGTTGGCCGGGTTGTCATCCACGCACAGCACTCGCGGCGCGCGGCTCGACAATGGCGGACCGATGTCGGCACGCACCGCTCGCGGCGCGATCAGCTCGGACAGGGCTTTTTGCAGTTTGCGGGTGCAGGCGGGCTTGGCCTGCAGTTGTGTGTAGACATCGTGGACTGCCAGCTGGAACAGCGCGTGCTCGGTGGTCGGGCACAGCACCATGACCTTGCAGTTGAGGTTCTCCAGGTCCCAGATGTGCTGGCGCAGCCGTTCCGGAGAGATTTCCAGCGCCGTCACGCCAAGTACCGCCAGATCGATGGCCGCTGGCGTCTCGTGCGCTGCGGTCACGCCGTTGAGCAGGTTTTCCAGATTATTGAACACGATGGTCTGCAGGCCGCAGTCTTCCAGCTGATGCTCCAGCGCCTGGCGCGCCAGGTCATGATGTTCAAGCACTGCGGCGCGCAGGCCTCCGAGCGGAATATTGAGTGATTCTTCCTTGTCTTCGCGGGCCTTGGGCAGTTTCAGGCTGATCCAGAATTCCGAACCTTCGCCCGGTGTGCTGTCGACACCGATTTCGCCGCCCATCTGTTCGATCAGGCGTTTGGAGATCACCAGACCCAGTCCGGTACCGCCCGGTTGGCGCGAGAGCGAGTTGTCGGCCTGGCTGAAGGCCTGGAACAGTGCCCGCACATCCTGACTGGACAGGCCGATCCCGGTGTCCTGCACGCTGATGCGCAGTTGCGCGTGCTCTTCGGTTTCATCCTCGAGCATGGCGCGCGCGACGATCGTGCCTTCGCGGGTGAACTTGATCGCGTTGCTGACCAGGTTGGTCAGAATCTGCCGCAGACGCAGCGGGTCGCCGGACAGCGCCAGTGGCGTATCGCGGTACACCAGACTGACCAGCTCCAGCTGTTTGGCGTGCGCCGCCGGGGCGAGGATGGTCAAGGTGTCCTGCAACAGGTCGCGCAGGTTGAACGGGATGTTATCGAGCACCAGCTTGCCGGCCTCGATTTTCGAGAAGTCGAGAATCTCGTTGATGATGCTCAGCAGGTTGTCGGCGGACTTCTCGATGGTGCCCAGGTAGTCGAACTGGCGCGGGGTCAGCTCGCTTTTCTGCAATAAATGGGTGAAGCCCAGAATGCCATTGAGCGGCGTGCGGATTTCATGGCTCATGTTGGCCAGGAATTCGGACTTGATCCGGCTTGCTTCAAGCGCTTCCTTGCGTACCAGGTCGAGTTCGATGTTCTGGATTTCGATGGTCTCCAGATTCTGCCGGACATCCTCGGTTGCCTGATCGATGCTCAGTTGCAGTTCTTCCTGTGCGTTCTGCAGCGTTGCCGCCATGCGGTTGATGCCCGACGCCAGCTCATCCAGCTCCCGGCTGCCCAGCGGTGGCAGGCGGGTTTCCAGATTGCCGTCCTTGAGTTGCGACACGGCCTGCTTGATCTGGCTCATCGGCCCGTTGATGGTGCGGCTCATGCGTACCGCGAGGGTCGCGGTAAACGCCAGCCCGGTGAGGATCAGCAGCAGGCTGGCAAACAGGCTTCGGTAACCGCGCAGCAGCGTGCCGTTATGGGAGATTTCAAGCTCGACCCAGCCCAGCAGGGTGTCGGCTTCGGCAGGAATGATCGGACTGGTCAGATGCCGTTGACTGCCGAAGACCGGCAGCAGGTAGCGCGTGGCGTCGGTGCCGGTCGAGCTGAGCAATTGCGAGCCGCTGCCAATCGGCGACGGGCTGATCATGGTCGGCCCGGCGTGGGCCAACTCCGTGCGATCGGTGTCGAGAAACGACACGGCGCGCACGTCGGTCTGCTCCAGCGTCTGGGTGGCAATGCGACTGAGCAGCACTTTGTCCTTGCGCCCCAGTGCATTGGCGGCAAGCGGCGCAAGGTCCTGGGCAATCATTTCGCCGCGTTGCAGCAACTGGCTTTGCAGTTCGCTCAACTGCATCCAGGTGAAATAACCACCGAGCATCGCCGCCATCAGGCTGGCAGGCAGAATAGTCAGTAGCAGCACACGGCCTTTTATACCCAGCTTGGTCAGCACGCTCTTCCTCCGGCAACACGTATCAGTCCGTCGATATCAGGCATCGGCTGCCTTGCTGTATCGGCACAAGGGGATGAGTTTAGCCATTTACCGTCGGCATGGGCACCTAACTCTCTGTGCTGAGCAGGGCGGCAGTGGAAAAATCAGCGCTTATTCTTTTTGGGAATAAACAGCGCACTTTGCGTGATATGGGCTTTGGCCGTTTGCCGTTATGATAGGCACCCCCCGCAGTCTGGATTGCGAAGACGCCATGACCCTGCAGTATCAAACCATTGCCGATTGCGTCGGCAACACCCCGCTGGTGCGTCTGCAACGCATGGCGGGCAACACCAGCAATACCCTCCTGTTGAAACTCGAAGGTAACAACCCCGCTGGCTCGGTAAAAGACCGCCCAGCCTTGTCGATGATCACCCGCGCCGAGTTGCGCGGTCAGATCCATCCAGGCGACACGCTGATCGAAGCCACCTCCGGCAATACCGGAATCGCGCTGGCCATGGCCGCGGCGATCAAGGGCTACCGGATGATTCTGATCATGCCGGACAACTCCAGTGCCGAACGCAAGGCCGCCATGACTGCCTATGGCGCCGAGCTGATTTCGGTCAGCAAGGACCAGGGCATGGAAGGCGCCCGTGATCTGGCCGAGCGCATGCAGGCCGAAGGCCGCGGCAAAGTGCTCGATCAGTTCGCCAATGGCGACAATCCCGAGGCGCATTACACGTCCACCGGTCCGGAAATCTGGCGGCAGACGGGCGGTACCGTGACCCATTTCGTCAGCTCGATGGGCACCACCGGCACCATCATGGGCACCTCGCGCTACCTCAAGGAGCAGAATCCGGACGTGCAGATCGTCGGTCTGCAACCGATGGAGGGCGCTTCGATCCCCGGTATTCGCCGCTGGCCGCATGAATACCTGCCGAAAATCTATCAGTCGGACCGTGTCGACCGCATCATCGACATGGGCCAGACCGAAGCCGAAGACACCATGCGCCGACTGGCGCGCGAAGAAGGCATCTTCTGTGGCGTGTCGTCCGGTGGCTCGGTCGCCGGGGCGTTGCGTATTTCCCAGGAAGTCGAAAACGCCGTGATTGTGGCGATCATCTGTGACCGAGGCGACCGTTACCTGTCGACCGGCGTCTATGATTCGCCCAACTGATGGCCAAGCACGAAAGAGGTTTGCGATTTCAGCCTGCGGGCGGCGTTAAAACCGTACAGATTCCTGCTGGTAAAAAGCAGCGGTTGACCATCGAGCGGCTGTCCGACGACGGTCGCGGTATCGCTTTTCTCGAGGGCAAAACCTGGTTTGTCGCTGGCAGTCTGGCCGGCGAAGAGGTCGAGGCGCGCGTGCTAAATGCGCGCGGCAAGGTCGTCGAGGCACGCACAGAGCGGGTCTTCACCGCCAGCACCATGCGTCGCGCTCCGGCCTGTGAGTATTTCGGTCGCTGTGGCGGCTGCAGTGTTCAGCATGTGCCCCACGAAGAACAGCTTGCCCTGAAACAGCGCATGCTCGCCGAGCAATTGTTGCGCGTGGCGAATGCTGTGCCGGATGAATGGGCGGCACCTTTGAGCGGTGCCGAGCTGGCCTATCGCCGACGCGCGCGGGTCGCTGTTCGCTGGGATGCCAAGGCCAAAAGGCTGGACGTGGGGTTCCGCGCAGCCGCCAGTCAGGACATCGTCAGCATCGAACACTGTCCGGTGCTGGTACAGGCCTTGCAACCCATCATGAATGAGTTGCCTGGCATGCTGAAAAACTTCAGCAAACCGCAGGCGCTGGGTCACGTCGAGTTGTTCAGTGGGGTTGCGACTGCCGTGTTGTTGCGCCACACCGCGCCGCTTGCCGAGGTCGACCTGGCGCTGTTGCAGGCGTTTTGCTCCAAGCACGGCGCGCAGCTGTGGCTGCACGGCGAGGGCGAGCCCCAACCGGCCAGCCCCGGCGATACGCTGGGTTACCGGCTGGAGCCGTGGAACCTGCAACTGGCCTGGCGACCGGGAGATTTCATTCAGGTCAATGCGGCGGTCAACACCGCGATGATCGAGCAGGCCCTGCAATGGCTGGCGCCTGCAAAAGACGAACGTGTCATGGACCTGTTCTGTGGTCTGGGCAATTTCGCCTTGCCGCTGGCGGGTCTGGCCAGGGAAGTGGTGGCGGTCGAAGGCGTTGCGACCATGGTCGAGCGTGCAGCCGTCAACGCAATGAGTAATGATCTGCACAATGTGCAGTTTTTTCAGGCGGATCTTTCCCAGCCGCTGACACATGCCGACTGGGCGGCAGAAGGGTTTTCTGCGGTACTCTTGGACCCACCGCGTGACGGGGCCTTTGAAGTGGTCCGCCAGATCAGAAAGACGGGGGCCCGGCGACTGCTTTATGTTTCATGTAATCCGGCAACTTTGGCTCGTGACACGGTCGAACTGATCAGTCAGGGCTACCGATTAAAACGTGCCGGAATCCTCGATATGTTTCCTCAGACGGCGCATGTCGAGGCGATGGCTTTATTTGAAATGAGTAAGTGAGCGGCGTTCACTGGAACGAGTTCGTTGCTGACAGGGAATCTCATTTAATCCGACTGGCCCGCGAATGCCGGTCCTTGCTTGCCCGGCAAGTGGCATTCGCTCAGAAGGCTGGCGACTGATGGCGCTTTTCATCGCGCCTTAGGGAAGGTAAGCAGCATGGTACAGGTGAGAGCGAACCAGCCGATAAACACAGACGGCAGTATCAATCTCGACGCGTGGCTCGATCATATTGTCAGCGTCGACCTGGTCCTGGACCGGGAAGTCATGAAAAAGGCCTGTGAGTTTGCCCGGGAAGCCGAGCAGACCGACAAGGCCCACAAGAATCATTGGGCAGAGGGCACCTCCAGTTTCCAGACCGGTCTGGAGATCGCGGAGATTCTGGCTGACCTCAAGCTGGATCAGGACTCACTGGTCGCTGCGGTCATTTACCGTGGTGTGCGTGAAGGTCTCGTTGCGCTGCCGGACGTCGAGCAGCGCTTTGGCGCAACGGTCGCCAAACTCATCGACGGCGTGCTGCGCATGGCCGCGATCAGCGCCAGCCTCAGCCCTCGTCAGTCTCTGGTACTCGGCAGTCAGGCGCAGGTCGAAAACCTGCGCAAGATGCTGGTGGCGATGGTCGACGACGTTCGTGTTGCGCTGATCAAACTGGCCGAACGTACCTGCGCGATTCGTGCGGTGAAAAACGCCGACGACGAAAAACGCAACCGTGTGGCCCGCGAAGTCTTCGACATCTATGCACCGCTGGCCCACCGCCTGGGTATCGGGCACATCAAGTGGGAGCTGGAAGACCTGTCCTTCCGCTACCTGGAGCCCGATCAATACAAGCAGATCGCCAAGCTGTTGCATGAGCGCAGGCTGGACCGCGAGCGCTTCATCAGCGACGTCATGTCCCAGCTCGATAACGAGCTGCAGGCTACTGGCGTGACCGCTGACATCAGTGGCCGTGCCAAGCATATCTATTCCATCTGGCGCAAAATGCAGCGCAAGGGCCTGGCGTTCAGCCAGATCTATGACGTCCGTGCGCTGCGTGTGCTGGTCCCGGAAATGCGCGATTGCTACACCGCGCTGGGTATCGTGCACACGTTGTGGCGGCATATTCCTAAAGAGTTCGACGATTACATCGCCAACCCCAAGGAAAACGGCTATCGCTCGCTGCACACCGCCGTGATCGGGCCGGAAGGCAAGGTGCTGGAAGTGCAGATCCGCACCCACGCCATGCATGAAGAGGCCGAGTTGGGCGTTTGTGCGCACTGGCGCTATAAAGGCACCGACGTCAAATCCGGCTCCAATCATTACGAAGAGAAGATTTCCTGGCTGCGTCAGGTGCTCGAATGGCATGAAGAGCTGGGCGACATCGGCGGTCTGGCAGACCAACTGCGGGTTGATATCGAGCCTGACCGCGTCTACGTCTTCACCCCTGACGGCCACGCCATCGACCTGCCCAAGGGCGCGACACCACTGGACTTCGCCTATCGGGTGCACACCGAAATCGGCCATAACTGCCGGGGTGCGAAGATCAATGGCCGCATCGTCCCGCTCAACTACAGCCTGCAGACCGGCGAGCAGGTCGAGATCATCACCAGCAAGCACGGTACGCCGAGCCGCGACTGGCTGAACTCGAACCTGGGGTACATCACCACCTCGCGCGCGCGGGCCAAGATCGTTCACTGGTTCAAGTTGCAGGCCCGCGATCAGAACGTCGCCGCCGGCAGAACCCTGATCGAACGCGAACTGGCGCGCCTGGCGTTGCCGCAGGTCGATTTCGACAAGCTGGCGGAAAAGGCCAATCACAAAACCGCCGACGACATGTTCGCGGCTTTGGGCGCAGGCGACCTGCGTCTGGCGCAACTGGTCAATCTGGCCCAGCAGCAGGTCGAGCCTGATCGCGTCAATGAACAGCTGGAACTGATCCCGCGCAAGGCCACCGGCTACAAGCCCGGCAAGCGGGGGGATATTCAGATTCAGGGCGTTGGCAACCTGATGACGCAGATGGCCGGCTGCTGCCAGCCGCTGCCGGGCGATGCCATCGTCGGTTATATCACCCAGGGTCGTGGCGTCAGCATTCACCGTCAGGATTGCGCTTCGGTGCTGCAACTGGGCGGTCGCGAGCCTGAACGGATCATTCAGGTCAGCTGGGGACCGGTGCCGGTGCTCACCTATCCGGTGGACATCATCATTCGCGCCTACGACCGTTCCGGCTTGCTGCGGGATGTCACCCAGGTGCTGCTCAACGAGCGGATCAACGTGCTGGCGGTCAACACCCGTTCGAACAAGGAAGACAACACTGCGCTTATGTCCCTGACCATCGAGATTCCAGGTCTGGACGCGCTGGGGCGGTTGCTGGGGCGTATTTCCCAGTTGCCGAACATCATTGAAACGCGCAGGAACAGGACGCCATAAGCGTTGCCTGCGCTCACAGGGAGCTCCATGTATACAGTTCAAGACCTGCTGAACCTCATGGCCCGGCTGCGTGATCCGCAGTTCGGCTGCCCGTGGGACCTGAAGCAGACCTACGCCAGCATCGTGCCGCACACGCTGGAAGAAGCCTATGAAGTGGCCGACGCCATCGAACAGGGCGACCTCGACCATCTGAAGGGTGAGTTGGGTGACCTGCTGTTTCAGGTGGTCTTCTATGCGCAGTTGGCCAAAGAGGAAGGCCGGTTTGAATTCGACGACGTCATCGACGGCATTACCCGCAAGTTGCTGCGTCGCCATCCGCACGTGTTTCCGACTGGCGAGCTGTACGCGCCGGCAGAAACGCCACGCCTGACCGACGAGCAGGTCAATCTTCGTTGGGACGAAATCAAGGCCGAGGAGCGTGCCGAGAAGGCCGGTGTGCCCGAGCAGTTGTCGCTGCTCGACGACGTGCCCCGGGCCTTGCCCGCGTTGAGTCGGGCAGCCAAACTGCAGAAGCGTGCGGCGCAGGTGGGTTTCGACTGGCCTGCGGCATTGCCGGTGGTCGACAAGGTGCGTGAAGAACTCGATGAAATTCTCGAGGCCATGGTCGACAATGACGCCGAGGGCATTGCCGAGGAAGTCGGCGACCTGCTGTTCAGCGTCGTCAACCTGGCCCGACACCTCAAGGTCGACCCGGAAACTGCGCTACGCTCGGCCAATAGCAAGTTCGACAGACGCTTCCGATTCATTGAACAGGCTTTGCGCCACCTGCAGCGTCCTATCGAAGCGTGCTCGCTCGAAGAAATGGATGCGTTGTGGGGCGAAGCCAAACGTCAGGAAAAGAGCACACCCGGCTGCGGCTGAGTGTGCGGTAACGGTATAAGTGAGTAGACAATGAGCCTTTCCCTTCGCGATCAGTTGCTCAAGGCAGGTCTGGTCAACCAAAAGCAGGCCAAGCAGGTCGGCAAAGAAAAGCAGAAAGAGCAGCGTCTGGTGCACAAGGGTCAGGCGCAGGCCGATGACTCGCAAAAGCGTGCGGCCCAGGAGGCCATGGCCGAGAAGGCCAAACGTGATCAGGAGCTGAACCGTCAGCAGCAGGAGAAGGTCGAGCAGAAGGCCCGCGCCGCTCAGGTCAAGCAACTGATCGAAGTGTCGCGCCTGCCCAAGCTGATCACCGAGGATTACTACAACTTCGTTGACGACAAGAAGGTCAAACGCATCCCGGTCAACGCCATGGTGCGCAACAAGCTCAGCAGCGGTTCACTGGCCATCGTTCACCACGGCGGCGGTTACGAGATCATTCCGCGGGAGGCTGCGCTGAAGATCCAGGAGCGTGACCCGCGTCGTATCGTGCTGCTCAACACCCCGACCGAAGCGCCGGATGCAGACGACCCGTATGCGGCGTATCAGGTGCCTGACGATCTGATGTGGTAAGCCCACGGCGCTGTCATTGAGTTATCAAAACAAAACCCGCATTCAGCGGGTTTTGTCTTTTCCTGTTCTTGGATTTGTTCAGTGGTTGCCCTGGCTTTCCAGCGCTTCCAGCTCTTCCTTATAGCGAAGGGCATCGGACTCAACGTGGAACATGCCTACCAGTTGGTCCTGTTGGTGCACGTCCCAGATCTGGATGCCGTCGGCAACGGCTTCGTGAGAGAGGTGGGCGTCGTCGCGTTCAGTAACTCTGACAGTCATAGTAGTAAGCTCCTGACTTTGATGGCCTGAATGGTTAGGCCTCTGGATACTGCGGCGATGTGTCGCAGGACTCTTTTATAGGATTTGTTAGCTGCCTAAGTAAATAGCCTGTTCAGGTTCCCCGGTGGTCATAAACTCATCGATCCTCTGCAGCCCTTACATGACGTGGCTTACAGCGCAGTGGTGGCAAAATGAAGGATGTTTCATGTGCTTCTAGCCTGTCCGAATGCGCGTGTAAACGCCGTTCCAGACGCTCCGCGCCCTCTTGACGACGCAGAGCGTCGAGAACTGCATTCCCACGCTGGAGCGTGAGGAACGATAACCTCAACTATCGTGCCCGGATGCTCTGCGCTTCTGCCCGAAGGGCGTGGGAGTGAGCTTGCTCACGAAGGGCAGGTGCAGGCGCGACTATCGTGCGGCGCTCTGCGTCGCATGCCTTTCTGGACGCTCCGCGTCCTCTTTACGACGCAGAGCGTCGAGAACTGCATTCCCACGCTGGAGCGTGAGGAACGATCATCGCAACATCGTGCCGATGCTCCGCGCTTCTGCCCGAAGGGCGTGGGAGTGAGCTTGCTCACGAAGGGCAGGTGCTGGCGCGACTATCGTGCGGTGCTCTGCGTCGCATGCCTTTCTGGACGCTCCGTGTCCTCTTGACGACGCAGAGCGTCGAGAACTGCATTCCCACGCTGGAGCGTGAGGAACGATAACCTCAACTATCGTGCCCGGATGCTCTGCGCTTCTGCCCGAAGGGCGTGGGAGTGAGCTTGCTCACGAAGGGCAGGTGCAGGCGCGACTATCGTGCGGCGCTCTGCGTCCTCTTGACGACGCAGAGCGTCGAGAACTGCATTCCCACGCTGGAGCGTGAGGAACGATAACCTCAACTATCGTGCCCGGATGCTCTGCGCTTCTGCCCGAAGGGCGTGGGAGTGAGCTTGCTCACGAAGGGCAGGTGCAGGCGCGACTATCGTGCGGCGCTCTGCGTCCTCTTGACGACGCAGAGCGTCGAGAACTGCATTCCCACGCTGGAGCGTGAGGAACGATAACCTCAACTATCGTGCCCGGATGCTCTGCGCTTCTGCCCGAAGGGCGTGGGAGTGAGCTTGCTCACGAAGGGCAGGTGTAGGCCCGACTATCTTGCGGCGCTCTGCGTCGCATGCCTTTCTGGACGCTCCACGTCCTCTTGACGACGCAGAGCGTCGAGAACTGCATTCCTACGCTGGAGGGTGAGGAACGATCATCGCAACATCGTGCCGATGCTCCGCGCTTCTGCCCGAAGGGCGTGGGAGTGAGCTTGCTCACGAAGGGGGCGGTGCAGGCGCGACTATCGTGCGGCGTTCTGCGTCGCATGCCTTCAGCCAATAAAAAGCCCCGCTAAAAAGCGGGGCTCTGTGGTGCGTGCTGTCAGGGCAATCAGCTGCCTTTGACGGCCTTGCCGTTGACGGTGCCGTCCAGCAAGACGATGTTGTATTCCTTGCCGTCGGTTTCGACCTGTTGCAGGCGGACCAGCAGGTAATCCCAGTCCTTGGCGAACCACAGCACAGTGGTGCGCTTGCTTTGCGTCGGGTCACGCACGCGCTCGACCTTGATCGCATCGACCTGGCCGGTCTTGGTGGTGACTTTTTCCGAACCCAGCACGCGGAAGTCGTAGGTGTCTACTTCATCACCGTCGACAACCTGATAGCTCATGCTCTTCTTGCCCTCAGCGATGTCGTGTTGCAACGCCAGCTGATAGGTGGACTTGTCGAGGATGCCACGGTTGAGCGGCAGCTTGATCGCATCGCCACGGTCGGTGCCGGTGACGAACTTGGTGTTCCAGTCGAACGCCAGATCGACCTTCTTGGATTTACCCAGGCCACTGCGCTCGAAGTTGTAGGTCTGCGGCAGCAGGGTGTCCTTGTCGACCTTCAGGGTGCTGACTTCAGTCAGGCTGGCGATCATCATCGAGGCCTTGAAGCTCAGGGTCCAGGTGCCATTGGCGCCGGCTTCCAGGCTGCGTTCGGCTGTGCCGCTCATGGGCAGCTGTTTCCAGTCGGCGGTGTAGCTGGCGGAGAAGGGTTGAAGGTCTGCGGCCTGTACGGCAGGCAAGGCGAGCAGAGCGAAAGCGAAGAGCAGAGCGCGACGCATAGTATCTCCTAATGTCGAATCAGATGGCCGCTGGCCGGGAGTAACTGGCTATCGAGTAACGCACCTTGTTCACCAAGGCTCAGTCGGCCTTCGGCAAACCATCGAATGGCCAGTGGGTAAATACGGTGCTCTTGAACATGGACCCGTTGCGCGAGCGTTGCGGGCGTGTCGTGCAACTGTACCGAAATAACAGCCTGTACGACCAGTGGGCCGCCATCGAGTTCCTCGGTAACGAAATGCACGCTGCAGCCATGCTCGGTGTCGCCGGCCTCCAGCGCACGCTTGTGCGTGTGCAAGCCTTTGTAACGCGGCAGCAGGGAAGGGTGAATATTCAGCAGGCGGCCATGGTAGTGGCGAACGAATCCTGCGCTGAGAATGCGCATGAACCCGGCCAATACGACCAACTGTGGCTGGAAGGCGTCGATCCGTTCGATCAGCGCTGCATCGAAGGCTTCACGGCCCTCGTATGCGGTGTGATCCAGTACGCAGGTTTCGATGCCTGCGTCCCTTGCACGTTGCAAGCCGAATGCATCTGCGCGGTTGGAAATCACCGCGCGGATGCGGACGGGGCTGGCCCCGTCCTTGAAGCTGTCGATCATCGCTTGCAGGTTGCCGCCGGTGCCGGACAACAGCACCACGACTTCGCAGATGGCTGGCATCAATGCGCCTTGAGGTTTTTCAGCTCGACCTGTGCTGCGCCTTCGACAGCGGTGGCGATCTGGCCGATCACCCAAGGCTGCTCGCCGGCTTCACGCAGCACCTTCAGTGCTGCTTCGACGTGCTCCTGAGCGACGCAGATCACCATGCCCACGCCGCAGTTCAGCACACGGTGCATCTCGTTTTCCGCAACGTTGCCTTGCTGCTGCAGCCAGTCGAACACGGCCGGACGCTGCCAGCTGGCGACGTCGACCACGGCCTGAGCGCCTTCCGGCAGTACGCGTGGAATGTTGTCGAGCAGGCCGCCGCCGGTGATGTGGGCCATGGCCTTGACTGCGCCGGTTTCCTTGATCAGCTTGAGCAGCGGCTTCACGTAGATGCGGGTCGGCGCCATCAGCAGTTCGGTCAGTGGCTTGCCGTCCAGCTGGATGGTTTCGATATCGGCGCCTGCCACTTCGATGATCTTGCGGATCAGCGAGTAGCCGTTGGAGTGCGGGCCGGACGATGGCAGGGCGAGCAGGGCGTCACCGGCAGCGACTTTCGAGCCGTCGATGATCTCGGCCTTTTCCACGACGCCGACGCAGAAGCCTGCCAGGTCGTAGTCTTCGCCTTCGTACATGCCCGGCATTTCAGCGGTTTCGCCGCCGACCAGCGAGCAGCCGGCCAGTTCGCAGCCGGCGCCGATGCCGGTGACGACCTGAGCGGCGGTGTCGACGTTCAGCTTGCCGGTGGCGTAGTAATCGAGGAAGAACAGTGGCTCTGCGCCGCAGACCACCAGGTCATTGACGCACATGGCGACCAGGTCGATGCCGATGGTGTCGTGCTTGTTCAGGTTCAGCGCCAGACGCAGCTTGGTGCCCACGCCGTCGGTGCCGGAAACCAGAACCGGTTGCTTGTAGCCGGCCGGGATTTCGCAGAGGGCGCCGAAGCCTCCCAGGCCGCCCATGACTTCCGGACGCTTGGTGCGCTTGGCGACGCTCTTGATGCGTTCGACCAATGCTTCACCGGCGTCGATGTCTACACCGGCGTCTTTATAGCTCAGGGAGGGTTGCTTGCTCATAGAAAATCCAGGCCTTTAGGGGGGATTCGGAGGTATCGACCGCTGCGTTAGGACCCGTTCAGCACCGCGCTGTCATGCGGTGGTAATGTTGGGGCCATGGCGATTGCCGGTCTGCGAAGGCGCGCGATTTTATCAGGCTTGCTCATCAGGGGCCATCCTTGCGCCGACAACAGGGCGGTGTTGCACCAAATTAACCTCGAGCAGGTGGCCTGTCAGTGCGACCCTGGACGTTTAGGGTGTACTTTATGCGCGAACTGAATGATAGGTGGCTCACGTCTGTCCCAGACTGGTACACCTGCTGAAACCGCTTCTTTTTACTTTTTTCCGTTCGGGAACTGTCCATGCGTTTTTCCAGAATTCTTCTAGTCGGCTGTCTATCCCTGATCAGCCTTCCCAGCCTTGCCGAAACGGTCAGCAACCTTTATCAGGTTCGCGAGCCGGTCAATGGCCAGTCGCCCGATGAGCGCACGCGGGCCACGCAGGCCGCCGTCGAAACTCTGGTGCTGCGCCTGACCGGCGACGCCAAGGCCGTGCAGGGCTCGACCATCGCCGCACTGCGCAAGGACCCGCAGCAGATCATCAGCCAGTACGGCTACGAGGCCGGCCCGCCGGAAACCCTGCTGGTCGACTTCGATCCGGCCACCACCGACCGTGCCTTGCACGATGCGGGGTTGCCGATCTGGGGCAGCAATCGCCCGTCGATTCTCGGCTGGTGGCTGAATGACTCGGTGGAAGGCTCGAATCTGGTCGGCGACGGTCAGGCCGCTGCCGAACCCTTGCGCCAGGCCGCTCAGCACCGCGGACTGCCGCTGCGTCTGCCGCTGGCTGATTTGAGCGAGCAGGGTATCGGTAATGCGAAAACCCTGGAGGGCACTGACCCTGCGCCGCTCAAGGAAGCCTCCGAGCGCTATGGCGCTGACGCGATACTGGCCGTGCACGCCCGGGAAGATGGCGGTCAGTGGCAGGGCAAATGGCGCTTGTGGCTGGGTGATCAGCGCGAACAGGGCACCGCAACCGGTGCCACATCCGAAGCCTTGGCCGATGCGGTGCTGCTGTCGGTCAGCGAGCGTCTGGCTCCGCGCTTCGTCGCCAAGCCCGGTGCGTCGACCGGCATGCTGATCCAGGTCCAAGGCATGACACTTGAGCGCTATGCGCAACTGCTTCAGTTACTCGAACCGTTCGGCGTGCGTCTGAGTTCTGTCGAAGGCGATAAAGTGGTGTTTGAGGTCAGTGGCAGCACCGATCAGCTACGCTCGCAGTTGTCGCTGGCCAAATTGCAGGAAGTGCCCGCAGCCGAAGCAGCCGCTACCGCAACGTCGCCTGCTGCGCCTGTCGATGCGACTGCGCCGGTTGCGCCAGCCAATGGAGCTGCTGCTGCTCCGGCACCTGCGCCCGCACCGATGATTGTTCCGGCGTCTGCGCCACAGCTCTATTTCCGCTGGTAACCCGGCAAGAACGCTTTTCCACTGGCTTGAGGGATGTTGATGACTGATACGCGGCGTTGGTTCTGGATCGGCGGCCTGGCCTTGCTGGTTGCATTCGTGGTGCTGTTGCACACGATCCTCACTCCTTTTCTGGTGGCGTTACTGCTGGCCTACATGGGTGATCCGCTGGTGGACCGTCTGGAGCGCGCCGGACTGTCCAGAACCCTGAGCGTTGTGGTCGTGTTCGGGTTGTTCACGCTGGTGCTGATGGCGTTGCTGCTGGTTCTGGTGCCGATGCTCGCCAAGCAGTTGTTCCGTCTCTACGAGCTGGCGCCGCAGATTCTTGACTGGCTGCAACACTCGGCGTTGCCGTGGGTCCAGGCCAAGTTCGGGCTGGCAGACGGGTTCTGGAAGTTCGACAAGATCAAGGCAGCCATCTCCGAGCATATGGGCCAGGCCGGGGACATCGTCTCTATCGTGCTGTCCCAGGCTACGGCGTCCAGCCTGGCGCTGATCGGCTGGCTGACCAATCTGGTGCTGATCCCCGTGGTGTGTTTCTACCTGCTGCGTGACTGGGACATCATGACCGGCAAGATCCGTGGCCTGCTGCCGCGTCAGCGTGAAGGGCAAATCGTCAAGCTGGCGGGCGAGTGCCACGAAGTGCTGGGCGCGTTCATACGCGGTCAGTTGCTGGTGATGGTCGGCCTTGGCGTGATCTATGCGGCCGGTCTGATGCTGGTCGGGCTGGAGCTGGGCCTGCTGATCGGCGTGATTGCCGGTCTGGCGGCCATCGTGCCTTATATGGGGTTCGTGATCGGTATCGGTTCGGCCCTGGTGGCCGGGCTGTTCCAGTTTGGCGGTGACCTGTACCCGATGATGGGGATTGTGGCGGTGTTCATGATCGGTCAGGCCCTCGAGGGGATGGTGCTGACGCCGTTGCTGGTCGGTGATCGCATCGGCCTGCACCCGGTCGCCGTCATCTTCGCGATTCTGGCGGGTGGCGAGCTGTTCGGCTTCACCGGCATTCTGCTGGCCCTGCCGGTGGCGGCGGTGATCATGGTGCTGGTGCGCCACATGCATGATCTGTACAAGGACTCGGAAATCTACGCAGGCGCGGAAGATCCGGAGCTGTAAGATCGATGCAAGCCTCTTCGCCGCCCGGTGAAGAGGCTCATGCCTTGAGTGCATGCCCCCTGCAAACGCCCTGTCCTGGGCTCTGTACAAAAAGTGGCTGCGCTCGGTGATGCTTCGTTAAAAACAGGCTCGGATGCGAGTCCAATCGGAATGCTCATTTACAACACGTAGAGTCGAGCGCGACCCCGGCCGTTCCTCGCCTGTTTTTGCCTTGCCTGACCTTCGCTCGCCGAATTTTCGTACAGCGCCTGGACGGCGCTTTACTCACCCTGACGCAAACCTTTGATTTTGCTTGAGGTCTGTCGCATTGTGCGACCAGCGTCACGGGTATAAACTTTGCGCTCTTTACACAGAGGCCCTTGACGGTTTGCATGAGCCGTTAGTCAGCATGAAACCGATTCAGCTGCCCCTGAGTGTGCGTCTGCGTGATGACGCCACTTTCGTCAATTACTATCCAGGCGCCAACGCCGCTGCACTCGGCTATGTCGAGCGGCTGTGCGAAGCCGACGCTGGCTGGACCGAAAGCCTCATCTATCTGTGGGGCAAGGACGGAGTAGGGCGCACGCACCTGCTGCAGGCTGCCTGCCTGCGTTTCGAGCAGTTGGGCGAGCCTGCAGTGTATCTGCCGCTGGCCGAAGTCATAGATGAAGGCATCGAGCTGTTCGATCATCTGGAGCAGTACGAGCTGGTGTGTCTGGACGATCTGCAGGCGATCGTCGGCAAGCCCGACTGGGAAGAAGCGCTGTTTCATCTGTTCAATCGTCTGCGTGACAGCGGGCGTCGTCTGCTGATTGCCGCGTCCAAATCGCCCCGCGAATTGCCGGTAAAGCTTCCCGACCTGAAATCGCGCCTGACCATGGCATTGGTGTTCCAGATGCGCGGTCTGTCCGACGAGGACAAGCTGCGCGCCTTGCAACTGCGTGCCTCTCGGCGTGGTCTGCACCTGACCGACGATGTCGGGCATTTCATCCTGACGCGTGGTACACGCAGCATGAGCGCGTTGTTCGAATTGCTCGAGCGCCTCGATCAGGCGTCACTCCAGGAAAAGCGCAAGCTGACCATTCCCTTCCTTAAAGAGACCCTCGGGTGGTAGATCAGGCGCTGTTGATGCAGACGGCGGCTGCCTTGCGCCATGCACAACGGATTCTGGTGATCACCGGGGCGGGTTTGTCTGCCGATTCGGGGTTGCCGACCTACCGTGGTGTGGGCGGGCTTTACAATGGCAAGACCGATGATGGCCTGCCTATCGAAATGGCCCTGTCCGGGCCCATGCTGCGTCGTGACCCGGAGCTGTGCTGGAAGTACATCGCTGAACTGGGTAGGGCGTGTCTGGGTGGCGAGCCGAATGTCGCGCATTACGCCATCGCCCAGTTGCAACGCATCAAACCCGAGTGCTGGGTGCTGACCCAGAACGTCGACGGTTATCACCGTGCGGCGGGCAGTCCGCCGGAGCGCCTGATCGAAATTCACGGGCAACTCTCGCCACTGTTTTGCCAATCCTGCGGTGCTGAGGATTCGCAATTGAGTGAGCACTTGCAGCGCCCTTTGCCCCCCTTATGCCCGGCATGTAGTGGCATTTTGCGACCGTCCGTCGTTCTTTTTCAGGAAATGCTTCCCGAAAAAGCCCTGGAAACACTGTATGAACAGCTGGCTAAAGGCTATGACGCAGTGCTGAGTATCGGCACCACCGCAAGCTTCCCCTACATTCACGAACCGGTCATTCGCACCAGGGTTTCCGGGGGTTTTGCCGCAGAAATCAATCCGCAGCCGACGGATCACAGCGCGCAGATGGACGTCTTTTTGCCCTACCGCGCGGCACATGTCATGGCCGAACTCATAAGTCACATCTAGTTCGATTGAATTTGCAAATCACCTTCATAAAAGGCATAGTCTCGCCATCTTAACTAGTCAGCCACGGTTGTGCCCATGCAAGTTGTTCGCTTCGCACCCCTCGTGCCTCTCGCACTCGTTACCTTTCTCTTCGGTTGCTCGGCCAATATGCCGGTCGCACAGCAGGAACAGGCCCAGCCAGTTCCACGCTATCAGAGCGCAATAAATGCCAATGCCCAGTCCGCAGCCCGTCGCGCCGACGCGGCAGTCCTGCAGGACGAGCTCGCTACCGAAGACGAACTGGCCCAGTTCGCTGATAACAAGTCTTACCAACTGCCGGCCCTGGCCGACAGCATCCTGGAGCGTGGCAAGTCGCTGATCGGCACACGCTACAAGTTCGGCGGCACGTCGACTTCTTCGGGTTTCGATTGCAGCGGCTTCATCGGTTATCTGTTTCGCGAAGAGGCCGGCATGAGCCTGCCACGTTCCACGCGTGAAATGATCAACGTCAACGCACCCCTGGTGGCGCGCAACAAGCTTCAGCCGGGCGATGTGCTGTTCTTCAGTACTCGCGGTCGCGGTCAGGTCAGCCACGCAGCGATCTACGCCGGTAATCGGCAGTTCATCCACTCCAGCAGTCGCCGCAGCGGCGGTGTGCGCATCGACAGCCTCGATGACGCCTACTGGAGCAAGACCTTCATCGAGGCCAAGCGGCCCCTGGCGATGGCCCCGGGTACTGTTGCAGTAAAATCGACACCTGAAGTAACGCAGACAACGGCGATGACTTCGACTACAGTCAAGACCGCGCCCAAGCGGCGTAAATAAATAGAACGCGCAGTACAAGACCTTCGGGTCTTTCTGCGTTTTTGAGCTTCTCGGCAGCGTAAGCCGCATCCGGATAGGTTGTTGTGGTTATGTCGATTGCGTTGCGCCTGTTAGTCATTTCTGTTGCTGCGTTGCTCGGTGCCTGCGCCAGCGCGCCGCCCCCGCCCAAAGCGCCCCGGATCGTTCAGCGTCCGGTGGTCACTGCTCCTCCCCAGATTCTTTCTCCAGCTGCCGAAGACGTGCTGTTTCGTGCGTTGGGGCTGGTTGGCACGCCTTATCGCTGGGGCGGCAACACGCCTGACTCCGGTTTCGATTGCAGCGGTCTTATAGGTTACGTCTATCGTGACGCGGCTGGCATTTCCCTGCCACGTTCCACACGCGAGATGATCGTGATGGGCGCACCGAATATTCGCCGCGAGCAACTGCAGTCAGGTGATCTGGTGTTCTTTGCCACGTCAGGTGGTTCGCAGGTGTCGCATGCGGGGATTTACGTGGGCGAAGGCCGCTTCGTGCATGCGCCGGCCACCGGTGGCACGGTGAAGCTCGACAGTCTCGACAAGCCTTACTGGCAGAGAGCCTACCTCAACGCCAAGCGCGTGATTCAGCCGTCCAGTCTGGCGCAGAATCGGCCTTAGGCAGGAACCGCTGATCAGCGGCTTCCCCCAGCTCCAGCCTCAGGATCGGACGCAGAGCGTTCAGAAAGGCGTGTCCACGCTGGAGCGTGGCACGCTGGGGATCGCCGCAGCTGTGCCGGCCTCTTCGCGAGCAAGCTCGCTCCCACAGGAATAACCGCTCGGCGTTACTGAGCAGCCTTGGCTGATGTCACGCGCCAGATCTTGTTGCCGACATCGTCCGCCACCAGCAAACCGCCGCGCTGGTCATTGACCACGCCAACCGGACGGCCCATGGCTTTTTCATCCTTGTTGAGGAAGCCGGTCAACACATCGACCGGTGTGCCGTTGGGTTTGCCGCCACTGAATGGAATGAACACCACCTTATAGCCGCTGTGCGGTTTGCGGTTCCATGAGCCGTGCTGGCCAATGAACAGGCCTTCGTTGAACGGTGCAGCCAGTGTCTTGCCGTCGGCGAACACCAGGCCCAGCGAAGCGGTGTGCGGACCTACTGCGTAATCCGGGGCAATCGCCTTGGCGACCAGTGCCGGATTCTGCGGCTTGACGCGCTCGTCGACATGCTGGCCGTAGTAGCTGTAAGGCCAGCCGTAGAATGCGCCGTCCTGCACCGAGGTGACGTAGTCAGGCACCAGATCGCTGCCGATCTCGTCGCGCTCGTTGACCGCCGTCCACAGTTTGCCGGTCTTCGGCTCCCAATCCATGCCGTTGGGGTTGCGCAGGCCCGACGCGAAGATCCGGTGGTTGCCGGTGGCCGCGTCCACTTCCCAGATCGCCGCACGACCCTCTTCCTTGTCCATGCCGTTTTCGGCCACGTTGCTGTTGGAGCCCACGGTCACGTACAGCTTGCTGCCATCCTTGCTGGCGATGACATTCTTGGTCCAGTGGTGATTGAGCGTGCCGCCCGGCAGGTCGACCACCTTGGTCGCCTGCGCGCTGATCGAGGTCTGCCCTGATTCATACGGGAAGCTGATCAGGCGATCGGTATCGGCGACATACAGCTTGTTGCCCACCAGGGTCATGCCGAACGGCGAATTGAGGTTTTGCAGGAAAACCGTGCGCGTCTCTGCCACACCGTCCTTGTCCACGTCGCGCAGCAAGGTGATGCGGTTGGCGCTGGGCACACCGGCACCGGCGCGCCCCATGACTTTTTCCATCACCCAGCCGCGAATGCCTTTGGAATCATCCGGTTTGGCGGGCGAATTGGTTTCTGCGACCAGCACGTCACCGTTGGGCAACACATACAGCCAGCGCGGGTGGTCGAGGTTTTCGGCGAACGCAGCCACTTGTGTGCCCGGCGCGGCGACCGGCTTGGCGCCTTTTTCCCAGCCTACGGCAGGGGCGATGTTGACGGTCGGGATCAGCGTCTTGTTGGGCTCCGGCAGCTTGGGCGAGGGGCCTGTTCCATCCGAGACTTGCAGTCTCGAAGACTCGCCGCAGGCAGCGAGGCCGCCGGCGACCAGAAGCAACACTGCGTAGTGGGGTCTGAGTTTGAACATTGTCGATCTCCATTAACAAGGGCATGGTCCAGTAACTGATAGAGGCACCGCCAACCCGCTAGGTTCAATCACGTTCCGCGGCGACGGTGTCGATTGACGCTCCCGGTCCAACCCTCTACCCTTCGCGGTTTGTTTCAGGTGCTCTGCAATCCCCGATTGGCAGAGTGAAACAGGGAAGCCGGTGTGGGTCGACAGATCCGATCCCGGCGCTGCCCCCGCAACGGTAAATGAGTCAAGGCTGTGCCTGACGCCACTGTGTTTCGACATGGGAAGGCGCGCAGCCGGGGTGACCCGCTCATGAGCCCGGAGACCGGCCTGAATCACTCAATGACATCACGGAGGGTGATGTTCTGTGCAGGGCGTTGCCGTGCTGTCCAGTGCTGTCCTTCCGTCTGTTGTCGCCTGCCCCGAGCGGAGAACCCAGATGAACGAATCCCCCGAACGCGACGAACGCCATCTGGCGCGCATGCAGCGCAAGAAAGCCGTCATGGACGAGCGTATCGCCAGCTCGCCCAACGAGTGCGGCCTGCTGCTGGTATTGACCGGCAATGGCAAGGGCAAGAGCAGCTCGGCATTCGGCATGCTCGCCCGCGCCATGGGCCACGACATGCAGTGTGGTGTGGTGCAGTTCATCAAGGGCCGCAACAGCACGGGCGAAGAAATGTTTTTCCGCCGTTTCCCCGAGCAGGTGCGCTATCACGTAATGGGTGAGGGCTTCACCTGGGAAACCCAGGATCGCCAGCGCGACATCGCCGCCGCCGAAGCCGCTTGGGCCGTGTCTCAGGAAATGCTTCGCGATCCGGCCATTGGTCTGGTGGTGCTCGACGAACTGAACATTGCCCTCAAACATGGCTACCTCGACCTTGAACAAGTGCTCAGCGACCTGCAGGCACGTCCGCCGATGCAGCATGTATTGGTGACTGGCCGCGGTGCCAAAGCCGAATTGATCGACCTGGCCGATACCGTTTCCGAGATCGGCGTGGTCAAGCACGCGTTTCAGGCCGGTATTCGTGCGCAGAAAGGTATCGAGCTGTGAACCCTTCATCATTGAGCGCATTGCAATGAGAGCCCCGCGTGACTGTCCGGCGGTATTGATCGCTGCGCCTGCCTCCGGGCAAGGCAAAACCACGGTGACCGCTGCACTGGCACGCTTGCACCGCAACCAAGGGCGCAAGGTCCGGGTGTTCAAGTGCGGCCCGGACTTTCTTGACCCGATGATTCTCGAGCGGGCCAGTGGTGCGCCGGTCTATCAACTGGACATGTGGATGGTCGGTGCCGATGAAAGCCGTCGCCTGTTGTGGGAGGCGGCTGACGAGGCGGACCTGATTCTGATCGAAGGGGTCATGGGGCTGTTCGACGGCACGCCGTCGAGCGCCGACCTGTCCCGGCATTTTGGCGTGCCGGTACTCGGTGTGATCGACGGCACGGCCATGGCGCAGACGTTTGGCGCACTGGCGCTGGGCCTGGCGCGCTATCAGCCTGATCTGCCGTTCGCCGGCGTGTTGGCCAATCGCGTCGGCACGGTACGCCATGCGCAGTTGCTGGAGAACAGCCTGACCGAAGGCCTGCGCTGGTACGGCGCACTGTCCCGGGAAGTCGGCTTCGAATTGCCCAGCCGTCATCTGGGGTTGGTCCAGGCCAGTGAGCTCAATGATCTGGACGTGCGTCTGGACATGGCTGCTGCGGCGCTGGCCAGTACCTGTGAAGTGGCTTTGCCGCCGGCCGTGACCTTTACCGCGCCCGACCCGGTTCATGTCGAACCGCTGCTGCGCGGCGTACGCATTGCCATCGCACGCGATGAAGCCTTTGCCTTTCTGTATGGCGCGAGCCTGGAACTGCTGAGGAACATGGGCGCCGAGCTGAGTTTCTTCTCGCCGATCCATGATCGCGAGCTTCCCGAGGCCGACAGCCTGTACCTGCCCGGTGGCTATCCGGAGCTGCACCACGTGGCGCTGGCCGCCAATGGCACAATGCAGGCTTCGATCAGGGCTCACCATATTGCCGGCAAGCCGATTCTTGCCGAGTGCGGCGGCATGCTCTATTTGCTCGAAGCCCTGACCGATGTCGAGGGCGTGCGCGCCGAACTGGTCGGCTTGCTGTCCGGTGAAGCGGTCATGCAGAAGCGTCTGGCGGCGCTGGCCTTGCAGGCCGTCGAGCTGCCCGAGGGCACGCTGCACGGCCATACCTATCACCACTCGCTGACCAGCACCGAGCTGCAGCCGATTGCGCGTGGCGTCAGCCCCAATGGCGGGCGCGGCGCAGAAGCGGTCTATCGTTTGGGTCGTCTGACCGCGTCCTACGTGCATTTCTATTTTCCTTCCTGCCCCCGGGCGATTGCGGCGCTGTTCAAACCATGACCGAGCAAGCGTTCAGCCCCGAAGAGCGGGCTGCGGTGTACCGCGCTATCGCCGAACGTCGCGACATGCGCCACTTCATCGGTGGTGCGGTCGCGCCCGAGCTATTGGCGCGCGTGCTCGAAGCTGCGCATCAGGCTCCCAGCGTCGGGCTGATGCAGCCGTGGCGCTTCATCCGCATCAGCGATCCGCTATTGCGCGGCAGGATGCAGGCGCAGGTAGAGGAGGAGCGTGTTCGTACCGCCGAGGCGCTGGGGGAGCGAACCGACGAGTTCATGAAGCTCAAGGTCGAAGGCATCAACGACTGCGCAGAAGTGCTGGTCGCCGCGCTGATGGAAGGGCGTGAGCAACACATTTTCGGGCGTCGCACCTTGCCCGAAATGGACATGGCATCGCTGTCCTGCGCGATCCAGAACCTGTGGCTGGCATCGCGTGCAGAAGGCCTGGGCATGGGCTGGGTGTCGCTGTTCGACCCCGAGGCATTGGCCGAACTGCTGGGCATGCCTGACGGCGCGAAGCCGCTGGCGATCATTTGCCTGGGGCCGGTCAAGGAATTCTATCCTGCGCCAATGCTGGTGATGGAAGGCTGGGCGCAGGCGCGTCCGCTGCACGAGCTGCTGTACGAGAATCAATGGGGAGTGAATCAATGAGTGTGGCGCTGTTGAGCGTCGCCGGGGTCGCGCTGGATGCGCTGCTCGGTGAGCCAAAACGATGGCATCCGCTGGTGGCGTTCGGCAACTTCGCCAATCGGGTCGAGCAGCGTTTCAACAGTGGCGGCCGTGGCTGGCGCAGTCACGGCGTTACCGCCTGGGTCATCACCGTTGTGCCGCTGACGCTGCTGGCCACGCTGCTGAGCTGGTTGCCTGGCGTGGGCTGGCTGTTCGAGATTCTGGCGCTGTATGGCGCGCTGGGCATGCGCAGTCTGGGCGAGCACGTTCAGCCGGTGGCGCAAGCGCTGCGCAGTGATGATCTGGTTGAAGCACGTCAGCGGGTCGGTTATCTGGTCAGTCGCCAGACCACTGAGCTGGACGCTACCGAAGTCGCCCGCGCAGCCACCGAGTCGGTGCTGGAGAACGGTAGCGATGCGGTGTTCGCAGCGTTATTCTGGTTTGTCGTGGCCGGTGCGCCCGGCGTGGTGCTGTACCGGCTGAGCAATACGCTGGACGCCATGTGGGGCTATCGCAACGAGCGCTTTGAGCGTTTTGGCTGGGCTGCGGCGAAGATCGACGATCTGCTCAACTATATTCCCGCACGTCTTGTGGCATTGACTTACGCCTTGTTGGGCAAGACCCGACTGGCGCTGCGTTGCTGGCGCACACAGGCTCCGGCCTGGGACAGTCCGAATGCCGGTCCGGTGATGGCCGCTGGCGCAGGCGCGCTGGGTGTCGAACTGGGTGGCGCGGCGATCTACCACGGCGAGTTGCATCAGCGTCCGCAACTGGGTGAGGGTGCGCCTGCCGACGCGGACTCGATCGATCGCGGCTGGCAACTGGTGCAGCGCGGCGTCTGGTTATGGCTGCTGGTCATCTGCGTGGCGGCTGAATTTTATGCTTGAGCACGGCGGGCGGTTGCGCGCGGCGGCGCAGCATTACGGTATTCAGCTAGCCGACTGGCTGGACCTGTCCACTGGGATCGCGCCCTGGTCGT
Organism: Pseudomonas sp. BS3767; assembly: GCF_900099665.1. Lineage (NCBI taxonomy): Bacteria > Pseudomonadati > Pseudomonadota > Gammaproteobacteria > Pseudomonadales > Pseudomonadaceae > Pseudomonas > Pseudomonas sp. BS3767. The sequence goes on along the minus strand of NZ_FNCX01000009.1, from coordinate 184,171 downwards.
GGCCCATCCCGGAGATTCCGACGCGTGCCTGGGCGCGGTTGCCCGAGACCGACGATGGTCTGGAAGCGGCGGCCTGCGCGTATTACGGTGTGTCCCGGTTATTGCCGGTGTCTGGTTCGCAGGCCGCGATTCAGGCACTGCCGCGGGTGCGCAGCGGGGGGCGAGTTGGCGTTCTGTCGCCCTGCTACGCAGAGCACGCGCATGCCTGGCGCAAGAACGGTTTCGTGGTCCGTGAGGTGGGTGAGCAGGAGGTCGACTACTTCCTCGACAGCCTGGACATACTGGTAGTGGTCAACCCCAACAACCCGACCGGTCTGCACCTGAGCGCCGAGCGCTTGCTGGAGTGGCATGCACGACTGGCCGAGCGCGGTGGCTGGCTGGTCGTCGATGAAGCGTTCATGGATAACACGCCGGGCATGAGCCTGGCGGCCGAAACGGGGCGCAGCGGGCTGATCGTCCTGCGTTCGTTCGGCAAGTTTTTCGGCCTGGCTGGCGTGAGGCTCGGTTTTGTCATGGCCGAGCCGGTGCTGTTGAGGATGCTGGCGCAGGAAATCGGCCCCTGGTCGGTCAGTGGGCCAACCCGGATCATCGGTCAGGTGTGCCTCAGTGATCAGCAGGGGCAGGCGCGTCAACGTGAGCGCTGTGACCAGGCCCGCGACCGGCTGGTGGCGTTGCTCGACCGCTACGCTCTGACCCCGCAAGGCGGCTGTGCGCTGTTCCAATGGCTGGTGACCCCTGAGGCGCAGACGCTCTATGAGTTTTGTGCGCGGCGCGGCGTGCTGCTGCGTCTGTTCAAGGGTGACACCTCCGAGTCGTCCAGTCTGCGTTTCGGTCTGCCCCGCGACGAGGCCGACTGGCTGCGGCTGCACGATGTTCTGCTTGAATACCGCAAGGAATACCCATGAGCACGCTGATGGTACAAGGCACCACCTCCGATGCCGGCAAAAGCACTCTGGTGACGGCCCTGTGCCGCTGGCTGACTCGTCAGGGCGTCAAGGTCGTGCCGTTCAAGCCGCAGAACATGGCGCTCAACAGCGCGGTGACTGCAGACGGCGGCGAGATCGGCCGCGCGCAGGCCGTGCAGGCGCAGGCGTGCTACCTCGAACCGCACACCGACATGAACCCGGTGCTGCTCAAGCCCAACAGTGACACGGGCGCGCAGGTGATCATTCACGGCCGTGCGGTCACCACCATGAACGCGATGGCTTATCACGGCTACAAAGAGATCGCCATGCAGGCGGTGCTGGAATCCCATCGGCGCCTGGGTGAAAGCTACCCGGTGATCGTGGTCGAGGGCGCGGGTTCTCCGGCCGAGATCAACCTGCGCGCCAACGATATCGCCAACATGGGCTTTGCCGAGGCGGTCGACTGCCCGGTGCTGCTGATTGCCGATATCAATCGTGGCGGGGTGTTTGCCCATCTGGTCGGCACCCTTGAGCTGCTGTCGCCCAGTGAGCGGGCGCGGGTCAAGGGTTTCATCATCAACCGTTTTCGCGGTGACATCGCCTTGTTGCAGCCGGGTCTGGACTGGCTGGAAGCACGCACCGGCAAGCCGGTGGTTGGCGTGCTGCCCTACGTGATGGACCTGCACCTCGAAGCCGAAGACGGCCTGGACCAGCGCCAGACCGACAAGGTCGAGCATGTGCTGAACGTGGTGGTCCCGGTGCTGCCTCGCATCAGTAATCACACTGATTTCGACCCGCTGCGCCTGCACCCTCAGGTCAATCTGCAGTTCATCGGTCCCGGCCAGGCGATTCCTCCTGCTGACCTGATCATTCTGCCCGGCTCGAAAAGCGTGCGCAGCGATCTGAACTACCTGCGCAACAATGGCTGGGACACCGCCATCGAGCGGCATTTGCGTTATGGCGGCAAGCTGATGGGGATCTGCGGCGGCCTGCAAATGCTCGGTGAGCAGGTGCACGATCCTCTCGGGCTGGAAGGCGCAGCCGGGTCCAGCGCCGGGTTTGGCCTACTGGCAATGAGCACGGTGCTGGAAGCGGAAAAGCAACTGCGCAATGTGCGCGGTCGTCTGACCCTGGAAGACGCCGAGGTCAGCGGCTACGAAATTCATGCCGGGGTAACGACAGGGCCGGCGCTGGAGCAGGCTGCCGTGCAACTGGACGACGGGCGTTGCGATGGCGCGCAGAGTGTCGACGGGCAGGTGCTCGGGACTTACCTGCACGGCCTGTTCGAATCACCTGCGGCCTGTAGCGCGTTACTGCGCTGGGCGGGGTTGGCGAACGTGCAGTCCGTCGATTATCACGCCCTGCGCGAGCGCGACATCGAACGTCTGGCGGACCTGGTGGAAAAACACCTGGACGGCCCATTGCTTCGCGAACTGTGTGGCCTGGAGGCGAACTGAATGCTGCAATTGATCCTCGGCGGCGCGCGTTCCGGCAAGAGTCGCCTGGCGGAAAAACTGGCCGCCGACAGCACGCTGAAGGTGACCTACATCGCCACCAGTCAGCCTCTGGACGGCGAAATGAATCAGCGTGTTGCGAGCCATCGCGCACGCCGTCCCGAGCACTGGGGGTTGGTCGAAGAGCCGATCGAGCTGGCGCGGGTGCTGCGCGAAAATGCGGCGCCCGATTGCTGCCTGCTAGTCGATTGCCTGACCCTCTGGCTGACCAATCTGTTGATGCTCGACAACCCCGAGCGCCTGCTTCAAGAACGTGAATCCCTGCTCGACAGCCTTGCCGGGCTGCCGGGTGAAATCATTTTTGTCAGCAACGAAACCGGGCTTGGCGTCGTGCCGCTCGGCGAAATGACCCGTCGCTATGTCGATGAAGCCGGCCTGTTGCATCAGGCGCTGGCCGAGCGTTGCCAGCGTGTCGTGTTGACCGTTGCCGGCTTGCCCCTGACGTTGAAAGGAACCGCGCTATGAGTAATTCCTGGTGGCTCAAGCCTGCACAGGCCATTGATGTACCGATGCGCGAGGCGGCACTGGCCCGTCAGCAGCAACTGACCAAACCCGCCGGTTCGCTGGCGCAACTGGAGCGCCTGGCGGTACAGCTGGCCGGTTTGCAAGGGCGTGAGCGTCCGGCCGCCGATCAACTGTGGATCGCGATTTTTGCCGCTGATCATGGTGTCGTCGCTGAAGGTGTGTCGGCGTATCCACAGGAAGTCACCGGGCAGATGCTGCACAACTTCGTCAACGGCGGCGCCGCGATCAGCGTGCTGGCGCGTCAGCTCTCCGCGCAACTGGACGTGGTCGATCTGGGCACTGTGTCGCCAATGGATTTGCCCGGGGTGCGCCATCTGCGCATTGGCGCGGGCACCGCCAATTTTGCCTACGGGCCGGCCATGAGTGTCGAGCAGGGGCTCGCTGCCCTGCAGGCCGGGCGTGACAGCGTATTGCGCGCCAAGGCTGTCGGCACTGAACTGTTCATCGGCGGCGAGATGGGCATCGGCAACACCACAGCCGCCAGCGCAGTCGCCTGCTCGTTGCTGGAGTGCGCTGCGCCGTTGCTGGTCGGACCCGGTACCGGGCTGAACGCCGAGGGCATTCAGCACAAGACTCATGTCATCGAGCGCGCACTGGCATTGCACGCCGATCAGGCGGGAGACCCGTTGAACAGCCTGTTCTGCCTGGGCGGCTTCGAAATCGCCGCGCTGACCGGTGCGTACCTGGCCTGCGCGCAGGAAGGTATTGCGGTACTGGTCGACGGTTTCATTTGCAGCGCGGCCGCGCTGGTAGCGGTGCGCCTGAATCCTTCCTGCCGCAACTGGCTGTTGTTCGGTCATCGGGGCGCCGAACCGGGCCATCGGCATCTGCTGGAAACGCTGCAGGCCGAACCGCTGCTGGACCTCGGTTTGCGTCTGGGCGAGGGCAGCGGTGCCGCACTGGCTGTGCCGCTGGTACGCCTGGCGTGCGAGCTGCACAGCGGCATGGCGACGTTTGCCGAAGCGGCTGTGGCGGATCGCCCCGCATGACCTTACACCTGGACCTGTTGCGGCACGGCGAAACCGAACTGGGCGGCGGCCTGCGCGGCAGTCTCGACGACGCGCTGACCGAGTCTGGCTGGCAGCAGATGCGTGCGGCGGTGGTCGATGGCGGCCCTTGGACGCGGATTGTCAGCTCGCCGCTGCAACGTTGCGCACGTTTCTCCGAAGAGCTGGCGCAGCGCTTGTCGTTGCCTCTGCACCTGGAGCCAGGTTTGCAGGAGCTGCATTTCGGCGACTGGGAAGGGCACAGCCCTGCGCAACTCATGGAAACCGATGCGCAGGGCCTGGGTCTGTTCTGGGCGGACCCCTACGCGTTCACACCCCCCAACGGCGAGCCGGTGCTGGATTTCTCGAACCGGGTATTGAGTGCCATTGAGCGTCTGCATCAGGCTTACGCCGGTGAGCGCGTGTTGCTGGTCAGTCATGGCGGTGTCATGCGCTTGCTGGTGGCGCAGGCGCGTGGTTTGCCGCGTGAGCAACTGTTGCAGGTGGTGGTCGGGCATGGCGCGCTGTTGTCGATTCAGGTCGCTGCTGATCGCGTACTCACGGAGATCTGAGATGCTGCCGTTCTGGATCGCCCTGCAATTTCTCGGCAGCCTGCCGATCAGACTGCCGGGCATGCCGCGCCCTGAAGAGCTAGGACGCTCCTTGCTGTACTACCCGTTGGTCGGGGCGGTGTTCGGCACGCTGCTGCTGGGCTTCAACACCTTGCTCAGTGGTACGCCGCTCATGCTGCACGCCGCGCTGGTACTCAGTGCCTGGGTATTGCTCAGCGGCGGCCTGCATCTGGACGGTCTGGCCGACAGTGCTGACGCCTGGCTGGGCGGCTTCGGTGACCGTGAACGCACCTTGAAGATCATGAAGGACCCACGCAGCGGGCCTATCGCCGTGGTCACGCTGGTCCTGGTGCTGCTGCTCAAGTTTGCTGCGATTCTGGCGCTGATCGAGAGCCATGCCAGTGTCTGGCTGCTGTTGGCGCCGGTGATCGGGCGCGCGGCCATGCTTGGGCTGTTTCTGGGAACGCCGTATGTACGTTCCGGGGGATTGGGGCAGGCGCTCGCCGATCACCTGCCGCGTGGCCCTGGACGCAAGGTTTTGGCCGCCACTGCCATTGCGTGCGTGCTGCTCGCCGGCTGGTCAGGGGTAGCTGTATTGCTGGTCTGCGCCGTTTGTTTCTTCTGGCTGCGACAGTTGATGATGCGCCGTCTGGGCGGCTGCACCGGCGATACGGCCGGGGCATTGCTCGAGCTGCTGGAATTGGCGGTGCTGCTGACGCTGGCGCTGCTTTGAGACCCTGCACAACGCTTTGTTGACAGCTTTTACCGGCAGCGCGTAGCTTCGCGAATTGCGGGTCAAACCATGTAACACAAAGCGCAGGGAGCTTAACCATGACATCGATCTGGCGTACCAGTGGCTGGGTTCTGCTGGGCAGTGCGTTGATTCTTGCGCTTTCGCTGGGTACGCGGCACGGCTTCGGTCTGTTTCTGGCACCCATGAGTGCCGAGTTTGGCTGGGGGCGTGAAGTCTTTGCCTTTGCCATCGCCCTGCAGAATCTGATGTGGGGCCTGGCGCAGCCCTTCGCCGGGGCGCTGGCAGATCGATTCGGGGCGGCGAAAGTCGTCTTCGTCGGCGGTGTGCTGTATGCAGCAGGTCTGCTGTGTATGAGTACCGCCGATTCTTCCCTCAGCCTTTCATTGAGCGCCGGTCTGCTGATCGGTATCGGTCTGTCCGGCACATCGTTTTCGGTCATCCTGGGTGTTGTGGGGCGTGCGCTGCCTGCGGAAAAACGCAGTATGGGCATGGGGATCGCCAGCGCCGCCGGCTCATTCGGTCAGTTCGCCATGCTGCCCGGTACATTGGGTTTGATCAGCTGGCTGGGCTGGTCCGGCGCCTTGCTGGTGCTGGGTGTGATGGTGGCGTTGATCCTGCCTCTGGTGGGCATGCTCAAGGATACGCCGAGTGTATCCACCGGCGTCGAACTGACCCTCGGCGAGGCGCTGCGCGAGGCGTGCTCGCATTCGGGGTTCTGGCTGTTGGCGCTGGGGTTCTTTGTCTGCGGTTTTCAAGTGGTCTTCATCGGCGTGCACTTACCGGCCTATCTGGTGGATCAGCACTTGCCCGCCAAGGTTGGCACTACAGTGCTGGCCCTGATTGGCCTGTTCAATATCTTCGGCACGTATACCGCAGGCTGGCTGGGCGGGCGCATGTCCAAACCCCGGCTGCTGACTGTGCTTTACCTGTTGCGCGCGGTGGTGATCGTGCTGTTTCTCTGGATACCCTTGAGCCAGACCACGGCGTATCTGTTCGGCGTGGCGATGGGCTTGCTGTGGCTGTCGACCGTGCCGCTGACCAACGGTACGGTTGCGACACTGTTCGGTGTGCGTAACCTGTCGATGCTGGGCGGCATCGTCTTTCTGTTTCACCAGTTGGGCGCCTTCCTCGGTGGCTGGCTGGGCGGGCTGGTGTATGACCGCACCGGCAGCTACGACCTGATCTGGCAAGTCTCGATCCTGCTGAGTCTGCTCGCGGCGGCGCTCAACTGGCCGGTGCGCGAGCGCCCGGTGGCGCGCTTGCAGGCGCAGGGCAGTCTGGCATGAGTCGGCGATGGCCTTTGCTGATGGCACTGCTGGTGGGCGCGGTGGTGCTGGGATTGCTCTGGTGGGCCTGGCAGCATGTCGGGCTGGCCGCTCTGCAATTGGGAATGGGCGCTTGCTAGGCAGACGCTCCGGCATGGGGTAGCGTGTCGGCAGACGACAACAATATTCAGGGCCGCCATGATGAACATTCGCTTTCTTTCGATCCCTCTTTTGCTGCTGGCCGTGAGCGGTGCAGCGATGGCTGCCGACTGCCCGCCATTGCTGCAAGGCGAATTGCCCAAGCTGCGCGCCAAGGAAAACATCGACCTGTGCAAACGCTTCGCCGGCAAGCCGCTGGTGGTGGTCAATACTGCCAGCTTCTGCGGCTTCGCCCCGCAGTTCAAAGGTCTTGAAGAGCTGAGTCAGCGCTACAAGGGGCAGGGGCTCGAGGTGTTGGGCGTGCCGTCCAATGATTTCAAACAGGAAGCCAAGGATGGTGAGGAGACCGCCAAGGTCTGCTACGTCAACTATGGCGTGACCTTCACCATGACCGAGCCGCAGGCGGTACGCGGTGATGATGCGACCCACTTGTTCAAGGTGCTGGCCGAGCAGAGCAGTGCGCCGCGCTGGAACTTTTACAAATACGTGGTTGATCGCCAGGGCAAGGTCATCGCCAACTTCTCCAGCATGACCAAGCCGGATGATCCGGAGCTGATCGCAGCCATTGAGAAGGCGATTGCGTCGAAGCCTTAAGGGGGCAAAAAAGGGCGGTTTGAGTCTTGTTTGAATCGACCACCCTTGTGTGACGCGGAGTGCCATAAAGAGGACGCAGAGCGTCCAGAACTGCATGCCGACGCGGAGCATCGGCACGATAGTCAATCAGTGACGCGGAGTGTCGGCACGATAGTCAGTCAATGACGTGGAGCATCGGCACGATAGTCAGTCAATGACGTGGGGCGTCGGCACGCTAGTCAATCAATGCAGGTCTGAGCGCTCCAGGCACGCAATAAAAAAGCCCGCAACCATCACTGGTTGCGGGCTTTTTTCAGCCTGGCAGTTGCTATCAGAAGCGATAGGTAACCGAAGTGCCCAGGCCGTGAGCGGTGTTGCGGTAGTCGGCGCTGTACGAGCCTTTAGACGGGCTGCTGTCGCGGATCTTGGTTTCGTCTTCACGCAGGTACGAATACGCCACGTCGATGGTCAGGTCGTCGGTCGGGCTCCAGCCTGCACCGAAGCTGATGATCTTGCGATCGCCGGTCGGGATGCGTGGGGAGCGGTTGACGTTGTTGGTCGGCGACTGATCAACGGAGAAGCCGGTGCGCAGCGTCCACTCTTTATTGACCTTATACGACGCACCGATGGCGTGTGCCCAGGTGTCGTGCCAGTTCTGTTCTTCGGTGATGGTGCCGATTGGGCCTGCGGAACCGCCCAGCAGGGCAGGGACGCCATCGTTGTTGACGGTGATGTCTTGCAGGCGGCTCCAGCGAGTCCAGGTACTGCCGGCGTAGACCGTCCAGTTCTCGTCGATCTGCTGGGTGATGGAGAAGTCCACGGACTCAGGCGTGGAGATGTCCAGCGAAGCGTCATACTTCTGACCGCCGAACGGACCAAAGCCCGAACCTTCGATCTTGGTCTTGCCCTTGAGCTTGTAATCGACCTTGGAGTGGTAAGTCAGGCCCAGGCGGGTGGTGTCGGTAGCCTGGACCAGAATGCCGGCATTGAAGCCGACTGCGGTGTCATCGCCTTCGATCTTCACCTTGCCGTCGTTACGGCCAAGCGAGCTAGTATTCAGGGTCGCAGAGGTCAGCTCGCCGTCGATACGGTTGATCGTCGGGCCGAAACCGATGGAGACCTTGTCGTTGAATGCATAGCTGACGGTCGGCTGGAAGGTCACGACCTGGACGTGACTCTTGTCGCCAAAATAGCGGCCAGCGAAGCCTTTTTCGTAATCGGTGACCAGGCCGAACGGTACGTACACGCCCAGACCAAATGCCCAGTGATCATCGATTGGTTTGACGTAGTAGCCCATGGGTACGCCGACCACCGGAACCATATCGCCGTCGTTGCTGCCGCCAAATGTGCCACGACCGTTGTCGATGTCGGTCTTGGCGATCACGGCAGCTGCGCCGACGCTGATTTGTTCGCGTTTGATGCGGGACATACCGGCAGGGTTGCCGAATACGGTGCTTGCGTCATCGGCTGACGAGGAGCGACCTGCAAAGCCGGTGCCCATGCCGCTGATGCTTTGTTCGTTGAGGGCAAAGCCGGCAGCGAGCAGTTGAGAAGAGGCCAGACCCAGTGCGAGTCCAAGCGTTGTCCGGTTCAGTGCTTTTGTCATTATTTTCATTATTAGAACTCCTTGTTGTTCACCGGTCGAAAATTACCAACATTTTCGACGGCGCGCTATAGGCTGAGGAGCCCGATTTAGAGCTATTCTTGTAGGACAATCCCATCAAGGGAGTAGGAATTGCAATTTAGAGCAAGTTCCAGTGCTGCAGGCATTGTGTGATGCAGACGATACAAAGCGCGCATAAAAAAAGCCCCGCCTTTGCAGTGCGGGGCTTTCGGCTTGCGGTGCAGCGTTTTCGTCAGGCGATGAGGGCCTGACGGGTACGCTCGATCACGGCCTGCAGCGGCTCGGCGCTGGCGTACTGATCGGGGTACAGGCGTTCGCTGTGGCGGGCGATGCCGTGTTCATTGACGATGGTGAAGCTGAAGCAGCCTTTGCGAGCGGCCATGATCAGGCAGTTCATCGGGGCAAAAGCATTGGTCAATGTGTGAATTGCATGTTGAGTCTGAGTATTCATATTCAAGGTGTTTCCTGAAGCAACACGGAACAATACCGTGCAAAAATAAAGATTCCAGTAAACGCGGGCCGACATTTGATACAAAAGCCTGGCTGGGCGGAGAACCTGACTGGAACAAAGACAGGCAGTTGAAGCGCGCTTTATCGTATGGCGCTCTGGCTGACCGGTAGGTACTTAGGAGGGCAGGCAACACAACAGGAGCAAAGGTTCTACGCTCCGGGTGAAGATCCTGATCAATTGCAGGCTGGTTGAAGCAGACCATGAGAGCCATAACTGCACTGTCACCCCAAATGGTGCATCAGCGCGAGAGGTTCATGTCTGGAAACCATCGAGGTGGTCGATCCCTTGTTGCCAACATTCTCGTCGCATGGAGGAGTGTCTGTCGGGGGACTTGTCGACCGGAATTGATTTTCAGCTTGGTACTAACGGCGGCGATATTACCCGCCTCATCGAAACATTGCAAGTGGCAGTGAATGAATCTTCACCAGTGCCCGACCAGTCGATAGATCAGTACAGTAACCGATGCAACCATCGAGCAGCCCAGCAGGTAGGCGGCTACGGTCAGCCGTAGTGACCTGCGGCTTTCGATGGCGCGCATGATATCGCCTGTCGCGTTGATACGCCCGTTGCTCAGATCGCTGCAGATGATCAGCATCAGGGCAATCGCCGACAGCAGCACGCTGTAGGCGAACACGCCGCCGTCCGGGGGTGGCAGTACGATACTGACTGCCAGGGCGACGAGGCAGACGGCCAACAACAGCAGGAAGAACCTGGCGATCTCCTTCATGGATTCCTTCACTGAATCGTTGGTGAATTAGGGTGAGGTGCATTTTTGCCAGTGCTTGGACCGCGGGTTGTGCAATTTGTCGCCTGCGTCGCTTTCATCGCCCCGAATAATGCTCGAAATGCGTCGTCAGCCCTGTCGATCCAGCACCTGAAAACCTGCTGAAAGCCTTGTATTCATTGAGAATACGTTGCAATTGAGCAAACATTACATGACGCGTGAAATGATGAAAAAGGGGCATGCTCATGAGTTGTGCACATTAGCGGCACAAGCTGCCACATCACTGTCACAACCGAAGCTAAGGGTTTGATTTATGATGGTGAATTATTAAGTCAATGAAAAACATCGTTTTTTTTAGCTGGTGAAAAAATCGTCAGTTTGAGCGCAGGCCCCATGCTGCTTGCGTTTGCGGAAGTTAAAGGGGGGTTGTCCACTGAGTTATCCACAGCTTCTGTGGATTGTCCCGCGCAAAATGTCCCCCTAATAGGGGCTGTGTGCCGCGCTGAAAACGCGTACAATCCGTTCCCCCGATTTACCCCCGCCTGTTGATCCCGTCTCACCCGAGACGATGTTTCTGCTGCACTATCACGCTCTACCCAAACTGCCGCTGGCCCTTATTATTCAGCCCGCATGGAGTCTTTATGGCACTGGACCTGAACAGCCTGTTACTGGGGCTTGGCGCAGCAGCATTGCCCTTGCTGGGCCTGCTCTGGCATTTGCAGCGCCGTCTGGCCGCTCGCCAGGCTGAGAGCGCCCTGCTCGACGAGCGTCTGAGCATGGCGCAAATGGCGCAGGAGGGTCTCAATGCCCAGCTGGATGCGTGCCGTGACGAGGTCAGCGACCTCAGTCAGGCCAATGCGGCCAAGCAGGCTGACCTTGCGGCATTGCGCCGCGAGGTCGAGTTGCTGCGCCAGGAAAGCGATAACGCGCGCGAAACGGCGCAGGACTGGAATCATGAACGTGCCGCCAGAGAGGCGGAGTTGCGCCGTCTTGATGCGCAGTGTGCCGCGCTTAACGCTGAGTTGCGCGAACAGCAGGATGGCCATCAGCAGCGCCTGAACGATTTGCAGGGTTCCCGGGATGAACTGCGCGCGCAGTTCGCCGAACTGGCGGGCAAGATTTTCGATGAGCGCGAGCAGCGCTTCGCCGAGACCAGCCAGCAGCAGTTGGGCCAATTGCTCACGCCGCTCAAGGAACGTATCCAGTCGTTCGAAAAGCGTGTCGAGGAAAGTTACCAGAACGAAGCGCGCGAACGCTTCTCCCTGGCCAAGGAGCTGGAACGTCTGCAGCAGTTGAATCAGCGTTTGAGTGATGAGGCGACCAACCTGACACGCGCCTTGAAGGGGCAGAAGACCCAGGGCAACTGGGGCGAGTTGATCCTGGAACGCGTGCTGGAGCATGCCGGGCTTGAAAAGGGCCGTGAGTACCAGACGCAAATCAGCCTCAAGGGGCCGGACGGTGAGCGCTTTCAGCCTGACGTGCTGATCATGTTGCCGGGCGACAAGCAGGTGGTGGTCGACGCCAAGGTCAGCCTGACGGCCTACCAGCAATATGTGTCTGCCGATGACGAGGTGATTGGACAGGCTGCGCTGAAGCAGCACGTACTGTCGTTGCGTAACCATGTCAAAGGCTTGTCGGGCAAGGATTACAAGCGTCTAGAAGGGCTTCACAGTCTGGATTTCGTTCTGCTTTTCGTGCCGATCGAAGCGGCTTTTTCTGCCGCCTTGCAGGCCGAGCCGAATCTGTTTCAGGAAGCCTTCGACCGCAACATCGTGATTGTCAGCCCCACGACCCTGCTGGCCACGTTGCGGGTGATTGACAGCTTGTGGAAGCAGGAGCGTCAGAGCCAGAACGCCCGTGAGATCGCCGAGCGGGCAGGCTGGCTATACGACAAGTTCGTATTGTTCATTCAGGATCTAGATGAGGTAGGCAACCGCCTGCAACAGCTGGATAAGGCCTATTCGGCAGCGCGCAACAAGCTCACCGAAGGGCGCGGTAACCTGATCAGCCGCAGCGAACAACTCAAACTGCTCGGTGCGCGGGCCAGCAAGAGTCTGCCCGCCGATTTACTGGAGCGGGCGATGACCGATAATGATGGCCTGATCAGCCCGCCGGACTGAGCTGCTCGAATCGTCGGCGTAATGTTCAGTAACAGGCCGTCCGTCGCAAAGACTAGAAGCGATCCTGCACAAATGTCACATTGGCTCCATCGGGAAAATTGTTTCTCGTTGCACTCGGCTAACAGTTCATTTGCTTCTATGATCTCTAGTGAGTGATGAGTACGGATTGACTGCCGGGTATTTCCCTCAAGGGGGCTCTATGAATAGCAAACTGCAAGAATGGCTCCACGATGTAGGCGTTGCACTGGGTCTGATAGAACGCCCAAAACTGCAACCCATTCCGGTTCGTGCCGATGACGATCGTCGCCGTCAACGCCGGTAAGCTTCTCGCCTGATCCTGGCCACAGGGTAGTGCGCATGTTGAGTTTCGTCGGGGCGCACAGGGCGTCCCGATACAAGAGCCGGCGCTAATGCTGATGCCCGGGCTCGTTCTTCGGCTCTATCGAGCCCTTTTCCGTCTCCTGCAATAAAATCAGTCCTATGATCCTGTGCAACGCAAACTGTCCGGGGCTGGCGATCACCGCTGTCCTGATGGTTTCCGTGAGTGTGAAGCTGAGGGCTTCCTTCAGTTCGAGGAAAAACAGCTCGATATCATCGTCATCAAGGGCCAGATCGGCGAGCGTGGCGTCATCCTGAATCGCGCTCTTGTCCACTAGAATGATGCCTAGAGCGTTGAATACCTTTTGCCTGATCTCTTCGCGATTCATGAAAGCCCCTGATGTGGATCTTGTCAGATACAACAGGCGTACTTCATTTCTCCAGCCCAGATCCATGAGGCTAGCTCAAATCGCCGTTGCGGCTGTGGATTGCCCCGCCGTTATGGTGCCGATTTGTTTAAAATGCAGGGCTGTTCGACAGGCGGTTGGTGGCAACGCTGATTCGTTGTGCTGTGCAGCACCTTTAACCTTGTGAGATTGACCGAGTACTGATCCATGTCCCGCGCCCGTTGTGAGCGTTGTCTGCGTCCTGCCACGCATTGTCTGTGCGCCCTGATTCCGCAGCTGGACAGCCGCACGCGAGTGTTGATCCTGCAGCATCCCGATGAAGTCGGCCATGCCTTGAACACCGCCCGACTGGCCGCGCTCGGTCTGGTCAATGCGCAGTTGTTGGTGGGCGAAGTGTTCGACGATCTGCAGCAGATTCTGAATCCGCCCGGCTATCAGCCTCGATTGCTGTTTCCGGGTGAGGCTGCGCAGGCGCTGACGCCTTATGCGCAGGATTCACTGCCCATGCTGCTGGTCGTGCCGGATGGCACGTGGCGCAAGGCGCGCAAACTGCTGCACCTCAACCCCTTGCTCGCCGAGCTGCCAAGGGTGACGCCGGGCGACGTGCCTGTTTCGCGTTATCGCTTGCGCAAGGCGCCCGGCCCTGAGGCCTTGTCGACACTTGAGGCCATCGTGCATACCTTGCAGATGCTGGAAGCACCCACCTCGTTCGAGGCGTTGCTCAAGCCGTTCGATGCGTTGATCGAAGGTCAGATTCAGGCCATGGGCAGTGAGACCTACCAGCGCAATCACGGCGGCCAGCGGTAAGGAACACAATTTGCGCCGTTAACTGCACCCAGCTGTAACTGTTGCTTTGCCGATCAGCGCCTAGAATGGGGGTTCTGTTCTGTCTCATGCGGAAGTTGCAATGCACATCTCGTCTGGTCGCTGGGTCTATGGCCTCTGTCTGTCACTGTTGACCGCGCTGCTGTGGGGGATTTTGCCGATCAAGCTCAAGCAGGTGCTGCAGGTGATGGATCCGGTGACCGTGACCTGGTTCCGTCTGGCTGTGTCCGGGGCGCTGTTGTTCATCTGGCTGGCGTCGGTCAAACGCCTGCCCAGTTTCAAGGTGCTGGGACGCAAGGGCAGGGTGCTGGTCGGGCTGGCCGTGTTCGGTCTGGTCGGCAACTATGTGCTCTATCTCATTGGCTTGCGGTTGCTGAGCCCGGGTACCACGCAATTGCTGGTTCAGGTCGGTCCGATTTTTCTGTTGATCAGCAGCATCTTTCTGTTCAAGGAGCGTTTCAGTCTGGGGCAGGGCATCGGTCTGGCGGTGCTGCTGGTGGGTTTCGGGTTCTTTTTCAATCAGCGGCTGGTGGAGCTTTTCACCTCGTTGGGCGATTACACCCTGGGCGTACTGGTGGTGCTCCTGGCCTCGACCATCTGGACGTTCTACGGGCTGAGTCAGAAGCAGCTTCTGACGGTATGGAATTCACTGCAGGTGATGATGGTGATCTACCTGTTTTGCGCCCTGTTGCTCACGCCGTGGGCGCACCCTGCCGAGGCGTTGCTGTTGAGCCCGTTACAGGGCTGGCTGCTGCTGGCCTGCTGTCTGAATACGCTGGTGGCTTACGGTGCCTTCGCTGAAGCGCTGGCGCACTGGGAGGCCTCGCGGGTCAGTGCGACGCTCGCGCTGACGCCCTTGGTCACACTGACCGCCGTGGCGGTTGCCGCCTGGCTGTGGCCGGATTACGTGCAGGCTGAAGAGTTGAACATGCTGGGTTATGGCGGTGCGCTGCTGGTGGTGGCCGGATCGGCGCTGACCGCGCTTGGCCCCTCGCTGGTCGCCGGGCTTAGGGCCCGCAAGGCGCGGCTGGCGCAGGCCTGACTTGCGGGTGGTGGGGCAGATCAGCGTCTGCCCAGCCCCTGCGCCTGAATAATCCACTCCTGACGCTGCTGTTCGCTGGCGCTGTGTACCGGGGCAAACTCGGTCAGACGTTTGGTCTTTATCCCGCAAAAGCCGAGTATGGTCCGCACCATCTGCCGGTGAGCCGGCGCGCCGTATATCCAGTGAAAGTAGCGTGGCGGCGTGTCCATGGCGACCATCAGCTCCGCCGTCCGGCCTCGGAGCAGCTCATTGGATGAATGCTTGCGACCATGCACCTTGAACGCAAAACCGGGTGTCAGCACCCGGTCGAAAAAGCCCGTCAGTAATGCCGGCAAACCGCCCCACCAGACCGGATAGACGAAGACCAGATGCTCGGCCCAGTGGATCTGGCGCTGGGCTTCGAGCAGGTCGGGCTCAAGTGTCTGAGTCTGATCGTAGCCGTTGTGCAGAATCGGATCGAAGTCCAGTTCGCCGAGCTTGATAACCCGCACTACATGCCCTTCGCCCCGTGCCGTCTGCGCATACGCGTCACCCAGCGCGTGGCAGAAACTGATGGCCTTCGGCGTGCCGTAGACCATCAGGATTCGTTTGCCATTGCCCTCCAGAGGCGTTGCGCCGCTTCTGGCATCAGCCATTACTGCCTGCCTCGAGCATTTTGTCCGGCCGCACCCAGGCGTCGAACTCTTCATCGGTCAGGTAGCCGAGGGCCAATGCCGCTTCGCGCAGGGTCAGCCCCTCGGTGTAGGCTTTCTTGGCAATCTGCGCCGACTTGTCATAGCCGATATGCGGATTGAGTGCGGTGACCAGCATCAGGCCGCGCTCCAGGTGTTCAGCCATTTTTTCGCCATCCGGCTCCATGCCCGCGATGCAGTGCTCGTTGAAATTGCTGCAGCCATCGGCCAGCAGGCGAATCGACTGCAGAATGTTATGAATGATCACCGGTTTGTACACGTTGAGTTGCAGGTGACCCTGACTGGCGGCGAAACCGATGGTCACGTCGTTGCCCATGACCTGGCAGGCCAGCATCGACAAAGCCTCGCACTGGGTCGGGTTGACCTTGCCGGGCATGATCGAACTGCCGGGCTCGTTGGCGGGCAGTCTGACTTCTGCCAGCCCTGCACGCGGGCCTGAGCCCAGCAGGCGCAGGTCGTTGGCAATCTTCATCAACGTACCGGCCAGCGTCTTCAGTGCGCCGGACAGCGCTGCGAGCGGCTCATGACCGGCCAGCGCGGCGAACTTGTTGGGCGCCGTGACGAACGGCAGACCGGAGAGGGCGGCGAGTTCTGCGGCAATGGCCTCGGCAAAGCCCTTGGGCGCATTGAGTCCGGTGCCGACTGCTGTCCCGCCCTGAGCCAGCTCGTAAACGGCAGGCAGGGCGGCGCGAATGGCTTTTTCCGCGTAATCGAGTTGCGCGACAAACCCGGACAGCTCCTGACCGAAGGTGATCGGCGTTGCGTCCATCATGTGCGTGCGCCCGGTCTTGACCAGCTTCATGTGCCGCGCGGCCTGTTCGGCCAGCCCGCTGGACAATTCGGCGATGGCGGGCAGCAGCTGCGCCTTGACCGCCTGAGCTGTGGCGATGTGCATGGCTGTCGGGAAGCAGTCATTGGAGCTTTGCGAGCGATTGACATGGTCGTTGGGGTGGACCGGCGACTTGCCGCCACGACCCTGGCCAGCCAGTTCGTTGGCGCGGCCTGCGATCACCTCGTTGACGTTCATGTTGCTTTGCGTGCCACTGCCGGTCTGCCAGACCACCAGCGGAAACTGCGCGTCATGCTGACCATCGAGCACTTCATCGGCGGCCTGTTCGATCAGGCGGGCGATGTCGGCAGGCAAGTCGCCATTTCGATCGTTGACACGTGCTGCGGCTTTCTTGATCAGGGTCAGCGCGTGCAGGACGGGCAACGGCATTCGCTGGTCGCCAATCGCAAAATTGATCAGTGAGCGTTGGGTCTGCGCGCCCCAGTAGGCATCTTCGGGGACTTCGATCGGGCCAATGCTATCGGTTTCGGTGCGGCTCACTGGTCTTACTCCTTTAAGTGCGTTGCAGGGTTAGGTGTCCATATGCCCACAGGGTTCCCGCGCAGTGCTTTTTAACCGCTGGGTGAACCGGGGGTTGAGCCAAAAGCCCAGATAAGCGCAGAATGGTCGGCCCTGGGGTAATGCCTCGTTTGCTAGATAAGGAAACTCGATGACCCGTCTTCGTGCCATTTGTACCGCGGTAGCCCTGGTCTGTGCCAGCGGCCAGGTCTTCGCCGACACCGCCAGTCACAACGCGAGCGCCGAAACGTTCCTGAAGCTTGCCAACGCCGATCGCCTGGGCGCTCCGGTCTACGCTCAGGTTCAGCAGATGTTCGCTCAGCGTTTTGCTGAAACCAAGGCACCTGCATCGAAAAAAGCCCTGCTTGAAACCTATCAGGCCAAGGCCAACACCGCTCTGGACCAAGCCATTGGCTGGAACAAGCTCAAGCCCGAGATGGTCAAGCTGTACACCGCCAACTTCACCGAAAGCGAGCTGAAGGATCTGGTTGCGTTCTACCAGTCGCCACTGGGCAAGAAAGTGATGACCAAGATGCCTGAGCTGGCTCAGCAGTCGGCCCAACTGACCCAGAGCAAGCTGGAAAGCGCTGTTCCGGTCGTCAACAAGCTGCTGGCTGACATGACTGCCGAACTGGAACCTGCCAAGGCAGCTGCTCCGGCTCCGGCCAAAAAGCCCTGACAGGCGATTTCCATCATGACCATGCAACAACGAATCGAGTCGGCGCTTGCGCTGCTGCAACCGCATCATCTGCAAGTGCTCGACGAGAGTCATATGCACAGTCGTGGCCAGCAGACCCATTACAAGGCTGTTCTGGTCAGTGATCAGTTTCAGGGCTTGAACTCGGTCAAGCGGCATCAGAAGGTCTACGCCACGCTGGGCCCGCTCATGGGCGAGTTTCATGCGCTGGCGTTGCACACTTACACGCCTGAAGAATGGTCGAAGGTCGGTGCAGCGCCTGCTTCGCCGACCTGCGCCGGCGGGCACTGATCAGGGCTTTTTACTGATCCGACCCCCTTGCCGGGGGCGATTGCCCCGCCGAGCTGTCTGCTGTACTCCGGTTTTTGCTAGAATCCGCACCGCGCCGCCTGGCCGGTGCGTTTTTTTGGTCCGCAATTTTTTACCCGGTAGGCCCTTTGCGAGGGTCGCCACTGGAGAGATACATGACTCAAGAGCCGATGACTCAGCCGATCGTCGTGGCCGCGCTGTACAAGTTCGTCACCCTCAGCGATTACGTGCAGCTGCGCGAGCCGCTGTTGCAGGCGATGGTCGACAATGGCATCAAGGGCACGTTGTTGATCGCCGACGAGGGCATCAACGGCACCGTGTCCGGCAGCCGCGAAGGCATCGATGGTTTGATGGCGTGGTTGAAGAACGACCCGCGTCTGATCGACATCGATCACAAGGAATCCTACTGCGACGAGCAGCCGTTCTATCGCACCAAGGTCAAACTCAAGAAAGAGATCGTGACCCTTGGTGTCGAAGGCGTCGACCCGAACAAGAGCGTCGGTACTTACGTCGAGCCCAAGGACTGGAACGACCTGATCAGCGATCCCGAAGTGCTGCTGATCGATACTCGCAACGATTACGAAGTCTCGATCGGCACCTTTGAGGGCGCCATCGATCCGAAGACCACGTCGTTTCGAGAGTTCCCGGAATACATCAAGGCGCATTTCGACCCGGCAGTACACAAGAAGGTCGCTATGTTCTGTACCGGCGGCATCCGTTGCGAAAAAGCCTCGAGTTACATGCTTGGCGAAGGCTTCGAAGAGGTCTATCACCTCAAGGGCGGCATTCTCAAGTACCTGGAAGAGGTCCCCGAGCAGGAAAGTCACTGGCGCGGCGAGTGTTTCGTGTTCGACAATCGGGTCACGGTGCGTCATGACCTGACCGAAGGCGATTATGATCAGTGCCACGCGTGTCGCACGCCCATCAGTGCCGAGGACCGCGCCAGCGAGCATTACTCGCCTGGCGTCAGTTGCCCGCATTGCTGGGATTCGCTGAGCGAGAAGACGCGACGTAGCGCCATCGACCGGCAAAAGCAGATCGAACTGGCCAAGGCACGTAACCAGCCTCATCCGATCGGTCGCAACTATCGTTTACCCTCCGAGGCCTGAGCCATGTCTGCCCGCCTGATCTATGTCATGGACCCGATGTGCTCCTGGTGCTGGGGCTTCGCCCCGGTTGCCGACGCGTTGGTGCAACAGGCTCGGGCGGCGGGTGTGCCGCTGCATCTGGTCATGGGCGGTCTGCGCTCCGAAGGTGCTGCGCTGGAGCCGGCCAAGCGTCGTTACATTCTTGAGCACTGGCAGGCGGTCGAAGAGGCCACCGGCCAGCCGTTTCTTCGTGAAGGTGCGCTGCCGGAAGGGTTTGTCTATGACACCACACCCGCTTGTCTGGCCGTCACTGCAGCGAGGCAGCTGGACCCTGACCGCGCCTGGGCACTGGTCGGGCTCATTCAGCGTGCTTTCTACAGCGAGGCCCGGGACGTGACGCGTCCGTCAGTGCTGGCCGAACTCGCCGAGCAGACAGGGCTGTCGCGTCAGGCATTTGCCGATGAGTTCGAAAGTCCGCAGCGGCAGGCGGCCACCGCCGCCGATTTCGCCTGGGCACAGGATCTGGGCATCGCCGGCTTCCCCACCCTGCTGGCCGAGCGCAACGGTCAGTTGGCGCTGCTGACCAACGGTTATCAGCCACTGAGCAGCCTTTCGCCCTTGCTGGGTCGATGGCTGGAGCGTGCAGCCAGTGCATGATGAAGTGCCTGAGGCTGCCCGACAGTCGCACACCACGCGCAGCGATGCGCTGAGCTGGGCCGAGATCCGTCGTCTCGCCCTGCGGCATAAAAAAGCCCTGTGGCTGGCCAATGGTGTCGCAGTGCTGGCCACGCTGTGCAGCGTGCCTATCCCGTTGCTGCTGCCGTTGCTGGTCGACGAGGTGTTGCTGGGCCGTGGCGATGCTGCGCTCAAGGTCATGGATCACTTGCTGCCTGGCAACTGGCAAAAGGCGGCGGGCTACATTGGTCTGATGCTGTCGTTGACACTGGTGCTGCGGGTCGGGGCGCTGGTGTTCAACGTGCTGCAGGCGCGGCTGTTCGCCGGGCTGGCCAAGGACATCGTCTATCGTATCCGGCTGCGGCTGATCGAACGGCTCAAGCGTATTTCCCTGCGTGAATACGAAAGCCTGGGCAGTGGCACGGTGACCACACACCTGGTCACCGATCTGGATACGCTGGACAAGTTCGTCGGTGAAACCCTCAGTCGTCTTCTGGTGGCCACGCTGACGCTGGCAGGCACTGCAGGCATTCTGATGTGGATGCACTGGAAGCTGGCGCTGCTGATCATGCTGTTCAACCCGCTGGTCATCCTGCTCACGGTGAAACTGGGCAAGCGTGTCAAGCACCTCAAGAAGCTGGAGAACGACAGTACGTCGCGGTTCACCCAGGCACTGAGCGAGACGCTGGATGCGATTCAGGAAGTTCGGGCGGGTAACAGACAAGGCTTCTTTCTGGGACGCCTGGGCGTACGTGCGCAGGAAGTGCGTGATTACGCGATCAATTCACAATGGAAAAGCGACGCCTCGGGCCGTGCCAGCGGGCTGCTGTTCCAGTTCGGTATCGATATCTTCCGCGCCGCAGCAATGCTTACCGTGCTGTTCTCGGACCTGTCCATCGGGCAGATGCTCGCGGTGTTCAGCTACCTGTGGTTCATGATGACGCCAGTCGAGCAATTGCTGAACCTGCAATACGCCTACTATGCGGCAGGCGCTGCCCTGACACGCGTCAATGAGTTACTGGCGCGCGCCGACGAGCCGCAATATGCCGGCGGTACTGATCCGTTCGAGGGTAAGGAAACCGTCGGGGTCGAAGTGCGTGGCCTGACTTTCGGTTATGGCGAAGACCTGGTCCTGGACCAGTTGAACCTGAACATCGCGCCGGGAGAAAAGGTCGCCATTGTCGGTGCCAGTGGTGGCGGCAAGAGCACGTTGGTGCAGTTGCTGCTGGGGCTCTATACAGCGCGCACCGGGGTGATCCGTTTTGGCGGTGTCAGCCAGCAGGATATCGGCCTGGAAACCGTGCGCGAGAACGTCGCCGTGGTACTGCAGCATCCGGCGCTGTTCAATGACACCGTGCGCGCCAACCTGACCATGGGCCGCGACTGCAGCGATGAAGCCTGCTGGCGTGCGCTGGAAGTTGCGCAACTCGATTCTGCGATCCGCGATCTGCCACAAGGTCTGGACAGCGTGGTCGGACGCTCCGGGGTCAGAATGTCGGGTGGCCAGCGCCAGCGCATGGCTATCGCGCGCATGGTGCTGTCCGACCCCAAAGTAGTGATCCTCGATGAGGCCACCTCGGCGCTGGACGCTGCCACCGAATACAACCTGCATCAGGCGCTCGCACGTTTTCTGCGCAGTCGCACGACGCTGATCATTGCCCACCGCCTCTCGGCCGTGAAGCAGGCCGACCGGGTACTGGTGTTCGATGGCGGGCGTATTGTGGAAGATGGTGACCATCAGCAGTTGATTGCCGATGGAGGTCTGTACGCCAAACTGTACGGACATTTGCAACAAATCTGATGCGCGAAGCCTCTATCAGCGCACAGGTTGGCTCGATTGCGGGAGAATCACCTGCCATCATGGGCGAATTTAGCCTAGTCTCTGCGCTAGACGTTTATTCAGGCATGTGGTGACGTGAAACCCATGAAGCAACCATGGATCTTCTCCAAGCCCCGTCTGTTGGGCATCGTATGGCCTTTCATTGCCGTCGCGCTGTTTCAGGCGTTGCTGGGATGCGTCAGTCTCTACACCATGTCTGCCGTGCGCAGCTATGTGGCGGGGGAGAGTCTCTGGTCCAAGGGGCAGAAGGACGCCATCCACTACTTGAGCCTGTACGCCAACCGGCATGATGAGCGTGACTACCTCAAGTATCAAAAAGCCTTTTCCGTCCCCCAGGGCGGCCATGCGCTGCGCAAGGCTCTCGATCAGCCCAATCCGTCCCTGGCCGAGGCCAGAAGTGGAATCATTCAGGGCGGCAATCACCCGGATGACGTAAACGGCATCATCTGGATGTACCTGAATTTCCACAACTTCAGTTTCATGAAGCAGGTCATTCATTTCTGGGAAGTGGGTGACGGCTACCTCATGCAGCTCGACGAACTGGCCCGGCGCATCCATGAGCGGGTTGGGCAGGGCGCTGTGAGCGCCGCCGAAGTCGATCAATGGCGCGAGCAGATCAATGTCATCAATGAAGGCGTAACGCCTGCTGCGCGAGCGTTCAGTGATGCGCTGGGCGAAGGCTCCAGACTGATTCTCAACCTGTTGATAGCGGTCAACCTGGTCACCGCTGTGGTATTGATTCTTCTGGCGCTGCTGCGTGTGCGTCGTCTGATCGTCCAGCGACGTGTGTTTGCCGATGCCCTGCAACTCGAAAAGGAGCGCGCGCAGATCACGCTGGAGTCCATCGGCGACGGCGTGATCACTATCGATGTGGCCGGCGCCATCGTCTACATGAACCCCGCCGCCGAGGGTCTTACCCACTGGAAAAGCACTCAGGCCAGCGGGCTTCCGCTGGCTGCGCTGTTCAATCTGCTGGATGAAAACGATCAGAAGGACCAGTCAACGCTGGTCGAGCAGATCATCACCGGCAAGCTCAAGGGCGGCAGCGCCAACAGCAAGCTGATCCAGCGGCTTGATGGCAGCACGGTGCCGGTCGCGCTGGTCGGCACGCCGATCTACACCGAAGGCGTGATCAGTGGTGCGGTGCTGGTGTTGCATGACATGACCCAGGAGCAGCAATACATCGCCGATCTGTCGTGGCAGGCTGCCCATGATCCGCTGACGGGCTTGGTCAACCGCAGTGAATTCGAACGCCGCTTGCAGCGAGTGCTCGACGAAGACTGCGGTCAGGGCCGCAGCCACTGCCTGATGTTTCTCGATCTGGATCAGTTCAAGCTGGTCAATGATACCGGTGGCCATGCGGCGGGTGATGAACTGCTGCGTCAGCTGTGCCGGGCCTTGCCGCAGGGCTTGCGTGACGGGGATACGCTGGCCCGGCTGGGAGGTGACGAGTTCGGTGTTTTGCTGGTTGATTGTCCCGCCGAAACAGCGCTGGATATTGCCGAGGCGTTGCGCGAGGTGGTGCAGCATCTGCATTTCATGTGGAAAGGTCGGCCATTCATGACTACCGTCAGTATTGGCCTGGTGCACCTCGGCGACACGCCTGCTTCTCTGGAGGGTTCATTGTCTGCCGCTGACATGGCCTGTTATATGGCCAAGGAAAGGGGGCGCAATCGGGTTCAGGCCTACAGTGTGGATGATCTCACGCTGTCGATGCGTTTCGGCGAAATGGCCTGGATACAGCGGCTGCACATGGCAATGGACGAGAATCGCTTTTGTCTTTACGCGCAGGAAATCGCGTCGATAAAGGGCGAAGTGGGCGAGGTGAGGCACATTGAAATCCTCTTGCGTCTGCGCGATGAGTCTGGGCGAATGGTCGTACCGGACAATTTCATTCCGGCCGCCGAGCGCTACGGACTCATGACCACGCTGGATCGCTGGGTGGTACACAATGTGTTCAAAGTCATAGCCCAGTGCCAGAGTGATGATCGGCATCAGGTACCGCAGGCACTATGTGCTATAAATTTGTCTGGATCGAGTATCGGTGATGATACGTTCCTCGAATATTTGAAACAGCAATTCAGCACGTTTGCCGTGTCGCCCGGGATGATCTGCTTCGAGATCACCGAGACCAGTGCGATTGCCGACCTGCAAAGTGCGATCAGATTCATCAACGAGTTGAAGGGATTGGGGTGTCAGTTTTCCCTTGATGATTTCTGCTCGGGTATGTCGTCTTTTGCCTATCTCAAGCACCTGCCGGTGGATTTCCTGAAGATTGATGGCAGTTTTGTAAAGGACATGCTCGATAACCCGATCAACAAGGCGATGGTCGAGGTGATCAATAACATCGGCCATGTCATGGGCAAACGCACCATTGCAGAGTACGTTGAAACGCCGCAGATCGAATCTGCATTGCAGGAAATGGGCGTGGATTTTGCACAGGGCTATCTGATTTCCCGCCCTGAATTGTTCACTTGCGAGAGTCTTTATATTCAGCCCGTACGGCCTGACCCCCTGATGTTCGGCGCGCCAGGAACGCTACGTTAATCAGTTGAAACCCTCATAAGGAGATACCCAGTGATCGACGCTTTCGATAGAACCGGTCCGCTCATGGAAGCCAGCAGTTATCCGGCCTGGGCGCAGCAGTTGATCAAGGATTGCAGCGCTGCAAAAGCACGCGTGGTCGAGCACGAGTTGTACCAGCAGATGCGTGACGCGAAGTTGAGTCCGCAGATCATGCGCCACTACCTGATCGGCGGCTGGCCAGTGGTCGAGCAATTCGCGGTGTACATGGCCAAGAACCTCACCAAGACCCGCTTCGGTCGTCACCCTGGTGAGGACATGGCACGCCGCTGGCTGATGCGCAATATCCGAGTCGAACTCAATCACGCCGACTACTGGGTCAACTGGTGTGCGGCCCATGGCGTGACGCTTGAGGACTTGCATGATCAGCGGGTAGCGCCCGAGTTGCATGCGCTGAGCCATTGGTGCTGGCAGACCAGCTCGTCGGATTCGCTGGCTGTGGCGATGGCGGCTACCAACTATGCCATTGAAGGGGCGACCGGCGAATGGTCGGCCGTGGTCTGCTCCAGCGGTGTATACGCCGAAGCGTTTCCTGAAGAGACCCGCAAGAAAGCCATGAAGTGGCTCAAGATGCATGCACAGTATGACGACGCGCACCCTTGGGAGGCGCTCGAGATCATTTGTACGTTGGTGGGTAACAAGCCGAGTGTGCAATTGCAGGCCGAGCTGCGTCAGGCCGTTACCAAAAGCTACGACTACATGTACCTGTTTCTTGAGCGTTGCATGCAGCTGGACAGGGTCAAGCCGCGAGGACGTGTTGCCGCGCTGGAGGCGTAGGGGCGGGCGAGAAGGCAGGAAGAGTGCTAGCTGGCCATGGCGATACGATTGCGGCCTTCGCGTTTGGCGACGTACAGGGCATTATCGGCACGGCGCAGCAGGCTGTCGGCTGTTTCAGTCGGCAGCAGTGTCGAGCAACCCAGGCTGACGGTCATGGTCAAGGCCGGGCTGAGCTCGCGAAACTCGAGGTTTCGCACGGCCTGGCACAGCCGCTGACCAATCAGTTCAGCGGACTCTGCGCCAGTGTTGGACAGAATCACCACGAACTCTTCACCGCCATAGCGGAATACCCGATCAATATTGCGCAGTTGCGCCTTCAGGCTCTGCGCGACAGTCTTTAGCACATCGTCGCCGGTGTGATGACCGTACTCATCATTCACTTTCTTGAAGTGGTCGATATCCAGCATCAGCAAGGACAGGGGCTGTTTGTGGCGACGTGAAATCTCGATTTCACGGGCCAGGCCCTGATCCATGGCGATGCGGTTGCCGGTGCTGGTCAGTGGGTCACGCAGGGCAGTCTGTGTGGCAATGCGGTACAGCAGCGCATTCAGCAGCGGGTACACCAGGCAGACCAGCAGCGACTCAAGGTCGCTCAGTTGTCGGGTGTCGAATGGCCTGGCGCCCTGAAACTCCAGTTCGCCGATGCACTTGCCTTCATGACGCAGATGAAAACTGGCGCTGTCGGATGACATCTCGCCCAGACGCAGATGCAAGTCGCTCTCGATATGCCGATACATCAAGCCGCTCAATGGCAGGAAGCGTTGTACGCCCTGAAAAAACAGGGTCAGTATCCGCTCGGCTTCCAGACTGGTCTGCAGTTGTCGCCCAAGCTGATAGACCAGCTCGGGCAGTGACGGGGGTGGAAGTACTGCGTCAGGTCGATTTCTAAAACCGAGGCGTTGCAGTTCAGCCGTATCGAAGTCGATTGCATGGGTCTGGGTAGGAAAATTCATCTCTTCGCTCCTCAGCACATATTGCTGGCTTGGCTGGGTTAGAGGGGACGTGGTGCCATTCGGTTCATTTTTGGCCAGACTTATTAAAATCAGTGGTTTAGCTGACGCCATCTCTCTGACAGTGGCGCCGGATCGGCAATTCCTTGACTTGGAAAGCCGCTCGAAACAGCCTTTTTGACGGTTTTCCGTCACAACGGCCTTCTCCCTTCACTGGGCATTCAACGCCTGTCCGTTGATGCCTTTGCTGTCCGGCCCCATCAGGTACAGATACACCGGCATGATAGCTTCTGGCGTCGGATTATTCTGCGGATTTTCATCCGGGTAGGCCTGTGCGCGCATGCCGGTGCGGGTTGCGCCGGGGTTGATGCTGTTGGCGCGGACCGTACTGACGCCTTCCAGCTCGTCAGCGAGGGTTTGCATCAAGCCTTCGGTGGCAAACTTCGACACCCCGTAAGCTCCCCACTGTGCGCGTCCCTTGCGGCCCACGCTGCTGGAGGTGAAGGCTATCGATGCATCCGTCGAACGCTGCAGCAGGGGCAGCAGTGCCTGGGTGAGCATGAAGGTAGCATTGACGTTGACGTGCATGACCTGCATGAAGTCTTCGCCTGGCAGGTGTTCCACTGAAGTGCGCGGTCCGATGATCGAGGCGTTGTGCAGCAGCCCGTCCAGATGGCCGACCGTGCGCTCGACCATGGTCGCCAAGTCGTGATACTGCGCTGGGTCGGCGCTTTCCAGATCGAAGGGTATGACCAGTGGCTGCAGGTGACCTGCTGCCTTTATCTCGTCATGGACCTGAGCCAGGCTGGCCTCGGTCCTACCCAGCAGCAGGACAGTGGCGCCATGTGCTGCGTAGGTTTTGGCGGCTGCGGCACCGATGCCGCGAGCGGCGCCAGTGACCAGAATGACCCGGCCCTCGAGGAGTTCCGGGTGCGCGGAGTAATCAAACATGTAAAGCCTCGTTCAGCAGCTGCACAGAGCGTTATCCAGCACTTTGCGCAATTCCAGCGGATGATCGACCACCACGTCGGCACCCCAATGATCGGGGTTGTCGTCGGGGTGAATATAGCCGTAGCGCACGGCGGCGGTTTTTGTGCCGGCGTCGCGTCCGGACTCGATGTCGCGCAGGTCGTCGCCTACGAACAGAACGCTGGCCGGGTCGAGGTCAAGCATCCGGCAGGCCAGAATCATCGGCTCCGGGTGTGGCTTGCTGTGCGTGACATGGTCAGGGCAGATCAGCAGCGCCGAGCGTTCCGCCAGGCCGAGCCGCTCCATGATGGGCTGGGCGAATCGCACCGGCTTGTTGGTGACCACGCCCCAGATCAGACCCGCCTTCTCGATGTCGGTCAGCAGTTCGTCCATGCCGTCGAACAGTTTGCTGTGAACGGCGCAGTCACGCTGATAGCGCTCCAGAAACTCCAGGCGCAATGCCTCGAATTGTGGATCTTCAGGGGGCATTGCAAAGGTGGCCGCCACCATGGCTCTGGCACCGCCGGAAACTTCGTCACGGATCAGTTTGTCCGGTACTGCAGGCAGGTTGCGGTCGGCAAGCATTGCCTGGGCAATGGCGATGAAGTCCGGTGCGGTGTCGAGCAGGGTGCCGTCCATGTCGAATAAAACCGCTCTCAGGCGCATCTTTCATGCCTCCCGCAGGGTCTGGATCATGTAGTTGACGCCGACGTCGGAGGTCAGCTTGTAATGCTTGGTCAGCGGATTGTAGGTCAGGCCGATAACGTCCTTGACTTGCAGACCGGCGTCACGGCTCCAGGCGCCCAACTCGGAAGGGCGGATGAATTTCTTGAAATCGTGGGTGCCACGTGGCAGCAGATTGAGGATGTATTCGGCGCCGACCACGGCGAACAGGTACGCTTTCGGGTTGCGGTTGATGGTCGAGAAGAACACCTGGCCGCCTGGCTTGACCATGCGGTAGCAGGCGCGGATCACCGAGGAGGGGTCCGGCACGTGCTCGAGCATTTCCAGGCAGGTCACCACATCGTACTGCTCGGGCATTTCTTCGGCCATGTCCTCGGCGGTGATCTGCCGATACTCGACGCTGACACCCGATTCGAGCTGATGCAGTTGTGCGACGGCCAGAGGCGCTTCGCCCATGTCGATGCCGGTCACCGTTGCGCCGCGCAGGGCCATCGCCTCGCTGAGAATGCCGCCGCCGCAGCCGACGTCGAGCACCTTCTTGCCTACCAGGCCGACACGCTCGTCGATCCAGTTGACGCGCAGCGGGTTGATGTCATGCAGCGGCTTGAATTCGCTTTCGCGGTCCCACCAGCGATGGGCCAGGGCCTCGAATTTAGCGATTTCTGCGCGGTCGACGTTGCTCATGGGTGTCCCTCTTGAACTCAAAATTCTTTTTCATCAGTCAGGCTTATAGATAAGCCTGACTGGCATGTGTTCGGTCCGAATCGAATTATTCGGCTTTACCGGAAATACGCTGGCCCCACGCAATCGCGGTGTCGCGCAGTGCGGGTTCATCCATGCGAGTCAGCCGGCGAGCGTCGAGCAACTGCTTGCCGGCCACCCAGACATGGCTCACGCAATCGCGGCCAGTGGCATATATAAGCTGCGATACCGGGTCGTAGATCGGTTGCTGGGCCAGACCCGACAGGTCGAACGCGACCATGTCCGCCGCCTTGCCGATCTCCAGCGAGCCGGTCTCGGCCTGAATACCCAGGGCGCGAGCGCCGTTCAGCGTCGCCATGCGCAGCGCGCGGTGTGCGTCCAGCGCCGTGGCCGAGCCGGCAACAGCCTTGGCCAGCAAGGCGGCGGTGCGGGTTTCGCCGAGCAGGTCCAGGTCATTGTTGCTGGCGGCACCGTCGGTGCCTACCGCAACGTTCACACCGGCCTGCCACAATCGTTCGACCGGGCAGAAACCGCTGGCCAGCTTGAGATTGGATTCGGGGCAATGAATGACGTTGGTATTGCTTTCCACCAGCAGGGCCAGATCGTCGTCGCTGATCTGCGTCATGTGCACGGCCTGGAAGCGCGGCCCGAGCATACCCAGCCGGTTGAGGCGGGCGAGGGGGCGTTCCTGGCGCTGTTCGACAGCCTGCTCGACTTCAAATGCGGTCTCGTGGACGTGCATCTGGATCATGGCGTCCAGCTCGTCGGCGATCACCCGGACCTTCTCCAGGTTTTCGTCGCCCACGGTGTAGGGCGCATGCGGGCCAAAGGCGATCTTGATGCGTGGATGATGAGCGAGGTCGTTGAACAGTTCGATGCCGTTGTGCAGGGCTTCAGCCGTGGTGTGGGCACCTGGAATCGGAAAATCCAGCACCGGGACGGTGATCTGCGCGCGCATGCCGCTGGCGTGGACACGTTCGGCGGCCACCTTGGGGTAGAAATACATGTCGGAGAAACAGGTGATGCCGCCCTTGAGCTGCTCGGCGATGGCCAGGTCTGTGCCGTCACGCACGAAGTCTTCATCGACCCACTTGCCTTCGGCGGGCCAGATGTGGTCCTGCAGCCAGGTCATCAGTGGCAGGTCGTCGGCCAGCCCGCGAAACAGCGTCATCGCCGCATGGCCGTGGGCGTTGATCAGGCCGGGGCTGAGCAGCATGCCGGGCAGTTCCTGCACCTGCACGGCGTTTTGCCGCAGCGCTTCGGCGCGTGGACCGATATAGACGATACAGCCATCGCGGATGCCGATGCCGTGGTCCTTGAGCACGACGCCTGCGGGCTCGACCGGCACCAGCCAGGCGGGCAGGAGCAAAAGGTCGAGCGGTGCTGTAGCGTTCGGCATGAGAAGGTTTCCATCGTTTATTACGTTGATGACGAAGTATACCCGAGCGTCTTCGCAGGCGGCTCGCTATAATCAGCGGCTTTTGATGCTGGGTTTCGGATGTTCAAGATGGAGTTGGCGATGCGCGATCGACTGTTGGCTGCGGAGAAGGTTAAGGCCATCGATTGGCGGGACGACGCTCTGTACCTGCTGGACCAGCGGGTACTGCCGTTCGAGGAAGTCTGGCACCGCTATACCACCGCCGAGGGAGTCGCCGAAGCGATTCGCACGATGGTCGTGCGCGGGGCTCCGGCTATCGGCATCAGTGCCGCCTATGGTGCGGTGCTGGGCGCACGTGCGCGTATTGCGCAAGGTGGAGACTGGTATCCGGCGCTGGAAGAGGACATGCAGTTGCTGGCCGATTCGCGCCCGACTGCAGTGAACCTGTTCTGGGCGCTGAACCGGATGCGTGATCGTCTGATGCGCGTGAAGGACGGCGATGACCCGCTGGCGGCCCTCGAGGCCGAAGCCGTGGCGATTCACCTGAGCGACCGCGAGGCCAATCTGACCATGGCGCAGCTGGGCGCCGACCTGATCCGCAAGCACCAGGGCAATCTGCAGACGGTGCTCACCCACTGCAATACCGGGGCGCTGGCCACGGGCGGCTTCGGCACGGCGCTGGGCGTGATTCGTGCGGCGCATCTGGAAGGCATGATCGAACGGGTCTACGCCGACGAAACCCGGCCCTGGCTGCAGGGCTCGCGGCTTACCGCATGGGAGCTGGCCAACGAGGGCATCCCGGTGACGCTGAACGCAGATTCCGCCGCCGCGCACCTGATGCGCACCAAGGGCATCACCTGGGTCATCGTCGGCGCCGACCGCATCACGGCCAACGGCGACGTGGCGAACAAGATCGGCACCTATCAGCTCGCCGTTGCCGCCATGCATCACGGGGTGCGCTTCATGGTGGTCGCGCCGAGTTCGACCATCGACATGGAAATGGCCAGTGGCGACGACATCATCATTGAAGAGCGCGACGGCCGCGAATTGCTCGAAGTGGGCGGCCAGCGGGTCGGCGCCGAGGTCGAGGCTTTCAATCCGGTATTCGATGTGACGCCGGCAGACCTGATCGACGCCATCGTGACCGAAAAGGGTATTGTCGAGCGTCCCGATACCGCGCGCATGGCTCAATTGATGAGCCGCAAACACCTTCACTGAGGCCGGCAGGCCCACCCCATCGCCGCTGTGCAATGCGGCTGGACGGGCCTGTAAGCCTTTCTCAGGCGTGTTATGCGTGTGCGGCTCGCTTTCAGCGCCTGCAAAGGATGTGAGCGCCTCGGCGATTGTGGTAATATCCGGCGGTTATCGGGGACACTGATTGTGGTCGCCCATGCTGCGTAGATTCATGGCATAACTCGTTGATTTGTCGTAAGTCGCTGCCCTGCACATGCTGGCAGCGGCGAGCTTCGTATACCCCGAATGGGTTTGCGAGGTTTCACCAGAAAAAGGAATCAGGCTTCTCATGGGCGAACTGGCCAAAGAAATCCTCCCGGTCAATATCGAAGACGAGCTGAAGCAGTCCTACCTCGACTACGCAATGAGCGTAATCGTCGGTCGCGCACTGCCCGATGCACGCGATGGCTTGAAGCCCGTGCACCGGCGCGTGTTGTTCGCAATGAGCGAGCTGGGTAACGACTGGAACAAGCCGTACAAGAAATCCGCCCGTGTGGTTGGTGACGTGATCGGTAAGTATCACCCGCACGGCGACACGGCGGTGTACGACACCATCGTTCGTATGGCTCAGCCATTCTCGCTGCGCTACCTGCTGGTAGACGGTCAGGGCAACTTCGGTTCGGTCGACGGCGACAACGCCGCCGCCATGCGATACACCGAAGTGCGTATGACCAAGCTGGCGCACGAGTTGCTGGCCGACCTGCACAAGGAAACCGTGGACTGGGTGCCGAACTACGACGGCACCGAGATGATCCCGGCGGTCATGCCGACCCGTATTCCCAACCTGCTGGTCAACGGTTCCAGCGGTATCGCCGTGGGCATGGCGACCAACATTCCGCCGCACAACCTCGGTGAAGTCATCGACGGCTGCCTGGCGCTGATCGACAACCCCGAGTTGACGGTCGACGAGTTGATGCAATACATCCCCGGCCCGGATTTCCCGACGGCGGCGATCATCAACGGTCGCGCTGGCATCATCGAGGCCTATCGCACAGGCCGCGGACGCATTTACATGCGTGCCCGCTCCATCGTCGAAGACATCGACAAGGTTGGCGGTCGCCAGCAGATCGTCATCACCGAGCTGCCTTACCAGCTGAACAAGGCGCGTCTGATCGAGAAGATCGCCGAGCTGGTCAAGGAAAAGAAACTCGAAGGCATCACCGAACTGCGCGACGAGTCCGACAAGGACGGTATGCGCGTGGTCATCGAGCTGCGTCGTGGCGAAGTGCCTGAGGTTATCCTCAACAACCTGTATGCCCAGACCCAGCTGCAAAGCGTTTTCGGCATCAACATCGTTGCCCTGATCGACGGTCGCCCGCGCATCCTGAACCTCAAGGACCTGCTGGAAGCCTTTGTTCGTCACCGCCGCGAAGTGGTGACCCGTCGTACCGTGTTCGAACTGCGCAAGGCGCGCGAACGTGGCCACATCCTTGAAGGTCAGGCGGTTGCGCTGTCCAACATCGACCCGGTCATCGCCCTCATCAAGGCATCACCGACACCTGCCGAAGCCAAGGAAGCGCTGATCAAGACGCCTTGGGAGTCGAGCGCAGTGGTCGAGATGGTCGAGCGTGCCGGTGCCGATTCGTGCCGCCCCGAGAACCTCGATCCGCAATACGGTCTGCGTGAAGGCAAGTACTTCCTGTCGCCGGAACAGGCTCAGGCCATTCTGGAACTGCGTCTGCACCGCCTGACCGGTCTGGAACACGAGAAGCTGCTGGGCGAGTACCAGGAAATCCTCAATCAGATCGGCGAGCTGATCCGCATCCTCAACAGCGCGACGCGCCTGATGGAAGTGATCCGCGAAGAGCTGGAACTGATCCGCTCCGAATACGGCGATGCCCGTCGCACCGAAATTCTCGATGCGCGTCTGGACCTGACGCTGGGTGACCTGATCACCGAAGAAGAGCGCGTGGTCACCATTTCCCACGGCGGTTATGCCAAGACTCAGCCACTGGCGGTCTATCAGGCTCAGCGTCGTGGCGGCAAGGGCAAGTCGGCCACCGGCATCAAGGATGAGGACTACATCGCTCACCTGCTGGTCGCCAACAGCCACACCACGCTGCTGATGTTCTCCAGCAAGGGCAAGGTCTACTGGCTCAAGACCTACGAGATTCCGGAAGCGTCGCGCGCTGCCCGTGGTCGTCCGCTGGTCAACCTGTTGCCGTTGAGCGACGGCGAATACATCACCACCATGCTGCCGGTCGATCTCGAAGCCATGCGCAAGCGTGCCGATGAAGAAGGCGAGGCCCTGGAAGGCGAGCTGGACGACGCGGAAAACAGCAGCGAGACCGAAGAGGAGCGCAAGGCCCGTATCAAGGCTGCCGACAAGAAGAAGGCTCCGTTCATCTTCATGTCCACCGCCAACGGTACTGTCAAGAAGACCCCACTGGTTGCATTCAGCCGTCAGCGCAGCTCGGGCCTCATCGCCCTTGAGCTGGACGAGGGCGACATCCTGATCTCTGCGGCCATTACCGATGGCGAGCAGGAAATCATGCTGTTCTCCGACGGTGGCAAGGTGACCCGCTTCAAGGAATCCGACGTGCGCGCCATGGGCCGTACCGCTCGCGGTGTTCGTGGCATGCGTCTGCCAGAAGGGCAAAAGCTGATTTCGATGCTGATCCCGGAAGAGGGCAGCCAGATTCTGACCGCTTCCGAGCGCGGCTACGGCAAGCGTACGGCCATCTCCGAGTTCCCCGAGTACAAGCGTGGTGGTCAGGGCGTCATCGCCATGGTCAGCAACGAGCGTAACGGCCGTCTGGTCGGTGCGGTTCAAGTGCTCGACGGCGAAGAAATCATGCTGATTTCCGACCAGGGCACGCTGGTTCGTACCCGCGTCGGCGAAGTCTCCAGTCTGGGTCGTAACACCCAGGGCGTTACCCTGATCAAGCTGGCCAGCGACGAGAAGCTGGTCGGTCTGGAGCGTGTTCAGGAGCCGTCGGAAGCCGAAGGCGAAGAGCTTGAAGGCGAAGAAGTTATCGATGGCGTGATCGTCGATGCCGCTGAAGCTGAAGTGGACGATGCCGGTGAAGACCTGCAGGCAGATGCTGCGTCAGACGAAGACGAACCACAGAACTAAGCGGTAACGTAAATCAGGTAAGGGCTGGCTCGTCTGTGCATGCATCTGCATTCCAGGCAAGTCCAGCCCTTGCGGTATTCGGCCAGCCCTGCGGCCGGAGCAAGATTCCCGCAAGGAGCTGCCAGTCGCTGCGGCGTCTGTCTGCTCGTGGCAAGCAACCAGAAACAAGCGCGTACAGACCCAACGTATTTGACGAGAGTGGATATGAGCAAGCGAGCCTTTAACTTCTGCGCAGGTCCTGCTGCGCTTCCTGAAGCTGTTCTGCTGCGTGCCCAGGCGGAACTCCTCGACTGGCACGGCAAAGGCCTTTCCGTCATGGAAATGAGCCACCGCAGTGATGAGTTCGTCTCCATTGCCACCAAGGCCGAGCAGGATCTGCGTGACCTGCTGTCCATTCCTTCGAATTACAAGGTGTTGTTCCTGCAAGGCGGTGCCAGCCAGCAGTTCGCCCAGATTGCGCTGAACCTGCTGCCTGAAAACGGCAAGGCCGATTACATCGACACCGGCATCTGGTCGCAGAAGGCTATCGACGAGGCGTCACGCTATGGCGCAATCAACGTCGCGGCCAGCGCCAAGGCCTACGATTACTTTGCCATTCCCGGCCAGAACGAGTGGAAGCTGTCCAAGGACGCGGCTTACGTCCACTACGCGCCGAACGAAACCATTGGCGGTCTGGAATTCAACTGGATTCCGGACACCGGCGACGTTCCGCTGGTTGCCGACATGTCTTCGGACATCCTCTCGCGTCCAGTGGACATCTCGCGTTTCGGCATGATCTACGCTGGCGCCCAGAAGAACATCGGCCCCAGCGGCATCGTGGTGGTGATCATTCGCGAAGACCTGCTGGGCCGCGCGCGCTCGCTGTGCCCGACCATGCTCGACTACAAGGTCGCTGCCGACAATGGCTCGATGTACAACACGCCGCCGACCCTGGCCTGGTACCTGTCCGGGCTGGTCTTCGAATGGCTGAAAGAGCAGGGCGGTGTCGAAGCGATCGGCAAGCGCAACGAAATCAAACAGCGCGCGCTCTATGACTTCATCGACGCCAGCGAGCTGTACAGCAACCCGATCAACAAGCCTGATCGTTCGTGGATGAACGTACCGTTCCGTCTGGCTGACGATCGTCTCGACAAACCGTTCCTGGCCGGTGCCGATGCAAACGGCCTGCTCAACCTCAAGGGCCATCGCTCGGTAGGCGGCATGCGTGCATCCATCTACAACGCGATCGATATCAACGCCATCAACGCGCTGGTGGCCTACATGAAAGACTTCGAGAAGGAGCACGGCTGATGTCCGAGCAAGAACTCAAGGCGCTTCGCGTCCGTATCGACAGCCTCGATGAAAAGGTTCTGGAACTGATCAGCGAGCGTGCCCGCTGTGCCCAGGAAGTGGCCAGGGTCAAGATGTCCTCGCTGGCGGAAGGCGAAGTGCCTGTGTTCTACCGTCCGGAGCGCGAAGCTGCGGTGCTCAGGCGAGTCATGGACCGCAATCGTGGTCCGTTGAGCAACGAAGAGATGGCGCGTCTGTTCCGCGAAATCATGTCTTCCTGCCTCGCATTGGAGCAGCCGCTCAAGGTCGCCTATCTCGGGCCTGAGGGGACGTTCACCCAGGCCGCGGCGATGAAGCATTTCGGTCACGCCGTCATCAGTCTGCCGATGGCTGCAATTGACGAAGTGTTCCGCGAAGTGGTCGCTGGTGCCGTGAATTTCGGTGTGGTTCCGGTGGAAAACTCCACCGAAGGCGCGGTCAATCACACCCTCGACAGCTTTCTCGAACACGACATGGTGATCTGCGGCGAAGTCGAACTGCGCATTCACCACCATCTGCTGGTGGGCGAAAGCACCAAGACGGAAAGCATCACGCGCATTTATTCCCATGCCCAGTCACTGGCCCAGTGCCGTAAATGGCTGGATGCCCATTACCCGAATGTCGAGCGCGTCGCCGTTGCCAGCAACGCCGAAGCCGCCAAGCGGGTCAAGGGCGAGTGGAACTCGGCGGCCATCGCTGGCGATATGGCGGCAGGTCTGTATGGCCTGACCCGTCTGGCGGAAAAGATCGAAGATCGTCCGGACAACTCCACACGCTTTCTCATTATCGGCAATCAGGAAGTCCCGCCGACCGGCGATGACAAGACCTCGATCATTGTGTCGATGAGCAACAAGCCGGGCGCGCTGCACGAGTTGCTGGTGCCGTTCCACGAGAATGGCCTGGACCTGACGCGTATCGAGACCCGTCCTTCGCGCAGTGGCAAGTGGACCTACGTGTTCTTCATCGACTTCGTCGGCCATCACAAGGATCCGCTGGTCAAGGCCGTGCTGGAGCAAATCAGCAGCGAAGCCGTGGCCTTGAAGGTGTTGGGTTCCTACCCGAAGGCGGTTCTCTGAAGGTGCGGTCCATGATTCGTTTGTTTTTTACCTTGGCAGGCTGTCAGGTGTGTTCGCGTGGTTGATGTGATTGCAGAACAGTCGGTACGGCCCGTGATCGGTCGTCTGGTGGTTGTCGGGCTCGGGCTGATCGGCGGTTCCTTTGCCAAGGGTGTGCGTGAAAGCGGCCTGTGCCGCGAGGTAGTCGGCGTCGACCTTGACCCGCAGTCGCGACACCTGGCGGTCGAGCTGGGGGTTGTGGACCGTTGCGAGGCAGACCTTGCCACCGCTTGCCGTGGCGCTGATGTGATTCAGCTGGCGGTGCCGATACTGGCAATGGAAAAGCTGCTTGCCCTGCTGGCACCGATCGATCTGGGTCATGCCATTCTGACCGATGTCGGCAGCGCCAAAGGCAATGTGGTGAGGGCTGCGCGTCAGGCGTTCGGGCACATGCCGTCGCGCTTCGTGCCCGGCCATCCGATTGCCGGTTCCGAGCAGAGCGGCGTCGAGGCCTCCAATGCGGCGCTGTTTCGTCGCCATAAGGTCATTCTCACGCCGCTGGCTGAAACCGATCCTCACGCGGTGGCGATTGTCGACCAGTTGTGGTCAGCCCTGGGGGCCGATGTCGAGCACATGCAGGTCGAGCGCCACGACGAGGTGCTGGCTGCCACCAGCCATCTGCCGCACCTGCTGGCATTCGGTCTGGTCGATTCGCTGGCCAAGCGCAATGAAAACCTGGACATATTCAGGTATGCAGCAGGCGGGTTTCGTGACTTCACGCGCATCGCAGGCAGCGATCCGACCATGTGGCATGACATTTTCATGGCCAATCGTGATGCCGTACTGCGCACTCTGGACAGCTTTCGCACCGATCTCGACGCCTTGCGCGACGCTGTGGATGCTGGCGACGGCGCGCAGTTGATGGACGTATTTACCCGTGCGCGCGCAGCGAGGGAGCACTTCGGCAGAATCCTCGCCAGCCGTGCCCGTGTCGACACCGCACCCGGCGAGCCTCGTGCCATTCACGGCGGGTCTGCGGAGGGTGTCAGTCATCGCATCAAGGGGCCGGTGGATGTGACGTCTGCGGTGCTGTTCATGGTCGCGACGTCGATCAGTGAAGGCTGCGACCTGTTGCTGGAGGACGTTCCCGTCAGTTCATCGTGCGAGGGTGCAATCGATATTTTGCGCCTGATGGGCGGCGATATCGTGCTGCAGAACGTCCGCAAACTGGCGGGTGAAACGGTCGCTGATCTGCACGTTCGCTCGACCCGGCTCAAAGGCGCTGACATCCCCGAAGCGCTGGTGCCGCTGGCACTGAATGCATTTCCGGTGCTTCTGGTTGCCGCAGCCTGTGCAGAAGGGCGTACCATTCTGCGCGGCGCGCAGGCCCTGCAAGCCGATGAGTCGGAGTGCGTCAGGCTGATGGCTGACGGTTTGCTGGCTCTCGGCATCG
Source organism: Pseudomonas sp. BS3767 (assembly GCF_900099665.1). Classification (NCBI taxonomy): domain Bacteria; kingdom Pseudomonadati; phylum Pseudomonadota; class Gammaproteobacteria; order Pseudomonadales; family Pseudomonadaceae; genus Pseudomonas; species Pseudomonas sp. BS3767. The sequence continues at coordinate 146,530 of NZ_FNCX01000009.1, read as the reverse complement.
AGGCCGAGCCCGTGCTGGATGGCATCATTATCGAAGGCGGTGTGCCGGGTGGCGGCGAGGTTGATGCTCGCGGTGATCAGCGTATCGTCATGGCGTTTCGCGTTGCATCGTTGAGGGCTTCGGCGCCCATCCGTATTCAGGCGTGCGCGGATGCCGCCGCATTGTTTCCCCATTTTCTGGCGCTGTGCGCTCAAGTTGGCATGCGTGTAGCGCAAGAGGACAAAAAGTGAAAATCAAAGCTCCTGTTATTACCATCGACGGACCCAGCGGTTCCGGAAAGGGCACGGTCGCCGGATTGCTGGCCAGGAAACTCGGTTGGTGCCTGCTCGACTCCGGTGCGTTGTATCGCCTGCTGGCTTTCGCGGCGCGCAATCACGGTGTCGACCTGACCAATGAAGAAGCGCTCAAGCTCCTGGCCGCTCATCTGGATGTTCAGTTCGAGGCGACTGCGGCAGGGCAGGGGCAGCGCATCATTCTTGAAGGCGAGGACGTCACTCACGCCATTCGCAACGAGCAGGTCGGCAGCGGCGCATCGCAGGTGGCCTCGCTGCCGGCGGTGCGCGATGCGTTGCTGTTGCGCCAGCGCGCGTTTCAGGAAGAGCCGGGTCTGGTCGCGGACGGTCGCGACATGGGCACCGTGGTCTTCCCGGATGCACCGCTGAAGATATTCCTTACCGCCAGTGCCGAGGAGCGTGCGCGTCGACGTTACTTGCAGTTGAAGGCCAAGGGCGATGATGTTAGTCTGTCGAGTCTGCTAGATGAGATATGTGCACGCGACGAGCGTGACACCCAGCGAGCGGTAGCCCCGCTGAAGCCGGCGCATGACGCCATACAGCTGGATTCCACTGAATTGTCCATCGAACAGGTGCTGGAACGCATTCTGAGTGAAATCGCGCTTCGCGGTATTGCCGGATGACGAAGAAGCGTGTGGGAGACCAGTCATAGTCCCGCAGGCTTTCTTTTACTTGAACGAAACCCACGTTGTCTGGAGCGTGGCAGATGGGCGTATCCTTCGCCCTTGATCAACAGGAATTAAAATGAGCGAAAGCTTTGCAGAACTTTTTGAAGAAAGCCTAAAGACCCTCAACCTTCAGGCCGGTTCGATCATCACCGCGATCATCGTTGATATCGATTACCAGGCAGGTTGGGTTACGGTTCACGCCGGTCTGAAATCTGAAGGCCTCATCCCGCTGGAACAGTTCCACAACGACGCTGGCGAGCTGACCATCAAGATCGGTGATGAAGTTCACGTTGCGCTGGACGCGGTCGAAGATGGCTTTGGCGAAACCAAGCTGTCCCGCGAAAAAGCCAAGCGTGCCGAGTGCTGGATCGTTCTGGAAGCGGCTTTCGCAGCTGAAGAAGTGGTCAAGGGCGTTATCAACGGTAAGGTTAAAGGCGGCTTCACTGTCGACGTTAACGGCATCCGTGCGTTCCTGCCTGGTTCTCTGGTTGACGTCCGCCCTGTGCGTGACACGACTCACCTGGAAGGCAAAGAGCTCGAGTTCAAGGTCATCAAGCTGGACCAGAAGCGCAACAACGTTGTCGTTTCCCGTCGCAGTGTCCTGGAAGCCGAGAACAGTGCCGAGCGCGAAGCTCTGCTCGAGTCCCTGCAGGAAGGTCAGCAAGTCAAGGGTATCGTCAAGAACCTCACCGATTACGGCGCATTCGTCGATCTGGGTGGCGTCGATGGCCTGCTGCACATCACCGACATGGCCTGGAAGCGTATCAAGCATCCATCGGAAATCGTCAACGTTGGCGACGAGATCGATGTCAAGGTCCTGAAGTACGATCGCGAGCGCAATCGTGTTTCCCTGGGTCTGAAGCAACTGGGTGAAGACCCATGGGTTGCTATCAAGGCTCGCTACCCGGAAAGCACCCGCGTTACCGCGCGTGTTACCAACCTGACCGACTACGGCTGCTTCGCAGAGCTGGAAGAAGGCGTGGAAGGCCTGGTACACGTTTCCGAAATGGACTGGACCAACAAGAACATCCACCCTTCGAAAGTCGTTCAGGTTGGCGACGAAGTGGAAGTCATGGTTCTGGACATCGACGAAGAGCGTCGTCGTATCTCCCTCGGCATCAAGCAGTGCAAATCCAACCCATGGGAAGATTTCTCTGGCCAGTTCAACAAGGGCGATAAAATCTCCGGCACCATCAAGTCGATCACCGATTTCGGTATCTTCATTGGTCTGGACGGCGGCATCGACGGTCTGGTTCACCTGTCCGACATCTCCTGGAACGAAGTGGGCGAAGAAGCCGTACGTCGCTTCAAGAAGGGCGACGAGCTCGACACTGTGATCCTGTCGGTTGATCCTGAGCGTGAGCGTATCTCGCTGGGTATCAAGCAGCTGGAAAGCGATCCGTTCTCCGAGTACGTCACTGTCAATGACAAGGGCGCGATCGTTCGCGGTATCGTTAAGGAAGTTGACGCCAAAGGCGCCATCATCACTCTGGCCGACGACATCGAAGCGACCCTCAAGGCTTCCGAAATCAGCCGTGACCGCGTTGAAGACGCGCGTAACGTTCTGAAGGAAGGCGAAGAGATCGAAGCCAAGATCATCAGCGTTGACCGCAAGAGCCGCGTAATCAGCTTGTCCATCAAGTCGAAAGACGTTGAAGACGAGAAAGAAGCGATCCAGAGCCTGCGTAGCAAGCCTGAAGTCGCTGAAAGCACTGGTCCTACCACTATCGGTGACCTGCTGCGCGCGCAAATGGAAAAACAGAACTAAGTTCTGCTTGACCAAAAAAAGGACGACTTCGGTCGTCCTTTTTCGTTTCTGCCGTTCAGGCCCTACAGGTTCGGGTGCGCCTCGCTTGCTCTTACCGCACAGTGTGAGTCGCTAAACGTCTCCAGTAGCCTCTCAGGCCGTCTCGTTTCGCCTATTGCTCAAGCTCCCTTCCCGTATCTGTCTCCTGTCATGTCGCTGTAATCTGTTCATGCCTGGTTAGACGGTATTGAACATAAGTCAATAGATGGGCTGTTCAAATTCATCCGGTCATGCTAAAACCTTCCAAGCGCTGATCTAGCTGCTTGAAAAAGAAGGGAAAAATATGACGAAGTCGGAGTTGATCGAACGAATTGTCACCCATCAAGGGCTGCTCTCATCCAAGGATGTCGAGCTGGCCATCAAGACCATGCTTGAACAAATGTCCCAGTGCCTGGCAACCGGTGACCGAATCGAGATTCGGGGCTTTGGCAGCTTTTCGCTGCATTACCGTGCACCACGGGTAGGGCGCAACCCGAAGACCGGACAATCGGTCAGTCTCGATGGCAAGTTTGTTCCGCATTTCAAGCCGGGCAAGGAGCTGCGGGATCGGGTCAACGAGGATGAAGAAGAGGGCCTTTAAAGCCATCCACCACAGGATTACCAGATGCGTATCTTCAAACGAGTCATTCTGATCGTCGCCGTGTTGCTCGCTGTTTTGGCAACAACCGTGTTTGTGCTTGAGAACCGGCAGTCTGTTGCCGTGACGTTTTTCGGTTGGTCGGCGCCTCAGCTCCCTCTGGCATTGCCTGTTGTCCTTGCGTTGCTCTTGGGCATGGTCATCGGCCCGATACTGGCATGGATAGCCAGTCTTCGTAAAAAGCGCACACCTTCCCCTCGCTCTGTCTGAGCAGCGTCGATCATGCGTCGTCGGAGATTGATCTGGCGACACGATAGCGCGCGTTTTTTACCCCTTTCTGTTCAATAAAGCCGCATGCGATGCTTCGGGGCTGGCGTGCTTCGTTGTGCCTTCGCGCGTTTTTATCGAAAAAAGAGCCTTATAGTTTTGTCAGTTTATTCTTCGCTTATATAGAGAATAGTTGCTCAGGCGTGTAGGAATATTCGCTTTTTTAATTCGTGTACCCATTTTAAAGGGGGTGCGGGTTATATTCATTTTCAGTGTTGATTACTGCTGCCCTGACTGCCTTGTGTCAAGGCTTGAAAATGAATCGTTCAAGTGCAGAATGCGCCGAAACTTAATGTTCAGACCTGCTGCCGGATGTACCGCGTATTCAGAGCAGGCTGGCAAGAAAAGGTGACTGCATGTCTTATCCGCAAATCATTCATCACGGCGCTGTCGATACAGTCACGGGTTCGTGTCATCAATTGCACATGGATGCATCGAGCAGCCTGCTGATTGACTGCGGGTCGGTGCAGGAGCGCGGCAGGCAGTCCGGGACCGCTTCATTCGGATTCGACCCGGAGGCTGTCAGAGCGTTATTGATCAGCCATGTGCACAATGACCATGTCGGGCGCATTCCAGAGTTGCTGGCATCCGGTTACAAGGGGCCGATACTGTGCAGTGAGCCCAGTGCCCACCTGTTGCCACTGGTCATGGAAGATCTTCTGAAAATCGAATTTGCACACGACCCCGGGCAAGTCGGACGCTACCTGGATGTCATCAACAAGAGAATCATCGCTCTGCCATTCGATGAATGGTTCAGCCTGGTCGACAACGAATCCCTGCATTGCCGGGTCCGTTTGCAGCGTGCCGGGCACATACTGGGATCTGCCTATATAGAATGCGATCTTCAATACCCTGCACAAACGCGTTCTGTGCGCGTGGTGTTTTCCGGTGACCTGGGGGCGAGTCATACGCCGTTTCTGCCTGCGCCGAAGCCGCCCGAGCGCGCGGATGTGCTGGTGCTGGAAAGCACCTATGGCAATCGTGTTCACGAAGATCGCAGCACTCGTCAGCAAGGGCTTGAGCGCATCATAGACAAGGCGCTGGAGGATAACGGCACCGTCCTGATACCGGCATTCAGCATCGGCCGAACCCAGGAATTGCTCTACGAGCTGGAAGACATACTGCGACGCAAGATGCCATCGAATCATGCCGTCGAAAACGGTAGGCAGCCGGGTGACGGTGATCCGGACTGGTCGAGGTTGCCGATCATCCTTGATTCGCCTCTGGCGAGTCGCTTTACCAAGGTCTATCAGTCGTTTGAAGACTACTGGGATGAGGGCGCGCGGTTAAGGCTCGACGTCGGCAGAAAGCCGTTGGGCTTCGAACAACTGGTTACCGTCGACACCCATGAGGAACATCTGCGCACTGTCAATTACCTGGCCAGTACGGCGCGTCCGGCCATCGTGATTGCCGGTAACGGTATGTGTGCCGGAGGCAGGATCGTCAATTACCTGAAAGCCATGCTCGGTGACACACGGCATAACGTGGTATTTGTCGGCTATCAGGGCAAGGGAACGCCGGGCGAGGCCATTCAGTTGCACGGCCCGTCGGGCGGCTATGTAGAGCTGGACCGCGAGCGCTTCGATATAAATGCCGGGGTCCACACCGCAAAAGGCTATTCTGCCCACGCTGATCAGGTCGAACTGGTCGAGTTCGTGACGGGGATGAAAGAGTGGCCGACGCAGATCAGGCTGGTGCATGGCGAGGCGGCCGCGAAAAAGGTTCTGGGCAATATTCTGAGTCGCAAGTACTCGCTCAAGAAACGCCCGTTGGAACTGTTTATCCCTTGAAGGCGCGATGAGCACGTTAGTTGTCGGCTGATGCGGTAATCGAATTCTTGCAAGTGAGTGCCAATGCATGATTATCGTGCATTGTCCCTGGGGTACGTTGAACGTCATCGTGAAAGTTATAAAATGGTTTGAACATATTTCAGTTGTCAAAACGCGTTACTTAAGCAATATTTGGCCGATTTGGAAGGGCGTGTTTGCATGAGCGGTGATGTTGCATTGGTTGCAATAACAGGTGCGACAGGTTTCGTGGGCAGTGCTGTGGTTCGCCGACTGATCGAACGCACAGGCTGCTCTGTGCGGGTTGCGGTCCGGGGCGCCTATGCTGCTTCCGACTCGCGCATCGATGTTGTCAGTGCACAATCATTGGCGCCGGACAATCAATGGGCAAGTTTTGTAACCGGCGCGGACGTGGTGATTCATTGTGCTGCCCGGGTGCATGTACTCAACGAGACCGCTGACGCTCCGGATCAGGAATACTTCCGCGCCAATGTCACCGCAACGCTGAATCTGGCCGAGCAGGCCGCAGCGGCAGGCGTCAGACGCTTTATCTTTATCAGTTCCATCAAGGCCAATGGCGAGTCTACGCTTCCGGGCGCGCCATTCAATGCGAGCGACCCGTGCAATCCACTGGATGCCTATGGCGTGTCAAAGCACAGGGCCGAAGAGGGCTTGCGCGAGTTGTCTGCCCGCACCGGTATGCAGGTGGTGATCATTCGACCGGTATTGGTCTATGGTCCGGGGGTCAAGGCGAACTTCAGAAGCATGATGCGCTGGCTGGACAAAGGGCTGCCGTTGCCGCTCGGGGCCATCGATAATCGTAGAAGCCTGGTGGCGGTGGATAACCTGGCAGACCTGGTGACGGTCTGTGTCGATCATCCTGCTGCGGCTGACCAGACGTTTCTGGTCAGTGACGGTGATGATCTGTCCACGGCCAGGCTGCTGCGCGAAATGGGCAAGGCTCTGGGCAAACCTGCCCGGCTGCTGCCGGTGCCGACCGTGCTGTTGAACGCGGCTGCAGCACTGTTGGGCAAGAAGGCTTTTTCACAACGGCTGTGCAACTCGCTGCAGGTCGATATCAGTAAAACCTGTACGATGCTGGATTGGCTTCCACCTGTGAGTATTGAACACGCCATGCAGGACACCGCTCGATATTATCTGGAACACGACAAGCATGATTGAGTGGCTGTCGGTCATCGCTATTGCCTTTCTGTCTCTGATTCTAACGGCGTTGTTGCGCAAGTATGCGCTCGCCAAAAGTCTGATCGACATTCCAAACGCTCGAAGTTCGCATTCCATACCCACGCCCAGAGGTGGCGGCGTTGCCATCGTCATCACTTTCGTCATGGCGATGGCTTTGCTGGGGTGGGCCGGCTATCTGCCTTGCTCTGCGCTTGTTGCCATCGTCGGTTCGGGCGGCTTGGTGGCGGTGATCGGTTTCATGGACGATCACGGGCATATCGCCGCACGATGGCGCCTGCTGGGGCATTTTGCTGCGGCTGCATGGGCCTTGTTCTGGCTGGACGGTCTTGCCCCGCTTGACGTCATGGGCTGGACGGTCGACCTGGGGCCATTCTGGCAAGTACTCGCGGCGTTCTATCTGGTGTGGATGCTCAACCTTTACAACTTCATGGACGGAATAGACGGTATCGCCGGTATCGAGGCGGTCACTGTATGCCTGGGCATGAGCATCATCTATGCCTTGGATGGCCACGCCGGACTGTCCTGGGAAGTGCTCATGCTGGGCGCTGCCGCAGCAGGTTTCCTCTACTGGAACTTCCCGCCGGCGAAGATATTCATGGGCGACGCGGGCAGCGGCTTCCTCGGGATAGTGCTCGGTGTGCTATCCATTCAGGGTTCCTGGGCCTCACCTCAGTTATTCTGGTCCTGGTTGATTCTGCTGGGAGTGTTTATCGTCGACGCGACCGTGACCCTCGTGCGACGCCTGTTACGCAAGGAAAAGCTCTACGAGGCACATCGCAGCCACGCGTATCAGTTTGCGTCGCGTCATTACGGCCGGCATGTGCCGATTACGCTTGCAGTGGGGCTGATCAATCTTGTCTGGTTGCTGCCGATTGCACTATGGGTTGCGCTGGGCGATGGAGAAGGGCTTATATGGGCGGTAGTTGCTTACTGCCCGCTGATTCTACTGGCGCTGAGGTTCCGCGCCGGCAAGGCAGAATAAGGTAACGAAGTGTTTTTCTGGTTGTCTCAGACACGTAGCTGTTTCACAGGTACCGATTTCAGATCATGTTGCAACCGGTAGCATAACGGAGCATTAAAAAATTGATGAGCAGGTTGCGGACCAGATTACTGGCTCTACCACGCCGCAAAAAACGAATAATTCAGGTGGCTGCCGACGTCCTGTTGGTCTGGCTGGCTCTATGGATGGCGTTTGTCGTACGACTGGGTATCGATGAGCTGATCAATCCGCTCGAGAAGCACACGTGGCTGTTCATCAGTGCGCCCGTTGCGGCTATCCCGCTGTTCATCCGGTTCGGCATGTATCGCGCAGTGATGCGCTATTTCGGCAATGATGCGCTGATTGCCATCATCAAGGCCGTGACGATGTCGTCGCTGATCCTTGGGTGCATGGTCTACGTTTACAGTAACCACCAGCAATTGGTCCCGCGTTCGGTGATCTTCAATTACTGGTGGCTGAGCATGGTCATGATCGGCGGTCTGCGACTGGCCATGCGGCAGTATTTTCTCGGCGACTGGTTCGCTGCGGCGCAGCACGTACCTTTCGCCAAGAGCGACAACGGTTTGCAGAAGGTTGCCATCTACGGCGCTGGCGCTGCGGGAAACCAGTTGGTCGCCGCATTGCGCATGGGCCGTCTGATGCATCCGGTGGCGTTCATCGATGATGATGAATCGATTTCCAACCGGGTTATTTCCGGTCTTCAGGTCTACAAACCGCGAAACATCCAGCGAATGATCGATTCCACGGGGGCTCAGGAAATCCTCCTGGCAATCCCTTCATCGTCGCGTGGACGTCGTCGGGAAATCCTCGGTTTTCTGGAAGGCTTTCCGCTGCACGTACGAAGCGTTCCGGGCTTCATGGATCTGGCCGCTGGCAGGGTCAAGGTCGATGACCTTCAGGAAGTCGACATTGCAGACCTTCTGGGGCGCGATGCAGTCCCGGCCCGCGATAACCTGCTTGAGCACTGCATCAAGGGCAAAACGGTGCTGGTGACCGGCGCTGGCGGCTCCATCGGCTCCGAGCTGTGCCGACAGATATTGCTGCTGCAGCCTACCCAGTTACTGTTGCTGGACCACAGCGAGTTCAATCTCTACAGCATTCTTTCCGAGCTTGAACAGCGCTCGGCCCGTGAGTCACTTTCGGTGAAATTGCTGCCCATACTCGGTTCGGTGCGCAACCACCCCAAATTGCTGTCGATCATGAAAACCTGGAAGGTCGACACGGTCTATCACGCTGCGGCCTACAAGCATGTGCCCATGGTCGAGCACAATATCGCCGAAGGCGTCATCAACAACGTTGTGGGCACGCTCAATACCGCCCAGGCGGCGTTGCAGGCAGGCGTGTCCAACTTTGTCCTGATCTCTACCGACAAGGCGGTCCGCCCGACCAATGTAATGGGCAGTACCAAGCGTCTCGCCGAATTGATATTGCAGGCACTGAGCCGCGAAACCGCACCAGTGATCTTCGGCGACAAGGCCAATGTCTATCAGGTCAACAAGACCCGCTTTACCATGGTTCGCTTTGGCAATGTGCTTGGCTCGTCCGGTTCGGTGATCCCGCTGTTCCACAAGCAGATCCAGTCAGGCGGGCCGCTGACGGTGACGCATCCCAAAATCACCCGCTACTTCATGACCATCCCCGAAGCCGCTCAGTTGGTCATTCAGGCGGGCTCCATGGGGCATGGCGGCGACGTTTTCGTTCTCGATATGGGTGAGCCGGTCAAGATTGTCGAACTGGCCGAGAAGATGATCCACCTGTCCGGTCTGGCCATTCGCTCGGAGAAAAATCCGCACGGTGATATCTCCATTGAGTTCACCGGGCTGCGTCCTGGCGAAAAACTCTATGAAGAGCTGTTGATCGGCGACAACGTGGTTGCCACCGAGCACCCGATGATCATGAGTGCAAACGAAGATTGCCTGCCGTGGGATGTGTTGAAAGGCCGCCTGACAAAACTGCTGGACGCGGTCGACCGCGACGATTACACCAGTGTGCGTCAGTTGCTGCGCGAAACGGTAAACGGTTATACGCCAGAGGGCGAAATCGTTGACTGGATGTATCAGGAACGCAGCGGCGAAACGTGATTTCATCAGCACCGCCGGGGCTCTGGGCAGAGGCGGAAATACGTTGAACGATCCGGCAACAGGCAGCAACGCTCGAGTGCTTTTCCAGGAGGGGACGCTGGTCTAAGTTTCAGGCACAGCATGTGGATGCTGCCTTGAACTGCTATGGAGCTTTATCTATGCGAACCCCTATTTTCAGTGCCCTGATCTTTGCCTTGCTCACCAGTGCCTCGGTTGCGGTCAATGCCGCCCCTGTGTCTCAGCCCGCCACATCGGCGCCCTCGGTATCCCATTTGCCGATGATGGAGGACACCGCGCCCACTGCGGCGCATGAGCAACGCAAGGACAGGGTCAATCTCAATACTGCCGATGCGCAAACACTGCAGAAAGAACTGGCGGGTATCGGGAAGAACAAGGCCGATGCCATTGTGGCTTACCGGGAAGCCAACGGTGAGTTCACGTCGATTGATGAGTTGATAGAGGTCAAGGGGATCGGCAAGGCCATTCTGGAGAGGAATCGCGAAAAACTTGCGATCGACTGAACAGCGTTTCAGCCAGTAAAAACACAGGCCGATCAATGATTGGCCTGTGTTTTTATAAACTCTCGCTGAGACGCTCCCCGCGAAAGTGTCTGTACCAGAGGGTCAGTTGGTGCTCTTTTTTATCTCCTGTTTGAGATAGTCGCGGGTCGTGTCCAGAATGCGCTGTGACAGCTCCTCGTCAAAAGCGCTGCGGGCGAGTGCCAGACCACCCACCAGTGCGGACAGCACCGGCAGGCTTTTGGACTCCATTCCATTCTCCGCGAGGGGCTTGTCGAACTGCTCCAGCAGGTGAAGGATGATTTTATCCGTCGTCATGCTGGGCTGATCGCGCTGGCCCAGTTCCAGGCACATGGTCGGTAACGGGCACCCCCCGTCCTCCGCATCGCGGCTGGCTATCGATAGGTAGAGATCAATGAATTCACTGAGCGAGTCCTGTCTGGCGAAAACGTCGCTGGTGATTCCTTTTACATTGTCGAGGGCGTGACTCAATGCCTGTTCAACAAGATCATCCTTGGATTTGAAATGCGCGTAGAACCCGCCATGGGTCAAGCCAAGTGCCTTCATCAAAGGTTGCAAGCCCGTAGCACCAATGCCGTCACGACGGAAGCGCATGGACGCTTCCTTGACAATGCGTTGGTGCGTTTGGGCCTTATGATCGAGCGCGTAACGCATGCGCTGAGTCTCCAGAGAGGGCCAATGTGTCAGCGCATTTATACATGGATAGGTGAAACGTTGCAGCAGGCTTTCGCTCGCAATGAGAACTTCAGCTCAATCAGTCAGGTGAATACCTGACTATTTATCCAGATAATGAGTGAGGCTGGCTCTGGACAATTCGCCCAGATGGCTACCGATCAGGCGTCCGTCCGGCGAATAGAAGAGAGTGGTGGGCAGCGCCGCCGAACCGACCTGGCGGGCGAACTCGCCTTCCGGATCCAGAAAACTGTTGCTCAGCACCAGTTGCTGTTTGGACAGATAGTCGCTGACTGTCCCGGCGCTTTCGGCCTGATTGACGAACAGAAACGTAATGTCCTTGCGTTCCCGTTGCATATCGCGCAGCACCGGCATTTCGCGGCGACACGGAGGGCACCAGGTGGCCCACAGGTTGATGACCACCGATTTGCCCCGGTAGTCGGACGCCCTGACCGGCTCGCCAGTCAGCGTCCGAAGTGTTGTATCAGGCAGTGAAATACGCTTTTGATAATGATCCAGAATCAAGCCGCCCGATACCCAGATCACCAGTCCGATGCCCATCCCGAACGTCAGGGCGCGACGCTGTTCGGGACGGCGCCAGCCGATGATCAAGGCGCCCAGCAGGGCGCAGATAACCCCGGGCCAGACCAGAAAGCCGCCATCACGGATGTCCAGTGCCTTCCAGGGAGTGTCGCTGTACTGTGCGAAATAGGTCAGGACGAACGCGATACGTGCGCTGGCTACACCCAGAATGAAGAGTCCGAACACGGCGGTCTTTCTGGACAGGGTATGCCGGACAAGCCGCGCCTCTATCCAGGTGGCCGTCATCAAGGCGCCCAACAACAACAGGTGGGGTATCGCGAGGGCGAACGGCCCGGCGTTGATGCTCAACATCGTTTTGGGTCCTTGAAGGGGTTTTTGCCGGGATCACATTCAGCTGCCGGTGCGCTTATCTGCCTGACGACCATCCATTGCGCACTGCACAGGCGCGGCATGGTATCGCTGTCGGCCCCTCCAGGAAAACGCAGAACTGTTCCCGGATGTTAGGCCGCGTGGGCGGCTTGATTGAGCCTGTAAGCTGTTGAAACACTAATTCCTCGACAAGAGGTCGACCGTCCTCCAGCCCTTTGTACAAAAGGCGTGCGCTCGAATGCCGACTTGTTGTGGAAGAAACTATTGTCCTACAAGCCTTTGACTTCTGGCGTCAATCCCGGAGAATCTCGCCCGCTGTTTTCGAGGGGGGCGCTGAACTGCCGGTTTTTTCGATGCGTTTCCCTTTTTGATAAACCGGCCACGGAGAGTCGACCGGATGAATGATCAGGCTAATGGCGTCGTAGAACGTCTGGATGTAGCTCCCGAGAGCATCGCGTCGTGGAATCGTAATGACACGACCTGGATGCTCGGATTGTTCGGTACCGCCATCGGTGCGGGTACCCTGTTTTTGCCAATCAACGCAGGTATCGGCGGTTTCTGGCCATTGATGGCGCTGGCGCTGCTGGCGTTTCCCATGACCTTCTACGCCCACCGCGGGTTGACGCGCTTTGTGCTGTCAGGGCGTGAAGGTGCCGACATCACCGATGTGGTCGAACAGCATTTCGGCAAGAGTGCCGGTGCGATGATCACCTTGTTGTACTTCTTCGCAATCTTCCCGATCCTGCTGATCTACAGCGTGGCCCTCACCAACACCGTTGGCAGTTTTCTTGAGCATCAGTTGCACATCACGCCACCGCCACGCGCCGCACTGGCGTTCGTGCTGATCATGGGCCTGCTGGCCGTGGTGCGTTGCGGCGAGCGGTTCATCGTCAAGGCCATGAGCCTGATGGTTTACCCGTTCATCGTCGCTCTGTTGTTTCTCGCGGTATTCCTCATCCCGCACTGGACCGGCGGCATTCTGAGTACCGCTACGACGTTCCCCGAGCTATCGGCGTTCATACCTACGCTGTGGCTGGCCATCCCGGTGATGGTGTTCTCTTTCAACCACACACCGATCATCTCGGCCTTTGCCGTTGATCAGAAGCGCCAGTATGGTGAAAACGCAGAGGTACGCAGCTCGCAGATTCTGGCCCGCGCCCACGGTCTGATGGTGGTGATGGTGCTGTTCTTCGTGTTCAGTTGCGTGTTGACACTGTCACCTGCTCAACTGGCCGAGGCCAAGGCGCAGAACATTTCAATCCTGTCCTACCTGGCCAACCACTTCAATAACCCGACCATCGCCTTTGTCGCACCGCTGATTGCGTTCGTGGCTATTTCCAAGTCGTTTCTGGGTCATTACATCGGTGCAAGCGAGGGCTTGAAAGGCCTGGTTCTGAAAGCGGGTCGTCGTCCTGCACCCAAGGCGCTGGACCGTATGACCGCGGCGTTCATGCTGGTGGTGTGCTGGCTGGTGGCAACGCTTAACCCAAGCATTCTGGGCATGATCGAAACCCTGGGCGGGCCGGTGATTTCGGCTCTGCTGTTCCTGATGCCGATGTACGCTATTCACAAAGTCCCGGCCATGCGCAAATACGCTGGCGCATGGTCCAACTACTTTGTGGTTGCCGCCGGTGTGGTGGCGATTTCGGCACTGATCTTCTCGCTGGCCCGCTGAATCCGGCAAGCGAAACCTCCTGGTCTGCGCCGATTCAACGGCGCAGACTTTGATCAGGTTATGCGATCGTGATCAATCCACTGGCTCGGGATACAGCGGCCTGGACAAGTGCATGATGCTCGCATAGTCGTAAACGTACTGCCGTCCCGCATGGCTGGTCGAACGCAGTTGGTCGATCAGTTGTCGTTCTTTCTTGTTCAAGTATCTCAACGCCGGATCTTGGCTGGACTTCAGGCGATCACGTTCATGGGCGTCAGGGAATGCGATGACGTTCGTCATGAAAAATCTCCTTGGGTTTTAGTCCTTGTTTGCTTTGATGTTGCCCCGGTTGCGGTGGTGATGGCGACGGTTCACCTTACCCACAAAAACTTGATGCGATCAACCCTGTAGATGGCGGGTGTGTCACAACGTTTGTGTGATCTCGTAGGATTGTCGGCTGCCGTTGATGACAATCTGTACAGCATCGTCTTCGAATTTGCCCAGCAGGTTCTGCCCGAGGGGGGCTCTGGCAGTAATGACGGTGACCAGTTGATCACCTGCGCTGACCTTCAGCCCGGCAGCATCGGGGCCGAGGAACAGATAGTGTGTCTGCCCGCCCGCATCCTCGACAACTATCAGATCACCGGTCTGAATACCGCGCGATTCATCGAATGGCTTGAGCGACCATTTTCGATAAAGTGCCAGCGACTGACGAATTTCCTCGACGCGGCGTGCCTGTCCGGCTGCCAGATAAGAGGCCTCCAGCCCTAGCGTGTCGTACTTGTTCTCGGCGATGTTCTCTTCGTGGGTTGCCGTTTCGTAGGCGGTCTGCGCCGCTCGTTCGGCGATGTCCAGATCGATGTTCAGTTTATCGATGATCAGTTGCAGTACATCCCGTTTATTCATGGTTCATCCGCAGTACTGATCGATGCTGGCACGGCTTTTCTCGCTTGGTGCGGTGCGATCCTGCTGTATCCAGAAATCACACTTCGAACGGTTGAAGGTACGCTGTTGTTGCTCCTGAGCCTGTTCACGCGCCTGACGGGCCTCGCTTTCACGCAGGCTTTGCTCATATTTGCGAAACATCTCGGTCTCCGGCGCAGACGGGGAGGCGGCATTTTGCGCGGGCGGTGCAGTCAACTGCGCGGCGGCATTGTCCAGCGCCTGGGCCTGGGTCGGTGGCAGGCTTTTGTAGTAGAGCAGGGCGGTCAGAAACACCGCCAGGGCGCCCAGCCAGATGCCCAGCGCAATGCACACGATCAATTTCAACGACACGTACAGGTCGCGACGGCGGGTGGGAAATGACATGGCTGAACTCCTTGCAGGCCAACAGATGTGATTGTGCCATGCCTGATGCCCAGGCATGAAAACTGTGCAGCATGTTTGCCTGGCGGCACCAGGCTGGTGACAACGTGCCGTTCTGAACGACAATCAGCGTTTTTTGCCATCCAGCCTCAGGGAGTCAGGATGAAAGCCTCGTGGGATATTTTTTGCAGCGTAGTCGACAACTACGGTGATGCGGGTGTGACTTGGCGGCTGGCGCGCCAGCTGGCTGCCGAGCACGGCCTGCAGGTGCGTTTATGGATCGATGATCTGTCGGCTTTCGTTCGCTTGTGCCCCGGTGCAGATCCACAGGCCCGGCAACAGTGGCAAGAGGGCGTGAGCGTCTGCCAGTGGCCGACCGACTGGGTGAGTACCGATATTCCTGACGTGGTCATCGAAGCCTTCGCCTGCCGCTTGCCGACGCGCTACACCGAATCGATGCTGCAGCGTTCGCCAAGGCCGCTGTGGCTGAATATCGATTACCTCAGCGCCGAAGACTGGGTGTCCGGCTGCCACGGCCTGCCTTCGCCACAGTCGAACGGTTTGAAGAAGTTCTTTTTCTTCCCGGGCTTTTCCGAGGCCACGGGTGGGTTGCTGCGCGAAGCAAACCTGATCGAGCAGCGTCAGGTGTTTCAGCGAGACATGGCTGCGAAACAGGGCTTTCTGAAGGGGTTGGGTATCGAAGCGTTGGCCGAGGCGCGGTTGATCTCGGTATTTGCCTATGAAAACCCCGCGCTCGGCAGTTGGCTTGACGTCCTGGCCAGCGACAACCGGCCGACGCATCTTCTGGTGCCGGAGGGACGCATTCTCGGCGACCTGCAGCGCTGGCTGGGTATCGACGATCCGCTGTACGCCGGGTTCATTCAGGTCCGCGGGGGGCTGACGGTTCAGGTCCTGCCGTTCATCCGTCAGGAGCTTTACGACCAACTGCTCTGGAGCTGTGATTTCAACATTGTGCGCGGCGAGGACTCGTTCGTGCGTGCGCAGTGGGCGGGGCGGCCGATGCTCTGGCACATCTATCAGCAGGAAGAAGACGCGCATCTGCCCAAGCTCGATGCGTTTTTAACGCTCTACCTCGCGGGTCTTTCCCCGGCGGCCGCTCAAGCGGTGAATCAGTTCTGGCAGCGCTGGAATGTCGGCGGCGACCTTGGCGAGTGTTGGACGGCACTGGCAGAACACTGGCCGCAGATCGAGCGACATGCCGAACGCTGGTGCCAGCAACAAGCCGCACAGACTGATCTTGCCACGGCGCTGGTGCAGTTTTATGTAAATTCGCTATGATACGCGGCCTTGATACAAGGCTCTGTACGAAAAAGGCCTGCGCAGGTTGTTTCTCGTACAGAGCCTTTGGTTAATTCCATCCAAATTCGGATATATGCAATGAAAACTGGTAAAGAGCTGAAACCCGGTACCGTGATCCGTCTCGAAAACGATCCTTGGCTGGTTCAGAAAGCTGAATTCACCAAATCCGGTCGTAACAGCGCGATCATGAAGACCAAGCTGAAAAACCTGCTGACCGGTTACAAGACCGAGATCGTTTACAGCGCCGACGACAAGCTGGACGACGTGATCCTGGATCGCAAGGAAGCCACCCTGTCGTTCATCAGCGGTGACACCTACACGTTCATGGACACCACTGACTACACCATGTACGAGCTGAACGCCGAAGACATCGAAAGCGTTCTGCCTTTCGTCGAAGAAGGCATGACCGATGTCTGCGAAGCCGTGTTCTTCGAAGACCGTCTGGTTTCCGTAGAACTGCCGACCACTATCGTGCGTCAGGTCGACTACACCGAAGGCTCCGCTCGTGGCGACACGTCGGGCAAGGTCATGAAGCCTGCCAAACTGAAAAACGGCACCGAGCTGAGCGTTGCTGACTTCATCGAAATCGGCGACATGATCGAGATCGATACCCGTGAAGGCGGTTCCTACAAAGGCCGTGCGAAGTAAGCATGGTTTTGTAACCCCGTTATGCAAAAAACCCGCATCACTGCGGGTTTTTTTGTGCCTGGGATTCTTGCCGGACAGCGGTCACTCAGGCGTCCGACAGGATCAGACCGTTACATGCAGGCGCACATCGACGTTACCGCGAGTGGCGTTGGAGTAAGGGCAGACCACGTGAGCGGCATCGACCAGTTGCTGAGCGTCGGCTTGTTCCAGACCTGGCAGGCTGACATGCAGATCGATGTCCAGACCGAAACCGCCCGGGATCTGGCCGATGCCTACATGGGCGGTGATCGAGGTGTCTGTAGGAATGCTGCGTTTGCTCTGGCCGGCCACGAACTTCAATGCACCGATGAAACAGGCCGAATAACCGGCAGCAAACAGCTGCTCAGGGTTGGTGGCTGCGCCGCCAGCACCGCCGAGCTCTTTCGGGGTCGCCAGCTTGACGTCGAGAATCTTGTCGTTGGAGACAGCACGACCATCACGGCCGCCGGTGGCGGTTGCAACTGCGGTGTAAAGAGTGTCCATGATCTTTCCTCGTTCGATGAAGGTTTGATTGCGCTAAATACTTGCGCGCTAACTAATCGCAGGACAAAGGTAGTCTAAGGATAGTTTGCGCGCAAGCTAATTTTGCAAAAAAGTTCGAGGCTGGTCGTTGGCGGGCGAGGCAACAGGCTTGAAGGGCCTGTCAGACTTCACGCGTGGTGGCCGGGTATGACGAGAGCCGGGTAACGCTTTTTCTAGAGACTATGGTGCAGGTGCTCGCGCAGCTCCAGCAACTGGGTCTGCAGGTCGCGAAGCTTTTCCATGGTCAGCCCGCTCGACGAGAGAATGCAACCAGGTACGCTCAAGGCCTTTTGTTGCAATTCGCGTCCCTGTGCGGTGAGGTGAAGCAACACCACCCGTTCGTCTTCCTTGCTGCGCGTACGGCTGATGAAGCCTTCGCCTTCGAGGCGTTTGAGCAGCGGCGTCAATGAGCCCGGATCGGTAAGCAGACGCGTGCTGACGTCCCCTACAGTAAGCCCGTCCTTTTCCCACAGCACCATCATCGCCAGATACTGTGGATAGGTCAGCCCGAGCGCCTGCAGCAGCGGCTTGTAAACCTTGGTCATCATCAACGAGGTGGAATACAGGGCAAAACACAATTGGTTATCCAGCAGCAGCGAATCGCAATCGGCAGGTGCGGAGCGGGTCGGGCTTTCGTCGGCACTCATATCAGGTCCTCAAACTCAGTCGAATGAGTTTAACTTAGTGTTGCACTCTTTAATGCGCCAGATAATTTCGCTCGTGCATGCTCGAAGCGCCGGCATTGTGCGTGACGCGTGAAAAAAACGGCGTCATCGGGTGTCGGTCCAGAGCAGGACTGCGTAGCATTTGGTCATTGACCGGGTGGGGACGCAGTGTGATTGAAATTGTGATGTTTGTATTGCTGGGTGCAGCGATGGGCACCCTGGGAGGGTTGTTCGGCATCGGTGGTGGTCTGGTGGCAATTCCCGCGCTCGGGGTGCTGTTCGGTCTGGATCAGCAACTCGCTCAAGGGACCGCCTTGTTGATGGTCCTGCCCAATGTGTTGCTTGCCTTGTGGCGTTACAACCAGCGCAACCGGATTCTGCTGCGTAATGCGCTGATGTTGATCATCCCCAGTTTCATTTTTGCCTGGCTGACCTCACTGCTGGCGGTCCGCGTCGACCCGCAGGGCATGCGCCTGGGCTTCGTCGGTTTTCTGGTGGTGCTGACCGTGTTCAACGTTGCGCAGATGTATTGGCGCAGCAAGCAGGCCGCTGGCGGGTTGCGTCATGAGAAGTGGTTATGGCTGCTGGGCGTCGGGTCCGGCGTGACCGGTGGCTTGTTTGGCGTTGGCGGCGGGGTAGTGGCGACGCCGATCCTTACCAGTGTCTTCGGCACGACCCAGGTCGTGGCCCAGGGGCTGGCGCTGTCCCTGGCGGCGCCGAGCACCGGCATCACGCTGGTCACCTACGCGCTGCACGATCACGTCAACTGGTCGATGGGCATTCCGCTGGCCATCGGCGGCCTGGCCAGCATCAGTTGGGGCGTGAAACTGGCGCATTCGTTACCCGAGCGAACCCTGCGCCTGATGTTCTGCGTGTTTCTGGTGTTCTGTGCGGTCATTCTCGCGCTCAAGGTTTGAAACCGGCGATGATGTAATCGGCCATGCATTCGGTGATGGGCGAGGGATTTTCAGGGTTGCGCAGCAGGACGATGCTGGCGGTCGGCAACTGTGGCAATTGTTCCGCCTCGCCGAGGATACGCAAATCCGCTGTGGCCAGGCTCTGGAACTGTGCGGTGACTGCCAGGCCCGCGCTGACCACTGCGGTGATCGCTGCCATGCTCGAGCTGCTGTAGGCGATGCGGTAATCGCGCCCCGCACCGTCCAGCGCATTGCAGGCCCAGTCACGACAGAAGCAGTGGGTGTTGAACATCGCCAGCGGAATGGGCGTTTGCTCATGTGGGGAAAAGCCGATGGCTTCCATCCACATCAGACGCTCCTGACGCAGCAGTGTGCCGATCTCAGTGCCGGGCTTGCGCGTGACGATGGTCAGATCAAGGTCGCGGCGTTGCAGCAGAAGGTCCGATGGCTCGCAATGCACTTCCACCTGAACCAGCGGATAGGCCTGGGCGAACTGCGCCAGAATGCCGGGCAGGAAGCGCATCACGTAATCGTCCGGCGAGCCGATTTTTACCACGCCGATCATGTGCGGCTCGCGCAAGGTGTTGAACACCTCGCTGTGCAGCTTGAGGATCCGTCGTGCGTAACCGAGCAGTACCTGGCCCTCGGCAGTCAGGTTCAGAACCCGGCCTTCACGCTGAAACAGCGGGCGCTGCACGACGTCTTCCTCAAGACGCTTCATCTGCATGCTGACCGCCGACTGCGTGCGATTGACGGCTTCGCCTGCACGGGTAAAACCGCCGTGATCGGCAATCGCCACGAAGGTGCGCAACAGTTCGGTATCAATGCTCGGGTAGTTGGCCAATACATCAATCTCCCGGATGGAAGGCATAAGAAACATTCGTTGGATTGATCCTACGCCCGGCGAGAGACTTTCGTCATCTCAAATGGAGGGCAGGATGATGAAAGGTCAGAAACAATGCGTGTTGGTGGATGGGGTCAATGGAAGGGCGCGGTCAGGCGCAGTGTTCTCAGTGCTTAAGCGTCATCTGCAACGCTGGCTTGAACTGCACCGCCAGCGTCACTTGCTGGCGCAGATGAGTGACGGAACACTGAAGGACCTGGGTTTGAGCCGTGCCGACATTCAGCAGGAAGCCGAGCGTCCTTTCTGGGACGACCCGCTCAAGCATTGAGCGGGCCGTTGCACCGAGGTTTTTTGTTTAGCGCCTGACCTGCTTGAGGGTCTCGGCAATCAGGAAGGCCAGTTCCAGTGACTGATCGGCGTTCATGCGTGGGTCACAATGCGTGTGATAGCGATCCGAAAGGCCGTCTTCAGTGATCGGACGGGCGCCACCGATGCATTCGGTGACGTTCTGTCCGGTCATTTCGATGTGGATGCCTCCGGCGTAAGTGCCCTCGGCCTGATGCACCTGAAAGAACTGCTTCACTTCGCCAAGGATCTGCGCAAAGTCACGGGTCTTGTAGCCACTGCTGGCCTTGATCGTGTTGCCGTGCATCGGGTCCGAGCTCCACAGCACCTTTCGGCCTTCGCGCTCGACGGCGCGGATCAGCTGCGGCAAGTGATCACCCACCTTGTTGGCACCCATGCGCGCGATCAGGTTCAGGCGGCCCGGGTCGTTGTCCGGGTTGAGGATGTCGATCAGGCGAACCAGGTCGTCGGTGTTCATGCTCGGGCCGACCTTGACGCCGATCGGGTTGTTGACCCCACGCAGGAACTCGACATGCGCGCCGTCCAGTTGGCGGGTACGGTCGCCTATCCACAGCATGTGCGCCGAGCAGTCGTAGTAATCGTTAGTCAGGCTGTCGCGTCGCACGAAGGCTTCTTCGTAATTGAGCAGCAGCGCCTCGTGAGCGGTGAAGAAGCTGGTTTCGCGCAGTTGCGGCGAGCTGTCCATGCCGCAGGCGCGCATGAACGCCAGGGTTTCATCGATACGCCCCGCCAGTTGGCTGTATTTCTCGGCCAGCGCCGAGTTGGCGATGAAGTCCAGGTTCCATTTATGGACCTGATGCAAGTCGGCGAAACCGCCCTGAGCGAAGGCGCGCAGCAGGTTCAGGGTGGCGGTGGACTGGTTATAGGCCTGCAGCAGGCGCTCCGGGTCCGGTACACGGCTCTTTTCGTCGAACCCGATACCGTTGACGATATCGCCGCGGTACGCCGGGAGCGTCACGCCGTCGATGATTTCGTCGTTGGCCGAGCGTGGCTTGGCAAATTGCCCGGCCATGCGTCCGACTTTCACCACTGGGCAGCCGGCGGCAAACGTCATCACGATTGCCATCTGCAGCAGAACCTTGAACGTATCGCGAATCTTGGCGGCGGAAAACTCCATGAAGCTTTCCGCGCAGTCGCCGCCCTGCAGCAAGAACGCACGCCCCTGGGTTACTTCGGCAAACTGACGGCGCAACTCCCGGGCCTCGCCGGCGAATACCAGCGGCGGATAACTGGCCAGCGTCTGTTCGACCCTGTGCAGGTGCTCGGCATCAGGGTAGTGAGGTTGCTGCTGAATCGGCAGTGCCCGCCAGCTGTCGGGGCTCCAGGGTTGGCTCATTATTGGCTCTAGGGTTGTGCAATCGGATCGGCATGTTAGCAGTTCGTCGTTGCTCTGCCAGTCTGGGGCGGACCATTGGAGCGGCGCCGCACGCCACAACGTGTGACAAAGCCGCGCGCTTGCCCGACAATTCGTATTTTGCGCTCAGCGCAGACAACCAGGAACGGTGATGACGGAAGAGCGTGAGCGCGTAGAGCGGATCCTGGCCGAGGTCCACGACGACTTCGGCATGATTCGCGTGCTGGAAGTGGAGGACTACCGCTTTCTGGAGTTTGGCGATGCCATCGAGCAAAGCTGCACCTTTACAGCCGATCCGAGCTGGCTGGAGTACGACTACACCCGGGCGATGCTGATCGGCGCGCTGTGCCATGACGCGCCGGAAAGCGCGCTGTTTCTGGGGTTGGGTGCCGGCACGCTGACCCAGGCCTGCATGAAGTTCCTGCCGCTTGAAGACGTGGAGGTCATCGAGCTGCGCCCGGATGTGCCACGTCTGGCCATGGAGTTCATGGGGCTCGACGACGATCCGCGTCTGTATATTCGCATCGGCGATGCGCTGGACCTGCTGGACAGTACAGAGCCTGCCGACCTGATCTTTGTCGACCTGTACACCGATGTCGGGCCGGGGGTCGGGCACCTGGCCTGGAATTTCCTGCAGAGCTGTCAGCAGCGTCTGAATCCGGGCGGCTGGCTGATCATCAATCAGTGGGCCACCGACGACGGCAAGCCGCTCGGAGCTGCCCTGCTGCGCGGCTTGTACCACCGTCATTACTGGGAGCTGCCGGTGAAGGAGGGCAACGTCATTCTGCTCGTGCCGGCCGACCTGGATCAGACGCTGGATATCGACGCGTTGAGCGGGCGAGCCGAGGCACTTGCGGCGCATCTGGGTTACTCGCTGGCGTCGTTGATCGGGGCGATTCGTTCCGCGACCTGAGCAGGCGAAAAGTGAGGCGATTGTGCCGAAAACGGGGTGGGACAATTCGCCACACCTCGAAGGTCGGGATGCTGGCGATGCGCAGGAATAGGTTAAACGTTTAAGCAGTAATGCCCGCAATCTCGGGCCCGCGCCCCGATCAGGCGGCCTTCTGCCCGGCCTCAGGGCCTGCCGCCGCTCAAGAATGGCGCAACGTTTCGTAAAAAAAGACTCACTAAGGTGCGTATTTCCGGTATAGTGCGCGCCGGCCTTAACACGGCCCTCGTCAAGGTATTGCAGTTCCCCGAAGCCAGCTTCGGTTGCTTGTTCGCACAACGGACTAGCCTGGACGATCCATTCATCAAACGTTTTCGCAAATCCCCGCCGACAAAGCAGCCAGGGTGACCTCAAGGTCGTACACGGCACGCGCAGCTTTGAAGCATGGGTCTTTGCGGATGCACTAGAGGCAGACCCATGACCCAGGAAATCGGCGGCTTCGCCGCTCTCGAACTTCATCCCAATATCGTTGCAGCAGTCGTCGCCACTGGCTACGAAGAGCCTTCGGCCATTCAGCAGCAATCGATCCCGATTATTCTCGCCGGTCACGACATGATTGGTCAGGCGCAAACCGGTACGGGTAAAACCGCCGCGTTCGCACTGCCTATCCTGCATCGTATCGACCCGAGCAAGCGCGAGCCGCAAGCACTGATCCTGGCCCCGACCCGCGAACTGGCACTTCAGGTTGCCACCGCGTTCGAGACCTACGCAAAACAAATGCCGGGCGTGACCGTTGTAGCGGTCTACGGCGGCGCGCCGATGGGCCCTCAGCTCAAGGCTATCCGCAACGGCGCACAAATCGTCGTCGCTACCCCGGGCCGTCTCTGCGACCACCTGCGTCGTGACGAGAAAGTCCTGGCGACCGTGAACCAT
Organism: Pseudomonas sp. BS3767; assembly: GCF_900099665.1. Taxonomy (NCBI): domain Bacteria; kingdom Pseudomonadati; phylum Pseudomonadota; class Gammaproteobacteria; order Pseudomonadales; family Pseudomonadaceae; genus Pseudomonas; species Pseudomonas sp. BS3767. The sequence continues at coordinate 123,208 of NZ_FNCX01000009.1, read as the reverse complement.
CTGGTTCTCGACGAAGCGGACGAAATGCTCAAACTGGGCTTCATGGACGACCTCGAAGTCATCTTCAAGGCCATGCCTGAGTCCCGTCAGACCGTACTGTTCTCGGCCACGCTGCCACAGTCGATCCGTGCCATCGCCGAACGCCATCTGCGCGATCCGAAGCACGTCAAGATCCAGACCAAGACCCAGACCGTTACCGCGATCGAGCAGGCTCACCTGCTGGTTCACGCTGACCAGAAGACCTCGGCCGTACTGAGCCTGCTGGAAGTCGAAGACTTCGACGCCCTGATCATGTTCGTCCGCACCAAGCAGGCGACCCTGGATCTGGCCAGCGCCCTTGAAGCCAAAGGCTACAAGGCTGCCGCACTGAACGGCGACATCGCCCAGAACCAGCGCGAGCGCGTTATCGAATCCCTCAAGGATGGCCGTCTGGACATCGTTGTGGCGACCGACGTTGCTGCCCGTGGCCTTGACGTTCCGCGTATTACCCACGTGTTCAACGTGGACATGCCGTACGATCCAGAGTCCTACGTTCACCGTATCGGCCGTACCGGTCGTGCCGGTCGCGAAGGTCGCGCACTGCTGCTGGTGACGCCTCGTGAGCGCCGCATGCTGCAAGTGATCGAGCGTGTTACCGGTCAGAAGGTTGCGGAAGTCCGCCTGCCGGATGCCCAGGCCGTTCTGGATGCACGCATCAAGAAACTGACCAACAGCCTGTCGCCACTGGTCGCTGATGCCGAATCGACTCACGGTGATCTGCTCGATCGTCTGACTGCCGACATCGGCTGCAGCCCTCGTGCCCTTGCCGCTGCACTGCTGCGCAAGGCTACCAACGGTCAGGCACTGACCCTGGCAGCCATCGAGCGCGAGCGTCCACTGGTTCCGAACAACGCCCCGCGCGGTGATCGTCCAGAGCGCAGCAGCGACCGTGGTGATCGTCCTGAGCGTGAGCGTCGTGCGCCGGTTCCATTGGCCGAAGGCCGTGCTCGTTGCCGTACCGCGCTGGGTGCGCGTGATGGTATCGCTGCCAAGAACCTGCTGGGTGCCATTCTCAACGAAGGCGGCCTGGCCCGCGAAGCGATCGGCCGTATCCAGGTTCGTGACAGCTTCAGCCTGGTCGAACTGCCGGAAGATGGTCTTGAGCGTCTGCTGACCAAACTCAAGGACACCCGCGTTGCTGGCAAGCAGCTCAAGCTGCGTCGCTATCGCGAAGACTGATCGGCTCTTGAGCTGATCGGCCAATAAAAAATCCCCGACTGGTTCGGGGATTTTTTTGCTTCGAATTCGGGCGGTCGGATGCTTTCGGGATCAATCGAAGCGGTAGATATCCATCCCTAGCGCGCCCATGGTAAAGCCCTGATAGGCAATGCCGAAGGCACCGCCAGCGCCGCGTGCGAAATACAGCGGTAGCAGGTGTTCGTCACTGGGGTGCGCTCTGGCCGCATGAGGAGCCAGGCTGCGGTAGTCGTGCAGTGCGGCTTCATCGTCGTCTTGCAACTTGTCGATCATCCAGTCACGAAAGGTTGCAGCCCAAGGCTCGATACTTTCGGGGCCGGCGTTCCAGTCAAGGTCGCGCAGGTTATGCGTGATGCTGCCTGAACCGATGATCAGCACACCCTGTTCACGCAGGCTGGCCAGTGCCCGGCCTACGCGGGTCTGCAATTGCGGCCCCTGGCGGCTGGGTAGCGAAACCTGCACCACCGGAATATCGGCGTCCGGGTACATAAGCGACAACGGCACCCAGACGCCGTGGTCGAAGGGACGTCTGCTGTCGATGCGTGCAGGCAGGTCACTGGCGGCAAGCAGTTCAACCACCTCGCGCGTCAGCTCCGGCAGCCCTTGCGCCGGGTACTGAACTGCAAACAGTTCGGGCGGAAAGCCACCGAAGTCATGCCATGTCTCGGGTTGTGGATTGCCGTTGACGATCAGTTCATGACTTTCCCAGTGGGCAGACACCATCACGATGGCGCGAGGCCGCGGCAGGCTGGCAGCCAGTCGCTTCAGGGCCGGGCCGCTTTCGCCGGGTTCCAGCGCCAGCATGGGGGAGCCATGGGAAATAAACAGGCTGGGGAACATTTAAAGCTCCAGAATAGAGGGATCACTCATAGTCGGTCATTTTTATGATCTAAATCTAATATAAGTTCTGGCGCTTTTTTATCGAATTTTCAGGAGGTTTCATGCAGGCGGATTTTTGGCTGCAGCGCTGGGGTGCCGGGCAGATCGGCTTTCACCAGTCAGAGGTCAATAAGGACCTGCAACAATATTGGTCCTCGTTGAATGTTGCGCCAGGAGCGCGGGTTCTGGTGCCGTTATGTGGCAAGAGCCAGGACATGAGCTGGCTGAGGGGGCAGGGGTATCACGTGGTGGGCGCAGAGCTCTCCGAGGCGGCGGTAGAGAGCTATTTCACTGAGCGTAGTGAGCGGCCGCACATTACGTCACATGGCGACTTCAAGGTCTACGCTGCGCCGGGTATCGAAATCTGGTGCGGTGATTTCTTCGCGCTGACTGTGCGCGATATCGGTCACTGCGCGGCGTTTTACGACCGCGCCGCGATGATCGCTTTGCCAGCGGACATGCGTGAACGCTATGTGCGGCAGCTTGAAGCGCTGATGCCGCAGGCGTGCAGTGGTTTGCTGATCACCCTGGAATACGATCAGACCCTGCTCGAAGGCCCGCCCTTCTCCGTGCCGCACACATGGCTGCACAGGGTCATGTCAGGGAACTGGGAGGTTACCAAGGTTGGTGGGCAGGATACGCTGCACAGCAGTGCCAAGGGGTTGAGGGCCGGATTGGAGCGTATGGATGAGCATGTTTATGTGTTGGAGCGTCTGTAACTCTGAGAGCGCAGGCCTCCCGACTCTCACTTCCGTTGCTGTGCGTTGAGTCAATTCTTGGAGGCAGCACAACGTCATGCCTTGTCCATAGTCACTGCACACAAAAGCGCTTTTTTATCGCGATCGCACTGACGACGCAAATTGCGACGTTAGTGACGGCTGAGTCCTGGCGCTGATCCGGGGGTAACTCGGCAGGACGCCGAGTTAGCCGCACCGGGCCATGGATGGCCCGTTGCGGCGACCCCCGGATCAGTGATAGGGCGAAGGAACCCGACGAAGTCGGGCCGGAAACAGGAGCGAGGGGATTTGCCTACTTTGGCCCCATCAAAGTAGGTCGCCGAGGGGCGAAAAGGTGACCTGAGTCGAACCTCATTTCCCCTGACAAAGAAAAACCAGCGTCTCACGCGGAGCGTGGGTGCGACCATCTGATTCAACCGCGGCGGCGCAGGGCCTCGATGCGTTGCTCCAGCGGCGGGTGGCTCATGAACAGGCCAGCGAGGCCTTTCTTGAGGCCGGCGTTGATACCGAAGGCAGTCAGGCTGTCGGGCATGTTCACCGGTACGCCCTGTTCGGAGCGCAGGCGTTGCAGCGCACCGATCATGGCACCTGTACCCGCCAGTCGCGCACCGGCATCGTCAGCGCGGAATTCGCGTTTGCGCGAGAACCACATGACGATGGCGCTGGCCAGAAAGCCCAGTACCAGCTCGGCAAAGATCGTCGTGATGTAGTAAGCGATGCCCTGACCGTTTTCAGTCTTGAAGATCACCTTGTCGACGAAATTACCGATGATGCGGGCGAAGAACATCACGAAGGTGTTCACCACACCCTGCACCAGCGCCAGCGTCACCATGTCGCCGTTGGCAACATGGCCGATTTCGTGCGCCAGTACGGCTTTCACCTCATCCGGCGAAAAGCGTTCGAGCAGGCCCTGGCTGACCGCGACCAGTGCATCGTTCTTGTTCCAGCCCGTGGCGAACGCATTGGCTTCGTACGCCGGGAAAATACCGACTTCCGGCATCTTGATGCCCGCGTCGCGGGACAGTTGTTCCACGGTCTGCAGCAACCATTGCTCATGGCGGGTGCGAGGCTGGCTGATGATCTGAGTACCGGTGCTCATCTTCGCCATCCACTTGGAGATGAACAGCGAGAACAGCGAGCCCGCGAAACCGAACACAGCGCAGAAAACCAGCAGCTGATTGAGGTTCAGATCAACCCCGTTGGCCGCCATGAACCCATTGAAGCCAAAAAGGCTCAGGGTGATGCTGGCAATCAGCACGACCGCAAGGTTAGTGGCCAAAAACAGCAAAATGCGCATCATGGTCGAAACGTTCTCCTCAGGTAAATATGTAACTCGATGCCGGGTATATAAGGTGATGCTTGCTGCTATTCAACAGAGGGACTATTTCAAACTGTGTCCTCTGGTCGCAATCAATGCTAATCCCGCAAGGCTGAACGGCGCCTGAGCCAGAGTGGTCGATGCCTGAAGCGTTTACGGCAGGAGGTTCATACTGTTTCGGGCAGACAGAAATAAACTGCCCCGAGCGGGTCGGGGCAGAGAGGTCAGGCGAGAGGGCTCTGGCTGTTTACTGCCGATAACCCTTCAGGAAATTGCCGATGCGACCAATGGCCTGCTCCAGCTCATCGACGCGGGGCAGGGTCACGACGCGGAAGTGGTCAGGGTACGGCCAATTGAACGCAGTACCCTGAACCACCAGCAGCTTCTCGGAAAGCAGCAGGTCGAGGACGAACTTCTCGTCGTTGAGGATCGGGCAGACCTTCGGGTCAATGCGCGGGAACGCATACAGCGCGCCCATCGGCTTCACGCAGCTGACACCGGGAATGTCGTTGAGCAGTTCCCAGGTGCGGTTGCGCTGTTCCAGCAGGCGGCCAGGAGGAAGAATCAGGTCGTTGATACTCTGATAGCCGCCCAGTGCAGTCTGAATGGCGTGCTGGCTCGGTACGTTGGCACACAGGCGCATGTTGGCCAGAATGTCGATGCCTTCGATGTAGCTCTGCGCGTTGTGTTTCGGCCCGGAAATGGCGATCCAGCCGGAACGGAAGCCCGCAACCCGATACGACTTGGACAGACCGTTGAAGGTCAGACACAGCAGGTCCGGTGCCAGCGAGGCGGTGCAGATGTGCACTGCGTCGTCATAGAGGATCTTGTCGTAGATTTCGTCGGAGAACACCACCAGATTATGCTGGCGAGCCAGCTCCAGCATGCCCAGCAGTACTTCGCGCGAGTACACCGCACCCGTCGGGTTGTTCGGGTTGATGATGACCATCGCCTTGGTGTTCGGGGTGATCTTGGCCTTGATGTCTTCAAGATCCGGCCACCAGTTGGCCTGCTCGTCGCACAGATAATGCACCGGGCTGCCACCGGACAAGGCGACAGCAGCGGTCCACAGCGGATAGTCGGGGGCCGGAACCAGCACTTCGTCGCCATTGTTGAGCAGCGCCTGCATCGACATCACGATCAGCTCGGACACGCCGTTGCCCAGGTAGATGTCTTCGATGCCGACGCCTTCGACCTGCTTCTGCTGGTAATACTGCATTACCGCCTTGCGGGCGCTGAACAGGCCCTTGGAGTCGCTGTAGCCCTGCGCAGTCGGCAAGTTGCGGATCACGTCCTGCAGGATTTCGTCCGGCGCCTCGAAACCAAACGGTGCCGGGTTGCCGATGTTCAGCTTGAGGATGCGATGGCCTTCCTCTTCCAGGCGTTTGGCGTGCTTGAGCACTGGCCCGCGAATGTCATAGCAGACGTTTGCGAGCTTGTTCGATTTGTTGAACTGCATGGTGATGATCCCGAAAATGGACGAGCTGTCGCCGGCTTGCAATGAAGGTCGCTACATTCGCCATGAAAATGGGTTTGTGTACGACAAACGCGGGTGCCAGACTGACGTCTGACCTGGCGCAATGATACGTGCCACCTGATCTGCGGAAAAGGTACAGATCAGGGTTTTTCGAATTCGGAGGTGTACCTGTGGAAAAGTTGCAGAAAACGCTGGAAGAGTGGAAACAGATGCTCGACCCGGAGCAGTACAACGTCTGCCGTCTGAAAGGCACCGAGCGGCCGTTCTCCGGCAAGTACAACGAGACAAAGACCGACGGCATCTATCACTGCATTTGCTGCAATGAGCCGCTGTTTGATTCCACCACCAAGTTCGATTCAGGCTGCGGCTGGCCCAGCTTCTATGCGCCGCTCGAGGGCAGTGCGGTGGTCGAGGTTCGCGATATGAGCCACGGCATGATTCGTACCGAAGTGGTCTGCGCCAAATGTGATGCGCACCTGGGCCACGTGTTTCCGGATGGACCGCCACCCACCGGCCTGCGTTATTGCATCAATTCGGTATGCCTGGATCTGGTGCCACGCACCTAGACGCCTTGCAGATTCAGTCACCGCCCTGTTCCAATTTCAGTATCGAGGCCTCCTTTGATGAGTGAAAACCTGCTGAGCATCCCGGTCACGACGATCAAGGGCGAACAGAAAACCCTCGCTGATTTTTCCGGCAAGGCGTTGCTGGTGGTCAATACCGCCAGCAAATGTGGCTTTACCCCTCAATACAAGGGGCTGGAGAAGCTCTGGCAGGACTATCGGGATCAGGGGCTGGTGGTGCTGGGCTTTCCCTGCAACCAGTTCGGCAAGCAGGAGCCAGGTGACGAGGGAGCGATTTCCGGCTTTTGCGAGCTGAACTACGGCGTCAGCTTCCCGCTGTTCAAGAAGATTGATGTGAACGGCGAGCAGGCCCATCCATTGTTCGTGCAGCTCAAGCAGCAGGCTCCCGGTTTGCTGGGTACGGAGCGCATCAAGTGGAATTTCACCAAGTTCCTGATTGGCCAGGATGGCCGGCTGGTCAAACGTTTTGCGCCACTGACCAAGCCCGAGGAACTGACGGGAGACATCGAGGCGCTGTTGCGTTGAGCCTTCAGTCGATGCCGGTAATGGGTATCCACTGATCCAGAATGCTGACCAGTTCGGCACGCCGGAACGGCTTGGCCAGATAGTCATTCATGCCCGCCGCCTTGCAGCGCTCGCGTTCATCGGGCATGGCATTGGCGGTAAGGGCGACGATCGGCAGGTTCGGCCAGCGGCCACTGCTGCGGATCTGGCGGCTGGCTTCATAGCCGTCCATGACCGGCATGTTGCAGTCCATCAATACCAGGTCGAAATGGCCCTGCTCCAGCTGTTCCAGGGCTTCGCCGCCATGGCTGCTGATGATCACTTCGCAACCCAGCTTGCCGAGGATGCCCTTGGCGACCAGTTGATTGACCGGGTTGTCCTCCACCAGTAACACCCGCGCCAGACGTGGCGCAGTGTGTTCGAGCGCCTGTGTGTCCTTGAGGCCCGTTTCTTCCTGACCCAGTATGCGCCGCAGCGTGTGGTAAAGCGCATTGCGCGCCAATGGCCGGGCCTGCTGTTGCAGCGGGGCCAGGGCGGCGACCTGTTCGCCAGGCATGAAGTTGCCATAGGCGGTTACCAGCAGGATCGGCACGGGCGTGGTGGGGCGAATCGCGAACAGGCACTCGGGGCAGTCGGTAATCACCAGGTCCGGGCTGCTGTCGAGATCCACGGCTTCCGGGCGATCATCGATGCTGCGTCGCTTGAGGTCGACGCCCCAGAACGGCAGCAGACTGCCAAGCAGCTCCACCAGGCCGCTGCCTGCCGAACTGACCACGGTCACCCGGCCTTTGAGCGGGGTCTGAGTGACCGCGGCCACGTGCACCGGCAGCGGCAGTTCGGCGCAGAACTGGCTGCCGAAGCCGGACTGTGACTGGATGCTCAGCGTGCCATTCATGGCCTCGCAGAGGTTATTGGTCAGCGCCAGGCCGAGTCCGGTGCCGCCGTACTGGCGGGTGATGGCGGTTTCAGCCTGGGTGAACGGCTGGAAGATTCGGGTCTGCGCGTCCTGCGCAATGCCGATGCCGGTGTCGCGGACTTCGATGCGCACCCGGTTTTCACCGGAGCTGGCGTCCCGATGGTGAGTCAGACGCACATCCACACGCCCGAAACGGGTGAATTTGAGGGCATTGGACAGCAGGTTGCTGACGATTTGTCGCACCCTGGTCGGATCGCCGGTGACCATAGCCGGGAAGTCCGGGGCGATCAGGCAGGTCAGTTCCACGCTGGGCGCTGCGTTCTGCGACAGCAGGTTGGCGGTGTCCTCGATCAACATCCCCAGGTCGAAAGGAATGCGTTCGATCTCCAGGTGACCGGCATCGAACTTTGACATGTCGAGAATATCGTTGAGCAGCTCGACCAGCACCTTGCCGGAGTCGTGGGCGATCATCAGTTGCTGGCGCTGTTCGGCACTCAGCGGACTGTCCAGCGACAGTGCCAGCATGCCCAGCAGGCCGTTGAGCGGGGTGCGAATCTCATGGCTCATGTGCGCCAGAAACGCAGAGCGCGCGTGAGCCATGTCCAGTGCGGTACTGCGCGCTATCTGCAGTTCTTCATTGGACTCGCGCAGGCGCAGGTTGCTGGCCTTGAGCTCGTTGGTGCGCGCCGAGACGATGTTTTCCAGTTCGTTGAGGTGGTCGGTCAGCCGGTCCTCGGCCGCGCGTCGCCTGGAAAACTCGCTGCTCATGGTTTCAAACTGGCGGTTGAACGTCTCGACCAGCACGCCGATTTCATCCTGGGCATGGTAGGGCGGGCAGGTTATTTTCCCCTGGTCAGGGTTGCGCGGATCGCGACTGCTCAATTCGCGGATCACCCTCACCAGTGGCTTGGTCAGGGTCGCGTAAAACAGAATGGTCAGAATCCCGGCCAGCGCCAAGCTGCGGACAAAGCCATTGAGCAGGGTGATTTCAGCGCGTTGCAGAAAATGGCTGCCGAACGCGAAGGTGTCCACGGTCAGGTACAGTGTGCCGATGGTTTCATTGGGCAGGTGATTGAGGTGCAGCTTTTCCTGAAACTGCCGGCTTTCGCCGAACAGCCAGTCGCTGAACACCCGATAACGCCCGGTGGCCATCGGACGCTCGACGCTGGAGAGCACGGCGTCGTTGTTATCGGTAAGCCTGGCGCTGACCACGGCAGGGGAGCGCAGCAGGCCGAGTGTGAGTTCCTGGGCCAGCTCGGAGTCGATGTTGTAGGCGATGCGCGACGCCGGGTTCTGGATGATTTCCAGCAGTGACTTGATTTCACGATTGATGGAAGCGTCTTCGCTGGCATAATCGATTGCAATCTGAAACAGGCTCAGCAAGGTCCCCAGCACGAAGCCGATCGATACAGCCAGGCGCGCCTGCTTGAACGACAGCCTGTTTTTGAGCGATATATCCATGAGTACTGCCACTTCTGGTGCCCGGTGCCGGCCAAGCATAGCTGATCGGCACCGCTGACTAATCAGTTAAATATAAGGAGATCCCGTGGATTCTCGGTTGGATGCTTTTCTGCAGCGCGCCGACGCCGTGCTGGCCCGACTGGAACCCTTGCTGCCAGCGCTGCGCGAGCCGGTCGACTGGTCGCAGGCACTGGCCGCGCGCTGGGTGCGAGAAGGCCGCAGCGGTTACCTGATGCCTTTGCAGGTGAGCCTGGATACACGCCTGACCGATCTGATCGGCGTCGACCTGCAACGTGATCAGTTGGGGCGCAATACCCGTCAGTTTATCGATGGGCTGCCTGCCAACCATGCCTTGCTGTGGGGTTCGCGCGGTACCGGCAAGTCGTCCTTGATCCGCGCGCTGCTGGCCGAGTACGCCCCGGCCGGCCTGCGTCTGATCGAGATCGAGCGTGATCATCTGGGCGACTTGCCGCGTGTGGTCGAGCAACTGCACAAGCTGCCGCAGCGCTTTGTACTGTTCTGCGATGACCTGTCGTTCGAGTCGGGCGAGGGCGATTATCGCGTACTGAAAAGTGTGCTCGACGGCTCGCTGGAGCAGGCACCGGACAACGTGCTGCTGTACGCGACCTCCAACCGTCGTCACCTGGTGCCCGAGAAGGAAAGTGACAACGTTGACTGGAAGCACGTTGACGGCGAACTGCACCCCAGTGAGGCCGTCGAAGACAAGATCGCCTTGTCTGACCGGTTCGGGCTGTGGCTGTCGTTTTATCCGTTCACTCAGGAACATTATCTGAACGTGGTCGAACACTGGATCACGCAATTGGCGCAAAAAGCCGGATTGCAGTGGCAGCGTGACGAAAACCTGGAAAAAGCCGCGATTCGCTGGGCAACCGCGCGCGGCAATCGCAACGGCCGCTGCGCCTATCAATTTGCACGTTACTGGGTAGGACTTGAATTGTTGGAGCAACACACATGATTGATTTGCAAAACACCGGTGCGGGCCTGGACGGCTACGGTCTGTTGGCCGCCCAGCTCGAAGCCCTGCTGGCCGACGAGCGCGATTTCATCGCCAATGCGGCGCAGTTCTCGGCGTTTCTCTATACCCAGCTCGACGATCTGAACTGGGCGGGCTTTTACCTCAATCGCAATGAAGAGCTGGTACTGGGGCCGTTTCAGGGGCAGATCGCCTGCGTGCGCATTCCTTTCGGTCGGGGCGTTTGCGGGGCGGCCGCGCAGAGTCGGCAAACCCAGCGCGTTGAGGACGTTCACGAGTTTCCCGGACACATTGCCTGCGACAGCGCATCGAACAGCGAGTTGGTGGTGCCATTGATCAAGGACGGGCGTCTGATCGGCGTTCTGGACCTGGACAGTCCAAGCGTGGGGCGTTTCAAGGAGGGGGATCAGGCAGGGATCGAGCGTCTCGCGGCTATCTTTCTGGCATCGACCGACTGCTGAGCCAGTCGGCCTGCCGCTGCCGGAGCACAGTTCCGGCAGCGGCGCGGGTCAGTCATCAATCGTAGATGACTTTCTTCTTCCATTCCGACTCGGTGTCGTCCTGCTTCAGGCCTTCGGTCAGTGCGTTGTCGTCGTCTTCGGTCGGTGCGGTGTTGGTCAGCACTACCGAGTTGGCACGGGCCAGTTGTTTTTCCATCGCCAGCAGCTGCTGTTGATAAGTAACCGGGTCCGGCTGGTTGCGCAAATACTGTACGCCGCGCTCGAACGCCAGACGTGCCTGGCCTGGCTGATCCTGAGAAAGTGCGGTCTGGCCAAGGTTGTTGAAGAACTCGATGTGCAGATTGACCAGAATCGTGCGGATTTCACGGATCCAGTGTTTCGCTTCGCTGGTCTGCAGGAAACCGTCATGTGCAGCGCGCGTCACCTGACCATGCAGGGCTTCCAGCAGAAAACGCACGTCCTTGGCCTTGGCTTCGGTCTGGATCGGTGTGACCGGGTTGGGTATGTCGATGCCTTCGCCCTTGGCAATCTGCTGTTCCAGTTCGCCGATGCGGTGCTTGAGCTGAGCGTTGCCTTTCTCCATGTTCAGCATGCGCTGTACAACGTTCAGCTCCAGCCGCGTCAGCAACAGCTTCAAGGCGGGTGACATCAGCTGACCCGGGAACACTTCGGTGATCTCGCTGCAGCGACGCAGGCGATCCCCGAGTTCGACCTTGGTGCGAGCCTTCTCCAGTTTGCCGTTTTCAGCGACGTGATTCAGGTAGCCGATCGCGATGAGCAGTGCGATACCTGCTACTACCATCAGCGTGATCATGAGTGGAGTCACTGTGCAAACCTCATTCGTTCAATTAGTTTTAGTGCGAGTGTAGTGGCTAAGCACTACTGCGCATAGATGTCCCTCTCGGAGTTTGTCGGCATCTCTTCTATATAGATTAGGGGAGATTGATCAGCCGGGCGCCTGGCGACAGCCGGTCAGCGTCAGAACGGCATCGAAGTTATTGATTTCAATAAATTTTCACATGGGGGTTGACGACCCCTCAATCCATCCATAGAATGCGCGCCACTTACAGCGTAAAGCACACAGCGTAGCGCAAATAAGTAGTGAATGTTGTACGTGTGTCCCCTTCGTCTAGTGGCCTAGGACACCGCCCTTTCACGGCGGTAACAGGGGTTCGAGTCCCCTAGGGGACGCCATTGCGGGAATAGCTCAGTTGGTAGAGCACGACCTTGCCAAGGTCGGGGTCGCGAGTTCGAGTCTCGTTTCCCGCTCCAATTTTAAGCAGCTTTGCCTTAGGGCAGGGTTGAGTGAAACCAGAACACGTCTTCGGATGATGTCTGGAACTGAAACACACACCATTGTGTTTCAGGCAGTGTCCCCTTCGTCTAGTGGCCTAGGACACCGCCCTTTCACGGCGGTAACAGGGGTTCGAGTCCCCTAGGGGACGCCATATTGCGGGAATAGCTCAGTTGGTAGAGCACGACCTTGCCAAGGTCGGGGTCGCGAGTTCGAGTCTCGTTTCCCGCTCCAAATTCACAAAAACGCCGCTCAACAGAGCGGCGTTTTTGTTTGTGCGTTTTAAGCCATATGTTTTAACGTTATATAAAGGAACGCCACTCTAAGAGCGGCGTTTTTTCATTTCAGGCTCGAGGCATCTGCGGCAATTCGTTTGCTCGCATGTCGAACACCAACACCTCTGCGTCAACCCCTGCGCTCAGGCTCAGAATCTGTTCGTCGCGTACACGCACGCCATCCCCTTCACCCAGTTGCTCGCCGTTGAGCACCACACTGCCACGGGCAACGTGTACGTAGGCATAGCGGTTGGCTGCCAGCTTCAGGGTCGCGCTTTCATCGCCATCGAACAGACCGGCATACACTCGAGCATCCTGGCGCACCTTGAGCGCACCGTTCTCGCCTTCGGGCGAAATGATCAGTTGCAAGCGGCCGCGTTTCTGCTCCGGGCTGAAATGCCTCTCCTGATAGTCGGGCGCCGCGCCTGCAACATTCGGCACGATCCAGATCTGCAGAAAATGCACGCCCTCGGTCTGCGAATGGTTGAACTCGCTGTGTGCCACACCCGTGCCGGCGCTCATCAACTGCACGTCGCCAGGGCGAATCACCGAGCCAGTGCCCAGTGTATCCTTGTGTTCCAGCGCGCCTTCCAGCACATAGGAAAAGATCTCCATGTCCCGGTGAGGATGCTGACCGAAGCCTTTGCCTGCACTGACACGGTCGTCGTTGATCACCAGCAGGTCGGAAAAACCCTGTTCCTGCGGATTGCGATAGCCGGCAAAGGAAAAGGTGTGAAAGGATTTCAACCAGCCGTGGTCGGCTGCACCACGATCAGAGGCTTTGCGAAGAGTCAGCATGATTCTTTCTCCATCTATCGACGCTGCACATTCAGCAATCGATCACGTAGGAGCAAGAGTACGGCTTATCGACTGTCGCAATAAGTAGCTGAAATATGAATAACTGTCTCGCTGAGGTTGACAGTACCCAGCGCTGCGTTACGCTCTGCCGAACGCCATTAGCGCTTGATCAGGTCGTAACATATGAACCCTTTCGAAGACATGCGGATGTTCTGCCAGGTGATGGAGTCAGGCAGCCTGACCGCCGCGTCCGATAAGCTGGGCCTGTCCAAGCAGTTTGTCAGCCGGCGCCTGATGCAACTGGAGGAGCGGCTGGGCGTACGCCTGCTCAACCGTTCGACGCGACGTCTGGATGTCACGCCGTTGGGGCAGAGTTACTACGAATCCGCCCTGCGCCTGCTGGCCGAGCTGGAACAGGTGGAGCAGGGCATCGCCGGGCAGAACAACGAACCGCGTGGCACCCTGCGCGTGAGTGCGCCGCTGTCGTTTGCCGTTACGCACCTGGCGTGCCTGCTACCGCTGTTTTTGCAGCGCTATCGCGACGTGGCGGTGGAAGTGGACCTGAGTGATCGTCCGGTGGATGTGATCAGCGAAGGCTACGACGTGGTGCTGCGTATCGGGGTGCTGGAAGATTCCAGTCTGATCGCCCGGCGCATTGCCTCGATCGACCGGGTATATTGCGCCAGTCCGGCGTACCTGGCCGAGCGCGGCACACCACAAAGGCCCGAAGACCTGCACACCCATGATTGCCTGCCCTATGGCCACAGCCGTCAGGCGCAATGGCGTTTTCAGGGGCACGACAAGCCTTTGACCCTCAATGTCAGCGGGCGCATGCGTGCCAATAATGGCGAGTTGCTGAGGGAATCGGCGATTGCCGGGCTGGGCATCACCTATTTGCCAACCTTCATTGTTGGCGCGGCGTTGCGCGACGGCAGACTGGTGCGGGTGCTGGACGAGCTGCGCCCCGAGCCCTTGACGCTGTCAGCGGTTTACCCGCAACACCGTCAGGCGTCGCGACCGGTGCAGGCATTCATCGAGTTCCTGCGCGAGCGTCTGGAGTCAGGCATTGAGCTGAATGATCGGCCAGCTTGAAGCAGGCTGGCGGCCGATCTGTTGATGATTAATTTGCATCTTAGGCTAGAACAAAAATGAATTTAGCTAATTTTTGTTTGGGTGTTAGGGTCGTTGCCGATCATTTCGATTTGCCCAATGCCTGTGGAGAACATACCTGTGCCAACGACCCTCGTCCTTTGGAGCCAACGCTTGCTGAAGGGGCTGGCGCTGGGCCTTGTGGCCTCGCTCAATACCCAGGCGGCCAATCTGATCGTCGGCGATCAGAGCTACAGCGCGCGTACCGTGATGGAAGCCGCCGGGGTGCTTGAGAATTTGCCTTACGAACTGGAATGGAAGCAGTTCACCGCAGGCTCGCCGGTCGCCGAGGCCTTGAACGTCGGCAGCCTGGACATCGGCTTGCTGGGTGATTCGCCTGCGCTGTTCATGGGCGCGCTGGGCGCTCCGATCAAGGTGATCGGAGTGTCACGGCAGAACCTCGACGGCGTTGCCATCGTTGTGCGCAAGGACTCGCCGATCAAGACCGTGGCGGATCTGGCGGGCAAGAAAGTCGCCATCTGGAAAGGTTCGTTCAGCCAGCAACTGATGCTCACTGCACTGGACAAGGCAGGTGTCGCCCGCGATGCCGTTGAATATCGCTACCTCAGCGCACTGGATTCCTCCCACGCGCTGGATGGCGGCTCGGTGGATGCGATTGCCACCTGGGAACCCTATGTGACTCAACAGGAGCGGCAGGGCGCGCGGATTATCGCCACTGCCGAGGGCTTGATTCCTGCGCAAAGCTTCATCGTCGCCAACGATCAGGCGATCAAGGACAAGCGTGCGCAGATCAGTGATTTCCTGCAGCGCCTGCAGGCCGCCCGCGCCTGGTCGGTCAGCGATCCGCAGCACAATGAACGCTATGCCAACGCCTGGGCCGCGCTGACCAAGGCCGATGCCGAGGTGGCTCGGCGCTGGTTTTCCCGTGCTCAGGTGGTGGTCGTGCCGATCACTGCACAAGTAGTTGCCGGTGCGCAGCAGACCATCGATTTTTTCAACAACGCGGGGCTCACCAAGCGTTATCCTGCTGCCAGCGTGTTTGACGAGTCGTTCAGTGCAGCGCTGGCCGATCAGGCGCAGGCAGCGCGCTGACCGAGCGCCTGCCACTGCGCTTATCCGGGGGCCTTCACCATGAGTTTCACATCACTGCATTGGGGCGCTTATCGTCCACAAGTCGAGGACGGCAAGTTGGCCGGGCTGCTGCCCGCAGAATGGGACAAGGACCCTTCTCCGATAGGCGATTCGGTTGCCGACGCCATTACCTCACCGACCCGCATCAGGCGCCCGGCGATACGCCGCAGTTTTCTTCAGCAGGCCGGTGGACGACCCGATCTGCGTGGTCAGGAGCCGTTTGTCGAGGTCTCCTGGGACGTCACGCTGGATCTGGTCGCCAGCGAGTTGCAGCGAGTCAGGCACGAACACGGCAATCAGGCTATTTTTGGCGGCAGCTACGGCTGGGGCAGCGCGGGGCGCTTTCATCACGCACAAAGCCAGTTGCATCGCTTCCTCAACTGCATCGGCGGTTATGTGTTCAGCGCCGACAGCTACAGCCTGGGTGCCGGGCGGGTGCTGATGCCGCACATCGTCGGCAACATGGACTGGCTGCTGGCGGCGCATACCTCCTGGAAGAACCTGGCCGAGCATTGTGAGCTGTTCGTCGCGTTCGGTGGCTTGCCCGCCAAGAATGCGCAGACCAGCCCCGGCGGTGCCAGCGACCATCTGTTGGGCGACGCGCTGCGACGCATGTCCGACGCGGGCGTGCAGTTCGTCAATGTCAGCCCGCTGCGTGACGATCTGGTTGGCCCGACGCATAACCAGTGGCTTGCGGTACGTCCCGGCAGCGACACGGCGTTGATGATGGCGCTGTCCTGGGTGTTGATCAGCGAAGGGCTGCACAACGAGGATTTCGTCCAGCGCTATACCGTGGGCTATGAGCGTTTTCGCGATTATCTGCTGGGCCACACCGATGGCCAGCCGAAAGACCCGCGCTGGGCCGAGGCGTTGACCGATATTCCTGCGCAGCAGATTGTCGAGCTGGCACGACGCATGGCCAGCAAGCGCACCATGATCAACGTCGCCTATTCATTGCAGCGCTCGATACACGGCGAGCAACCCTTCTGGATGACGGTGACCCTGGCCGCGCTGTTGGGGCAGATCGGTTTGCCCGGTGCCGGTTTCGGCCTGGGGTATGGTTGCATGAACAACACCGGCAGTGGCCGCAAGGCGTTCTCGGGGCCGCGCTTTTCCCAAGGCAGCAACCCGGTCACGGACTTCATTCCGGTCGCGCGGGTGACGGATATGCTGCTCAATCCCGGCACACCCTTCGATTACAACGGACAGCAGCGCACGTACCCGGACATTCGCCTGGTGTACTGGGCGGGTGGCAATATCTTTCACCATCATCAGGACCTCAATCGGCTGCTGGAGGCGTGGCAGCGGCCGCAAACCATCATCGTTCACGAACAGTTCTGGACCGCTCAGGCGCGCTATGCCGACATCGTACTGCCGGCCACCACGGCTCTGGAGCGCAATGACATCGGCAGTTCGGCCTCCGACCGCTTCATGATCGCCATGCAGCAGGCGATCGAGCCGGTGGGCGAATCGCGTGACGACTACTCGATCCTGGCCGCGCTGGCCGAGCGACTGGGGGTGGCACAGGCGTTTACCGAAGGCCGGGATGCCCAGGAATGGCTGCACTTTATCTACGACGAGTCTCGGCAACGGGCCGAAACGTTTGGCATCACCCTGCCGGAGTTTGAGCAGTTCTGGCGTGAAGGTGTACTGGAAATAGACTACCCGCACACCGACAACATACTGCTCGAATCCTTTCGCCAAGACCCAGACGCGTATCCGTTGCCGACACCGTCCGGGCGCATCGAAATTTTCTCCGAGCGCATCGCAGGCTTTGGCTATGCCGATTGCCCCGGTCACCCGGTGTGGCTGGAGAAGCCTAGGCCAACCCACGCGCTGCACATGCTGTCCAACCAACCGAAAACCCGTCTGCACAGCCAGTACGACCACGGCAGCTACAGTCGCTCCTCGAAAATTCAGGCGCGCGAGCCGCTGACCCTTAATCCGCTGGATGCTCGCGCACGCGGACTGGTCGATGGCGATGTGGTCAAGGTGTTCAACGAGCGGGGCGCGTTTCTGGCCGGGGTGATCGTCTCGGACGGCATTCGCCCCGGCGTAGTGCAGATTGCCACCGGGGCCTGGTTCGACCCGCTGGTGCACGGCGAACGGGGCAGCCTGGAAAAACACGGCAACCCGAATGTGATCACCGAAGATGTAGGCGCCTCCAGCCTGTCACAGGGCTGTGCAGCGCAGACGGCATCGGTGGACATCGTCAAATGGGACCAGGATCTGCCGCCGGTGACGGCGTTCGAACCGCCGTCACTGCTCTGACAGGGGGTTAATGGTCTTTGCTGCGCGCCGCAAAGGCCGCCCTGCCCACGCCCGTCAGTACTGCGTCGTTCTGTGGGGTGTGCACCCGACCGCACAGGACGTTGCGGTAGTGGCGCTGTAATGGGTTGCTGCGTGACAGTCCCGGATTCCCCGAAGCCTCGATGGCCAGCTCTACCGCGCGGATGGCGTTGCCGGTCACCAGGTATTTGATCTGCCCGGCGTGCTGGGCAGGTGTGTGCCCGTGGGCAGCCGATTGCAACAGGCTGCGATTGGCGAACAGCAGGGTATCGATCTGCCCGACGGTTTCCTGAAAGCGCGGCAAGGTCGACAGCGACGCGCCGAGGTTGGAGGGCGTGCGCTGTTCCAGCCAGTGCACCAGCCAGTCGCGGGCGGATTGAGCGATGCCGTCGTAGACCGACGACAGCAGCACCGACATCCACAGCAGGCCCGATCCATCCAGTTCGGATTGTGGGGCGCTCCACGGGCTGACGCTGACGGCGTGATCAAGTGGCACCAGCACGTTGTCGAATCTGACTTCGTGGCTGCTGGAGGCGCGCATGCCCAGATGATCCCAGTCCTCAATGACGGTGATGCCCGGCGTGTCCTTGTGAACCAGCCAGCTGCCCACCAGCGGGTCATCGTCATCGCTGCGCGCCCACACGGCAAACCAGGTCAGACCGTGGCTGCCGGTGGAGTAGATCTTGCTGCCGCTGATGCGCCAGCCTTGAGCGGTGCGGCGCGCGATGGTGCCTGGCAGGCCACCCCGCGCGGGCGTTCCCAGATCGGGCTCGACGCGCAGAGCGTTGATCAACGCGCCCTCGCGCACGGCTTGTTCGGCCACTTGCACGCGCAGATGGCTTGGCCAGTTGCGGTTCTCCTGCAGCCTTGAATGCTGCAGGTATTGCATGACCAGAATCAGCGCCGTCGACGGCTCTCCCCTGGCCACCGCACTGATCACCTGTTGAGCACGGGGCAAGTCGGCACCGCCGCCGCCCAGTTCGGTCGGAACGGTCAGGCCAAGCAGGCCGTGAGCGTGCAGCAACTGGAAGTTGGCATGGGGAAATTGCGCGCTGATGTCGTATTGCTCGGCGGTTTCGGCCAGTGCTGCGGTCAGTTCCGCCAGCCGTTTGCTGAAGTCCTCGTCGGACTCGGGCGCGTTATGCAACTGGCGCTGGATAGGGCGCAGGGGCGAGAGTGTCATGCGGTGTCCTTGTCGCAGCGTTTATGGGGCGGTGGCCTGCGCGATCTGCGCGCGCGATGCGTTGAAGCTTTTGTCGAAGCCTGTCGAAACGTCGATCCGTTTGCTCAGGATGCCTTCAGCCAGGTAAGTGTCGGCCGTGTTTTGCAGGCCCTGGACAATCTGATCGTCAATCGGCGTACGTTGCATTTTCGTCGCCTTGGCTACCGCCAGATGCACCGCCAGGGGCAGGCCGGTGACTTTCGCCTGGGCCGCTGCGTACTCCTCGGGATGGGCGTTGGACCAATTGAAGGCGCGTTCCACACGCGCAACGAAATCGTCCAGTTGCGCGCGTTTGCCTTCGATGGCCTTGCTGGTTGCGGCAAGGTAGAGGTGGTTGCTCAGCAGCTCGCTGCCGCTGACCAGCACCCGCGCGTCGCTTTGCGTGATGGAGATCGTGGTGTACGGGTCCCAGGTCGCCCAGGCGTCCGCATCGCCACTGTCCAGCAGCAGACGCGATTCACTGGGTAGCAGATTGATGAAAGTGACGTCACTGGTTTTCAGCCCGGCTTCATGCAGGGCGCGGATCGCCAGAAAATGGCCGATGGAACCGCGTCCGGTAACGATACGCTTGCCCTTGAGGTCGGCAACGGTCTTGATCGGCGAGTCCTTGGGCACCAGCACAGCGGTGGTGAAGCGGCCCTGAGCATGGGTGATGCTGACCACTTTCAAGGGTGCACCCGCGCCCAGAGCGAATACATAAGGCGCATCACCCAGCGCACCGATATCCACCGCGCCCGCATTCAGTGCCTCTCCCAGCGGGGCTGCCGAGGGGAATTCGGAAAACTGGATCTCGTAAGGCACGTCTTTGAGCTCTCCGGAGACCTGCAGCAGGATTTTCAGCAGCGACTTCTGATTGGCGACCAGCAGCGGCGCCTGCTCGGCAGCCAGCACCTGCTGACCTGCCAGCAGGCTGAGCAGTGCGCCCAGCAGCAGGCTTTTAAAGGGGCGGGCGGATTTGAAAAAAGGCAGCATCGAGGTGTTTCTCCATTGAGTTGATTGGTCGTCCAGACACCCATCGTTCCTCACGCAGAGCATTGGCACGATGGTCGTTTATCCGCTCAAATCACATAAAACCCGTGTGTGCCGTCACGTCCCAGTTGCTCCACCAGGCCGAATTCCCAGTCCAGATACGCCTGCATGGCTTCGCGCGGTGCGTCGGTGCCTTCGTACGGGCGGCGGTAGCGATCGATGCGTGGCGAGGCCAGTCGGCTTTCGCCGTGTTCCAGCGGCAGACCGGCCTTGATCCAGCTTGCGGTGCCGCCTTCGAGCAGAAACACCGGCTTGTCGGTCAACGCTTCGAGGTCGGCTACGGCAAAGCGCGCCAGACGGCTGCTGCCGCAGGTCAGAACATAACGGTCAGCGGGTGGCAGCTTGCCCAGCGCCTGTTTGAGGTCGGCGCGCAAGGTCCACCAGGCACCGGGAATGTGCTGTTTGACATAGTTGGCGCTGGCGGTGAAATCCAGCACCGCCACGTTGACCTGTGTCTGCCAGTGGGCGAGGGTCTCGACGCTGATCGCCTCCACCTGCGGTGGCGTCGGGAAGGGCGCGTCCCAGTCGCCCTGTTCGCTGAAGTCTGCTGCATCCAGGTCATCGAGCACCGACACGTCCCAACCCAATTGCGCCAGCCAGGACGCCGACATGTTGGCGCGTACGCCGTCGTCGTCCAGCAGAGCGATTCGCGCACCGCGTACGCTGGCGAAATGATCGGTTTCCTGCACCAGTTGCCCGCCCGGTGTAGAGCGCGCGCCTGGCAGATGGCCTTTGGCAAACTCTTCCGGGGTGCGGACATCGAACAGGTAAGTGGTGCGTGAAGCCTCGGCTTGCCAGCGTTGCAGATCAGCACGGCTGGCACGTTTGACCTTGGCGCGATCGGCCACCTTGCGGGCATCGGCACTGGCGGTTTCGCGGGTCTCTTCACTGACTGCCGCAAAGCGCCGGTTCTGGCCATGGTCCAGCGTCTGGCCGGCCAACAGCCAGCCAATCGTTCCATTGCGCAGCGCGTTGATCGGATTGGGCAGGCCCGCGTTGACCAGCGACTGGGTGCCGATGATGCTGCGCGTACGACCGGCACAATTGACGATGATTCGAGTAGAGGGATCTGGTGCCAGCTCACGTGCCCGCAGCACCAGTTCGGCGCCCGGTACGCTGATGCCGCCGGGAATGCTCATGGTCTGGTATTCGTCATAGCGCCGGGCATCGAGCACCACCACGTCGGCATTGCTGTCGAGCAGGCGCTTGACCTCTTCTGCGGCCAGCGACGGGGTGGCGCGGTGATGCTCCACCAGCTCGCCAAACGCCTTGCTCGGCACATTCACGTCGATGAACAGTTCGCCGCCAGCCGTGCGCCAGCCCTGCAGGCCGCCGTCGAGCAGCTTCACGTTGCTGTAGCCCAGTGTCTGCAGGCGTTGCAGGGCGACCTGCGCCAAGCCTTCGCCATCGTCGTACAGGGTCACGGCAGTGTCGCGTCGCGGAATGCGGGAGAAAACCTCCAGCTCCAGCTTCGACAGCGGGATGTTCACGGCAAACAGTGGATGAGCCTGGGCAAAGGGGGCCTCTTCGCGGACATCTACCAAGGCCAGCTCCTGGCGGTCCAGCAAGGCCTGGCGAATATCGGCGAATGATCGGGTGGCAGATGTGGTCATGGGGTCGAGCTCCCTGTTGGCTGATCCTGATGGGCAGTGGCTGCGGCGTTCGAATAGCCGGAAATGAACAGTTTTTCGGTGCCGTCGAGGTCATAGACCGCACGCTTCACGGTGCCGATATCGGCGCCGTAAACGTGGATGCTGATCGACACCTGATCGCTGAAGGCGTTGCTGACTTGATGAACATCGTTGCTGTGCGGTGACAGCGCCTCGACCTGGCCGGGTTGCAGGCGAATCGCCGCGCCGCTGGTTTCCAGGCGTCCTTGCGCGTTGCGAAGGTAACCCTGGGAATCTTCCGCGCCGCGCAACATGCCGATCAGCCCCCACACGCGATGGTCGTGAATCGGCGTGCGTTGCCCTAGCCCCCAGACGAAACTGACTACCGAAAAGCGCTGCTGTGGATCGACATGCAGCAAAAATTGCTGGTAGCGATTGGCATCGGGTACGGCGAACTCTTCTGCCAGCCAGTCATCGTGGCTGACCAGTTGCGCCAGCAGCTTGCCGCCGCGGCGCAACAGATCGCCTTCGTGCGGTTCGCTGCCAAGCAGTTCGGTGAGTGCATCGATAAAGGCCCCGAGTCGTTCCGGGTGTCGGTTCTGAGTCATGTCCATTTCCAGATCAAGGTCGGGCAATGGTTTGATATAAGCATAATATGGATATTTAATATGCTATTTTTTAATGATTAGGTTATAACGAAAACGTCTTTTACTTCTTTGTGGTAATCCGCGAAATCTACGCTCGGGCTATCCATGAGCGCCTGCTGGTACTATGCTTTTTGCCTATGTTTAATCTCTTCTTTATGTGCGGTCCGAATGAAAATTGATGATATCGATGCGTTCGTTGCAGTCATCCGCTGCCAGTCGATCAGCCACGCCGCTGAATCGCTGGACCTGACCCAGCCCGCCATCACGCGCCGGGTGCAGAATTTCGAGCAAGCCCTCGGGGTCGAGCTGTTCGACCGCAATACCAAGCCGCTCAAGCCGACCCCGATGGGTCTTCAGGTGTACCAGAAGTGCCTGGCGATCCTGCGCGAGATGGATTCGTTGCGCGAGCTGGTGGCCAGTGACACGCCGCCCAGCGGTCTGCTGCGTCTGGGCGTGCCACAAACCATCGGTGACGTGGTGCTGCTCGATGCGTTCAGGCAGTTGCGTGGGGAATTTCCCGACCTGCGTGCTCAGGTCAGCACCGGTTGGGGCAGCCACCTGATCGGCAAGATCGAAAACGGCGAGCTGGATGCGGCGGCTGCACTGTTTCCGGCAGGCAAGATATTTCCGGACAACATCATTGGTCAGTCGATTGGCAAGATGGAGCTGGTGGTGGTCTGCGCCAAGGGCCTGGTGCCGAAAAAGCCCGGCAAGCTGGCAGACTGTTATGAGCAGGGCTGGGTGCTGAATCCGGACGGTTGCGGCTTTCGTGCAGGTTTGCAGCGCACGCTGACCGATCAGGGCCTGAGCATGAAGGTCAATCTGGAAACCTTCGGCACCGAGCTGCAACTGGGGCTGGTGGCCGATGGCATGGGGCTTGGCCTGGTGCCCAGGCCGTTGCTGGAACGAAGCGCGCACCGCGAGCAGTTGGTGGCGTTGCCGCTCAAGGACTTCAAGCCGGTGATGGACTTGTGGCTGTTCTACCCGCGCTTCCTGGGTAACCTGCAAGCGCCGGTCGAAGCCTTTGGCGCACTGGTGGCCCGGTCGCTCAAGCCGGTCTCGGCCGCCGCCTGAACACCGCATCGCGGGCAGGCGGTCTGGCGCTGGGCGTCAGACCGGCCCGCAGGATATAGGTTGAATCAGGCGACCTGTTCACGAGCCTGCTGTTCACGCTGCGCCACCAATGCGCGAGTCAGCGGGATCAGCTTCTTGCCGTAGTCGATGGCATCTTCCAATGGATCGAAGCCGCGAATCAGGAAAGTGGTAATCCCCAGATCGTAGTAATCCAGCAGCGCTTCAGCGACCTGTTCCGGGGTACCGACCAGCGAGGTCGAGTTGCCCTGTGCGCCGAGCAGGCCGGCGATGCCTGTCCACAGGCGCTTGTCCAGGCGCGATCCTTGTGCTGCGGCGGCCAGCAGGCGGCGTGATCCTTCATTCGGCGGTTCGCGACGTACGAAGCCATTGCGGTCTGCCAGGGCCTTGGCCTTTTCCAGAATACTGTCGGCACGTGCCCAGGCCTGTTCCTCGGTCTCGGCCAGAATCGGACGCAATGACAGGCTGAAACGAATGGTCCGCCCATGTCTGGCGGCTTCGGCGCGAACCTGTTTCACCACGTCACGCACCTGTTCGTATGTCTCGCCCCACAACGCATAGACATCGGCGTGTTTGCCGGCCACAGCAATTGCCGCTGCCGAGGAACCGCCGAAGTACAGAGGGATATGTGGCTGCTGCGGGGATTTGACCAGTGAGTGCGCACCCTCGAACTGATAGTAGGTGCCGTTATGATCGAACGGCTTGTCGCTGGTCCATTCCTGACGCACCACGCTGAGGTACTCGTCGCTGCGTGCGTAGCGTTCGTCCTTGCCGATGTGGCTGCCGTCGGCACGCAGTTCCTTGTCGTCACCGCCGGTGATGATATGCACGGCAGTGCGGCCGCCATTGAACACGTCCAGCGTCGCGAACTGCCGTGCCGCCACTGTAGGGGCGATGAAGCCCGGGCGATGGGCGACCAGGAACTTCAGTCTGGTGGTGACGCTGGCGGCATGCGCTGCGACCAGCGTGCTGTCCGGGCTGTTGGAGTGGTAGGCGATCAGTGCGCGATCAAAACCGGCATCTTCATGAGCCTTGGCCACGGTCTTCACGTAGTCGGGCTGGATGGTCGCGCCGCTGCGCGGGTGGATTTCAGAACCGGGTTGCGTGGCGATATAGCCAATGAATTCGATGCTCATGAAAACTCCTGCCAATGGTTGAGGTCCGTTCGACCTTGTCGAGAGGCACCATAAAGGCAAGGAGCAGACGATGTGAAATTCGATTTCGGTCTAAGTTAATTATAAAAAATATGCATTATCGTATCGGTTGGTGATCAAATATTTTAACTATTAGCTTAGGTCTAAATCGAATTTCACGTGGCGTTCTTATGCTCATAACATGGCCTTCATAATGCATCGGGTGCGCCTTGCCCGATTTGTCCAGGAAGGATGTACCCATGTCTGACACAACACTCATCCCCGCGGAACCCGGTTTTCTGGTGGTCAATAAACCCGCACAGGGCCGCGCCTCGCAACCGGGTCGCCCGCGCTGGCAAGTGCCGGGCTCTGTCTTGCGCCTGCTCAGCCCGCTGGCGCTGTTGCTGCTCTGGGAACTGGCCTCACACACCGGGCTGCTGCCAGTCCGCGTGATTGCCGCGCCGTCGCAGATCGGCGGTACGCTCTGGTCGATGATCGTCTCGGGCGAACTGGCTCACCACTTGTGGGTTTCATTGCAACGGGCGCTGTTGGGCTTGAGCATCGGCGTCAGTATTGGCGTGGTGGCTGCGCTGGTGACCGGGCTTTCCCGACGCGGCGAAATCGTTCTCGACTCGCCCATGCAGATGATGCGCACCGTTCCTTCGCTGGCACTGGTGCCACTGTTCATCCTCTGGTTCGGCATTGGCGAGTTCACCAAAGTGGCGCTGATCGTCATGGGCACCACCTTTCCGGTGTACCTGAACCTGTTCTCCGGCATCCGCAATATCGACCCGAAACTGATCGAGGCTGCCAACACGCTCGGGCTGAGCCGCCGAGAGCTGATCTGGCACGTCATCCTGCCCGGCTCGTTGCCTGCGTTTTTTGTCGGGCTGCGTTATTCACTGGGGATTTCGTGGCTGGCCCTGGTCTTTGTCGAGCAAATCAACACCACCGCTGGCATCGGTTATCTGGCCAGCGATGCGCGGGACTTCATGCGCACTGATGTAATCGTTATCTGTCTGTTGATCTACAGCGTCCTTGGCCTGGTGATCGACGGCATCATTCGTACGCTGGAGCGCTATGCGCTGGCCTGGCGGCCGACCTTCGTGAGGCATTGAAAACATGGCGACTCTCGATTTGCGCAACACTTCAACTGTCGCGCCCGAGGCAGGGCAGGCACCTGTGCAACTGCGCAGCGTGGTGCGTCAGTTTGGCCGGCAACGGGTCATCGACGGGCTGAATCTGGACATTGCTCCAGGGGAATTTGTCGCCTTGCTCGGCGCCAGTGGCTCTGGCAAGACCACCTTGCTGCGCACCCTGGCCGGGCTGGACGAGATCGACAGTGGCGAACTGCGTGTGCCGGTGGCGCGGGCGGCGGTGTTTCAGGAGCCGCGCCTGATGCCGTGGAAAAGCGCATGGAAAAACGTGGTTCTCGGCCTGCGCATCAACGATGCCAAGGCTCGGGCCGAAGCGGCCTTGACCGAAGTTGGCCTGGCGCATCGGCTGAATGCCTTTCCGGCCACCTTGTCCGGTGGCGAAGCGCAGCGTGTGGCGCTGGCGCGGGGGCTGGTCCGTGAGCCAAAACTGTTGCTGCTCGACGAGCCTTTCGCTGCACTCGATGCCCTGACGCGCATTCGCATGCATCAGCTGATCATCGACCTGTGGCGCAAGCACACCCCGGCAGTGCTGTTGGTGACGCACGATGTCGATGAGGCGATCCTGCTCGCGGACCGGGTCATCGTGCTGGCCGATGGCAGGATTGCCGATGACATTCGCGTCGACCTGCCGCGCCAGCGTGACAGCGGGCAGGCCGGGTTCCAGCTGATTCGCAGCCGCTTGCTGGGCTTGCTGGGCGTCAAGGTGCGCGCGGCTGCCGATACTGCTCCGCAAGCGCCGGAACAGGATGTGACCCTCAGTGCGCTGCGTCGCTTCGCCAGCGCTCGTTGATTCGGCGCACGCTGCGTATCATGGCCGTCTGAATTTCCGAAGGGGACGCCCATGTCTGCCGAAAAACCTGAAGTCATCATCACTTATTGCATTCAATGCCAGTGGCTATTGCGCGCTGCCTGGCTGGCCCAGGAACTGCTGAGCACGTTCAGCGACGATCTGGGTAAAGTCTCGCTGCAGCCAGGCACCGGCGGCGTGTTCCACATTACCTGCGACGGCGTACAACTCTGGGAACGCAAGGCCGATGGCGGCTTTCCCGAAGCCAAAGTGCTCAAGCAGCGGCTGCGTGACCAGATCGACCCGGCCCGCGATCTGGGCCACAACGACCGCCATACTCCGGAAAGTCCTCAGTAATACAGGCGACTGTCACGACATCGCCATGCACGTGTCACATTCGGTTAACCGGCATGCTCCACTCTTCTGGAAACCCTGCCGGAGGTCGTCACATGACCAGTGCTCAGCTCGCCACACCCAGCCGCAAACAACGCGTGCGCACCTTGTGGATTTCCGACGTTCACCTGGGCACGCGCGATTGCCAGGCCGAGCACCTCTCCGCGTTTCTCAAGCGCTATCAGGCTGACAAGGTGTATCTGGTCGGCGACATCATCGATGGCTGGAAACTGCGCGGCGGCATGTACTGGCCACAAGCACACACCAACGTGATTCGCCGCTTGCTGACCATGAGCAAGCGCGGTACTGAAGTCATTTACGTCACCGGCAATCACGATGAATTCCTGCGCCGCTACTCCAAGCTGGTGCTGGGCAACATCCAACTGGTCGACGAAGTCGAACACGTGACGGCCGATGGACGTCGCTTTCTGGTCATTCACGGCGACCAGTTCGACGTGATCACCCGTTACCATCGCTGGCTGGCCTTTCTGGGCGACTCGGCCTATGAATTCACCCTGACCCTCAACCGCTGGCTCAACCACTGGCGCGCCAAGTACGGCTATGGCTACTGGTCGCTGTCGGCGTACCTCAAGCACAAGGTCAAAAGTGCGGTGAATTTCATCAGCGATTTCGAGGAAGCCATCGCCCATGAATGCGTGAAGCGCGGGCTGGACGGGGTGGTCTGTGGGCACATCCACCATGCGGAAATCCGTCAGGTGGGCGGCGTGGAATACCTCAACTGCGGCGACTGGGTCGAATCCTGTACCGCCCTGATCGAACACCTGGACGGCAACATCGAGCTATTCCGCCTGGCGGATGCGCATTTGAAGGCGCAACAGGTTGCGGTCGAGGAACCCGCCAGCGAAACGCTTGCCTGAAGCAAGCGGCTTAGAACGGCACCTTGCCCAGGAGCATGTCGCGGTACATCACGAAGTCGCCGAGCAGGCTGTAAAACGGATGCTTGAATGTGGCCGGACGATTCTTCTCGAAAAAGAAATGCCCGGCCCAGGCAAAGCCGTAACCCGCGACCGGCAACAGCCACAACAACCCCCACCGGCCGCTGCCCACACCAAACGCCAGCAGGAAAATCACCAGCGATGTACCGACAAAATGCAGACGCCGACTGGTAGCGCTGCTGTGCTCGGCAAGATAGAAAGGATAGAACTCGGCAAAGCTCGAAAAACGCCTGATGGTATCCACGGTGCCTGTCCTCGTGTGGGTTCTTATTGTTATACACAAATTTAGCCGGCTGTCGTGCCGATGTGGAGTATTCGAGTCCTGCTCATGTTTACGACTATCGTGCCAACGCTCCGCGTGGGAACGATAAATCAAATGCCGTCTTCGCGAATAAGCGAAGCGTCGCTCGGTCCGCTCCGACGCCCAGCCAGACCTCAATGCCGCCAGAATGCCGGTACACAGAGCACCAGCACAGTAATGATTTCCAGACGGCCAAGCAGCATGCCGCCGGACAGAATCCATTTGGCCGCATCCGGCAGGGTAGAGAAATTGCCCGCTGGCCCGATGACCTCACCCAGCCCTGGCCCTACACCCGATACCGTACTGGCAGCGCCGGTCAGCGCCGTCATCCAGTCCAGCCCGAGCAGCGACAGCATCAGCGCGATCAGACAGATAGTAATCGTAAAGAAAAACGAAAAGGTCAGGATCGAGCGCACGATCTCATCGTCCAGCCGATGGCCATTGTATTTCTGCTTCATCACCGCGCGCGGATGGATCAGTTGATTGAGGTTGGTCTTGAGCAGAATGTAGGCCACCTGAAAACGGAAGATCTTCACGCCGCCCGCTGTCGAGCCGGAACAGCCGCCGATAAAGCCCAGATAAAAGAACAGCATCAGCGAGAAATTGCCCCACAGGCTGTAGTCACCCAGTGCAAAACCCGTCGTCGTCACCACCGAGGTCACGTTCAGCGCGACATGGCGCAGCGCTTCGGTCCACGGCAGGTCCGTGGTGTTGGCGTACCAGACCGTCATGACCAGCCAGGTGATCAACAGCAGCCCGATCAGCCCCTGAACCTGCTCATCCTTGATCAACGCCTTGCGATTGCCGCGCAGGGTGGCGACATACAGGGTAAAGGGCAGACTGCCGAGGATCATCACCACGATCGCCACCCAGTGCACCGCCGGTTGCGGCCATTTGGCCAGCGACTGGTCGGACGTGGAGAAGCCGCCGGTGGAAATCGCCGACATCGCATGGTTGATCGCGTCGAACAGACTCATGCCCGCCGCCCAGAAGGCCAGGCTGCCCAGCGCGGTAAAGCCGACATAGGCGAGCACGATGAACTTGGCCACCATGTGCGAGCGGGGCATGACCTTTTCCGAGCGATCCGAGGACTCGGTCTGAAACAGACGCATGCCGCCGATGCGCAGCAAGGGCAGAATCGCCACGGCCATACCGATGAAGCCGATGCCGCCCAGCCAGTGCAGCATCGAACGCCAGATCAGAATGCCCGGTGACATGCTGTCCAGGTTGCTGAGTACTGTCGAACCGGTGGCCGTGATGCCGGACATGCTCTCGAAGAACGAGTCGGTGTAACTGATGTGCTGGGTCAGCAGAAAGGGCAGGGCGGCGAAAATGCACACCACGATCCAGCTGGAGACGGTCAGCATGTACATGTCCCGCGGGCGCAACTGAACGTTGTCGGGACGTCCGGGCACCACCAGCGCCAGGCCGGCGATAAAGGTAATGGCGCTGGCCCACAGGAACTCGCGCAGGTCCTCGAAACGGTCGTAGATGACCAGCGTGGCCATGGGCACGATCATGGCGACAGCCAGGGTGATCAGGAAGATGCCGATAATGAAACCGATGATACGCAAGGTCGGCAACGACATGACAGGCTCTGGCTGGTGTGAGGAAAGGCGCCATTCTACCTGCGCTTGAGGGCATGTAAACCGGCGCCGCCGAGGACCGGCTGCGAGCGCAGAGGTAACGAATTGTCCGTCGCACTCGTTATTGACGCTAAACAGGCTCTAGAATGCTCGATCACTTTTCAAGGAGACAGTCCATGCAGGCGCTCGACGTTTTGCTCAATCGTGTATCGGTTCCACGACTGGTCGACCCGGCCCCGGACGCTGCGCAGCGGGAAATCCTGTTCGGTGCTGCATTGCGCGCGCCGGACCATGGACAGCTCAAGCCGTATCGTTTTCTGACGGTCGAAGGCGCGGCCCGTGACCGCATGGGCGAGATGCTGGCGCAGGCGCTGCAGGAGAGTGGCGCTGAAGTTACCCCGCAGGCGCTGGAAAAGGCCCGTCTTGGCCCATTGCGTGCACCCTTGGTGGTGGTCGTGATCGCGCGCTTGCAGGACCACTTCAAAGTCCCGCACTCGGAACAGCGGATCACCGCCGGATGCGCCGCACATGGCGTGTTGCTGGCAGCGTATGCACTGGGTATCGGTGCGGTCTGGAGGACTGGCGAGCTGTCCTATGCGCCGCAGGTGGCCAAGGGCTTCGGCCTTGAAGCCGGCGAAGAAGTGCTCGGCTTTCTGTACCTGGGCACCCCGCTGAACCCGCCGCGCGAAGCGCCAAAAGTCGATGTGGGCGGGTTTGTCAGCGAGTGGCAGGGCTGATCAGACAGACGATAAACTCAGCGGCTCTCTGGGCAGATCCAGCGCGGCGATAAACCCGCCTTCCGGGTGATTGCCCAGCATCAGGGTGCCGCCATGTCGCTCCGCTGCGCGTTTGGCGATCGCCAGCCCCAGGCCGTGACCGGGCGTGGTCTGGCCGGGGGCGCGGTAAAACGGCTCGCCCAGTTGTGCCAGATGTTCGTCGGCAACCCCCGGACCATGATCGCGGACGCTCAGACGGACGTGATCGCCGACCTGAGTTGCCTGCAGATCGATGCGCTGACCGGAGGGGTTGAAGCGCAGCGCGTTGCGCAGCAGGTTGTCCAGCGCACGTTCGATCATGTCCGGCCAGCCTTTGAACTGCAGGTTGTCCTGCACCTCGACGCGAATGTTCTGGTCGATACCGTCCAGTTGGGTGTCGTTCTTCAGGCGCTGCAGCAGCGCTTCGAGGTCGACAGGCTCAGGGCCGCGAAGCTCGGCGTCGAGGCGCGCCAGGGCCAGGATCTCGCTGATCAGCGCCTCCAGCCGGTCACACTCACGGCCCAACCGTGGCCAGAGCTTTTCACGCTCGGCAGGCTCCGCACGTTCAGCCAGCGCCAGGGCGATGCGCAATCGGGCCAGCGGTGAGCGCAATTCATGAGACACATCGCGCAGCAACTGGCGCTGACTGCCTATCAGGCTTTGCAGGCGCGCGCCCATGCGGTTGAAGTCCTTGGCCAGCACGCCGAACTCGTCACGCCGGTTGGCCAGCTGTCCGAGGCTGTGCTGTTGATAGCTGGTTTGCCCCAGGTCGTGCACTGCACCGCGCAGGCGACTCAGCGGTCGGGTAATCGACAGCGTCACGAACAGGCTGAACAGGGTCAGCACCACCAGCGCAATGCCCAGCGCGCTCAGCGGCCACATCAGACTCTGACGGTGCCATTCGTCGAGCTCCGGGTGCGGAACGCGGTAGATGAACAGGTAGGTTTCGCCGGTCTTCGGGCTGCTGTACTCGGTGGCCAGACGGCGCCAGGGCAGTTTGCGCCCCTGATCGTCGTCTTCCCGCTGCCGCGCTTCCAGAGCTGCGGCGCGCGGCGGGAAGGTGCCACGCACCATCGGCTCGCCGCTGTCGCTGAGCACTTGTGTGTCGATACGATTGCGACGTTTGATGTCCTGAAGAAATTCCTGAGCGTTATCCGCGCCCTTGTCCTCGAAGCGTTGCGTCCACTGCTCGGGCAACGAGTTGAGCACCGGGTGACGACTGAGGATCCACGCATCCTGATTGAGCATGTGCCCCATGAGCACCGACAGGCCGCCTACCAGAGCGATGGCCAGCCAGAAGCTGGCCAGGATTCGCCAGAACAATGAACGCACGGGATTTCCTCGGTCTCAGTAAAAAAGCCCGGCATGCGCGTGCATGCCGGGTTGTGTTCAGCTCATCGGGCCGCGAGGCCTGATGGTTACAGCGCTTTTGCTGCTTTTGCCGCTTTCCAGGCCTTGAATTCGGCCCATTCGGCGCGACGCTCATCTTCTTTCTTCTTGATCTCGTCAAACAGCTTCTGCTGGTCAGGCCTCAGCAGTGCACGAACTTCGCTGTCGGTCTTGGAGCGTTTGGCTTCGATTTCGTCGTGCATTGCTTTCTGGTCGGCAGCAGGCATTTTTTCCAGGTAGCTTTGAGTGATTTCGCGACGCTCGTGCCGTTGCTCGCGCATCAAGCGTTCGATCTGCTGACGCTGTTCACGTGTCAGGTCCAGCTCGGCCATCGGTCCCATCGGGCCAGGGCCGCGATCCATACGTGGGCCAGGGCCGCGGTCATCGCGATCCATGTGCATGGCAGGTGCGTCAGCATCCGGGCCACCGGCAGGTGGCGCTGGTGGTGCGGCCATAGCAATGGTCGGCAGGGCAGTGGCAAACATCAAAGCGATCAGGGTCTTGCGCATTGTGTATCTCCTTGTCTCTAGTGCGGCTCGATGCCGATGAGCCCAGTTTAGGGAGATCAAGGTCAAGCGCAGTCAGCGCTTGGTAAAGCTTGTGTAAGGAGACCGTTGCAAGTTGTCAGCTTAAGGCTACACGCCAGAAGCGCCGGGCTTTCAGCTTGCTGCGTCAGGCTTGCCACGTGAAGCGACTCAAAGCGCGTAGTAATAGCCGCGGCTGCGCAGCGCGACGATGCGTGGGCGGCCATCGGCGTGCGGGCCGATTTTCTTGCGCAGGTTGCTGACGTGCATGTCCAGACTGCGGTCGTACAGGGTCAGTTTGCGGCCCAGGGCCAGTTGCGCCAGTTCCTGCTTGTCCAGCGGTTCGCCGGGCTGGCGCATCAGCGCTTCCAGCAAGCGGCTTTCGGACACCGTGAGGGTCAGCTCCTTTTCGTCGACACTGACCACACCGCGCATCGGGCTGAAGGTCAGGTCGCCCAGTTCTAGCTGGCTGGATGATGCGACCGGATGACTGCGGCGCAGCACGGCGCGCAGGCGGGCAGTGAGTTCGCGAGGGTCGCAGGGCTTTGCCAGGTAATCGTCAGCGCCCAGTTCCAGACCCAGAATGCGGTCCAGCGGCTCGCCGCGTGCCGAGAGCATGACCACCGGCAGGTCGGGGTGGTCGGCACGTAATTGCTTGAGCAACTCCAGACCGCTGCCGTCAGGCAGCATCACGTCCAGCACCACGGCAGCGGGTGCGGCGTCGGCCAATGCCTGACGCGCGCTGGTCCCGTCGTGACAGGCGCGCACCTGAAAGCCTTCCTGGCTCAGCCAACTGCTCAGCAGTTCGCACAGTTCCTGATCATCATCAATTAGTAACAGCTCGCTCATGACTCACTCAATTTAGCCACTGCCGACGTTGCCTACGCCAACCGCTGACCAATATACCGCACAGAAGGGCGAACATCGCAACGCCACCGCCTGCGATGAACCATTGTTGCTGCTCGGTCAGCAGGCGCGGGGGCGCTGCGGACAGTGCTTCTTTGAGCTGCAACTTGAGCTTTTGGTTCTCCTGACGCAAACGTGTCAGCAAGGCGTTGTTGCGTTCCGGATCGGCGTTCTGCAACTGCCGGGTCAATTCTTCGCGCTGCCGCTCGCTGTCCTTGAGACGCACCTGGAGGTCGGCCATCTGGCTGGCGGTGCCTGGCTGATGCAAAGGCTGTACTGCGCCACCTTCACCGACCGTCTCGGCGTTTACCTGCACACTCGCCGTCATCAATATCGCCAACAGACACCACGTCGCTGAACGCATCAGAACTCCCTTTTACCGAGCCGTGTAAATTCGCACATTGAGCAGGTTATCGGCAGGCAGGCGGGAATGATGAATGAAGGGCGGGGCGGCAGGACGGCCCTGCTTCGCTGGAAGCAGGGCGTGCAGGTGTTGTCGGAGGGCGGGGATTAGGGCAGGACTTGCTTGAACGGCTTGACCACGACGTTGGCATAGACGCCAGCGGCAACAAATGGATCGGCTTCGGCCCACGTCTTGGCGGCGCTTTGCGATTCGAACTCGGCAACGATCAGGCTGCCGCTGAAACCGGCAGCGCCGGGGTCGTTGCTGTCGACTGCCGGGTGTGGACCGGCCAGCACCAGACGGCCTTCATCCTTGAGCGCGTTGAGGCGATCGAGGTGCGCCGGGCGAACGCTGAGGCGTTTTTCCAGCGAGTTTTCGACGTCGGTGGCGATGATTGCGTAGAGCATGTCAGTCCTCGGATTTGGTCGTATTGGGAGCGGTATCGTGCAGGTGGCGTGACAGGTAGATTCCCTGGCCGACCAGGAAGATCAGGGTCATGCCCAGGCTGCCGAATACTTTGAAGTCGACCCAGAATTCCTGATAAGTGAAGGCCACATACAGGTTGGCTGCGCCACAGAACAGGAAGAATATGATCCAGGCGATGTTGAGCCGGGTCCAGATCGCTGCCGGCAGGGTCAATGCATGACCCATGATGCGCTGGATAAGCGGACGGTCGCCGATGAAATGACTGCCGGCGAAGGCGATGGCAAACAGCCAGTTGACCACCGGGGCTTTCCATTTCAGGAAGGTTTCGCTGTGGAAGGCCAGGGTCAGGCTGCCGAACACCAGGCACGCCACCAGCGTGAGCCACTGGCTTTTTTCCAGCTTGCGTTGTTTGACGTAGAGAATGCCGTAGACCACCACCGAACTGATGATCAGCATCGCCGTTGCACTGAAAATGCCGCCTACCATATAGGTATTGCCGAGGATATCCACGGCACGCGGCTCGGTTTTGTAAACGATGAAGAACAGGAGCAGCGGGATGAAGTCGATGAATTGTTTCACAATGGCAGCCAGAAGCAGGATGTGGCGGCATAATAACAAACATCAATGAACACGAAAGCATCACTATGAATGTAGACCTGCACTGCCACAGCACCGCTTCCGACGGGGCGCTCTCGCCTACGGCACTGGTTGCGCGTGCTCATGAAAACGGCGTGCGCGTCCTTTCGCTGACCGACCACGATACCCTCGAAGGGCTTGAAGAGGCCCGTGCGGCGGCGCATTCATTGGGTATGCAACTGGTCAACGGGGTGGAGCTGTCCTGCACCTGGGGCGGCGCGACCATCCATATTCTGGGTTACGGATTCGATACCCAGGCCCCGGCGCTGACCGAAGCCATCGGCCGTTTGCATGAAGGACGCTGGCTGCGTGCGGAAGAAATCAGCCGTAAATTGGCGATCAAAGGTATGCCTGGCGCGCTGGAAGGCGCTCGCGCGATTCAGCAGGAGCTGGGTGACAGCGGTAATGCGCCTGCGCGTCCGCACTTTGCCGACTTCATGGTGCGCTCGGGTTTCGTCAAGGATCGCGCCGAGGCATTTCGCAAATGGCTGGGGGCGGGCAAACTGGGCGATGTGAAGCAGCATTGGCCGACGCTGGAGGACACGGTCGCCACCTTGCGGGCGTCGGGTGCGTGGGTCAGCCTTGCGCATCCTTCACATTATGACTTTACCCGCAGCAAACGGCGTAAACTGGTCGGCGATTTCGTCCAGGCCGGTGGGCACGCCATAGAAGTGGTCAATGGCATGCAGCCTGCCGATCAGGTCGGAACCCTGGCCATCCTTGCACGCGAGTTCGGTCTGCTGGTCTCTGCCGGCAGCGACTTCCACGGTCCTGGCACCTGGGGCGAGATCGGTACTTATCGTCCCGTGCCTGAAGATCTACCGCCTTTGTGGTGCAGATTCAAACATGAACAGCCTACTGCCGCCGTCTGAACAGGAAGTAATCGTGAGTCAATTTTTCCAGGTCCATCCGGAAAACCCGCAGCCGCGCCTGATCAAACAGGCCGCTGAAATCATCAAGGCCGGCGGGCTGGTGGTGTACCCGACAGATTCGTCCTATGCACTGGGCTGCCAGATCGGTGACAAGAGCGCCATCGAGCGCATCCGCCGCCTGCGCCAGCTGGACGACAAGCACAACTTCACCCTGATGTGCTGCGACCTGTCGCAGTTGGGGCTGTTTGCCAAGGTCGACACCGGCGCGTTCCGTGCACTGAAG
The DNA here is from genome assembly GCF_900099665.1 of Pseudomonas sp. BS3767. NCBI lineage: Bacteria > Pseudomonadati > Pseudomonadota > Gammaproteobacteria > Pseudomonadales > Pseudomonadaceae > Pseudomonas > Pseudomonas sp. BS3767. The sequence continues at coordinate 87,637 of NZ_FNCX01000009.1, read as the reverse complement.
GCACACACGCCCGGGCCGTACACCTTCATTCTCAATGCCACCCGTGAGGTGCCGCGCCTGGTGCTGCACCCCAAGCGCCGCACCATCGGCCTGCGGGTGCCAAGCCATCCCATCGCCCAGGCCCTGCTGGAGCAATTGGGTGAGCCGCTGATGAGCGTCAGCCTGATCATGCCGGGCGACAGCGTGCCGCTCAGCGATCCCTACGAGATGCGCCAGATTCTCGAGCATCAGGTCGACCTGATCATCGACGGCGGGATCGGCGGTATTTCGGCGTCCACGGTCATTAACCTGGCCGAGGGTGAACCTCAGGTCGTTCGGGTCGGCTGTGGTGATCCGACGCCGTTCGGTGAACGCGCCTGATGACAGCCGTCGAGGCAGTGGACAGCCAGGCAGACGCCCAGCAGGAACTGCCGTTCGCGCTGGTCTACGGGCGTGCTGTCACGCAGATGCCGCTCGACCTGTACATCCCGCCCGACGCGCTGGAGGTCTTTCTCGAAGCGTTCGAAGGCCCGCTTGACCTGCTGTTGTACCTGATCCGCAAACAGAACATCGACATCCTCGATATTCCCGTTGCCGAGATCACCAAGCAGTACATGGGTTACGTCGAGCTGATGAAAACCGTGCGCCTGGAGCTGGCTGCCGAGTATCTGGTCATGGCCGCCATGCTGGCCGAGATCAAATCGCGCATGCTGTTGCCGCGCTCGGCGGAAGTCGAAGAGGAAGAAGGCGATCCACGCGCCGAGCTGATTCGCCGCTTGCAGGAATACGAACGCTTCAAGGTCGCCGCCGAGGGTATCGACGGGCTGAGCCGGGTGGGCCGCGATGTCATCGTGCCGAAACTGGACGCTCCCGAAGCCCGCGCACGCAAGTTGCTGCCGGATGTCAGCCTTGAAGAAGTGCTGATGTCGATGGCCGAAGTACTGCACCGTGGCGACATGTTCGAAAGCCACCAGGTCAGCCGCGAGGCACTGTCCACCCGCGAGCGCATGAGCGATGTCCTGGAACGTCTCAAGGGCGGCGGTTTTGTGCCGTTCGCCGAGCTGTTTACCGCCGAAGAGGGGCGTCTGGGTGTGGTCGTGACGTTCATGGCGGTGCTTGAGCTGGTCAAGGAGTCACTTGTCGAACTGGTCCAAAACGAGCCCTTTGCGGCGATCCATGTCCGGGCGCGAGCCGAGTAGAGCAAGAACACACCCATGAACCTCAACGAACCCCGCGAACTGGCCCCGCTGCTTGAAGCATTTCTGCTGGCCTCCGGAAAACCGCAGACGCTGGAGCGCCTTTATGAGTTGTTCGAGGAAGGTGAGCGCCCTGAGCCTCCGGTGTTCAAAAAGGCACTCGAGGTGTTGCGCAAGTCCTGTGAGGGGCGCGCCTTCGAGCTCAAGGAAGTGGCATCGGGTTATCGCCTGCAGATTCGTGACCGCTTCTCGCCGTGGGTCGGGCGGTTGTGGGAAGAGCGGCCGCAGCGTTACTCCCGAGCCATGCTTGAGACCCTCGCGCTGATCGCTTACCGCCAGCCGATCACGCGGGGCGAGATCGAAGATGTCCGTGGTGTCGCGGTCAACAGCCACATCGTCAAGACTCTGCTCGAGCGCGAGTGGATTCGTGTGGTGGGCTACCGGGATGTGCCCGGCAAACCGGCCATGTTCGCGACCACCAAAGGCTTTCTCGACCACTTCAATCTCAAAAGCCTCGACGAGCTGCCGCCGCTGGCCGACCTGCGCGAGATGGAAACCGAGCCGGTGCTGGATTTCGAAGAGGCACCGGTGCCTGCGCACCTGCAAGCCCTGGCCGACGCCAGCCTCGACCCGGACGCAGAGCCGGAAGCCCCGCGTGACGAAACCAGCTTCCGCAGCCTGCTGGTGGAACTGGACTCGATGGAGCAGGGCCTCAAGACCGACTTCGACGACCTGCTGCGCGCGGAGCCAGAGCCTGAAGACGACAAAGGCGACGATGAGGTCTGATTGACTCGCGCTCACACGCTGAAGCGTTCAGCGTGATACACAAGTCTCGTGGGAGCGAGCTTGCTCGCGAAGGCGATGGTGCAGGCTCGCTATTTTCGGATTCTGTGCGGGCCCTTTCGCGAGCAAGCTCGCTCCCACATGACCTGTATGTAGCCATGAGCGCTCTGCGTCCTATTGATACCTCGTCCTGGGGCGTGCAGAACGATAATCAGGACTGTCGTGCCAACGCCCAGCGCATTTCGGTCGAATTCATACGCCAGCCCAGGGTCACATCTGATACCACTCGCCATGAGATTCGCTGCCCATGAGTTCGACCAAGAACCCCTGCATCAGCCTGTGCAAGTTCGATGATGACATTTGTCTGGGATGCGGCCGCAGCAAGCGCGAAATCAAGGCCTGGAAGAAACTCGACAAGGACGACAAGCGCACGGTGCTCGAGGAGTCTGCCAAGCGGCTGGCCAAGCTCAAGACCGCCGGTCGTAAAAAGAAGAAGTGATTCGGGCATTTGCCGTTGACGCCGGATGCGTAAACCGGCGCAGGGGCGTATGATGGCCGACCCTCGGCGATCAAGTGTCGCCCGGGCTTTCAAGTATTTCGCCTTGCCGCTATCCACAGCGCGCCGGGCACAGGTCTTGCCGGTTCTCGGCCAGCCCTGATTCGACACACCGGGAGGTGCCCAGATGAGTGAAAAAGACAAGCAGGACAGCCAGGAAATCGGACCCGCAGGCGAAAAGCTGCAGAAGGTTCTGGCGCGCATTGGCGTGGGTTCACGCCGTGACGTGGAAGCCTGGATTACCCAAGGCCGTATCAAGGTCAACGGCAAGGACGCGACCCTCGGTCAACGCGTCGACCTGCATGACGCCATCAGTGTCGATGGTCGCGTCATCAAGCGCGAAGAAGCGGCCGAAACGGTCCGTCGCGTCATCATGTACAACAAGCCCGATGGTGAAATCTGCACCCGTGACGACCCGGAAGGCCGTCCGACCGTGTTCGACCGTCTGCCGCGTCCGAAGGAAGGCCGCTGGATCAACATCGGTCGTCTCGACATCAACACCACCGGCCTGCTGATGTTCACCACCGACGGTGAACTCGCCAACCGCCTGATGCACCCGTCGTTTGAAATGGACCGTGAATACGCGGTTCGTGTGCGTGGCGAAGTCGATGACGACATGCTGCTGCGCCTCAAGAATGGCGTGATTCTCGAAGACGGTCCTGCACGCTTCACCGATATCCAGCAGGCACCGGGCGGCGAAGGCTTCAACCACTGGTATCACTGCGTGGTGATGGAAGGCCGTAACCGCGAAGTGCGTCGTCTCTGGGAATCCCAGGGGCTGGTGGTCAGCCGCCTGAAGCGCGTGCGTTACGGACCGGTGTTCCTCAACTCCGACCTGCCGATGGGCCGCTGGCGCGAAATGAGCCAGTACGAAGTCGATATTCTGGCAGCTGAAGTTGGTCTGCAACCTGTGGCCCAGCCGCAGATGAATGCCAAGACCAAAGACAAGATGGAGCGTCTGCAGCGTCAATCGTCGCGCCCTCTGGGCAAAGGCGAGCGTGTTCGTACCTTGCGTCCGGCGGCTGGTGCTCCGGCGACCGGCGGCGAGCGCGCACCGCGTCAGCCGCAGATCACCGGCAGCGAGCGCGATCGTCCGCGCGGTGGCGATTCGACTCAGCGTCCTTCGCCGCGCAAGGATTCGGGCAAGCCCGGTTCACGCGCGCCGCGTCCGGCCGACAACAGCCGTGGTACGCCGGTCGCCGAGCGTCCGAGCGACATGAACAAGCGTCCGGCCAAGCCGGGCCCGAAGCGTGTCGGCATCAAGCTGGTCAACGATGATGCGCCGTCAGGCAAACGTCGTGGCCCACCGGCAGGTTCAGGTCAGCGTCCAGGCTTCGGTCGTCGCAAGCCTGAGTGATCGCTCGGTGTGAATGAATGGCAACGCCAGTCCACAGGGCTGGCGTTGTCGTTTTCGGCGCTCTGAAAAGCGCTGTCACACTGCGGTCACGCATCGACCTTCCGGTTTTGAACCTCAGCCGGAATGCCCGTGTACAATGCTGCGCTTTTTTCTGTGAAACAGTGCTGTTCAACGCTCCGGGCCATCCGCCTCGAACGCTGCAATTCTGTTGCGTCACAAGCGCAGCAGGTTCTATTTCGTCACAGCACAAGATCGATCAGGTGGCTATTGAATGAGTGAAACAACCTCACCCTCGGGCGAACTGAAACGCGGCCTGAAGAATCGACACATCCAGTTGATCGCCTTGGGCGGTGCCATCGGGACGGGCCTGTTTCTCGGCTCGGCGGGCGTGCTGAAATCAGCCGGGCCGTCGATGATTCTCGGTTATGCCATCTGCGGCTTCATCGCCTTCATGATCATGCGCCAGCTGGGCGAGATGATCGTCGAAGAGCCGGTCGCCGGGTCGTTCAGCCACTTCGCGCACAACTACTGGGGCGGTTTCGCCGGGTTCCTGTCGGGCTGGAATTGCTGGCTGCTGTACATTTTGGTCGGCATGTCCGAGTTGACCGCTGTCGGCAAATACATCCATTACTGGTTGCCGGACATCCCGGGCTGGGTATCCGCAGCGGCCTTCTTCGTGCTGATCAATGCCATCAACCTGACCAACGTCAAGGTGTTCGGCGAGACCGAGTTCTGGTTCGCGATCATCAAGGTGGTGGCGATCATCGGCATGATCGCGCTGGGCAGTTACATGCTGGTCAGTGGCAGCGGTGGCCCGCAGGCCTCGGTGACTAACCTCTGGGAGCATGGCGGGTTTTTCCCTAACGGCGTCGGCGGCTTGGTGATGGCGCTGGCAATCATCATGTTCTCCTTCGGCGGGCTGGAGATGCTCGGTTTCACCGCTGCCGAAGCCGAACAGCCGAAGACCGTGATCCCCAAGGCAATCAACCAGGTCATCTACCGCATCCTGATTTTCTACATCGGCGCGCTGGTGGTGCTGTTGTCGCTGACGCCCTGGGACAGCCTGCTGGCCAGTCTCAATGCGTCTGGCGATTCCTACAGCGGCAGCCCGTTCGTGCAGGTGTTCTCGATGCTGGGCAGCGACACGGCGGCGCATATTCTTAACTTCGTGGTGCTCACAGCGGCACTGTCTGTGTACAACAGCGGCACCTACTGCAACAGCCGCATGCTGGTGGGCATGGCCGAGCAGGGCGATGCACCCAGGGCGTTGGCCCAGGTCGACAGGCGCGGGGTGCCGGTCAAGGCGATTTTCGCCTCTGCCGCGGTGACACTGGTTGCGGTGCTGCTCAACTATTTCGTGCCGCAGCAGGCGCTGGAACTGTTGATGTCGCTGGTGGTGGCCACGCTGGTGATCAACTGGGCGATGATCAGCTACTCGCACCTGAAATTCCGCCAGCACATGAATCGGACCGCGCAAGTGCCGCTGTTCAAGGCGCTGTGGTATCCCTATGGCAACTATGTGTGCCTGGCGTTTGTGGTGTTTATCCTCGGCATCATGCTGATGATCCCCGGCATCCGCATATCGGTGTACGCGATACCAGTCTGGCTGGCGGTGATGTGGGTCTGTTATCGGGCCAAAAACAGGCGTAGCGTTATCGTGCCTGCCCAGTCCGGCAAGTAGCCTTGCCCGTTGCCGAGAAGAAGATAACCCGATGCTGGTGATTTCCAACAACGTCCATCTGCCTGACGCCGAGATCGAATTGACTGCTATCCGTGCCCAGGGCGCAGGAGGGCAGAACGTCAACAAGGTCTCCAGCGCCGTGCATTTGCGTTTCGACATCAATGCCTCGTCGCTGCCGCCGTTCTACAAGGAACGGCTGCTGGCGTTGAGTGACAGCCGGATTACCAGCGACGGCGTGATCGTGCTCAAAGCCCAGCAGTATCGAACCCAGGAGCAGAACCGTGCCGATGCGTTGCTGCGTTTGAGTGAGCTGATCGTCAACGCGGCCAAGGTCGAAAAGAAGCGCCGCCCGACCCGCCCGACCCTCGGCTCCAAGACCCGACGCCTGGAGTCCAAGAGCAAACGCGGCTCGATCAAGGCCGGACGCGGGAAAGTGGATTTCTGAAGTGTTTTTCAGTCTCGTGCCACGCTGGAGCGCTTATCGCTATACATAAGTCCGCTCTTGATTCTGGCCGCAGGCCGTGCGGACTTGTTCGCGAAAGGGCCCGTGCCGTCGCAGAAAATTTAGCGTTCAAAACAATGCCTTCGCGAACAAGTTCGCTCCCACGCCCTGTGGGCAGAAGCCTGAAAACTCCGCTTTCCGGGCTATTCAGGACCTGTATAGCTATGAGCACCGATCATCGCTGGCGCAACACCTGCGCCTGCTTGTAGAGATAAACGCTCAACGCCAGCCCGGTAAGTGACGCCAGTGCCGCGAACAGGAAGATCGAGACGAAGCCGAAGCCGGCAGCAATCGCGCCTGCCAGTGGCCCGGTGATGCCCAGTGACAGGTCGATGAACAGCGAATAAGCGCCTACTGCTGCGCCTCGGCTTGACGCCGGGACCAGATTGACCGCTTCCACACCCAGCGCCGGGAACACCAGCGAGAACCCGAAACCGGTCAGCGCCGCGCCAGCCAGTGCCAGGTTTGGAGTGGGTGCCAGCCACAGCAGCAACAGGCCCAGGCTTTCCACCGATAGACAGACAATCGCCACTCGAAAGCCGCCCAGGCGATTGATCAGGTTGCCGAACAGCAGGCGCGCGGCGATGAAGCTGCCGCCAAACAGCGTCAGGCACAGCGCGGCATTCGGCCAGTGGTTGCTGGCGTAATACAGGGTGATGAACGTCGCGATAGTGCCGAAACCGATACCGCCCAGCGCGAGGCCCATGCCATGCGGAAACACTCGCCCCAGCACATGCATGAACGGCAGTCGCTCACCCTGCACAATCGGCGCGGGCTCTTTGTGCCATGTCAGGTAAAGCCCCAGCGCGCACAGCAGCATGATGCTCACGCCCACTGTCCACAGGCCGAGTTCGTCAACCATCCACACACCTAATGGCGCACCAATGGCCAGCGCGCCGTAGCTGGCGATACCATTCCAGGAAATGACCTTGGCGGTGTTCTGCGCGCCGACCCGGCCTATGCCCCAGCCAATCGAACCCGAACCGACCAGGCTTTCCGCGGCACCGAGGATCACCCGGCCAATCAGCAGAATCACCAGGCTCGCCATCGGCCAACTGTCCAGCCATACCGGCACCAGCATGAACACACCGCTCAGCCCGCAGCCGGTCAGCCCGATCTGCACGGCCTTCTTGCTGCCCAGATTGTCGATGATGCGACTTGCCCAGGGCCGACTGATCAGCGTGGCCAGGTATTGCACGCTGATGACCAGTCCTGCGATGACTGCACCGAAGCCCAGATCACTGTGGACGTAGCCGGGCAGAACGGCGAGGGGAATGCCGATGTTCAGGTAGCCGATGAAGGTGAACATCACAATGGAAACGACGGTCAGGGTGACGGCCATCGGGGTTTGCGGTGTGTTTTTCGGTGTCTCGGACATGGGGCGGGCTTTCATTCTGTGCGGGCATGGCGTTCGAGCGGGCAGGGAAAAACCCTTAGCAAGCTCTCGAAGTGCTCATCATACCGATGCATCGGGTGATGCAGGTGCAACAGATTGAAATAAACGTGAATGGAAGGTTATTCGTGCCTGGGTGCCACAAGGTGTGTGGTCACGAGGGCGGCCAGGGCGTTTTCCTGAGTACCGAAGCGGGCGAGCAGGGCGCTCTGTTTTTCCGGGCTGAGGCGTGACCAGATCTCGATCATTTTCTCGGCGGTGCCAATCAGGGCGCTGGTTTGCGTTTCAGTGAAGTCGCTCATAAGAATCTGCTGTTTGCCTGTTGCTGGTTTTCCAGGCGTATTGAAAACCGGCAAAACCGTTTTTCGATACGCCTGAAAACAATCGCCTTCAGTCTTTGCGTCCGGCTTTCTGGCTGTCTTGAGCCGAGGGTGCTGCTTTCATTGCGACAGGTTGACCAAGCTCTTGCTGAGCCAGAGTCGACTGTTGTGGTTCCTGTTGGCCTGGTGGGAAGTTAGGGATTTCATGCATCGTCGTCGCTCCTCGCAAGGGGTTGCAGATAGAACCGTGCTTTAAAAAGCCTGCGCAGGATAACCCACCGAAAATGACAATCAGGATATTTTTTTACCCCGATTGCCCTGATCGTGAAACAAAATGGCTTTTTTACTGTCCGGCTTTTTATCTCGCGAGGCGCTGACGAGCTTGATTTCATTGGGCCGGACCGCGTGAGCAGGGGCCGCGGCCCGTTGAACATTTTATTTTCGGCCTTCTGCATCCTTGGCCACTTCGTCAGTGCGCGCGGCCATGATGAAATCGTTGCGGTGCAGGCCCTTGATCGAGTGGCTCCACCAGGTCACGGTCACTTTGCCCCACTCGGTCAACAGGCCCGGGTGATGGCCTTCCGCTTCGGCAATTTCGCCCACCGCGTTGGTGAACGCCAGCGCCCATTTGAAATTCTTGAACAGAAACACTTTTTCCAGCTGCATCACCGCGTCGCGGACCTCGATGTTCCAGTCCGGGATCTGCTTGAGCAGTTCCGGCAATTCGGCTTCGCTGACCTGCGGCGCGTCGGCACGGCAGGCTTCACAGTGAGCTTGATTCAAGGTGGTCATAAGCAGAGGGTCCTTTTCGGATAGCGGGCCGAGGGTCAGGCGGCGTGGCTTTTGGTTTTAGGTGGAAATTTGGGAGCGTGCAAGCCCAACTGCATGCCTTGCCCGACCAGCGCCATGATGTCTTGCTGCGCCAGATCGAACAGACGCTTCAAATCCGGCAGGACAAAGTACAGCGGTTGCAGAATGTCGATGCGATACGGTGTGCGCATCGCTTCAAGCGGATCGAAAGGCTGGTGTTCGGGGGCTGACGACAAGCTGTAAACCGCCTCTTTTGGCGAAGAAAGAATACCGCCGCCGTAGATTTTCCGTCCTTGTGGTGTGTCGACCAGGCCGAACTCGATGGTCATCCAGTACAGCCGGGCCAGGTACACGCGTTGTTCCTTGCTCGCGCTCAGGCCGAGTTTGCCGTAGGTGTGGGTGAATTCGGCAAACCATGGATTGGTCAGCAGCGGGCAGTGGCCAAATATTTCATGAAAGATGTCCGGTTCCTGCAGGTAGTCCAGTTCTTCTGCGGTACGAATGAACGTCGCCACCGGAAAACGCTTGCTGGCCAGCAGCTCAAAGAACGTCTGGAAGGGGATCAGCGCGGGCACTCGCTCGACCTGCCAGCCAGTGGTCGCGCCCAGAACCTTGTTGATTTCGCCTAGCTGCGGGATGCGGTCGAGCGGCAGGCCCAGTTGTTCGATGCCGTCCAGATACTCCTGACAGGCACGCCCTTCGATGATGCTCATCTGCCGGGTGATCAGGGTGTTCCAAACCGCATGTTCGTCCGCCGTGTAATCGATGAAACCCGAAGCGTCCGGCTCGCGTGCCACGTAAAGCGTCTGGGCCATGCTGATGTCCTCGAAAGGCTGCTGTTTTTAAAGTGTTCTTGTCAAAGCCTGTGGTCAGGAATAACCCGGTTTCGAAGGTACGTCAGCGGCTGTGAGCGGGGTGGCGCGAGGATTTGATCACTGGTTCGTAACGAAAATTTTACGCTTACGATAGGCGGGGCCTGAAATCAGCCATTCTGTCGCTCGCGAAGTGTGAATGCGTAACGTATTGTTGACATTAATTTTGCTGCCTCACAAAAAACTACCCTCACAGGGGCGATGACTCATGCGCATCAAGGTGCACTGCCAGAACCGCATCGGCATTCTTCGCGACATTCTCGATCTGCTGGTGGCTTACGGCGTCAACGTGGCGCGCGGTGAAGTGGGGGGCGAGCACGGTGATGCGATCTATCTGCATTGCCCGAACCTGATCAACCTTCAGTTTCAGGCCCTGCGCCCGAAGTTCGAGGCGATCACCGGGGTGTTCGGCATCAAGCGTGTCGGGCTGATGCCCAGCGAACGCCGGCACATGGAGCTCAATGCCTTGCTCGGCGCGCTGGAATTCCCGGTGTTGTCCATCGACATGGGCGGGGCCATCGTTGCGGCCAATCGTGCCGCCGCGCAGTTGCTGGGTGTGCGGGTCGATGAAGTGCCGGGCATGCCCTTGTCGCGTTACGCCGAAGATTTCGACCTGCCTGAGCTGGTGCGCGCCAGCCAGTCGCGGATCAATGGCCTGCGGGTCAAGGTATGCGGCGACGTGTTTCTTGCCGACATCGCGCCTCTGCAATCGGAACATGACGACAGCGAGGCGATGGCCGGGGCCGTGCTGACGCTGCACCGCGCTGATCGGGTCGGTGAGCGCATTTACCATGTGCGCAAGCAAGAGCTGCGTGGCTTCGACAGCATTTTTCAAAGCTCGAAGGTCATGGCTGCTGTGGTTCGCGAGGCGCGGCGCATGGCGCCCCTGGATGCGCCGCTGCTGATCGAAGGGGAAACCGGTACCGGCAAGGAATTGCTGGCCCGCGCCTGTCACCTGGCCAGCCCACGCGGCCAGTCACCGCTGATGGCGCTCAACTGCGCCGGGTTGTCGGAGTCCATGGCCGAGATCGAGCTGTTCGGCTATGACCCCGGCGCGTTCGAAGGCGCGCGTGCGGAAGGGCGGCTGGGGCTGTTGGAACTGACTGCGGGCGGCACGCTGTTTCTTGATGGCGTGGGTGAGCTGAGCGCGCGCATGCAGGCCAAGCTGCTGCGCTTCATTCAGGACGGAAGCTTTCGCCGGGTCGGCAGTGACGAGGACATGTTTCTCGATGTACGGGTGATGTGTTCGACCCAGGTCGATCTGTCGGAGCTGTGCGCCAAAGGCATGTTCAGGCAGGACCTTTATCATCGCCTTAACGTGCTGTCGCTGCATATACCGCCACTGCGCGACTGTCTGGACGGTCTTGAGCCTCTGGTGGAGCATTTTCTCGATCAGGCCAGCCGGCAGATCGGCTGTTCGCTGCCCGGCATATCACCTGCGGCCATCAAGCGTCTGAGTCAGTACCACTGGCCCGGCAATGTGCGGCAACTGGAAAACGTATTGTTTCAGGCCGTATCGCTGTGTGACGGCGGCAAGGTGCAGGCCGAACACATTCGTTTGCCGGATTACGGCGTGCGACAGGGATTGAGTGAGGTGTCGCTGGAGGGCGGGCTGGGCGCAATTATCGGGCGCTTTGAAAAGTCGGTGCTGGAACAACTGTATGCGCAATATCCCAGCAGTCGCCAATTAGGCAAACGCCTGGGGGTGTCTCATACAACGATTGCCAACAAGTTGCGCGACTATGAAGTGGGGCGCGAATCAGATCCGCATTCAGTCGATAAATAACTCGCTGATTGATGACTCTGCAACTTAACGTCGTGCATGCGCCTCGCACCTTATAGAGCGGCGAGGCGTCGTGCACAGGCTGTGACAGCGAAAAGCCTCAACCGTTGCTGCAGCCGTTGCCCATCACCTGATAGCTCATAATGTGGCGTGCGCCTTGCGAGTCCTCATACACCATGCGTGCCGGGACCACTTCGCAGACATTGGGGATCTGGCTGATGGAGATAACCCGGGCGATATCCAGATGCGTGCCGTAGGTATATTGCTCGACACGCGCCTGTTGCGCCGCCACTTTGGTCTGCGATTCTTCGGCCATGGCGAAACTGCTGATGCCGCACAGGGCCAGGGCCATTAATAAAGCTTTCATTGTCGTTTACCTTTTTGAAAGTGAGCGCCGTCGCATCACGTTTTTGACGTCATGGGCTCAGGCGGTCTGATGCGTTTTTCGAGTTGGAACAACACTGCGTGGGGGCAGTTGATGTTTGCCTTGTTGGCGGATCGAATTCTATGCCTGTTGCAACAGCGCATATATAAAGACTTTGGATAAGCGCTTTTATCAAAATGGTAATAATCTGACGTACTGCTTCACGCGTGCGGCTTGTCGTCATGGCCCCGGTCCCGCCGGTAAGACCAACGTCGAATGGCCCCTGCGGGTGGGGCGGGATACAACAGGGGCATAAAACAACAACTATCCACCGAGGTAACCAAGATGAGTGCAGCTTCCCTGTACCCCGTCCGCCCAGAAGTCGCAGCGACTACGCTGACGGATGAAGCGACCTACAAGGCCATGTACCAGCAGTCGGTGGTCAACCCTGATGGTTTCTGGCGTGAACAGGCTCAGCGCCTCGACTGGATCAAACCTTTCACCGTGGTCAAGCAGACCTCGTTCGATGATCACCGTGTCGATATCAAATGGTTCGCCGATGGCACGCTGAACGTCGCCTATAACTGTCTGGATCGCCATCTGGAAGAACGCGGCGACAGCATCGCCATCATCTGGGAGGGCGACGACCCTTCCGAGCACCGGGAAATCACCTACCGCGAACTGCACGCCGAAGTGTGCAAGTTCGCCAACGCGCTGCGTGGCCAGGACGTGCACCGTGGCGACGTCGTGACGATCTACATGCCGATGATCCCCGAGGCTGTGGTCGCCATGCTGGCGTGCGCCCGGATCGGTGCGATTCACTCGGTGGTGTTCGGCGGTTTCTCGCCCGAAGCGCTGGCTGGCCGGATCATCGATTGCAGTTCCAAAGTGGTTATCACCGCCGACGAAGGTCTGCGTGGCGGCAAGAAGACTGCGCTCAAGGCCAACGTCGACCGCGCCCTGACCAACCCGGAAACCAGCAGCGTGCAGAAGGTTATCGTCTGCAAGCGCACCGGGGGCGAGATCGAATGGAACCGTCACCGTGATATCTGGTACCACTCGCTTCTGGAAGTGGCGTCCAGCACCTGCGCGCCGAAAGAGATGGGCGCCGAAGAGTCGCTGTTCATTCTCTACACCTCGGGCTCGACCGGCAAACCCAAGGGCGTGTTGCACACCACCGCAGGTTATCTGCTGTATGCGGCGCTGACCCACGAGCGCGTGTTCGACTACAAGCCTGGCGAAATCTACTGGTGCACCGCTGACGTCGGCTGGGTGACCGGGCACAGTTATATTGTCTACGGCCCTCTGGCCAATGGTGCGACCACGTTGCTGTTCGAAGGCGTGCCGAACTATCCGGACATCACCCGTGTGTCGAAAATCATCGACAAGCACAAGGTCAATATTCTCTACACCGCGCCGACCGCGATCCGCGCCATGATGGCTGAAGGCACCAAGTCCGTTGAAGGCGCCGACGGTTCCAGCCTGCGCCTGCTGGGTTCGGTGGGCGAGCCGATCAACCCGGAAGCCTGGGCCTGGTACTACAACACGGTCGGCAAGCAGAACTGCCCGATTGTCGATACCTGGTGGCAGACCGAAACCGGCGGCATCCTGATCAGCCCGTTGCCAGGCGCGACCGCCCTGAAGCCGGGCTCGGCGACACGTCCGTTCTTTGGCGTGATCCCGGCGCTGGTGGACAACCTGGGCAACCTCATCGAGGGTGCTGCCGAGGGTAATCTGGTAATCCTCGATTCGTGGCCGGGCCAGTCGCGCTCGCTGTACGGCGATCACGACCGTTTCGTCGATACGTACTTCAAGACCTTCCGCGGCATGTACTTCACCGGTGACGGTGCCCGTCGTGACGAGGACGGTTATTTCTGGATCACCGGGCGTGTGGACGACGTGCTCAACGTTTCCGGGCACCGCATGGGTACCGCGGAAATCGAAAGCGCGATGGTTGCGCACCCGAAAGTCGCCGAGGCGGCCGTGGTCGGTGTGCCGCATGACCTGAAGGGGCAGGGCATCTACGTCTACGTCACCCTCAACGGCGGTGAAGAACCAAGCGACGCGTTGCGTACCGAATTGCGCAACTGGGTGCGCAAGGAGATCGGCCCGATTGCCTCGCCTGACTTCATTCAGTGGGCGCCCGGCCTGCCGAAGACCCGTTCGGGCAAAATCATGCGCCGTATCCTGCGCAAGATTGCGACTGCCGAGTACGATGCGCTGGGTGACATCTCCACCCTGGCTGACCCGGGCGTGGTGCAGCATCTGATCGACACGCACAAGACCATGAATGCTGCCTGAGCGATCCTGTGACTGAAGCGCCCCGTTCGGTGAGAGCCGAACGGGGCGCTTTTGTTTCAAGTGTCTGACTTGGAAAACGGGATATATATCGGGTTGTTACCGGTCTACACGGTGTTGTCGAACGCTGCTTCGTTGTAGGACACGTCCGAGATTTCTGTGTAGGAAGGTGCGACACCGCAGGGCTTTTAAACCGCCATGTGACACGCTGGGCTTGCCGGATTAAAAGGGTTTGCCAATAATGGGCGCGCTTTTTGCTGTTATGACAGGTTGAGTCTGTGTTGCTGGATCAGCAGATACAGGCCCCGTCAATACCGTGTAGTGGGTTTTCATGCGCTTCTGTAACTAGTTGTCGCATTGAAGAAATATCGACTTCGAGCCTGTCGTTAAAATGCCCCTCATTCGCCGAAGGGCTGTGAGCCGCCTGCGCGGTGTCACGTACCCGGCGTCGCTTTTCCCCGAGGTTGTCCTCTCGCACATTGGGCGCTTGCTCACTTTGCCACTTGTCGTGCTTTACCGATGGAGTCCCTGGAAATGAAAAAGCTCATGCTTATTGGCGCGATGGCGTTGTCCGTGCTCGCCCAGCCGATCTTTGCTGATGAAAAACCACTGAAAATCGGTATCGAAGCGGCTTACCCTCCGTTCGCGTCCAAGGCCCCGGACGGCAGCATCGTCGGCTTTGACTACGACATCGGCAATGCGCTGTGTGAAGAAATGAAGGTCAAGTGCACCTGGGTCGAGCAGGAGTTCGACGGCCTTATCCCGGCGCTGAAAGTGCGCAAGATCGATGCGATCCTGTCGTCGATGTCCATCACTGACGACCGCAAGAAGTCCGTGGACTTCACCGGCAAGTATTACAATTCCCCGGCGCGTCTGGTCATGAAGGACGGCACTACGGTCAGCGACAGCCTGGCAGAACTCAAGGGCAAGAAGATCGGCGTGCAGCGTGGCTCGATCCACGAGCGGTTCGCCCGCGAAGTGCTCGCTCCCAAAGGTGTCGAAGTGACGCCGTACGGTTCGCAGAACGAAATCTACCTGGACATCGGTGCAGGCCGCCTCGACGGTACTGTCGCCGACGCCACGCTGTTGCAGGATGGCTTCCTGAAAACCGACGCTGGCAAAGGCTATGCGTTCGTAGGCCCGTCGTTCGTCGATCCGAAATACTTCGGTGACGGCATCGGCATTGCCGTGCGCAAGGGCGACAAGGCCAACCTTGACCGTCTCAACGCCGCCATCGCCGCGATTCGTGCCAACGGCAAGTACAAGGCCATCCAGGACAAGTATTTCGATTTCGACATCTACGGCAAATAAGTCGTCGTCCTTACCCTGACCAATGGCGCAAACAGAATTGCCTGGATTGCGCCATTTTTATTCCATGCTTGAGGACCGCACATCATGTTGAAAGGTTACGGAGCTGTCATCCTCGAAGGTGCCTGGCTGACGTTGCAGCTGGCCCTGTCGTCGATGGCTCTGGCGATCGTTCTCGGTCTGATCGGCGTGGCGCTGAGGCTGTCTCCGGTACGCTGGATTGCCTGGCTGGGCGATCTGTACAGCACGGTGATTCGTGGCATTCCCGATCTGGTCCTGATTCTGCTGATCTTCTACGGCGGCCAGGACCTGCTCAACCGCGTTGCCCCCTTGCTGGGGTTTGACGACTACATCGACCTTGATCCGTTGATGGCCGGCATCTGCACGCTGGGCTTCATCTTCGGCGCGTATCTCTCGGAAACCTTTCGCGGCGCATTCATGGCCATCCCCAAAGGGCAGGCCGAGGCAGGCATGGCGTATGGCCTGAGCAGTGGCAAGGTGTTCTTCCGCATTCTGGTGCCGCAGATGATTCGTCTGGCGATTCCCGGCTTCACCAACAACTGGCTGGTGCTGACCAAGGCCACCGCGCTGATTTCCGTGGTCGGTCTGCAGGACATGATGTTCAAGGCCAAGCAGGCGGCCGATGCCACCCGCGAGCCTTTCACCTTCTTTCTGGCGGTTGCGGCGATGTACCTGGTGATCACCAGTGTGTCGCTGCTCGCCTTGCGTTACCTCGAAAAACGCTACTCGGTAGGCGTGAGGGCGGCTGACCTATGATCTTTGACTACAACGTGATCTGGGACAGCCTGCCGCTGTACTTCGGCGGCCTGCTGACCACCCTCAAGCTATTGGCGATTTCGCTCGCGTTCGGGCTGCTCGCGGCATTGCCGCTGGGCCTGATGCGGGTCTCGAAAAACCCCTGGGTGAACATGCCTGCCTGGCTGTACACCTACGTGATTCGCGGCACGCCGATGCTGGTGCAACTGTTCCTGATCTACTACGGGCTGGCCCAGTTCGATGCGGTGCGCGAAAGCTTTTTGTGGCCCTGGCTGTCCAGCGCTACCTTTTGTGCCTGCCTGGCGTTCACCATCAACACCAGCGCCTACACGGCGGAGATCATCGCCGGCAGCCTCAAGGCCACACCGGCCGGTGAAATCGAGGCCGCGCGGGCCATGGGCATGTCGAAAGCCAAGATGTACCGGCGCATTCTGCTGCCCTCGGCCTTGCGCCGGGCGCTGCCGCAGTACAGCAACGAGGTCATCATGATGCTGCAGACTACCAGTCTGGCGTCCATCGTGACCCTGATCGACATCACCGGCGCGGCGCGTACGGTCAATGCGCAGTTCTACCTGCCTTTCGAGGCTTATATCACCGCAGGCGTTTTCTATCTGGGCCTGACATTCATTCTGGTGCGGCTGTTCAAGATCGCCGAACGTCGCTGGCTGGGCTACCTCGCCCCACGGAAGGTCTGAAATGCAAAGAACCGATCATGTATTGCCGTGGAGTACCCTCGGCACCGAACGCACGCTGAGTGTCTTTCGCTTCGGCACCGGTGAGCGCAAGGCCTACATCCAGGCCAGCCTGCATGCCGACGAACTGCCCGGCATGCGCACAGCCTGGGAGCTGAAAAAGCGTCTGACCGAACTTGAGCAGCAAGGCCTTCTCAAAGGTGTCGTCGAACTGGTGCCGGTGGCCAATCCACTGGGCCTGGGGCAGTTGCTGCAAGGCGCGCATCAGGGCCGTTTCGAGTTCGGCAGTGGCAAGAACTTCAACCGTGACTTCACCGAGCTGAGCGAACCGGTCGCCGAGTTGCTGGAAGGACAGTTGGGCGATGACCCGCGTGCCAACACCCGGCTGATTCGTCAGGCAATGAGCGCTGCGCTCGAGGCTCTGCCTGCGCCGCAGAGCGAACTGCAAGGCATGCAACGCATCCTGCTCAGTCATGCCTGTGTCGCTGATGTGGTGCTCGATCTGCACTGTGATGCCGATGCCGCGCTGCACATGTACGCCTTGCCGCAGCACTGGCCACAATGGCGTTCGCTGTCGGCGCATCTGAATATCCAGGTGGCGCTGCTTGCCGAAGATTCCGGTGGCAGCTCCTTCGATGAGGCCTGCTCGCTGCCGTGGCTGCGTCTTTCGCGGATTTTCCCGCAGGCGCAGATCCCGCTGGCCTGCCTCGCGACCACTCTTGAGCTGGGCGGTCAGGCCGACACCGGCAAGCCGCAGGCACTCGCGCACGCCGAGGGTATTCTGGCGTTCCTCGCCGAACAGGGTTTTATCAGCGGCGACTGGCCGCAGCCGACGCACGAAGCCTGCGAGGGCTTGCCGTTCGAAGGCACCGAATTGCTCTATGCGCCGCACCCAGGCGTGGTGACGTACCTGCGCGCTGCAGGCGACAGGGTCGAGGTGGGCGATCCGCTGTTCGAAGTGATCGACCCACTGTCCGATCAGGTCAGTACCATTTGTGCGAATACTGCCGGGGTGTTGTTCGCCATCGAGCGGCTTCGTTACGCTCAACCCGGTTTCTGGCTGGCCAAGGTGGCGGGGCGCACGGCGCTGCGTCACGGACGTCTGCTCAGTGATTGACCGTTCTGTGGAAACCCAAAGCATGAACAAACTGGAAGTGCAGGATCTGCACAAGCGCTATGGCAGTCACGAAGTGATCAAGGGCGTGTCCCTGACCGCAAAAGCCGGCGATGTCATCAGCATCATTGGCTCCAGCGGCTCGGGCAAAAGCACCTTTCTGCGCTGCATCAACCTGCTCGAACAGCCCCATGCCGGCAAGATCCTGCTCAACAACGAAGAGTTGAAGCTGGTGCCGAACAAGGACGGCGGCCTGAAGGCTGCCGACGCCAAACAGTTGCAGCGCATGCGCTCGCGTCTGTCGATGGTGTTTCAGCACTTCAATCTGTGGTCGCACATGACTGCACTGCAGAACATCATCGAAGCGCCGGTCCATGTGCTGGGCGTGTCAAAAAAGGAAGCGCTGGAGAAGGCCGAGCACTATCTGGCCAAAGTCGGCGTGTCCCATCGCAAGGACGCTTACCCTGGGCACATGTCCGGCGGTGAGCAGCAGCGCGTGGCGATTGCCCGCGCACTGGCGATGGAGCCCGAGGTGATGCTGTTCGATGAGCCGACCTCGGCGCTGGACCCGGAGCTGGTCGGTGATGTGCTCAAGGTCATGCAAGGCCTGGCTCAGGAAGGCCGCACCATGGTGGTGGTGACTCACGAAATGGGTTTTGCCCGTGAGGTCTCCAACCAGCTGGTTTTCCTGCATCAGGGTGTCGTCCTGGAGCGTGGCGATCCGCGCGAAGTGCTGGCCAATCCGCAGACCGAGCGTTTGCAGCAATTCCTGTCCGGCAGCCTGAAGTGACGATCGGCAGCGCATGACGATGCCTTTTTATGCCAGAACAGGGCATGCTGCGCGACGCGCGACACGACCTGGATGTTCCAGACCGAGCTATCTTTCCAGACTCGGCTTTTGCGGCGATACGTATCGGATGTCCCAATGACTGCCCATCGAATAGGTTTCCTCGTCTGGCCTGGCACCAAAGCCCTGACCCTGGCACTGGCCGAGGAAGCCTTGCGCGTTGCGCAGCGCGTTCATCCCGAAGTGGTCTATGAACTGTCGTTCCTGCAGGCCGAGGCCCCAGAGCCTTCGGCGGTTGCCGGTGCGTGGCAGTTGCCGGGTGAGCCTTGGGCGGGGCGGCTGGAAGGCTTTCAGAAGCTGTTTTTACTCGCTGACGAGCCTCCGGCAGGTGTGGCTCCGGCGCTGGGCAGCGCGCTCAAGCAGCTGGTGCGTGCCGGTTGTTCGATTGGCGGGCTGTCGGCGGGCGTCTATCCGCTTGCGCAACTGGGCCTGCTGGATGGCTACCGGGCCGCTGTGCACTGGCGCTGGCAGGACGACTTCGCCGAGCGCTTCCCCAAGGTCATCGCCACCAGCCATTTGTTCGATTGGGACCGGGATCGCCTGACTGCCTGTGGTGGCATGTCGGTGCTCGACCTGCTGCTGGCGGTGCTGTCCCGTGATCATGGGGCCGAACTGGCCGGGGCGGTTTCCGAGGAGCTGGTGGTCGAGCGCATTCGCGAAGGCGGCGAGCGTCAGCGCATTCCGCTGCAGAACCGTCTGGGCTCCAGCCATCCCAAGCTGACCCAAGCGGTACTGTTGATGGAGGCCAACATCGAAGAGCCGTTGACCACCGACGAAATCGCCCAGCACGTGTGCGTGTCTCGTCGTCAATTGGAACGGATCTTCAAGCAGTACCTTAACCGTGTGCCCAGTCAGTATTATCTGGAGCTGCGCTTGAACAAGGCGCGCCAGATGCTGATGCAGACCAGCAAGTCGATCATTCAGATCGGCCTTTCGTGCGGTTTTTCCTCGGGGCCGCACTTCTCCAGCGCTTACCGCAATTTCTTCGGTGCCACGCCGCGTGAAGACCGCAATCAGCGACGCAGCAGCAGCCCGTTCGAACTTTCCCCTGTGCCTGCCGAACGCGGTTGATTGCCTTGTCGCGATAGAAGTGCTGCCGCGACAGCTCTGGTCCAGACAGGCCAGCCTCAATCCGTTTAAACTGCGCCTTTGTGACGCAAATTGTCGCATTGCCGAAAACCTTGAAAAAACCCGGTTTTGCGCTGTAACAAGTTGTCGCCTGGCGGCAAGGCCGAACACAATTCAGTCCTTACAATCTTTCCATCGCTCGCCAGTTTCAGGCAGGCGTTCCTCATCAGGAGACTCCGATGTCCGTTGAGCATGCTGCGGTGCAACGCGCCGATTTCGACCAGGTAATGGTCCCCAATTACGCCCCGGCCGGGTTCATCCCCGTGCGCGGTGCGGGCTCCCGGGTCTGGGATCAGGCGGGGCGCGAACTGGTGGATTTCTCGGGCGGGATCGCCGTCAACGTATTGGGCCACTGCCACCCGGCGCTGGTCGGTGCCTTGACCGAGCAGGCCAACAACCTCTGGCATGTGTCCAACGTCTTCACCAACGAGCCGACCCTGCGTCTGGCGAAAAAACTGGTGGATGCGACGTTCGCCGAGCGCGTGTTCTTCTGTAACTCCGGTGCTGAAGCCAACGAAGCCGCTTTCAAGCTGGCGCGTCGTGTGGCGCATGATCAGTACGGCCCGGAAAAGTACGAAATCATCGCGGCCCTGAACAGTTTTCATGGCCGTACCCTGTTCACTGTCAGCGTGGGTGGGCAGCCGAAGTACTCCGATGGTTTCGGGCCGAAGATCACCGGCATCAGCCATGTGCCGTACAACGACCTCGACGCACTGAAGGCCGCCGTTACCGACAAGACCTGTGCCGTGGTGCTGGAGCCGATCCAGGGCGAGGGCGGTGTGCTGCCGGGTCAGCTTGAGTACCTGCAAGGTGCGCGCAAGCTGTGTGACGAGCACAACGCGCTGCTGGTGTTTGATGAAGTGCAGAGCGGCATGGGCCGCAGCGGTCATCTGTTCGCCTACATGCATTACGGCGTGACCCCGGACATCCTTTCCAGCGCCAAGAGCATCGGCGGCGGTTTCCCGCTGGCGGCCATGCTCACCACTGAAAAGCTCGCCAAGCACTTTGCGGTCGGCGTCCATGGCACCACCTATGGCGGTAACCCGCTGGCTTGCGCGGTCGGTGAAGCGGTCATTGATGTCGTCAATACGCCTGAAGTGCTGGCTGGCGTGCAGCGCAAGCATCAACAGTTCAAGACCCGTCTGGAAAGCATCGGCCAGCAGTATGGCGTGTTCAGCGAAGTGCGCGGTCTGGGCTTGCTGATCGGTTGCGTGTTATCCGATGCCTGGAAAGGCAAGGCCAAGGACATCTTCAATGCGGCCGAGGCCCAGGACCTGATGATTCTGCAGGCCGGCCCTGACGTGATTCGTTTCGCGCCGAGCCTGGTGATTGAAGACGCAGACATCGAAGAGGGCCTGAACCGCTTCGAACGCGCCATCGCCAAACTGACATCCTGACTCGATTGCAACCTTGCGGTGCCCGCCTGATGGCGGGCGCCGAACCTGTTTCCTGCGCCATGTGGCCTGACGCCGCGTGGTGCTCTTACTAGCGCCGGTCGTAAAGGCTGGTCGATCTACAAGGAGTGGCACCATGCTGGTAATGCGCCCTGCGCAAATGGCTGACCTGGCCGAGGTTCAACGCCTCGCTGCCGACAGCCCTATCGGTGTCACGTCCTTGCCCGACGATGCTGGCCGCCTGACCGACAAGATTGGCTCGTCGGAGGCGTCGTTTGCCGCCGAGGTCAGCTTCAACGGCGAAGAAACCTATTTCTTCGTGCTCGAAGACAGCGAAAGCGGCAAGCTGGTGGGCTGCTCGGGCATCGTGGCCTCGGCGGGCTACTCCGAGCCGTTCTACAGTTTCCGCAACGAAACCTTCGTGCATGCTTCCCGTGAGCTGAAGATCCATAACAAGATTCATGTGCTGTCGCAGTGTCATGACCTGACCGGCAACAGTCTGCTGACCAGTTTCTACGTGGTCCCGGAGCTGGTCGGCACGGCATGGTCGGAGCTCAATTCGCGCGGCCGTTTGCTGTTTGTCGCCAGTCACCCCGAGCGCTTTGCCGATTCGGTGGTGACCGAGATCGTCGGTTACAGCGATGAGCAGGGCGACTCACCATTCTGGGATGCCATCGGGCGCAACTTCTTCGATATCAATTACGCCGCTGCCGAACGCCTCTGCGGGCTGAAAAGCCGGACCTTCCTCGCCGAGCTGATGCCGCATTACCCGATCTACGTGCCATTGCTGCCTGACGCGGCGCAGGAGGCCATGGGTCAGGTGCATCCGCGTGCGCAGATCACCTTCGACATCCTGATGCGCGAAGGCTTTGAAACCGATCACTACATCGACATTTTCGACGGTGGACCGACGCTGCACGCGCGGGTATCCGGGATCCGTTCGATTGCCCAGAGCCGTCTGGTTCCGGTCAAGGTCGAGCCCGGGCAAACCAGCGATGTCGGCAAGGGCGGGCGTCTGTATCTGATCGCCAATGGCCTGTTGCAGGACTACCGCGCGGTGCTCCTGGAGCTGGACTGGGCGCCCGGCAGGCCGGTGGTGCTGAGCCTCCAGGCTGCCGATGCCCTGGGTGTTGGTGAAGGTGCCAGTGTGCGGATCGTCGCGGTCTGAACCGGACGTTCGATAGCTGATTAGCGAGTTTCAAGGCTCTTGATGAGCCGCTGAGGAGATAACATGATCGTTCGTCCTGTACGCAGCAGCGACCTGCCCGCGTTGATCGAGCTGGCGCGCAGCACCGGCGCCGGTCTGACGACCCTGCCCGCCAATGAGCAGCGTCTGGCGCACCGGGTAGGCTGGGCCGAAAAGACCTTTCGCGGCGAAGCCGAGCGCGGCGACGCCGATTACCTGTTCGTGCTGGAAGATGATGACGGCCGGGTGGTGGGCATTTCCGCCATCGCCGGAGCGGTCGGTCTGCGCGAGCCCTGGTACAACTACCGGGTTGGTCTGACCGTCAGTGCTTCACAGGAGCTGAACATCTACCGGGAAATTCCGACCCTGTTCCTGGCCAACGACCTGACCGGCAATTCCGAGCTGTGCTCACTGTTCCTGCACAGCGATTCGCGCACCGGCCTCAACGGCCGCCTGCTGTCCAAGGCGCGCATGCTGTTCATCGCCGAATTCCCCAGGCTGTTCGGCAACAAGATCATTGCCGAAATGCGCGGCATGTCCGATGAGCAGGGCCGTTCGCCGTTCTGGGAAAGCCTGGGGCGGCACTTCTTCAAGATGGAATTCAGCCAGGCCGATTACCTGACCGGCGTGGGCAACAAGGCATTCATCGCCGAACTGATGCCCAAGTTTCCGTTGTACAGCTGCTTTCTTTCCGAAGACGCACGCAACGTGATCGGTCGGGTGCACGCCGACACCGAGCCTGCGCTGACCATGCTCAAGAGCGAGGGCTTTTCGTATCAGGGTTATGTCGACATCTTCGATGCCGGCCCGGCCATCGAGTGCGAGACCGGCAAGATTCGCGCAATCAAGGACAGCCAGGCGCTGGTGCTGGCCATCGGCACGCCCGGTGACGATGCTCCACAGTTCCTGATCTACAACCGCAAGCGTGAAGACTGCCGCGTGACCGTAGGCGCTGCGCGTTTTGCCGCTGGCACGCTGGTCGTCGCTCCGCAAACCGCCAGGCGGCTGCGCATGAGTGCCGGCGACAACGTACGCGCGGTGCCCTTGTCTGCGGCGCGGGAGGGCGTTTGATGAATAGCCTTTACATCGCAGGTGCCTGGCAGGAAGGGCAGGGTGAGCTGGTCAAGTCGCTGAGCCCCGTGACTCAGCAGGTGCTGTGGTCCGGACGTGGCGCGAGCTCCGCGCAGGTCGAGCAAGCGGTGCAGGCGGCGCGTCAGGCATTTCCCGGCTGGGCGCTGCTGTCTCTGGATCAGCGCATCGCGGTACTGGAAGCCTTCGCTGCACGTCTCAAGCATCATGCCGACGCGCTGGCGCACTGCATCGGTGAAGAAACCGGCAAACCGTTGTGGGAGTCGGCGACCGAAGTGACCAGCATGGTCAACAAGATCGCCATCTCGGTGCAGAGCTATCGCGAACGAACCGGTGAAAAGAGCGGGCCACTGGGCGACGCCACTGCGGTACTGCGCCACAAGCCGCATGGCGTGGTCGCTGTGTTCGGCCCGTACAACTTTCCGGGGCATCTGCCCAACGGCCATATCGTCCCGGCCTTGCTGGCGGGCAACGTGGTGCTGTTCAAACCCAGCGAGCTGACACCGAAGGTCGCTGAGCTGACCGTCAACTGCTGGATCGAAGCCGGGCTGCCTGCCGGTGTCCTGAACCTGCTGCAGGGCGGTCGCGAAACCGGTATCGCGCTGGCGGCCAATCCGGGCATCGACGGCCTGTTCTTCACCGGGTCGAGCCGGACCGGCAATGCGCTGCACCAGCAGTTCGCCGGTCGGCCGGACAAGATTCTTGCGCTGGAAATGGGCGGTAACAATCCGTTGATCGTCGATCAGGTTCAGGACATCGATGCAGCGGTGTACACCATCATTCAGTCGGCCTTTATTTCCGCCGGCCAGCGCTGCACCTGTGCGCGTCGTTTGCTGGTGCCCGAAGGCGACTGGGGGGATGCCTTGCTGGCACGACTGGTTGGCGTCAGCGCGACTATCGAAGCCGGGGCGTTCGATCAACAGCCTGCGCCGTTCATGGGCTCGGTGATTTCGCTGGAGGCCGCACGTGCCTTGCTCGACGCGCAGCGCAAGCTGCTCGCCAACGGCGCGCTGACCCTGTTGGAAATGCGCCAGCCGCAGCCCGGCGCCGCGCTGCTGACACCGGGCATTATCGATGTCAGCGCGGTGCCGGATCGACCCGACGAAGAGCTGTTCGGCCCGCTGCTGCAGGTCATTCGCTACTCCGGTTTTGACGCCGCCATCGCCGAAGCCAACGCCACCCGTTATGGCCTGGCCGCAGGTTTGCTCTCGGACTCCGAAGCGCGTTATCAGCAGTTCTGGCTGCACAGCCGTGCCGGGATCGTCAACTGGAACAAGCCGTTGACCGGAGCCGCCAGCAGCGCTCCGTTCGGCGGGGTCGGTGCCTCGGGCAACCACCGCGCCAGCGCCTATTACGCGGCCGATTATTGCGCCTATCCGGTGGCTTCGCTGGAGGCGGGCAGCCTGACGCTGCCTGCGACACTGACCCCCGGTATCAGGCTGAGCTGACAGTGCGCACGATTGCTTATAAAAACAGATCCACGGAGCCTTGCCGATGAAGTCCTGTGAAGTGAATTTTGACGGTCTGGTCGGGCCAACCCACAACTACGGCGGGTTGTCCTACGGTAACGTTGCCTCCCAGAGTAACAGCCAGCAAAGCGCTAACCCGCGTGAGGCGGCGCTGCAAGGCCTGGCAAAAATGAAGGCGCTGATGGACCTGGGTTTTACCCAGGGCGTGCTGGCACCGCAGGAACGTCCTGATGTGTCCGGCCTGCGCCGTCTGGGCTTCACCGGCAGCGATGAGCAGGTGATTGAAAAGGCGGCCCGTCAGGACATGCCGCTGCTGGTCGCCAGTTGCTCGGCATCCAGCATGTGGGTGGCCAACGCGGCCACGGTCAGCCCCAGTGCCGACACTGCCGATCGGCGCGTGCATTTCACGGCGGCCAACCTCAACTGCAAATACCACCGCAGCATCGAGCATCCGACCACCACTCGCGTGCTGGGCGCCATGTTCGCCGATGCAAAGCATTTCGCTCATCACCCTGCGTTACCGGCTGTCGCGCAGTTCGGTGATGAGGGCGCTGCCAACCACACCCGTTTCTGTCGTGATTACGGCGAGGCTGGGGTCGAGTTTTTCGTGTTCGGTCGCAGTGCGTTCGACACGCGCTACCCGGCGCCGCAGAAGTACCCGGCCCGTCAGACCCTGGAGGCGTCACGCGCCGTTGCGCGGCTGCACGGTCTGAGCGAGGCCGGCGTGGTCTATAGTCAGCAGAACCCGGCGGTCATTGATCAGGGTGTGTTCCATAACGATGTGATTGCGGTCGGCAACGGTGAGGTCTTGTTCTATCACCAGGACGCATTCCTCAATACCGAGCCGATGCTCGATGAGCTGCGCGACAAACTCAGTCGTGTCGGCGGGCAGTTGCGGGCTATTTGCGTACCGCGTGCCGAGGTCTCGGTTCAGGATGCCGTGCGCTCCTATCTGTTCAATAGCCAGCTGTTGTCGCGGGCCGATGGCTCGATGCTGCTGATCGTGCCGCAGGAATGCCAGGCTAATGCGAGCGTCTGGGCTTACCTGCAACGGCTGATTGCCGATGACAGCCCGGTTGCCGAGGTCAAGGTGTTCGACCTCAAGCAAAGCATGCAGAACGGCGGAGGTCCGGCCTGTCTGCGCTTGCGTGTGGCACTCAATGACACCGAGCTGGCGGCGGTGAATCCGGGGGTGATCATGACCGCGCCGTTATACGAAACGTTGACGCAGTGGGTCGACAGGCACTACCGGGACCGCATGAGTGAAAGCGATCTGGCCGACCCCCGATTGCTCAACGAATGTCGCACGGCATTGGATGAACTGACGCAAATCCTTAAACTGGGCGCGGTTTATCCGTTTCAACTGAATTGAAGCACCCTGCGCGTCGGGCAATTGTCCTGCGCACTATTTCATTTATAGAGAGCATTCCTACATGAGCGACGCCCTGCAACTGATCCTTGAAGACACTGATGGCACCCAGCTGGAAACGTCCTGCACCCGCGTTGCCGTCATCTGGCAGGGCAAGGAATTGTGGATTCAGCAGGATGGCCGTGGCCAGTTGCTGATCGGCGTTGACGTCGAAGAAGACGACGCCGAATACGCCAACCTGCTGCTGCGTCCGCTGGCGACCAACCTGGTCAGCCTGCAACTGGAAATGGAGCCAGCCGACATGGGTGTCGAGGAAGACGGTCACGTTCACGGCCCTGACTGCAACCACTAAGGAAGCGCGCCATGCTCGCCCTCGGCAAACTGCTTGAACTGACCCTGGCTGGACGTGAGCCAGCGGAGAAGACTCAACTGACCGTCGAAGGCGTGCGCATGCGCTGGATGGGCGAGGGCGCGCTGGAAGTCCGCCCGCCAGAAGTTCGTGACAATGGCACCGATCTGCTGCTGTCTGCCGGTATCCATGGCAACGAGACGGCACCCATCGAGCTGCTGGATGAACTGATCCGCAGCATCGCGCGCGGCGACCTGAAACCGCGCGCACGTATTCTGTTCCTGTTCGGCAATCCCGACGCCATGCGACGCGGGACGCGTTTTGTCGAGCAGGATGTCAATCGGCTGTTCAATGGCCGGCACGAGCAGAGTGGTGGCGCCGAGGCCTTGCGCGCTTGCGAGCTGGAGCGACTGGCAGCCACTTTCTTCAGCCTGCCGGACCGCTACCGCCTGCATTACGACCTGCACACGGCCATTCGTGGCTCGACGATCGAGCAATTCGCGCTGTACCCGTGGAAGGAAGGACGTAATCATTCGCGGCTTGAACTGGCCCGGCTGCGGGCTGCGGGTATGAGTGCGGTGTTGCTGCAAAACAAGCCGTCCATTGTGTTCAGCGCCTACACCTACGATCAGTTGGGTGCCGAGGCCTTCACTCTGGAACTGGGCAAGGCGCGGCCGTTCGGGCAGAACCAAGAGGTCAATCTTGGGCCACTGCGCTTGTGTCTCGAGCAGCTCATCGAGGGCACCGAGCCCGAGCGGGATGACGATCTTGAAGGGTTGCAGCTGTTCAGCGTGGCGCGGGAAGTGATCAAGCGTACCGATGCGTTCACGTTCAACCTGGCCGATGACGTCGAGAACTTCTCGCCGCTGGAAAAAGGCTACGTGCTGGCCGAAGACGCGGGTGGTTCACGCTGGTTAGTGGAAGAGGAGGGCGCGAGGATCATCTTCCCCAACCCCAGGGTCAAAAACGGCCTGCGGGCGGGGATTCTGATCGTACCCACTGATGCGGATAGCCTCGGCTGATCGCCAGGCACTTTCAAGACCGGACGCAGAGCGTCCAGAACGGCATTCCCACGCTGAAGCGTGAGGAACGATAGGTGTCCGGGAGAACACCTACCGATGCTTCGTCTTAGCAGGCCGCTTTCTGCTGTGCATCCAGACGGCGCAGACTGCGTACCTTGTTCAGGGTGTCAGCGCAGGTCTTGGCCGCTTCTTCGCCCTTGTGCACGAAGTGATCGAAGAAGAACTTCTGATGCTCTTCGCCTGCATGGAAGTGATGCGGTGTCAGGACCACGGAGAACACCGGTACTTCGGTTTCCAGTTGGACCTGCATCAATGCGCTGACCACTGACTGCGCGACGAATTCGTGACGATAGATGCCTCCGTCCACTACCAGTGCGGCGCCGACGATGCCAGCGTAGCGGCCGGTATTGGCCAGCAGTTTTGCATGCAGCGGGATTTCAAAGGCGCCGCCCACTTCAAAGATGTCGATATCGCTTTCGGCATAGCCCTGATTGGCCATCTCGGCGATAAACCCTTTACGGCTCTGGTCGACGATATCCTTGTGCCAGCAGGCCTGGATGAACGCGACACGCTCGTTTGCGTGGCTTTTGCTTTTGCTGTCGATTGCAGTTGGTTGCACGTGTTCTGACTCCTGTTTATGGAAAAAACAGGGCATTTGGATCGAAAGGGATTCAAGCTGCGTAGGAAAGCCTCCTGAACGATGTCGTTCATGGATAGGTTTTACAGACGTTCTTGCTGACACCAATCCCGCTCTCTCTTCATCCGGACTATGACCGTCGGCCCCGGAATCACACCGGGTCTGCTGACCTTGCAGATAGCAGCCAAAGCCGCGATCCCCAAGCGCTCGCGGGCTAGACGCATTGCGCGTCATTACCGCCGGTGGGGAATTGCACCCCGCCCTGAGAACGTTGCCGTCACTTTACGTGGCCGGCGCGAGATTTTTATCATAGTTCGCTGGATCATGCATGGACACTTTCGTACGGTACACCTACCTTTTTCTTATAAGGGCACGGAGTATCGAGAGCGGCGGTGCTTGATTATCATGTACCGCGGCCTCAGTAATGCCTTGTTGCAAGCCAAAGGTTGCATGCATTATCGATCTTCAACTTCAGGGAGCTTTTTCGTGACTGTCATCGATCTGCGCAGCGACACAGTGACTCTGCCTACGGCCGGCATGCTCGATGCCATGGCACGTGCGCCCGTTGGCGATGACGTCTACGGTGAGGACCCTACGGTCAATCTGCTCGAAGCAACGCTCGCCGGGCGTCTCGGGTTCGACGCCGCGCTGTTCGTGCCGTCGGGCACCATGAGCAATCTGCTGGCGCTGATGGCGCACTGTGAACGCGGCGATGAGTACATCGTCGGCCAGCAGGCCCACACCTATAAGTACGAAGGTGGCGGTGCGGCAGTGCTGGGCTCCATTCAGCCGCAGCCACTGGAGGTACAGGCCGACGGTTCTCTGGACCTGCAGCAGGTGCTCGACGCCATCAAGCCCGATGACTTTCACTTCGCTCGTACGCGCCTGCTGGCCCTGGAAAACACCATGCAGGGCAAGGTGCTGCCCCTGGACTACCTGGCTGCCGCGCGTACCCTGACCCTGGAAAAGGGGCTCGCTCTCCACCTTGACGGCGCACGGCTGTACAACGCTTCGGTCAGGCTGGGTGTCGATGTTCGCGAGATTACCCGGCACTTCGATTCTGTTTCGGTCTGCCTCTCCAAGGGGCTGGGCGCGCCGATCGGCTCGGTGCTCTGCGGTTCGCACCCGTTGATCGCCAAGGCCCGCCGCTTGCGCAAGATGCTGGGCGGTGGCATGCGTCAGGCTGGAGGGCTGGCTGCGGCAGGGCTCTACGCGCTGGATCATCAGGTCGAGCGGTTGGCGGATGACCATGCCAACGCGGCGTTTCTGGCTGAAGGCCTGAGCGGGCTCGGCTACGCTGTCGAGCCGGTACAGACCAATATGGTCTATGTGCCGATCGGCGAGCGCGCGGCATCGCTCAAGGCGTTCTGCGCCGAGCGGGGCATCGTACTCACGGCCGCACCGCGGCTGCGTATGGTGACCCACATGAACGTGTCGCGCGCTCAGATCGAACAGGTCATCGCCGCATTCGCAGCCTTTGAACACTCATGACATGCCGATAATCCAGTTACTTGTTTCTATCGCACAAACACACTGTACCGAGGGCGCAACGCCTATATAATGCGGCCCTTTGCCGTCGCTACGTCATTTGACGTTTTGCACTTGCCTCTGGCCGCAGTCTCCGTGGAAGAACCTATGAAAAGCGCAGAAATCCGTGAAGCCTTCCTTGGCTTCTTCGAAGAGCAAGGCCACACTCGTGTCGCTTCAAGCTCCTTGATTCCGGGCAACGACCCAACCCTGCTGTTCACCAACGCAGGCATGAACCAGTTCAAGGATTGCTTCCTGGGCCAGGAAAAGCGCGCCTACACCCGCGCCGTTACCAGTCAGAAATGCGTGCGTGCCGGTGGCAAGCACAACGACCTGGAAAACGTCGGCTATACCGCCCGTCACCATACTTTTTTCGAGATGCTGGGCAACTTCAGCTTCGGTGACTATTTCAAGCGTGATGCCATCACCTACGCCTGGACGTTCCTGACCTCCGAAAAATGGCTCAACCTGCCCAAGGAAAAACTCTGGGTCACGGTGTACGCCACTGACGATGAAGCCTATGACATCTGGACCAAGGAGATCGGCGTGCCAGCCGAGCGCATGGTTCGCATTGGCGACAACAAAGGCGCACCGTACGCCTCCGATAACTTCTGGACCATGGGCGATACCGGCCCGTGCGGTCCTTGCAGCGAGATTTTCTTCGACCACGGCCCGGAAATCTGGGGTGGCCCGCCAGGCTCGCCAGAAGAAGACGGCGACCGTTACATCGAAATCTGGAACAACGTATTCATGCAGTTCAACCGGACTGCAGATGGTGTGCTGCACCCGCTGCCAGCGCCTTCGGTCGATACCGGCATGGGCCTGGAGCGTGTCAGTGCGGTTCTGCAGCACGTGCACTCCAACTACGAAATCGATCTGTTCCAGAGCCTGCTGGCTGCGTCTGCCAAGGCCATTGGTTGCAGCAATGACAACCAGGCTTCGCTGAAGGTCGTGGCTGACCACATTCGCTCGTGCGGCTTCCTGATCGCCGACGGCGTGCTGCCGTCCAATGAAGGTCGCGGTTATGTGCTGCGCCGCATCATTCGTCGCGCCTGCCGTCACGGCAACAAGCTGGGTGCCAAGGGCAGCTTCTTCTACCAGATCGTTGCCGCGCTGGTTGCCGAGATGGGGTCTGCGTTCCCTGAGCTGGTGCAGCAGCAGTCGCACATCGAACGCGTACTCAAAGGCGAAGAAGAGCAGTTCGCCAAGACCCTCGAGCAAGGTCTGAAAATTCTCGAACAGGATCTGGCCGACCTCAAAGGCACCGTGGTTCCGGGCGAAGTGGTGTTCAAGCTGTACGACACCTATGGCTTCCCGATGGACCTGACAGGCGACATCGCCCGTGAGCGTAATCTGACCCTGGACGAAGCAGGCTTCGAGCGTGAAATGGACGCCCAGCGCGTGCGCGCCCGTTCGGCCAGTTCGTTCGGCATGGATTACAACAGCCTGGTCAAGGTCGATGTGGCCACCCAGTTCACCGGTTACTCGGCGACCACTGGCAGCGCCAGCGTCGTGGCCCTCTATAAGGAAGGCCAGTCGGTTTCTCACCTGAATGAAGGTGAAGAGGGCGTGGTGATTCTCGACGTCACTCCGTTCTACGCCGAGTCGGGCGGTCAGATCGGTGACAGTGGTTTCCTGCAGGCCGGTGACGCGCGCTTTGACGTCAGTGATACCACCAAGACCGGCGGCGCCTTCCTGCACCACGGCGTTGTGGCGTCCGGCAGCCTGAGCGTTGGCGCGCAGGTTGAAACACAAGTGGCCGATGAAGTTCGCGATGCAACCAAATTGAACCATTCGGCCACTCACTTGCTGCATGCCGCATTGCGTCAGGTGCTGGGTGAGCACGTTCAGCAGAAAGGCTCGCTGGTCGACAGTCAGCGTCTGCGCTTCGACTTCAGCCACTTCGAAGCGATCAAGGCCGAGCAACTGCGCGCGCTGGAAGATATCGTCAACGCCGAGATTCGCAAGAACACCGAGGTCATGACCGAAGAAACCGATATCGACACGGCGAAGAAGAAGGGCGCCATGGCGCTGTTCGGCGAGAAGTACGGCGACAGCGTTCGCGTACTGAGCATGGGCGGCGAGTTTTCCGTCGAGCTGTGTGGTGGCATTCACGCCAGCCGCACCGGTGACATCGCGCTGTTCAAGATCGTTAGTGAAGGCGGTGTCGCAGCAGGCGTGCGCCGTATCGAGGCAGTCACCGGCGCTGCGGCCCTGGCCTGGCTGAATTCGGCCGAAGATCAACTCAAGGAAGCCGCGACGCTGGTCAAAGGCAATCGCGACAACCTGCTGGACAAGCTGACGGCGGTGATTGAACGCAACCGTCTGCTGGAAAAACAACTGGAACAACTGCAAGCCAAGGCAGCCAGTGCCACCGGTGACGACCTGTCATCAGCTGCGCTGGATGTCAAAGGGGTCAAGGTTCTGGCCACGCGCCTGGATGGTCAGGACGGCAAGGCGCTGTTGGCGCTTGTCGATCAGTTGAAGAACAAGCTCGGCCGCGCAGTGATCCTGCTCGGCAGTGTTCATGAGGACAAGGTTGTCTTGGTCGCAGGCGTGACCAAGGACCTGACTGGCCAACTCAAAGCCGGTGATTTGATGAAGCAGGCAGCTGCCGCCGTAGGTGGTAAAGGTGGTGGCCGTCCTGATATGGCTCAAGGCGGTGGTGTCGATGCCGGTGCGCTGGATTCAGCGCTGGCACTGGCCGCTCCTTTTGTAGAGCAGGGTATCTGAGTCGGGTCAGCAGGCCTGCCGCACACCGGCAGGCCTTACTTGGACTCGAATGTTAATGGGTGCTCTTAACGGGATTTGAGGCGGCTTTGAGATGGCTTTAATCGTACAGAAATTTGGCGGCACCTCCGTGGGCTCTGTAGAGCGCATCGAGCAGGTGGCCGACAAGGTCAAGAAATTCCGTGAGGCGGGTGACGACCTGGTGGTCGTGCTTTCGGCCATGAGCGGTGAAACCAATCGTCTGATCGAGCTGGCCAGGCAGATCAGTGATCAGCCAGTTCCCCGTGAGCTGGATGTCATTGTCTCCACGGGCGAGCAGGTGACCATCGCGCTGCTGGCGATGGCCTTGATGAAGCGTGGCGTTCCGGCGGTGTCCTACACCGGCAATCAGGTGCGTATTCTCACCGACAGCGCGCACAACAAGGCGCGCATCCTGCAGATCGACGACCAGAAGATCCGCTCCGACCTGAAAGCGGGTCGTGTGGTGGTGGTCGCCGGTTTCCAGGGTGTCGACGAACACGGCAACATCACGACCCTCGGGCGTGGTGGCTCGGACACGACCGGTGTTGCCCTGGCGGCGGCGCTGAAAGCGGACGAGTGCCAGATCTACACCGACGTCGATGGCGTCTACACCACTGATCCGCGCGTCGTGTCGCAGGCCCAGCGCCTCGACAAGATCACCTTTGAAGAGATGCTGGAAATGGCCAGCCTCGGTTCCAAGGTGCTGCAGATCCGTGCGGTCGAATTCGCCGGCAAATACAATGTCCCGCTGCGCGTTCTGCACAGCTTCAAAGAGGGGCCGGGCACCCTTATTACAATCGATGAAGAGGAATCCATGGAACAGCCGATCATTTCCGGCATCGCCTTCAACCGCGATGAAGCCAAGCTGACCATCCGTGGTGTGCCAGACACCCCCGGCGTGGCGTTCAAGATTCTCGGCCCGATCAGCGCGGCCAATATCGAAGTGGACATGATCGTGCAGAACGTCTCGCACGATAACACCACCGATTTCACCTTCACGATCCATCGCAACGACTATCAGGCGGCCTTGCAGGTGCTTGAGGCTACCGCGCGTGAAATCAGCGCGCGTGAGGTTTCCGGCGATACCAAGATCGCCAAGGTGTCCATCGTCGGCGTTGGTATGCGCTCGCATGCCGGCGTTGCCAGTCGTATGTTCGAAGCGCTGGCCAAGGAGAGCATCAATATCCAGATGATCTCCACATCGGAAATCAAGGTTTCCGTGGTCATCGAAGAGAAATACCTGGAGTTGGCTGTGCGCGCACTGCACACGGCCTTTGAGCTGGATGCTCCGCGGCAGGGCGAATGACCCTGTCATCGAAGGGCGCGGCGTGACCGCGTCTTTCGGGTGCTGCGCAGAAGGGCTTTTGTTTTCTTTGCGTTAGTCGATATACAGGTAGTGGTTATGGCGTTTTGCTACTGTCACTGCCCATAGGTTTGCAGACTGTTG
This sequence comes from Pseudomonas sp. BS3767, assembly GCF_900099665.1. Lineage (NCBI taxonomy): Bacteria > Pseudomonadati > Pseudomonadota > Gammaproteobacteria > Pseudomonadales > Pseudomonadaceae > Pseudomonas > Pseudomonas sp. BS3767. The sequence goes on along the minus strand of NZ_FNCX01000009.1, from coordinate 53,637 downwards.
TCCCTGAATAAAGGCGTAAGGAGAAAAGTATGCTGATTCTGACTCGTCGGTGCGCGGAAAGCCTGATCATTGGAGATGGTGAGATCACCGTCACCGTGCTCGGAGTGAAGGGTAATCAGGTGCGTATTGGTGTCAATGCGCCCAAGGAAGTCGCGGTTCATCGTGAAGAGATTTACCTGCGTATCAAGAAAGAGAAGGACGAAGAACCAAGCCATTAATTTTTATTGAATTTTTGGTTTGCAAACGGGGAAAAGGGTGGTTATTATACGCCCCGTGTTGCGGAGAGCTGGCCGAGTGGCCGAAGGCGCTCCCCTGCTAAGGGAGTACACCTCAAAAGGGTGTCGGGGGTTCGAATCCCCCGTTCTCCGCCATTATTTATGTAGTGCGTAAGATTGGGCTTGATCTGTAAGTTGTTGAATTTACTAGAAAAAGTGCTTGACTAAACAATTTTACGACCTATAATGCGCGGCACCAACACATGCACTCGTAGCTCAGCTGGATAGAGTACTCGGCTACGAACCGAGCGGTCACAGGTTCGAATCCTGTCGAGTGCACCATTTAAAGTTGTTTGAAGTGTTGTAAGTAATTACAAGGTTTCCGATAACTGGCTCCAACCAGAGGTGATCTGGTCTAAAAACACCAATGCACTCGTAGCTCAGCTGGATAGAGTACTCGGCTACGAACCGAGCGGTCACAGGTTCGAATCCTGTCGAGTGCACCATACAAACGAAAAGCCCACATCGAAAGATGTGGGCTTTTTGCTTTCTAGCGTTTTCCTTTAACGCATCCGTTCTCGTCAAATGTCACCTTATTGCTGCGGCCTTTTTTCTGGTTGTACACGTAATGCAATTCTCCATTGCGGTTAGTGACTTTGTCGGGGCGTCCCAGCAGGCTCTCGACATCACGCTGCGTCATACCGGGAGGGGTGCGCTGGTTGATGATCGCAGCCCGGCGCTGTTCGGCGCTCAAGCGGTTTCCACAGCCATCATCGCGTGTGCCGACCACGACCAGTGTCTGATCTGCCGGTTTTCCACGCGCGGTTTGCGCAGTGTTGGCGGGCGGCATCACATCGATACGGGTTCCCGGTGGTGCGTTGAAGGCTCTCTGCAGGCGGGTACTGTGCCCATCCGGGCAGCCGAGGGTGGTAAACGTAATCTTTCCGGATGCATCCTCGCAGCGATGAACGTTGCTGGCGGTTGCAGCGGCAGGAAGGCAGAGCAGGGCGCTCCACAGCAGCAGATGATTTTCAGGTCGCATGCTCAAGGTCCTCCGTGACAGGTGTCGGCAAAGGCTAACTGCGGTCTTTGAAAGGGGCGAGCGTGTTTTATTGGCTGAATGTGACGTCGAACCCTGGCTGGCTTACGGAGTTGTGCAGGTTTGCGCTGCAAACGGTTGTTATGAGCTGAATTTTCTCGCGTGCGCTTCGCTCAAAGCGGTGTATCATTGCGCCCGTCAGCTCCGCCGGGGCTTGTGGAACACCTCCATGGACATACCCAGTCGTTACTCGATAATGTTTTTCAACAATCATGAATTAACTGATTGATCTCCCGGCGTGCTCCGCTGCTGGGAGTGGAGTTCGCCTATGACCGAAAGAGAAGTAAAAAAAACGCAGGAAAGCTTGCAGGATCGCCTGGCTCAGGTTGTCGATCTGCTGCAGCGCCAGCGTATTGTTGAAGACCTGACCCACCGTCAGGAAGGTCAGCATCAGGACCGTGTAGAAAACCTGGTTCACCGGCAGAACCTCGTCGAGTTGCAACGCAAGCTCGAAGACCTTCACTCTGCCGACGTCGCCTATATCCTTGAAGCCTTGCCCCTGGAAGACCGCCTGACCGTCTGGCAGCTGGTCAAGGCCGAGCGCGACGGCGACATTCTTCTTGAAGTATCCGATTCCGTTCGTGAAACCCTGATCGCCGACATGGACGATCATGAGTTGCTCGCGGCGGCACGGGACATGGACGCCGACGAACTGGCCGACCTTGCTCCCGAGTTGCCCCGCGACGTCGTTCACGAGCTCATGGAAACACTGGATTCACAGCAGCGTGAGCGCGTGCGGTCGGCCTTGTCCTATGACGAGGATCAGGTCGGTGCGCTGATGGACTTCGAGATGGTGACGATCCGTGAGGATGTCAGCCTTGAAGTCGTGCTGCGCTACCTGCGCAGGCTCAAAGAGCTGCCTGGTCACACCGACAAACTGTTCGTAGTCGATTCCGAGGGTGTGCTCAAGGGCGTGCTGCCGATCAAGCGTCTGCTGGTCAATGATCCGGAGAAGCAGGTTGGCGAAGTCATGGCCAACGATCCGGTCAGCTTTCACCCTGAAGACGATGCCTACGATGCGGCACAGGCGTTTGAGCGTTATGACCTTATCTCCACGCCGGTCGTGGACAAGAACGGCAAGCTGATCGGCCGTCTGACCATCGATGAAATGGTCGACCTGATCCGTGAGGAAAGCGAGAGCGAAGTCCTCAACATGGCGGGTCTGCGTGAAGAAGAAGACATCTTCGCGTCGGTATGGCGTTCGCTGCGCAACCGCTGGTCCTGGCTGGCAGTCAACCTGGTAACCGCGTTTCTGGCCTCGCGTGTGATCGGCCTGTTCGAAGGCTCCATCGAGAAGTTGGTGGCGCTCGCTGCGCTGATGCCTATCGTGGCCGGGATTGGCGGCAACTCCGGTAACCAGACCATCACCATGATCGTCCGCGCGATGGCGCTGGATCAGGTCAATACCGGTAATACGGCGCGATTGCTGCGCAAGGAGCTGGCTGTCGGCTTGATCAATGGTCTGATCTGGGGGGGTGTGATCGGCGTGGTCGCCTACTTCCTGTATGACAGCTGGTCGCTGGGTGTGGTCATGACCGCAGCCATGACGCTCAACCTGTTGCTGGCAGCGCTGATGGGTGTTTCCATTCCTATGGCGCTTGCACGTTTGGGGCGAGATCCCGCGATGGGGGCGAGCGTCATGATTACGGCGATGACCGACAGCGGCGGCTTCTTCATCTTTCTCGGGCTGGCGACGATCTTTCTGCTCTAAGGCTCGCGACGGCTAGAGTCTATTGAAATAAAAAAACCGCCATGATCAGGCGGTTTTTTTATGCTTTCGCCAAGTCTTCAGGTCGCTGTGTAACGCAATAAGCCGACGACTAATAAAGAAAAAGGCTACAACGAAAAAGGCCAGCTTTCGCTGGCCTTTGTCTGTTACGTCAAATCTCAGGACTCTTCGGAAGCGAGTTCCGTGTCATGAGCAATCAGCGAAACAAGAGCGTTCTGTTGACGATGTGAAAGCTGGCGAAAGCGCTGCAGCAGCTCGCGTTCGTGCAAGGACAGCTCAGGACTATCGAGGCGCAGGCTTGGTTCATCACCAAGAGCACCTTCCTGAATCAGGCTTTGTTCGAGACGAGCGATGATTTCCGAGTTCATGCTGCGGTGATGATTCTTGGCTACCTCTTGCACGCGATTACGCATGCCGTCTGGTAGGCGAACGACGAACTTGTCAGCCGTGCGGCTGGAATAAGTAGCCTGTTTCATAGGGCTCATATATTTAACCGGTTAGTTCAGGGGAAGCGGTTCTAGCAAGTGGCCGCAAGATTGTCACAGTCAGACAATCATTTTGGCCAAATGTTCAACCGGGGTTCCAAGGGGCCGACATCATGCCGTATTACGTCGAATCCTTGGCGTCAATTCTGTGACAAATATTGACTCAGGTAGCGGCGTATTGCCAGCACCAATTATCAGAAATGCGAGCGAATTTGCAAACTCATCACATTTGTCCCCGGATAAAAGGGCACGCCATTGAGCTTTTTTGCCGTCATGGCCATTTGACTCTGAGTATGCGTCTAAATTCAGCGTGACCGAGGTTAGCCGACAAAGGGTTGGCTGCGGTGCAGGAAGGTTCTTTCGGAGGAGGGGAGATTCTGGATGCGAACGGTCAGACGACCGGGCGAATTACCGCAGGTAGCTTCGCTGTCAGCGAAGCACCGGGTCGAATTTGAAGCGGCGACCGACGAACAACGCAACCACGAAGAGACTGGCGAACACGCCTGCGGCGATGTTTGCAGCGATACTCATGGCCTGTGCATTAACAGGAAGCAAAAGGTCGGCGACGACAGCCATGATCGCCAGGACCAGAAATGACAACGCGGATTTTGACATGGCTACTCTCTCTTGGAAGGGTCGTTGCGGGCGTTATCAGAAAACCCAGCGCTGTTCAGCGCGTGGAAACTGAAGTGACTCATCATCGTCATTGGCCAGCACCGCTGCGCTCGCAACGCGTTCAGTCATGATTGCCAGCTTTGGCGCTTGACTGATCTGGTGGTGGACAGGAGCAGGCGTGATGGCCTGAGCATCCTTGATACCAGAATCCTGGAAATGAAATGCTACCAGAGCCACCAGAGCTGCCGCATTCAACACTGAGAGAGTCTTGTTCATTTTCCAGTACCTGTGCCCGACCGTTTGGGATGAGATGTGTTCCACAGATATCAATAATGCAGTCTGCATGCCAATCGGAAAATGATAAAAACTCCTTTAAAATCAATTGTTTATTAAATTAAAAAAAGTGCTCTACAGTGCGTTTTGCAATGATGGCTTTTTGGGGGATTGCAAATTGCATGATCGGTTTATCAGGCCGTGTTTTCAGGCGACATCGGCTACAGGGTCGAAGGACAATGACGACATGACAAAAGCGCCACATGCCGCTAAGATGCACGCCGTCCTCGCTGGCACCGATCGGTGTGTCGGCACGCAGTGTCTCAGTAGCTCAATTGGATAGAGCATCCCCCTCCTAAGGGGAAGGTTGCAGGTTCGAACCCCGCCTGGGACACCACACAAACAAGCATCACTGACTCTCTTCCGCCGCCGCCTCCTTCCCAGCCCCCTCATTAATCAACACCATGCTCTGCGGTGCAGACAGCGCTACACCCAATTCCCTCAGACGCCCCAAGACCGTAAACAACAGATCACTCCGTGCGCCACCCACCGAGCGTGGGCTGTTCACGTAGCCGCTGGCGCTGATGATCAAGCCGGTATTGGTCAGGTCCTTGAAGGTGACTGAAGGCGCTGGTGCATCGAGTATCGCTTCGTGTTCGGTGAAAGCCTGTAACAGCAGTTCGCGTATTTGCAGAACGTCTGTTTCCAGGGGCAGGGTAAGGGTGATTCCGACCACGCCCAGCGCATTGCCCATGGTCACGTTGCGGACGTTCTGCGTGATGAACTGCGAGTTCGGCACGATCACTGTCGAGCGGTCGCCCATCTGGATTTCGGTCGCGCGGACGTTGATCCGGCGAATATCGCCTTCGACCCCCGCCAGGCTTACCCAGTCGCCGACTTTGACCGGGCGCTCGGTCAGCAGAATCAGGCCGGAGATGAAGTTCTGCACAATGGCCTGCAGGCCGAAACCTATCCCCACCGACAGCGCACTGACCACCCAGGTCAGGTTGGTGAGGCTGATGTTGAGTGTGGACATCACCACGGCCACCACCAGCACAAAGCCGATGTAACCGATCAGGGTCACCAGCGAGGCCTGCATGCCTGCGTCCATGTTGGTTTCGGGCAGCAGGCGTTCTCCAAACCACTCCTTGAGTACCCGCACACTCAGCAGGCCGACGACCAGGCATACCAATGCCACCAGAATGTCGCTGGGGACGATGTTTAGGTTACCCATGGATTTGGACGTGACATCCAGCTGAGTAAAGCTGGCGAGCAGGTCGCCCGGGCTCGACCCTGAAGGCATGAACGCCAGCAGTACAGCGGTGAGCAGCAGCAAGGTACGGCCTATGCCGGCCAGTACGGTACTTGCCTGCGCCTGATGGCGAGTGGACAAGCCCAGCGCTGAGCCCAGCGCCAGGCCGCCAGGTTGTTTGGGCGACAGGAGGGTTTCGCAGATGTCACCGAAGCAGGCGATCAGCAGGTATGCAGTGGACGCCACCACGCTGATCCAGAGCAGTTTCACTGCCAGAAAGTAAGCCAGCGTCAGGTAGCCGCTCAACAACGCCAGCAAACTCAGGCCGACCCACACCGCAACGATAAACGGAATCAGCCCGGCGAAGCCTGCCGGCCGCTCTAGTTCAAAGCGGCGGCGGGTACGGCGGTAGCGCAACAGGGCGTAGAAGAACACCAGCGAAACCGCCAGTGCCGTCAGGCCATTGACCGCAACGGTCAGTGCCAGGCTGCTGGCAATCACACTGTTGATTCGTTCCTGGGTGCCGATGACCATCAGTGCCAGTGCCAGGGCCGGGGGGAAGCGGCCCAGTGCGGTGGCAATCTGGTCAGGAATTTGCGGCAGGCGCCACGAGGCATGTGCCAGCATCAACAGCGCGCGGCCCAGACCGACGATGAAGGCGCAGAAGGTAATCAGCGTCTGCACCTGATCGAGCAGATTGACCACGTCGTTGCTGAGCACCGCGTTGTGGACGATTCCCCAGCGCAGCAAGGAAGTGGCAATGGTGATGGTGAGAATGGTCGACAGCCCGACCGCCAGGGCCAGGGCGCTGCGGCGCAGGCGGCCTTCGGGCAGCCAGCGAATCATCGCCCAGATCAGCAGGCGCTCCAGCAGGCGCCGGACAACCACCCAGATGAACAACGCGCCCAGCACCACGCTGATGAATTGCACACGGTTGTCCGGTGCCATCGCGTTGTTGAGTACTTGGCGCACGTCCACCAGAAGCCTGTTCAGGCGTCCCAGGTCGTCATCGGTCGGGCGAATCAGCGTGGACCAGAATGCCGAACTGAGCGGGCTCGCCGTGCGCGTGCTGATCTGTGAATCGAAAAGGCTGCGGCGCAGGTTGAATATCTGCGTAGCCAGATCCCGGGCTGACTGGCTCAGCTCATTGGTCTGACGTTCATCATTGACCAGCGCGTTTTTCTGCGCGGTCAACGTCTTGCGCTGACTGGTCAGGCTTTGCGCTTCGTCCGGTTGCACCGGCCCGAGAATGTTGAGCTGATCATTCAGGTGTTCGATATCGACAGCCTGCTGAGCAATCAGATTGTCGGCTTGTTTCTGGACCTGCAAAGCCGCCTGGCGCAGGCTTGAAAGCAGGTCGTCGTTGGCGCTGACCGTCACTTTCTGACGGATCTGATCGAGCTGTTGGCTCAGATCATCCAGGCTCGGGGCATCCACGGCAGGGGTCGCGCTGCTGGCGCTATCGGCCTGGGGGGCGGGAGCATTCTGGGCCAGGGCCGGCAAGGTCACGCAGAGCAAAAGCAAGGCGAGCAACCCGGTACGAAAACGGTTCAGCGAAGCGTGCTGCATTCTTTTTCCTTCTTTCTCTGCGCTATGCGGCCAGGCGAGGCCTGTGGTTCGAGCCTGGGTCTTGTACGTTTTTGAGCAGCATTCACTGGCCGCCCGAGATCGGCGCACAGGATATCAAGGCGCTCACGTTTGAGCGCTGTCAATGCGGGCCAACCCATGCCTGAAGGCTGCATTTTCAGCAGAATCTTCTCCGATTGCCAGGCTTGCGGATCAGCCGAGTGGATACTACTGGCCTAACAAGTGTTAGGTAAACGTTGACTCAGAACAAAAGTACCGCTACGGTGTGGATACCTAACGATAGTTAGGTAGGTGTTTTACCCTACCTCACAGGCCTGACCATGACCTCTAAATTGCGACTTTTCACCTCTCCTTCGGCTTTTCCGAATCCTCAACGCCTGCGTTTGTTCATCCACGAAAAAGGCATTGCCGATCAGTTCGAAGAAACCATTTATGACATGACGCCGGGTGGAGAGCAGCGTGGCTGGCGTCATCTGAACATGAACCCGTGGGGTGAAACACCGACCCTGGAACTGGCAGACGGCAGCTTCATATCCGAGACGGCCGCTATCGCTCGCTATCTGGATCAGTCTTATCCGGGCCGCAAGATCATGGGCGAGGGCGCTCTGGAGCAGGGCCTCGATAGCATGTGGGACAACCGCATCTGGGTGCATATCCTCTATCGGATCGTTACGGCCTTTCACGTGCTGCACACCGGACTCGGTTTCAAGCTTGAACTGACCAAGAACGAAGCATGGGGCGAGCACTGCCGCAAAGAAGCGCTGAGCCACGCGGCATTGGTCAATCGTCATTTGTCCGATGGTCGCGAATGGCTGCTGGGCGGCGATGCGCCAACGTTCGCGGACATCACGCTTGCAACTGCTATTGCCTTCTCCAAGTTTCCGGTCAACGCCACGCCATTGGATGAGCGTTTCGAGTTTCTGGACCTGTACTGGCAGCGCTGGCAGAAACGTCCGGCTTTTCAGGCGGCCTATGCTGATCGCAGCAGCGGTATTCCCGAGCTGGACTCGCCGGCCGAGTGATTGAGCTGTTTTTACGCTCACCTTATCGCCGGGAACGTCATGCGGGATGTTCCCGGCGATAGCCGTTTCAGCTTGTGAGAAACCGACGATGGCCGTTCAGCAGCGGATGGCTGCTGCCATGCGTCACACCGTCTTTCTACCTAACAAAAGGCAGGTTTTTGAATTAGCATGTGCCGGTCTCCAGAAACGCGTCCGAAGTACAAGGCACTACGATGACCATCAACGCCCGTGAGGCGATCCTGCTTGCTGCGAGAAACATCGCCCAGTCCCAGGGCTACAACGGCCTGAACTTTCGCGATCTGGCCGCCCAGGTCGGAATCAAGCCGGCCAGTATTTACTACCACTTCCCCAGCAAGGCTGATCTGGGTGTCGCTGTTGCCAGGCGATACTGGCAGGACGGTGCCGCTGCACTTGAGACGATCGCCGAAGAAACCCCCGATCCCAGCGAAGCATTACAGCGCTTTCCGGAGATCTTCCGGCGCTCGCTGGAGGTTGAAAACCGCCTTTGCCTGGGCACTTTCGTCGGCGCTGAAACCGACAACCTGCCGCCGGAGATGACTGAAGAAATGCAGCTATTCGCCCAGGTCAACATTGCCTGGCTGAGCAAGCTTCTGGTGGCAGCGAACATTTGCACGCCTGCGGACAGCGAGGTGCGGGCGCAGGCCATTTTTTCCGCTGTGGCGGGCGCTCAACTGGTCGCCAGAAGCAGGTCGGACATAGCCCTTTTTGACACGTTGATCGACACCTATCGCGCCTGCGGGCCATTGCCGAGCCAAGTCAGTATGGGAAGGCGCTGATACGTCCAGACCATGGCATCTATACCGGCAAGCGAAACTGCTTGCGCAAGCTTTTATCGAACGCTCCGGCAGGCGCGAAGCGCCGTAGCAGGCTGATTTGTCGGGCGGCCTTGCCGGCGGTGTATCGATGCCGTGGGCGAACATCGCTCGCCGCTTTCAGTACCACCGCTGCGACAACCTCGGGCAGGTCGGCTGTCGGCATCACATCGGCGAGCAACGCACGGACACCCGCTCGCGCCTGATCATACTCCGGCAACCGTGAGTCCGGCTCGATGCCGTTTTGATCGAAGACGGTGCGTACGAATGCCGGCTCAATGACCGAAACCCGGACGTCGAAGGCGCGAATTTCGTGATCGAGCGATTCCGAATAGCCTTCCAGAGCATGTTTGACCGCCGAATAATGAGCCGAGTAGGGCGCGGGTATCAGCCCCAGAACCGATCCGATATTGATAATGCGTCCCCGACCTTGTTGGCGCATCGACGGCAGTACTGCGCTGGTCATGCGCATGACGCCAAACAGATTGACGTCGAACAGTGCCTGCACTTGCGGGATCGAGAACTCCTCGGCCCCGCCCAGCATACCGATGCCGGCATTGTTGACGAGCAGGTCGATACGCCCGGTTTTCGCAAGCACGGTGGCAACGAGCGCGCGGACAGAGTCGTCATTCGTGACATCGCAGGTCAGCATGGAGACCTGTGCATAACTGTCACCAATTTTGCGGCTTGTGCCAAACACGGTATACCCCGCGCGCGCCAGCGCCTCTGCGGTGGCACGACCGATGCCCGATGAGGCACCCGTGACGATGGCGGTTCTTTCGGAAGAGGTGTCCATTTGATACTCCAATGCTCGACAGATGCGGGCCTGAATGGTGGCTGAGTGGACGTTGAATAAACGCTTACTTGATCTTCACGACGACCTTGCCTTTGGCACGGCCCTGGCCCAGGTATTCAAGCCCTTCGCTGGCCTGTTCAAACGCAAAGACCCTGTCAATCACCGGTGTTATCTGGCCACTTTCGAGCAATCTGGCGATGTCGCCAAGTTGAGCGCCATCCGCGCGAACAAACAGAAACGAGTACGACACATTTTTCGTCCTCGCCAGGCGCGTGATCCTGCGGCTCATCAACCCGAATATGAATGTGAAGAAGGCATTCATCCGCCGAGCCTTGGCGAATGCCTTATCCAGCGGGCCGACCAGGGATACGATCCTACCGCCGGGCTTGAGGATGCCGACAGCTCTTTCAAGGTCGTCTCCCCGGGTGGTGCCGAGCGCCAGGTCAACGTCGTGCAGCACTTGTTCAAATGCCTGCTCTTTGTAATTCACGACTTCATCTGCGCCCAGGCTGCGAACCAGCTCCATATTCCCCGCGCTGGTGGTCGTGGCCACTGTGGCGCCCAAGTGTTTGGCCAGCTGGATGGCGAAGGTGCCGATACCTCCAGACCCGGCCGGTATGAACACCTTCTGGCCCGCTTTAAGAGGGGCGCGTTCCTTGAATGCCTGCCACGACGTAAGCCCGACCATCGGGATGGAGGCGGCCTGAACAAAGTCCAGATTGGCGGGTTTCAATGCGGCAGCGTGTTCCGGTACGGCGGCGAACTGGGCGATGGCGCCCCCACGCAGTTCGAACAGGCTCGCGAATACTGCGTCGCCTGCCTTGAAACGAGTGACTGCGCTGCCTACTTGAATGACCATGCCTGCCAGATCGCTGCCCATGGTGGCCGGTAGTTGCAACTTCACTACAGGCTTGAAGACCCCCGTAGTGATGATGTTGTCGATCGGGTTCAACCCGGCCGCGTGAACTTCCACCAACAGTTCGTCAGGTTTGATGGCCGGTATGGGGACGTGGGTAATCGCAATCTCAGGCGACTTGCCGTACTTTTCGAATGTCAGTGCTTTCATGACGCTCTGATTCCAGTGTCGTCGAACAAGGGTGTGGATCTGCCGCGGCTTGACCCGCCTCAGGCTTGCGGGCGATAGCGCTCGGCCGCCTGAGCCTGTCGAATGTCCGACAACAGCCCTTGCCGCGCCTCATCCAGCGAGTCCCAACGACCCGCTACATGCAGCGGCGGAATGGTCACCTGCTCGCGGCGGTCGTAGCCCACCAGTGCCGCATCAACCAGTTCGTCGACGTCCATCACCTCTGCAATCGTGTTCAGATCGATCCCCGCACGCTCCCAGATTTCGGTACGCGTAGCCGCCGGGAGCACCGCCTGGACGTAGACGCCGTTGGGCGCCAATTCCACGTTCATTCCCTGGGAAAGGAACAGCACGTAGGCCTTGGTCGCACCGTAGACCGACATGCCGAACTCTGGCGCAAAGCCCACCACCGAACCGAGGTTGACGATCGAGCCCGAGCCGGACTGCGCGAAACGTGGGGCCACGGCGGCCGCAAGGCGTGTCAGGGCGACGATATTGAGGGCGACAAGCTTGTCGATGGACTCGGCGTTATGTTGCGCGAACCCTCCGGATTGAGCAATGCCCGCGTTGTTGATCAGCACACCGATGCTGGCGTCCTCACGCAGGCGGGTTTCCAGAGCTGTGAGGTCGGCAGCTTGAGTCAAATCGGCCTGAATGACTTCAACGGCAACGCCGTTTTCTTCACGAAGGCGTGCTGCCAGATCATCAAGACGTGCCTTGTCACGAGCGACCACTACGAGATTGTGACCGCGACGGGCAAATCGTTCGGCATATACCGCGCCGATGCCGCTGGAAGCACCGGTAATGAGAACAGTGGATGGCGTTGTCATGGAGGATGTACTCGTAAACTGCGTGGAGGAGATGGCAGTTATGATTACGATCAAAATCTAAAATGTCAACGTATTGATGTCGATCGACATCAAAAATAGGCCGTGCTGATCCTGCTCGGGTTTCGGAAGGGGACGTGGGGAACATCATGGGAAGACGTGCGGGCAAATTGCATGCACACCGCCGAAACCGCTTCTGCGCAAGCGCAGTCACGACGGCGGTTGTGTATCGATCTGATGGAGGTCTGTGCGTCTGTTTTCAGTCTGACGGCATAAGCACGGCGCATGTCATCAATTGCAGTACCGACTCGGCAGAGGGAATAGGGGGGGTATTCGTCTTTCTGTCGATGGTCAGGGAAGCGTAGCCATGCGCGGTGCTCCAGGCGAGGAAGGTGCGCTGTTCAAGCAGTTCCGGGTCGGGCTCGCTACCGTATTTTGTTATCCAGGCGTTGCGTATCGACTGGCGGAGGACTTGCAGCGCACGTTCACCCGATTCGAGAAGCCTGGGCAACGTGCGGTTTACACCCGCGCCAAACATCAACCGGAAGTGCTCCGGGTAACTTTTGGCGAAACTTACATAACCAATGCCGCAACCCAGGAGGGTGTCGTCAAGTTCCTGTTGCACGGCAACGATGACGTCGGCCATGCGCTCATACCCATCGGCCACCACCTCCGCCAGCAGATTTTCCAGAGAGCCGAAATGGTGGGCGGGGGCGGCATGAGAGACATTCGCCCTTCTGGCGCACTCGCGCAGTGACATGCCGCGGACTCCCGATTCCCCCACGATATCCCAGGCGGCCTGACGCAGGACGGCGGGCAGATTGCCGTGGTGGTAGGTCCGTGGGGCGTCTGAAGTCGACATGTAAGGCTCCCTATCATGAAACAAAAGTTATATTCCCATCGGTTCAGTCTATCTTGTCAGTGACAAGATAGGCTGTTCTAATGGCGCCAGATCATCTGACGGGCGTGGGGAATAGCGATGAGCAACATCATCAACAGGCTTCGACTATTGACGCTGCGCGGCATGTTCACGCTGAGCAGCCGTATTCTACCGGGCATCACTGGAAGATACCTCGCTCAACGTTTTGTGACTCCTCAGGCGTCCGGACGTGCCAAGGCTGCCGAAATCCTGAGTACAGCGACGGATGTGCAAACCGGTAGCCTTGAACTGGACGGCATCAGAATTGCCACCTATGTCTGGGGCGATCCCTCCAGCCAGCCGTATGTGTTGCTGGCCCACGGCTGGTCAAGTTACGCGATGCGTTTTATCGGATGGGTGCCGTTACTGCGCTCGATGGGCTACGCCGTGGTGGGGTTCGATCAGCCCGCGCACGGGTTGAGCGCAGGCAATATCAGCCACATGACCCAGTTCGTGGCTGTGCAGCAGCACGTGGGACGCCATTTCGGAAAACCTGCGGCGGTGATAGCGCATTCATTGGGCGCTTCATCGATTGTTTTCGCTCAGGAACAGTCGTGGTGCCCTGATCGTTTTATCCTGATTGCGCCGTTCCTGACACCTACGGACAGCGTACTTCAACTATTCGATTCGGTCGGTGTTGCCCACACAGTATTCAAACCTTTCGAGGGCGTCCTGCACTCGCTGACCGGTCGCCGCTTTGCAGACTACGACGCCAGTTCGCGACTGCCGCTGCTTGATCGTCCCGCCCTGATCATTCATGACCGCCGTGACCGTGAAACACCGTGGGAAAAGGGCGCTCGTTTTGCAGAACTATGGCCGGGGGCGCGTCTGTTTACCACTGAAGGGCTTGGTCACAATCGGCTGATTGATCACCCTTCGGTGATTACGGAAGCGATGAACTTTCTGAAACCGGATCATCGTTAACGGCATCCGCAACGGATGGCCTTTCCGACGGTTCCACTCTGAAGCGTCTATACGCAGCTTCATGAAATCCGTATGTGCCAGCTGGATCTGGCTCGTTTAATTGCAAGATGAATCTGGCTCGTTTAATTGCAAGATGAATAACGGAAGCCAGATGCGTTTCCGCTCATCACGAGCTGAGCTTCTTTTAAAAGTCCTGACACGGCCGGACAGGCGAGTCAGCGTCTTCAGAAGTGGGAGGCCGCTATGGGTTTTAATAATTTTTCCGATGAATTGGCGGTGCTTGAAATCGTCCGCAGCGCGAACTTCGTCCGCCCTGGAAAGTTGACGTCCGGTCAAATTTATCTCGCGTTGATACGCCTTCAATCAGACGTTCCGGCGGCCGGGGATTTTATGGCAATGATTGATGAGCTGGTCAAAGAGGGTCTGCTGGTTTCAGCCGCTGTGCTGGAGCACGACATCTCGTTTCCCTATGTCCAGCACATTGTTCTTGGTGTTACCGAAACAGGTGCGGCCGTACTGGAAGACCGGAGTTTTCAGGCTGACCTTTTTTACGTGTGATCGACGGTGCCGTTTCTTGCTTTTGGTGTAGGCGAGCTGCCGGATGGGCTGAATGGAACAGTCGAGCAGAGCAGGCCGCTGCCTAACGCTTTCCGGCAGCGGCCTTGCCACGTCAGATTCGGAAACTGCCCACCAACTGCGTCAATCGAGTGGACTGCTGTTCAAGGTCAGTGCACGCGCGCAGGGTCGCGTTCAGGTTCTCTACGCCTTGCTGGTTCAGCGTATTGATCTCGGTGATGTCCACGTTGATCGCTTCCACGACGGCGGTCTGCTCTTCGGTGGCAGTCGCCACCGACTGGTTCATGCCGTCGATTTCGCCGATACGCTCGGTGACGTTTTCCAGACTTGTCACGGCCTTGTTGGCAATCTCGACCGTTTCAACGCTCTCGCGCTGGCTGTCGTTCATGATCGCCACGGCTTCACGAGCACCGGATTGCAACTGCTCGATCATCTCCTGCACCTGACTCGCTGATTCCTGGGTTCGGTGCGCCAGGCTGCGGACTTCATCGGCAACCACGGCAAAACCTCTGCCGGCCTCACCCGCACGCGCGGCCTCGATGGCCGCATTGAGGGCCAGTAGATTGGTCTGTTGGGAGATGCCGGTAATCACGTCGAGGATCTGGCCGATGTTGGCTGTTTTGGTATTCAGCGTCTCGATCTGCTCGCTTGCGCTGCTGATGCGTTTGGAGAGACGGCTCATGGCCGAGATGTTCTGCCCGACTACGTCCTGCCCGTTAGATGCCAACGTCCGTGCATCGCTGGAGTGCCCCGATGCACGCGCGGCGTTCTGGGCGATCTCCTGTGTTGCGGCGCCCAGCTCATTGATGGCTGCGGCGACACTGTTGGTGCGGTGGGACTGCTGATCGGAATTGAGCATTGACGAGTTGGATGCGTTCAATACCCGCTGGGCAACTTCGTTGAGCTGTACGGTGGAGGAGGCGACTTCACGCATCGAGTCATGGATTCGCTCTACAAAGAGGTTGAAGCCGTTGCCCAGGTGGCCGAACTCGTCCTGGCTCTCGATAATCAGGCGCTTGGTCAGGTCACCTTCGCCGGCAGCGATATCGTGCATCGCGCGACCCATCAGGTTCAGCGGCCGCAGCAGGACGCTCAGGAGCATGCCCAGCAGCAGGATGATCAGCACCACAGCAATCACAGTGGCCACGATGGCCGAGTTTCTGAACTCGCCCAGCGCCGCGTAGGCGATGTCTTTATCCATCGCCACGCCGACGTACCAGTTGACCGATGGCAGACCGTCCACGTGAGCGAAGGTAAGGATCTGTGTCTTGCCGGCATATTCGCTTTCACTGAGGTCTTGCGACAGCTTCGGTGTGTTCGTCGGGTAGACTTCGGCCAGCGTCTTCATCACCAGCGAGGTGTCCGGATGAACCAGAATGCGGCCATTCGCATCGACCAGGAACGCGTATCCGTCGCCATGCAGTCGCAGCGAACTGATCATCTTCACCAGGATTTCCAGGCTCAGGTCGCCGCCAATCACGCCGGCCACGCCAGACTCACCCTTGATCGGTGTGGCAAGGGTCACGATCAGGCCCTTGGTCACCGCGTCCAGATACGGCTCGGTGAGGATGGTTTTGCCGGCGCGAACGGCATCGACATACCACGGCCGCGTTCGCGGGTCGTAATCGGCCGGCATGTCATCAGGCGGCTGGGTGACGAAGGAGCCATCACTTCTGCCCTGGTAAATGCTCATGAAGGTGGCGATCAGCGTGGGTTGGCCGAGCACCCGATTCTGCTCTTGCGCGGACTGAGGCGAAGAGGCGTTCTCCGCCAGGTTCTCTACCAGAAGAATTCGCCCTGAAAGCCAGTTACGGATATTGCCAGCGGTGCTTTCGCCCGTCTGGTTAAGGTTCTCCTTGAGCTGCACGCGCAACGCATTGCGCTGCAGATAATCGTTGTAGAAGGTGAACAGTGTGAAGGCGGCGATCACCACAAGGGACGCTGCCAAGAGGATTTTATGACTGAATTTTAACGATGTTCTCATGCCGGTATGAGCCTTTAGAGGGGTATTACGCAAGGAGTCATAGGTAGCGGGTAAAGCTGGGGTGGTTATCGGCGGGAATCGATGTTTATGAATGTCATATGTCATATAAATGACAAAACACCTGAAAGTTTCATCCTTCAGTTCAGAATGAGGCTGTCAATTTCAGTAGGCAGGGTGATTCAAATCGAGATACCACTGTGCATAAGGCGTGTTTTTCACCTTGCGCCGATTGAAGTCCTCGGCGCCATCGGTCCACCAGACCTCACCGCGCTCGCCAAGCGCAACCTTGGCCTTGTCCACACTGGTCCGAGCCGTCTTCAAGGCTTCGGGGTCTTCGGACGCCTTGGCGGCCTTGACTGCACGACGTGCAGCCATCAGCTCATCCACCAGATGCTGGCGGACGTCGTCGCTCAAAGAGGGATTGGAGCACCGCCAGAGTTGGTCCCTGACCACAAAATACCGACCGTCAGGCGTGGTCGGATTCAACCTACGAAAACCCGCGGGCGACTGCGTCAGCGCCGATCAGGCCTGTCACTCGCCCGGCCAGCGCATCCAGCCCGAACGGCTTGGTGAGCACTTGCGTGCAAGGCCGCAGGTGGCAATCGTCCAGCACGGATGTTTTGGCATAACCGGTGATGAACAGGGTCGGCAGGCCCGGTCGACAGTCGCCTGCCGCATCGGCCATTTCCCGGCCATTCATGCCGCCCGGCAAGCCTATGTCACTGATCAACAGGTCGATGCGTGTGTCCGACTGCAGGATCTGCAAACCTGACTGTGCGTCTGCCGCTTCCAGGCAGTTGTAGCCCAGACCGCTGATGACTTCGGCGACGAGCATCCTCACCGAGGGTTCGTCGTCCACGATCAGGACGGTTTCGCCGGTGTGATGCGGCGGTTCTTCAATGACTTCCGGCTCGACGGGGCGGGGAGCATTTTCAGCAGTGTGGCGTGGCAGGTGCATGACCACGCTGGTGCCCTGGCCTTCGACCGATTCGACGCGAATCTGCCCGCCGGACTGGCGCACAAAACCATACACCATCGACAGCCCGAGACCGGTGCCGGCACCTATGGGCTTGGTGGTGAAGAACGGTTCGAAGGCTTTGGCGGCAATGTCCGGACTCATGCCGATGCCTGTGTCGGTGACCCGTATGCTCAGGTGCTCGCCGGCAGGAATGCCATGGTCCGGATCGGTGCACTCTTCAAGGGACGCGTTAGCGGTCTCGATGATAATGCGCCCGCCGTTGGGCATCGCGTCACGGGCGTTCAGGCACAGGTTCAGAAGCGAGCTTTCCAGCTGGGCATGATCGATCAGCGCAGGCCATAGATCATTCTGGGCGACGACCTTTATGTCTATCTCCGGGCCGACGGTACGGGCGATCAACTCTTCCATGTCATGAATCAACCCGTTGACGTCGGTGACTCTCGGCGACAGTGTCTGGCGTCGGGAGAACGCCAGCAGACGGTGAGTCAGCGATGCCGCGCGGCGTACTGCGCCCTGGGCGACCGACACGTAACGGTCAACATCGCCGACGCGCCCCTGAGCCAACCGTTTGGCGATCAGTTCCAGGCTGCCGGAAATACCGGCCAGCAGGTTGTTGAAGTCATGAGCGATGCCTCCGGTCAGTTGCCCGACGGCATCCATCTTCTGCGAGTGGCGTAGGGCGTCTTCGATCTGCTCGCGTTCGAAAACGGCTTGTTCGATGCGCTGTTCGAGTGTCTGATTGAGTTCTCTGACCGCTTCTTCGGCTTTTTTTCTGGCGGTGACATCAACCGACGAGCCGATCAGACCGATCACCTCGCCGTTTTCATCGAGCAGGGGCGCTTTGGTCGAGAGCCACGTCGCTGCAGAGCCGTCAGGCAGGTTGACGTGTTCTTCGATCTGTTCGCTGACATTGTTCTGCATGATCCGGCGGTCGGTTTCCATGAGCACCCGTGCCTGCTGCGGATCATCCAGAAACTCCAGGTCCGTCTTGCCGATGAAAAACGCGGGCGGCTTGCCGATCAGTTCAGCGGTGCCACGATTGGCGACCAGCATGCGACCCTCGAGATCCTTGGCGTAGACGACGCCGGGAACGGCAGCCGTGAATATCCTCAGCAACTCGTTGAGCCGGTCGCGCTCCTCTTCAGCCGTGCGACGGCTGTCTATATCGAGCAATACGCCCGGACTGCGAACAGGTTTGCCGCGACTATCGCGCTCGATTCGTCCGCTGGCTTCGATCCAGCGATAAAGACCGTCTTCATGCAGAACCCGGTATTCGCATCGGTAGGTTTCGCTGCTTTGAAGCGCGTCCTCGATTGACTTGTCGACTCTGGCCGAGTCGTCGGGATGAATGGAGGCAATCACCAGTTCCAGTGGCAAGCCTTTGGCGCACAGCTTCGGGGACAAACCGAAGGTCCGGGCAAAACGCTCATCGCCGGTCAACTGATCGGCAATGATGTCCCACACCCAAGTGCCGACAACTGCCCCTGAATCCAGGGCGAGTTGTAGTAGCTGCTCGGCCGCTTCCTGCTCCGAAGGCGGGGGTGGCTGGGGGGCAAATGGCCTGCCGCCAGAAACATCATTGCTCATCACTATCGACCCACTTGAACGCCTGGTTCACAAAGACTCAGTCATAGGGCAGCGCAGCGGCCTGAAAGTTGTACAAAATTTATTCTATTTTGTGCCTGATGCCTCACAGAGCGATCAGTAACACTCGATCATTCCATGATTCTGGATAGGGTGATATTAAATTAATATCATTTGAGGTGCGCGCTATTTTCAGCGGAGCAGGCAGGGCAGCGCTTTCAGGTCATGCCGGGCTCGGCGAGTCACCTGAAAGCGCTGGTTTCATTCAAGTATTCAGCGTCCTGCGAACGTCTCAATGCTGGCCGACGGGCGCAGGCAGGTTGGCAGCCTGCACCGGCGACCAGCGGGTTAGCGCATAAAACACTGCGCCGCCCAGGATGCAACCGGTAAACCAGGCGAAGTTGGCAATCGGCTTGAACCACTCGACAAAGGTGAAGCACAGACCGACCAGTGCAGTGAGCAGCAGTGCCTTGACCGCGATCCAGTTGACGCCGTTGGTGTACCAGTAACGACCGCTTGGCGTGTCATTGAACAGAGCGTCGACGTCGATCTGCTGTTTCTTGATCAGGTAGTAATCCACCAGCAGGATGCCGAACAGCGGGCCGATGCAGGCCGCCAGCACGTCCAGGGTGTAATGGATCACTTCCGGGTTGTTGAACAGGTTCCAGGGGGTGATGAAGATCGACGCTACGGCAGCGATCATGCCGCCTGCACGCCAGCTGATGCGGCTGGGCGCCACGTTGGCGAAGTCGAAGGCAGGGGAAACGAAGTTGGCGACGATGTTGATACCGACCGTCGCGGTCACGAAAGTAAAGGCGCCGAGCAGCACGGCCGTGGTGTTATCGATGCGCGCGACGGTCGCGATCGGGTCGTGGATCATCTCACCGAAAATCGGCAATGTGCCCGAGACGATCACCACCGTTACCAGTGAAAACGCCAGAAAATTCACCGGCAAACCCCAGAAATTGCCGCGGCGCACGTCGGCCATGCTGCGGCAATAGCGGCTGAAATCACCGAAGTTCAGCGTCGGCCCAGAGAAATACGAGACCACCAGCGCGATGGCCATGACCACTTGCCCGAACGCCGCCCAGCCGGACAACTCTTTTTCAGCCAGGGTGAAACTGATGTTATCCCAGCCGGCGCGCCAGACAATCCAGCCTGCCAGCGCGAACATCACCGCGTAAACGGCAGGACCGGCCCAGTCGATGAAACGTCTGATCGACTCCATGCCGGTCCAGAACACAGCAGCCTGAACCACCCACAACGCCAGAAAGCCAGACCAGCCAAGCCACGACAGCCCGAGAAAGGTCACATTCTGATACGCGGCCAGTTCCGGGAAGAAACGCAGCACCACGATCACCAGCGCGCTGGACGCCAGGTAGGTTTGAATGCCGTACCACGCCACCGCGATCAGCCCGCGAATGATGGCGGGAATGTTGGCACCGAAGACGCCGAAGGCCAGGCGGCAGATGACCGGATAGGGCACGGCGGCTTGCTGACTGGGTTTGGCGACCAGATTGGCGATCACTTGAATGATGCAGATCCCCACCAGCAGCGCGATCAGCACTTGCCAACTGGCCAGGCCCAGAGCGAACAGACTGGCCGCGAAAACGTAGCCGCCGACGCTGTGCACGTCGCTCATCCAGAACGCCAGGATGTTGTACCAGGTCCACTTCTGCGGCACCGGCCCCAGATCGTGGTTGTGCAGGCGCGGGCTGTACCCGGCCGGGCGTTGATCTGTCATTGCGTGACTCCCTCGGTGTGTCGTGACGTGATCGGAGTACGATCGGCGATTTTTTTGTATACGATCGTGTACGCAAAACATGTGCCATACGATTATCATTCGGCCTGGAATGGCCGCGAGTCTTGTTTCAGGGCGCTTGTACCGAGACGGGTGGGTAAATCAGACAGGTTCGAACCTGCGCTTGAAGTGCACGTAAACAGGGCGCTTTTGCTCATTTACGGTGCGATTCATGCGTTTTCGACTGAGGAGCCATTTGGCGCGCTGCTAAATTGCGCTACTCATCATGTTCCGCATCAGGCACTATTCTTGTATACGATCTGTAATGCCAATGTGATGTGAAACCATGATCCGATCTGACAGTGCCCCGTTGCTTCTCACGCCTTCTGCCGATGAAAAAGGCCGTGATGAACAGATTTACCAGCATGTACTGGAAGCTATCGTCGAACATCGGCTCGCTCCGGGGACGCGTTTGCCCGAGGACGCTTTGGCCGACGTATTCGAGATCAGCCGTACCGGCATTCGCAAGGTCTTGCAGCGTCTGGCGCTGGAACGACTGGTGACCCTGCGCCCCAAGCGCGGCGCAGAGGTTGCGCAACCGTCGGCTCAGGAGGCACAGGATGTATTGGGTGCCAGGCAACTGATCGAGCCCGCGCTGATGGCCGATATCGCCACGCGAGTCGCCGGTCAGTGCCTGCGAGCCCTGCGCGCGCTCTGCGATCAGGAGCATGAGGCGCAACACGCCGGGCGCCACAGCGAAGCGATTCAATTGTCGGCGCGTTTCCATGTGCAACTGAGCGCGCTGGCGGGTAATCAGGTGTTGACCGAGCAGGTTGCGCAACTCACTACGCGGTCTTCGTTGATTGTGGCGGTGTATGGTTCGCGACGCAGTGTCGGCTGTGATTGTGGCCAGCATCTTGACTTGTTGACCTTGCTTGAAAGCGGGCAGGGCGAACAGGCACGTGAATGGATGGCCGAGCATTTACGGCGCATCCGTGCCAGCCTGAATGTGGATGCGCCGGTCAGCGAGACAGTGGATTTTCATAGCATTTTCAAACGGCGCTGAAGGAGTTCCGGTGCGTATTCAAGTAATCAACCCCAACACCAGCGAAGCCATGACCCACAAGATTGGCCTCGCGGCGCAAGCCATTGCGCGCCCCGGTACGCAGATTCTTGCGTGCAGCCCCGATGATGGCCCGGTGTCTATCGAAGGTCATTTTGACGAAGCGATCGCGACCCTTGGCGTGCTGGAAGAAATACGCAAAGGCCGTGAGCAGCAGGTCGACGCGCACATCATCGCCTGTTTCGGCGACCCCGGCCTGCTGGCGGCACGCGAGTACGCCAGCGCCCCGGTGATCGGTATCGCCGAAGCGGCTTTTCACATGGCCAGCCTGATTTCTACCCGTTTCGCCGTGGTCACCACACTGACCCGCACCCGGATCATCGCCGAACATCTGCTGCAGCGTTATGGCTTCAGTGAATTATGCACATCGGTGCGCTGTATCGATCTGCCGGTGCTGGCGCTGGAGGAAAGCGGGCCGGAGCTCATCGAATGCATGGCCGAACAAGCCCGTCGCGCCCGTGATGACGAAGGGGCGGGAGCCATTGTGCTGGGTTGCGGCGGGATGGCGGATCTGGGCAGGCAGTTGAGCGAAGCGATCGGCCTGCCGGTCATCGACGGCGTGGCTGCGGCGGTGAAACTGGCCGAATCGCTGGTGGATCTGGGCCTGACCACCAGCAAACACGGCGACCTGGCCGACCCCATCGGCAAACCGTTCAAAGGCCGGTTTGCCTACCTGAGCCGTTGATGGCTTCTGCCCGAAGGGCGTAGGAGCGAACGTGTTCGCGAAAGGGGCGGCATGAACGATGAACATTCATCGTCTGAATACCGTTCGCGAACAGGTTTGCTCCTGCGGCCTTAGGCCAGAATCAAAAGCGAACTTGTATCTCACATAGCCGGCACGCCACCCCCGACCAAGGCTTCGGTCGTGTCGTCGGGCACCACAATCGTGTTGTTGCCGGGCGTCAGGATGACCTTACGGCAATCCTCTTCCTTCTTGTCGAACAGCTTGTAGCCCTTCGCCGCATCTTCCAGTGACATCCGGTGCGTGATGATAGCTTCGGGCTCCAGGCGGCCGGCCTCAATGTGTTCCAGCAGTTCAGGCATGAAGCGATGCACGTGGGTCTGGCCCATCTTGAAGGTCAGGCCCTTGTCGAACGCATCGCCGAACATGAAGCCGTGGATGAAACCGGCATATACGCCTGGCACACTGACCACGCCGCCACGTCTTACCGCCGCGATGCACTGACGCAACGCCTTGCCGCTGCTGCCTTCCAGCTTCAGCGTGGCCAGGATGGTTTCAGTGGTGCTGCCCTTGGCCTCGAAACCCACCGCATCCACAACGCCGTCCACGCCACGCATGCCAGCAGTCTGGCGGATGATCGTGTCGGCCGGATCATCATCTTCGTCGAAGTTGATCGGGATCACGCCGTAGGTCTTCTGCGCATAGGCCAGACGGTACGGGTGGTGATCAACCATGAAGATCTTCTCCGCACCGAGCATTTTTGCGCACGCTGCGCTCATCAGGCCGACCGGGCCAGCCCCATAAATGGCAACAGTCGAGCCTTGGCCTATCCCGGCGTTGAGTACAGCCTGCCAGGCGGTGGGGAGAATATCGGAGAGGAACAGAACCTTCTCGTCAGCCAGCGTGCCCGGCACCTTGAACGGACCGACATTGGCCTTGGGCACGCGCACGTATTCAGCCTGGCCGCCCGGGACGCCGCCATACAGATGGCTGAAGCCGAATAGCGCCGCGCCTGGTGGAATCGACTTTTTGTTAAGAATCGCGCCACGTCCGGTGTTGGTGGTTTCGCAGGCCGCGAACAGGTCGATGTTGCAGAAAAAACAGCTGCCGCAGGCGATGACGAACGGGATCACCACGCGATCGCCTTTGGCCACGGCCGTGACGGCCGAGCCGGTTTCTTCCACGACGCCCATGAACTCGTGACCGAAAATGTCGCCATGTTCAACCGTAGGGATTTTGCCGCGATACAAGTGCAGGTCGGAACCGCAGATAGCCGTCGCGGTTACGCGCAGAATGATGTCATCCGCTTGCTCGATCACGGGGTCCGGCACCGTGTCGACCTTCACATTGTTCGCACCGTGGTAAGTCAAGGCTCTCATGGTTAATCCTCAATGGCAGCAGGAATTCCGCTCCGTTACTGAAGATGAACCATGAGATTTTTGTTGGTTCAGCGCGATTGGTCGACGTGGGACTAACGGTAGGTCAGTTGCGGAACGCCGTCATATCCTGCAACAGCATGCCCATCAGGCGGTTGGCGCCGACACTCAGTTGACGGCCCAGGCGGCTGATCAGGTGGGTCTGCGGGGTGCTGAACACCTCATGCTGCAAGGGCAGGGCCCGCAATGTTCCGGCCTTTATTTCTTCCTCCACGACAAAGGTCGGCAGCAGCGTGACGCCACCCTGCATGGCGAAATGCTTGAGCATGGCGAAAGTGCTGCAGGTCAGCGTCGGCTGCACAGTGATGCCCAACTGGTGCTCGGCTTGCAGCAGAATCTGGCGGATACCGTAAGACACTGCGGGCAGGGCGACACGATAGTCTTCAAGTGCCTGCAGCTTTATCGGGCCTGGTTCTTCCGCCAGCGGATGATTCGGCGCGGTGATCACACAGACCGGTTGACGCTGATGCGCATGCGAGCGGATTTTCGGGTCGGCAGCCGGGTTGAAGACCAGGCCGATGTGCGCTTCATCCTCGACCACCTGGCGAATCACTTCGTTGCTGCCACACACGTTCACGATCAGTTCGATCCTGGGGTACAGCTCGGAAAACCGGGCCAGCGGCTGCGCGAGACTCTCCAGAAACCCCTCTCCGGAGACCAGCGTCACCGAGCCGCTGTGCAAGCCTTTCAGAGCCTGAATCGAATCCAGCAGAACCTCCTGCTGCGTCAGTCGCTGGCGGTAGTAGGCCAACACCTTGTCGCCCGCCTCGGTCGGTTTGACGCCGCGTCGATGACGCTCCAGCAGTGGAGAGCCCAGCTCCTGTTCCAGTTGCGCGATCTGACGGCTGACCGCCGAAGGCGCAACGTTGAGGAAGTCGGCGGCAGCCCGGACGCTGCCCAATCGTACGGCTTCGAAAAAATACAGGATGCGTCGATCTTGAACGAGGCTCATGGGCTTCCAGTGTTGCGCTAAAGGCAACATAAATTCGATTTTTGGATTATTGCTGAGAGGGGAGAGCGCTGTCCATACTCGAATCATCAGCACATTGCAGGCCGAAAGGGCCCGCAGCGTCATCCTCTAATTCGTACAAAATCTTTGATCGGGATGCAGACATGACTTTGAAAGCAGGTGTGATCGGATTGGGCAACATGGGCGGCGGCATGGCTGCGACGCTGGCGGGCAAGGGCTTTGATGTCAGCGGCTTCGACCTGTCGCAGGCCGCGCTGGCCCAGGCCGAAAGCAAGGGCGTCAAGCCGGTTGCCGATCGCACGCAACTGATTCAAGGCGTGGACATTCTGATCCTCTCGCTGCCCAAGGCCGAGCATGTGGAATCGGTGTGCCTCGGCGCGGGTGGCATCAACGAGGTGGGTCGCAAGGGCCTTATCGTCGTCGATACCACGACGTCAACGCCGGAAATGAGCCGCAAGGTCGCCGCCGAACTGGCGAAGAACGGCATCGCGTTCATCGACGCGCCGGTGTCTGGCGGCCCGAAAGGCGCAGCCACCGGCACCATGTCGATGGTCATCGGTGCCGAGGACGCCGACCTGGCGCGCGCCATGCCAATCCTGGAAGGTATGAGCGGGACACGCGTGCACGTCGGGCAATGTGGCGCAGGCAATGTCGCCAAGATCGCCAACAACATGCTCGCCGCCTGTCACCTGATCAGCACTGCCGAAGCCGTGGCGATGGCCGCGCGTGCAGGTGTCGATCCGGAAAAACTTCTGCAGGGCCTGAATGCCGGTTCCGGACGCAGTGGTGCCACGCAAGTGATGTTCCCGACCTGGGTACTCAACAAGGCCTATGACTCGGGTTTCACCATGGGCCTGATGCGCAAGGACGTTGGCCTGGCCAGCGATCTGGCGGACAGCCTGGACATGGACCTGCCGCTGTCGCGCGTCGTCGCACAATTGTGGCAGGCCAGCAGTGAAACCCTGGCGGACAATGAAGACTTCTGCGCCATCGTGCAACGCACCGATGGCAAACTTTACGGTCATGGAGAATAAGCGATGAGCACTGCAAAAATCCTCGAACTGATGCGTCCTTACTGGGGCGATCGCAGTGTCATCGCCAGCTACGTAGGTGGCCAGTTCATCGAAGGTCACGGGGCGCCCGTCGAAGTGCGCAATGCCCATGACGACAGCCTGTTGCTGAGTTTCCCGGATGCCGACGAGTCGTTGGTCGAAGTGGCCGACAAGGCCGCCAGGGCTGCACAACAACAATGGTGGGCACTGACCGCTCAGGCGCGTGGCCGCGCCATGTATCAGGTGGGCAATCTGATTCGTGACGAGCTGGAAAACCTCGCTCAGATTGAATCCCTGACCGCCAACAAGCCGATCCGCGATGCGCGTGTCGAAGTGCTCAAAGTGGCCGAGATGTTCGAGTATTACGCCGGTTGGGCGGACAAGCTGCACGGCGAAGTCATCCCGGTGCCGACCACGCACCTGAACTATGTGACCTACGAACCACTGGGCACGGTGTTGCAGATTACGCCCTGGAATGCGCCGATCTTCACCTGCGGCTGGCAGATCGCCCCGGCGATTGCAGCGGGCAACGCGGTCATTCTCAAACCGTCGGAACTGACCCCGCTCAGCTCGCTGATGGTCGGCGTGCTGATCGAGCGTGCCGGCGTGCCGAAAGGGCTGGTCAACGTGATTGCCGGTTTCGGTCATTCCATCGGCCAGGCGTTCATTGCCAAGGCTGACATTCGCAAGGTGGTGTTCGTCGGCTCACCCGCCACTGGCCGGCATATCGCTGTGGCAGCGGCGCAGCGTTGCATTCCTGCGGTGCTGGAACTGGGCGGCAAGTCGGCCAATATCGTGTTCGACGATGCCGACCTGGAAGTCGCCTTGCGCGGTGCCCAGGCTGCGATCTTCTCCGGTGCCGGGCAGAGCTGTGTTTCCGGTTCGCGCCTGTTGGTGCAGGAGTCGATCTTCGAGAAGTTCACCAATGCCCTGGCGGTGGCTGCGACGCAGTTCAAGGTCGGTGACCCGAGCGATCCGGAAACCCAGATCGGCCCGATCAACAACGCCAAGCAATACAGTCATGTGAAAAACATGGTCGAGCAGGCGCTCAAGGACGGCGCAAAACTGGTGGGCGAGCACGCTGATCCGATCCCGGAAAAGCCCGGTTACTACATCAACCCGACCGTTCTGGCGGGCACCAACGCGCTGTATTGCGCGCAGGAAGAAATCTTCGGCCCGGTGGTAGTGGCGATTCCATTCAAGGACGAAGAGGACGCGATCCGCATCGCCAACGACAGTCGTTTCGGTTTGGCCGGTGGTGTCTGGACCCGCGATGTCGGCCGCGCTCACCGCGTTGCAAAGCAAGTGCGAGCGGGGACCTTCTGGGTCAACGGTTACAAGACGATTCACGTCAGTTCGCCGTTCGGCGGCTATGGTGAGAGTGGTCATGGCCGGTCTTCCGGTCTGGATGCCCTGCGCGAGTACAGTGAAGTGAAAAGCGTCTGGGTCGAAACCGCCGCCAAGCCAGCCGCCAGCTTTGGCTATGGCGCGAGTCTGGAGTAAGCACATGTCCATTTCAAAGACGTTGATTGACGAAGCCACCGTGTGGCGCCGCACCCTTCACGCCGCGCCGGAACTGGGGTTTCAGGAGCTGAAAACCTCTGACAAGGTGGCTGAGCTGCTGAGCGGTTTCGGCATCGAGATCCACCGTGGTCTGGGCGGCACTGGCGTGGTTGGCACCCTGCGTAATGGTGACGGGCCGACCATCGGCCTGCGTGCCGACATGGATGCCTTGCCGATTCAGGAGCTGGGCGACAGCGTTCACAAGTCGACCCACAAGGGCTGCATGCACGCCTGCGGTCACGATGGCCACACCGCGATCCTGCTGGCCACCGCCAGGCATCTGGCCGAGACTCGCCGCTTTCGCGGCACGGTGCATTTCGTCTTCCAGCCTGCCGAAGAGAACCTCGGCGGCGCACAGCGAATGATCGAAGACGGGCTGTTCGAGCGCTTTCCGATGGAAGCCATCTACGGCCTGCACAACTGGCCGGGCGTGCCGGCGGGCAAAGTGGTGATCAATCCGGGTCCGATGATGGCCTCGCTCGACACCTTTGAAATCACCCTGACCGGCAAGGGCAGCCACGCGGCCATGCCGGACAAGGGCAATGATCCGATCGTGGCCGCAGCCGAGCTGGTGCTGGGGCTGCAAACCATTGTCTCCCGGCGCCTGTCACCGCTCGACTCGGCGGTGGTCAGCATCACTCAGTTCAATGCCGGTGAGGCGATCAACGTGATCCCGGAAACCGCCACGCTGCGTGGCACCGTGCGTTGCCTGCAAACCCCTGTGCGGGAAAAGGTCCAGCGATTGATCGGCGAGTTCGTCGAGCGTTTGCCGACGGCCTTCGGCGTGCGCGGCGAACTGGTTTACAACGTCGGCTACCCGGTGACCGAAAACCACGTCGAAGCAGCAGCCACGATCCGTCGTGCAGCAGTCGCCGCAGTCGGCGAGGCCAACGTGCAGTGGGGCTGCAACCCGTCGATGGCCTCCGAAGACTTCGCCTTCATGCTGCATGCCTGTCCGGGTGCCTACATCTGGATGGGCGTCGACGGCGAGAAGCCGTCGGCGGCGTTGCACAATCCGTACTACGACTTCAACGACCAAGTGATTGAGCCCGGCGTTGCGGTCTGGACCTCGCTGGTGGAGCAGTGTTTGCCGCTGAGTTGAATGGCTCGCATACATATGTCGTAGGAGTGAGCTTGCTCACGAAAGCAATGGTCCAGACGCCCTTTTTTATGGGATTTACTGGCCTCTTCGTGAGCAAGCTCACTCCCACCGGGAACGGACTCCGTCAAGGTGCCGCGAGCAATTCCACTGCAATACCGGATATGTCCGGCAGGCAGGTCAGCAGGTGGTCGCGCAGTTCCAGTACTCGCTGGCGCTTGAAGCTGTCCTGCAGCCAGACCAGGTAATAGGCATCTCCGGTGCCAACCGCCGAGTTGAACGGCAGAAAAACCTGGCCTTCGTTCAGGTCATCAGCGACTAGAAACAGATCGCCAATCGACACACCGTGCCCTCTGACCGCGGCGGTAATGCCCTGATCAAGCGTGTCGAACACCTTGCCTTTGCTCAACGTCACCTGACCGGAGAGGTCCATCCGGTTCAGCCAGCGCCGCCAGTCGCGGCGGTCGCTGGACGGATGGATAAGTTCAGCGGCCTGCAGCCTCTCTGTTCCCCACGGCTGGTCGCCTAACGTGTCTGCCGAGCAGATCGGGATCAGCCACTCATCGAACAGCTTGCAGGTTTCCACCTCGGCACCAAAGTTGCCATTGCCCAGCAGAATCGCGCAGTCGAAAGGCTCCGAATAGAAGTCCACGCTATCAAAGTCCATCCACACGCTGGACAGCTGAACCGGCAGGGCGGGCGCAGGCTTTTTGAAGGACTCCAGCGCGTGCAGCAGCCAGCGCATGGTCAGGGTGGACGGTGATTTGAGGCGCAGATTCGCGCCCTGACCCCGGAAGGGCTGGCAAGCGTCCTCGATAATCCGGAAGCCGATCTTGAGCTGGCTGGACAGCCTCCGGCCCTCGTCACTGAGCGAAAGCCGCGGGCCATTGCGCTCGAACAATCGACAGCCAAGGGTTTCTTCCAGGGTACGAATATGACGGCTGATGGCACTCTGGGTAAGAGATAGCTCCTGCGCAGCACGCGTAAATGAGCATGATCGGGCCGCTACTTCAAAGGCTCTCAGCGCGTAAAGAGGCGGTATACGTTCAGTCATGTGATAACTAATCATGATTATTTGTCATAGTAGGTTACACCTTTTTCCATTTTTCCGCGCACGCGTCTCCGGTCAGAATCGCCGGCTCGTCCACTGTCGTAAAAATCAAACAATAAGGCGGTGTTCTTATCTGCTGCGTGCGTGAGGGAATATGCTGCCCAAGTCCGAAAAGCTGTTGCGCCAATCTGTTGTAAGACATTTGCTGGAAAGTGACACCGCCCTGGAAATGGGCTGGCGGGTTCAGGCTTACAGGCAGTTCGAGCAG
This sequence comes from Pseudomonas sp. BS3767, assembly GCF_900099665.1. Taxonomy (NCBI): domain Bacteria; kingdom Pseudomonadati; phylum Pseudomonadota; class Gammaproteobacteria; order Pseudomonadales; family Pseudomonadaceae; genus Pseudomonas; species Pseudomonas sp. BS3767. The sequence goes on along the minus strand of NZ_FNCX01000009.1, from coordinate 23,869 downwards.
GTGCTGAGTGACAAGGGCTTCCCTTGTCTGTTTGGACGCCGTGCCAACAAGTCCGGAAGTTGTCTGCTGCTGTTCATCCCCTGTGAGAATGAGCAACAAGCGCTACGTGACGGCATGGAAGCGTACGTGAAGTTCGTTAATGACACACCACTTGAAGATCGCCTGTTCAACCCGTTGATTGTCATTTTCGAGAAAACCGATTTCAACAGCCTGGCCGAAGAACAGGCCTATGCCTGGGCCACCCTGCAACATTTACATGAAGGTGACCGATCACCCTGGCCGGCCAACGCCTGCACAGACCCTGAAGTGTTCGAGTGGACCTATCACTTCGCCGGACTGCCGATGTTCATCAACATGAGCTTTCCCCGTCACAGCGCGATGAAAAGCCGTTCGCTGGGTGGGCACATTGTGTTTGTGGTCAACCCTCGGGAGAACTTTGACGAGGTGGCAAGCGCCGAGACGGAAAGTGGTCGCAAGGTCAGGGAAAAGATTCGCCAGCGAATCGCCGATTACAACAACGGCGTGGTACCCGACACGCTGGGTTTTTTCGGCGACCGTAGCAGCCTGGAATGGAAGCAATATCAACTGTATGAAGAAGGCGGGCTTTCACTGTCCCGTTGTCCTCTGCACATCAAAGTCGACAAGACTGACCATTTGAACGAGCGTTGAGTACCCATGGATATATCGTTGCTGCTGATCTACATGTTCAGCGTGTTCATGCTGATCATCACCCCTGGTCCGGTGGTGGCACTGATCGTCAACACCAGCCTGGCGTGCGGGCCGAAACGCGCGATGTTGACGGCGCTGGGCACCAACTGGGCGTCACTGGTGCTGGTGTTGGTCGCGGCATTGATTCTGACGGGAACACTGTCGGTGAGCGTAAGCATGCTCAACTGGATCAGCCTGGTGGGCTGTTTCTTCATCGCTTACCTGTCGGTGCAGGCGCTGGAACAGGCGTTGCGTTACGCCCCGTCGCGGCCTGAAACAGCGCCAGCGCCGATGCCTGCGCATAGCAGGCACAGCGGGCTGGTGACCGGTTTTCTGGTCGGAATTTCCAATCCGAAGGACATCATCTTCTTCGTCTCGTTTTTCCCGCAGTTCATTCACGTCACCGAATCGTTCAAGGGCAGCATCGCCTTGTTGTCGTTGCTGTGGATCATCATTGATCTGTCTATCCTGTTCGCCTATATCTTCCTGATGCGCCAGAAACTGGCCTTGAAGTACAAGCGCAAGATCGAAGTCGCCTCCAGCGTGACCTTGCTGCTGATCGCGCTGGGCGGGATCTTCTATTCGGGCTCGACACTGTTGAATCAGTAAACGCCTGCGCCCATCAGCACTCGATCAGGTTGACCGCCAGGCCGCCGCGTGAGGTTTCCTTGTATTTGTCGTGCATGTCGGCGCCGGTGTCGCGCATGGTGCGGATGGCGTGGTCCAGCGAGATGTGATGCTCGCCGTCGCCGCGCAGGGCCATCTGGGCGGCATTGATGGCCTTCACGGCAGCAATCGCGTTGCGCTCGATGCAGGGGATCTGCACCAGCCCGCCGACAGGATCGCAGGTCAGCCCCAGATTATGCTCCAGGCCAATCTCGGCAGCGTTCTCCACCTGCTCGGGCGTTGCGCCGAGGATCTCTGCCAGACCGGCGGCGGCCATCGCGCAGGCCGATCCTACCTCACCCTGACAACCGACTTCGGCACCGGAAATCGAGGCGTTTTTCTTGCACAGAATGCCGACCGCAGCGGCGCTCAGGAAAAAGCGCACCACGTCATCGTCATTGGCCGTGGGTTTGAATTTCATGAAGTAGTGCAGCACGGCGGGTACGATGCCAGCCGCGCCGTTGGTGGGCGCCGTCACCATGCGCCCGCCTGCGGCGTTTTCTTCGTTGACCGCGAGGGCGAAAAGGTTGACCCATTCCATGGCGCTCAGCGTCGAGCCGATCACGTTGGGGTTATCGAGGTTCTGCAGGTTCTGATGCAGGCGGTAGGCACGCCGCCGCACGTTCAGGCCACCGGGCAGGATGCCGGTTTCCACCAGGCCCTTGTCGACGCAGGCGCGCATCGCGGCCCAGATCACCATGATCTTCTCGCGGATTTCTTCCTCGCTGCGCCAGACCTTCTCGTTGGCCATCATCAGTTCGGAAATGCTCATGCCGTGGGTCTTGCACAGCTTGAGCAACTGCGCGCCGCTGAAAAAATCATAGGGCAGGACGGTTGTGTCGTTGTCCAGCACGCCGCTGGCGGCCTGTTCGGCGTCGATCACAAAACCGCCGCCCACCGAATAGTAGGTCTGCTCGTAAAGTTCGCCGTTCTTGCCGTAGGCACACAGGGTCATGCCGTTGGGGTGGTAGGGGAGGCTTTCATCGAGCAGGCACATGTCCCGCTCCCAGACGAAGGTGATGGCCTGTTCGCCCGCCAGCATCAGCTGGTTATCGGCACGCAGTGCGTCGATGCGCTGGTTGACCTGGCTAGGGTCGATCTGATCCGGCCACTCACCCATCAGGCCCATGACTGTTGCGCGATCGCTGCCGTGACCGATGCCCGTGGCCGACAGAGAACCGTACAATCGCACCTCGATCCGTTCTACGCTGTGCAACCGGTTGTGGTTGCGCAGCTCGGTCACGAACAGCGCACCGGCGCGCATTGGCCCTACGGTGTGGGAACTGGACGGCCCGATGCCGATTTTGAACATGTCGAAGACGCTGATAGCCATCACGAAGGTCCTTCAGGTGAGATGATGCACGGGAATTTGGTATTCCCCTTTTTCTGTTACTCATCTTTGGCTTCGGCTGTCGAAACGACAAACGATTGTTGCTATGCAACGCTTTAGCGGAACTCTTCAATGAGCAGAATCTTCAACGCACAGATGCACGCCTGGCTACAGGTGTTCGCCTGCGCGGCCCGTCACCTGTCCTTCACCCGCTGCGCGGAAGAATTGCACGTCACCCCCGGCGCGATCAGTCAGCAGATGCGCCAGCTCGAGGAGCGCCTGGGCTTTGCGCTGTTTCACCGGGTCGGGCGCGGGCTTGAGCTGACCGCGGAAGGTCAGCGTCTGGCGGTGGTCGCCAACGAAGTGCAGAGCCGTATCAGCGAAGAACTGCGCCTGCTGTATTCCGGGCGTATCGGCGGGGTGTTCAAGCTGCGCTGCATTCCATCATTCCTGAGCAAATGGCTGATGCCGCGCCTGCCACGCTTGCAGGCAGCGTTTCCGGACATCCAGTTGCGGATCATTGCCGAGGACAGCAGCGGGTCGTTGCGTGATGACGATTTCGATCTGGCCATCGACCTGAACGACGGCAGCTATCCGGGGTTGTCGACTACGCCCTTGCTGGAGGAGGAGCTGTTTGCGGTCTGCTCGCCTGACCTGCTGGTGGGCAAGCCGCCGCTGGATACGCCGAGTCAGCTGGTGCACTTCCCGTTGCTGCACGACATCACCGCCTGGCGCGGCAGCTATGAATATGCGGAGTGGGAGTTCTACCTGACGGCCATCGGTGCCGATGGCATCGATGTGCGTCGCGGCCACACGTTCAATCGTAATCATCTGACCATCGACGCCGCGCGTATGGGGATGGGCGTGGCCATTGCGCGCAAGGCGCTGATCACCGATGAGCTGGAGCAGGGCTTGCTGATCGTGCCGTTCGGCCATCCGATCAAGGCCAGAAAGAAATACGTGCTGGCCTATCGCGAAGGGGCGCTCAGCACCCCGTCACGTCGCGCAGTTCATGACTGGCTGGTGAACGAGGCGCTGGGCTGATTCGATCCGGATCATTCGGTGCGAATCAATGAAACAGCTCGGCGATCAATACCGCGCCAATGAACGTACCGAAGTTGGCCAGGAACGACACCAGCACAATCCGCCAGCCCAGGCGGCGGAAGGCCGGGAGGTCCTTGGCAATCGACAGGCCGGCGAAGGTCAGCATCGGGGTAATGACCGCCAGCAGGTTGATCGAGCTGGTGATTCGCGCAATCTCGGCGGCCCAGGGGCAGGCCGGCGACGTCAGGAACATTGCTACCAGCGACACCATGCACACCGCGGGGATCTTGCGGCGAAGCAGGTTGCACAGCACCTCACCCGCGAAGGCGCAGAAAATCATGATGCCCATGCCGGTGAGGGCATCGGCTGACAGGGTCTTGTAGCCGACATAGTTGGCAATCAGCGCCAGTGCACCCGCCGCCAGCCAGGCACTGATCTTGCCCGACCAGCCCAGCTCCGGCACCTCCAGCGACACGTCGCTGTGGCGCAGACCTTCCTCGCTCATGGACGCCTTGGTGGTGCGGCCGATCAGCGGCTCGAGCACACGGTAGCCCCAGACCGCCAGTGGCAGGGAGATGAACAGGGTGAAGTAGGTGCCGACGGTGGTGGTGATCAGGTTCGAGGCTGCCGCCAGAGTCATGACTTCCTTGGCGACTTCCGGTGTCTGTTGCGCGGCAATCGCCCCGGCAGCGGCGGCCATCATGCTGCCCGAGCCGATGCCTGAGCCCATCGCCAGCGAGTTGGGATGGAAGATCCCCAGGCTGGCGATAAACCCGGCGACAATCGCAATGAACAGCGCGCCGAACAGGGTGCCCGTCAGGTATTCGGCCAATACACCGCGACCCTCCGGAGAGTCCATGCCATAGCGTTCGCCGATGATTGCCAGGCTTGGTTCACGGCCGACCGAGAAGGTCGCACCGATGGCTTCGCGCTTGATACCGAGCATCAACGCCACCGGCAGACCGAGCACCACGGTGCCGACGAAGTGGCCGAACTCCTGAAACATCAGCGCCCATCCGGAAGCGAACACCACCGGCAGCGAGCCGCCGACCACCAGGCCGAGCTTGGCGATGAAAATCAGCAGGGCAGGTTGCAGGATGGAGGCCGAGCGCAATTGCGTACCCTGGTCGATGCCAATGGTGCCTGGCATACGGCGACTGGCAAGGCCGATCATCGCGCCCAGCAGCAGCGCCCAGACCATCGGTAACAGCACCACTTTGCCGGGGCCCAGCGGGATACTGATGGCACCGATCATTTCGGCAATGATGAGGATAATGGCGGCCCAGACATACAGTTTCACCGTCGATGAAACGGCCTGATTGTCACCCGACACTGCAGCGTGTGAGTTTTGCATGATGATCCCCTTGCCTGCTGAATGGCCTTTTTCAGGCCTTATCAATCGTTATTCTGTTTTTCAGGTCGGCGCGGTGAAGCGCCAGGGCAGCGTTGAAAAGTCCATGAAGTCATGGAGACCGTTATCCGGCCAGGTATTTTTATGAGGTCTGAATGTGATCCAGACCCAGGCTGCTTCGAGCCTTTGCAAGGGGATCACCGGGTGCGCTATTTGAAGGGATGAGCCTTTGAATACGGCACTTTGCTGTCCACACGCAACCGCAGTATGCATAGCACGAGGTTGCACACCAATATTGCGAATTTTATTTATCGTTGCTTTAAACAGAACGCAGAACGCTAAGGGAATGTGACGCAGAGCGCTCATCATTATGCACAAGTCCGCTTTTGATTCTGGCCGAAGGCCGTAGGAGCGAACTCGTTCGCGAAGACGATGTTGGCTATCGTGCCGACGCTCCGCGTCGTCATGCCGTTCTGGACGCTCCGCGTCCTCTTGGCGACGCAGAGCGTCGAGACCTGCATTCCCACGCGGAGCGTGAGGAACGATAGTCTCAACTCCGTGCCGAAGCTCTGCGTCGATATGCACGGACAATCCGATTATCGTGCGACGCTCCGCGTCGTCATGCCGTTCCGGACGCTCCGCGTCCTCTTTGCGACGCAGAGCGTCGAGACCTGCATTCCCACGCGGAGCGTGAGGAACGATGATCTCAACTATCGTGCAGCCCCTGTCGCTCTCACTAATCAGTAGGCGGGACTGCTCAGTTCCAGCGCCCTGGCGCATTCCTCCAGTGAGCGCCGCTGGGTGTCGGCATACAGGTCCAGTTCGTTGAGCGTCCCGCGTCCCAGTGCCTGCTCGAAATCCTGCTGATTCGAATTCGTCGCGTAGTGCGCCTGTGCGTTATCGCCCAGGTTGGACTGGAAAATGCCCGCCGCACTGACCGGCAAAAAGTCTTCGTACACCAGTGGCTCGAAGCGCACGTGACCTGCTTCGACAAGCTGCTCCAGACTGCCGGATGCACGCTCGGCAATACCTGATTCGGTCGGGAAATAGCGGAAGTAGGCCAGGCCCTGCCTGCGCATTTCAGCGTGGCTGTCCGGAAACGCCTCGAACGTGTTTTCCAGCAGCTCGGCATAGCGCAGGGCATTCGCCTCATTGGGGAACTCACCCAGCGCGTCTCGGGCCTCGTTCAGCAGCCGGTCATACAGCTCGCGACCTTTGGGGGTCAGTGCAGCGCCACGCTGTTCGATCTCGCCGAAGCGTGCCGAGTGGCTACCCGACTGACTGCCACCCTGGCCCATGAAGGCAATCGGTTCTTCCAGCGCCTTGAAGCTGGTCTGGCGCAGCAGAATCGGGCACTGGCGACGTGGCGGCCCCTCGACCACCGCCTTCGGTGTGATGCCTTTGCCGGGCATACCGGCCTGAACCGCATCAATGTCCAGCGTGCGTGGCGTCAGGTGGTTGATGTGCGGACCTCGAAACGCCACCACATCGGCGATCAGGCGATGCTGAGTGTTCAGCTTCTGGTAGTCGTCCAGCGAAACGGTCGCCATGTTGTGCCAGCGAAAGGTTTCCAGCGCCTGCTGAATGAACTCGGCCGCATCGGTTTCGCTCAAGCCGCCGTCTGCTTCATGCTTGTCGATCAACGCCAGGGCGCCGGGCGTGAAGATACTGCGTTTGCCCAGCACCTGACCGGCGAACTCACGCAGGCTGTCGCTTTCGATCAGTTCCAGACGCAGCAACGAGGTGAACACGCGAAATGGACTGACCTGCAGCGCCTGCTCATGCACGGCGCGAAAGGCGGTGGAGTGAACCGGCACGCCGGCCGCGCTCAGGTCGTAGTAACCCACCGGCTGCATGCCCATGACCGCGAACAGGCGGGCGAGGGTGGCCAGTTCCTGTGCCGTGCCGACGCGGATTGCACCGTGCCGTTCCATATCCAGGCGCTGGATTTCACCGGTCTGGCGCAAACTGTCCAGCACGCTGCTGTCATGGTTCATGACCTGTTCGTTGACTTCACTCACCAGCGCCATCAGCGTGCCGTACAGCGGCACTTCGTGCTTGTACATCTGCGACATGGCGCGAGAAAAGCCCGCGCGGATCTGGTCCGGGTCGGCAAAGCGTGCTGTGCTCATCAGGGTGTTTTCTCCGTACGGGTTCAAGCCAGCGCTGCCAGGCAGCGCTCGAAAATATCCAGCCCTTCGTGCAGCACGTCGGGCTCGATGGTCAGCGGGATCAGCAGGCGGATGATGTGCCGCGACTTGCCGCTGGGCATCAGCAGCAGCCCGGCGTCCCTGGCCAAGCTCAGCAGCTCGGCGAGCTGTCGGGTGCAGGGCTCGCCCTCCGGCGTGATCAGTTCGATACCGCGCATGCAGCCGACACCGGTCAGCCTGCCCAGATACGGCGACAGTTTGCTCGTCCGCCAGGCTTCATAGCGTGAAACGATAGCGTGCTCCTGCTGCTCGCCCCAGCTGGACAGGTTGGCATCGGTCATCTGCGCCAGTGACGCGAGGCCCGCTGCGCAGCCGATCGGGTTACCGGAATACGTGCCGCCCAGGCCGCCCTTGGGCAGGTTGTCCAGCAACTGCCTGCGACCTACCACCGCGCCCAGCGGGATGCCGCCCGCAATGCTTTTGCCCAGCAGAATCAGATCCGGCTCGATGCCCAGACGACTGAACGCAAAACGCTGCCCGGTACGGCCGAAGCCGGACTGGATTTCATCGGCGATCAGCACGATGCCGTGTTTATCGCAGAACGCTCGCAGTGCCTGGGCAAAGTCCGGCTGCATGGCCAGAAAACCGCCTTCGCCCTGAACCGGTTCGAAGATGATGCAGCCCACGTCGTTGACGTCGATCTCGACGCTGAACAGCCGGTCCATGGCCTTGAGCGCCTGCTCGGTGGACACGCCGTTGTCCTTGCTGGGGAACGGAATGTGAAAGACCGGACCGGGCAGCACGCCGACTTTCTGTTTATAGGGCGCTACCTTGCCGTTGAGGTTCAGGGTCGCCAGCGTTCGGCCATGAAAGCCGCCGTCAAAGGCGATGACCGCCGTGCGGCCGGTGGCGCCGCGTACGATCTTCAGCGCATTTTCGGCCGCTTCCGCACCGCTGTTGGTGAGCATGCCGCTGAGGGGGTAACTGACCGGTACGAACTGCGTGAGCTGCTGCATGAAGCGGATATACGGGTCATGAGGCGTGGCGTTAAAGCAATAGTGGGTCAGCTTTGCCGCCTGATCCTGAATGGCCGTGACCACCTGCGGGTTGCAGTGCCCCAGATTGAGCACCCCGATGCCGCCGACAAAGTCGATATAGCGCTTGCCGGTGGTGTCCCAGACTTCGGCGTTGCGGCCGTGGGACAGCGTCATGTTGTGGACAAACGAAATGGATTCGCTGATGTGTTCGCTCATCGGCCTGGCCCTGACTCCGGGTGATCATGATGGCCTTATCCAAACAAACATCGGGCCGCGCTCGCAAACGAAATAAAATCACCGGGTCATTCCAATAATTCCCGATGTAAGGGCTTTTATGGCTATTAACGATCAGGAGTTCATTCCTAAAAGGAATCATGTTTTTCAAAAACGTCGTTTGTAGCCCGACCCTGAGTAGCTTGATACTGAGGTCATCGATGATTTCCACCGGGTTCATGACAGGAGAATCAACATGGTTGCCGAGTTATTAGCACGTCTGGGCGTAGCGAACAGTGCCCACACACAAGGGGACTATCCGGTTTACACCCCGATTGATGGCAGCCGGATTGCCTCGGTCACGCTTGAAGACAAGGCACAGGTCGTGGCGCGTATCGACAGCGCCCACAATGCGTTTCTAAAGTGGCGCACAGTACCGGCGCCACGGCGTGGCGAGCTGGTGCGGATCTTTGGTGAAGTGCTGCGTGAGCACAAGGCTGATCTGGGCGAACTGGTGTCGGTCGAGGCCGGCAAGATCACTCAGGAAGGTCTGGGTGAAGTGCAGGAAATGATCGACATCTGCGACTTTGCCGTCGGTCTGTCGCGTCAGTTGTACGGCCTGACCATCGCCTCCGAGCGTCCCGGTCATCACATGCGCGAAACCTGGCACCCGCTGGGTGTGGTCGGCGTGATCAGCGCGTTCAACTTTCCGGTTGCGGTCTGGGCCTGGAACACCACGCTGGCGCTGGTCTGCGGCAACCCGGTGATCTGGAAACCTTCGGAAAAGACTCCGCTGACGGCACTGGCCTGTCAGGCGCTGTTCGACAAGGCGCTGAAGATTTTCGGTGACGCGCCGGCAGCACTGGCGCAACTGGTGATCGGTGATCGTGACGCCGGTGAAGCGCTGGTCGACGACCCTCGCGTGCCACTGATCAGCGCCACCGGAAGCACCCGCATGGGCCGTGAAGTCGGGCCGCGTGTCGCCGCCCGTTTCGGGCGCAGCATTCTGGAGCTGGGCGGCAACAACGCGATGATTCTGGCCCCGAGCGCCGATCTGGACCTGGCCGTGCGCGGCATTCTGTTCAGTGCGGTAGGCACCGCCGGTCAGCGTTGCACCACGTTGCGCCGCCTGATTGTGCACCGCTCGATCAAGGACGAAGTGGTCGCCCGCGTCAAGGCAGCCTACGCCAAGGTGCGCGTCGGTGATCCGCGCGAAGGCAATCTGATCGGCCCGCTGATCGACCAGCAAGCGTTTTCGGCCATGCAGAACGCGCTGACCAAGGCCCGCGACGAAGGCGGCCAAGTGTTTGGTGGCGAGCGTCAGTTACAGGACAAATACCCGAACGGCTACTACGTCACGCCGGCCATTGCCGAAATGCCTGGCCAGAGCGAAGTCGTGCGTCACGAAACCTTCGCGCCGATTCTCTACGTGCTGGCTTACGACGACTTTGAAGAGGCCTTGCGCCTGAACAACGAAGTGCCGCAGGGCCTGTCGTCGTGCATTTTCACTACCGACCTGCGTGAGGCCGAGGCTTTCCAGAGTGCCGCGGGCAGCGATTGCGGTATTGCCAACGTCAATATCGGCACCAGCGGTGCGGAAATCGGCGGGGCATTTGGTGGCGAGAAGGAAACCGGTGGGGGGCGCGAATCCGGCTCCGATTCGTGGCGCGCCTACATGCGCCGGCAGACTAATACCGTCAACTACTCCCGCGAGTTGCCGCTGGCTCAGGGCATCGTTTTCGACTGATGTGAACCGGGCGCTTATTGCCGACATTGCTGGAGCTTTTCGATGGTGCAGTTTGCTGAAGGCTGTCTGTGGGAACAATTGACTCCGCAACGCCCGGTCAGCCCGGCCCTGAGCGGTGAGCGGAGCGCCGACGTGTGCATCATCGGCGCCGGGTTCACCGGTCTGTCGGCGGCGTTGCGCTTGCTGGAAGGCGGCAAGTCGGTGTGCGTGGTCGAAGCGCATCAGGTCGGGCATGGCGGTTCCGGACGCAACGTCGGTCTGGTGAATGCCGGGACCTGGGTGGCGCCTGATCAACTGGACAAGGTACTGGGCAGTGTCGAGGCCAGCCGATTGAATGGCGCGTTGGGCGCGGCGCCGGCACTAGTGTTCGCGACCATCGACAAGTACCGCATCGATTGTCAGGACACTCGCACCGGCAACCTGCACATGGCGCACAACGCCAAGGGTCTGGCTGATCTGCGCAGCCGTGCCGCACAGTGGCAACGGCGTGGTGCCAACGTTGAATTGCTGACCGGCAAACCCTGCGAAGACGCCTGTGGCACCGACAAGGTCAGCGGCGCCTTGCTCGATCATCGCGCAGGCACGGTGAACCCGATGGCTTATGTCTCGGGCATGGCGCTTAACGTGGTAGCGCAGGGTGGGCAAGTATTCGGTGATTCTCCTGTCAACGGCTTGCAACGCACCGCTGATGGCTGGAAGGTCTCTACTGCTGCGGGCAGTGTGCGCGCCGAGAAAGTAATCATCGCGTCCAATGCCTACACCGAGGGCGAGTGGACCGACATCAAGGATCACATCTTCGCTGGCTATTACTATCAGGTCGCTTCGCAGCCACTCAGCGGTGCCGAGCAGGCGCAGATTCTGCGCGGCGGGCAGGGTTCGTGGGACACGCGCACGGTGCTCAGCAATATTCGTCGCGACGCTCATGGGCGCCTGCTGCTGGGCAGCCTGGGTAACGCCGGCAATTATCCGCTGTGGTTCATTCGTCAGTGGGCGGATCGCGTCCAGCAGCATTACTTTCCGCAACTGGGCCGGGTCGAGTGGCAGAGCACCTGGACCGGGCGCATCGGCTTTACGCCGGACCACTTGCTGCGCCTCTTCGAGCCTGCGCCAGGCTTGCTGGCGGCGACCGGTTTCAATGGCCGGGGGGTGACCACCGGGACACTGGTGGGCAAATGCTTTGCCGATTACCTGCTGAGCAACGACGCGGCTGCGCTGCCGGTGAGCTTTTCAAGCGGTAAAAAAGTTTCGGGCAGTTCGCTGCGCAGCCTGGCCTACGACGCGGGTTTCACCCTGTATCACGCCGGGCAATGCCTGCGCGTGGTGCTTTGAGCCGAGCAGGGTTCAGCCCGTCCTGCTCTTGATGCGCAGCTCTGCACACAGTCCGCCCTGCGCCGAGTTGCGCAGGTGCAGGCTGCTTTCCAGTTTGCGCACGATCATGTCGACGATCGCCAGCCCCAGCCCCGCGCCATTGCTGTGGCCCTGGCTGTAGAAGCGTTCGAACAGGCGCGCCTTCTGCTGTTCGTCGATACCAGGCCCCGCGTCTTCGACCGACAGGTGCGCGCTGCCATCTTCCTGGGCGTGCAGGGCAACGCGAATCTCGCTGGCGGTCGGGGCGAAATTCAGCGCATTGGTCAGCAGGTTCTGCAGGGCAATGGTGATGGCTGCCGGGTCGCTGCGGATCACGCAATCCTCGCCTTCTTCAAATACCAGATCGACGCGCTTCTCCAGTGCCAGCGGCGTGAGTTCGGCCATTTCCTCGCGTACCAGCGTGTTCAGCTCGAAGGTCTGTAACTGACTGACTTCAAGGCGCGGTTCCAGGCGTGCCATAGTCAATAGCTGACTGGCCAGGCGGGCGGCGCGGTCGACGCCATGCACCAGGAAGTCCAGCGCTTCCAGGCGTTGCTCCGGGGTTTCGGCCTGGCGCGCGTTTTGCGCGTGGATACGCAGGATGGTCAGCGGCGTGCGCAGTTCGTGGGCCGCGTCAGCGATGAAACGTCGCTCGCGTTCCAGCACACTTTCGATCTGGGTCAGCAGGCGGTTGAGCGCGTACTGCATGGGCTCCAGTTCTTTGGGCAGGGGCGTTACATCAAGCGGTTCCAGGCTCTCGGCATCGCGCTTGCGGATAACTCTGGCCATTGATTGCAGCGGGCGCAGGCCCCAGCCTATGGCCAGCCAGATCGCGACCACCAGCAGCGGCACACCGATCAGCGCCGGCCACAGCGTGTGACTGACAATGCGCTGGATCAGGTCCTGGCGTACGTCATCGCGCTCACCCACCCAGATCAGAAAACCCTGCTGTGGATCGGCGAGGAGAAAGCCGCACCACTCGTGCCCGTTTTCGACTAAGTCGTGGGAGCCTTCGGTTGCGGGAGGTGCGCTGAGCAGCGGGGCTTCGGCCGAGCGCACCAGCAGCTCGCCCGAGGTACGCCAGACCTGAAAGGTCAGCCGGGTTTCGTAGGGGTGGGCCACGCCGCTGGTGCCAACCCGGCTCATGGCCTGATCGAACGCCTGATACAGCTTGTCGAGATCCTGCTCACCCGCTGCGCGTTGACGTAGCACACCCTGCAGCAGACGCGCGCTCTGGGCCAGTTGTGCATCGTAGACTTCTTCGATTTCGTGATGGCTGTCGCGCAGGGCGAGCAGGCTGATCGTCAGGTCGCCGAGCAGCAACAGCATCAGTACCGGGATCAGAATACGCGCGCGTACCGAGGTCATGCCTTGAGCTCCAGCAGGTAGCCGACACCGCGCACGGTGCGGATCAGCTCGGTGGACAGTTTCTTGCGCAGGTTGTGAATCAGCACCTCCAGCGTGTTGCTTTCGACCTTGTCCTGCCAGCCGTACAGGGTATTGGACAAGCGCTCGCGGGTGACCACCTTGCCGGGACGGATCATCAGTTGATGCAGCAGCTGGTATTCCATCGGCGTCATCGGTACTTCACTGCCCTGAAAACTGACCTGTTGCGACGCCGGGTCGAGGCTGATGCCGGCGTGTTCCAGCAGCGGTTGCGCACGGCCCTGGCTGCGCCTGAGCAGGGCGCGGACCCGGGCTTTCAGTTCATCGACGTCGAATGGCTTGATCAGGTAGTCGTCCGCGCCGGCATCCAGACCAGCAATACGGTCGGCAGTCCCGTCGCGTGCGGTCAGGATCAGTACCGGCAAGGTAAGTGCTTCGGCGCGCAACTGGCGCAGCAGGTCCAGGCCATCCATGCGCGGCAGTCCAAGATCGAGCAGCAACAGGTCGAATGGCTCGCTGCGCAGGGCGTGCAGCGCGCTCAGCCCGTCCTCCAGCCAGTCGAGGGTATAGCCCTCGGTATTCAGGGCCACGCGGATGCCTTGACCAATGGCTCGATCATCCTCGACGAGAAGCAGGCGCATAGGGCTTTGACCGGTGAGTGTGGGGAAGGGCGCCATGATGCCGTCAGCAGGCAGCAGCGCGAAGTGCCGTGTGTCCGGGAAGATGTTACGAGCTATTACGTATTAAGCTTTTCCTAAGATTCGTTTCGCACAGTAGGCGCTCCTTAACTGCTTGCGAGTATTTGTCATGCGTAAAGTCCTGCTGATTTCCTTGTGTCTGGCCAGCCCGCTGGCACTTGCCGGCCCGCAATGCACCACGGCTGACAAGTCCCAATGGCAGGATCAGGCCAAATTCCAGGAGCAACTCAAGGCTCAGGGTTACGAGATCAGCAAGTTCAAGGTGACTGACGGCAACTGCTACGAAATCTATGGTTTCGACAAGGACAAGCGCAAGGTCGAGATCTATCACGATCCGGTGACGGGTAAAGCGGTGAAGACCGAGACCAAGTAATGAGCCGTGTTTCCCTGCGCCTGTGGGACCCGCTGGTCAGGCTGTTTCATGTCTCGATCGCGGGTGTCTTCGTTGCCAATTATTTCTTCAATGAAGCAGGTGGCGACTGGCACATCTGGCTGGGCTATTACGCGGTTGCCTGGCTGGCGGTGCGCGTGGTGTGGGGATTCATCGGGCCGCGCAGCGCACGCTGGAGCGATTTCTGGCCACATCCGGCGCGCCTGCGTGCGCACATCCGCTCGCTGATCGACCGGCGGCCGATGCATCGGCTCGGCCATTCCCCGCTCGGCGCGTTGGTCATGGTACTCATGATGGTGCTGATCTTCGGCATGGGCCTGACCGGTTTTCTGATGGAAGAAGTCGATGCCCTGTGGGGCGCCGACTGGCCGCAGGACATCCACGAAATTCTCGCCAACACTTTGTGTGCCTTGGTGGTGCTGCACATGGCCGCCGCCATCTTCGAAAGCGTTCAGGTGCGTGACAACCTGCCCTTGTCGATGCTGACAGGCAAGCGACGCCCGTTGCCCGAAGATCGCCATCGCTGAAACCACACCTTTGTTCCTCTTTACAGTGATGCCTCCCGATGCGTGTTATTTCCCGAAACCTGGCTGCATGGAGCGCAGGCCTGATTGTTGTGGCGATTTTTCTCAGTGCGTGGCTCAGCCATCCACAGCACCGTATTGCGCCGTTCGCGCTCAGCCCCGCGCCGGTTGGCGCTGAAAGCGTGGCGCCCAAGGCGTCCTACATTTCGCGTTTCGCGTCTTCCGATCTCGACGACTTCGTGCATTCCTCAGCCGTGACGGCATTGCCCGGTGGCGACCTGATGTCGGTGTGGTTCGCCGGTTCTCGCGAGGGCGCGGGCGACGTTGAAATACGCACCTCGCGCTTCGACGCGGCCAGTGGTGAGTGGGGCGGCGAGCAGGTGCTGGCAACCCGTGATTCCACCCAGTCGGGCACTGGTAAATACATCCGCAAACTGGGCAATCCGGTGATCGCCCTGGCTCCGGACAATCGCCTGTGGCTGTTCTACGTTTCAGTCTCGGTCGGCGGCTGGGCGGGCAGTACGGTCAACGCCATGGTCTCCAGCGACATGGGCTCCAGCTGGTCGCCGCCGTGGCAACTGGTGACAACCCCGTTTCTGAACATCAGTACGCTGGTGCGCGGCGCGCCGGTGTTTCATGCCGACGGTTCGATCGGCCTGCCGGTCTATCATGAGTTTCTCGGCAAGTTTGCCGAATACCTGTACCTGAGCGCCGACGGTGAAGTGATCGACAAGTTTCGCATCAGCCGTGGCAACAATTCCCTGCAGCCCACCGTCGTGCCTTTGGACGGGCAGCGCGCCGTGGCCTTGTTGCGCTATGCCGGTGAGACGTTCCACCGGGTGCTGGCCAGCCGCACCGAAGACGGCGGGCAGAGCTGGAGCGAGCCGTATCCGTTGACCCCGAGCAACCCCAATTCTTCGCTGGCTGCGGTCGGTGTGCCAGGCAAGGGGCTGCTCGTGGCGCTCAACGACCTGCGCGAGGGGCGCTTTAAACTCAGTCTGTACGGTACTGACGAGGAGATGAACGTCTGGAGGCCACTGATGGATTTCGACAAGTCGCCCGATCCGCTGGGCACACCGTTTACCCTCGAAGCATACAAGGAGGTGATCGGCGAGGGCTTCCGCAGTTCCAGTGGCGCCCTGCGTCAACCGATGGAAGAGGCGTTTCTGAGCAATCTGGACCAGCGCGTCTGCTCGCCCCAGGGCTGCGACTTCGAATACGAATACCCGTACTTCATCCGCAGCCCGGACGGCCTGTATCACCTGGTCTACTCATGGAATAACACCTTCATCAAGCATGTCAGCTTCAACGAGGCCTGGCTGGCGGAGCAACTTTTATGATCGCGTTGGGATTGGCTCATCTGGCATTTGCCTGGACCCTGTTTGTGCTGTTGGCGCCCTTGACCGCATCGTTATGGTGGCGCTGCGGCCTGCTGGCTGCCGTCTCGCTAGTGAGTGTGATCTCGATCGACGGGCTGTCGATGGCGTCCTATGCCCGCAGCCTGACCGATGACCTGGCCATCAGCAGCCTGGTGCTGCTGGGCTGGCTGACCCTGCAGCGACTGGGTGTGCTCAGGCCGATGGCAGTGTCCAGGCGCGGGCTGATGCTGTTGGTGTTCGCTGCGCTGGCACTGACTTTGTACCCGGCCACGCTGGGCCTGACGTATTTCGATCCGTACCGCTGGGGCTACAACCCGCGGCCGATGATCATGGTTGTCGCTGTCATCGCGCTGGGGCTGGTCTTTATGCGCAATGCGCTGGCCGTCGTGATGCTCAGCGCAGCGACGCTGGCCTTCACTTTCCGCATCAAGCCATCGGAAAATTATTGGGATTACCTGATCGACCCGCTGCTTGGCCTTTACTGCTGTGGGGCCTTGCTGGTCCTGGCTGTCCGGTTTGTTTATCGCCGCACAATGGAGACGCGCCGTCCGGCGGCTCTGTCTGCCGGCAATGTCTAGAGGAATGACGATGAGTTGGTTGCAATCGCGACGCCTGCATTATTGGCTGGGCGCGGTCATGGTGGTGTTCCTGCTGTCGGCGTTGCTGAGGGGCGTGTTCTTCTACGGGTTTTCCGGTATCGAACCGGGCACGCTGTTCACGCATGGCGAGGTCGCAAAGACGCTCGGCATCGGTTTGCGCTTCGACCTGCGCCTGGCGCTGCTGATACTGCTGCCGGTCGCGGTGCTGCTCTGGATGCCAGGTTGTAACCTGATCAGCGTGCGTGCCCTGCGCTGCCTGGCGCGGGGCTATCTGATCGTGGCGCTGGCGATTCTGACAATGATTTACATCGTCGACTTCGGCCATTACGCCTATCTCGGGGTCAGGCTCAACGCCAGCGTGCTGCGCTATCTGGAGGATGCGCAGATTTCCCGGGACATGCTTTGGCAGACTTATCCAGTATTCTGGATCACTGCCGGCTGGCTGCTCACTGTCGCAGTGCTCGGCTGGGCATTGATCAGGCTTGAACGTGCCACCCTGGACCGTGAGGCCAGACCGATCAAACGCGGGTCCGTGGTCTGGGGTTCGGCGCTGATGGTCTGTGCAACCTTCCTCGGCCTGCTGGGCCGGGTCGAGAATCTCAATCTGGAAAACCCGGTACCGTTGCGCTGGAGCGATGCGTTCTTCTCAGGCAACAGCCAGGTGGCGGCACTGGGGCTCAACCCGGCGCTGTTCCTGTACGACACGCTCAAGGTCTCCCAGTCGAACTTCGACGAACCCGAGGTGCGCAAGCACTATGAGCGGGTCGCGCGTTATCTGGGCGTCCGGCAGCCAGATGTACAGGGATTGAGTTTCAAGCGTCACCAGACCGTGCAGCCCTACCGGCTGCCGGGCGAGCGGCCGCCGAATGTGATGTTCGTCATGCTCGAATCGCTGGGCACCAGTGCTGTCGGTGCCTACGGTAACCCGTTGAACCCGACGCCAAACCTGGACCATCTGGCCACCCAAAGCTGGTTCTTCAAGCACTTTTACGTACCGGTGACCGGCACTGCGAAAACGGTCTGGGCGAGCATCACCGGGGTTCCCGACGTGACACGGCAGGAGACCGCCACACGCCATCCGCTGCTCACACGGCAAAACACCATCATCAATGACTTCAAGGGGTACGAGAAGCTGTACATGATTGGTGGCAATTCCGGCTGGGCCAACATGAACGCCTTGATCCGTCGCAGTATCAACGACGTACGGCTGTACGACGAGCGCGACTGGAAGTCACCGCAGGTGGATGTCTGGGGGATTTCCGACCTGGATCTGTTCAAGGAGAGCGACCGGATCCTGCGTGCGTTGCCAGCCGACAAACCGTTCTTTGCCTATGTGCAGACTGCGGGCAATCACCGGCCGTTTACCATTCCGAAGGACAACGACGGTTTTCAGGTCAGCGACAAGACCGTGGAGCAGGTCCAGGCCGCCGGTTCGCGCAGCGTGGAGCAGTACAACGCCGTGCGCCTGCTGGATTTCAACATCGGACGGTTGATGGAACTGGCCAAGGCGGGCGGTTACTACGAAAACACCATCTTCGTGCTGTTTGGCGATCACAACACGCGCATCAGCCAGATCCCGCACATGGCGCCGGCGTTCGAGCAACTGGGCCTGGAGAGCAACAACGTTCCGCTGTTGATTCACGCCCCCGGCCTGCTGGGCACACGCGTTGTCGACGAAGCGGTCGGTCTCGCCGACCTGCTGCCGACACTGGCGGGGATGGCCGGAATGGACTTCACCAGCGGCACCATGGGGCGTGACATTCAGCAAGCGGCTCCGGAAGGTGAACGTGTGGTGCCGCTGGTACTGCGCGAAGGTACGTTCCCGCTGATCGGCGGTGTCACGCGCAACTACCTGCTGCAAATGGAGCACGACGGCAGTTCGCCAACGCTCCATGACCTGTCTTCACCCACGCCGCTGGACAACGTCGCCGAACAGAACCCGCAAGAGTTCGAACGGCTGCGCGACCTCACCCGCGGTCTGCATGAAACCTCGCGCATGATGCTGTATCAGAACGTGCGTTGACGAAGCGAACCGGCCTTTGTCAGCGTTGCTACGCAAGCCGCTGGTCGAGTCAGCGGCTTGCCTGAGGATGGCATATTTATTGGATGATGTTAAAGTGCTTGCGCCTGTGAACCGCGCACGCACGAAACGCATATAGGGCTCGGTTTTCGACTATCTTGGTTAGTTGAGCGCGTATTTTGCGGAAAGTTGTAAACCGTCGTCCTGTCACGCTGGCTTTTATCTTTATGGATTGCGGTATTTCATCGCAAACACATGAAAAAACTGTCAGATTTTGCTCTGAATCTGTATTTTGGCGGCCTGTTTTCGCTCGGATGCGTTTTTTGCCCATTGCACACTCAAGAGCCTTCCTGGATGCCGGCAAGTTTTTCATGTGTTAACCCGCCGAAACTGCTTGATGCACTGCGTGCTGAAACGAGGCAGTTGCACGTCAAGCTTGAAAAACGCATGCCGTTTTTTTCACCCGCTCTGGATCACGCTCTTTACCTCCGTCTGCTTCAGGCCTACTACGGTTTTTATGCACCGCTTGAAGCGATACTGCATGGCAGTGCCTTGATACCTGCGGAGCTTATTCCGGTCGAGAGGGTCAAAACTCCTGTGCTGGTCGAGGATCTGCGTGCGCTGGGGCTGTCCGATCACGACATCGGGCAATTGCCCCGCTGCGAACGGTTGCCCACTGTTGATTCTGCCGGTGCATGCCTGGGTGTGATGTATGTGCTGGAAGGGGCGACACTGGGCGGGCAGGTGTTGCGACGTGAGATAAACCGGCGTTTGGGCCTGGATGAGCAACGTGGAACGGCCTTTCTCGATGTGTACGGTGCCCTCACCGGACCTCGCTGGAAGGCGTTTCTGAATCATCTGGACGACGTGCCGCGAGAAGTTGTTCTTATTGATGCCGCCGCGTTTGCAGCGCACTCCACATTTGCATGTTTCGAGCACTGGCTCGAGGGTCAAGAGGTACTGCTATGAGCCAACTCGACAAAGACGCCTTTGAAGTCCTTCTGGCCAATTGTGCGGATGAGCCCATTCAGTTCCCTGGCGCCATTCAACCCCACGGCCTGCTGTTCACGTTGCAAGAGCCCGAGCTGACTATCCTGCAAGTCAGTGCCAACGTGCACACTGTGCTGGGCCATGTGCCCGAGCAGGTGCTCGGCAAGGGGCTGGACTGTGTGCTGGGCGCTGGCTGGGCCGAGGTGATTAAAAGCGCCAGCGCTCATGACTCGTTCATCGACGCGCAACGCCTGCTGATGTCGATCAACGGAATCGAGTTTGAAGCCTTGCTGCACCGCAGCCAGGGCGTTCTGATTCTGGAACTGGAGATTCAGGACAAGGATGCGCAAGCGATCGGTTATTCCGAGCGCACCGGCAACATGGGCCGCATGTTGCGCCAGTTGCATGCTGCGAGTGATCTGCAGACCCTGTATGAAGTCAGTGTCCGCGAGATCCAGAAAATGACCGGTTACGACCGGGTGCTGATCTACCGTTTCGAAGAGGAAGGCCATGGTCAGGTGATCGCTGAAGCGTCGTCGCCCTCCATGGAGCTTTTCAACGGACTGTTTTTCCCGGCATCGGACATTCCCGAGCAGGCGCGCGAACTGTATCGCCGCAACTGGCTGCGCATTATTCCCGATGCCGATTACATCCCGGTTCCCCTGGTGCCTCAACTGCGTCCGGACACTCAGGAGCAGCTTGATCTGAGTTTTTCGACGTTGCGCAGTGTTTCACCGATCCACTGCCAGTACATGAAGAACATGGGCGTGCTGTCATCCATGAGTGTTTCGCTGATTCAGGGCGGCAAGTTGTGGGGATTGATCAGTTGCGGCAACCGCACGCCGCTGTACGTGACTCACGAACTGCGCAGTGCCTGCCAGGCGATAGGTCAGGTGCTTTCCCTGCAGATCAGTGCCATGGAAGCGCTGGAAATAAGCCGTCAGCGAGAGGCGAAAGTCAGGGCGCTCGAGCAATTGAATCTGGCCATGGCCGAGTCCGAAGAAAACGTCTTTGACGGTCTGGCGCAGCAACCACAGTTATTGATGGATCTGGTAGGCGCGAGCGGCGTCGCCATCATCGAAGACCGGCAAACGCATTGTTTCGGCACCTGCCCGGAGCCTTCTGAGGTACGTGCACTGCATGCGTGGATGATTGCTGGTGGCGAACCAGTGTATGCCAGTCATCATCTATCCAGTGTCTATCCGCCTGCCGAGGCCTATCAGCCAATTGCCAGCGGCGTATTGGCGATGAGCCTGCCAAAGCCGGTCGACAACGGCGTTATCTGGTTTCGCCCCGAGGTCAAGGAAACGGTTCAGTGGAGCGGTAATCCGAAAAAACCACTGGATATGGAGAGCTCGGCAGGCGGCATGCGTCTTCGGCCGCGCACCTCGTTTGAGATCTGGAAAGTCGAGATGACCGGGATCGCTACGAAGTGGAGCTATGGCGATGTGTTCGCCGCCAATGACCTGCGCCGCTCCGCTCTGGAAAATGATCTCGCCCGCCAGGTGCGCAGGGAGCAGCAGGCCGTTCGCGCCCGCGACGAGCTGGTAGCGGTTGTGTCCCATGACTTGCGCAACCCGATGACGGTCATTTCCATGCTGTGCGGGATGATGCAGAAGTCGTTCAGCTCCGATGGGCCACACACCTCGCGACGTATTTCCACGGCAATCGATACCATGCAGCAAGCGGCCAGCCGCATGAATGTGTTGCTCGAAGACCTGCTCGACACCTCGAAAATCGAAGCGGGCCGTTACACCATTACGCCGCAGCCGCTGGAAGTCAGTCAGATATTCGAGGAGGCCTACACCTTGCTGGCCCCCCTGGCGATGGACAAGTCCATCGAGATCTCCTTCAACGCCGAGCCTGACCTCAAGGTCCAGGCCGACCCGGAGCGTCTCTTCCAGGTGCTGTCCAACCTGATCGGCAACGCCATCAAATTCACCCCGAAAATGGGCACAATCGGTGTGGCGGCAATGTCCAACGGCGCTGAAATCGTGTTCACCGTACGGGACTCCGGCGAGGGTATCCCTCCCGAGCAGTTGCCACACATCTTCGAGCGCTACTGGACCGTCAAGGAAGGCAACCCGACCGGCACCGGTCTGGGCCTGTACATCTCGCAAGGCATCATCAAGGCACACGGCGGTGAACTGGCTGCGCAAAGCCGGGTGGGCGAGGGCAGCGAGTTCCGCTTCACGGTGCCAATGGCAGTTTGATCGCTTTCTCAGGCTTGCAGTGTGTGTCGGCTCAAGCCTGAGTCGCGTCAGCCCTGATGCCAGTTAGTGGCTTTTTCGATGTATTCAGCGTTCGCCGGAAGTACCTTGCGCAGGAAAGCGAGGTACTTGTCCATCAACGCCTTGCTGGGAAAGCGCGCGGCGAAGCCGGTGGTGATATCGTCGCAATGGATGATGACCATCAGGCGTCTGTGATCGACCGTGACAAATTCATGCAGGTGCCAGGGGGCGGTTTGTCGATGGTGGACAGGGTTTTCCCAGTTCAGCAGTTTGATGGCGGCGATGAAGGCCATCGCTACCGGGCCGACCAGAAAGAGCAACGATCCGGTCAGGACGGCGACGAATCCGAATACCAACATGACGAAAATGGCGATGCCCTTGAAGAAGCTTGAGGCGAAGTCGGGGTAGTGGAGGTAATACTCGACCGTGGCGCCATCGGTTTTCAGGGTGTAGTTGAAGATGGTTTTTTGGCGGACCATCAAACCAACATAGTAAGCATAATTCGCGGCGATGACCGAAGTGAACACAGCCGCCCAGTGTGGCTCCTGAATAAATAAGTCCCACCATGCCCAAACATTGAACAAGAGCATCGCTACGTGACCCAGCCCCAAAAATAATTGCATTCGCATAATTTCTCTCGGAGGATGCGCCATTGCTTTGATTGACCAACTCAGGACGTCGTTGCCTATCAAGCGAGGTAAGCGTTTTAAAGGTGGCTCTGCGATGCATTCGCCTGCTCTGAAATCGGATTTTGAGTGCGGCAATTTTTGAGGTGTATTCATTTTTTTAATTCGCAATTTCAAGCATTAGAATACCTTCTCGGCTAGAAGGTTTCACTTCAAGTTCAGCTTCAGTCAGGTCAGCGAAAGATGTACTGCCTTTAGTGTCAAGTTCTAGCTGAAATGAATAGCCCGTATCGTTCTGGCCGGAATTTATCAGGTGCATTGGGTAATGTATTTGCAATTCCAGATAGCTGGCGTCCTTATCAAGCGGTACCCAAGTTTCCCAAATAACATCTTCGTTTTGAGGTGGCATCAGAGGGTAAGTAAAGTCTTCAGAAGCTTTGCCTACAGGCTTGTTTGTAAGCGTCCCGAACTGTTTGACGTTCCTGAATTGTCCTCGGTCCAGAAAATCTGATTGGACTGAGCGGTCTATTTTTTCTACAGGTAGCACTCCCCACGGTCGCTTGCTGCTAATGACGTTAACAGCTACAGATGACCCGCGCAGTGTACCCGGTAGACGAACCTGTATGCCGGCACCATTCTGTACAGCAACACTGATGTAATCACCTTTGCCAAGATATCGGTCTTCGTAATGTACCGTGCTTTTTACATAAATTTGTGGGCTTAGTTGTATTTGCAATAAGCTACGTATCTCATCATTTTGTCCTTGGGCGGTATTTGCATGTTGGTGCTCTGGGGTCCGTGACCAACAGCATTTACGTAGCCACCAGCCAACGCTATCTTGTTTGAAGTAATTTAACACCATTGTCGCGAAGAGGTAAATTGTGCCTGCTATGAGTAGTGCCAAACTGAACCACGGACTCATAACTACAGCAGTTAGCCTGCTAGCAGGCGATATACCTGTTAGCAATTGAGCTAACGAGGCTAGCCCCATTGCAGCTACAGCGAGCCCCTTTATTACAGTCGCGTTTTTCTCTGCCGAAGTTTTCAGCTTGCTCCGGTCGTTGCTGATGTCGATTGCCTCCAGCGCCGCGGCCGCTATCCCAAACGCCCCCATCGCCACCATCGAACCTCTAAACCCCCTTATCGCATCCCCCCAAACCGCATTACCTCGTGCTTTCCAGTAAGCCGCCGATTTATCGAGAATGCCTATGTTATAGCCGCCAATGACAAGTGGCTTCGCCGTACTGATAACCGCCCACGGCGCTTCAACAAACACCGCCATCAACAAGTTAAAGCTATACCCCAACCCATACGTCACCTTGCCAATATCCTTGGCACTGAAGTCTCCATCCCGAGTAAGGTCGCGATAAGTGAAGGCGGTGTTGATGAAGTTGAGCATGATCACGCTCCAGGTGATCGAGCCGGCAATCCC
>NZ_FNCX01000003.1:0-823492 GCF_900099665.1 Pseudomonas sp. BS3767 | reverse complement strand
GTTGGCGGGCATGCCGAGCGGGTCAATGATGAAGTGGTGCTGCGCTTCGAGTTCCCGGAGCGACCGGGCGCGCTGTTCAACTTCCTCAACCGTCTAGGCGGCCGCTGGACCATCTCCATGTTCCACTACCGCAACCACGGCGCTGCTGACGGCCGCGTGGTTGCCGGGCTGGTGGTGCCGGAGGAAGAGCGGCATCTGGTCGGTGCTGCGCTGGATGAGATTGGTTACCCGTATTGGGACGAGAGCGAGAACCCGGCGTACAGGCTGTTTCTGGGCTAAGGCCGGGATATCTCGCGTTCCTCACGCTCCGCGTCACAAGAGGACGTAGAGCGTCCAGACCGGCATACCCACGCGGAGCATGGGCACGACGGTGATCTGACTGACAACTATCGTTCCTCACGCTCCAGCGTGGGAATGCAGTTCACGACGCTCCGCGCCACACCTTACTGCGCCGGGGCGGGCTCGACTGGCGTGGGGGCGGTGCTTTCGGCAGGTTCTGCGGCCGGTGTTTCGACCGTTTCTGCCTTGAATGAAGCAGGTTCGGACGGTGCAGGCACTGGTTCGCTTGCAGCAGGCGTAACCGGTTCGGCAGCAGGCTCGGCCTTCGGCGCGTTTTCTGACGACGCAGGCGCTAGCTTCGCAGGCTCGGCAGCCTTGGCGGGAGCCGCCGGGGCTGCGGGAGCCGTGTCAGGCACACCGAGGTCGGCCTTGGGCTTCTCGACAATATGCGCAGCCTTTTTCACTTCAGGCGGCAGGAAGTTTTCCACCAGACCGAAAAAGCGCTCGTAGAACTTTGCCGACGAGACGGTCTCACTGGCGACCTTGACCATCGAGTCGTCAGTCGAGCCTATCGGCATCGACACGGAACCCAGCACGCCGACACCGAGGCTGGCCGAGTTGTTGGTCTTCTTCAACGCGTAGCGGTCTTGCAGCGCGTTGGCGAACATGGTGGAACTGCCATCCTTCGCATCGGCGGCGCACACCAGATTGAAGCTGATTTCGATATGCGTATCGCCGGTCTGCTGGAAGCTCTTGCGGCCGGCAATCATCTTAGGGTCGCTGCTGGTGATGATATAGCCCTGACTCAGCAAGGCACGCCGCCCCGCCTCGCAGTAAGCCATGTCGGTCGCTGGGTAGCTTCGGGAGAAGGTCCCGGCGTCGTCGAAGTGTTCATGGTCATACACCGCCTGCTTGGGCGATGAACAGCCGGCTGCCATCAACACGGCAGAAATCCAGAGGGCGGTACGAACGTTCAGTAGCTTAAACATCGAAAATCCTGAGGAAGGAAAAGACTGCCAGCAAGACTGCGAACTGGGAAATGGCGGTAAGTCTGCAACAAGGCCGACGCTGGATCAACGTACAGTTCAAAAGGATTTGGATACAAACCACTCAGGCGCACGAAGCCAGGCCCTCAGACACACAAAATGCAGACAACAAAAAAGCGACCCTAGGGCCGCTTTCTTGTTTGCTTCAAGGAGTTCAAGGGCCTTGAAGCGGTGTATGGCGCAGCGGACGGGACTCGAACCCGCGACCCCCGGCGTGACAGGCCGGTATTCTAACCGACTGAACTACCGCTGCGTATCGCTGTAAACCTGTTTGAAACAAACCTTAGGTAGGCTGCTTCCTGTACATGTGACCGAAAGACACTTGGGCTTTTCAATCGCAGACCCGGAGAACCCGATCTGTACAAATATGGCGCAGCGGACGGGACTCGAACCCGCGACCCCCGGCGTGACAGGCCGGTATTCTAACCGACTGAACTACCGCTGCGCATTGTGGACTTGCGTCCGTGTAAGCTTTTTAAAATCACTTTTGAAAGCCCTCGTACTTCAGCTTTCAAACTCAACGATGGTGGGTGATGACGGGATCGAACCGCCGACCCGCTGCTTGTAAGGCAGCTGCTCTCCCAGCTGAGCTAATCACCCTTTGCTTCGTTGAGGCCGCGAAATTTACGCACCTAACGAACCTAAGTCAATAGCCTGATTGAAGTTTTTTTAAAAACCGCCTCAATCACAAAACCCTCACCACACACCAAAAGCACAAGCAATAGCTCAATCGAAGCTCGTCCGCGCAAACTACTCGGCGTACACCATCTTGCGCGTCATGCCACCGTCGACCACGAACTCCTGCCCGGTCACGAAACCGGCGTTTCTGGACAACAGCCAGGCAACCATCGCCGCAACGTCCTCCACTGTCCCTACCCTGCCCGCCGGATGCTGGGCATGATCGGTCTCGGACAAAGGCTCGGCTCTGCGCAAGGAGGGGTCGCGCGCGTCGATCCAGCCAGGGCTGACAGCATTGACCCGAATCTCCGGCCCCAGACTGATCGCCAGCGCGTGTGTCAGCGCCATCAGACCGCCCTTGCTGGCCGCATAAGCTTCGGTGTCGGCCTCCGACTGGCGAGAGCGTGTGGAGGTCAGGTTGACGATGCTGCCGCAATGCGCACGCAGGTAAGGCGCGCAATGCTTGGCCAGCAGCATCGGACCGCCGAGGTTGACTGCCAGTACACGGTTCCAGTGCGACAGCTCAAGGCTTTCCAGCGTAGTGTTGTGCGGATCGGCAATCGCGGCGTTGCACACCAGCGCATCGAGACGACCGAACTGCCGAAGCACCTCGGCCACGCCCGCTGCGACCTGCTCTTCACTGGCAACGTCCATGGCAATGAACAGGGCATTTTCACCCAGCGCACCGGCCACTTTCGAACCACGCGCACGATCCAGATCGGTCAACACGACTTGCCAGCCTTCGGCAATCAGCCACGCTGCAATGCCGAGCCCGATCCCGCGAGCGGCACCGGTCACCAGGGCGACACGACCATTGTGGACGCTGGAAAATTTCAACGCCCACGCCTCACCCGGCTTGCCACTGGCCGGTTTGCTGGCCTCGCTATTCACAACGCCGCCAGACCACGGGCCAGGTCAGCCTGCAGATCAGCCACGTCTTCCAGCCCCACTGCAACCCGAATCAGGCTGTCGCGAATACCTGCGGCCTCACGCTCCTGAGGTGCCAGACGACCGTGAGAGGTGGTGCTCGGGTGAGTGATCGTGGTTTTGCTGTCGCCCAGGTTGGCGGTGATCGAAATCAGTCGCGTGGCATCGATGAAGCGCCATGCGCCATCCTTGCCACCCTTGACCTCGAAGCTCACCACCGCGCCGAAACCCTTTTGCTGACGCTGGGCCAACGCGTGCTGCGGGTGGCTCTTCAACCCGGCGTAATGGACTTTTTCGATGCCATCCTGCTGCTCGAGCCACTCGGCCAGTGCCTGGGCATTGGCACAGTGAGCGCGCATGCGCAGGTTCAGGGTTTCGAGGCCCTTGAGGAAGATCCACGCATTGAACGGGCTGAGCGTCGGCCCGGCAGTACGCAGGAAGCCGACCACTTCTTTCATCTGCTCGCTGCGCCCGGCAACCACGCCGCCCATGCAACGGCCCTGGCCGTCGATGAACTTGGTGGCCGAATGCACGACAATGTCAGCGCCCAGCAACAGTGGCTGCTGCAAGGCCGGCGTACAGAAACAGTTGTCGACGATCAGCATCGCGCCCTTGGCGTGCGCGATCTCGGCCAGGGCCGCGATGTCGACCAGCTCGGCCAGGGGATTGGACGGCGATTCGACGAAGAGCATTTTGGTGTTGGGCTTGATCGCCGCGTCCCAGCCGCTCAGATCGGCGAGAGGAACGTAATCAACCTCGACACCAAAGCGCTTGAAGTACTTGTCGAACAGGCTGATGGTCGAGCCGAACACGCTGCGTGACACCAGAACGTGATCACCGGCGCTGCACAGGCTCATCACCACGGCCAGGGTTGCCGCCATGCCGGTCGCCGTGGCGACAGCCTGCTCGGCACCTTCCAGTGCGGCAATGCGCTCTTCGAAAGAACGCACCGTCGGGTTGGTGTAACGCGAGTAGACGTTGCCCGGTACCTCACCGGAGAAACGCGCAGCCGCATCGGCGGCCGTGCGAAATACGTAACTGGAGGTAAAGAACATGGGTTCGCCATGCTCTCCTTCCGGTGTACGGTGATGCCCGGCACGTACGGCTAGGGTATCGAAACCTACGCCTTCAAGGTCGCTGTCCAGCCGACCTGCATCCCATTCCTGAGTCATGCCGCCCACTCCTTGCCCAATTAGTTGTTGTACAGATCGATGATCGCGCTCACTGCCTGAGTCTTGATCTTGGAGGCGTCATTACGCGCGCTCTCGATCCGGTTCAAATAATGCTCGTCGATGTCGCCGGTCACGTACTTGCCGTCGAAAACCGAGCAATCGAAGTTGTCGATCTTGATTTTCTTGCTGCCGCTGACCGCTTCGATCAGGTCATTCAGATCCTGATAGACCAGCCAGTCGGCACCGATGAGGTCGGCCACGTCCTGAGTGGTGCGGTTGTGGGCAATCAGCTCGTGAGCACTCGGCATGTCGATGCCGTAGACGTTGGGGTAGCGCACAGCCGGGGCTGCAGAACAGAAGTAGACATTCTTGGCACCGGCTTCGCGGGCCATCTGGATGATCTGCTTGCAAGTGGTGCCACGTACGATGGAGTCATCCACCAGCATCACGTTCTTGCCACGGAACTCCAGCTCAATGGCGTTGAGCTTCTGGCGTACGGATTTCTTGCGCGCAGCCTGGCCCGGCATGATGAAGGTCCGGCCGATGTAACGGTTCTTGACGAAGCCTTCGCGGAACTTGACGCCCAGATGGTTGGCCAGCTCCAAAGCGGCGGTCCGGCTGGTGTCCGGAATCGGGATGACCACATCGATATCGTGATCCGGACGCTCGCGCAGGATCTTGTCGGCCAGCTTCTCGCCCATGCGCAGGCGCGCCTTGTAGACCGAGATGCCGTCGATGATCGAATCCGGGCGCGCCAGATAGACGTGCTCGAAGATGCACGGTGCGTACTTGGGGTTGGCCGCGCACTGACGGGTGTGCAACTTGCCGTCTTCGGTGATGTAGACCGCTTCGCCCGGCGCCAGGTCGCGAATCAGGGTAAAGCCCAGTACGTCCAGCGATACGCTTTCCGACGCGATCATGTACTCGACGCCTTCGTCGGTATGACGCTGGCCGAACACGATAGGACGAATGGCGTCCGGGTCACGGAAGCCGACGATACCGTAGCCAGTGATCATGGCCACGACCGCGTAACCACCACGGCAGCGATTATGCACATCGGTCACTGCCGCGAAGATATCCTCTTCGGTCGGCTGCAACTTGCCACGCACGGCCAGCTCATGGGCGAATACGTTGAGCAGCACTTCCGAATCGGAATTGGTGTTCACATGGCGCAGGTCGGATTCGTAAATTTCCTTGGCCAACTGCTCGACGTTGGTGAGGTTGCCGTTATGCGCCAGCGTGATGCCGTAAGGCGAGTTGACGTAGAACGGCTGAGCCTCGGCCGACGTCGAGCTGCCCGCGGTGGGGTAACGCACGTGACCGATGCCCATATGCCCGACCAGACGCTGCATATGACGTTGATGAAACACATCGCGCACCAATCCGTTGTCCTTGCGCAGGAATAACCGGCCATCATGGCTGGTTACGATACCGGCAGCGTCCTGGCCGCGGTGCTGGAGGACGGTAAGCGCGTCATACAGCGCCTGATTGACGTTCGACTTGCCGACGATACCGACGATGCCACACATGCGACACAACCCCTACTTAGTGGAACTGGATTTACCGAGCACATCCTGCGGCATTGTAGACGGCAGGATCTGCTCCTTGAACGGCATGTCAGCGGGTACGCTGATGCCGCTGGCGAGCCACTTGCTGGACATCCCGAGAATCAGGTTTTTCGACCAGTCAGCGACCATGAGAAATTGCGGCACCAGCCTCGACTGCTGCCACCATTGATCCTGTTGCACCGGCCCCAGGCTCAACAGCCCTACCGCCACAACGACAAGCAGGCCTCCGCGCGCTGCGCCGAAGACCATGCCGAGAAAACGATCGGTCCCGGAAAGCCCGGTGACGCGAATCAGCTCGCCTATCAGAAAATTGACCATGGCGCCTACCAGCAGGGTGGCGACAAAAAGAATGGTACAGCTCGCGATCACGCGGGCCGAAGGTGTTTCTATGTAATTGACCAGATACTGCGACAGCCCTGCGCCAAACATCCAGGCCACAACACCTGCAATGATCCACGTCGTCAACGACAGTGCTTCTTTTACGAAGCCGCGCTTCAGACTGATCAGGGCGGAGATGGCGACAATTCCGAGAATTGCCCAGTCAACCGGAGTAAATGGCACGTTGCAGCCTGCAGACGGATAAGGCGGCGCATTTTAGCAGAGCGTCCGCCTGCCGGTAAGCAGCGATTACCGGCGCGAGGCATTTTCCTTTGTGCCAGGGGCACCAGGTGCCGAACGGTCAGCCGCGCTCGGGCTGAAAGCGCACCACAATACCCTTGAGCTTTTGCTGTTTATCGAGCTGATCGCGCAGGCGATCGGCCTCGGAGCGCTCGATGAGCGGGCCGACAAACACCCGGTTCACGCCATCAGCGGTGCGAATGTAGGCGTTGTAGCCCTGGGTACGCAGCGTCTTTTGCAGATTGTCGGCATTGGCCCGATTGGACATGCTTGCCAATTGCACCGACCAACTGATCGACAGACCATTGGCATCGACGCCAGCAGGTGCTGCAGGTTTGGCAGGAGCCGGTGTCGCTGCTGGTGCAGCAGCCGTCGCTGGCGCCGGAGCGGGTGCCGGTTTGGCAGCAGGTTTGGAGACCGGAGCAGCAGGCGCTGCAGGTGCAGCCTGAACAGTCGGCGCAGGCGCGATCGGCATGGCAGGGGGCTGGTTGCTGCTCATGTCATCGTCACCCGGCACAGGCTCCTGAGGCAGAACCTGAGGCTCCGGAACAGGCACCGGATCGACCCGCACCTGCGCAGCTGCAGGCGCCTGAGGCGCGGCTGGCGCCTCGACCTGCACCTGACG
Source organism: Pseudomonas sp. BS3767 (assembly GCF_900099665.1). Classification (NCBI taxonomy): domain Bacteria; kingdom Pseudomonadati; phylum Pseudomonadota; class Gammaproteobacteria; order Pseudomonadales; family Pseudomonadaceae; genus Pseudomonas; species Pseudomonas sp. BS3767. The sequence goes on along the minus strand of NZ_FNCX01000003.1, from coordinate 816,579 downwards.
TGTTTCATCTTCACGCGTGAAAAGCATGGGCAGGAAAATGACCGCCACGGCGATCAGCACCAGTGCTCCAACCATTCGCTGCTTGAATACGTTATCCAGCAAAGCCATTTGCAGCGTCCTCATCGGTGTACCGGGCCAACCATTCAAGGGCCTCGGCAACACAGTAAAATGAACCGAACAGCAGAATCTCGTCATCGGGCGTGGCATGCGCGCACTGAGCTTCCAGCGCCAACGCGATACTCTGATAGGACGTCACGCGGGCGCCAAGGTTCTGCAAGGCCGTCTGCAACTCTTCTGCTGGCCGACTGCGCGAGGTAGGAAGCGGCGCAACAGCCCACTCTTCAATGACCGGTGCCAGGTGCGCGACCACGCCGTCGAGATCCTTGTCGCTGAGCAGACCAAACACCGCTCGACGCTTGCCGCCAACTGGCTGCCGCGCGAGGCGCTGGCCCAGAAACCGGGCCGCATGGGGGTTATGGCCTACATCCAGAAGCAGGTTGAGCGACTTGCCGTGCCACCTGACGACCCTGCGATCTAGACGACCGGCGAGCCGGGTCTCGGCAAGCACCTTGCCTGTCGCATCCGCTTGCAATGGATACCCCAGCAGGGCAAAGGCCTGAAGCGCCAGCGCGGCATTCTGCATGGGCAGATCGAGCAGCGGCAGACCGCGCAGCTCGATCTGCTCGCCCTGAGCGACACCACGCCAGTCCCAGCTGTCTTCACCTATGGAAAGATCGAAATCCCGGCCACGCAGCAACAACGGACAGCCCAGCTCGCGGGCTTTGGCCAGCAGCGGCTCAGGGGGCGCCGGGTCACCGCACAGCGCTGGACAACCGGCGCGAAAGATCCCGGCTTTCTCGAAAGCGACCGACTCACGGGTGTCGCCCAGATACTCGGCATGATCGACCCCGATACTGGTGACCAGCGCCAGATCCGCATCCACTAGATTGACCGCGTCCAGACGACCGCCCAGACCGACTTCCAGCACCACTGCATCGAGCCGGGCCTGCTCGAACAGCCAGAACGCCGCCAGCGTGCCCATTTCGAAATAAGTCAGGGTGACATCGCCGCGCGCCGCTTCGACCGCAGCGAAGGCGTCGCATAGTTCCAGATCGGTTACCTCGACGCCCTGCACTTTCACCCGCTCGTTATAGCGAATCAAATGCGGGGAACTGTAGACACCAACCTTCAAGCCCTGAGCCTGCAACAAGGCAGCGACAAAGGCGCAGGTCGAGCCCTTGCCGTTGGTGCCCGTCACCGTGATCACCTGGCGCGCCGGGCGTGTAAGACCCAATTGCAGCGCCACCTGTCGAGACCGGTCCAGGCCCATGTCGATGGCCGACGGATGCAGTTGCTCCAGATAGGCGAGCCAGTCGCTCAGGGACGTAGGGGTCATATCGTCGCGGGTGCCGGCGGGACGACGATTGGCTCGATGACGGGTGCGACAAAGCGAGGGGTCGGCAGATTCATCATCTGTGCCAGCAGGTTACCCAGGCGCGGACGAAGCTCACTGCGCGAGACGATCATGTCGATGGCACCGTGATCCAGCAGGAATTCACTGCGCTGGAAGCCTTCAGGCAGCTTCTCGCGAACCGTTTGCTCGATGACCCGTGGACCGGCAAAACCGATCAGCGCCTTGGGCTCGGCGACGATGACGTCACCCAGCATGGCCAGGCTGGCGGAAACGCCACCGTAGACCGGGTCGGTCAGCACCGAGATGAACGGCAGCCCTTCTTCGCGAAGACGCGCCAGAACAGCCGAGGTCTTGGCCATCTGCATCAGCGAGATCAGCGCTTCCTGCATGCGCGCACCGCCGGAAGCGGCGAAGCAGACGAACGGGCAGCGATTTTCCAGCGCATAGTTGGCGGCACGTACGAAACGCTCGCCGACAATGGCACCCATCGAACCACCCATGAACGAGAATTCGAATGCCGAAGCCACCACCGGCATGCCCAGCAAGGTGCCGCTCATGGAAATCAGCGCGTCCTTTTCACCGGTCTGCTTCTGCGCAGCGGTCAGGCGATCCTTGTACTTCTTGCCGTCGCGGAATTTCAGACGGTCGACCGGCTCGAGATCGGCACCCAGCTCTTCGCGCCCTTCGACGTCCAGAAAAATGTTCAGACGTGCACGTGCGCCGATACGCATGTGGTGGTTGCACTTGGGGCAGACGTCCAGGGTCTTTTCCAGCTCAGGGCGATACAGCACCGCCTCACAGGACGGGCATTTGTGCCAGAGGCCTTCGGGAACCGAGCTCTTCTTGACCTCGGAACGCATGATCGATGGGATCAGTTTGTCTACCAACCAGTTGCTCATGCTTTATATCTCCAGTACCGGTGTGGCTCGAACGACTGACAAATCAAACGCCAGTCGCATGCCCTCGGATAAATTCGTATATGGACGACGATGAAAGGATAGCGATCGACTCATGGCCGGACCTGCGCGCCCCTCACCCCGATTTTTCACAACGACGGCGTTGCTCAGTGGCACCACCGCTTACTCGATTCGACCCGCGTGCCTCGTGGCGGGAACAGGCTTATGGACGGCGGCCGATCAATAGCCGTCACATCAGGTGCCGTGCACCGCACTCATGAACGCCAGGATCTTCTCCCGATCCTTGATGCCCTTGCTCTTTTCAACGCCGCCGCTGACATCCACTGCATAGGGCCGGACTTGAGCGATGGCCTGCGCCACATTGGCGGACGTCAGCCCGCCCGCCAGGATGACCGGCTTGTCCAGGTCGTCCGGAATCAATGCCCAGTCGAAGGTTTCTCCGGTACCGCCGGGCACCCCTTCAACGTAGGTATCGAGCAGCACGCCGCGTGCATTGCGATAGGTCCGGCAGACCCCGGCAATGTCATCACCGGCCTTGACCCGCAGCGCCTTGATGTACGGGCGATGATACCCATCGCACTCATCGGGTGTTTCATCGCCATGAAACTGCAGCATGTCCAGCGCGACGGCATCCAGCGTCTCGTTGAGCTCACAGCGACTGGCGTTGACGAACAGGCCAACGGTGGTGATGAACGGCGGCAACGCGGCAATGATGGCACGCGCCTGCAATACCGTCACCGCACGCGGGCTTTTCGGATAGAACACCAGACCGATAGCGTCGGCACCTGCCTCGGCGGCAGCCAGTGCATCCTCTATGCGGGTAATCCCGCAGATCTTGCTGCGAACGGCTGACATGTCGTGAGTAACCTCAAGCCTTTCGGAAAGTCCCGGATGTTAGCAAATGCTGCCGGGATCGTCAGCCGTCCAATTCCGCAAAGCCCGTAAGAAAATGAGGACCGATATAGCGCTCGGGCAACGGGAACTCATCACGGTACTCGACCCCGACCAGGTACAGCCCGTAAGGATGGGCCGTGACACCACCGGTACGCCGAATCCGGCTTTCCAGCACCTCCCGCGCCCACTCGACCGGACGCTCGCCGGTGCCGATGGTCATCAGCACTCCGGCGATATTGCGCACCATATGATGAAGAAAGGCATTGGCGCGCACATCGATCACGATCATCTTGCCGTGACGGGTCACGCGCAGATGGTGCAACTGCTTGACCGGCGACTTGGCCTGACACTGACCGGCGCGAAAGGCACTGAAATCGTGAGTACCCACCAGGTATTCGGCAGCCTGCGCCATGCGCTCGACATCCAGCGGGCGGTGGTTCCAGGTAATTTCCTGATTCAGGTGCGCCGGGCGGATCTGATCGTTGTAGATCACATACCGATAACGCCGGGCGATGGCCTTGAAGCGCGCGTGAAAGGTGGCCGGCATGACTCTGGCCCAAGTGACGCTGACATCATGGGGCAGATTGATATTGGCGCCCATGACCCAGGCCTTCATGGTGCGCTCGGCCTGGGTGTCGAAGTGCACCACCTGACCACAGGCATGCACCCCCGCGTCCGTGCGACCGGCACACATCAGTGACACCGGTGACGCGGCCACTTTTGACAAAGCGTCTTCAAGGGTTTCCTGCACGGTCAGCACGCCGGACGCCTGACGCTGCCAGCCGCAATAGCGCGAGCCCTTGTACTCGACGCCCAGCGCGATTCGGGAAAAGCCCTCGGCCGCCATCTCGGCGGCCGGGTTATCTATGTTCGCCAAAGTGGTACAGCCTGTCGGTTCGCGAAAAGTCGGCCATTATACGGCCGCAAAAAAAACACGCTACTCAAGCCGGACATCTGAAATGCAAACGGCCGCATAAGCGGCCGTGTGCAGGTTGCCGGGGTTGAATCAGGCCAGCCGCGAAAGCATCTCCCGCGCTTCGCTTTTCTGACCGTCATCGCCCTCGGTGACGACCTCATCAAGAATATCCCGAGCGCCGTCCGCATCGCCCATGTCGATGTAGGCACGCGCCAGATCAAGCTTGGTCGCCGCCTCGTCAGTACCAGCCATGAAGTCGAAGTCCGGCTCGTCATCCAGCGCTGCCGCATCCTCGGCGGTGAATCTTGGCTCATCGAGCGGCGGATGTTCGAGATTCTGCGAAAGACGCTCAAGCTCGGCGTTGACGTCGTCGATTTCAGTCGCGAATGCCTGGCTTGCCTGATCGGTTTCAATCTCGTCCGCCAGCGACAGGTCGAAATCCTCTGGAAGCTCGAGGTCATCAGTGACCGGTGGTGTAGGCGAGGTTTCACCCAAATCCAGCGGATCTTCGCCAAGGCCGAGCAGGAAATCATCTTCGCTCTTGAGGGCCGGGTCTTCCTCGGACAAGTCCAGATCGAAGTCGGCGAGGTCCTGCGGCGTTGCCGCTGCACGGGCCTCTTCCTGCTGCTGCATGACAGACTCGAAGCTCAGCTCTTCGTCATCCGCTACCGCCGAGACCTTGGGCTCGTCGAGCATCAGGTCATCGAGATCGTTAACGGTAGAGACTTCAGGCACAGACGGTTCTTCGAACTCGTCCAGGCTCAAGTCAAAATCGTTATCGAACGGGTCTGCCTCTTCGACAGGCTCTGCGGCCAGCGGAGCGGTGACTTCCGGCTCAGGCTCAGGCGTTGCAACAATTTCAGGCTCAGGCTCCTGCTCTGCCGAATCATCGGCCAGCAGCTCTTCAAGATATTTGGCATCGAGCTCTGCAACCAGTGCGGCCGTTGTAGCCGCCGCGGCGGCTGCAGCGACGGCAGGAGCAGCCGATGCAGTAGAGGTTTCAGAAGCCAGCGGCGCAGCAACAGGTGCCACCGGCTTCAGGGTCGAGTTAAGTTCTTCCCGCTGCTCGACCTCAGCTTCAAGCTTTCCCGCAGCCACCAGTTTACGTTCGTGGGCGGCATAGGCTTTGTTGTTACCCTGCTCGGCGTAGATTTCCATCAGTTTCAGACGGATATCGTCGCGCTTGGGGTCTTCGTTGACGGCTTCTTCCAGCAGCTCGATCGCCTGATTCATACGACCGTAAGCGATATGGATCTCGGCCTGAACCAGCGGATCGGCAGGACGTTCACGACCGGCAACGGCTGCTGCGGCGCCTCCCATGCGCACGTTGGGCGGCGGCACATCAAGCCCGTCGAAGCTGGCGGGCGGTGCATTCATGTCCATGTCCGAGACGAAATCCGACTCCTCGGCCAGCGCACGCGCCATGCGCTTGTGCTTCTCGGCTTCGGCCTTCGCCGCGCGACGACGCGCCAGGAACAACAACAGCAAGGCCAGAATCAGCAGTACCGCCCCGCCGATCAGGCCAAGCAGTACAGGGTTGTTGATGATTTTCTGCAGCGCGTCCTGGTCTTCGTCTGCTGCAGCAACCGGCTCCACCGCCAGCGGCTGCTCTGGCGCCGGCGTCGCAACTTCGGCAGCACCGGCAGGCAATGCATCTTCAGGCGCAATCTCGCCAGCCGGTTTGACCGGAGCACCGTTGGCGTCGACCAGCGAGGCAGGCACCGCCGCGTTGGCCGGCGTTGCAGCTTCCGGGGTAGCGGCAGGTGGAGGCACGGCTGCGCCAGCGGCCTGCATCTTGGCCAACTGACCGTTTTTCAACTCGATCAGACGCTGCAGCTTGTCGAGCTGGCTTTGCAGGTCGTTCATGCGGCTTTTCAGCTCGGCATTATCACGACGTGTGGTATCCAGCGCTTCCTGAGCCACGGCCAGCTTGTTGCCCAGATCGCTGTCGCCCGCCGCACCTTTTGCCGCCGGCTTGCCGCTTGCCGAAACCAGACTGAGGTTATCGGAGGTATCCACTTTGGAAGGCGCCGCACCGGCGCGGTCACGACGGGTAGCATCGACCTGACGTGTACCGGCCGGCAGACGGCGACCTTCACGCCAGGCGCTGTATTGCCGGGAAACTTCTGCCACTGCCTGTGATTGCGGCAGCGCGGTGGTCTGCTGCGGGGTCGGAAGGCGCAGCACCTGCCCTTTCTTCAGGCGGTTGATGTTGCCACCAATGAACGCATCCGGATTCAAAGCCTGAATCGCCAGCATGGTTTGCTGGACAGTCCCGCCATTGCGCACCTTCGCAGCAATTTCCCACAAGGTGTCGTTATTGGCGGTGACGTACTGCGACTGCTTGTCGGCGGCTGGCGCCGGCAATGCGGATGTGTTGGCTGCTGGTGCTGGCGCCTCGGCTGCCGGCGCTTCAGCCGACGGGGCTACCGTTGCCAGTTGCGCAGGCGCCGCGGGCGCTGCAGCGGGGGCCGGGGCTGCAGCCGCAGCGGCTGCCTCGGGAGAGAATTTCGGCGGATCGAGCAGAAGGCTGTACTCACGCAGCAACCGGCCATTGGGCCAGAGCACCTGAACCAGAAACTTCACATAAGGCTCGCGCACCGGCTTGCTGGAAGTAATGCGCAGAACACTTTTAGCGCTGGCATTGATAACCGGGGTAAAGGTGAGATCGTTGAGAAATGCCTGACGGGTCACACCCGCCTGCGCGAAGTCGGCCGTGGTGGCCAGGCTGGGCACAACTTGCGTTGCGTTGAGCCCCTGAGCCTCGGTCAACTCGATTTCCGCTACCAATGGCTGATTCAGGGTCGACTTGACCGACAATTCCCCGAGCCCCAGCGCCTGCGCCATACCCGATGACAGCGCTGATGCCGCAGCGATTGCTAATACCAGTTTACGAACCTGAACCATAGCCCATCCCTTGTTTAAAGATTCCCCGAGATCCGGGGAGGTTGTCCTGCATTTGGGTGTAAGGCGTATCGCCGCTAGAACAATTATTCAAATTGTTGCCAAGTATCTTTTACACATAGTCTTTTATCAACAATTCGCCAACCTGCACAGCGTTGAGCGCAGCGCCTTTGCGCACATTATCCGAGGTCAGCCACAGATTGAGCTGCTCGGAATCGTCGGTTCCCGCCCTGACGCGTCCCACATAAACCACGTCCTGGCCCACCGCATCGCCCACCGGCGTAGGGTAATCCCCCGCATCGACCAGTTCGATTCCGTCTGCAGACTCGAGTGCTGCATTGACCGCCGCCACGTCGACCGCCCCGGCCGTGCGCAACGCTACCGTGAAGCTGTCACCAAAGAACACCGGTACCTGAATGCAGGTCGCAGACACTTTGAGCGATGGCAGCGCCAGCAGTTCGCGCAATTCTTCGACCAGACGCCTTTCCAGCGGCAGGTGCCCCGACGCGTCTGGTGTCCCTACTTGCGCCAGCAGGTTGAACGCCATCTGACGATCAAAAAACCGCGCTTCCAGCGGGCGAACATTCAATAGCTCGGTGGTCTGACGAGCCAGCTCACTGACGCCTTCACGCCCCAGTGCCGATACCGCCAGACACGCCGTTACCGCCACCGACTGTATATCGATCAGGCCGAGCAACGGCGCCAAAGCCAGGGCAACCGCAGTGGCAGAAGCACTGGGACTGGCAACCAGACAAGGAGCGACGCCACGGTTGTGCAAAAGCGTAGCATTTATTTCCGGCACGACATTAGGTGCCTGGACTGCGGTAAATGCGCTCGACAGGTCGATGACCGTGCACCCCGCCGCTACCGCCTTTTCGGCGTGACTGCGACTGACCGCAGGTCCTGCAGCGAAAAACGCCATGCGCGCCGTGCTGAAATCGAACTCGTCGACTTCACGTACGCGCACATTCTTGCCTCGAAACGGCACCGAGTGGCCTGCGGATTCGATGCTGGCCAGCAGGTACAGATTGCCGACCGGGAAATTGCGCTCCTCCAGAACCTGCACAACGGTTTCGCCGACAGTACCGGTTGCGCCGACTACGGCGATATCAAAGGACTGGCTCATGCAAAAACCTCAGGAAAATCAGGGAGCGGCACTTTAACCGCCGCATTGCCGACAGGCAATTCAAGCCGGCAATCAGGTGTGTATTTCAAGGCTCGAGCCCTATCGGGAAGAACACGCCATGGCTCCAGACGCCCAGCCAGCGCTGTTCATCTATATCGCGGGAAACGGCCAGCTCGACCAACTGATAGAAAACATTGCGGTGAATCAGCGCCTCCAGATTGCTCCGCACGTGAATGTAGGGCGCCGGTTCCTGGGTATCAGGGTCGGTTACAACGCGTAAAGGGTGTTCCGGTCCCGCCTCGGCCTGATCCTCTACATTGGTCAGAAAGCGCAACACCTGGCCCTCACCCTCCCCCAGCACCTCAAGGCTGACGGCGACAAAAGGCGCATCATCAACCGTGATGCCGACCTTCTCCACAGGAGTGATCAGGAAATAGTCGTCGCCGTCGCGGCGCATGATGGTCGAGAACAACCGGACCATCGGTTTGCGGCCAATCGGCGTACCCAGGTAATACCAGGTACCGTCGCGAGCGATACGCATGTCGATATCGCCGCAGAAATCCGGATTCCACAAATGAACAGGCGGCAACCCCTTGGTTTTGGGGATCTGTGCAAACAGATCACCCGCCTTGTTTGAATCGGTCACTCCACTCTCCTGATGCGAGCTTTAGCTCTAGCGTTCGACACCCAATAAGGTACGAGCGTAGTCCTCAAGAGGCGGACCCAGCAAATCTTCCGGGCTTTTGTCGTAAAGCGTCAGCAATCCGCCACGGCTGCGAATGCGTGCGCTGTCGATGAGGTAGCGGGTGCCGGTCTCGATCAGCATCAGCTGAATGACGCCGCTGTCGACGCCCAGACGATCCACCGCTTCCTGATCGGCCCATTGATCGCCATTGCCGATTCGGTCGTCAGCCTTGGCGAAACGCGCATAGAGCAAATAATGTGCGCCCGCAGCACGCGCCTCGACCATGGCTTCATCCAGCCCCAATGGGCCTCGGGCACGACGGACCATCGGGAAGTACTCGATAAAGCCCTTGAAGGCTTCTTCAGCCACCACGTTGGGGCGCGGATAGGCATTGCCTGGCGGCACGAAGGCGCCCTGAGCGATGTAAATGAACGAGTCAGGCTGCACGCGCCAGTTGGCAGTACGACGGGTTTCGCTATGGTCGAGCAGACCTGCGTCGCTGAATTGCTCGCGAACACCTTCGCCCATGTCACTGACTTTCATGCAGCCACTCAACGCCAGAAGCGCGAGCAGCATAACCAGGCTACGCATTATCCCCTCCCAAATACCGGTGACGGAAAACCGGCGAATGGTCGTCGGATGCAGCTTCCGCGCCATATCTGGCACAGCCGCCATCAAAGCCTTGAAGCTGGCGCTCAAGACCGGGCTGGCGGGTTATTCGGCGGCGGGATCCGGCGTGGGCTCAGCGCTGACGTCGCCGTCGCGCTTGCGCTTATTGCCCATGCGTACGCCGATATCCATGAGGAAGTGGAAGAAGCCTTCCTGGTCTTCCAGCACGTTACTCCAGAACGGCGAGTGATACAGCGCAACGGCGCCATGCACCAGCGCCCAGGCAGCACAGTAATGGTAGTAAGGCGGGACATCTTCGAGCTTGCCTTCACTGATGCGGCCTTTGATCAGCAGCGTCAGGTGTTCGAAGTTGGAAGCGCGGATCTTGTGCAGCTCTTCGACCAGCTCAGGCACCTGATTGCCCTTGACCACCTTCTCTTCCAGGCGGTCGAACAGACGATAGCGCTGCGGGTCACGCATGCGGAATTCGAAGTAGGCGCGCGACAGCGATTCCTTGTCCTTGTCGACATCGGCCGAATGCAGCAGCTCGTTCAGGTCCCGCTCGTAGTCGAGCATCAGGCGCAGGTAGATTTCCGCCTTGGACTTGAAGTGCTTGTAGATGGTGCCTTTGCCAATGCCGACGGCGTCCGCGATCATCTCGACAGTGACGCTGTCTTCGCCTTGCTCGAGAAACAGCTTTAGCGCGGTGTCGAGAATTTCCTGCTCACGGCGGCGAAATTCACGGACCTTACGAGGTTCTTTCTGCATAGAGAGGTCTGTCAGGATCGAAATCGAAGCGGGGTATTATGCCCAATCGGCGCTAAATTGCACGGTTCATCCATACTTGTCGACCTGCATGAACGATTCGCACGGGAAATCCGCACCGGTCATCGCGCGCTAGCATTCCGCTGCGCTGGAAATCTAGTGCGCTGGCAACGCGGGGGCAGCGACGACAAATTCCATATAACCCGTGATCACCACATACAACGTGAAGTAGGCAAAGATCAGCGCCGAGGCTATGTAAGACCAGCGCAACATTCGCTCGCCCATGAAACGCCCTCCCTGGTGAGCCAGCGCACACAGCGAGATCGACCAGACCACGCCTGCGGCGACGAACCCGGCGAGAAAGGTCGAAGCGCTGGCAAGATCAGAGCCTTGCCGGGCAATCAGCGCTCCGCCGACTGCGGCAAACCAGAGGATGGCGCTGGGAGAGGACATCGCCAGAAAGATCCCGCGCAGGAACAGCGCCAGGCTGGATTTTTCCGATGCAACGTCCTGGCTGCCGAGACCGGTGCTGACGGCGGTGGCACTCATGACCATCCTGAAGCAGAACCAGGCCAGCACCGCAGTGCCGCCAATCCAGAGCACGTAGCGCACGGCTTCATATTGCAGCAGCACGGCCATGCCGAGCATGGCCAGGATTGCGTAGGCCAGATCCCCAACGCAGGTTCCCAGGCCCAGCCACAGGCCTCTGGAAAAACCGCGCTGCATGGACAGCGTAATCATGGCGATGTTTGCCAGACCGATGTCCAGGCACAAGGAAAGACTCAGCAGAAAACCATTGGAAAACTCCACCCCACCACTCCATTACTGCGACACCTTGGTATTTCGCCCGATGAGAGTGTTCATCGAGCACTCAAGGATCGCTTTAGTATTCCAAAACTGTTTAAAAAACGACCAAAAGACACTGGACGCTACGCCGTCCTGAACAATACTTAAGCTGCTGACGCGTTATCATTCCCCAAATGACTCGGCAGTAGAGGTGCCAAAGGAAGAGCGCGCCTTTGTTTTACTCCTAATGGTCTTAACCCGGCTTCACCCCCCAGAATCCGGGTTTTTTTTGCCTGCGATTTGCCTGCCCGTCGACGTCCGTATCCGTCAGCGCTGAACGTGCGCCAGCGGAAACAGGCGAGCGAAATTGGCTGTGGTCTGCTCGGCAAAGCGCTCATAGGACTCGCCTCGCAGCATGGCCAGAAACTCGGCAACCTCACGTACGTACTGGGGCAGATTCGGCTTGCCCCGGTACGGGATCGGTGCAAGGTACGGGGAGTCGGTCTCGACCAGCAAACGATCGGCGGGCACCTGCCTGGCAACGTCGCGCAGGGCATCGGCATTGCGAAACGTCACGATACCGGACAGCGAAATGTAGTAACCCAGGTCCAGCGCGGCCTTGGCCATCTCCCAGTCTTCGGTGAAACAGTGCAGGACACCGGCGTGGGGCAAGGCGGCTTCGCGCAACAGGCTGAGGGTATCGGTACGTGCGCCCCGAGTGTGGATGACCACTGGTTTTTCAGTGATTCTGGCTGCCTCGAGATGAACCCGGAAAGACGCCTGTTGCAGCTCGGCCGCTTCAGGTTCGTAGTGATAGTCCAGACCGGTCTCGCCAATCGCTACCACCCGCGGGTGATCCAGTTCCTTGAGCAACCAGTCCAGGGGCGGCATTTCGCCGGGCTTCACGTCCAGCGGATGAATGCCCACCGAGCAATCGACATCCGCGTAGCGTTCGGCGAGTGCCTTGACCGCACTCGCATTGTCGGCGCTGACACCGATGCAGAGAAAATGCCCGACCCCTCTGCCACGGGCGGCATCGAGGGCTGCATCCAGAGAGCCATCGTGCTGGGCAAGGTCAAGGCGATCGAGGTGACAATGGGAATCTACAAGCATGGGTTAAAACACAACTACATCGTATGGGTTGGACGATCGGACTTGAGAGCGCCGACCAGGTAAGTTTCGATCAGATTGCGGGCGGTGTTGTCGCCGTCATTGAACTGCACGCCCACGCCAGCGGTGCGATTGCCCTGGGCGCCTTTTGGCGTGATCCAGGCAACCCGGCCGGCTACCGGAACCTTTTCCGGTTCGTCCATCAGATTGAGCAGCATGAACACTTCATCGCCCAGCTTGTAGCTTTTGCTGGTCGGAATGAACAGCCCGCCGTTTCTGATGAACGGCATGTACGCAGCGTAGAGAACGGATTTGTCCTTGATGGTCAGGGACAGAATGCCATTACGTGGACCTGTGCTCGGCGGCAAACTCATGACAACACCTCAACGGTTCCGGATAACGCAGAGTCTACGCCTGTCCCGGCAGGCCTGCCCACTGCACTAACAACGCTTCAAGCAGCAAGACCCGATTGAGGTTGGCCTTGGACATGACTTTCTGACGCTGCGCCAGAATCCAGTCCTGAATATCCAGCACTTTGGCGCGAGAAGACTTCTGCGCCAGGTACTGAATCACCTTGCGCATGTCACTCAGGCCAAGGCCTTCCTCGTCCTGCGTCATCTGATAGCGCAGGATCAGATGCGACCAGTCACAGAACCAGTCGAACAACAGTAACAGCGGAATATCCTTCCAGCCCTCGGCCAGCTGGGTAGCCGACTGTTGTTGCTTGAGCAGCTTCTTGACGCCGTCGACCACCAGCGCGCGCTGTTCGCGAACGCCCTGCGTATGCAGCGCCACCGCAGCCAGCGGCGACCCGGCGGCCAGCGTCAGCAACTCGAAACGCTCGTCCTGGGTACAATCGGGCAAGGCCCCGCTCAGCCAGTCGAGACTCATCTGCTCGCCAGGCAATGGGCAGGCCTGCTGCACGCAGCGGCTCTTGACCGTTGGCAGCAAACGACTCGGTTGATGGCTGACCAGCAACAGAACGGTATTGCCTGACGGCTCTTCCAGACTTTTCAGCAAGGCATTGGCGGCGTTGGTATTCATCGCTTCCACCGGCTCGACGAGCACCACCTTGCGCCCGCCCATCTGGGCGGTCTGCACCACGAAACTGACCAGATCACGCACCTGATCGACCTTGATCGGTTTGTCCGCCTCTTCCGGTTCAAGCACGTAATTGTCAGGATGGCTGCCAGCCGCCAGCAGCAGGCAGGACTTGCAGTGCCCGCAGGCATCAAGCCCTTCGGGCGTCTTGCACAACAGGCTGGCCATCAGCCGTTCAGCCAGGGCGCGCTTGCCGATACCCGCCGGCCCGTGCAGCAGATAGGCGTGAGCATGCTGGGCGCGACCGGCCATCTGCTGCCAGAGCGAAGCCTGCCAGGGGTAGGCTTCAGCCACGTTGCAGCTCCAGCAACTGAGGCAACAAGGTATCGAGGGAAGCCTGAACATCGGCCAGGGTCTGTGCGGCGTCTACCAGGCGATAGCGCGCAGGTTCAGCCTTGGCGCGCTCCAGATAGGTGCTGCGCACGGCGTCGAAGAATGCCCGGCCTTCCTGCTCGAACCGATCCAGCCGACCGCGTGCAGCGGCACGTGAAAGGCCGATCTCCACGGGCAGGTCGAACACCAGCGTCAGGTCAGGTCGCAGGTCGCCTTGAACGAATTGCTCCAGCGCTGCAATACGCTCATGGGACAGGCCGCGACCGCCGCCCTGATAGGCGTAGGTCGCATCGGTAAACCGATCACAGAGCACCACCTCGCCACGCGCCAGCGCTGGACGAATGACTTCGGCCAAATGCTGTGCACGCGCGGCAAACACCAGCAGCAGTTCGGTGTCGGCGCTCATGGCCTCGTCGCTGGGCGCCAGCAACAGCTCGCGAATACGCTCGGCCAGCGGAGTGCCGCCCGGTTCGCGGGTCAGCAGTACCTGAATACCCTGCGCACGCAATTGCGCCGCCAAGTAGTCGCGGTTGGTGCTTTTGCCTGCACCTTCCGGGCCTTCAAGAGTGATAAACAAGCCAGTCACAGGTCATCCTTAATCGTCATCATTGCGCACTCGGCTCGGACCGCGGCGCATCCGGAGCATCCGCAGGCACGGTTTCCGAAGAGGGCGAGTCAGTTGCCGGTGCCGGTGTAGCCGGTGCTGCAGGTGCCGGGCTGGAGCGATAATCCGCGCGGCGCTTGAGCTGATAGTCACGCACGGCCGCATTATGGGCATCCAGGTCGTCCGAGAACACATGGCTGCCGTCACCCTTGGCCACGAAATACAGGCTGCTGCCGTCCACCGGATTGAGCGCAGCATGAATCGCTTCGCGCCCCACCAGCGAAATGGGCGTCGGCGGCAGGCCGGCGATCATGTAGGTGTTGTAGGGTGTTGCTTCCTTGAGGTTGGCGCGGGTCAGTTTGCCGTTGTAGCGCTCGCCCATGCCGTAGATGACGGTCGGGTCGGTCTGCAACTGCATGCCCAGCTTCAGGCGACGCACGAACACACCGGCTATCTGGCCGCGCTCCTGAGGTACGCCGGTCTCCTTCTCGACCAGCGACGCCATGATCAGCGCCTGGTAAGGGTTTGAATAGGGAGCCTCTGACGACCGCGCATTCCATTCCTCGTCGAGTACTTCTTCCAGGCGGCTATAAGCCTGCTTGAGCAATTCGGCATCGGTCATGCCGCGCACGTAGCGGTAGGTGTCGGGAAAGAAGCGGCCTTCTGGAAACACATCGGGATGGCCGATTTTCGCCATCAGCTCGCTGTCGGACAGACCTGTCAGCGTTTGATCGAGCTTGGCCTGCTTGGCCAGCGCAGCACGCACCTGGCGGAAATTCCAGCCTTCGACCAGTGTCAGGCTGTATTGCACGACCTCCTTGCGCTTCCAGACGTCGAACAGGCCCTTGACGTTCATGCCCGGCACCATGCGGTATTCACCGCTGTGCAGCGCCTGCCCAGACAGGTTGAAACGCCAGTAGAGACGCAGCCAGAAAGCGTCCTTGATCACTCCATCGGCCTGCAATCGATTGAGTACGCCGGTCGGCGTTGAACCAGCAGGAACGTCCAGCAGTTGTTCCTGAGCCACCTCAAGTGGCTGGTTCAGCGCCTGATACTGCTGCCAGAACGCAAAGCCGAGCAGCAAACCTGCCAGGACAACCGCTGTTTCCAGCAACACCAATATTTTTCGGATCAAAATCAGATATCCAGAAGGGTGCGGGCAATACCTTGCAGTTTACGGGTGAGCGGCCCGACCGGCCAGTTCAACGCTGCAAAGCTGCAAACCGGCCAGACGCCGTACACGCTATTGCATAGAAACACTTCGTCCGCCGATTCAAGGTCAGACATGTGCAGGTCACGGATATCGACAGCCAGCCCCAGCTTTGGTGCCTGATCCAGCAACTCGGCACGCATCACACCGGCGACCCCGCAGCGGCTGAGATCGGCAGTCAGCAGACGCCCCTGACTGACCAGAAACAGGTTGCTGTAGACACCCTCTATCAGTCGCCCGGACGTGTCACGCATCAAGCCCTCGGCGTGCTGGCTGTCACTCCACTCGGAGCGAGCCAGTACCTGCTCCAGACGATTGAGGTGCTTGAGTCCAGCCAGAAGCGGCTGTTCCGCCAGACGCGTCTGGCAGGCAAACAGGCGCACGCCCTGCTCGGCATGCACACCCGGATAGGCTGGCACAGGGCCGCCCTGCAGGATTCGACGCGATTGAGCATTGGGGGCTGGAGCGTAACCGCGCTGGCTGTCGCCGCGGGTAAGGATCAGCTTCATGACCCCATCGCCAAGCTCTGCAGCGAAGCGGGTCATTTCTGCACGGATAAGCGCATGATCGGTTGCGATCGACAAGCGCGCGCATCCGTTTTCGAGACGCTGCAGATGGCGCTCCAGGAGCAATGGCTGCCCGGCCTTGACGACGATGGTTTCAAACAGTCCATCGCCGTAGGCCAGCCCCCGGTCCTTGAGGGACAAGGCGTCTGCGGGGCAGCCATCGACCCAGGCGGGCATTACTCGGCGAACCGACGGAATACCAGCGAGCCGTTGGTGCCACCGAAGCCGAAGGAGTTCGACAGAACGACGTCGATCGGCATGCGGCGCGCTTCGTGGGGCACGAAGTCCAGATCGCAGCCTTCGCTTGGCTCATCCAGGTTGATGGTCGGCGGAGCCACCTGATCAACCATTGCCAGCACACTGAAGATCGCTTCGACAGCACCGGCGGCGCCCAGCAGGTGGCCGGTCATCGACTTGGTCGAACTGACTGCCAGCTTGTAGGCGTGATCACCGAATACCGATTTGATCGCAGAAGCTTCGGCCAGATCGCCTGCAGGCGTCGACGTACCGTGTGCGTTGATGTACTGCACCTGATCGGGATTGACCCTGGCATCACGCAACGCATTGACGATGCAGCGCGCAGCACCGGCGCCGTCATCAGGTGGCGAGGTCATGTGATAGGCGTCACCGCTCATGCCGAACCCGACCAGCTCTGCATAGATGGTCGCGCCACGCGCCTTGGCGTGCTCAAGCTCTTCGAGCACCATGGCACCGGCACCATCTGAAAGGACGAAGCCATCGCGGCCCTTGTCCCAGGGACGACTGGCGCGGGTGGGGTCGTCGTTGCGGGTCGACAGCGCACGCGCTGCACCGAAGCCGCCCAGACCGAGGCCGCAGGCGGCCATTTCGGCGCCGCCAGCGATCATCACGTCCGCTTCGTCATAGGCGATGTTGCGCGCGGCCATGCCGATGCAGTGGGTTGCAGTGGTGCAAGCCGTCGCGATGGAGTAATTGGGTCCCTGTGCGCCCAGATGGATCGACAGGAAACCGGAAATCATGTTGATGATCGAGCCAGGAACGAAGAACGGTGAAATCCGTCCCGGACCCTGCTCGTGCAGCAGACGACTGCTGTTTTCGATATTGGTCAGACCACCGATGCCCGAACCCATGGCAACGCCGATGCGCTCACGGTTTGCATCAGTGACTTCAAGGCCGGCATTACGCACTGCCTGGAAGCTGGCCGCGAGGCCATACTGAATAAAGAGATCGAGGCGGCGCGCTTCTTTGGGCGCGAGGTATTCTTCGACGTTGAAACCCTTGACCGAGCCGCCGAAGCGGGTGGTGAAGGCTGACAAGTCCGTGTGCTCGATAAGGCCAATGCCACTGCGGCCCGCCAGAATGCCTTGCCAACTGCTGGGCACGTCATTGCCCAGTGGCGAAAGCATGCCCATCCCGGTGACCACGACGCGTCTACGCGACACAGGACTCTCCTTCTCTCTTGTTTACGGAACAATCACAGCGTTTTTTAAAGAAAAAACCGCACGCCGATTAAAGCAGTGCGGTTTTCCCGTGACAGCAGTCAGCGACTACAAATCTTAAGCCTGATGGTTAGTGACGTAGTCGATTGCTGCTTGAACGGTAGTGATCTTTTCCGCTTCTTCGTCCGGGATTTCGGTCTCGAATTCCTCTTCCAGAGCCATTACCAGCTCGACGGTGTCCAGGGAGTCAGCGCCCAGGTCCTCAACGAAAGAAGCAGTGTTGACAACCTCTTCTGGTTTGACGCCAAGTTGCTCTGCAACGATTTTCTTGACGCGCTCTTCGATGGTGCTCATACCTAGTTTTAACTCCTAGTGGAAATGTTCAGGCATCTGGCCAGTGGGTAAGTGTATAGAAGAGGTTTTGCGAATTTCAAGCTTAACGCTCTCCCCTTATACCCAACCGTACCTTCGCCCATTCATAGATTGCAGCTTTATAACGGATTTTAGACAGCTCGTATGACATTTTTTTGAAACAGGTCGTCACATTAGCTCATGTACATGCCGCCGTTAACAGGGATTGTGGCCCCGGTAACGTAGCCTGCGCCTTCGGACGCAAGAAAAGCGACTACGTGCGCAATCTCTTCGGCTTGCCCCAAACGGCCCAGGGGTATCTGGGTAATCAGTGACTCACGCTGAGCCTCAGGCAGCTCACGCGTCATGTCGGTGTCGATGAAACCCGGTGCCACCGAATTCACGGTGACCGCCCGCGAGCCCACTTCACGGGCCAGAGCCCGGCTGAAGCCTTCCAGACCGGCCTTCGCGGAAGCATAGTTTACTTGACCGGCGTTGCCCATGGCACCCACAACCGAACCAATGCTGATAATACGTCCCCAACGCGCCTTGGTCATGCCACGCAAAACGCCCTTGGAAAGACGGAAAAGGCTGTTCAGATTGGTGTTGACGACGTCATACCATTCGTCATCTTTCATGCGCATCATCAGGTTATCACGGGTGATACCGGCATTATTGACCAGAATCAACGGTGCGCCAACGCGCTCCTGAATGGTGGACAGGACCGAATTCACAGACTCGGCATCACAGACATCCAGCATCAGGCCAAAGCCTTCGATGCCGTTTTCCTTGAACGTCGCACTGATGCGCTCGGCGCCGGACTCTGACGTCGCGGTGCCCACGACAACAGCACCGTTGCGTCCCAATTCCAGAGCAATGGCTTGACCAATGCCGCGACTTGCACCGGTTACCAGTGCCACTTTACCTTGAAGGCTCATGCAGGCTTCTCCTAATCAGGCCAGTGCCGCGCGCGCGGCGGCAAAGGCGTCCGGGGTATCAAGGTTGTAGGTAATCACGCCGTCGGCGCAACGCTTGTTCAGACCGGCCAGCACTTTGCCCGGACCGCACTCCACAAGCTGGGTCGCACCGCGACTCGCCAGACATTGAATGGATTCGACCCAGCGTACCGGCTTGTACAACTGCTCCAGCAAATCACGCTTGAGCGTCGCCAGATCACTGACAGCACTGGCACTGACGTTTTGTACCAGCGCGATTTCCGGCGCCTGCCATTCGATGGCCTCAACAGCCTCGGCGAAACGTTCCGCGGCCGGGCGCATCAGTTCGCAGTGCGATGGCACGCTGACCGGCAACGGCAAGGCGCGCTTGGCACCACGGGCCTTGCACAGCTCCATGGCACGCTTGACGGCCTCGGCGGAACCGGCAATCACCACCTGACCCGGCGAGTTGAAATTCACGGCACTGACGACTTCGCCCTGCGCCGCTTCGGCGCAGGCTGCGATAACGTCGGCATCATCCAGACCCAGAATGGCGGCCATGCCGCCCTGACCCGCTGGCACCGCTTCCTGCATCAACTGGCCGCGACGCTCGACAAGCTTCACGGCGTCGGCCAGGCTCAGGCTTTGCGCGGCCACCAGTGCGCTGTATTCACCCAGGCTGTGACCGGCGACGAACGCAGGAACCGCACCGCCCTCGGCCAGCCACACATGCCACAAGGCAACGGAAGCGGTGAGAATGGCCGGCTGGGTCTTGTCGGTCTGATTGAGCAGCTCGGCAGGACCGTTCTGAGTCAATGCCCACAGGTCGTAGCCAAGAGCTTCGGAAGCCTGCTCGAAAGTGTCGAGGATCAGCGGATGCTGCGCGCCTTGCTCGGCGAGCATACCGAGCGATTGCGATCCTTGACCCGGAAAGACGAATGCGAGGGATGCAGACATTTGACAAGCCTCTGAATTATTGTCGCCAAAATGGGCGTCCGGACAAGCCGAACGCGGGAATTCTAATTTACATGACTGATCGGTTGGATGACTGACCAGTCTGATGCGTCACATTTTCAGGTTCGGCCGTCCTGAAACATCGCTTCAAGCCGCCCCTTCAAACGCTCTGGCAGGTTTTCACGGGACTCGACGACCGCTCGCTGAATCGCACTCTGAAAACCTGAAACACTCGCAGAACCGTGGCTTTTCACCACGACCCCCTGCAACCCGAGCAGGCTCGCACCATTATGACGGGCGGGTGCCAGATCGGTCTGCAAGCGCTTCAGCAAGGGCAACGCCAGCGCGCCGACTGCCCTGCTGAGCAGATTACGCTGGAACAGCGCCTCGATTCTGGCTGCAATCATGGTCGCCAGCCCCTCACTCGACTTGAGCAATACGTTGCCGACGAAACCATCACACACCACCACGTCAGCCTCCCCCCTGTACAACCCGTCGCCTTCTACATAACCAATGTAGTTAAGCCCCGACGCAGACTGCAAAAGACCGGCAGCACGCTTGACCTGCTGATTGCCCTTGATGTCTTCAGTGCCCACGTTGAGCAAGGCCACTCTGGGCGTTGCGACACCAAGGATCTCGGCAAGCACCGAACCCATCACTGCAAACTGATAGAGCGCCTCGGCACTGCAATCGACGTTCGCCCCCAGGTCCAGCAGTTGGCAATGACCCGAGCAAGTGGGAATGGCTGCGATCATTGCCGGGCGGTCGATCCCTGGCAAGGTCTTGAGCACGAACCGGGAAAGCGCCATCAGCGCACCGGTATTGCCGGCACTGACACAGGCCTGGGCCTGACCGCTGGCCACCAGCTCGAGAGCAACGCGCATGGAGGAGTCAGGTTTGCCACGCAACGCCTGAGACGGACGCTCGTCCATCGCAATCGTTTCACTGGCATGAACGACACGCAGGCGCGAACGGTCCACGGCTTCATGAGCAGAGACGAGTTCTTCAATAAGGGGAGCTTGGCCGACAAGGGCCAGGTGAAGCGAGGGAGTAGCTGTCAGGCACGCGAGGCTTGCCTGAACAATGTTGCGGGGACCGAAGTCCCCGCCCATTGCGTCGATCGCGATGATCGGAGCGGACAAGAAATTACTCGTCAGCGCCCTTGTCGATCACTTTACGACCACGGTATACACCTTCTGGCGATACGTGGTGACGCAGGTGAACTTCACCAGTGGTCTTTTCTACCGACAGAGTGCTTGCCTCAAGAGCGTCGTGCGAACGACGCATGTCACGGGCAGAGCGGGATTTTTTGTTCTGCTGAACAGCCATAATTGATTAACTCCTAAACGTTTGGGTCACGCTTTAACTGCGCCAATACACTGAACGGGTTGGACCGCGTTACCTCGTCCACGCTCGGTTCGGGCTCATCGAGACCCGCCGGTTGCTGGCATTCTTCAGGATGATGAGCAGGCACAATGGGCAAGGCGAGCAATAGCTCCTCCTCGATCAATGCCAGCAGATCCAAAGGATCTTCGCCCAGTTCCAGCACGTCATAACCTTTCGGTAACGACTGGGTATTCGCACCCTCCTTCACCACGGCGTAACTGCATTCGCTGTGGATCGGCAGGGTCACCAGCTCAAGACAACGCTGGCAAACCATCTTGACCGGGACGTCTATCGAACTGTGGATAACCACAGAACGGCGTTCGTCACGCTCAAAAACGAATTTCGCCTGCACCGTACCGACAGTGTCGGCCAGCGGGTCGCAGAGTCTCTTCAGATCGCCCAGCAGCACTTCACCCTGAAGGGTAGTGCCGCGATCGGACAATTTGCGCGGGTCAACGTGAGATGGAATCGGGTCATTCAACATAGGCGCAGCATTCTAGGGATGCCCCCCGGGCATGTCAAAGGAAATTCAGGCCTGTTCGTCACTCCGGCCACTCTTTAGAATCAACGCTCAGCCTACGGAGAACCGCATGCCATCCCTGCTCCTCGCTTCCAGCTCCTCATACCGCCGCGAACTGCTCGCCCGCCTGCGCCTGCCATTCACCTGCAGGTCTCCGGATATCGATGAAAGCCGGCGACCGAACGAGGCCGCATTCGACCTCGTACAACGCCTTGCCCGGGAGAAGGCCCAGGCGCTGGCCGCGGAACATCCACACCACCTGATCATCGGCTCCGACCAGGTCGCCGTTCTTGACGAACAGGTCCTGGGCAAACCGCACAGCTTCGAACGCGCACTGGAACAGCTGACGGCAGCGAGCGGCAAAAGCGTGACCTTCTTGACCGGTCTGGCCCTGCTCAACAGCTCGACCGGCGAGTGCCAGGTCGACTGCGTGCCTTTTACAGTACACATGCGCGAACTCGACCGGGCCAGCATCGAACGCTACCTGCATGCTGAACAGCCCTATGACTGCGCAGGCAGCTTCAAGGCAGAAGGCCTTGGCGTCAGCCTGTTTCGCAGCACCGAAGGCAGCGATGCGACCAGCCTGATCGGCCTGCCGCTGATACGCCTGGTGGACATGCTAATAAAGGAAGGCCTCAGCGTACCCTGAGACTCAGACAAAGAACCCGGCCATTGGCCGGGTTCTTTATTTCTGCATCAAACCATCAACGCAGGCTTGGGCCGTTGAAACCGACCAGCATGGCAATTCGCTCAGCGATACTGGTGCCGAGTTTTTTCGAAAAGCGATCAAAAGGCGACTCTTCGACGGTGTACTCGACGATGTCCTTTTCCTTGATTACGTCACGCGCAACATAACTTGCACTGCCCAGCCCATCCACCAGACCCAGCGCAACAGCCTGCTCGCCGGTCCAGATCAGCCCGGAGAACAGCTCCGGGTGATCCTTGTCCTTCAGCCGGTCGCCACGACCCTGTTTGACACTGGCGATGAACTGGCGATGAGTCGTGTCCAGCACACCCTGCCAGAACTGCGTTTCATCAGCCTTCTGCGGCTGGAACGGATCAAGGAATGCCTTGTGCTCGCCGGAAGTATAGGTACGGCGGTCAACGCCGAGCTTATCCATGGCACCGACAAAGCCGAAACCTGCTGCCGTCACACCGATCGACCCCACCAGACTGGCCTTGTCGGCGTAAATCTGGTCAGCGGCACTGGCGATGTAATAAGCCCCCGAAGCACCGAGATCGGTAATGACCGCATACACCTTGATGTCCGGCTTCGCCGCGCGCAGACGACGGATTTCGTCGTAGACATAGCCCGACTGCACAGGACTGCCACCCGGGCTGTTGATTCGCAGAATCACACCCTTGGTCTTTTCATCCTCGAAGGCCTTCTGCAGCGCAGTGACAATGTTCTCGGCACTGGCCGCTTCCTTGTCGGCAATCACGCCCTGCACATCGATCAGCGCAGTGTGGCTGGAACGACGAGAAGTGCCGCCCTCGAAATCCAGCATCGGGACGATCACTGCAACAAACAGGAACGCGAACGTCAGCAGCTTGAAAAAGATCCCCCAGCGACGCGCGCGGCGCTGCTCCTGAACACTGGCCAGCAGCGTCTTTTCAAGAAGCTTCCAGCTCTTCGCCTCTTCCCTGCCATTGATGCCCTCGTCCGCGCCTTGCGAAACGGGTGCCTTCCATTCGTCAGACATGTTCCAATCACTCCAACCCGAAAACTAGACGCTGCGCCCGTTCAACCAGGTGCGCAGCTCGGAAAAATGCTCGATAGCCAGCCGCGGCTCGAACTGACGCAGCGACTCCAGCGGCTGAGCGCCATAGCCCACCGCAACCGAATCCATACCGGCGTTGCGAGCCATCAGCAGATCGAACGAAGCATCGCCGATCATCAGCGAACGCTGCGGCGTAACCTCACAGTGCGCCATGATCTCGTTCAACATCAGCGGATCAGGCTTGCTGGCGGTCTCGTCGGCTGCCCGGGTGACATCGAAGTAATCCTGCCAGCCATTGGCCTTCAGCACACGATCAAGCCCACGACGCGCCTTGCCGGTAGCGACCGCCAGACGATAGCCGTCCTCGCGAAACGCCTGCATCGACTCCACCACACCGTCGAACAGCGGCGACGGCACGTTATCCATCGCCATGTAACTGTCCGCGTAGTGCTGCCGAAAATCGATCAGCTGATTACCGCTGATCTGCGGATACAGGGTTCGAATCGCCTCGGGCAGCCCCAGGCCAATAATCCCCTTGATCGCCGTATCGTCACGAACTTCAAGGTCGGTCTCGATGGCCGCCGTGCGCATGGACAGGACGATGCGCCCGACCGAGTCGGCCAGTGTGCCGTCCCAGTCGAAAATCAACAGATCGTAATCACGGCGCACTCAAACGCTCCACTGTTTTGGCCCACATGTCATCGACAGGCGCCTGCACATTAAGCTTGCTGCCATCGGGCATCGGCACCGTCAGCATGTAGGCGTGCAGAAACAGACGCTTGCCGCCCAGATCGCGAATTTCGCGACTGAAATTCTCGTCACCGTACTTGGTGTCACCTGCAATCGCATGACCCGCGTGCAAGGTGTGCACGCGGATCTGGTGGGTACGTCCGGTGACCGGCTTGGCTTCGACCATGGTGGCAAAGTCGCCAAAACGACGCAGCACCTTGAAAATCGTCAGAGCCTCCTTGCCCTCTTCATTCACTTCGACCATGCGCTCGCCGGAGCGCAGGTTGCTTTTCATCAGCGGCGCACGCACCTGCTTCAGGGCCGTTGCCCAGTTACCGCGGACCAACGCCATGTAGCGCTTGTCGACGCCGTCGCCGCGCAGGGCTTCGTGCAGATGACGCAGCATGCTGCGTTTCTTGGCAATCATCAGCAGACCGGACGTGTCGCGATCGAGACGGTGCACCAGTTCGAGCTCCTTGGCATCCGGGCGCAACTGGCGAAACGCTTCGATCACACCAAAACTCAGGCCGCTGCCGCCATGCACGGCGATACCTGCGGGCTTGTTGAGCACGATAAGCGCCTTGTCTTCGTAAACGATCGCAGCTTCGAGACGCTGCAACAGTGCCTGCGCGACCGGCACAGGCTCGTCGCGCTCAGGCACGCGCACAGGAGGAATGCGCACGATATCGCCTGCCTGCAACTTGTACTCCGGCTTGATCCGCCCCTTGTTCACACGCACTTCGCCTTTGCGCAAAATGCGGTAAATCAAGGTTTTGGGTACACCCTTGAGATAAGTGATCAGAAAATTATCGATGCGTTGACCGGCAAGTTCCGGGGCAACCTCAACCAGCTGGACGCCGGGGGTTGGAGGGGCAATATTCGTCATGCCGCAAATGATAACAATTTTTTATGGATTTGAAGCACTTAATGATTGCTGCTATAGTCGCGAACGCCGCCAAAAGCGGCCGGACAGCGGACCAACGGTTGACAACCGGCCCTGACCAACGCAATTCACAAGGACGGGAGGCCGTCCTACGCAGTGTTCGGTGACAACGGAGCACGCTGAAAACGTAACAAGCGCAGGTGACATGAGGCCGGAAACACGCCTGACCGCAGAGCAGACAGCTCGCGGCCAGTGCGGACAGTTCATGGCCAGTTCACAAAGTGCAGTCGCTTTCAGACGCTACGAGCGAATGCTTCGGGAACAACGCCTCAAGCCATGATGCGCGACCTTCCCTATCGAAGGTCGCGGTAAATGCCAACCCGCTGCGGATTCTGCGCGCGGCAGCACCCGAATTATCAGGGATACGTGTAGGGTGGAGACGCACAACCATCGGACTGTGTAGCACAAGGCTTGTTCTAGACGCTTCATCTCGTCCGCTACCGATGGTCGATTCCTCCTCCTGACAAAGCTTTTGCTGAAAGGGGTGTCTTATGCCACCACAGCAAGCAGGAAACGTCGTCGCGACCCTCCGCCCCCTCTGGGCGAGGACCTCGCTAGACACTGGAGTGTCCAACCACTCCTGACGTGCCCTGACACCGACCGTGAGAAGTCGTGTGTGCCGAACGCCGTTTCCGGCAGCCCGGAAACCGACGGTACTACATGAAAAGAATGCTGATTAACGCAACTCAACCCGAAGAGTTGCGTGTTGCACTGGTAGACGGCCAGCGCCTCTACGACCTGGACATCGAGTCAGGTGCACGCGAGCAGAAGAAGGCCAACATCTATAAAGGCCGAATCACTCGCATCGAACCCAGCCTCGAGGCTGCCTTTGTCGATTTCGGCTCTGAGCGCCACGGCTTCCTGCCCCTCAAGGAAATCTCCCGCGAGTACTTCAAGAAAGCCCCTGAAGGCCGCGTCAACATCAAGGACGTCCTGAGCGAAGGCCAGGAAGTCATCGTTCAGGTCGAGAAAGAAGAGCGTGGCAACAAGGGCGCAGCCCTGACCACCTTCATCAGCCTCGCAGGCCGCTATCTGGTTCTGATGCCGAACAACCCTCGTGCCGGCGGTATCTCGCGCCGTATCGAAGGCGAAGAGCGCAACGAACTGCGTGAAGCCCTCAACGGCCTGATCGCGCCAGCCGACATGGGCCTGATCGTTCGTACTGCCGGCCTGGGCCGCAGCAGCGAAGAAATGCAGTGGGACCTCGATTACCTGCTGCAACTGTGGACCGCCATCAAGGAAGCGTCCCTCGATCGCTCCGCCCCTTTCCTGATCTACCAGGAAAGCAACGTCATCATCCGCGCCATCCGTGACTACCTGCGTCAGGATATCGGTGAAGTCCTGATCGACAGCATCGAAGCCCAGGAAGAAGCGCTGACTTTCATCCGTCAGGTGATGCCGCAGTACGCCAGCAAGATCAAGCTGTATGAAGACAGCGTTCCGCTGTTCAACCGCTTCCAGATCGAAAGCCAGATCGAAACCGCCTTCCAGCGCGTAGTCGAACTGCCTTCCGGTGGCTCCATCGTCATCGATCCGACCGAAGCCCTGGTGTCCATCGACATCAACTCGGCGCGCGCCACCAAAGGCAGCGACATCGAAGAAACCGCCCTGCAGACCAACCTTGAAGCGGCTGAGGAAATCGCCCGTCAACTGCGTCTGCGTGACATCGGCGGCCTGATCGTCATCGACTTCATCGACATGACGCCGGCCAAGAACCAGCGCGCCGTGGAAGAGAAAGTCCGCGAAAGCCTGGAAGCCGACCGTGCCCGCGTACAGATCGGTCGCATTTCGCGTTTCGGTCTGCTGGAAATGTCCCGTCAGCGCCTGCGTCCATCGCTGGGCGAAAGCAGCGGCATCGTCTGCCCTCGCTGCAACGGCACCGGCATCATCCGTGATGTTGAATCGCTGTCGCTGGCCATCCTGCGCCTGATCGAAGAAGAAGCCCTGAAAGACCGCACTGCCGAAGTGCGCGCTCAGGTGCCGATTCCGGTCGCGGCTTTCCTGCTCAACGAAAAACGCAACTCGATCACCAAGATCGAACTGCGCACCCGTGCGCGCATTATCATTCTGCCGAACGATCAGCTGGAAACGCCGCACTTCGAAGTTCAGCGTCTGCGTGATGACAGCCCTGAAGCGCACAGCAGCCAGACCAGCTATGAAATCGCTGCTGCCGCTGCCGAAGTGGAAGAAATTGCACCACTGGCCGCCGCAACCCGCACCCTGGTTCGTCAGGAAGCGGCCGTCAAGACTGCTCCGGCTCGCGCCAATGCGCCGGTCCCGGTAGAAGCCGCTGCCCCTGCGGCAACGCCTGCACCGGCACCTGCCGCTCACGAGCCAAGCCTGTTCAAGGGTCTGGTGAAATCCCTGGTCAGCCTGTTCGCGACCAAGGAAGAGCCTGTCGCTCCGGTTGTGGTTGAGAAGCCTGTTGCAGAACAGCGTCCAGCCCGCAACGAGGAACGTCGCAACGGCCGCCAGCAGAGCCGTGGCCGCAACAATCGCCGCGACGAAGAGCGCAAGCCTCGTGAAGAACGCGCCCCCCGCGAAGAGCGTGCAGAGCGCGCACCTCGTGAAGAGCGTGCTCCGCGTGAAGAACGTGCACCTCGTGAAGAGCGCACCGTTCGCGAACCGCGTGAAGCCCGCGAGGAGTCGGCACCGCGCGAAGAGCGTCCAGCCCGTACCACCCGCGAGCGCAAGCCGCGTGAAGCGCGCGAAGATCGCCCGGTTCGCGAACTGCGCGAGCCTCTGGATGCAGCCCCTGCGGTGAACCTCGCTCGCGAGGAGCGTCCTGAACGCGCACCACGCGAAGAGCGCCAGCCGCGCGCACCTCGTGAAGAACGTCAACCACGCGCCGAACAGGCCGCGGCTGCCGTTAGCGAAGAGGAAGTGCTGCTCAACGAAGAGCAGATCAATGACGAGAACCAGGAAGGCAACGACGGTAGCGAAGGCGACCGCCCTCGCCGCCGCTCGCGTGGCCAGCGTCGTCGCAGCAATCGTCGTGAGCGTCAGCGCGATGCCAATGGCAACGTGATCGAAGGCTCCGAAGAGAACGGCAACGAAGAAGAAGGCAGCGCCACCGACCTGTCGGCGGGTCTGGGCTTCACCGCCGCAGCTTCCGCTGCCAGCAGCGTGATCAGCGCGCCTGCCGAAGCCGACGCGCATCAGCAGGCCGAACGTGCCAACAGCAACGCCGCCGCTGCAGACGCCGAGCCAGCGCATCAGGCAGCTGCTGCCAAAGCATCTGCGACCGAAGCGCCTGTGACTGAAACGCCAGTAGCTGAAACGCCAGCCACCGAAGCACCGGCTGCCGAAAAAGCACCGACCGTTGCCGAACCGACTGTCGAGGCACCTGCCGTTGAAGCCCCTGTAGCGGACGATGCTCCTGTAGCACAGCCTGCTCCAGAGGTTGAAGTTCAGCCGGCAGCGGTCGAAGCCCCGGCCATTGCTGCGCAGTCCGAACTGTTCGAAGCACCTCACGCAGAACGCGTAGTGCCGTTCAAGCCGACGCCAGAGCCAGCACCACAGGCGCCGGTCGAAGCGGCGGCTCATGAGGAAGTGCCAGCCACCGAATCATCCGAACTGCCAACGCCTGCACCTGCTGCCGTCGAGCCGGTAGCCGTGAAAGAAGAGCCTGCTCCTTACGTCGCGCCTCAGCCGGTCGTTGAAGAACAGGCACCTGCCCCACTAGAGCAGGCACCTGCGGCTGAAGAAGCAGCGCCTGCACCAGTGGTCAGCAGCACGGGCCGCGCACCGAACGATCCTCGTGAAGTTCGTCGCCGCAAGCGTGAAGAAGAAGCACGTCGTCAACAGGAAGCCGCTGCTGCCAGCGCTCCAGTCGTCGAGGCAGCGCCTGCTGCCGCTGAAGCAGAATCGGCCCAGCCTTCACCGGCAGCCGGGGAAAAGACCGAAGAAGCGGCCACTGAGCAACCAGCAGTCAAACCGCAACATGAAGCCGAGAAAGAAAACGAGCCTAAACCCCTCGCCTAATCCCGGCCCATGAAAAAGCCCCGCCTGTGCAAACAGGCGGGGCTTTTTCATGCCCGTTGATTGAGGGCTGCACTGCGTTCATCTTCAATACACAGCGCTTGATCTGATCCCTTCGCGAGCAGGCTCGCTCCCACAAGAGACCATCTTCAGGCTATCAGTAGAGGTTCGGCTCCATCTCCAGCTCGACACCGAAACGTTCGGCGATGTCGGTCTGGATACGGCGCGCCAGACTCAGCAGCTGCAAGCCACTGGCCTGCCCATAGTTGACCAGCACCAGCGACTGAAGCTTGTGCACGCCAGCATCACCATCGCGATAACCCTTCCAGCCCGCCTGCTCGATCAGCCATCCAGCCGCCAGTTTCACCCGGCCATCGTCCAGCGGGTAGCCGACGACACCTGGGTGCTGCTGTTTGATCGTTGCGTACAGTTCGGCAGGGATAATCGGGTTTTTGAAGAAACTGCCGGCATTGCCCAGCACCGCGGGGTCAGGCAGCTTTTCACTGCGAATGGCGCAGATCGCACGGCTGACATCGAACGGCGTCGGCCGATCAATACCCAGCTCGTCGAGACGCTGACGAACCGGGCCATATTCGAGGTGCAGGCGAGCTACGCGGCTGAGCTTGAAACGCACACGCAGGATCAACCAGCGCGCGACCTGATGCTTGAACACGCTGTCGCGGTAGCCGAACGCACAGTCCTGCAGAGAAAACTCGCGCAATTCGCCCGTTTCACGATCCAGCGCAGTCAGGCTATGGAAGACATCCTTGATCTCGACGCCATAGGCACCGATGTTCTGCATGGGTGCCGCACCAACGGTGCCTGGAATCAGACTGAGGTTTTCCAGCCCCGCCAGCCCCAGCTCAAGACAGGACTGCACGAACGGATGCCAGGGCTCGCCAGCCTCTGCCTCGACAATCGACTCGAGACAGTCCTCATGCACGATGCGAATGCCGCGGCTGACCATGCGTACGACCAGTGACTGCACGTCAGCGCTGAGCAGCAGGTTGCTGCCACCGCCAATCACCAGCAGTGGCACATCGTGCTCGGCCGAATAGGCCAGCGCCTGGCGAACATCGTCATCGCTGTGCGCTTCGGCAAATAGCCGGGCTTGAACATCCACACCGAACGTATTGAACGGTTTGAGGGAAATCGCGGATTGCACCTGCAAGGTCATACCCTCGCCTTCCCGAACCAATGGACGCAGCGCATCAACCCTCCAGCAAGCGCCTTACGCGCTCCAGGTCTTCAGGCGTATCAACGCCACCGGGTGGCGCTTCAAGCGCGTCGGCAACGTGAATCCGCACGCCATTCCACAGCGCACGCAATTGTTCCAGGCTTTCAGTGTTTTCCAGCCAGCACGGCCCCCAACTGACGAAGTCATGCAGGAAGCCCGCACGGTAGGCATAGATACCGATATGCCGACGATAAGGCACACCGGCAGGCAATTGGTCACGATTTGCTGCGAGCGCATCGCGCGCCCATGGCAAGGGAGCCCGGCTGAACGTCAGCGCCAGGCCGTTGATGTCCGTAGCCACCTTGACGATGTTGGGGTTGAACAACGCGGCCACGTCGTCGATAGGTTCGGCCAGCGTAGACATGCCAGCTTCGGGATGGGCGGCCAGATTGGACGCCACCTGATCGATCACCGCAGGCGGGATCATCGGCTCGTCGCCCTGCACATTGACGACAATCGCGTCAGCCGCCAGGCCCAATTGCGCGGCCACCTCAGCCAGACGATCGGTGCCGGAGTTGTGATCGTCGCGCGTCAGCAGCACTTCGGCACCAAAAGCCTGACAGGCTTCGACAATGCGCGCATCGTCGGTGGCAATCACCACACGTTCGGCGCTGCTCTTGCACGCCTGCTCCCAGACCAGCTGAACCATGGGTTTGCCGGCAATGGTTTTCAGCGGCTTGCCCGGAAAGCGACTGGAGCCGTAGCGCGCCGGAATGACAACGGTAAACGCTGCGGTCATTTTTCCAGCCGCTCGTCGGTGCTCAGGGTACGAGCTTCGCTTTCGAGCATCACCGGGATGCCGTCGCGCACCGGATAGGCAAGACCTGCGCCCTTGCTGATCAGCTCGGTCTTGTCGGCGCTGAGCTTCAATGGTCCCTTGCAGACAGGGCAAGCGAGGATATCGAGTAGTTTGGTGTCCATAGGAGATCCTGAAGCAATCATGGAGAAAGACGTAGCAGTTGCTGGTCGAACCAACCGACAAAGGCATCGGAAGGTAGTGCATCCACTGCCAGATACCACCAGTCATCAGCGGCAAAGGCACGGCATTTCACCGCATCCTTCTCGGTCATGACCAAGGGCAACGCAGGTGCAAATGTCAGCGCCTCGGCGCTGTAGACAGCATGGTCGGCGAACGCGTGAGTCACCGGTTGCCAGTGTAATCCTTCGAGGGTATTGAAGAAACGTTGGGGATTGCCGATTCCGGCGACCGCATGCAGCGCCTGACCGGCCGGGAAATAATCCACCGGCTGACGTTCGCCACTGCGCAGATTGATCAGCGCCGAAGGCTTGAGCCTGAAGGCGTAGCCGTCGTTCCTGTCAGCCGTCGCGCCGTTATAAAGCAAGGCGTCGACACTGCTCAGCCGCTCGACCGGTTCGCGCAACGGCCCGGCAGGCAGACAACGGCGATTGCCCAGACCACGGGCGGCATCGATCAGCACCAGTTCCAGGTCGCGGGCCAGACGGTAATGCTGCAAGCCGTCGTCGGAAAGAATCACATCCAGTGGTTCGGCAGCGAGCAAGGCCTGTACGGCACGACTGCGATCCGGATCGATCATCAGTGGCACGCCGCAGCGCTGAACGATGAGCAGGGGCTCGTCCCCTGCCTCGCTGGCACTTTGTTCAGGCAGGACGCGCCACGGCAGGCTTGGCGGCGTGGCGCCGTAACCGCGGCTGACCACACCGACACGCAGGCCGCGACGGCGGCAGTGCTCGATCATCCAGAGAATCAACGGCGTCTTGCCAGTGCCACCGACGGTGATATTACCCACCACGATAACCGGCACCGGCGCGCGGTAGATATCCCCCTCGCCCGCCACAAACCGCGCCCGTTTGCGTTCTACGACACGCCGGTAGAGGCCTTCGAGCGGGCGCAACAGCGCCAGCGCAGGGTGGCCCTTGTACCAGGCGTCGAGCAAACGGTCAGTGAATGCCATCAGTTAGCCGGTGTGGCCTCGACAGTGGTCATGCGCAAGTGACTGAAGCCCAGCTTGCCCGCCGCATCCATGGCCGTGATGACCGACTGGTGCGGGGTCTTGCCATCGGCACTGATCGACAGCGGCAGACTGGTATCGCCCGCCGATTCGCGCTGCAGCGCCTCGATCAGCGTTGCCAGGTCGTTTTTCGGCAACAACTGATTGTTCAGCGAGAAAATCCCGTCGGCGTTGATGGCGATGTCCAGCTGTTTGGCGCTGGCGTCCACGTCCGGCGTTCCGGTAACGGCCTGTGGCAGATCCACCCGCAACTGGGTTTCGCGAGTGAAGGTGGTCGTCACAATGAAGAACAGCAGCAGGATGAACACCACATCAATCAGAGAGACCAGATTGATGTCGATGTTTTCCCGGGGTCTGCGACGGCGAAATTTCACTTCTTCTTGCCCCCGTCCGCTCTGGCCAGCGACTTGAGGTCGATCTTGGCGTCGATCAGATCGACATCGCGGTCGCCCTGCACCACTTCAACCAGACGAATGGCCTGTTGCTCCATGCCGACCACCAACTCATCGACGCGGCTCTGCAGAAAGCGATGAAAGAAGATCGCCGGGATCGCGACAATAAGACCCGACGCCGTACAGATCAGCGCCTTGGAAATACCACCTGCCAGCACGCCGGCGTTGGCGGTGGCCCCGGAGCTGTTGAACGAGCCGAAGATATCGATCATGCCCAGCACGGTGCCCAGCAAACCAAGCAGCGGCGCCATGGCAGCGATCGAGCCCAGTGCGCTGAGGTAGCGCTCCAGCTCATGAATGACCCGCGCAGCGGCTTCTTCGATGCATTCCTTCATGATCTCGCGACCATGCCTGGAATTGGCCAGACCTGCGGCCAGGATTTCACCCAGCGGCGAGTCCGCGCGCAGCTGCTTGAGCTTTTCGCTGTCCAGCTTCTTTTCCTGAATCCACTGCCAGACCTGCCCGAGCAGGTGCGGTGGCGTGATACGGCTGGCACGCAACGTCCACAGGCGCTCGATGATGATGCCGGCGGCGGCGATGGAGCTCAGAATAATCGGCAGCATCATCCAGCCGCCAGATTTGACCAGTTCCCACACAGTGATCACTCCCTCGAAAAATTGGCGCCACTCTACCATAGGGTCGCCAAGTGCCGAACGCCGAGATCGATATCCATTCACTCAATCACGCCAGAAGCGCCGTTGCGCGCGCTCGGCCTGTGGCGTTCCGAACGTCCCCAGTTGCAGGCGGACCGCGCCCAGCTCGGCACTGTCGTAACTGGCGATGCCCAAGCCTCGATAGCGCGCCATGACCAACGGATGCGGGTGACCGAACGCGTTGTTGCGACCACGGGAAATCAGCACGCCTACCGGTGCCACGGCGCGCAGAAACGCTTTGGACGACGAGGTCCGGCTGCCGTGATGTGGCGACTGCAACCAGTGAGCACGAAGGTCGAACCCGCTGTCCATCGCCGCGCGCTCGGCGCTCACATCGATATCGCCGGCCAGCAGCAGACGCTCGCCCCCGGCGTCGACGCTGAGGATGCAGGAGGTTGGATTGCCATTAGGCCCCTGCTCCCAGCGCCACGTGGAAAACACCACGCCATCCCACTCCCAGCGTGCACCGCTCTCGCACAATCGGGCATCGAGTTGCGGCGCGAGTCTGGCCAGCTCGCCACCCAGCACCCGGCTCACCGGAAAGGCCTGATGAACCGCCGCCGCACCTCCGGCATGGTCGGCGTCGGAATGGCTGATCAACATCAGGTCAAGATGGCGGACACCTGCCTTGCGCATGGCGGGCACGACCACGCGCTGACCGATATCGAACTCACCGAAACGTGGACCTGCGTCATACAGGAGTGTGTGGTTGCGGGTGCGCAGGAGAATCGCCAGGCCCTGCCCCACATCCAGTTGCAACACGTCTACCTGGCCTTCAGGCACTGATTCGAGTGGCGGAAAAACGCACAGCAACAGCAACGGCCAGCCCAGCGGCCGCACGGGTATGCCCTTGGGCAGCAACAAGAGCAAGGCCCCGAGCAGGCTCAACCACCATGCCCAGATTGGCACCGCACTGGGTAACCAGGCCGGCAATGCGGCAGCCACCGCGTCGAGGAACACGAACAGCCACTGCAGCGCCCCGCCCGCCAGCCAGAGCAGACCTTCCCCGACCACAGGGACCGGCAGCAACAGCGTTCCGAGCAATGCCGGAGGCAGGACGATCACGCTGACCCAAGGGACGGCAAGCAAGTTGGCAAACGGCCCACTGAGGCTGATCGGCAGGTTCAGCGCCAGCAGGATCGGCAACAAGCCGACGGCGATCAGCCATTGCGCCCGTGTCCAGCTTTGCCACCAGCGCCAGGCGCCGAGACGTCCGCTGAAAATCAGGATCAGAATGCCGACCGCTGCGAAGGACAGCCAGAAACCCGGCTGCAGCGTCACCAGCGGCTCGAAGATCAGCACCGTGTTGAAGGACAGCAACAAGGGCCAGACCACGCCCAGATGGCGAAAACGCAAGCGCCACAGCAGCACCATCGCGACCATTACACAGGCGCGCCGGACCGGCACCTCGAAACCGGCCAGCAGTCCGTAGCCCAGTGCAGCGCTGAACGCCAGTGCACACGCCCACGGCAGCCAGGGCAAAAAGCGCGGCCACAGCCCCCAGCGCGCCAGGCCTGCGACCAAGGCGTAAATCACCCCGGCCAGCAACCCGATGTGCTGACCGGAAATGACCAGCAGATGCACAGTGCCGGTATCCTGCAACACCTGCCAGTCGGTGTTCGATAGCCCTGAGCCATCGCCCAGCACCAGCGCTGCCAGACCACCCTCCCGGCCCTGCGCATCGACCGCCAGCAGGCGCTGACGAATGGCATCGCGCCAGGCGGCACGCGCGGGTGCCAATAGCTGACCATCCACTACCGTGCCGGTCGCACCGATGCGCTGCGCCAGCAGCCAGGCTTCATAGTCGAAAGCATCCGGATTGACCAGCCCGGCCGGTCGCTTGAGTTTGACCGCCATACGCCAGCGCTCGCCGCTGCTCACCGGCTGGCCGCCGTACCAGGCCACCCTGATTCGCGCGGGCAGCCTGGCACGTCGTGACGTGGCACCTTCCAGCTCGAAACGCACCACACCTTCGGCGACACTCGGTAAACCGACCACCTTGCCCTGCACCCACAGCGTCTGACCATCGAGACGCGGCGCCAACCGGTCACTCAACGCCCACTGCGCCGACACGCAGGCCCAAGTGAAACCGAGCAGGAACAACGCCAGTGGATAGGTACGGAACGGCAGCAGCATCAACGCCAGTATCGGCATCAACAGCAATAGCCAGGTCGGCGGCAACGCCGGTAGAAAACGCAGGGCAAGCAGCCCGAGCGCGAGCGCGATCATCCCTGTGCGCATGACGGTTCCTTGCAGCGGAAAGCCTAAAGGATCAGCGCACCGGGGAAATGTCGGAAGAGGTGGTGTGTTGCAGAATCTGAACGGCCGCTCCCGGCCAGCGCTCGACCCGCCAGCCTGGCGGGTCGAAGCCAATGTGTTACTGACGCATACCGCGACCGCTCACCAGCAACCTGGCGCAGCCGATATACAGCACGAAGGTCGCCACGATCATGAACGCCAGAGCGATGCTGATCTTGATGTCGGAGACGCCCAGAATGCCGTAGCGGAAGGCATTGACCATGTGCAGGACCGGGTTGGCCAGCGACACGGTCTGCCAGAACGGCGGCAACAGGTTGATCGAGTAGAACACGCCACCCAGATAGGTCAGCGGGGTCAGGACGAAGGTCGGAATGATCGAGATGTCATCGAAGTTGCGTGCAAACACTGCGTTGATGAAGCCCAGCAGAGAGAAAATCGTCGCGGTCAACACCACCACCAGAATGGTCACGCCCAAGTGGTGCACTTGCAGGTCAGTGAAAAACATCGACAGCATGGTGACGATGAAACCGACCATCAGACCACGCAACACACCGCCCAGGGTGTAACCGACCAGAATGGTGTGCGGCGAGACCGGCGAGACCATCAGTTCTTCGATGGAGTGCTGAAACTTGGCACCGAAGAAGCTCGAGACCACGTTGCCGTAGGAGTTGGTGATCACCGACATCATGATCAGCCCCGGCACGATGTACTGCATGTAGGTAAAGCCGCCCATGTCGCCGATCTGGCGACCGATGAGGTTACCGAAGATGACGAAGTACAGAACCATGGTGATGGCTGGCGGCAGCAGGGTCTGCGGCCAGATCCGCATGAAGCGGTGCACTTCACGGTAGACGATGGTTTTCAGGGCAATCAGGTTGGGGCGCAACTCGCCGTTGGCTACGGTCATACCGCCACCTTCGCGAGGTTTTTTTCCACCAGGGACACAAATAACTCCTCAAGGCGATTGGATTTATTACGCAGGCTCAAGACTTCGATGTTCTGGAAGGCCAACTGGCTGAACAGCGCAGTGATGCCGACGTTCTTGTCGACCTGCACTTCCAGGGTGTGGCTGTCGAGCAGGCGGCAAGGGAAACCGGGCAGTTGTGGCGCGGTCTGCCAGGAGGCCTTGAGATCGAGCACGAACGTCTCGACGGTCAACGTGCTGAGCAGCTGCTTCATGCCGGTGTTCTGCACGATCACCCCGTGGTCGATGATGCCGATGTTGCGGCACAGCTGTTCAGCCTCTTCCAGGTAGTGCGTGGTGAGGATGATGGTGATGCCTTTGCTGTTCAGCTCGGTCAGAAAGGTCCACATCGAACGGCGCAACTCGATGTCCACGCCTGCGGTGGGTTCGTCGAGGATCAGCAGGCGCGGCTCGTGAATCAGCGCACGGGCGATCATCAGACGCCGCTTCATGCCGCCGGACAGCGAACGCGAAGGCACGTCGCGCTTTTCCCAAAGCCCCAGCTGCGTCAGGTACTGCTCGGCGCGCTCTTTGGCGATTTTCGCCGGGATGCCGTAGTAGCCCGCCTGAGTGACGACGATATCCAGGGTCTTCTCGAACTGGTTGAAGTTGAACTCCTGCGGCACGACACCGATGCAACGCTTGAGCGCAGCGGGCTCGCGATCCAGGTCGTGGCCAAAGATATTCACCGTACCGCTGGTCTTGTTGACCAGCGTCGAGATGATGCCGATGGTGGTGGATTTGCCAGCGCCGTTGGGGCCCAGCAAGGCGAAGAAATCACCTTCGGCGACGTCCAGATCGATGCCATTCAAGGCCTGGAAACCGTTGCCGTAGGTTTTGGTTAGCTGCCGAATGGACAGAGCGGAAGACATATCGGGAAAGGTACTCATCAGAAAAAGGAATTGAAGATGACTGTCACCAGCCGCCTGCCGTGACGACCCAGCCGCGCAATGGTGCTTGGCTGCGCCGTTCAAGTACAGACACATCTGTTAATAGTAAATATCGAGCGCCGGACATGCGCCCGACCAGCCCTATCACCTGTTCACATCACATGCTCAGGTTAAAGGGGTCATGACCGCCTTGCGATAAGCCGGGCGAGTCTTGAGACGCTCATACCAGGCTTGGAGGTGAGGCAGCGGCGGACGTTCAATCGGCATTTCAAACCAGCCGTAGGCGAAGCATCCCAAGGGAATATCACCCATGCCGAACGCATCGCCAGACAGATAGGGCTGTCGCGACAGCGCCTCGTCGGCCACCAGCAGCAGGCTGTGCAGCGTCTTGATGCCTTGCTCGATGGCCGGCCAGTCCTGTTTATCGGCGGGCGTGCGTATTACACCCCAGAACACTGGGCTGAACGGCGCGGCGATGGTCGAGGTGGTCCAGTCCATCCACTTGTCTGCGTTGGCACGAGCCTGCAGATCTGCGGGGTATAAATCAGAATCGGGGGCATGGCGGGCGGCCAGATAGCGCACGATGGCGTTGGACTCCCACATCACGAAGTCGCCGTCTTCGATCATCGGAATCCGGCCGTTGGGGTTTTTCGCGCGATAGGCCGCTTCGTTGACCAGGCCGAATGCACCACCGGCGTCCTGCGTCTCGTAGGGTACGCCCACTTCCTCGGCAATCCAGAGTGCCTTGCGCACATTGCTGGAATTCTTCCGTCCCCAGATCTTGAGCATTGCGTTCCCCTCGCAGTCGCTGATAAATAAAGGCTCACAGTCTACCCCGAAGCGGCGGCAACTTCCTCGTCAACCAGGGGTCACTATCGATGTCGCCTCACCACTGCCCGGCGACCAGTTTGATCGCCGCCACAGTGGCGGTCATCACGGAGGAATACTTATGCTGTTGTTGTGGATTGTTGTGCTGGTCGTCGGCATTGCCTGGCTGGCTCATCGGCGAACCGCCCCGCTCCCGGCGCTTGGCGTGGTAGCTGTCTACCTGCTGGCCATGGGCATTTTCAGTCACGCGCCAGGATGGCTGCTGACGGTGTTCTGGTTGCTCTGGCTGGCAGTGTTCATACCGGTAATGCTGCCCGATCTTCGCCGCAAGCATTTCACTGCGCCGATGTTCAGCTGGTTTCAAAAAGTCCTGCCGCCGATGTCGCAAACCGAGCGTGATGCGATCGATGCCGGCACGGTCTGGTGGGATGGCGAGCTGTTCAGCGGGCGCCCGGACTGGGACAAGCTGCTGGCCTACCCGAAAGTCCAACTGACCGAAGAGGAACAGGCCTTTATCGACGGGCCGACCGAAGAACTCTGCGCGATGGTCAGCGACTGGGAAATCGGCCAGGCCATGGACCTGCCGCCTGAAGCCTGGGCGCACATGAAGGCGCACGGCTTTTTCGCGCTGATCATTCCCAAGGAATTCGGTGGCAAGGGCTTCTCCGCCTACGCCCACTCCCAGGTAGCCATGAAGCTGGCCACCCGCAGCGGCGACCTGGCGTCCACGGTGATGGTGCCCAACTCCCTCGGCCCGGCAGAATTGCTGCTGCATTACGGCACCGACGAGCAACGCAATCATTACCTGCCACGTCTGGCACGCGGTGAAGACATCCCCTGCTTCGCGCTGACCGGTCCGCTGGCCGGTTCCGATGCAGGCGCGATGACCGACACCGGGATCATCTGCAAGGGTCAGTGGCAGGGCGAAGAAGTCATCGGTCTGCGCCTGACCTGGGAAAAACGCTACATCACCCTCGGCCCGGTCGCCACCCTGCTGGGTCTGGCCTTCAAGGCCCACGACCCTGAGCACCTGCTCGGCGAAAAAGAAGATCTGGGCATCAGCCTGGCGCTGATTCCGACCGACACGCCCGGCGTGGAAATCGGCCGCCGTCACCTGCCATTGGGCGCAGCGTTCATGAACGGCCCCAACTCGGGCAAGGACGTGTTCATCCCGCTGAGCTACCTGATCGGTGGTCAGCCGATGCTGGGCAAAGGCTGGATGATGCTGATGAACTGCCTGTCGGTGGGTCGTTCGATCTCGCTGCCGGCAGTCGGCACCGGCGCAGCCAAGTACACCAGCCTGGTCACTGGCCAGTACGCGAAGGTGCGTGAGCAATTCAACGTGCCTATCTCGGCGTTCGAAGGCATCCAGGAAGCGCTGGCGCGTATCGGTGGCAATGCCTGGCTGATGGACAGCGCGCGCATGCTGACCGCCAATGCGGTCGACCTGGGCGAGAAGCCTTCGGTGCTCTCTGCAATCCTCAAGTATCACCTGACCGAGCGCGGTCGCGAGTGTATCGGTCACGCCATGGACGTGCATGGCGGCAAGGGCATCATCATGGGCCCGAACAACTATCTGGGTCGCAACTGGCAAGGTGCGCCGATATTCATCACGGTCGAGGGCGCCAACATCCTCTCGCGCAACCTGATGATTTTCGGCCAGGGCGCGATTCGCTGCCATCCCTTCGTGCTCAAGGAAATGGCCCTCGCCGGGCGCGAAGACAAGCAGCAGGCGCTGATCGAGTTTGACAGCCTGCTGCTCAAACACATCGGTTTTGCGGTGAGCAATGCCGCCAGCACCTTCATCCTCAACCTGGGCTTCGGTCATTTCGAAAGAGCGCCGGGTAACGGCTTGAGTCAGGGCTATTTCCGCGCGCTCAACCGTCAGGCAGCAGCGTTCGCGATGCTCGCCGACTTGAGCATGATGCTGCTGGGTGGCGAATTGAAACGCCGCGAACGCCTTTCGGCCCGCCTGGGTGACGTGCTCAGCCATATGTACCTGGCCTCGGCAGCGCTCAAGCGTTATCACGACCTCGGTTCGCCGGACCATATGAGCCCGTTGTTCCGCTGGGCCATGGAAGAAAGCCTGGGGCATTCGGAACGTGCGATGGACGAGATCCTCAGCAACTTCCCCAACCGCATACTGGGTGGGGTGCTGCGTGCCGTAGTGTTCCCGTTCGGTCGTCGGCACAAGGGGCCATCGGACAAGCTTGATGCGGAAGTTGCCCAGGTGCTGGGCCGCGCCAAGGGCGATCCGACGCTGGAAGAGTTGCTGGCAGGCTGCTACCGCCCGCAATCGGCAGACGATCCGGTCGGCGCGCTGCAACACGCCATCGACCTGCTCAGCGCTGCGTATCCGCTGCACAAGAAGCTGCAAGTGGCAATCAAGAGTGGTCAGGTCAAGCCGGACGCTGGCGAGCCTGTCATCGACGCCGCGCTGCGCATCGGTGTGTTGCAGGCCGACGAAGCGCAAACCCTGCGTACCGCCGAGGCAGCCCGCCGCAAGGTGATTGATGTGGATGATTTCGACAAGGAAGAACTGACCCTGGCAGCCGGCAAGATTCGCTGATAGTCAGGTCGCACCACACAGCAGGCGCGTAGAGCTTTATACTCTCGCGCCTGTTTTTGCATTTGAGGATTACCCAATGGCCGACGCCACTCTCGATCACCAACTTGGCCTGCTGGCACACCTGCGCAGCATTCTGGTCGCGCTGGGCGAGGCCGAGCAGGTTCCGGAAGAAAGCCACGCGCTGTTCATGGAGCGTTTCGACGAACTGGTCGAGCTGTTGCCGCAGGCCCCCATCGAAAGCCAGTACCTGGGTCAGGACATCCTCTGCCAGGTCATCCAGCGCTACCCGCAAATCGCGCATCTGGTACCGCGCGACCTGCTGTGGTTCTTCGCCGGTGACTGCCTGCATTTCATGC
This sequence comes from Pseudomonas sp. BS3767, assembly GCF_900099665.1. NCBI lineage: Bacteria > Pseudomonadati > Pseudomonadota > Gammaproteobacteria > Pseudomonadales > Pseudomonadaceae > Pseudomonas > Pseudomonas sp. BS3767. Next base: position 775,502 of record NZ_FNCX01000003.1, on the reverse strand, counting down.
CGGATGATGAAATCGAGCTGTATCAGGCGCTGGAAGAACGCCGCTACGAAGCGGAGCAGAACGAGGAACCGTTCGACTGGAATCAGGAGAAACAGCTGCTGAGCATGTCGACACAGGGCAGCAAGCACTGAGCATCCTCTGGCTTCAAGCCTGCCCCGGAGATCATTCCGGGCAGGCTACCTGTCACTCCGCGCCACTGCGTCATGCAGCGCAACCTATCGACCAATACGATCATTCTGTCCCGGCATTCGAATAAATTTATCGAATGGACAGGCATACCATGACACTTCGTATCACCTGATAAGGAGTGCTCTGTCTCCCATGACTCAATTTCGTAAAGTCCTGTCCATTCAAGCGGGTCAACCAGCGTCCGATGGCGCGGGCGTCAAGCTGACGCGCGTCTTCGGCGGACGTGGCGTGGAGCAGTTCGATCCGTTTCTGATGCTGGACGAGTTCGGGTCAGACAAGCCGGATGACTACATCGCCGGTTTTCCACCTCACCCGCACCGTGGCTTCGAAACGGTGACCTACATGCTTGAAGGCCGTATGCGTCATGAAGACCATATGGGCAATGTCGGCCTTCTGCAGAGCGGCGGTGTGCAGTGGATGACGGCGGCACGCGGGATCATTCACAGCGAAATGCCTGAACAGGAAGAAGGCACCATGCGCGGCTTTCAGCTCTGGCTGAACCTGCCGGGCAAGAACAAGCTGAGCGATGCCAGCTACCAGGACATCCAGCCGGAAAACGTTCCGAGTGTCACCACCCAGGCCGGTGTACAAGTGGTGGTATTGGCCGGGCATTTCGACGATGGCCAGGTTCGCCAGGCCGGGGCAGTACAGCGTCCGGACACCGAGCCGTTGTACTTTGACTTTGATATGCCTGCCGGCAGCCGTATCAGCCCGCACGTACCCGAAGGGCACCTTGTGCTGCTGTACGTCTATGAAGGCAGTGTCGAGCTGGAAGGCAGCACCCAGCCGATCGGTAAACGCCAAATGGCACGCCTGTCCGACATCGGTGAGGTGCAGATCAGCAGCGCCGCTGGTGCGCGGCTGTTGCTGATTGCAGGCAAGCCCCTGCGTGAACCGATCGTGCAGTACGGCCCCTTTGTGATGAACACCAAGGAAGAGATCGAGCAGGCGATTCGTGACTTCCGGGAAGATCGTCTGACGGCGTGACAACTTCGCTCACTGAGCCCTGCGCACGCTGATCAAGAGACAGAGGCCCCGCCTCTGTCTCGCCGAGTTATTCCAGACGCAGAAAGCGCTTCAGTTCGGCACCCTGAGCAATCGCGTCGTGACGCCCCAGTTCGATCAATTCGCTGCAATAACCTGACTCGAACAGCAGATAGCTCAGCACACTGGCGCCGCTGCTCTTGGTCGCACCCGGCCCGCGCAGGAACGTGCGCAGTGCGGGGGGCAATTCGCGGCGGTGGCGGGCCGCAATCTCATCCAGCGGACGGCTCGGCGAAATCACTAGCACTTCCACCGGCTCCATGCCCGGCTGCCTGACCTGATCCTCGGGCAGCAACGCACTGGCGGTGTTCAAGCGTTCGAGCAGCTCGATATCGCTTTCCAGGTTGTCGATGAACGTGCTGTTGAGCATGTGGCCGCTGATCTGCGCCAGGCTTGGCTGAGCGCCGCGTGGCGCGCGGGGTGCCGGTCTTTCGGCTTTAAGGCCGCGCGGGTTGCCGCTCACGCCGACCACCAGAACACGATTGGCGCCCAGGTGCAGCGCCGGGCTGATCGGTGCCGACTGACGCACGGCCCCGTCGCCAAAGTATTCCTCGTCGAGCATCACGGGGGCGAACAGCAAGGGAATGGCTGAACTGGCGAGCAAGTGATCCACGGTCAATTGCGTCGGACGGCCGATACGGCGATGGCGCAGCCAGGGTTCGATCGTACCGCGGCCCTGATAAAACGTGACCGCCTGACCCGATTCGTAACCGAAGGCAGTCACCGCCACTGCACGCAAATGATGAGCGTCGATGGCGGCTTCGATTCCGGACAGGTCCAACCGCTCATTGAGCAGATCACGCAGGGGCGAACTGTTGAGCAAGGCAACCGGGATGTTTCGTCCAAACCCCAGCAGACTGCGACCGAAAAAACGGCTGGCCTGATGAATCACCCCGGACCAGTCGCTGCGCAGCACCTGATGGCTGCGAAATGACTGCCAGAATTCGGTCAATTGATGAATGGCAATCCGAAAATGCAGCGCGCCACTGGCCAGCTTGACGGCATTGATCGCGCCAGCCGACGTACCGACGATGACCGGAAAGGGATTGGGCGAACCGGGCGGCAGCAGGTCGGCAATGCCTGCCAGTACGCCGACCTGATAGGCCGCACGCGCCCCGCCACCCGATAAAATCAGCCCGGTTACAGGCTCGACACCACTTACTGCACTGCTCGTTACTGCGCGATCCTGCATCTACGACTGACCTCGGTGATCAACGACGCTTTTTATCTATGCTTCTCATATAGCTTCTGTTCACCGGCTGGTCGACTTTTAAAGCGTCGATGGGCCCAAAGATATTGTTCCGGGCATTCAGTGACGGCTTTTTCCACCCATTGATTGATGCGCAGGCAATCGGCTTCGTCGCTCTCACCCGGAAAGTTGTCCAGCGGCGGATGAATCACCAGCCGGTAACCGCTACCGTCTGCCAGACGCCGCTGAGTGAAGGGCACAACCTGCGCACGGCCCAGGCGGGCGAATTTGCTGGTGGCGGTCACGGTCGCGGCCTGGATGCCGAACAGCGGCACAAAAATGCTCTGTTTGGCGCCATAGTCCTGATCCGGCGCGTACCAGATCGCCCGACCGGCGCGCAGCAACTTGAGCATGCCGCGTACGTCATCGCGCTCGACAGCCAGTGAATCAAGGTTATGGCGCTCGCGTCCGCGACGCTGGACGAAGTCGAACAACGGGCTCTTGTGTTCGCGATACATGCCGTCAATGGTGTGCTGCTGGCCCAGCAGTGCCGCGCCGATTTCCAGCGTGGTGAAATGCAGCGCCATCAGAATCACGCCCTCGCCTTTTTCCTGAGCACTCTGCAAATGCTCGAGCCCTTCGACGTGGGCAAGCCTGGCCAGACGTTTTTTCGACCACCACCAGCTCATGGCCATCTCGAAGAAGGCAATCCCGGTGGAGGCGAAGTTTTCCTTGAGCAGACGCTTGCGCTCGGCCGCGGACAAATGCGGGAAGCACAGCTCCAGATTGCGTGACGCGATTTTTTTTCGATCAGTGGCCACACGGTACATGATGGCGCCCAGTGCCCGACCGATGACCAGCAGAACGCGAAATGGCAATTGAACAATCAGCCACAAGAGCCCCAGCCCCAGCCATAGCGGCCAGAAACGGGGGTGAAGGAAACTGGCTTTAAGACGCGGGCGATCCATTTGGGCTTCCGTCAGAACAAAGGCCGCGCATTCTACAACGGTTCTGGCCGCTTGCGGCTCGCGGGCGTTCTCGCTATAAGTCTCGGCACTTTTAGCGACAAGCTGTTGTGTATATCAACCATGAGCCAGATTGAATCGCAAAACCCGGAACCTGTATTTCAGCTCAAGGGCAGCATGCTCGCCATCACCGTGATGGAGCTGGCCCGAACCAACCTTGAAGCGCTCGACAGGCAGTTGGCGGCCAAGGTGGCACAAGCCCCCAACTTCTTCAGCAATACGCCGCTGATCCTGGCTCTGGACAAACTCGCACCGAACGAAGGCCCGGTGGATCTACCGGGTCTGGTGCGCATCTGTCGCCAGCATGGCCTGCGCACCCTGGCGATCCGCGCCAACCGTATCGAAGACATTGCCGCGGCGATTGCCGTCGACCTCCCGGTGCTGCCGCCGTCCGGCGCACGTGAGCGCGTGATCGACCCGGTCGAGGCCGAAGCACCGAAAAAAATCCCGGAAAAACCGCCAGAGCCACTGATCAAGCCGACCCGCGTGATAACCGCTCCGGTACGCGGCGGTCAGCAGATCTACGCCCAGGGCGGCGACCTGGTGGTGGTCGCGCCGGTCAGTCCCGGTGCGGAACTTCTCGCCGATGGAAACATCCATGTCTACGGCCCGATGCGTGGCAGGGCACTGGCGGGAATAAAGGGCGATACCAAGGCACGGATCTTCTGCCAGCAGTTGAGTGCCGAACTGATTTCGATTGCCGGGCAATACAAGGTGTCCGAGGACTTGCGCAGGGACCCGTTATGGGGCTCGCCGGTCCAGATCAGCTTGTCAGGTGATGTGTTGAACATCATTCGTCTTTAACGGATACTGCCGCAATTTTCAAAGCATCTCTGATTCGTCGCGAAATTGTCGTGAAGGCGGCAGGAAGTTCTGAAAAGCACTGCTTTTCAGCGGGTATATGAGTCGAAAGTAATAGCTTAGTGCTAGCTTTCCGGAATCAGACCCCAGGATTTCCAGAATGCTTCGGCGGGCGCGGCGCCAGGAGATGCCTTTCAGGGACTCAATGTCCTTTTCCTCTAGGGGTGATACACCTTGGCCAAGATTCTCGTTGTTACATCCGGCAAGGGTGGTGTGGGCAAGACCACCACCAGCGCCGCCATCGGTACCGGTCTCGCACTGCGCGGCCACAAGACAGTCATCGTCGACTTCGACGTCGGCCTGCGTAACCTCGACCTGATCATGGGTTGCGAACGTCGTGTCGTGTATGACTTCGTCAACGTGGTCAATGGCGAAGCCAACCTGCAACAGGCGCTGATCAAGGACAAGAAGATCGAAGGCCTGTTCGTGCTGGCCGCCAGCCAGACCCGTGACAAGGAAGCACTGACCAAGGAGGGCGTTGAAAAAGTCCTCATGGAGCTGAAGGAATCCTTCGAATACATCGTCTGCGATTCGCCGGCCGGTATCGAAACCGGTGCTCACCTGGCCATGTACTTCGCCGACGAAGCCATCGTCGTGACCAACCCTGAAGTCTCGTCGGTACGTGACTCCGACCGCATGCTGGGCCTGCTGGCCAGCAAATCGCGTCGCGCCGAACGTGGCGAAGACCCGATCAAGGAACACTTGCTGCTGACCCGCTACAACCCTGAGCGCGTCAGCAAGGGCGAAATGCTCGGCGTGGAAGACGTCAAGGAAATCCTTGCCGTTACCCTGCTCGGCGTGATCCCCGAATCCCAGGCTGTACTGAAAGCCTCCAACCAGGGCGTGCCGGTCATTCTAGATGACCAGAGCGATGCGGGTCAGGCCTACAGCGATGCGGTTGACCGCCTGCTGGGCAAAACACTTGAGCACCGGTTTCTGGATGTGCATAAGAAAGGATTCTTTGAACGCCTGTTCGGGGGTAATTAATGAATATTTTTGACTTCTTTCGTGACCGCAAAAAAGGAAGCACGGCCTCGGTCGCGAAAGAGCGTCTACAGATCATCGTTGCTCACGAACGCGGCCAACGCAGTACCCCGGACTACCTTCCTGCGCTGCAGAAAGAGCTGGTGGAAGTGATCCGTAAATACGTCAATATCGAGTCTGACCAGGTACAGGTCGCTCTGGAAAGCCAGGGCAGCTGTTCGATTCTGGAACTCAATATCACCCTGCCCGATCGCTGATCAGGCAGTCGCTCGCGGCGGTATCGGCGCACTTCTACGGAAGCTGCGCCCTTGCCGCCGTTGGCGTTTCTAGCGTTTCGAGGCCGTTGCATGCCGTTGTCGAACATCCGCATCATTCATCAGGACGCCGCCGTTCTGGTGATCGATAAGCCTACCCTGCTGCTTTCCGTTCCCGGCCGTGCCGACGATAACAAGGATTGCCTGATTACCCGCCTGCAGGAAAACGGTTACCCCGAAGCGCGTATCGTCCATCGCCTGGACTGGGAAACCTCGGGCATTATTCTGCTGGCCCGTGATGCCGATACGCATCGAGAGCTGTCGCGTCAGTTTCATGACCGCGAAACCGAGAAAGCCTACACCGCACTGTGTTGGGGCCAACCGTCCCTGGACAGCGGCAGTATCGATCTGCCATTGCGCTATGACCCGCCCACCAAGCCCCGGCATGTGGTGGACCACGAGGGTGGCAAACACGCGCTGACATTCTGGAAGGTTGTCGAGCGGCATGACACTTACTGTCGCGTCGAGCTCACGCCGATCACTGGCCGCTCGCATCAGTTGCGTGTGCACATGCTGTCGATCGGGCATCCGCTGTTGGGTGATGGTCTGTACGCGCATCCGGAAGCGCTGGCGGCGTATCCGCGTCTGTGTCTGCATGCGAGCATGCTGAGCTTTACCCATCCGGGGACCGGCGAGCGATTGACCTTCGAGTGCACCGCGCCGTTCTGATCTGAATGACACGCTGAATATCGTGCAGATGCTCCGCGTCATACAGCTGCTCTGACTATCGTTCCCACGCCCCGCGTGGTAATGCCGTTCGTGACGCTCCGCGTCACACAGCGGTTCTGCGACTTCAGGTGGATTTAGGGTCGACTCAGGTCACCTTTTCGCCCCTCGGCGAGTTACTTTGATGGGGCCAAAGTAACCAAAGCCCCCCGCTCCTGTTTCCGGCCCGACTTCGTCGGGTTCCTTCGCCCTGTCACTGATCCGGGGGTCGCCGCAACGGGCCATCCATGGCCCGGTGCGGCTAGCCTGGCGTCCTGCCAGGCTACCCCCGGATCAGCGCCAGGACTCAGCCGTCACTAACGTCGCACTCTGCGTCGTCAGTGCCACCGCGGTTGAAAAGCGCTTTTACTCTCGGCGCTGTGCGTCAACTTAGACTATCGTGCCTGCGCTCCGCGTAGGCATGCAGTTCGTTACGCTCCGCGTCACCCAGGGTTTGCGATATCAGGTGGATTGGCGTTCGGCTCAAGTTACCTTTTCACCCCTCAGCGACTCACTTTGGGGGACCAAAGCGAGCAAGGCCCTTGGCTCCGGTTTCCGGCTCAACTTCGTCAGGCCCTTCGCGGTCGAAAAGCGTTTCTGTGGCAGCGGCAACGACTGAGCCAATGCGGTAAACTCGCGCCATTGCTGTCTGGAGCTATTTATGCGCGCAGAGTTGAACAAAGGCCTCATCGATTTTCTGAAGGCTTCTCCCACCCCGTTCCACGCCACCGCCACCCTCGTGCAACACTTCGAAGCCGCAGGCTTTCAGCGGCTGGACGAACGTGACACGTGGGCAGTAGAAACCGGGGGCCGTTATTTCGTCACCCGTAATGACTCTTCCATCGTCGCTTTCCGAATGGGTCGTCAGTCACCACTCACGGGCGGCATCCGCATGGTCGGCGCACACACGGACAGCCCGTGCCTGCGGGTCAAGCCGCAACCGGAACTGCAACGTCAGGGTTTTTGGCAACTGGGCGTCGAAGTCTACGGCGGCGCCTTGCTGGCCCCCTGGTTTGACCGTGATCTGTCGCTGGCCGGCCGTGTCACTTTCCGCCGCGACGGCAAGGTTGAAAGTCAGTTGATCGACTTCAAACTGCCGATCGCCGTGATCCCCAATCTGGCGATTCACCTGAACCGCACTGCCAACGAAGGCTGGGCAATCAATGCGCAAAACGAACTGCCTCCCATCCTGGCGCAGGTCGCCGGTGACGAGCGCGCCGACTTCCGGGCATTACTGACCGACCAACTGGCCCGCGAGCACGGCCTCAATGCCGATGTGGTGCTCGATTACGAGCTGAGTTTCTACGACACCCAAGGCGCCGCTGTGGTCGGCCTCAATGGGGACTTCCTGGCAGGCGCACGCCTGGACAACCTGTTGTCGTGTTTCGCCGGGATGCAGGCACTGCTCAACACCGAGAGCGACGAAACCGCCCTGCTGGTGTGCACCGATCACGAAGAAGTCGGCTCGTCTTCCGCTTGTGGCGCAGACGGTGCGATGCTCGAGCAGATCGTCCAGCGTCTGTTGCCAAGCAGCGAAGACTACGTGCGCACGATTCAGAAGTCGCTGCTGATATCAGCCGACAACGCCCACGGCATTCATCCCAACTACGCTGACAAGCACGACGCCAATCATGGTCCCAAGCTCAACGCAGGGCCGGTGATCAAGGTCAACAGCAACCAGCGTTACGCCACCAACAGCGAAACCGCCGGTTTCTTCCGCCATCTGTGCATGGCCGAAGAGGTCCCGGTACAGAGCTTTGTGGTACGCAGCGACATGGGTTGCGGCTCGACCATCGGACCGATCACTGCCAGCCATCTGGGTATTCGCACGGTAGACATCGGCTTGCCGACGTTCGCCATGCACTCGATTCGCGAACTGGCCGGTAGCCATGACCTGGCGCATCTGGTCAAGGTATTGAGCGCGTTCTATGCCAGCCACGAGCTGCCATAACGGCTGAGGCGATAATCGATAACGCGGGGGTGACCTGTTGCTCCCGCGTTTCGGTGTTGACGCTCGCTAGAGTGCCCATTGAAAGAAATAAAATGTCTCTCATCATAACGATAAAAAAGATACTTTTGCCTGCGCCATTTTGAACCACCTCGTACCGGACAACAGGTCATTTGTTTATAAAGGGACTTCATGTCCCGAATTCCATCGACGCGCCCTGTCGATGATTCAGTCGTGGAGTGCTTGAATAACGCGGGCTACTTTACCTCTATCCAGTCATCGTCCTCGTCGGGTTTATCGACAATATCGTCATCTTCGTTCACGTAATACGGTATGTCGGCCTCAACACCGTTCTCACCCGTTCTGGCGACCAGTTGCCTGTACCTCTTCCCGTCCCAGAGCCTGAAAATAAGTGTGGAGTCTTCTCCAGCCGAGAGCGTCGAGCCTTCACTGCCAATAAGTTTGCTACGAGCGCCTGCCGTCAAGACACTGTTCTTACCAGCGGTCAATCTGCTTTGGTCTCCCGCCATCAGAGTGCAGTCATGCCCGCCGGTCAGTTTGCTTCTATCGCCGGCAGTCAGATAACTGTTATTACCGGCCAGCAGTTTGCTGCGGTCACCCGCGGTCTGATTACTGTCTGCACCGGCAATCAACCGGCTGCGATCACCCGCCAGTTGTACACTGCCCGCACCGGCAATCAGCGTGCTGCGAAAACCTGCTGTCTGCGAGCTGCCCTTGCCGGCGATCAGCATGCTTTTATTTCCGGCGACCTGAATGCTTTCATGGCCTGCAATCAACGAGCTGCCGTAACTTGCAATCTGGTTACTGCCATAACCCGCAGTCAACGTGCTGCGAATGCCCGATGTAAGACTACTGCCATAACCGGCGATCAAAACGCTGCGAAGTCCGGCGATCAGCGTACTGCCATAGCCTGCCGTCAGAAAACTTCTGATTCCGCTGGTCAGGGAGCTGCCATAACCGGCTATCAATGAACTGTCCTGCCCGGCCGTTGCAGTGCTGCCGTAGCCCGCAGTGAGTGAGCTTCCATACTCTGCGGTCTGAGTACTGCCGTAACCGGCCGTGAGGGTACTTTTATAGCCGGCTGTCTGCGTACTGCCATAACCGGCGATCAGCGAGCTGGCAAAGCCGGCTGTGGAGGTACTTCCGTACCCGGTGGTGAGCGAGCTGTTTTCCTGTGCGGTTTGCGTGCTGCCGTAACCGGCGGTCAACGTGCTCTCATAACCCGCAGTCTGCGTGCTGCCATAACCCGCAATCAGCGAGCTCGCATAGCCGGCGGTGGAGGTACTTCCATAACCTGTCACCAGATCACTGCGCTCCTGCGCGGTTTGCGTACTACCGTAACCGGCGGTCAACGTGCTCTCGTAGCCTGCCGTTTGCGTACTGCCGTAACCCGCGATGAGCGAGCTGGAATAGCCCGCAGTAGAAGTACTTCCGTAACCTGTGGTGAGCGAGCTGTTTTCCTGAGCGGTTTGCGTACTGCCGTAACCGGCGGTCAACGTGCTTTCGTAGCCTGCCGTCTGCGTGCTGCCATAGCCGGCGATCAAGGAACTGGAATAGCCCGCAGTCGACGTGCTTCCGTAGCCTGCGACCAGGTCGCTGCGCTCCTGTGCCGTCTGGGTACTGCCGTAACCGGCGGTCAGTATGCTTTTGAAGCCCGCCGTCTGAGTGCTTCCATAGCCGGCGATCAGCGAACTGTTTGACCCTGCCGTTGAAGTGCTGCCATAGCCTGTGACAAGGTCGCTGTGTTCTCTGGCGGTCTGGGTACTGCCATAACCGGCGGTCAGCATGCTTCTGTAACTCGCGGTCTGGGTGCTGCCATAACCTGCGATCAGCGAACTGCCCGAGCCTGCGGTTCCCGTACTGCCATAGCCCGCAATCAGGTCGCTACCGTCCCTGGCCGTCTGAGTACTGCCATAACCAGCGGTCAGGATACTTTTGTGGCCCGCTGTCTGTGTACTTCCATAACCCGCAATGATGAAACTCTCGTGACCTGCGGTACCTGTACTTCCGTAACCGGTGGTGAGGTTACTGGCAGCCCCGGCCGTTTGCGTACTGCCATAGCCTGATGTGAGTACGCTGCCCTGCTGTGCGGTCTGGGTACTGCCATAACCTGCCGTGAGCGAGCTTTCACTGCCCGAGGTTTGCGTGCTGCCGTAACCGGCGATCAGCGAGCTGTCAGCGCCAGCTGTTCCGGTACTGCCATATCCGGCCGTCAGGGTGCTGCCCTCACGGGCAGTCTGGGTACTGCCATAGCCTGCGGTAAGCGAACTTTCGCTGCCTGACGTCTGCGTGCTGCCATATCCGGCGATCAACGAACTGTCGGCACCTGCCGTGCCAGTGCTGCCATATCCGGCGATCAACGAACTGTCGGCACCTGCCGTGCCAGTGCTGCCGTAGCCCGCCGTCAGGTTGCTGCCTTCCTGAGCCGTTTGCGTACTGCCGTAACCCGCTGTCAGCGCACTGTCACTTCCCGAGGTCTGCGTGCTGCCGTATCCCGCGATCAGCGAGCTGTCGACACCTGCTGTACCCGTGCTGCCGTACCCCGCCGTCAGGTTGCTGCCCTCCTGGGCCGTCTGCGTACTGCCGTAACCCGCCGTGAGCGAGCTGTCACTGCCCGAGGTTTGCGTGCTGCCGTAACCGGCGATCAGCGAGCTGTTGGAACCTGCCGTGCCGGTGCTGCCATACCCAGCAGTGAGATTGCTGCCTTCCTGGGCCGTTTGCGTGCTGCCGTAGCCTGCGGTCAGGGCGCTGTCACTTCCCGAGGTCTGCGTGCTGCCGTATCCCGCGATCAGAGAGCTGTCGACACCTGCTGTACCCGTGCTGCCGTACCCCGCCGTCAGATTGCTGCCCTCCTGGGCCGTCTGCGTACTGCCGTAGCCCGCGGTCAGCGAACTGTCGCCTCCCGAGGTTTGTGTACTGCCATAACCGGCGATCAACGAGCTGTCCGAGCCAGCCGTGCCGGTGCTGCCATACCCAGCGGTGAGATTGCTGCCTTCCTGAGCCGTTTGCGTGCTGCCGTAACCCGCTGTGAGCGAGCTGTCTTCTCCGGAAGTCTGGGTACTGCCGTAGCCGGCGATCAGCGAGCTGTCCGAACCTGCCGTGCCGGTGCTGCCATACCCGGCGGTGAGATTGCTGCCTTCCTGAGCCGTTTGCGTGCTGCCGTAACCCGCTGTGAGTGAACTGTCCCCGCCCGAAGTCTGAGTACTGCCGTAACCGGCGATCAGCGAGCTATCCGAGCCTGCCGTGCCGGTGCTGCCGTACCCTGCCGTCAGGTTGCTGCCTTCGCGGGCGGTCTGGGTGCTGCCGTAACCCGCTGTGAGTGAGCTGTCCCCGCCCGAAGTCTGAGTACTGCCGTAACCGGCGATCAGCGAGCTGTCCGAGCCTGCCGTGCCGGTGCTGCCGTACCCTGCCGTCAGGTTGCTGCCTTCGCGGGCGGTCTGGGTGCTGCCGTAACCCGCTGTCAGCGCGCTGTCCCCACCGGCGGTCTGGGTGCTTCCATAGCCAGCGACCAGCGAGCTTTCGGAGCCGGCGGTGCCTGTACTTCCATAACCGGCAATTAGATCACTGTGGTTGCCAGCGGTCTCGTTACTGCCATAACCGGCAATCAGACGACTGTGATTGTCGCCACTCAACGTGCTGCCGTAAGTGGCGGTCTGCAAATTCTGCGGCGTCGTCACCGGCAGGGTGTTTACTGGGGCGGCAGCCGCGCTGACCGACGCGACATCGAACACTTCATGACGGGCCTGTTCGGCCACCGGTAACGTGACACTTGCTACCGCAGGCATGGGCGTGGGTATGGCCGTAGGCATTGGCGTTAACGTTGACGTTGACGTTGACGCAGGGTCGGCCTGACGTGCCGAAATGAAGTGTGACGCGCTGATCCTGTCGCCGACATGAACCACCTCGGCCCGCGGAAACTTGACCATTCCCGGCTCTTCCAGACTGATGATGTCTGCAACGGCAACTTCACAGACAATCCATCGAGCATCGGCATGCACGCTTAGAAAAGCGCTGGTTCCAGCGCCCCACAGTAAACCGACCAGACCATTCTCATGCCGCCTGGTTGACTGCCAGTATCTGGATTCCACCGTGCCGGACGCGGGCCATATAAGGCCGCAGTGATCGGCCATGTTATTTGCACAGGTACGCAGCACCAACGCCTTGTCGAGAGTCATTACAGCATCCTCATAGATCCTTTAAATAAAAGCAGCCGCACTTATCAAGCATTGCTTTATAGGACAACTGCCATGTCAGCCTTAATCCAAACATGGAACGATCGTGCAAATAATACCAACTAAACAGCGCCTATCCTTCCACACCAAAAACCTACCACACCCCATTAACAAACATTAATTAACATTAAGATTTTTCTTAAATCCGCTGAAAACTAGAATAATTACTCTGGGACATTTCATCAAAAAAACCAACTAATTTAACGCCACCCCGCCAGCAACAATAGAATAACGCCCATTAATTTTTTTTGTTAATCAAATGCATGCATTATAAAAAACCTATTAAACAGGCTGTACATTGCACACATTCTTATCAACGAAATGAGTATTTATTTATAGAAAACAGCGAACTAACGGTGGCAAAGACCGCGCTTGGGAAGTGGGTTTGCCACACCGCCATTCAGTCGCCGTTCACCTCTGCGCGCACATGAATAGCATCATGACGCCAGTATTCGAGGTCACAGTCGATCAACCGATCTTTCCGATCATAATTGACACGTGCAATGCGCAGGCCCGGGCTACCCAGTGAAACCTTCAGTGCAGCGGCTGCTTCGCTGTGCAGCGCCGTGGGGACCATGTCGAAGCGCACCCGACCGTAATGAATGTCATAGCGGCGGGCGTAGAGTTCACTGAGCGATTCGTTCAGGTCGTGTTCGAGAATGCCGGGGAACAACTCCGGTCTCAGGTAGTGCTCGACATACAGCACCAGACGCTGATCGATCCGTCGCGCGCGACAGATCTGGATCACGCTCGACAGCGCCGGCAGTTCCAGCATTTCGCAGATCATCGCTGAAGCAGGTTGCAGGCGTGCAGACAGAAGCCGGGTGTGCGGCACTCTTCCCTGGGCACAGACCATTGCGTGGAAATGGCTACGCCTGATCAGGTCATAGGCCAGTCGCGGCGGCGAGATGAACCAGCCACGCCGCTCTTCCCGATAGATCAACCCCTGCGCCTCAAGCTGCAACAGCGCTTCACGCAAGGTGATGCGGGTGGTGGCGAATACCTCGCTGAGCTTGCGCTCTGCAGGCAACTTGCTGCCATGCGGCAACAAACCATGTTCGATCTGCTCCTGCAGCGCATGGCAAATGGTTGTTACCGCCCGTGGCACATCTTCGCGCATTCCGGTATCCGTCTGGACTAGACCAGCCCTGTTACGAGGCATACATCAGTGCAGCCAACGCCGTTGACTCCCTTGCCGTGAGCCTAGGCCGGGGACATGACTGTACTGTTACAGGACAAATCACGTTGCATGCCAACTGCGCCGAAAAGAGCCCATAACCCCCTGCCCAACAGGCCCATTGCGATGGTCTACGCTTAGCGCCAGGCACTGCCGGGGCCCGTGAAAAACGCTTTTGTCCGTGCAACACGACACGAAAATGTCATGCAAAAAGCCTAACTTGGCTCAGGTATTGCTGATCTAGACCAAATAATCCGCAACGAACACTTTTCTCAAGAAGTGCACTAGGAGCTCCGAATGAAACATCTTTTGTTGGCATCACTCCTCGGTTCAGCCATGGCAATGAGTTCGCTGGTCATGGCTGCGGACACGGATCTTAAAACGCTGGAGGCTGCGGCCAAGGCTGAAGGCGCGGTCAACAGCCTCGGCATGCCGGATGACTGGGCAAACTGGGGCGGCATCTGGAAAGACCTGGAAGCCAAATATGGCCTCAAGCACATGGACACCGACATGAGTTCGGCCCAGGAGATCGCCAAGTTCGAGGCGGAGAAAGACAACGCCAGCGGTGACATTGGCGACGTAGGCGCAGCGTTCGGCCCTATCGCCACAGCAAAAGGCGTTACCCAGCCTTACAAGCCAACTACCTGGGATCAGATCCCGACCTGGGCCAAGGACAAGGACGGCCACTGGGCGCTGGCCTACACCGGCACCATCGCCTTCATCGTCAACAAAAACCTGCTGCACGGCTCTGAAATCCCGAAAAGCTGGGCTGACCTGAAAACCGGCAAATACAAGGTGTCCATCGGCGACGTGAGCACTGCGGCTCAGGCTGCCAACGGTGTACTGGCAGCGGCCATCGCCATGAAAGGTGACGAAACCAACATCGCACCGGGCCTGGCACTGTTCACCGATCTGGCCAAACAGAAGCGTCTGTCGCTGGCCAACCCGACCATTCAGACCATCGAGAAAGGCGAAATCGAAGTCGGTGTGGTCTGGGACTTCAACGGCCTGAGCTACAAAGCCAAGATGACCAAACCCGATGATTACGTCGTGCTGATCCCTTCGGACGGCTCGGTGATTTCCGGCTACACCACCATCATCAACAAGTATGCCAAACACCCGAACGCCGCCAAGCTGGCGCGTGAATACACCTTCAGCGACGCGGGTCAGATCAATCTGGCCAAGGGCAATGCACGCCCGATTCGCGTAGAGCACATCAAACTGCCTGAAGATGTTCAAGCCAAACTGCTGCCGCAAGACCAGTACAAAAACGCCAAGCCAATCGAGAACGCAGAGGCGTGGGAGAAAACTTCCAAAGCGCTGCCGCAGATGTGGAACGAGCAGGTCATCATCGAGATGAACTGATCCTCTCCTGCGGCTCAGGGATGAAGTCTTGTACTCCGGGCGAGCCAGTCTCGCCCGTTCTTTCAAAGCGAGTCGCCCATGAAACACAACGTCATCCTGATCGTGCTGGACGGCCTCAATTACGAAGTCGCACGCCATGCGATGGGGCACCTGCAAGCCTGGCATGATGCGGGCCGGGCCGCGCTCTACAAGATGGAATGCGAACTGCCCGCCCTCTCACGCCCCCTTTACGAATGCATACTGACCGGTGTCGCGCCCATCGACAGCGGCATCGTGCATAACAACGTCTCGCGCCTGTCGAATCAGCGCAGCATCTTTCACTATGCTCGCGACGCCGGGCTGAGCACTGCAGCAGCGGCCTATCACTGGGTCAGCGAGCTGTACAACCGCACCCCGTTCGACCCGGCACGCGATCGCCATACGGAAGCCACGGATCTGCCGATTCAGCACGGACTGTTCTACTGGGCCGATCACTACCCTGATTCGCACCTGTTCGCCGACGCCGAAAGCCTGCGCCTCGGGCACGCCCCGAA
The DNA here is from genome assembly GCF_900099665.1 of Pseudomonas sp. BS3767. Taxonomy (NCBI): domain Bacteria; kingdom Pseudomonadati; phylum Pseudomonadota; class Gammaproteobacteria; order Pseudomonadales; family Pseudomonadaceae; genus Pseudomonas; species Pseudomonas sp. BS3767. The sequence goes on along the minus strand of NZ_FNCX01000003.1, from coordinate 759,915 downwards.
CTTTCTGCTGATCCACCCCATGAACATCGACGACGCCGGGCACAAGCACGGCCTCGACACTGCGCAGTACCGCAACAGCGCCCGCAGCGCAGACATCATTCTGGCTGACTACCTGCAACGCTGGCTGGATGCGGGTTATCAAGTGCTGGTGACGGCCGACCACGGCATGAACAATGACCGCTCGCACAACGGGCTGTTGCCGGAAGAGCGTGAGGTGCCGCTGTTCGTCATCGGTGATGCCTTCAGCCTGAATGTCGACGCCGCGCCGCGCCAGATCGATCTGTGCGGCACCGTCTGCGAGCTGCTTGGCGTGCCGCACGACAAACCGGTCTGCCGGGAGATTCTCAATTGACAACCTTTTCCCGAGGCAAGTGGCTGGGGCTGTTGTGCCTGCTGCCCTTCGCCGTATTTTTCATCGCGTTTCAGATCGCACCGCTGCTCTGGGTCGCGATCCACAGCCTGCAAAGCGATGCCGGCTGGGGCTGGGAAAACTTCATCCGGGCGTTCAGCTCGAAGTTCTACCGGCAAGCCATTCAGTACAGCCTGGAGATCAGCTTCTGGTCGAGCCTGTTCGGCATCATCATCTCGATCCTGGGTGCCTATTCGCTGCGCAAGGTGGATTCGCGGCTGCGCGATTTCGTCAACTCGTTCGCCAACATGACCAGCAATTTTGCCGGCGTTCCACTGGCGTTCGCGTTCATCATCCTGCTGGGGTTCAACGGCGCGCTGACCCTGATCCTCAAGCAGACCGGGATCATCGATGACTTCAACCTGTATTCCAAGACCGGACTGATCATCCTTTATACCTACTTCCAGATCCCCCTCGGCGTGCTGCTGCTCTACCCCGCATTCGATGCCGTGCGCGAAGACTGGAACGAGTCGGCAGCGCTGCTGGGGGCCAGCAGCTATCAGTTCTGGCGCTACATCGGCCTGCCGGTGCTGACCCCGGCGCTGCTCGGCACGTTTGTCATTCTGCTGGCCAATGCGCTGGGCGCCTATGCCACGGTCTACGCGCTGACCACCGGCAACTTCAACGTATTGCCGATCCGTATCGCGGCGATGGTCGCGGGGGATATCACGCTGGATCCGAACATGGCCAGCGCGCTGGCCATGATTCTGGTCGGGCTCATGACCCTGGTCACCGTGGTCCATCAGTGGTTGTTGAGAAGGAGCTACCATGTCACGCGTTGAACGAGGGCCTGCGAGCATTTATCACAAGACGGTGGTCTACCTGCTGTTCCTGATCCTGTTGCTGCCACTGGCCGGCACCTTCCTGTACTCGGTCGCGACCAGTTGGTCGGCGACCATTCTGCCCAGCGGCCTGACCTTCAAATGGTACGTGGCGCTGTGGAGCGACCCACGCTTTCTGACGGCGTTCGGCCAATCGTTGCTGGTCTGCGTCGGCGCACTGGTCCTTTCGGTGGTGCTGATTCTGCCCCTGCTGTTCGTCGTGCATTACTACTTTCCGCGCCTCGACGGGCTGATGAACATCCTCATCCTGCTGCCGTTCGCCGTGCCGCCCGTGGTCTCCTCGGTCGGCCTGCTGCAGCTGTATGGCTCAGGCCCCATGGCGATGGTCGGTACACCGTGGATTCTGATTGGCTGTTATTTCACGGTCGCCCTGCCCTTCATGTACCGCGCCATCACCAACAACCTGCAGGCCATCAACCTGACAGACCTGATGGACGCCGCCCAGTTGCTCGGCGCCAGCACCTGGCAGGCGGCGTTCATGGTCGTGCTGCCCAACCTGCGCAAGGGCCTGATGATTGCCCTGCTGCTGTCGTTCTCGTTCCTGTTCGGCGAATTCGTGTTCGCCAACCTGCTGGTCGGCACGCGCTATGAAACCCTGCAGGTCTACCTCAACAACATGCGCAACAGCAGTGGTCACTTCAACAGCGCGCTGGTGATTTCCTATTTCCTCTTCGTGCTGGTGCTGACCTGGGCCGCCAATCGACTGAACAAGGACAAAGACTGAGATGAGTTTTGTCAGTATTGAAAACCTGCAGAAAAGCTACGCCAGCACGTCAGTGTTCAGCGACATCAACTGCAGCATCGCGAAGGGCGAATTCGTTACCTTGCTGGGCCCGTCGGGCTGCGGCAAATCCACGTTATTGCGCTGCATTGCCGGGCTGACCCCGGTCAACAGCGGGCGCATTCTGCTCGATGGCAGCGACCTGGTGCCGCTCACGCCGCAAAAGCGCAACATCGGCATGGTGTTCCAGAGCTATGCGCTGTTTCCCAACATGACCGTCGAGCAAAACGTTGCCTTCGGGCTGCGCATTCAGAAAGTCGGTGCCGACGAGAGCTCAAGGCGTGTTGCCGAGATTCTGCGCATGGTCGAGCTGCACGATTTTGCCACGCGCTACCCGCATCAACTGTCCGGCGGGCAATGCCAGCGTGTGGCGCTGGCGCGCTCGCTGGTCACTCGCCCGCGTCTGCTGTTGCTCGATGAGCCGCTGTCGGCGCTGGACGCGCGGATTCGCAAGAACCTGCGTGAACAGATACGCGCCATTCAGCGCGAGCTGAGCCTGACCACTATTTTCGTGACCCACGACCAGGAAGAGGCACTGACCCTGTCAGACCGTATCTTCCTGATGAACCAGGGCCGGATCGTGCAGAGCGGTGACGCCGAGACACTGTACACCGCGCCGGTGGACGTTTTCGCCGCAGGCTTCATCGGCAACTACAACCTGCTGGAAGCCGACGATGCCACTCGCCTGATGCAGCGCCCGATCAACAGCCGTGTGGCGATCCGCCCTGAGTCGATCCAATTGAGCCTGACGGGCGAACTGGAAGGCGAAGTACGCAGTCACAGTCTGCTCGGCAACGTCATCCGCTACCGGGTCCAGGCGCGTGGCGTAGACCTTGTGGTCGACGTACTGAACCGCAGCGCCGACGACCTGCACCCGGACGGAAGGCGTGTAACACTGAACATTGAACCGTCGGCACTCTGCGCCTTGAACTGAGCGTTGCCTTGAACTGAACGCGCCGTGAACTGAATTCGTTCTGCACGCATAACGCCACGCGCTTGCCGATCAAGACGCCATGCGTGAAGCTGACAGCCGACTCAACAGACTTTTAGGAGAAACGCACATGCCCCTGGCAATTTTCGACCTGGACGAGACCCTGATCGGTGGTGACTGCGCCACGCTCTGGAGCGAGCAGATGGGTCGCCTGGGCTGGGTTGACTCGACGTCGTTCATGCAACGCAACGACGAACTGATGGCCGCCTACAGCGAGGGCAAGCTCGCGATGGAAGACTACATGGCCTTCAGCCTGGAACCCATGGCTGGCCGTACCCCTGAAGAAATCGACCATCTGGTCGGCCCTTGGGTCGAGGACGTCATCGAGCCGATCATCTACAGCGACGCCTGCACATGCATTGCAAAGCACCGCGCCAAGGGTGACCGCATTCTGGTGATCTCGGCGTCGGGCGTGCACTTGGTCAAGCCGATCGCCGAACGCCTCGGGATCGACGAAGTGCTGGGTATCGAACTGGACGTGCAGCACGGCGTCTACAGCGGTGCAACCGTCGGCGTGCTGACCTATCGGGAAGGCAAGATCACGCGCCTGATGGAATGGCTGGATGCCGAGGGGGAAAATCTCGAGGGTGCGAGTTTCTATTCGGATTCGCGCAATGACCTGCCGCTGCTGCTCAAGGTTGACCACCCTAACGTGGTCAACCCCGATGCCGTGTTACTGGAACACGCGCAGAAAGCGGGCTGGCCGGTGCACGACTGGAGCTGAGTCCAGAGGCACCGCCTGATCAGACCAGGCTTTCGTCGATCACCAGCACGATCTTGCCGGACACCGTGTTGGTCGCCAGCTCTTCGAACGCCGCCTCGGCATCCTTGATCGCAAAGGATTTCGCCAGTTGCGGCTTGAGGCGGCCCTCAGTGAACAGCGGCCAGACGTGCTGGCCCAGGTCGCTGAGCAGGTCGGCCTTGAACGTGTCGTCGCGACTGCGCAAGGTCGAACCCATCAGCCGGATACGCTTGCCCAGTACGTGAGCCAGATCCACCTGCGCCTCGCGGCCGCTCATGACGCCGATCAGCACCCAGCGACCGTCCAGGGCCAGCAGTTTGACGTTGAGCTCGGCGTAGCTCGCCCCCACCGGGTCGAGGATGACATTGAACGGTGCAAAGTCGTTCAGGCCTTCAAGGCTTTCGCTGCGTACCACACCGCCCTGAGCACCCAGTTCGACGCAATAGGCCAGACGTTCGGTCGAGCCGACACTGACCCAGACCGGATTGCCAAACGCCTTGCAAAGCTGAATCCCGGCTGAACCAACCCCACTTGCGCCAGCGTGCAGCAAAACCTTCTCGCCAGGCTTGAGCCCGGCGAGCTCGAACAGGTTCAACCACGCAGTGGCATAGACCTCGGGAATGGCGGCCGCCTCGTGCAGCGACAGACCTTCCGGTACCGGCAGCACGTGTCGCCCATCGACCACCACTTCTTCGGCCATCGCCCCGCCCGCCAACAGCGCGCAGACGCGGTCTCCGACCACCCAGGACGTACCCGGACCGACTTCGGCGATTACGCCCGAGCACTCCAGACCCAGCGTCTGAGTGACGCCGGGCGGCGGCGGATACTTGCCTTCGCGCTGTAACAGATCGGCACGATTCAAACCTGCCGCAGCCACTTTGATACGTACCTGCCCCACATCGAGGGCCGGACTCGGCTCCTCGACCCATTCCACATGTCCTTCAACGCCTTGCAATGCCTTCACGGTGCCTCCATAGTGAGTCCAGACTGAGCCCGTGGCTGTTTTGCCCGGGCTTTTGCATTATGCGGCCGGGTCCAAAGGAACCGGCGACCTCAAAGACGGCCTAATATGCGTTATCAATTGTCCTCGCGTCGAATCAGCATGAAGCAATTATTCCCCAGCACTGCCCTCGCACTGTTTGTCGGCCTTAGCGTTTTGCCGATGTCAGCCAGTACCTTTGCCGCAAACAGCTGGGATAATCTTCAGCCGGACCGCGACGAAGTGATTGCCAGTCTCAACGTGGTTGAGCTGCTCAAACGACATCACTACAGCAAGCCGCCCCTGGACGACAAGCGTTCGGCGATTATTTACCAGAGCTACATCAAGCAACTGGACCCCTCGCGCAGCTATTTCATGGCCAGCGACATTGCCGATTTCGACAAATGGCAGTTCCAGTTCGACGACTTCCTGAAAAGCGGCGACCTGAACGCCGGCTTCACCATCTACAAGCGCTATCTGGACCGCGTCAATGCGCGTCTGAATTTTGCGCTGGCCGAGTTGGGCAAGGGCGTCGACAAGCTCGACTTCAATACCAAGGAAACCCTGCTGGTCGACCGCAAGGACGCCGCATGGCCCAAGGATACTGCCGAGCTCGACGAACTGTGGCGCAAGCGCATCAAGGATGAAGTCCTGCGTCTGAAGATTGCAGGCAAGGACCCGGCGAAGATTCAGGAAACCCTGACCAAGCGCTACAAGAATCAGCAGGCGCGTCTGAACCAGACCCGTGCCGAAGATATCTTCCAGGCCTACATCAACACGTTCGCCATGTCCTACGACCCGCACACCAACTACCTGTCACCTGACAGCGCGGAGAACTTCGACATCAACATGAGCCTGTCGCTGGAAGGCATCGGCGCCGTGTTGCAAAGCGACAACGACAACGTGAAGATCGTGCGTCTGGTCCCGGCAGGTCCGGCGGCCAAGACCAAACAGGTCGCTCCGGCCGACAAGATCGTGGCCGTTGCCCAGGGCGACAAGGAAATGGTCGACGTGATCGGCTGGCGTCTCGATGAAGTGGTCAAGCTGATTCGCGGTCCGAAAGGCTCGGTGGTACGCCTGGAGATCATCCCGGCCAGCAATGCACCGAACGACCAGACCAGCAAGATCGTTGCCATTACCCGTGAAGCGGTGAAGCTTGAAGAACAGGCGGCCAAGAAGTCGATCCTGCACCTCAAGCAGGACGGCAAGGATTACAAGCTCGGGGTCATCGACATTCCAGCCTTCTATCTGGACTTCAAGGCCTACCGGGCTGGCGATCCTGAATACAAGAGCACTACCCGTGACGTGAAGAAACTGCTCACCGAATTGCAGGCCGAGAAGGTCGACGGTGTGGTACTGGATCTGCGCAACAACGGTGGTGGTTCGTTGCAGGAAGCCACCGAGCTGACCAGCCTGTTCATCGACAAGGGCCCGACCGTGCTGGTGCGTAATGCCGACGGCAAGGTCGACGTCCTGGAAGACGAAGCCAAGGGCGCGTTCTACAAAGGCCCGATGGCATTGCTGGTCAACCGTCTGTCTGCGTCGGCGTCGGAGATTTTCGCCGGGGCGATGCAGGATTATCACCGCGCGCTGGTGATCGGTGGCCAGACCTTCGGTAAAGGCACCGTGCAGACCATTCAGCCGCTCAATCACGGCGAACTGAAACTGACACTGGCCAAGTTCTATCGGGTTTCCGGTCAGAGCACCCAGCATCAGGGCGTGGTACCGGACATCACGTACCCATCGCTGATCGACACCAAGGAAATCGGCGAGAGCGCGCTGCCCGAAGCCATGCCGTGGGACAGCATCAAACCGGCGATCAAGCCGGCAATCGACCCGTTCAAGCCGTTCCTGGCCCAATTGCAGGCGCGTCATGAAGCACGTTCGGCAAAAGACGCCGAGTTCGTGTTCATCGAGGATCGCCTGGCGCTGGCCAAGAAGCTGATGAACGAGAAGACCGTCAGCCTCAATGAAGCCGACCGTCGTGCCGAGCATGCGTCTATCGAAAGCAAGCAACTTGCGCTGGAAAACACCCGCCGCAAGGCCAAGGGTGAAGAGCCGCTCAAAGAGCTGAAGAAGGAAGATGAAGACGCGCTGCCGGTAGAAGACGAGAAAACCAAACCCGAGGACGATGCCTACCTGGCAGAGACCGGGCGCATTCTCATCGACTATCTGGGTCTGAGTGCGGCTGTCGCGAAAAAGTAACGCAGGCTCATTGATGGCCAGTTAGCCGCAACGTCATCAAACAGTCATGAAGCTGTCGTGAAATACGGGGCTGAACGCGAAAGCGCTCAGCCCTTTTTCATTCTCTCCGAGACGACCATGACCATAACAGAGCAGCTGAGCGCACTGAGTTCCATTCTGGCTCGTGGTGATTTGCACAGCTTGTTCCAACCCATCGTCTCGCTGTCGGAGCACCGGATTCTGGGCTATGAAGCCTTGACCCGCGGCCCGTCCAACAGCGCCCTGCACTCGCCCCTGAATCTGTTCGCCATCGCCCGCCAGGCCGGGCGTTTGAGCGAGCTGGAGTTAAGTTGCCGAGACAGCGCCTGCCGACGTTTCAGTCAGCAGAAGTTGCCGGGCAAGCTGTTTCTCAACGTCTCTCCCGAATCGCTGCTCGAAAGCTCTCATCCTCCGGGTCGGACGCTGGAAATGCTGCGCCGATACCTCATCGCGCCGAAGGACGTGGTCATCGAACTGACCGAGCAGATGCCTACCGACGATTTCGACCTGCTGTACAACGCCTTGCATCACTATCGCGACATGGGCTTCTCCATTGCGCTGGACGATCTCGGTGCCGGTTATTCGAGCTTGCGACTGTGGTCGGAGCTGCGCCCGGACTATGTGAAAATCGATCGGCACTTCATCGACGGCATTCATCAGGATGCGGTGAAGCGCGAGTTCGTCGGCTCCATGCTGCAGATGGCCAAGGCTTCCAGAGCGACGGTGATTGCCGAAGGCATCGAATTGCCCGAAGAGCTGGCGACGCTGAAAGACATGGGCGTGAACCTGGTTCAAGGCTATCTGCTGGCGCGCCCTCAGGAGCGCCCGCCGCGCGACACTCGCGCCATGCTGCCCAGGACAGAGATCGCAGTGACGCCGCTCAACGAAGAAGCGGCCGACCTGTCTGCCCTGCTCAACCCGCAGCCATCGGTCAGCCAGTCAACTCCCACTGCTGAAGTGCTGGAAGCGTTTCGCAGGCAGGCCAACCTCAACTCTTTGGCGGTGCTGGATGACGACGCCCGACCGTGTGGCATCGTCCACCGGCACTCATTGTCCGAGGCCCTGCTCAAGCCCTTCGGCACCGAGCTGTTTGCCCGCAAACCGATCAGCCGTCTGATGAGCAGTGACTTTCTGGCCGTGGAAGTCAGCCAGTCGCTGCAACAGGTCAGCCGGCTGTTGACCAGCCGTGCCCGGCAACGCATCGAGGAGGATTTCATCATCACCTCGAACGGTACCTATCTTGGGCTGGGCCGGGTGATCGACGTGCTCAAGCTGATTACCGAAATGAAGATCCAGCAGGCACGTTACGCCAACCCGCTGACCCTGCTGCCCGGCAACGTCCCGATTCAGCAGTGCCTGACTCGACTGCTGCAGCAAGGCCGCGCATCGATGATCTGCTACGTGGACATCGACAGTTTCAAGCCCTTCAACGACATCTACGGTTATGCCCGTGGCGACGAGGTGCTGCTGTGTCTGGCGCAATGCCTCAACGACCGCATCGATCCGGCCAGGGACTTTGTCGGGCACATCGGCGGAGATGATTTTCTGATGGTGCTGGGCTTTGATGACTGGGAACGACGCCTGAAAAGCCTGCTGGATGATTTTCAGAATCAATGCCGTCGTTTCTACCGCGCAGAACACCTGGAAGCCGGGTGCTTCATCGCCCTCAACCGGCAGGGCCAACGCCAGGAATTCCCCCTGCTGTCGCTGTCGATTGGGGTGGTGCACCTGCATGAAGAAAGCTGCACGTTGGTCGATGCCAGCCAACTGGCCGACCTCGCTTCACAGGCCAAGCACTTCGCCAAGGATGTCGCCGGCGCAAGCATTCACGTCATAGACTCGACGCGGCTGGATTTGTTGATGCAGGCGTGAGGGCCGGTGCCATTCCCCTACTGCGCTTCAACTTCCGGATAACTGTATTCGAACACCCGAACCACTTCCGAGGCGTGCCATGAGGCTGCCGCGACGCCGTCCGAAGGTCCGGAGAAACGGCCCAGGCGTTCGGCACACTCGAAAAAACCAGGACGCGGCAGGCGGCTTGCGCCCTGGCTGATGACCAGCGAACTGCGCAAGGGCTGTTCAGCGCGGGCATCCATGGCGGCGAGGTGCTCAAGAGCCGCCGTCAGGGTCTGCATCGCCGGACTGGGCAGTTGCAAGCGTTCCACCAGCGCGCGATAGGTCAGCAAATGCCGTTGGCGACGGGCCAGATCGAGCTCATTGAGCAGCCCGTCCCAATGCTGACGACTGATGCGCACGCTCACGACTCACCTCGCCAGCCCGGCACCCCAAGCTCCCACGCCAGGCTGCGCTTGATCGCGCCGTCCGGCTCACGAGTACCGTTCTCGATCAATTCCAGATAGGACGGGCTGATCCCGACGGTACGCGCCAGGCTCGCCGCTTCAAGGCCCTTGGCCTCGCGCAGTGCACGCAACTCATCGAACCCTGGAAGCTCACCGGCGGTAGTGCCGGAAGTCGATACAGCTGGCTCGCTGGACGGTTTGCCGGCCAGTCCGGCAGCCTTGAGCAGCGCTTGATACTGCGCCCAGGGCAGCACTGCATATTCAGGCTCCCCGTCACGGGATATCACTTGAAGATCCATAGAGTCACCTTGTACTACACGACCGCATACTGATCAGGCCTGATCCATAGGCAGGCATCTTAACAGCGGAACGCCAGGGCTGGTGTTCAATCCGTGAGACTTACACCTTACCCCGCTCTTGCTCCAGCAGTGCCTGAGTCTTCGGCAGTTGCTCGACCACGATGAGTTTCTCGGGCGATTGCTGCGCCCGCCATGCACGAAAGGCATCCAGTTCATTGCTCAAGTGCTTGGTAACCCATGCAAGCACGGCGATGTCATCGAGCATGCCGAGGCCGGGTATCCAGTCGGGGATCGCATCCAGCGGGCTGAGGAAGTACATCAGACCGGCGACGATGGACAGAATCGCTTTGGGGCTGATGCTGCGGTATTCGCCCCGCCAGTAAGCCAGGCACAAGGCCTGCAGCAAACGCAGGTCTTCCTTGAGCTTGCCGAGACGATTACCTTCACTGTTGCCCTTGCGCGCGACAGCGAACAATAGCCCTGGCAATCGCCCGGCTGCCAGCAGACGCCGGGCTCCGGGCAGATAACGGATAAAATTCCACGGTGCTTTCATACCCACTCCCGCTCAGCAAAATGTCGTTCGATAAAAGCAGATCCGCTGGACCTGTCTGGCCAAAGCCAGAAGGTTATCCACAATAATTGTGGATAACCTTGTGAACAGTGGCTTTTTTCCAGCCTCAACCCCCCGTTTTCGGGGGGCCACAGTCAAATCGGGCGTTTTTTACTCACAAAAAAACTACAAACGTGTGAACCCGATACCCTCTATGAGACGAGTGCCTTGATCCTGCCGGACTGTCGGACAATGCTTTTGCATGCATCCATGGTAGTGGGACTGCCCGAATGGCCAAGCGTTCGGGAAATAAGCCGGACACAAAAACGCCCTGTCGAGACAGGGCGTTTTCTGTAGCCAGGTAGAGCGTTACTTCTTGGCCGGAGCCGAAGCGGCAGGGGCTGCCTCTTCTTCTTCGTCGGCATCAGCACCTGCAGTCGGTGCCGCTGCAGGGTCTTTGATACCCAGCAGTTCGAGATCGAACACCAGTACCGAGTTGGCCGGGATCGCCGGGCTCGGGCTCTGTGCGCCGTAAGCCAGATCACTCGGGATGAAGAGTTTGATCTTCTCGCCGACGTGCATCAGTTGCAGGCCTTCGACCCAACCCGGAATCACACCGCCAACAGGCAGGTCGATCGGGCTGCCGCGCTCAACGGAACTGTCGAAGACCTTGCCGTCGATCAGCTTGCCTTCGTAGTGAACAGTCACAACATCGGTAGGCTTGGGCTGAGGGCCGTCGGCTTTCTTGATGATCTGATACTGCAGGCCGGAAGCGGTGGTGACCACGCCGTCCTTCTTACCGTTCTCTTCGAGGAATTTCTTGCCAGCGGCAGAAGCCTCTTCGCTCATCTTCGCCAGACGCTCTTCGGAACGCTTTTGCAGCGCGGAGAAGGCTTCAACCAGCTCTTCGTCCTTGAGTTTCTGATCTTTCTTGCCGACAGCGTCTTCGATACCCAGGGCTACAGCCTTGGAATCCAGATCATCCATACCTTCCTGAGCCAGGCTTTTGCCCATGTTCAGACCGATGCCATAAGACGCTTTTTGTGCTGGGGTTTTCAGCTCAACGGTGCTGGCTTGCTTGTCACAACCTGCGAGTACCAGACCGACCAGGGCAATCGCCGCTGCCAACCGATGCTGTTTCATGCTAATTCCTTGTTCATGCGCCAAAAGGGCAAACGAGTAAAGCCGCGAGCTTATCAGGCCGCCGCGATCAATGGCTACCGGCATGAGAGGGAGAAAACGCCGATAAGTTCAGGTATCCAAAGGTTTTCCCGGATCTGTACCGCATTGTTCAGTTGCAGTTCAGTTTGTGATTCGCGACGGCAAGGCGCCGGCACGCTGCACAGGGCTCAGGCCACCGGACTGATCACACCGGCATCGGGCCAGCGTTCACTGGTCTGCAGCACGCGCAGATGCCCGGCCCGCGCCACCCGAAGGACGAAATCCTGCACGCTGAGGGTGCCGGCCGCGAGTTGCGCCTGAATGGACCCGGCCCCCGAATAGACACGCGATACGCTTTGCAACAGTTGAAACTCCTCGTCGGACTGGCTGGGTGTGTAACAAAGCAGTGCGCCGTCGGCTGCCGAGAAATAAACGGCGGACATTTCGAAACCATAGCGAATCGGCACGCCTTTGCGGCGCTGGGCCGGTTTGTGCCGATAGCTGAACATCCGATGCAGGTCATCCGGCTTGAAGAAATCGTTCATCACTTCACGCCCACCCTCGACGGCCAGATTGGCTGAACAGAAATACATACCGTCCACACGATAGCCGTCAGGTAATGCAGGCCGGTAATACGCATCGGGATGGAACGCCGAACACGGCGCATACACTGGCATGCCGTCATCGAGCATCGGCTCGGCAATCCGATAGGCTCGGGTGACCGGATTGAACAGAAGAAAACCGATGATCTGTGAATGAATACGACTGCCGATACGGCCATGTGCGTAACGTGCAGCCTCGTCGGCGCTGTCGAACGGCGCGCTGAGGCTCAAAGATCGGGGCGGCCATTGCACGTCGCAGCTTGCGGGCGATTTGACCGGCGCCGCGCGAGCAGCGGTTGCGTCAGGATATGGGTGCCAGTCGGCCAGCACTTTGCCAGCCCGTCCCCACAGGAGGCTGGGCACTATCACGCGCAGATCCCCGGCACCGGCCAGCAGACGAACCACATCACTGGGCATCATGCTGAGGTTCTGCAACGCCTGGTGGATCTGGCTGAGTTCACACAGGTGCGGCATGCTCGGCGGACCGGAGACGCGCGCAAACAAGGCGTCTTCGGCGGCAGAGCGAGACAGTGTGTATTTGATCAGGGAACCGTCAGGCCCGGAAAGATAGGTCGCCGAACACACCTTCTGATCATCGATCACTGCGTAAATGTCGCCGACTGAAAGGCTGTTCGGGTAAGTAACCTTCTCACTCTCCGGCCACTCGTCGAGCCCGGCCTGCAGTGACGGGTGAGAATGGTAGACCGCATAGTCGTCATGCCCATGCGGGTAGAGCACATAACCTTCCTGCTCGTTGCGCGGGAAGACTTCATTGGGATCGAAGCTGAACTGGCTGCCATTCATGGGTTCGGTCGCGATGTATTTGCCATCCCTGCGAACCAGAATGAAACCGCCGTATTCGCGATCACGCCGGTCGCCGATCCGCTCATGAGCATAACGCGCCGCATCATCAGGATGATCGAACGGCGCGCTGAGCGTCGGCATATCGGGGTGGTGATCGATGGATCGCTTGAAGAGTCTTTTTCTGGGGTGCATGCACGGTTCCTTGAAAGCCTGACTGATTGAGCCATGAGCGTAAGGAAACCCGAGACAGCGAGTGACATAGATGAATATGACGTTATGTGGATCGGCCAGCGCCGAACAACATGAAATTAAAGATAATTTTTAAGCGTTCTGGGATGTGCTTCGATCCGCGGCGTGGGCGAATCGGCCCAGACCCTGCGTCGACCATCGCGACTGGCGACCAGGGCTTACGCAGTTTGTCGTGCTCAGGAACATTTTTATGCAACCGACCACTCGTTTTCGCTCAACGCGCTCGACAGCTCGCCAATTGGCAAGCCTGGCCTTGATCGCCACAGCAGCCCTGTTGCCGGTCAGCGCAGCCTATGCCGCCAAGAAGCCGCCGTTGGTTGTCACTGAGGGCATCAAGGCCTACCGCCTGTGCACAGGCCCCGACAATCTGTCACACGTTATCGTGGGTTCGATCGATCAAAAAGCCATGACCGATGTCAGCACCCTGCACTTCAAGGAAACCCCGGCGCACTCCACCTATGACTGGCATCCGGCACCCGAAGAGCAGTACGTGATCACCCTGTCCGGCACTCTGGAATTTTCCACCACCGGCGGCGAGAACTTTGTCCTGCACCCCGGAGAAGTGTTGCTGGCGCAGGACACCACCGGCCCTGGCCATCGCTGGAAACTGATCGACGACCAGCCGTGGCGACGCGCGTACATCATCACCAAGCCAGGTGACAAAGGCGCGTTCGTGCCGAAAGACGGAGCGCCTGCGAAGGGCTGCTGATGCAGTGATGCAGCCGCCCTCATAGAGTGCGATTAAATCGACACATCCGCCGCTGGCTCGGAAATTTCGATCAGGTTCAGATCCGGATCACGCACATACACCGACCAGATCGGCCCGGTAGCACCGGTGCGCTCGACCGGGCCTTCGACGATCGGCCAGTCCTGCTCCTGCAGGTGCACAATCACCTGCTCCAGCGGGATGGTGGCGATGAAACACAGATCCAGCGCACCCGGAACCGGCAAATGGGCCTTGGGCTCGAACTCCTTGCCGCGTTCATGGACATTGATTTTCTGATTGCCGAAGCGGAATGCCAGACGCCCCTGACGAAAGCGTTCAGGGGTCATCCCCAGAACGCGTACGTAAAAGTCCTTGCAGGCGTCGATATCGGCAGTGGTCAGTACCAGGTGGTCCAGATGATCAATCACGGGATCAGCTCCGTTTGAAATAGAGTTCTTTTTTACGACAACGGCCACGTTTCGGATCAGATAATGCCAAGCCGACGCCATTCGGCACGTGTAGCAGCGTCTATACCATGCGCTTCAAGCACGGCATCGGTGTGTTGACCGAGTGTTGGCGCGGACGATGTTACCTGACCCGGCGTGGCTTGAAGTTTAGGCACAATCCCCGGAAGGGTGACGGGTGTTCCGTCGTCCAGCGTGCCCTGCAACAGCATGTCCCGCGCCTGATAATGCGGGTCACTGGCAATGTCGGCAGCGTCGTAAATCTTGCCTGCCGGAATGCGTGCTTCGTTGAGCGCCGCAAGGACTTCGTCCATCGAGCGTTCGGCGGTCCAGGTCGAAATGGCCGCATCGATGCGCGCAACGTGCCTGACCCGCCCGTCGTTATGCTGAAGTTCGGGGTCGCTGGCCAGGTCCATGCGGCCGATCTTTTCCATCAGGCGCCGGAAGATGCTGTCGCCATTACCCGCGATCAGCGCGTACTTGCCGTCATTGCAGCGGTAGGCATTGCTCGGAGCGATGCCAGGCAGACTGCTGCCAGCCGGCTCGCGGACAGTATCGAATACCGAATACTCGGGAATCAGACTTTCCATCATGTTGAACACTGACTCGTACAACGCGACATCTATCTGCTGCCCCTCGCCACCGTTCTGCTCGCGGTGACGAAGCGCCAGCAGAACGCCGATCACACCGTGCAGCGCAGACAGCGAATCGCAAATCGATACGCCGACACGTACTGGTGTGCGCCCTGCCTCACCGGACAGATGACGCAAACCGCCCATCGCCTCGCCGATCACGCCAAAACCCGGCCGGTCGCGATACGGGCCGGTCTGCCCGTAGCCAGAGACACGCAGCATGATCAGTTTCGGATTGAGGGCGTGCAGCGCTTCCCAGCTCAACCCCCAGCCCTCAAGTGTGCCGGGGCGGAAGTTCTCGACCAGTACATCGGCATCCCGGATCAGCCGCCGTACCATTTCCTGCGCCTGAGGCTGGCGCAGATCGAGGGTCACGGACTGTTTGTTGCGGGACTGCACCGCCCACCAGACGGACGTGCCGTTATGCAGCAAACGCCATTTGCGCAGGGGGTCCCCGGTCAGCGGCGGCTCGACCTTGATGACCTCGGCACCGAACTCGGCGAGAATCTTCGCCGCGAACGGCCCGGCAATGAGCTGACCCAGCTCCACCACCTTGATGCCCTGAAGAGGCAGGCTCATGACACGTCCTTTCTTGTTGGGAGGTGGAGGAATGATCTGCGCAAATGCGCTGGATGGAAAGCCGGACGGTGCGCTGCCAGATCGGACCGCCGTAAAAAACCCCGCACCAGGCGGGGTTCATTGAATCAATTACTGCAGGCCAACTGGAAACTCATCGAGGCATCACCCGAGGCTCCCCGTTTGCCGACCATAAGCCCCAATACATTGACCTGCTCTGTTGTTGCAGCGCCGCCCAACTTGGCGTGCCCGTAGAACAGCCGCTCATGATCACTGGTATCGATGGAAGATACCGAGCAAAAACCTGGAGACTTTTCAAACTGCCCTTCCTTGAAGAGCACTTTATAAGTCGCGAAGTAGTCTTTCTGACTGCTGTAACTTACAGACTTGATCCACGGCGAAGACTGAGCAACGACATTGCCGTGCTGGTCGATGGTTGCGGTGTGCAGTGCTGGCGTGGCCAGCGCGCCCGCAGAGAGGATCAAGGCTGTGGTGCCTGCAAGCAGTTTAAAACGATTTTTCATAGTTATCCCTTAACTCACTACCGTATCAGACCGCCTCGATTCGGCGGTCGGCTTGGATTAATTATTCTGGGTAATCAAGAGCACTCCTGATGCCTGAATACCCGATCAACCCATGCAGCTAATACCAGCAAAGAGGATAAATCAAGCGTTCACCGGAGCTAACTAACAAGCCTGGTTTTAACTTCAATATTTAAGGAAATTACTTACATTCGCGAAGAGTAATTCTTACAGAACTTCAATAGAACTGCCGCAGGGGCATTGCACGAGGAGGGTTGGGATTTCCAGACGACAGAAAGCAAAAAGCCCGCACTAGGCGGGCTTTCTGTTTGCTTCAAGGAGTTCAAGGGCCTTGAAGCGGAATATGGCGCAGCGGACGGGACTCGAACCCGCGACCCCCGGCGTGACAGGCCGGTATTCTAACCGACTGAACTACCGCTGCGCGTAACACTAAAAGCGAGTTTGGTGGGTGATGACGGGATCGAACCGCCGACCCGCTGCTTGTAAGGCAGCTGCTCTCCCAGCTGAGCTAATCACCCTTCACTCTCGGTGTGGCGCGCATTCTACGGAGCGACCTGTACTCTGGCAAGCACTTTTTCAAATAATTTTTATAATCCTTCCAAAGGCTTACAAACGCTCTGTACAGGGTTGGCCCCAGCGGCTGAGGAGCGAATAATGCCCGCCTTTGTATAGAAAGAGAGATTCACCTCATGTGGTTCAAAAACCTGCTTGTCTATCGCCTGACCCAGGACGTGCCTTTTGATGCCGAAGCGCTGGAGACAGCACTGGCGACCAAGCCGGCGCGCGCCTGCGCCAGCCAGGAGGTAGCCACCTATGGTTTCGTCGCTCCTTTCGGCAAGGGCGAAGACGCTCCATTGGTACACATCAGTCAGGACTTCATGCTGATCGCCGCACGCAAGGAAGAACGCATTCTGCCGGGCAGCGTCGTGCGTGACGCGCTCAAGGAAAAGGTCGACGAGATCGAAGCCGAGCAGATGCGCAAGGTCTACAAGAAGGAACGTGATCAGCTCAAGGATGAAATCATCCAGGCTTTCCTGCCGCGCGCCTTTATCCGCCGCTCCGCCACCTTCGCCGCCATCGCGCCGAAACAGGGCCTGATCCTGGTCAATGCCTCCAGCCCGAAACGCGCCGAAGACCTGTTGTCCACTCTGCGCGAAGTCATCGGCTCGCTGCCGGTACGTCCGCTGACGGTCAAGGTTTCACCGAGTGCGACCATGACCGACTGGGTCAAGACCCAGAAAGCAGCCGACAACTTCTTCGTGCTGGACGAGTGCGAGCTGCGCGACACCCATGAAGATGGCGGTATCGTGCGCTGCAAGCGTCAGGACCTGACCGGCGACGAAATCCAGCTGCACCTGAGCACAGGCAAGGTCGTGACCCAGCTGTCGCTGGCCTGGCAGGACAAATTGTCGTTCGTGCTGGACGATAAACTGGTGGTCAAGCGTCTGAAGTTCGAGGACCTGCTGCAGGATCAGGCCGAACAGGACGGTGGTGACGAAGCGTTGGGGCAACTGGACGCCAGCTTCACGCTGATGATGCTGACCTTCGGCGAGTTCCTGCCGGAGCTGTTCGAGGCACTGGGCGGCGAAGAGATTCCGCAAGGCATCTGATACGCGCTTTTGCAACATTGCCGCTCGAAACACCGCGCCGTCTCGTCAGACGGCGCATTCATTTCATCCCGGTTATTCAACAAGAAGGAGCAGGCCATGCGTGCGTTGGCAGCCTTGAGTCGTTTTGTCGGCAACACGTTTGCCTACTGGGTTTTGTTGTTTGCCATTCTGGCATTTCTGTTTCCGCAGGTTTTCATCGGCCTGAAAAGCTGGATCGTGCCGCTGCTGGGGCTGGTCATGTTCGGCATGGGCCTGACCCTGAAACTTGACGACTTCTCCGAAGTGGCGCGTAACCCGTGGCGAGTGGCGCTGGGTGTGATCGCGCACTTTGTAATCATGCCCGGTGTAGCCTGGTTGCTGTGCCAGGTGTTTCAACTGCCGCCGGAGATCGCCGTGGGCGTGATTCTGGTCGGTTGCTGCCCGAGCGGCACTTCATCCAACGTCATGGCCTGGCTGGCAAAGGGTGATCTGGCGCTGGCGGTGGCAATCGCTGCGGTCACTACCCTGCTCGCCCCGCTGCTGACCCCGACCCTGATCTGGTTCCTCGCTTCGGCGTGGCTGCCGGTGTCTTTCCTCGATATGTTCTGGTCGATCCTGCAACTGGTCATGCTGCCGATTGTGCTCGGTGTGGTTGCACAGCGCCTGTTGGGTGCGCGGGTCAGCTATGCCGTGGACGTGCTGCCGCTGGTCTCGGTGGTCAGTATTGTGATGATCGTCTGCGCCGTAGTCGCCGCCAGCCAGGCGAAAATCGCTGAATCCGGCCTCCTGATCATGGCGGTGGTGATTCTGCACAACACGTTCGGTTTTCTGTTGGGTTATTTCACTGGCAAGGTTTTCAAGCTGCCATTGGCGCAACGCAAGTCGCTGGCGTTGGAGGTCGGCATGCAGAACTCGGGGCTGGGCGCTGCGCTGGCGAGTGCTCATTTCTCGCCGCTGGCGGCGGTGCCAAGTGCGCTGTTCAGTGTCTGGCACAATATTTCCGGGGCGTTGCTGTCGACGTATTTCAGGAAGATGCCGGAGGAAGAGAATACGTCCAGGCCGCAGTGACGCTTTGCTTCATACAGCTGTTCTGTGACATCAGGCGGATTGGGGTTCAGGCTCGACTATCGTTCCCACGCTCCGCGTGGGAACGCCGTTCGTGACGCTCCGCGTCACACGGCGGTTCTGTGACATCAGGTGGATGTGGGTTCCGGCTCAGGTCACCTTTGGCTATCGTGCCAACGCGAAGTGGTTGGCACGTCAGTCGTACGGAGCGCCGACGCTACTGCACTTTCCCTCTCAGTGCTTTCACTTCTTCGCGCACGTCCACGGGGGTTGCCACGTCTGCTGCAATGGGCGAGCCGGCAACCAGCACGACGCGAGACCACAGGCGGCGAAACAGGGTCTTGCTCGGGTCGCGGCTGAAGAAGCTGCCCCACAGGCCTTGCAGTGCCAGTGGAATGACCGGTACCGGGGTTTCCTGAATGATGCGGCTCATGCCGTTCTTGAAGCCGTTGATTTCGCCGTCGGTGGTCAGTTTGCCTTCCGGGAAGATGCACACCAGTTCGCCTTCTGCGAGGTACTGGGCGATGCGTTTGAACGATTTCTCGTAGATGTCCATGTCTTCGTTACGCCCGGCAATGGGGATGGTCCCTGCAGTGCGAAAGATGAAGTTAAGCACGGGCAGTTGGTAGATCTTGTAGTACATGACAAAGCGGATCGGGCGCCTCACTGCGCCGGCAATCAGCAATGCATCGACAAAGGACACATGGTTGCAGACCAGCAGCGCCGCGCCTTCGTCAGGGATACGGTCCAGATTGCGGTGTTCGACGCGGTACATGGAATGGCCAAGCAGCCAGATCATGAAGCGCATGGTGAACTCGGGGACGATCTTGAAGATGTAGATATTGACCGCGATGTTCATCACCGACACGGCCAGAAACAGCTGCGGGATCGACAGTTTGGCAACGCTCAGCAGCAGGATCGAGACAATCGCCGAGACCACCATGAACAGCGCGTTGAGAATGTTGTTGGCGGCGATGACGCGCGAGCGCTCTTTTACCGGCGTGCGCGACTGGATCAAGGCGTAGAGCGGCACGATATAAAAGCCGCCGAAGATGCCGATACCGAGAATGTCGAACAGCACCAGCCAGCCCTGCCCGGAAGACAGCACCGCCAGCCAGTCGTTGGCCTGCACGTTCTGCGGGAAACCGCCCGAATGCCACCACAGCAGCAGGCCGAAAATCGTCAGGCCCATCGAGCCGAACGGCACCAGCCCGATCTCGACCTTATGCCCGGACAAGCGCTCGCAGAGCAGCGAGCCCAGCGCGATGCCGATGGAGAACACGGTCAGAATCAGGGTAACGACCGTTTCGTCGCCGTACATCCATTCCTTGGCATAGGCCGGGATCTGCGTCAGGTAGATCGCCCCCACGAACCAGAACCACGAGTTGCCGACAATCGAGCGCGAAACCGCAGGCGTTTGCCCCAGCCCCATGCGCAAGGTCGCCCATGACTGGGTGAAGATGTTCCAGTTGAGCTTCATCTCCGGCGAGGCGGCATCGGCGCGCGGGATACCGAAGCTGGCCAGGAACCCCAGGCAGGCGACCAGCACGATGGCAGCCGCCACCACCCAGGCATAGTGCGAAGAAGACATCATCACACCCGCGCTGATGGTGCCGGCCAGAATCGCCAGAAAGGTGCCCATCTCGACCAGCGCGTTGCCGCCGACCAGTTCGCTCTCGCGCAGGTGCTGGGGCAGAATCGAATACTTGACCGGTCCGAACAGCGCCGAATGCGTGCCCATGGCGAACAGCGCGGCGAGCATCAACTCCAGATGATTGAACAGAAAACCTGCGGCACCGACCGCCATGATGACGATCTCTCCGAACTTGATGATCCGGATCAACTTGTCCTTGGGGTACTTCTCGCCGAACTGCCCTGCCAGCGCCGAGAACAGAAAGAACGGCAGGATGAACAGCAAAGCGCACAGATTGACGTAGATCGAACGATCCCCGTCGATGCTCAACTTGTAAAGGATGGCAAGGATCAATGACTGCTTGAAGATATTGTCATTGAACGCCCCAAGGGACTGCGTAATGAAAAACGGCAGGAAACGGCGTTTCCCGAGCAGGCTGAATTGTGACTGTTGGCTCATCGTCCGTGGTCCTGAGAGGCTGGGGTGAACTGACGCAGCGGCCAATCCGAGGCACATTGAAGACGTAACGCTGACGAATGTCGATAGGACATTTCTTTTTACAAAACCTGTGTCGCTTTTTTTATCACCTCGGGCTTGGTTGGGGCAGCTGCGACACCGCGCCACGCTCGACCTTGGTCGACAAAGACGAAGCGCAGCCATCGTGCGAGACTGCGCGTTATCGATACGGTGTGGAATTTGATATGTCGCTGTCCAGCGGGCTGATTGCGGCCGTTGCCTTGTCCTATATGGCCATCATGTTTGCTATCGCCTTTTACGGCGACCGCTACAGCGCGTCGCTGCGCCCGACCATGCGCGCCTGGGTCTACAGCCTGTCGCTGGCGGTGTACTGCACCAGCTGGACGTTTTTCGGCGCAGTGGGTCAGGCCGCCGAGCAGTTGTGGTCGTTCCTGCCGATCTACCTGGGGCCCATCGTGCTGATGGTACTGGCACCCTGGGTGCTGCAAAAAATGGTGCTGATCAGCAAACAGGAAAACATCACCTCGATCGCCGACTTCATCGCGGCGCGCTATGGCAAATCCCAATCCCTCGCGGTCATGGTGGCGCTGATCTGCCTGATCGGCATGCTGCCGTACATCGCGCTGCAGCTCAAAGGCATCGTGCTGGGGGTGAATATCCTGATCGGTGCCGTGGCCGATTCCACCGGTATTCGTGCTCAGGACACCGCGCTGGTGGTGTCGCTGATTCTCGCGCTGTTCACCATCGTCTTCGGTGCGCGCAATCTGGATGTCACCGAACACCATCGCGGCATGGTGCTGGCCATTGCTTTCGAGGCGCTGGTCAAGCTGTTCGCCTTCATGGCAGTCGGGGTGTTCGTCACGTTCGGCCTGTACGACGGATTCGACGACCTGTTCAATCAGGCCAAACTGGCGCCACGCCTCGAGGAATACTGGAAAGACACGATCAACTGGCCGTCGATGTTCGTGCAGACCGGCGTGGCGATGATGGCGATTGTCTGCCTGCCCCGTCAGTTCCACGTGACGGTGGTCGAGAACATCGAGCCTCAGGACCTGAATCTCGCCAAATGGGTGTTCCCGGCCTATCTGGCGCTGGCTGCGCTGTTCGTGGTGCCGATTGCGCTGGCCGGACAAATGCTCCTACCCGGCTCCATGCTGCCCGACTCGTTCGTGATCAGCCTGCCGCTGGCGCACGCTCACCCGTCGCTGGCGCTGCTGGCCTTCATCGGCGGAGCATCGGCAGCAACCGGCATGGTGATCGTCGCCTGCGTGGCGCTGTCGACGATGATTTCCAACGACATGCTGCTGCCGTGGCTGTTGAGACGCAAAAACACCGAGCGGCCGTTCGAGGCGTTTCGTCACTGGATGCTTTCTGTCAGACGCATCAGCATCGTGATGATTCTCCTGCTGGCCTACGTCAGCTACCGGATGCTGGGGTCGACGGCCAGTCTGGCAACCATCGGCCAGATCGCCTTTGCCGCGATCACCCAGCTGGCTCCCGCCATGTTCGGTGCCTTGTACTGGAAGCAGGCCAATCGGCGTGGCGTATTTGCAGGCCTGGCGGCCGGTATCTTTATCTGGTTCTACACCCTTGTGCTACCGGTAGCGGCGCATGGCATGGGCTGGTCGCTGAGCACTTTCCCGCTGCTTTCCTGGCTGCACAGCAACCCGTTCGACCTGCCTATCTCGCCGATGACCCAGGGCGTGCTGCTGTCGATGGCCGGCAACTGTACGTTGTTCGCCTGGGTGTCGATGTTGTCGCGCACGCGAGTAGCCGAGCACTGGCAGGCGGGTCGTTTCATCGGCCAGGAAACCCAGGGACGCGACTTCAGCCGCCCCCTGCTCGCGGTGCAGATCGAGGACCTGCTGAGCCTGTCGGCACGCTTCGTTGGTGAGGACCGCGCGCGACAGAGTTTCATCCGCTTCGCCCACAGGCAGGGCAAGGGTTTCAACCCCGGCCTGAATGCCGATGGTGAATGGATCGCGCATACCGAGCGGCTGCTGGCCGGCGTGCTCGGCACCTCTTCGACCCGCGCCGTGGTCAAGGCCGCTATTGAAGGTCGCGACATGCAGTTGGAAGACGTTGTACGCATCGCCGACGAAGCCTCCGAAGTTCTGCAGTTCAACCGCGCGCTGCTGCAGGGTGCCATCGAAAACATTACCCAGGGCATCAGCGTGGTGGACCAGTCCTTGCGGCTGGTGGCCTGGAATCGTCGTTACCTGGAGCTGTTCAACTACCCCGAAGGCCTGATCGGCGTTGGCCGGCCGATTGCCGACATCATCCGTTACAACGCCGAGCGCGGACTCTGCGGACCGGGCGAGGCAGAGGTTCACGTTGCGCGGCGTCTGCACTGGATGCGCCAGGGCCGCGCTCATACCTCGGAGCGGTTGTTTCCCAATGGCCAGGTGATCGAACTGATTGGCAACCCGATGCCGGGCGGCGGATTCGTCATGAGTTTCACCGACATCACCGAGTTCCGCGCCGCCGAACACGCCCTCAAAGGCGTCAATGAAAGCCTTGAGCAGCGGGTAGCCGCACGTACCCACGAATTGTCCCAGCTCAACCAGGCGCTGACCGACGCCAAGGGCACCGCTGAAGCCGCCAACGAATCGAAAACCCGCTTCCTGGCCGCGGTGAGTCATGACCTGATGCAGCCGTTGAACGCTGCACGGCTGTTCTCCGCTGCGCTTTCACATCAGCAGGAGGGGATTTCCAGCGAAGCCCAGCAATTGGTTCGGCACCTGGACAGCTCGTTGCGCTCTGCCGAAGACCTGATCAGCGACCTGCTGGATATTTCCCGAATCGAAAACGGCAAGATCACCCCGGATCGTCAGCCGTTTCCGCTCAGCGCGCTGTTTGACACCCTGGGTGCCGAATTCAAGGCGCTGGCCCAGGAACAGGGTCTGAGCTTTCGTGTAAGGGGCAGTTCACTGCGCGTCGACAGTGATATCAAACTGTTGCGCCGGGTGCTGCAGAACTTTTTGACCAACGCTTTCCGCTATGCCAAAGGCCCTATTCTGCTGGGTGTCAGGCGCTACGGTGACAGCCTGAGCCTGGAAGTCTGGGACCGGGGGCCGGGCATTCCCGAAGACAAACGCAAGGTAATCTTCGAAGAATTCAAACGCCTCGACAGCCACAAGACTCACGCGGCCAAGGGGCTGGGTCTTGGGCTGGCGATTGCCGATGGTTTGTGCCGCATTCTCGAGCATCCTTTGCAGGTGCGCTCATGGACCGGCAAAGGCAGCGTGTTCAGCGTCCGGGTGCCGCTGGCCGCGCCTCAGGCGGCAGTCCCCGCAACACTGCCCGATGTCAGCCGCCCCGCGCTGAACGGCACACAGGTGCTGTGTGTCGACAACGAGGACAGCATCCTGATCGGTATGCACAGTCTGCTGTCACGCTGGGGCTGTCAGGTCTGGACCGCGCGCAATCGCCAGGAATGCGAAGCGTTGTTGAACAATGGCATCCGGCCGCAGATTGCTCTGGTGGATTACCACCTGGATGAGGGCGAAACCGGTACTGAACTCATGGCCTGGCTGCGCACCCGACTGGGTCAACCGGTACCGGGCGTGCTTATCAGTGCCGATGGGCGTGCAGAGTTGATCGCTCAGGTGCACGCGGCGGGGCTCGATTACCTGCCCAAGCCGGTCAAGCCTGCAGCGCTTCGCGCGCTGTTGAGCCGGCATGTGAGTCTGGACGGGTAACGGAATGCCGGTTGTTCGCAGAGGCTGCGAACAACCGGATCAGAGGGGGGAATAACCGGAAAGACTGTCGCTTAACCGAACAACCAGTAGCCCAGCAGCGTCAGTACCACGACGGCCAGAACAGGGCGCAGTACGCGGTAAGCCTTGGGGTTGGCGCGCTTGAACTGCTTGACCTTGCCACTGAAACCATCGCTGAAACGCTTGCTGAATGCATACGCCTGATTGATTCCGCCGACGCGCTCGTCGTCAAGGTTCTGCGGAGCGGTGGCGCGGCCCAGGAACGCGCTGACGCTGCGGTTCATACGGGTCATGAAGCGGTTGGTCAACGGACGCTCGACATCACAGAACAGAATTACACGGGTCTGGTCGGTCTCGTTCTTGACCCAGTGAACGTAGGTCTCATCGAACATGACGTCCTGACCGTCACGCCAGGCGTATTCCTTGCCATCGACGAAGATCCGGCAGTCATCGGAGTTGGGTGTCGACAGGCCCAGGTGATAACGCAGCGAGCCGGCGAACGGATCGCGGTGCGGATTGAGGTGACTGCCACCCGGCAGCAGCGCGAACATCGCGCCCTTGACGTTGGGAATGCTGTTGACCAGTTCAACGGTTTTCGGGCACAGCGCCTCGGCAGACGGCAGGGCCTTGTCGTACCACTTCAGGTAAAAGCGCTTCCAGCCCTTCTTGAAGAACGAGCCAAAACCGGCGTCGTTGTTTTTCTCCGCTGCACGAATATAGCCTTCGTCGAACAGGTGCATGGCTTCGTCGCGAATGGTTTCCCAGTTGTCCTTGAGGATGTCCAGCTCAGGGAATTTGCTGCGGTCCAGATAGGGCTCGGACGGGACGCGGGAAAACAGGTACATCAGTGCGTTGTACGGTGCGAACAATGCCGAATGGTTGACGAACTGCCGCAACAGAGGCAGTCGGGCCCGACCGCGCAAATGAACGTACAGCGTGCTGCCCAGAAACAGCATCAGGATCGATGCCTTGGCAACAAATGAAAGGGTCATGAAGCTCTCCTTGAAGCGGGCAGATAACGCCAAACGTCACGCGGGCAGTGCTGATGCATGATTCTGAATAATGACTGGAGCGCCGGTCGAACAACGCTCATCGTCCGGCAAGTCGTAGCTGGCCATCATAAACCCTTGCGTTGCCCGCATGAAGTACGCACTTGCGAAGATGTGTTACTGGGAAAGCTCCTGATCGGTAAACAGATCGCTGAACAGCATGCTCGACAGGTAACGTTCGCCGGAGTCCGGCAGGACCACCACGATCGTCTTGCCCTGCATCTCCGGTTTTTCAGCCAGACGAACGGCGGCCGCCATCGCCGCGCCGCAGGAAATACCACAGAGAATGCCCTCCTCCTGCATCAGACGCCGGGCCATGGCCTTGGACTCTTCATCGGTGACACGCTCTACCCGGTCGACAATCGACAGGTCGAGGTTTTTCGGGATGAAGCCGGCGCCGATGCCCTGAATCTTGTGCGGGCTGGGGGTGATCGTTTCACCGGCCATCGCCTGGGTGATGATCGGCGAACCGTCCGGCTCGACTGCGACCGACAGGATCGGTTTGCCTTCCGTGTGCTTGATATACCGGGAGATACCGGTGATAGTCCCGCCAGTCCCTACGCCTGCTACCAAGACGTCGATGGCACCGTCGGTGTCTGCCCAGATTTCCGGGCCGGTGGTTTTTTCATGGATGGCCGGGTTGGCCGGGTTCTCGAATTGCGCCGGCATGAAATATTTCTCGGGGTTGTCTGCCAGCAGTTCTTCGGCCTTGGCAATCGCACCTTTCATCCCCTTGGCCGCTTCGGTCAGCACCAGTTCTGCGCCCAGTGCCTTGAGTACCTTGCGACGTTCTATGCTCATGGAAGCGGGCATGGTGAGCATCAGTTTGTAGCCACGGGCAGCGGCAACGAAGGCCAGACCTATGCCGGTGTTGCCCGAGGTCGGTTCGACGATGGTCATGCCAGGCTTGAGCCTGCCGCTGCTTTCGGCGTCCCAGATCATATTGGCGCCGATACGGCATTTAACGGAATAACCCGGATTACGCCCTTCGATCTTGGCCAGAATGGTGACACCGCGCGGCGCGATACGGTTGATCTGCACCAACGGCGTATTACCGATGGAATGGGCGTTATCAGCGTAGATACGGCTCATGAGGGTGTCCTTGTGCACATCGGTTAAAGACCCAAAGCCTATGCCGCCAACTGTGGGGCGTCCAGTCTGACCGAACGGATGACGGCGCGAGCAGTCAATCCTTCATTGAAACAGGAGACTCATGTCATGAAACGTCGCTACAGCTGGCCGCTATGGACCCTGGCCGCTCTGGTAGTCCTGCTGATCGCTGTCAATATCGCCCTGCCGTATCTGGTGCGTGACTATCTGAACGACAAACTGGCCGACATGGGTGATTACCGGGGCGAGATCACCGATGTGGACCTGGCACTGTGGCGAGGGGCGTACCGGATCAAGGGGCTGAAGATCGTCAAGACCGACGGCAAGGTCCCGGTGCCCTTTTTCGACGCACCGATGATCGAACTGGCTGTCAGCTGGCATTCACTTTGGTATGACCACGCAGTGGTCGCGAAAGCCCTCTTCACCGGCCCGCAGATCAACTTCGTGGACGGCGGCAGCAAGCAGGACTCGCAGACCGGTCAGGGCACCGACTGGCGTACCGAGATGGACAAGCTGCTGCCCATCACCCTCAACGAATTGCGCATCGATAACGGGCGCATCACCTTCAATAACTTCAACTCAACGCCCAAAGTAAAAATCGAGGCGGATCAGGTCAATGCCAGCATCTATAACCTGACCAACGTGGTCGACGTGGAAGGCAATCGCGATGCCGAGTTCAAGGGCAAGGCACGTCTGCTGGGCCATGCCGATCTGGAGAGCTCAGCCAGATTCGATCCGTTCAGCAACTTTGAAGACTTCGACTTCAAACTGCGCGCCACCGGCATCCAGCTCAAGAAACTCAACGATTTCTCGTCGGCCTACGGCAAGTTCGATTTCAACGCCGGCGATGGCGATGTGGTGATTGAAGCGCAGGCCGACAAAGGCCAGCTCAAGGGCTATATAAAGCCGCTGCTGCGCAACGTGGACGTGTTCAACTGGCAGCAGGATGTCGAAAACAAGGACAAGGGTGTTTTCCGCTCGATCTGGGAAGCGCTGGTCGGAACCAGCGAAACCGTGTTGAAAAACCAGCGGGAAAACCAGTTCGCCACACGCGTCGACCTCAGCGGCAGCGTTCATCAGCAGGACATCAGCGGCTTTCAGGCGTTTCTGCAGATCCTGCGCAATGCTTTCGTGCAGGCATTCAATGCGCGCTATGAGAGCAGCAAGGGGTCTTAGCAGTTTTTTCAGGCGCGCCAACGATGAAAAATCGTACGTTTTCATCAGGGACAGCGTTGACTTAACTGTCGGAAAACAAAGTATCCGCGCTTGTCTGGATGTCCAGTTCAGGCCATTCGACGCTCCAGCCATGGTCGCCCAACTGTGCCTGGGCGAACGCGTCATCGGCTATCAGTGGACGCAGGCCGGGGAAGGTCTGCACATCGGAGCTCATGTCGAAGGTGTGTTGCTGATCATCTATCAACGTCAACGCCAGCCGGTGGCAGGCCAATACTTGAACATCCTTAAAGCAGCGTTACAATTTCGACCCGGTCACTGGGTGACGCCCCATTCAAGAACTGAATGAGGCGTCTTCGTTCACAGCCATCGGGCCGCCACGTTATAGTCAGGGCATTGCTTGCCCTATTACGGCGCGCGTGCCGACCGGTTACGCGCACCCACGCGAAAAGGATGGATCAATGAAGTTCGAAGGTACGCCGGCCTACGTTGCCACTGACGATCTCAAGCTGGCGGTCAACGCGGCCATCACGCTGGAGCGTCCACTGTTGGTCAAGGGCGAGCCCGGCACCGGCAAGACCATGCTCGCCGAACAACTGGCCGAGTCCTTCGGCGCGAAACTGATTACCTGGCATATCAAGTCCACGACCAAGGCCCATCAAGGCCTGTACGAGTACGATGCGGTGAGCCGTCTGCGCGACTCGCAACTGGGCGTCGACAAGGTCCACGACGTACGCAATTACCTGAAGAAGGGCAAGCTCTGGGAGGCCTTCGAGTCTGACGAGCGGGCGATTTTGCTGATCGACGAGATCGACAAGGCCGATATCGAATTCCCCAACGACCTGTTGCAGGAACTCGACAAGATGGAGTTCTACGTTTACGAGACGAATGAAACCATCAAAGCCAGGCATCGACCGATCATCATCATTACCTCCAACAACGAGAAGGAGTTGCCGGATGCCTTTCTGCGTCGCTGCTTCTTCCACTACATCGCCTTCCCGGATCGGGCCACGCTGCAACGCATCGTCGATGTGCATTACCCGGACATCAAGAAAGACCTGGTGAGCGAAGCGCTGGACGTATTCTTTGACGTGCGCAAGGTGCCGGGGCTGAAGAAGAAGCCCTCCACCTCCGAGCTGGTCGACTGGCTGAAGCTGCTGATGGCCGACAACATCGGTGAAGCCGTGCTGCGCGAACGCGACCCGACCAAGGCGATTCCGCCATTGGCCGGCGCGCTGGTCAAGAACGAGCAGGACGTGCATCTGCTGGAACGTCTGGCGTTCATGAGCCGTCGCGGCAATCGCTGATCGTGTCTATCCAACCTGCCATGTAAAAGGGCGACAGCCATGCTGCTCAACCTGTTCAACGAAATGCGCGCGGCCAAGGTGCCGGTGTCTCTGCGTGAACTGCTGGACCTGATCAATGCGCTTAAACAGCGGGTCGTGTTCGCCGACATCGATGAGTTCTACTTTCTGGCGCGCACGATTCTGGTCAAGGACGAGCGCCATTTCGACAAGTTCGACCGGGCCTTCGGTGCTTATTTCAACGGCCTGGAAAACCTCGACGAGCATTTGCAGGCGCTGATCCCGGAAGACTGGCTGCGCAAAGAGTTCGAGCGTTCGCTGACGGACGAGGAACGCGCGCAGATTCAATCGCTGGGCGGCCTCGACAAGCTGATCGAAGAGTTCAAGAAACGCCTGGAAGAACAGAAGGAACGCCATGCCGGTGGCAACAAATGGATCGGCACCGGTGGCACCAGCCCGTTCGGCTCGGGCGGCTACAACCCGGAAGGCATCCGCGTCGGCGATGCAGGCGAGCGCAAAGGCAAGGCCGTCAAAGTCTGGGACCAGCGCGAATATAAAAACCTGGACGATCAGGTTGAGCTGGGGACGCGCAATATCAAGGTGGCCCTGCGCCGCCTGCGCAAGTTCGCTCGTCAGGGCGCTGCGGATGAACTGGACATCGACAGCACCATCGATCACACCGCACGCGATGCGGGCCTGCTGAACATTCAGATGCGTCCGGAGCGGCGCAACACCATCAAGTTATTGCTGCTGTTCGACATCGGCGGCTCGATGGATTCACACATCAAGGTCTGTGAAGAGCTGTTCTCCGCATGCAAGACCGAGTTCAAGCACATGGAGTATTTCTACTTCCATAACTTCATTTACGAATCGGTGTGGAAGAACAACCAGCGCAGAAACTCGGAGCGGACCGCCACCCAGGACCTGCTGCACAAGTATGGCGAGGACTACAAAGTGATTTTCATCGGCGACGCCTCGATGGCGCCCTATGAAATCACCCAGCCCGGCGGCAGCGTCGAACACTGGAATGAAGAGCCAGGCTATGTGTGGATGCAGCGCTTCATGGCCAAATTCAAGAAGATCATCTGGATCAATCCCTATCCGAAAGATGCCTGGGACTACACCACCTCGACGCATGTTGTGCGTGATTTGATCGAGGGTCAGATGTATCCGCTGACCCTTAGCGGTCTGGAAGAAGGCATGCGCTACCTGGCGAAGTGAAGGCGGCGGGCGCGCGACCATAGCGACGCCCGCTCTGCTTGTCACAACGGCCTGCAGTCAACTCCTGTGGCGTTCGAACTGCGGCTTGCGTCGTCCGCCGTGGATCACCCAGCCGAGCAACAGCACGAAGCTTTCGATCACCAGCGCCAGCAGCAATGCACTGATAATGCCCCAGGCAATGACCTCGGGGGCCAGCAGAACCTGCCACGTATAACCGTTGAAGGTTTCGCGACGGATATCCGGATCGGAAGAAGTGGCCACGAACAAGGCTTTGGAATACCAAGGCCCCTGAAGCCCGAGCCACTGACGCTCAAGGATGTGGGTGCGGTTCATCAGGGTGTCGATAGTGTCCGCATCGCTGCGAAAAACCGGGTCCTCACTGCTGCGATAATGCTGGATCAGCGCCTGAATATCGCCCTTGAAGAACTGCTGCGCAGTGGCGGTATAGCCCTTGACGGATTGCTGCGCCTCAATCAGATGCGCTTCGACACGCTTGCTGTAGTCACTGATGAAACCGGGAATCTGTACCCCGAACAGCAGGCCCATGGTGAACAGGACCAATCGCAGATAACTTCGCAGCATCAATATCCCTCTTCTTTTTTATCCAGTAAGCCGATGGGCCGGTGTCTCAGGGCCTGGTCGTTTCAGTGACGGTGTCGACCGAGCCCTGCGCCACGCACTCGCCCTTGCGCCACAGGCTCCACTGGCCCGGCTCATAGCGGTTCCAGTTTTCGTTCTCGGTCAAGGGTTCGGTCGCGATGACCGTGACCACGTCGTGCGGCGTCGTTTCAGCCTGAAAATCGACAATCACGTCGACATCTTTCAACCTCGCCGGACCGAATGGGGCACGGCGGGTGATCTGAACCAGTTTGGTACTGCAAAAGCAAAACAGCCAGTCACCGTCGCTCAACAGACAGTTGAACACGCCTTTGCTGCGATATTCGGCACACGCCTGGATCAGAGAAGGCAGCAATTCCTCGACTTCGACCGGTTCGGGAAAGGCTTCGCGGACGCGATTGAGCAGGTCGCAGAATGCCGCTTCGCTGTCGGTATCGCCCACCGGCCGATAAAAGGTAACGCCCGGGGTGAAATCCGCCAACTGACCATTATGGGCAAAGCACCAGTTACGGCCCCAGAGTTCACGCACGAAAGGATGGGTATTGGACAGGCAGACCTTGCCGACGTTGGCCTGACGAATATGGCCAATCACGACTTCGCTTTTGATGGGATAGCGCTGCACCAGTTGTGCGACTTCCGATTCGCTGCTGGCTGCCGGGTCCTGAAACAGGCGCAGGCCGCGGCCCTCGTAGAAGGCAATGCCCCAGCCATCGCGATGCGGACCGGTGCGGCCGCCCCGCTGCATCAGCCCGGTAAAGCTGAAGACTATGTCGGTCGGGACATTGGCGCTCATGCCCAGTAGTTCACACATGCTCAGGTTCTCGCTTCAAGACGTTTTGCAGCAGGTCACGCGCCGCTGCTAACGGCGCTTGCCAACGAAGCGGGAGCTACAGCCGCGGCTCGACCCGTGCAGCCCTGGTCGGCGGAAGGGGCGCAGCGTTTCTGCGAGCGTAGTGATCGTCTTCGGCAAACGGTTCGTCAGCAGGGTCGGTATCCACAGGCTGGGCCGCAGCCTTGGGTTGGCGAGCCTTGCGGCTGCGCTCGATCGGCCAGCGGATCAGCACGAACAGCAGGTACGCGGCGAAGGCGAACATGCCGTACATGGCAAGGTCCGACACGGCGGTCCAGACATTGCTGCCGACCTTGAACATCAGGTCGAGCGCGGTGATCGCCACGGCTGGTGCCATCGCGTCCTTGGCAGGGTCGACCATGGTCGGCGTAAACAGCAGCACCGCGACCGCCACCAGCAACGGCTCCTTGAGATACCGCCACATCCAGCGGGTCATCAGAAACCATACCAGCAGGCAACCCAACGCGGCGAAGGCGTAGACGCTCCAGGCGATCAGATAGTCGTTTTCGGTCATGACGTCCGTGGTAAGCCAGGTAAAGAGGCGCTTATGATAACGGCTTTTGCCTGACGCGGCTTGCCTCGCTGCAGTATTCGGTTCAGCGTGTACCGATATTTTCCTGATTGATGCCTTAACAGAGAGCCCAGCATGTCCTTCTCGAATGCAACCTCCAGCGCCCCGAGCGCTCGCAAGGCCGACGGTTCCGACCCCTACGCCTGGCTGCAGAACCGCGACACTGACGAAGTGCTCGACTACCTCAAGGCCGAAAACGCCTGGCAGGAGCAGCAACTGGCAGAGCAGGCCGGACTGCGCGATAGCCTGTTTGAAGAGATCAAGGGCCGTATCCTCGAAACCGACCTGTCGCTGCCCTCCCCCTGGGGGCCGTACCTTTATTACACCCGCACCACACAAGGCGACGAATACGCCCGGCACTACCGCTGCCCGCGCCCGGCCGACGACAGCAACACGGTGGATGAAAACGCTGAGGAGCTGTTGCTCGACCCCAACGAGATGGCCGATGGCGGCTTTTTCTCACTGGGCGCGTTCAGCATCAGCCCGGATCACCAGCGTCTGGCCTACAGCCTGGACACCAGTGGCGACGAGATATACGAGCTGTACGTCAAAGAGCTGAGCACCGGTCAGATCAGCAGCCTGCCTTTCGAAAATTGCGACGGCAGCATGACCTGGGCCAACGACAGTCAGACCCTGTTTTTCGGCGAGCTGGACGAAACCCATCGTCCGGGCAAGCTGCATCGCCATACCCTGGGCACGTCATCAGCCGAGCTGGTGTTCGACGAGCCGGACGGCAGATTCTTCCTGCATTGCTTCCGCAGCAGCTCAGAGCGCCAACTGATCATTCTGCTCAACAGCAAAACCACCAGCGAAGCCTGGGTGCTGGACGCCGATCATCCGCAACAGGCCTTCACCTGCCTCGCGCCACGCAGCGAAGGCCACGAATACTATCCGGACCACGGGCTGCTCAATGGCGTCTGGACCTGGTTCATCCGCAGCAATCAGAGCGGCATCAACTTCGCGCTGTATCACGCTGCGCAACAAGCCAGTGATGTACCGGGGCGCGAGGACTGGCAGACACTGGTCGCGCACGACGACCAGGTCATGCTCGAAGGCGTCAGCCTCAACGCCAAAGGCATCAGTCTGAGCCTGCGCGAGGGCGGCCTGCCGATCATCGAAGTGCGTCCGCAGGCCCTGCCGACTTATCGCGTGCAGCTGCCTGACGCCGCGTACAGCCTGTACGTGCAGGACACGCTGGAATTCGACAGCGACAAGATTCGCTTGCGCTACCAGTCGCTGAACCGTCCGGCCCAGGTACGCCAATTGACCTTGGCCAGCGGCGAGCAGGCAGTGCTCAAGGAAACCCCGGTACTGGGCACCTTCGACGCCGATGCCTACGTCAGCCAGCGTTTGTGGGCCACGGCCAGCGATGGCACCCAGGTGCCGATCAGCCTGGTGGTCAAGCGCGAACTGGCCGGACAGGCCACCCCGCTGTATCTGTACGGCTACGGCGCCTATGGCGAGAGCCTCGACCCGTGGTTTTCCCACGCCCGTCTGAGCCTGCTCGACCGTGGCGTGGCGTTCGCCATTGCTCATGTGCGCGGCGGCGGCGAGCTGGGCGAAGCCTGGTATCGCAACGGCAAGCAGGAACACAAACAGAACACCTTCGGTGATTTCATTGCCTGCGCCGAACACCTTGTTGCCCAGGGGTTGACCAGCGCTGAACAACTGGTGATCAGCGGTGGCAGCGCCGGTGGCCTGCTGATCGGTGCGGTGCTCAACCAGCGGCCCGAGCTGTTCAAGGCAGCGATTGCCGAAGTGCCGTTCGTCGATGTGCTGAACACCATGCTCGACCCGGACCTGCCGCTGACCGTCACCGAATACGACGAATGGGGCAACCCGCAGGAGCCCGAGGTCTACGCGCGTATCAAGGCTTACGCGCCCTACGAAAACGTCACGGCCCAGGCCTACCCGGCCATGCTGGTCATCGCCGGTTATAACGACAGCCGCGTGCAGTATTGGGAAGCCGCCAAGTGGGTCGCGAAGTTGCGCGCCACCAAGACCGACGACAATCCGCTGCTGCTCAAGACCGAACTGGGTGCCGGACACGGAGGCATGAGCGGTCGCTATCAGGGCTTGCGTGACGTGGCGCTGGAATACGCGTTTATCTTCAAGGTATTGCAGATCGCTGAATGAACTTGGTGTGAAACACCTGTCTTACTAAGATAGGGGGCAGCGGAGTTGCCCCTTTGTCAGGATTACCAGACCTCACATGTCAGAACCACTGTCCAACCTGAACAACGCCATACGCGACATGCTGCTGGATTGCGGCCTGTTCGACACACTGCTGCCGGGTGATTTCTTTACCGTAGCGGGCTATTTCAGCATTACCGATATCGATAAAGGCGAGACCATCTTCGCCGAGGGCGATGCCGGAACCTTCATGTGCATCATCCATCAGGGCACCGTGTCTGTGCAGAAGCTTGCTGCAGACGGTCAACAGGTGGAAATCGCCGTTCTGCGGCGCGGACGCGCCTTCGGAGAAATGGCGGTGCTGGATGGCGAGCGCCGCTCGGCCAGTTGTATCGCAGCCACCAGTTGCCAGCTATTGAACCTGGGCCGTGATTCGCTGGACAAGATGCTCGAGGACGCGCCGAAAATCGCCGCCAAGATCATTCGCGCCCTGGCCATCTCGTTGTCCAAGCGCCTGCGCATGGTCGATGGTCAATTACTCTCCCAGCAGGTGTGAGTTTGCCCATCTGGCGCTAAACTTGCCGACATTCCGCTTTCAATGCGCACACGCACAGGTGACACCATGAGCACGGCCAATCCTCCTTCCCATACTGCCAAGCTGGACCGCATCCTGGCCGACGCCCAGCGCGACCGCGAGATGGGCTACCGCGACAAGGCGCTGCGCATGTACCCGCACGTTTGCGGCCGCTGCGCGCGCGAGTTCGCAGGTAAACGCCTCAGCGAACTGACCGTACACCACCGCGACCACAACCATGACAACAACCCGCAGGACGGCTCCAACTGGGAGCTGCTGTGCCTGTATTGCCACGACAACGAGCACTCGCGCTACACCGATCAGCAGTACTTCGCCGATGGCTCCCTGGGCAGTCCGAAAACCGCCAAGGCGACCCACAACCCGTTCGCTGCACTGGCCGGACTGATGAAAAAGGACGAGTGACCTCGGTACCTTCAACGCCCCGCGCTCCCCCGCCCTACCCGCACTTCTCCTGGCCTGCGGCCACCCGACCGACCGGATATTTCGCCATGCCCACCCGAACCTCAAGACGAACCTTTGTGAAAGGGCTGGCCGCCAGTGGCCTGCTCAGCGGCCTCGGGCTATGGCGCAGTCCGGCGTGGGCGGTGACCAATCCGGGTCAGCCCAACGGGTTGTCCGGCACTGAGTTCGATCTGTATATCGGCGAAACCCAGGTCAACATCACCGGCAGCGCCAGGACCGCGCAGACCATCAACGGCGGCATTCCTGGCCCGCTGCTGCGCTGGCGCGAAGGCGACACCGTGACCCTGAGGGTCAAGAACCGGCTCGACGAAGCCACATCCATCCATTGGCACGGCATCATCCTGCCGGCCAACATGGACGGCGTGCCAGGGTTGAGCTTTGACGGCATCGCGCCGGATGGCCTGTATGTCTACCGCTTCAAGGTCAGGCAGCACGGCACCTACTGGTATCACAGCCACTCCGGCTTCCAGGAACAGTCGGGGGTCTACGGGCCACTGGTGATCGACGCGAAAGAGCCGGAGCCGTTCGAATATGATCGCGAACACGTGATCATGCTCAGCGACTGGACCGACGAAAAGCCGGTCCAGCTGATGAAAACGCTCAAGAAACAGTCCGATTACTACAACAATAACCAGCGCACCGTCGGCGACTTCATCAACGATGTGGGTGAAAAGGGCTGGAGCGAGACCACCAGGGATCGCTGGATGTGGGCGAAGATGAGAATGGACCCGACCGATCTCGCGGATGTCAGCGGCGCAACCTACACCTACCTGATGAACGGTCAGGCGCCGAACATGAACTGGACCGGGCTGTTCAAGCCTGGCGAGCGGATCCGACTGCGGCTGATCAACGGCTCGGCAATGACGTACTTCGACGTGCGTATTCCGGGCCTGAAGATGACCGTGGTGGCCAGCGACGGCCAGCACGTCAAGCCGGTGACTGTCGATGAGTTGCGCATCGCAGTGGCGGAGACTTTCGACGTGATTGTCGAACCGGCGGAAGGTGCCTATACCCTGTTCGCCCAGTCGATGGACCGCACCGGTTATGCCCGCGGCACCCTGGCCAGCAGGCCCGGCCTGCAGGCTGTCGTTCCGCCCCTCGATCCACGCCCGCTGTTGAGCATGGATGATATGGGCATGGCGGGCATGGATCATGGCAGCATGAACCACGCCGCAGCCCCGACAACGCACGACATGTCAGGCATGGACCACAGCAAGATGGGGCACGACGCGATGCCCGCAATGGACCACACGCAGATGCCGGCCTCGAAAACGCCGGGCCCGCGATCGCACCCCGCGAGCGAAAACAATAACCCGCTGGTCGACATGCAAGCCATGAGCACCTCGCCCAAGCTCGACGATCCGGGCATCGGCCTGAGGGGCAATGGCCGTAGAGTCCTGACCTACGCTGATCTGCACAGCACCTTCGAAGACCCGGACGGTCGTGAGCCAAGCCGCACGATCGAGCTGCACCTGACCGGGCATATGGAAAAATACGCCTGGTCGTTCGACGGTGTGAAGTTCTCGGACGCCAAACCGCTGATGCTCAAATACGGTGAGCGGGTGCGTGTCGTGCTGGTCAACGACACGATGATGACCCACCCCATCCATCTGCATGGCATGTGGAGCGACCTCGAAGACGAAAACGGCCGGTTCATGGTGCGTAAACACACCATCGACATGCCACCGGGATCACGCCGCAGCTATCGGGTGACCGCCGATGCGCTGGGCCGTTGGGCTTATCACTGTCACATGCTGTACCACATGGAAATGGGCATGTTCCGCGAAGTGCGGGTTGAAGAATGAGGACCTTGATGTTGAGCAGAACGCTGAATTCGCCCCGCCTGCCGATGCTGTTGCTGGCTGCCGGGCTGACCGCTGCACCGTGGACCTTGAGCATGGCCGCGGGGATGGAAGGCATGGACCACGGCAGCCATGCGATGCATATGGATGCCAGCGACAGCGAGGACGCGTCCTCGACGCAGTCTGCGCCCGCCCAGAGCCGAACCCCGATCCCGCCGATCACCGATGCGGACCGGGCTGCGGTGTACACCAGCCACGCCGGCCATCAGGTCCATGACAGCGCCATTAACAGTTACTTTCTGGCCGACAAGCTGGAATGGCAGGACGCCAATGACGGCAGCGCGCTGGCCTGGGACCTGTCCGGCTGGATCGGCGGTGATATCGACCGCCTGCTGTTGCGCTCCGAAGGCGAGCGAACCAACGGCAAGACCGAAGAAGCGGAAATCCAGGCGTTGTGGGGCCACTCGATCAGCCCATGGTGGGACGTGGTCGCCGGTGCACGTCAGGATTTCAAACCGGGCGCGCCGCAAACCTGGGCCGCCTTCGGCCTGCAGGGCCAAGCCATTTCGGATCTGGATATCGAGGCCACCGCGTTCATCGGTGAAGCCGGGCAGACCGCCGCTCGCCTGGAGGCCGACTACGACCTCCAACTGACCAACAATCTGGTGCTGCAGCCCACCGCGGAGCTGAACTTCTACGGCAAGAACGACCCGCAACGCGGCAATGGTTCGGGCCTGTCGACCAGCGAGTTCGGCCTCAGGCTGCGCTACGAAATCACCCCGCAATTCGCACCTTATGTCGGCGTGAGCTGGGACCGCTCCTACGGCAAGACGGCCGATTACGCGCGCGAGGACGACGAGGACACCCATTACGCGCGACTGGTGGTCGGCGTGCGCATGTGGTTCTGAACACAGTCAATGGCATTGCTCTGAGGCTGCCGTATAATCCCCGGTTTTCTTCAGAGCACCCTCCCCGTGGCCAACAAACGGTACGCCTGCATCGGTCTTTACAACCCCAAGTCCCCGGAAAACGTCGGCTCCGTGATGCGTGCGGCCGGCTGTTACGGCGTGGCGTCGGTGTTCTATACCGGTAAACGCTATGAGCGCGCGCGGGACTTCATCACCGACACCAAGAAAATCCATCAGGACATCCCGCTGATCGGCATCGAAGACCTCAAAAGCATTCTGCCGCTGGGTTGCATCCCGGTGGCCGTCGAATTGGTCGAAGGCGCCCGCGCACTGCCCGAATACACGCACCCTGATCGCGCGCTGTATATCTTCGGCCCGGAAGATGGCTCGCTGGATCAGGAGATTCGCGACTGGTGTGAAGACGTGGTCTATATCCCGACCGAGGGCTGCATGAATCTGGCGGCGACCGTCAACGTCGTCCTCTACGACCGCATGGCCAAAGGTATCAATACCCGTTCGGGCCCGCAGTTCGGTCGCGAGAAAATTGATCCGGCCAGTGACCGCTGACGGAAAAGCATTGAACCTGTGTCGCGCGCGGGCAGTCAGTTTCTCTGAATCGAGCAACTGCTTCCAATTTGCCAACTCCGACCTACTACCTCATGGAGAGCCATCATGCGCGACACCCCGATCATCGAACGCATCGACACACCTGAACTGCTTCAACGCAACCCCGAGCAGAATGTACAGGGCTGGGAGCGCATCGGCTCACTGGCTGGCGGCGTACTGCTGATGGGTAAAGGCGTCCGTCGTGGCGGCTTTCTGGGCCTGATTCAACTGGCCATCGGCGGCGCGGCACTGGCTCGCGGTATCAGTGGTCACTGCTCGGCGAAAAGCCTGATGGAAAAAGGCCGCAGCGATCTGCAAAGCGCACGCTCGACCATCGAACGTGCAGGCGCAGAACTGAACACCCTCAAGGACGACGCTGAAAATGCCGTGAAGACGGCGGCTGTCAAAGGCGTGGAAGCGTTGACCGAGCCAAAGCCGGTCATTTAAGCATTCAACCTGCGCGAAAAATCAGGTAATCCTCCCAGTCGTCTTCGGCCACATTGTTCTCGCTGAGCATGCGGCCTGACTGGGAGATGCGTTCGTGATGCACGGCCGTGCGATCACCACACACCAGATGGTGCCAGAGCGGCAAATCCTTGCCCTCGCTGACCAGACGATAGCCGCAGGTCGGCGGCAGCCACTTGAACTCATCTGCCTGACCAGGCGTTAGCTGAATGCAATCGGGCACCGAGGCACGACGGTTTGCGTAGTCGGAGCACTGGCAGGTTTTCAGATCCAGCAGCTTGCAGGCAATTCGCGTGTAATAAACCGCGTTGTCTTCCTCGTCCTCAAGCTTCTGCAGGCAGCACAGGCCACAGCCGTCGCACAACGACTCCCACTCCTGGGTATCGAGCTGGTCAAGGGTCTTGCGAATCCAAAAGGGTTCAACTTTAGCGGCCATGGTTCGGACAACGGTATCGATAATGAAAAGGCCGCCAGTCTAGAGGTACGCGCGGTGCGGGCCAAGCACTTGCGACTGCCGGTAGCCGGGACTTGTCAGCGACGGGGCAAAACAGTAGCGTTAACGGGTTTTCAGTGCGTTCAAGCGATGCCTGCCGACCACGGCCCATCAAGCCACGCTCGTTTTCAACCTTCGCTATCAAGGACTTTCATGAGCACGAACCCTCGCATCGCCGATCACCCTATCGACCCGCAATTCACCGAGCGCTGGTCGCCACGTGCCTTCAGTGGCGAGAGCATCGACCAGGAAACCCTGCTGAGCTTTTTCGAAGCCGCACGCTGGGCACCCTCGGCGTATAACTCGCAGCCTTGGCGCTTTCTCTATGCACGTCGCGATACGCCAAACTGGGAGCGTTATCTGGGCCTGCTGAACGAGTTCAACCGCAGCTGGGCGCAACACGCGGCGGCCTTGGTGATCGTCATTTCCAAGACCACCTTCGTCGCCCCCGGCGCAAGCGAAGAGAGCCCGGCGCTATGGCACACCTTCGACACGGGTTCGGCATGGGGTTACCTGGCACTGCAGGCCAGCCTGAGCGGCTGGCACACCCACGGCATGGCCGGTTTCGATCAGGATCTGACCCGCAAGGAACTGAATATTCCCGAGGGCTACGCTGTGCACGCGGCCATCGCGATCGGCAAGCTGGGTGACAAGTCGACCCTGCCGGACTACCTGCAAGGCCGCGAAGTGCCAAGCCCGCGCAAGCCGCTGGCAGAACTGGCCGCCGAAGGTGATTTTTCGCTGTAACTGACTGGTTGCAGTAATCGATGCCTGCGAGCCGGCGCCTGAAACGTCGGCTCGTTGGCAAGGGCGTCAGTAACCTCGCGAAAAATCGACCTCGCCGCGCAGCGCTTCTCCTGCCTGGAAAGCTTGCAGGTTATGGACGAAAAGCTCGGTCATGGCCACGGGCGAGGTAGGCGCCGAGCTGTGACCGGTCAACAGCAGACCGTAGGCAGTCCAGAACGGATGCCGCTGCGGCAAAGGCTCCTGACGGCAGACGTCAATCACCGCGCCAGCCAGATGCCCTTCCTTCAACGCCTCGACCAGATCCGCATCGACAACCGCCACGCCGCGCCCGACGTTGATGAACAGCGCCGTGGGCTTGAAGCTGGCGAACAGCTTGGCATCGTACAGGTCGTGCGTCTCGGGCGTGTTGGGCAGCAGGTTGATGACGTAATCCATCTCGCCGAGCAGACGCGTCATGTCTGACAACGCCGTCACTTCGATGAACGGTTCCTGTGCGCGCGCACTGGAAGCCACACCGTACACCTGCACACCGAACGGCAAGAGGAACTCGGCAACCCGCTGACCGATATCACCGGCACCGACGATCAATGCCTTGCGGCCCGACAGGCTCTGCCCGGTCCGGTTGTCCCACTTGCGTTCGACCTGGCTCATCAGGCGCGCCAGCACCTCGCGCTCATGGCCAAGCATGTAGGTCAAAACGAATTCGGCCATGACCTGACCGAAAATCCCGACTGCACGGGTCAGGCGATATTCCCGCGACAGGCTGTCAGCCAGCAGCGGTGTGATGCCCGCCCAGGTGGATTGCAGCCACTGCGGCTTGTGCCCCTGCCGCAACAGGTTGGCCATCAGGTCCGGCTGTCCCAGCCAGACCGGGCAGTCGCTGGCCATGCGCGACAGCTCGGCAGAATCGCCAGTGCTGAAAACTTCCAGATCA
This sequence comes from Pseudomonas sp. BS3767, assembly GCF_900099665.1. Lineage (NCBI taxonomy): Bacteria > Pseudomonadati > Pseudomonadota > Gammaproteobacteria > Pseudomonadales > Pseudomonadaceae > Pseudomonas > Pseudomonas sp. BS3767. The sequence continues at coordinate 718,539 of NZ_FNCX01000003.1, read as the reverse complement.
GGCGCAGCCTTGCGCAACAATTGGGTGTAAACGTGGTAATCGTGCTCGGCAATCAGAACGCGCATGTTTCAAAAACCTTAAAAACAGGACAGGCAACCCACGTCGATGTGGGCTGCTTTACAACGTGGGCAACGATTACATGGGATCGTTGCGGCGCAGCAGCTCTTCGGGCAGGTGCTCGATGTAATCGTCTTCAGCCGGCGGCATCTGCAAGTGATAGCCCTGGCTGTCAAGGTTCTCAAGCACCACATTGATATCTTCACGCGACAGCGCCCGCTCGGGGCTCAGCACCAGATCGAATGCATGAACCGGCTTGCCGAACGCCACCATCAGCTCTGGAGGCACACGCTTGAGAACGTCGCTCTTCAGGACGTAAAGGTACATCTCGTTTCTTTTCGGGCTGCGATAAATCGAGCAGATGCGCTTCAAGACGGTTCTCCGGGGGTGGCCAGGCTGTCCAGCAGCGCCTGACCCATCAACTCGCGACGCCAGCCACGCAGCGAGTCGGGTAATTGGTAAGGACCGTCGGGGTAGCCGCTCTTGAGCAGGGCTTCGAGGGTCTTCTTGCGCAGCATCAGCTCCGGGGCCATGTCCAGTTGCTCGGCATACTGCTGACCGATTGCACGCAGACGCTTGATCGACCCGGCGGCATCGATGGGCAGTGGCTCGGGCAACGCAGGTGGCCACTCTTCTGGAGGCAGCACGCTCGCGGTCTTGATCAGCTCGAGCAGAAACTCGCCGTCATGGCGGACCGTACGCGGGTGCATGTCTTCGATCCGCGCCAGCGCGCCGAGGTTGTCCGGCTGGGTCTTGGCCAATGGCCAGAGCGAGTGCTCGCGCACGATACGGTTGCGCGGCAGGTTGCGGGCACGCGCCTCGCGCTCACGCCAGGCACACAGCTCGCGCAGCACCGCCAGCTGGGCACGGGACAACTTCCAGGCCAGCTTGGCGTCGCGATACACCTCGTACGGGTCCACCTCACGGCGCAGGTTGGCGACCAGTTCAGCGCCGTCGTCCAGCAGCCAGGCGTATTTGTCGTCGGACAAGCGCGGGCGCAGGATGGTGAACAGCTCGGCCAGGTGCACGGCATCTTCGGCCGCGTAGCTGATCTGCGTTTCCGACAGCGGACGCTGCAGCCAGTCGGAGCGGGTTTCGCCCTTGGGCAGGTCGATGTCGAGGACCTCCTGCACCAGACGCGAGTAGCCCATGGAAAAACCGAGGTTCAGGTAGGCAGCTGCCAATTGGGTATCGAACAGCGGAACCGGCAGGCTGCCGGTCAGGCGCAGCAATACCTCGAGGTCTTCGCTGCACGCATGCACCACTTTGATGACGTCGGGGTTTTCGAGCAACGCAGACAGCGGCCGCCAGTCGTTGATCAGCAATGGATCAATCAGCCAGGCGCTCTGCCCGTCGCCGATCTGCAGCAGCGCAGCGATCGGATAAAAAGTGTCGACCCGCATGAACTCGGTGTCGAGCGCCACGAAAGGCAGTGACTGCCATTGTGCGCAATGCCGGGCGAGGCTGTCGTCGTCGCGAATCCAGTGAATATCGATGGCCACACGGCTCTCCCTTCAACAATGGCGCGCAGTATATATCGTCATGGGAGATTATCGCGCGTCTGTCGTCCGGGTCTGGCGCATCTTCATGCAAATGAAGGACAGGAGGAGCTATTGCCTCACAGACACGCTGCCAATGATCGCCCCCACGGCTTGAGAGGACGATCAATACCCGGCACGCCGCGCATGTCGTTACTTGTCGGTGGTCGCCAACTCGCTGCGGCATGCGGCAAACATATCGAGACTGGGGTCATAGACCTTGGTATCGACTTTCAGCAGACCGAGCATGGAATGGAAAAGATTGTCCTGGCTCAACGGTGCATTGCGCTGTTTGGCCAGACACTCCGGCGTAACGGCAAAGGACTTCTGATAGGTATCGGACAACCAGACCATCATCGGCACATGCTTTTGCTGATCAGGCGCCAGCACATAAGGCGTGCCATGCAGGAACAGATTATATTCGCCCAGAGATTCGCCATGATCCGACAGGTACACCATGGCGGTATCGACCTTGTTTTGATTGGTGCGCAGAAGATCAATCAGCGTGGACAATACATGGTCGGTGTACAGCAACGTATTGTCGTACCCATTGACGATGCTGTCCCGGCTGCAATTGTTCAGCGCATTGCTTTCACACACCGGGGTAAACGTTTCAAAGTCTTTCGGGTAACGTTTGTAGTATTCAGGACCGTGGCTGCCCATCTGATGCAGAACAAGCACCGTGTCCTTGTCGAGGCCGTCGATAAAGGCCTGCAGGTTTTGCAAGAGTATCTCGTCCCGGCATTCATGGTTGTTGCACAACAGCGGGTCCTTGAGATTGCTCACGTCCTGGAAGGTCACTCGATCACAGGTGCCCTTGCAGCCCGCTTGATTGTCACGCCATATCACGTCTATACCCGCGCGCTTCAGTACGTCCAGCAAGCCTTCCTGATTACGCGCCTGGGTAGCGTTGTAGTTCTTGCGTCCCATATTGGAAAACATGCAAGGCACCGATACTGCGGTTTCGGTACCGCAGGAATACACATCGGTAAACGCCACCAGTCCGCTTTCCTTGTTCAGGTTGGGCGTGGTGTTACGACCGTAGCCAAGGACTCCGAAGTTCTCGGCCCGGGCACTTTCGCCGACCACCAGCACGGTCAATGATTTGCGGGCGTGCGTGGCCCAGTCCGCAGAACGCTTGGCGTCCTCGCCGATCTTGACGAAGGGACGCCTGGCGGAGATCACCTGCTCACTCAGGTAGCCCAGCGACGCACCAATGTAATTGCTTGGCACTACCATCAGGCGCAATTCATGGTGGTTGCGGAACAACGACGACAAGCCCTGGTAATTGGCCAGTGCAATGGCGCCGATTGCCACGCAGCACGCCACCGTCACCAACAGTTTGCTGAACAATTCGAGGTGCCAGCGACGGTAGCTGATCGGCAGTTTCCAGAGTATCAGCGAAGGCACTATGCCCAGCAGAAGGATATACAAAGCCAGTTTTAAAGACAGCAGCCCCTGCACTTCCGTGACGTTGGTTTCGGCGAAGTTTCGAAACATGCCCGCGTCGATCATGACCCCGTATTCGGTCATGAAATAAACCACCCCCGCGCTGATCATAAACAGACTGATCAACACCGGTTTAAGCACACGACGAAATGCCAACAGCGTCAACACGATATTGAACACGCAGAAAATCATCAAGCCAAACGCAAAGCGCATGGCCAACCCTTTGCTATCGGCGCTGGTAATCGAGAAAAGATGCTGCCAAAGATTGATATTGAAACCCAGTAACAGAAACGCACTGGCAAGTAGGGTTACAACCTCTGGACGAACAGTTCTGGGTGTCGGCATCGTGGTCTGCTTATCGAATTAATATGCATCGGGCATTCAGGAGCCAGTGAACACTCCGATGGCGCGCACTGTAGGCAGCGCATCATCAATTTTATGTGAAAAAGGTGAGAGGATTGGGTTGAATGAAGCTTATTTCACTGTAAAGAAACTCATTGCAGCGTTACTGCATTTGCAGAGCAGCGTGTCTCCGCAAGCAAGCTTGCGGAGACGTCATCCTCGCAGATACGCCCGATCAGACCGAGCGGCGGCGATAGGCCCGGTAGCCCGGCAACCAGAAATTACGCTCGATGGCCTCAAGCAGCGCCTCTTCGGTGGTTTCCAGCGCCAGCCCTTCGGCTTGCGCTTCCTTGGCCACAGCCAGGGCGATCCTGCGGCTGACCTGCTGGATTTCCTTGAGCGGCGGCAACACCGCATCGCCCTTCCCTGTCACCATCGGCGAGCACTCGGCCAGCGCATTGGACGCCGCCATGAGCATCCGGTCGGTGATGCGCGATGCCTTGCAGGCCACTACGCCGAGGCCGATGCCCGGAAAGATGTAGGAGTTGTTGCACTGCGCGATGTGTACCGTGCGGCCGTTGATCTCCACTGGCGCAAACGGACTGCCGGTGGCCACCAGCGCATTACCGTCGGTCCAGCGCAGGATTTCTTCCGGAGTGGCTTCTACCTTGGAAGTCGGATTGGACAGCGGCATTACCAAGGGTTTGGCGCAATGCTTGTGTAATTCGCGAATCACCTGCTCGGTGAACAGACCCCGTTGCCCGGACACACCGATCATTACGGTGGCCCCGGCGTGGGTGACCACGTCGAGCAACTGCGGGAAGGCTTCGGAGCCGGCAGTCCAGCCAGATACGTCGGCAGTCTTTTGCGCCAGTCGCTTCTGGAAGTCGAGCAGGTTATCCATGCCTTCGGTCAACAGGCCGAAACGATCGACCATGAAGATACGTTTGCGCGCTTCGCTTTCGCTCAGGCCTTCGATGCGCATCGCTGCGATGATGTGCTCGGCGATCCCGCAGCCTGCCGAACCGGCACCGACAAACACCACCTTCTGCTGGCCGAGGGTTTCATTCTTGGCCTTGCAGGCCGCCAGCAACGTACCCACGGCAACCGACGCGGTGCCCTGGATGTCATCGTTGAAGCAGCACAGCTCGTCCCGATACTTTTCGAGCAGCGGCATGGCGTTGGACTGGGCGAAATCTTCGAACTGCAACAGCACGTCCGGCCAGCGACGCTGCACCGCGTCGATGAACAGCGCGATGAAGTCTTCGTATTCCTTGCCCGATACCCGCTCGTGACGCCAGCCCATGTACATCGGGTCGTCCAGCAGCTCACGGTTGTTGGTGCCGACATCCAGCACGATCGGCAGCGTGTACGCCGGGCTGATCCCGCCACAAGCGGTGTACAGCGACAGTTTGCCGATCGGAATGCCCATGCCGCCGATGCCTTGATCACCCAGACCGAGAATTCGCTCGCTGTCGGTCACGACGATGATTTTGATCCGGTCCTTGGTCGCGCTGCGCAAAATATCATCGATGCGGTCGCGCTCAGGGTAGGAAATGAACAGGCCGCGATGCGTGCGGTAGATCTTGGAAAACTCCTGACAGGCCTGCCCCACCGTCGGCGTGTAGATGATCGGCAGCATTTCGTCCAGGTGGGAGTCGAGCAGACGGAAAAACAGGGTTTCGTTGTTGTCCTGGATCGAGCGCAGGTAGATATGCTTGTCCAGGTCGCTCGCACACTGTTTGTACTGGCTGTAGACCCGGGTGACTTGCTCTTCGATCGTCTCCACGTTCTGCGGCAGGAGCCCGATCAGATTGAATTCGACCCGCTCTTGCGGGGTAAAGGCACTGCCTTTGTTCAGCAGGGGCATTTCCAGCAGTGAAGGTCCTGCGTAGGAAATGTACAAAGGTCGCGAAGTTTTGGTCATTTTCTCTAATCGCCTTTTTCGTCTACTCATTAATTCTTTACGTCGACCGGGGCGGGCAGCCTGGCTCAGTTCTTGTTGTTTTTTCTTGTCGCCAGCTCTCTATCAGGCCATGCCGAAAACCATTCGGCAGATAAGGTCAGGGCGAACATATTACTCGCCTGACAGCGGCTTGCGACATTTTGTCGCGCAAAGAGTGGCTAAGTGACGCTACTGCAGGTGCAGCATTCCGTGACCAACCAGTGCATTCTGCAAGCTGGAAGCCATCATGGTCTCGGGTTGAAAAAGCCCCGACGGACGTCGAGGCTCCATGGGGTCAGGCTGCGTCAGGCTTTTCGGCGATAAGCCCGATGGTGAACCCATCGACGGCCGAGATTCGGCCCCGCCACAGCACACCGGCATCACAAATCGGGTTGCCGTCAGTGGAATAGGTGCGGCAGTCCTTCAAGTGAATGAAATGGAAGGCCGGGGTGTCTTCAGATGACTCACCGGGCTTGAAGGACAGGATCATCTCTTTCATGGTCGCGTCAGTGCCGTTGGCGAACGAGCTGAACGGTGCCGAGATATCGTCGGCCAACTGCTCGAAATACGCATCGTGAGAAATCAGATGCCCGGAAACCAGATTTCCACCCACCGACAGCGTCACGCCCATCTCAACCTTGGTGTTGGCAACAAACTTGACCAGCCATTGCAGCAACCAGTCGATCTGCTTGCCCTGCCATTTGAACTGAGCAATCACGTCATCGTGGCTCTGGCTGGGAGAAGGTTGCGACTTTTGTACCTGATCTACGTCTGACATCTGAAAGCTCCTCGCCTCACAAAACGTTGAACCCAAGGTATAGATCAGAAAGGACGAAAGCGAAACCGGGAGGCAGGATTAGTTTGCGAATGGCCGAATGGGACGAGTGAGACCAGGCGATTTCGCAGGAGGATGGTGACAGTGTTTCTACCCTGCACGGGATGCCAGTGGTTCGGTTAGGTGCTGCAGACCGACTATTCGTGATTTTTTTTCACCATGACTGATCCAAAAGGTCTGAGATCAGCCTGAAGGTCATCTATAGAATCAAATGATCGATTTCCGAAACGGAGTAAAACGATGACTCAGAACAATCAATCGCTCGGCCTGGAGAACCATACGGCGTTCAGCGGTACATTCCAGCGTGATCAGTTGACCATCGGGTTCATCTCGCCCGCGCGAGGCTATCCTGACGGCCCTTTTCCCAGCCTGGAGGACCAGGCCGAGATCGTGCAGCGCCTCGATCAGAGCGATGCTGCGGCGCTGTGGCTGCGCGATGTGCCGTTTTACGATCCGTCATTTGGTGATACCGGCCAGGTCCTTGATCCGATGGTGTACGCGGGCTGGCTGGCAGCGCTCACGACCAGAATCGCCATCGGCACCGCAGGCATCGTCAGCCCGTTGCGGGAGCCGGTTATCACCGCCAAGCAGATTGCGACGGCGGACCAACTCCTCGGAGGCCGCTTTCTCGCGGGCATGGCTTCGGGTGACCGGGCAACAGAATATCCGGCTTTCGGAGTCGACTTTGCCAGCCGGGCTGAACGCTATCGGGAAGCGGTAACGCTGATCAAAACGCTGCTTTCAGAGTCGTTTCCGCGGCTGAAGACACAGCATTTCGGCCAGTTGCGGGGCGACATTGATCTGGTACCCAAACCCGTTGCTCAACCGGTCCCTGTCATCGCCATCGGTCGTGCTGGACAGAGCCTGGAGTGGCTTGCGGCCAATGTCGATGCCTGGATCTGGCATGGCGATGCGCTGCGCATGCCGGAGGCTGTACCGCATTGGCGTGAGGCAACCGCTTCCAGGGGATTCATCCCTTTCGGCTACGGCGCGATGTTCGACCTCGACGCCAATCCTGACGCGCCGCTACAAACGGGGCGGATGCTACGGGGTGGTCGAAAGGCGCTGAAGGACTTCTTCTCCCGGCAACGCGAAGCCGGGATCAATCATGTCGCATTGAACCTCAAGCCGACGCGGCGTCCCTCTCTGGAGGTAATCGATGAACTTCAGGAGCACATTCTCCCCGAGTTTTCCATCACCTCCCAACATGCCCGGCAGGCGTGAGGTTGGCTCCCAGGCAGGCACTTAACGCGCTGACTTTTGGCAGCGCCTCGCGACTTCGCAGCCAGACAAAACTCATCGGCAGGCCTTCGGTAGCAAGATCCAGTAGCACCGCCACCAGCCTGCCGCTATTCAGATGCCGCTGGCCAATCAATACGCGCCTTGCCCTGTGGCTCGGTCTGGATTGAAGTCAGCGCAATCTCGACTTCCTGCAGATCTGAAACGACCGTCGTGCAGGTACGGTAGAAGGTTTCCCCCGCCTCGGTGAGCGACAACCGACGCGTGGTGCGCTGAAACAACCGGGGCGCACACGCCCTTCCAATCACGCTACTGATGAGGCACCGCGCTCAAGCGGTGGCTCGGCTGGTCTCACGGTAAAAGTAGCCTTTCACGATAGAAGTGAGGGGCTGGGCTGAGGATCATCAAATCCCGGAAACCAAAAAGCCCCGCATTGCGGGGCTTTTTGGATAAATAATGGCGGAGAGATAGGGATTCGAACCCTAGGTACCGGTGAAGGTACAACGGATTTCGAATCCGTCCCATTCGGCCACTCTGGCATCTCTCCAACGGCGCGCATCATAACAGCATCAACGCAGAAGGCGAAGCCCTTCTGCTGTTTTTTTTCGTGCTATCAAGCGCTTGCGTGCTTTTTTCGCTTACAGCGGCACGCCCAGACGGTTTGCGACTTCTTCATAAGCTTCGATAACGTCGCCCAGACCCTGACGGAAGCGGTCCTTGTCCATTTTCTTGCGGGTGTCCTTGTCCCAGAGACGGCAGCCGTCAGGGCTGAATTCGTCGCCAAGAACGATTTCACCGTGGAATACGCCGAACTCGAGTTTGAAGTCGACCAGCAGCAGGCCAGCGTCGTCAAACAGCTTGGTCAACACGTCGTTGACCTTGATCGACAGCTCTTTCATGCGAACCAGTTGCTCGGCGGTACCCCAGCCGAACGCCACAACGTGGGATTCGTTGATGAACGGGTCGCCCTTGGCGTCGTCCTTGAGGAACAGTTCGAAGGTGTAAGGATTGAGCCTGGTGCCCTCTTCGATGCCCAGACGCTTGACCAGGCTGCCAGCGGCGTAGTTACGCACGACGCATTCGACCGGGATCATGTCGAGCTTCTTGACCAGGCACTCGTTGTCGCCCAGCAGCTTGTCGAATTGGGTGGGGATACCCGCCTCTTCAAGCTTCTGCATGATGAAGGCGTTGAACTTGTTGTTCACCATGCCTTTACGGTCCAGCTGTTCGATGCGCTTGCCGTCGAACGCCGAGGTGTCGTTGCGGAACAGCAGGATCAAGCGGTCAGCGTCGTCGGTCTTGTAAACCGATTTGGCTTTGCCGCGGTAGAGTTCTTCACGTTTTTCCATGATGGGCTCCGCTTGCTAAGTAGTTGGGCTAGGCGATATGTCGCCAGTCGAGCCCTGAATCTTGATCGGCCAGTTGCAGCCAGTCCGGGTCGCACCCGAGGGTGTCGACGAAACATTGCCGGGCCAGATGCGGCAGGTTGTTCTTGCTGCTGAGATGCGCCAGCACCAGGTGCTGAAGGTCCTGCCATCCCAGCTCGCTCACCAGGCTGGCGGCCTGATGGTTGTTCAAATGACCTGTTTCACAGCCCACGCGCTGCTTGAGAAAGACCGGATACTGGCCTCGGGCAAGCATGTCGCGACAGTGATTGGCCTCGATCATCAAGGCATCCAGGCCTTGATAACGCTGTAATACGTTGGAGCAGTAAGACCCAAGGTCGGTCAGCAGGCCGAAGCGGCGCTTGCCGTCACTGAAGACGAACTGCGTCGGCTCGAGCGCATCGTGAGCGACCGACACCACGTCGATGTCCAGTGCGCCGATCCGCAAACTCTCCCCGCCTGCCAGGAGGCCGGCAATTTCCACCGGCTTGCGCATTCCGCGCAAGGTCCCGTTGCTGAGGTAGACCGGCACATTGTAGCGCCGCGACAGCAAACCCACGCCATGCACGTGATCGGCATGTTCGTGGGTTACCAGAATAGCGCTCAGCTGGCTTGCCGAGACGCCCAGACGAGCCAGGCGCCGCTCGGTTTCCCGCAAGGAGAAACCGCAATCGACCAGTACGTACGTATCGTTGCTTGCGACCAGCGTGCCGTTGCCACGACTACCGCTGCCGAGAACCGCGAAACGCACTTAACCCAGGTTGTCTTGAATAACGCTCAACACCCGGCGCGCGATATCCGCTGGCGCAACGGTGTTGATGTTCTTCTCGACGGTCACTTGAACGTTGTCACCGACCTTGCTCAGGCGGACCTGATAGCGCTCGGCACGGGCATCGATCTCTTCCTTGGTCGACTTGCTGCCAAACATCCTGCCGAAGAAACCAGGCTCGTTTTCAGGCGTTTTGGCCTTTTCAGCCAGGTTGATGTAGTACAGACCCAGGCTGCGGTTGATGTCCTCGACACGCCAGTCGCCCTGATCCAGGGCGCGGCCAACACTCGACCATGCGCGGTCCAGGTCGGCACCGAGGTTCAATACCGGGTTGCCGCTGCCGTCTTCGCTCAAGGCAACACGGCTCGGGGTGTCGTAGTCACGTGCCGCCAACAGGGAAATAGAGCCGCCCTTCTCGGCGTTGCGGCCCATGCTGGCCAGCAGATCGTCGGTCAGTGCGGCATCGAGGCCCAGGTTGGTGGTGCGCGTCGGGAAGGCCACGTCGGCAGTGCTGCCGGCAGGACGCTCGACGCTGACCACGTAGACTTCACTGGTATTGCGCTGCACGCCCGGCTCGATACGCACCCGCACGCGGGTTTCTGCATCGGCGGCGACGCCAGCGGCGCTCAGACGCTTGGCCACCGAAGCGGACAACTCATCGAGGCGCTGCCACGAGGAGCTGAACTCGCCTGTCTGCGGACGCTCTTCGGCGATACGGAAACCGTTGTCTTCGAAATACTGATGAGCCACCGGCCAGACTTCGGCAGGCTGGCGCTGAGCCAGGATCCAGCGCGCATCGCCACTCTTCTGCAGGCTGAAGTCGCTTGACTCGGAAGTCGTGCCCAGCGGCTGAGGACGCGGCACGATGTACTCGCCGTCTTTCTGGGTGCTGTCAGCCACGTTACGCGGGATCGGCAGCAAAGGATCCAGGCGTTTGACGCCGCTAACATCGGCGGGCAACTGCATGGGCGGGGTCTGGGTCGCCTGGAGGTAATCGCTGCCGCGATCACGGAAGTAACCATCTTCGCCCCAGAGCCAACCGCAACCGCTGGTGCTGGAGATAATAAGAGCAAGTGCGGAAAGTCCGGCCAATCGCTTCATTGCGTGATACTTCCTCAATTAAACCAGGACGCCGGACTGGCGCATGGCCTGACGCAGCGGTTCATGACAGGCTTCGCTGAGCCAGGTAAGCGGCAGACGGATACCGTCTGGCATCAAACCCATTTCATGCAAGGCCCACTTCACGGGGATAGGGTTGGATTCGATGAACAGGGTGTTGTTGAGCGGCATGAGCTTTTCGTGAATCGCCCGGGCCGTTTGCGCATCGCCACGCATGGCCGCTGCGCACAGATCGCTCATAGCGCGCGGTGCAACGTTGGCGGTGACGGAAATATTGCCCTTGCCACCCAGCAGCATCAACTCGACTGCTGTAGCGTCGTCGCCGGAGTACACCAGAAAATCGCTGCTGACGCTGGCCAGGATGTCCTTGGCGCGTTGCAGGTTGCCGGTGGCTTCCTTGATGCCGACGATGTTTTTTACCGTCGACAGGCGCGCAACGGTCTCTGGCAGCATGTCGCAGGCCGTACGGCCCGGCACGTTGTAGAGGATCTGCGGGATGTCGACGGCATTGGCGATGTGGCTGAAATGCTGGAACAGGCCTTCCTGAGTCGGCTTGTTGTAGTAAGGCGTCACCAGCAGGCACGCGTCGGCACCCGCATTTTTGGCGTTGGTGGTCAGTTCGACGGCTTCACGCGTCGAATTGGCGCCTGTACCGGCGATGACCGGAATGCGACCTGCAACCTGAGTGACCACCCGGCGGATGACTTCGATGTGTTCGTTCACATCCAGCGTCGCCGATTCACCGGTGGTGCCTACGGCAACAATGGCGTTGGTGCCCTCTTGCAAGTGGAAGTCAACCAGTTTGCTCAGGCTGTCCCAGTCCAGACGACCTTGTGCATCCATTGGTGTGACCAGTGCCACCATACTGCCCGCAATCATGCAACCGCTCCTGCCGGAAAAAGAGAGCCGTAATGGTACTGGCGCTATCAGCCTTGTACAAGCGAAGTACCGCGCTCTGAGCATTCCCCTGAGCGATGGTTTTCGCTACCCTTCGTCCTTTGATCGGTACTGGTCACCTGCGCACCTCGCTCAATCGGTCGAATTTGTCGCCAGAAGCCCTGCCCCAGCGCACTCCAGCCCAGTCATGGTATATCCATGCAGGCCAAGCGCCGAGGGACCCGGCAAGTTATCTTGCGCCATCGATTGTCGAAACAGCCCCGCAAGTCCGAAAAAGTACCGACCGCTCATCGTCTAGGAATGCTGCATGTCGTCCACCCCCACAGTTCGCGAACAATTCCTTGTCATCAGTGCCCTTGGCGCAAACCCCATGGAGCTGACCAACGTCCTGTGCCGCGCCAGCCATGAAAACCGCTGCTCGGTCGTCACCTCGCGCCTCACCCGCCACGGCGAGTGCAGTGCGCTGATTCTTCAGGTGTCGGGCAGCTGGGACGCTCTGGCGCGCCTTGAAACCGGCCTGGCGAGTCTCTCCAAGAAGCATGCGTTCACGACCAGCGTCGTGCGCAGCGCCACGCTGGAGAACCGTCCGGAAGCCCTGCCCTACGTGGCCTACGTCAGCTCGGCGTACCGCCCGGACATCATCAATGAGCTGTGTCAGTTCTTCATTGACCACAACGTCGAGCTGGAGAACCTGATCTGCGACACCTATCAGGCTCCGCAGACCGGCGGCACCATGCTCAACGCCACGTTTACGGTGACACTGCCTGCCGGGACGCAGATCAGCTGGCTGCGCGATCAATTCCTCGATTTCGCCGACGCGTTGAATCTGGACGCACTGATCGAACCCTGGCGCCCACAAGCCCCAATGTAAGGAGTCCTCATGACTGTCACAGTAGATCATCCGGTTCCCGATTTTCAGGCACCCGCTACCAGCGGACAGACTGTCGAGCTGTCTGCGCTCAAGGGTCAGCAGGTCGTGATTTATTTTTACCCGAAAGACAACACGCCCGGCTGCACCACGCAGGGCCAGGACTTTCGTGACCATATCGCGCAGTTTCAGGCAGCCAACACGGTTGTGCTCGGTGTTTCCCGGGACAGCCTGAAGACCCACGAAAACTTCAAGGCCAAGCAGTCTTTCCCGTTCGAGCTGATTTCGGACAAGGACGAAGCTGTCTGCCAACTGTTCGACGTCATCAAGCTCAAGAAGCTCTACGGCAAGGAATACCTGGGCGTCGACCGCAGCACCTTCCTGATCGACAAGGAAGGCGTACTGCGTCAGGAATGGCGCGGTGTGAAAGTGCCAGGCCATGTGGCTGAAGTATTGGCGCAGGCCGAAGCCCTGAACAAAGGCTGATCAGCATGCCCCGCTGCGGCGCGCAAGGTGCCGCAGCGATTCAGTCCTGCTGTCGCAATGATCGCGTCAAAGCAACGGGGCTACCGTCGGCTCATTGCGTGGCCAGGCGTCGAGCACGGCCTTGAACAGCGTGGCCAGCGGAATCGCAAAGAAGATCCCCCAGAACCCCCACAGCCCACCGAACAACAGCACGGCGCAGATGATTGCGACCGGGTGCAGATTGACGGCCTCGGAAAACAACAGAGGCACCAGCACGTTGCCATCCAGCGCCTGAATGATCCCGTGAGCGATCATCAGGTAGATGAACTGATCACCCCAACCCCACTGAAACAGACCGATCAACGCCACCGGCACGGTGACCACCACTGCGCCGACATAAGGCACGACCACCGATATGCCGACCAGCATTGCCAGCAGCGCCGCGTAATTGAGCCCGAGCGCGGCGAAAGCGATGTAGGTCACGCCACCACAGATGAAAATCTCGATGACCTTGCCGCGAATGTAATTGGCAATCTGGCGCTTCATCTCATCCGCCACCCGGTTGATCAAGGCACGCTCACGGGGCAGATAACCACGCGCCCAGCGGCCGATCATGTGCCGATCCTTTAGGAAGAAGAACACCAGAATCGGTACCAGCACCAGATAGATCATCAGGTTGACCAGCAGAGGCAGACTGGAGATCGAGAACGTCAGCGCCAACTGACCGATCTTGCCCACTTCACCACGGGCGACTTCAATGGCCAGCAGCACTTGCTCGTCGGACACCAGATGCGGATAACGCTCGGGCAGCAACAGCAGTACCGACTGCCACTTGGCAAGCATGCCCGGTGCTTCGTTGAATAAGGTGATCAACTGATGCCAGAGCAGAGGCACCAACACCAGCAGGAACACCAGCAATACGCCGATGAACAGGGTGAAGACCAGACCGACGGCGGCCATTTCAGGCATGTGCAGGCGTTCCAGAGCACTGACCAGGCCATGCATCAGAAACGCCAGCACCAGACCGGCGAGAACCGGCGCCAGCATGCCGCCCAGCGTCAGGACAAGGGTGAACGCCAGAAACAGCAAAACTGCCAGGACCACCGCTTCCTCGTCAGAGAAATAGCGTTGCACCCAATTGCGAAGCACATTGAACATCAAACATCCTTTTCGAAAAAAACCGCAGCAATGGATCAGGCCTTGCGCAGCCAGTAACGATAAATGCCAGCATCGACCTCTTCATACAGCAACTCATGCCCGGCAAGCCTGGCAAAGGTTCGAAAATCGCGCTGCGAACCGGCATCGGTGGCAATGACTTTAAGCACCGCGCCGCTGGCCAGGCGGTTGAGCTCCATCTTGGCTTTCAGCAGGGGCAGCGGACAGTTGAGACCACTGGCATCCAGTTCGGCATCACAGGCCTCGGGGCGCACTACAGCGTCAGACATCGTTTCTCTCCAGGCGGACACATCGAATTACAAAGCGGGGCCGAAAAGGCAGCACGAACAAGGCGGCAAGAATACCTCACTCTGGTCAGCACGCCATTGAGCCAGCTACAGTACAGGTTCTTCTGACCAGAGCTTCGTGCATGAATTTTTTGCGTCCTACACTGCTCACTCTCGCCTGCCTGTTCGCTACACACGGCATGGCGGATGACCTCCCCTCACTGGGTGACGCCAGCTCCTCGATTGTCTCTCCCGAACAGGAGCACCGTCTGGGCCGTGCGTGGCTGGGGTTGCTGCGCGGCCAGGTGGCGCAGCTGTCGGACCCGCAACTCAAGGACTACGTCGAAACCTCGGTCTACAGCCTTGCCGAGACCAGTCAGGTTCAGGACCGGCGGCTTGAATTCATCCTGATCAACAGCCCGCAACTCAACGCCTTTGCCGCACCCGGCGGGATCATCGGCGTCAACGGCGGTCTGTTTCTCAATGCTCAGACCGAGGGCGAGTACGCTTCGGTACTGGCTCACGAGCTGGCTCACTTGTCGCAGCGCCACTTCGCCAGAGGCATAGAAGCCCAGCAACGCATGCAGGTGCCAGTCATGGCCGCGATGCTGGCAGGTATCGTCATGGCAGCCGCAGGCGCCGGTGATGCGGGTATCGCCACCATCGCCGGCTCACAGGCCGCCGCGATCCAGGAGCAACGGCGCTTTTCACGCCAGAACGAGCAGGAGGCCGACCGCATCGGCATTCTCAACCTGGAGAAGGCCGGTTATGACCCGCGTAACATGCCGACCATGTTCGAGCGCCTCATGCGCCAATATCGATTCGACGCCAGACCTCCGGAGTTTCTGCTGACTCACCCGGTCAGCGAATCGCGGATCGCCGACACACGCAACCGTGCCGAACAGGCCAAACCGGGCGGTAAGGAAGACAGCGTGCTGTATCAACTGATGCGCGCCCGCGTGGCACTGATCTATGAAGAAACGCCTGGCATCGCCGCCAAGCGCTTCCGTGCGCAACTGGTTGAAAACCCGAAATCCGATCCGGCGCGCTATGGTCTGGCCATCGCACAGATCAAGGGCGGACAGTTGAACGAGGCCAGGGAAACCCTCAAGCCATTGCTCGAAAAAGCGCCGAACGACATTACCTACAACCTGACGCAGATCGATCTGGACATCACCAATAACCGGCTGGCCGATGCGCAGCAGCGTGTCGATCGCATGCTGACGCTGTACCCCGGCAATTATCCGCTCAACGACGTGCGTATCGACGTGCTGCTCAAGCAGAACCGCACGGCCGAAGCCGAGAAAAGCCTTGAAGCGCTGCTCAAGACCCGCCCGGACGATCCGGACATCTGGTACGTCGTGGCGGAAACCCGTGGCCTGAATGGCAACACCATCGGGCTGCATCAGGCGCGCGCCGAGTACTTTGCGCTGGTCGGTGATTTCCGTCAGGCGATCCAGCAGCTGGACTTCGCCAAACGCCGTGCGGCCAATAATTTTCAGCTGGCATCACGGATCGATGCGCGGCAAAAGGATCTGATCGAGCAGGAGCGGATGGTCAAGGACATGATGAACTGATCGTCCGGCGCAAGGCGCCCGATACGACCACAAATGAAAAGCCCGACGCTTCAGTCGGGCTTTTTCATCACAGCGGTCAGGCGTTGCCTGCCTGTCGCAAGCGCGCTGCCTGAGTGAAGTCCAGCATGCGTTGCAATGGGCGCACGGCATTGGGGATCAGCGCCGGGTCGACAAATATCTCGTTGCTGCCCTCACGAAGGCACTGCAAGGTGCGCTCAAGCGTATTCATCGCCATCCACGGGCAATGTGCGCAACTCCGGCACGCCGCGCCGTTACCGGCCGTAGGCGCCTCGATAAAGATCTTGTCCGGACACAGCTGCTGCATCTTGTAGAAGATGCCGCGGTCAGTGGCGACGATGAACGTCTTGTTGGGCAAGCGTTGCGCTGCAGCAATCATCTGGCTGGTGGAGCCGACCACGTCAGCCAGCTCGATGACCGCTTCCGGCGACTCCGGGTGAACCAGAATCGCAGCCTCGGGGTACAAGGCTTTCATGTCTTCGAGCTGCTTGGATTTGAACTCTTCGTGGACGATGCAGGCACCGTCCCACAACAGCATGTCGGCACCGGTTTCACGCTGAATGTAGCGGCCCAGGTGCTTGTCTGGCGCCCAGATGATTTTCTCACCGTTGTCCATCAGACTCTCGACGATCTCCAGCGCACAGCCTGAGGTCACTACCCAGTCCGCACGGGCTTTGACCGCTGCCGAGGTGTTGGCATACACCACCACCGTACGCTCCGGATGCTGGTCGCAAAAAGCGGAAAACTCGTCGACCGGGCACCCCACATCGAGCGAGCAGGTGGCCTCGAGCGTCGGCATGAACACGCGTTTTTCCGGGTTGAGGATCTTCGCGGTTTCGCCCATGAAACGTACACCCGCCACCAGCACAGTACTGGCCGCGTGGTTATTGCTGAAGCGCGCCATTTCCAGAGAGTCGGCCACGCAGCCACCGGTTTCCTCGGCCAGCGCCTGGATAACCGGATCACAGTAATAGTGAGCGACCAGCACGGCGTCCTGCTTCTTGAGTTCCTCAGCAATGTCGGCACGGTAACGCGCCTGCTCTGCCGGGCTCAACGTCCTGGGCTGTTTGGCATCAAGATGCGCCTGCACCAGGAAACGTTCGGAGATCTGTGTCATGTTCACGGGACCTGAAAGCGCCAGTGCGCGAAAGGCAAGTTTACACCCGAAATACAGGCAATAAAAAAAGCCTGACAGAGGCTGCGCCATCTGTACAAAGGCTTATGGCTGATACCCGGTGGATATCGGCCAGACTTCTCTTGAGGCGCGCCGATTCTAGCGCCAAAAAACTGATTTAACAGCTGTTTCTGGCTCATCAGGCAGCGATGAGAAGCGTTCCTGAAGACCCGCTTGCCTAGGCGTGATTCCGACCGGCGACTCAATGAAACGACGCACGTTATGCCCTGTCACAGCCATTAGCCCCCTTGTGACGGAGAAAATGACATGGCAAGCGAATCGACCAATACCCCGGTGTGGTTCATCACCGGCTGTTCCACCGGCTTCGGCCGCGAACTGGCCAAACTTGTCATCGCTCGCGGCTGGCGCCTCGTGGCAACGGCCAGGGACAAGTCGCGAGTCGCAGACTTGGCCGAGGGCGCGGAAGGCCAGGTACTGGTGGTCGACCTCGACGTCGGCAAGGCAGACCAGATAGAAGCCGCAGTGGCTGCCGCAAAGGAGCAGTTCGGCAGAATCGACGTACTGGTCAACAATGCGGGTTACGGTTATCAGAGCTCGATCGAAGAAGGCGAGGATGCTGAAATCCGTGCCCAGTTCGATGCCAACGTGTTTGGTCTGTTCGCCGTCACCCGCGCCGTGCTGCCGATCATGCGCGAACAACGCAGCGGCCACATCATCAATATCACTTCGGTTGCCGGCCTTATCGGCTTTCCGGGATCGGGCTACTACGCAGCCTCCAAGCACGCCGTCGAAGGTTTTTCCGACGCGCTGCTCGCGGAGGTCAAGCCATTGGGGATTTCCGTCACGTGCGTAGAGCCGGGGCCGTTTCGCACCGACTGGGCAGGACGCTCATTGCGCCAGACGCCATCGCGCATCGACGACTACAAGGACACTGCCACCAAGCGTCTGGAGTCGACCAGACAATCGAGTGGCAATCAGGCCGGGGACCCGGTACGCGCCGCAGAGGCGATGGTCGCCCTGACCCAAAAAGCCGATGCGCCGCGTCATCTTGTATTGGGCAGCTGGGGATATGACGCCGTGGTGGCTGATCGTCAGGCACGCTTGAAGCAGATCGAGCAGGTTCACGACATCAGCATCGGCGCGGACTTTCCGAAAGAGTGAGGTGCTGAGCACTGCACAGCTGCCAGGCAGGGACGATGAATGCTGTCAGGCACGCATCGCCCACCCATTCTCAAACGTTGGTCCAGTCACTTAAATCGCCAGCCCGCAGTCGAGAATTGATCTCCTGCAACTGATGCAAAGGGAGCGCTCCCAGAGGCTTCCCCTTTGCCTGCTCGGCCACTTGAGCTGCCAGGTTTTGCCGAAATGCCTGTATTTGTTGCGCGTCCAGATACTGAGCTTTTTGGCTTTTTTGGCCTTTAACACGCACGACTATGTCGGTAGGCAATTCAAAGCCCTTGACCGCGCACCCCAGGCACAATGTGGCGAAATCACCCAGGCTACGCACCTCCACTTCTTTCAGCTTCCCACCATTCTCCGGACTTCCGGCAAGTGGGTGCTCGGTATCCTGATAGGAGTGCTGTGTGGTTTTCGAGCGTAATTTGATTTCATGCGTAGACAGGTTGTTGATTTTCTCGAAACCGAACACCAGTGGAACAATGGCTCCCTTGTTCAACAAACCCAGGTAAGGGGCCTTGCCATTTTCCAGAGAACGCTGCAGTTCACTCGCCGCCTGATGATAAAAGCGATTCAGCTCTTCACCCTGTAACTTCTTTACCTGCCCATCGACTCTCAACTCAATCGAGCCAGGTAACTTCAGTGACTCCAGATGCTCGCCCAGTGGGGCATTGATGAATGGGAGCCCGCCTAATTTATTGATGTACCCGCCATGCAGTAAACGTTGCAGCCACGCAGCACCTTCGATATGCAGCGTCTCTGGGCTGCTCACTTCGATCGATGGCGCGAGTTCATTGGTGGAGAGCGATCTGCCGTTGTCCAGCGCATGCAGGATCACTTGCGCCATTCGGTGTTGCTGAGCGCGCGAGTAAGCATTGCTGGGATGCATCCCCTCACCTCTCGCATAGACTCTGGGCTTGCTGCGCAAGTCTGCACGAGTGGTTTCAGCGCTCGCACTCTCCCGCGTTCGATCAGAGAAAAACACCTTGCCTTCAAGAGACTGGGTTCCACCCTTTGCATCATTGACACCGCCCTGAGCGCTCCCGACTGCAGGATTTCCAGGCCCCAGGGCGTTCCGTGCAGAGCCTCGGGCTTGGTATAGCCCAGTTGCGCAGTCGGATTGAGTGACTGCAGTAATGCCATGCGCAGACTGGAACGGCTGCGCTCGTCGATATCACGCATAGTGTCGAGGACGTCCAGAGGCGAGTGCCCTTGTGCATCCAGTTTATTGGCGCGCGCGCCCTCATTGCGCAGCTGCGCTACGGCCTTGCTGTCGCGACTGACCACTGCAGCATGCAGCGCAGTGCCAGGCGATGGCGCTTGAGTTGCCGGCGAATGAGCGGGCGGGATGAAAGACGGAGAATTACGAATGGGGTTCATGGCGGGTCTCATGGCCTAAAACCCCTTGGTGGACCCGACGCAGACAGCGGTTCCAATACAGACAGGTCTCTGTCCGTCACTGAAGGGCGTCTTGCCGTTACGCCGACTCCACCGCCACCTCAATCATGCGTTGTCTTGGATCGGCGACGCATATACCGCACCAACGCCGCGAGAGTCACCAGTGCTACCACCGAAAGGAAGATTGGCAGGCGATACGGCTTCAGGTCACCAAGTAAATGCTGTAACGCCTCTCCGGCCCAATAGCCGGCGCAGACGAACAGGGTTGCCCAGACTGCCGCACTCAGCACATTGATAAGCGCGAAACGCCAAGGTGACAGGCCACTTGCACCTATTACCATGGGCCCCACCAGGCGCATGCCGTAGAGAAAGCGAACAGCGAATACCGAGGTCGTGGGGTAGCGCTGGATGAGACCCTCGACCCGCCTAATGGCAGACTGGTGACGCTTGAGTCTGGGCAGCAGGCGCTCCCCGGAATAACGTCCGGTCCAGAATAACAACTGATCGCCGAGCATACCGCCCAACGTAGCCAAGCCGATTACTTGCAGCAATTGCAAAGTGCCCTGATGCGCAGCGATACCGCCAAGGATCAACACTGTTTCACCTTCCAACAGGCAGCCCAGGAAGATGACCCAATAGCCGTAGGCGGCGATCAGCGCGTTGAGGTCGAGATGTTCGAACATGGTCTTTCCTGTACGTCTGACATCACTTGAATCCAGGCTGAAAGGCCAGCGTCGTCACTTTCTTCCCACGAGGTACCGTACGCCATGCTCACCAAACACTTCCGAATGGGGCTCGTTACATTCCAGGTGAAAAATATCTCCTGAGTTGTAGGTGAAATCACCATCAGATTTATGGATGACGAGGCTACCGTGCAGAACCAGCGCCATCGCCTCAAAGTTGTGGGCATGCGAGTTCAGCGTTCCAAACGCTTCGCGCTCAACTTCAACAACGGTTCCAAACCCTTCGGCAGCCAGCAGTTGCAAAAAAGCCTCTTTTTCCATTTTTCACTTTTCCTGAATCTTTTGGATGGAGTAGCGAACCTGATCGACGGCTGGAATGGCGGCGCCGGGACAACTAATCACAGCGTTATAGATCACTTTGAGGGAGCAACATTCAATAAGTTTGCCAGCGCTTCCGGCCCTGCCTGCCGAGCACATTGGAGACCATCGCCTAGTGGCAGGGAGTTCCCGAAAAGCGCACACGCAAGCCCCGACTTCCAGCTGGTGAAAGGCCGGTGGTCTGACAATCAAGGGGGCATGTGGGGGAAACGTCTACTGCCACAGAGGCTTCATGCATCAAACGGACGATATAAGGCAGTGTCTGAAGTTCCGGCTCGCGCCGCTGGCAGAAGGTGGTGTGATCCTGTCGGGTGATTTTCACCTTGGTGCGGTAGCAATCGCCAAGCGCATGCGTGGGGTGTTCCTCTCGGCGGGCAAAGCTTGGCGGGTGCAGGGCACACCAGAATTGGTTCGCAGCAACCTGATTCTGGAACTGGGTTTGGCCGAAGATCAGTTCGAAATTATGGACACGTTGCAGGAGTTGCTCGCTGACGGGTCGGTCAAGGCGGTGAGTGAGGTCACCAGCATCAGTCTGGGTGGTCACTCTCCGGAGTCGACCAAAAGCGAAGAGGAAGTTTCAGACTCAGGTATCTACCTGGCATCTGTCCCATCCATCAAAAACACCGAGCTGACCAGCGCCGAGATCGATAAGGCGCTGGGAGGGTTCTCGCTGATGGAACATCAGCCAGCAGGTATCAGGCACCTGCTGCAGCGCACGAGTGCGCTGCTGGCCGACGATATGGGGCTGGGCAAAACTCGCAAGGCGGTGATTGCAGCTGGTATACGCGCCCAAGGCAAACCGGTGCTGGTGATTGTGCTCAACAGCCTGATCATCAACTGGCAGCGCGAGATCCTGATGGTGTTTCCCCAAGCTCAGATCGCTATGCAAACCTTTGATGCCAGTGCTGGCTGGATCATCGTGAACTACGAGAGGCTGGGTGTTTTGTCATGCACGCGAGCCGTTTCGCGGTGATGGTCATTGACGAGGCTCACCGACTCAAGGAACCCACTGCAGCGTGGACACGCCACGGCTTCGACATTGCTGCCCAGGTACAAAACCGCTAACTGTTAACGGGCACGCCAGTGCTCAATCGCGAAGCGGAGCTGCACACACGCTGAGGCTTTCGGGCCATCCAATCGGACAACTGCCCCTCAATGAGTTCTGCGAGCGATTCGCCGGCAGTCCTGAGTTTCGCAAGACGCTTAGAGATGAAATATCTGACTGGATGCTTCGACGCCGCAAGGATGTGCTGCCCAACTTGAAGGGGAAGCAGCGCCAGACTGTGCCGGTGATACTCAGCCAGGTAGAACGTGACGAGTACAACCAGATCATGCGCAGCGACCAGCACCGATTCGCAAGGCTGGGCGCACTGCGCCAACTGCTCGAGCGCGTGAAGGTACGGATCCTCGCGGATCTGATGGCCGAGCTGGACGTGGACGACAAGGTGATCCTCTTCTGCGAGTATCAGGAGTCCGTGGCCACGTTGCGTGAGCACTGCCTCAAGATGGGCGTGGGGTGCGTAACGTTAGTAGGTAGTGACTCGCCCAAGAAGCGACAGAAGGCGATTGATGCTTTTCAGCAGGACCCGGACTGCAGGGTGTTTATCGGCACCCGGTCGGCCGCCGGCACTGGTTACAACCTGACAGCCGCGAACTATGTCTTTTTTCTGGGGCTTCCATGGACACCGGGGCTGCAGGACCAAGCTGAGGATCGAGCCTATCGCAATGGGCAGTTGCGCGTGGTTGTCGTCAAAATCCCCCTAGCTGAGGACACTATCGACCAGCAGCTGTGGCAGATGCTCATGGACAAGCGCGCCCTGGCCAGCGATCTGATCGATCCAGAGGCGGAAGAGCTGAGCAAGCAGACCCTGGCCTGGATGCTTTGACTGTTTCCCATGGAGGGGTGTGACAAAGCAGCTATGATTTTTTCAGTGCGGCCGACAGTTTTAGGCAACTATGACGAATCCTTCTTTTCCGACACTGATGGCACTTTCGCGCGTTAAGCATGTCTGAGCAGTCACTGCCGGGTGCAGTGATCGCTAGTCGCCTAGGGTAGACTTGAAGCAAGGGAACTGCTGAAGTTTTGGTTTTACGGATTTCCGCTGCTTTTAGCATAGCTTTCGGGTTGAAAACGCAGTACTGATGCGTGCAAGCGAACAGTATTGCTCGGTAGAAGCCTAAGTGACTCCGGGCTGCGGTTCTGACCAGTGGCGAATGCATCTTGGTTTCTAGAGGCTTTCGTTACGATGGGTGGCCTTGTTTTGTTGCTATTGCTGGACGGTAATTTGCATTGAGCCAGCATTTAAAAGGAGGTTGGTCGTGAGTAATGGACTCTATCCATGTACAGCTGCAGATCCCATGGGCACAGGCTCCCAGCAAGGATTGTTGGGCGAAGGGTCATTGCCATGGCCAAGTGTTGTTGCCGCTAGGGCCTTCCCCTCATCCTTGGACATCGCAGGCACTTACGCCACTGACGATTTAAGTGCTGCGGAATTTCTCATCAACGAGCTTAGCTCTCCAGAAGCTGAGCTTTCTCCTGAAGAAACCGAAGACTACTACACGACGCTGATTTTCTTGTTTGGTAAGCTAAAAAAAGCCCCTCACATAGCAGCAAAACAGTTTTTGGAGCTCAAGGAGAAGGCGGAAAAAATTCCGGTCGTGGGCCCTTTGCTATTTTCTACAGCTAACCTGCCAGGCACGCTTGCGAGCGTGGGCGGAATCCTCCATGCAGGCTCGAAAGCAACCAAGGTTGAAAATTTACTCGATCTTAGTAAGTCGACAAAGACGCAGCTTAAAAAATGGGCGGCCTCCCGTGGAAAGCCAGGAAGTGTCTCTGCTCATCGGGCTTTTCGTGGCAGGATCAAGCTAATTCGCGTAGGTGGTAACTTATACTTTGAAATACCAGCCACGGCCAAAGCTAGTATCTATCGAGTGGGCGGTAAGGTCGTAGGTAATACGATTCATGTCCCGGCATACAATACAGCCAAGGCGTTAAGATCGACTGCGCATGTCGACGGCGACTTGTACAGTCAGCGAGGGGTTGGGAAGATGCTCGTCGGGAAAGCCGCCGGCCCGATTCTCGCGTTCGGCCCACAATTGGTTATGGATATAAACAGCGCCACTAGTGGCAGGGATTTTTTAGAGAAAACTGCCTATAGCCAGCCCACGAATGCTTTAGTTTTCGCAAGTGGAGTGGCGCTTGGTGCGACCGTGAGTGCGCCTGCGGTAGTAATAATTGCGATTGGATTAGGTGTGGGCCTCGCAATACAGATTATTATGAGCGACGATGTAAGCGGGTGGGGTACCTCTCTTGGTAATTTGCTGACAGGAAAAGACTAATAATGTTCAATACTGAACCGCATCGATACTTAGCCACCATATGGGGCGCTTGGTTTCTATTCACCATGTTGGCTGTGTTTTCGGCGGCTGTCGTACCCAGCATATTGACTATTCCCTCCGCTGTATTTGTAATGTGGATAACTTACTGGTGTGTTGACTGCGCGTACCGGACTGAAAGATTTAGTAAGTATGCCAGTCTTAGGCTGTTTACTAATCTGGGTGTTGCCCCTGGATTCGCATTTTTAATGGCGTTAGTCGCAACCTACAAGCAGTTCAAGCTGGGACTTGGCACGTCGCTATTGATCAGTTGTATACCTCTAGTTCTCTGCACGATTATCTATTCGCTATTATGTGTATGGCGGAGTCCTAGAAAGTCTCTGGTCGTACGCTCACAGCGCGTGGAGGTCGTTGAGCCAAAGCAGGAGAATCGTTGGGCACTCGGCACTGTTGGGGGCGGCCTGGGAATATTGATTTATCCAGTTTTCCACGCTTATAGATCGCCAGCGATGCTGCTCGTCTTTCTATTTATAGTTATTGCCCTATTTATGCTGTTCTACCATCGTACCAGTATCTCATCCCTACGTAGTCTGAAGGATCAAGAGGCAAGAGAACATCAGGAATACACATTCATGAATGTGGAAGAGCTTCGTTCAAGGCGCGCGGCGTCTTGGCTTGGCCGCATCTTCGTTACCAAGGTAGACCGATGAGTTTTGCCAGTAGCTAGTTTTCAAGGAGCGTACAATGTTGACAGACCTTCTTTCCATGCTGAGCCCGCAGAATAAAAGGCTTTTCAAGCTAAATACATTTGCGTCCGGCGGTGATGAGGAAATGCTGCTGGAGCATTTTTCTGGTTCAGAAAGCCTCTCCCGACTTTTCGAGCTAAATTTGGCGCTACTAAGCCAGCGTTCCGATGTGAAGCTAAAGTCACTCATTGGCCGCCCCGCGACCGTGGAAATCGAACTTGCCGATGGTTCTATACGATACATAAACGGCTACGTGAACCGCTTCAGTACTCAAGGTAGCGATGGAGGGCTTTCTCGCTACAGTGCGGTACTTGGGCCGTGGTTATGGATGCTTACCTGTAGATTTGACACGCGAACATTTCAAGATAAAACAGTTCAAGATGTGTTAACTGAGGTATTTGGCAGCTATGGAGCATTTCCAAAGTACGAATTTCGCCTGAGCAAGTCCTTAAAAAATCATAGCTATGTCACTCAGTACCGCGAAAGCGACTTCAACTTTGTACAGAGACTTCTTGAAAATGAGGGGCTTTTTTACTATTTCGAGCACACTGCCGACTCGCACGTGATGGTTGTGGTCGATGACTCCAGCACATTAGTGCCTCTAGCGGAGCAGCCTCAGATTCGTTTTCACACAGCCTCAGTGACCGAGACGGCTGACTCGATTACCCAGTGGAGTGCGACTCGCCAACTGCAGTCTGGCAAAATTTCCGTACGTACCTTTGATTACCGCCAGCCAAATAATGCGCTGCCAGTCTCCATGCAGAGTATGAATCAGCAGGGAGACATCGACAGTTTTGAGATATACGATTTCCCAGGGCAGTATACTCATGGAAACTATGAGGATGGTGAGGCAATGGTCCGTAGCCGGATTGAGGCCTTGGAGTTATTAGGTAAAACATTTTATGGCGATAGCAACTGTCGCGCCATGAAGCCGGGCTATACGTTCGAGCTGACCCAGCACTACGAACACGATGCTGGCACCTCTGAAAACCGGCAGTTCTTAATCATATCGGTTGACCATGTAGGTAGTAATAACTACTTGACTGGTGATCAGGCCGGTTACCTCAACAAATTTGTATGTGTTCGCAAAAAAATTGCTTATCGGCCTCAGTTAGCAACTCGCAGACCCTCAATTAACGGCCCACAAACCGCAATTATCGTTGGCCCCCCTGGTGAGGAGATCTACACCGATGAAATGGGCCGCGTGAAGGTGCAGTTCCACTGGGATCGCAACGGCCAGTTCGACGACAAAAGCTCTTGCTGGGTACGCGTCGCCCAGTCCGGTGCAAGTGGCGGCTTCGGCAGTATTCAGATACCCCGTGTCGGAGACGAAGTCGTCGTTGTATTTCTCGACGGCAACCCTGACCGTCCGCTGATCATGGGCAGCCTCTACAACAGCCAGAATACCCCGCCATGGTCGCTTCCGGCGAACAAGACTCAGAGTGGTTTCTTGACCCGGTCGATGAAGGGCGACGGCGGGACGGCGAATTTTTTCCGGTTCGAAGACAAGGCCGGCGCCGAGCAACTCATCATGCATGCCGAGCGCAACATGGACACCGAGATCGAGGTCGACGAAACCCATAAAGTTGGCAACAACCGCACGATGACTGTCGATGGCAGGCAAACCGAGATCATCAAGAAAGACACTGTGATGAACGTTCAGGAGGGCTCACTGACGATTCAGGTGGATAACCAGTTCATCCAGGTCAACGCCAAGCAACACATCATTCTCCAAGTGGGGGAAAGCAGCATCACCCTCACGCCGGATGGCATTGAGATCAAGGGCAACGCTATTACCACAGTGAGCAAGGGTACGACTCAAATCACCGGTGCGCCGGTCAGAGTCAACGACTGACGTGGATGTAGGATTAATAGCGACTGTGATTACTCTATCGATCGTTATGATGATGTGCACTACTTTTTATATCGCACACGCTTATACCGAAAAACTTGAACGCTGCCTCCCCAGCTGTGTGTTTGTAGAACATAACAAGATGGCCTTCTCAAATGCGGGGCTTTTGGGGAAAATCATGCGTTGCAGCATGACTTATTTTTATCTGTGGGTGCCAAGTCTAGGCAAAAAAAGAGGCTTGGCGGATATCGAAGAGATTAAACGCTTCCCCGCAAAGTTCAAGTACCTGCTTACAACCCCTTGGACAGCACAGTTTATTCTTTTTATAGCATTGGTTTTGAGGGGGGTGTCGTTGAAGGTGTAGTTCAACCAGGTGGACGCCATGTGCCTGGGCATGTTGGCCGGGCGTTTGCCTTCGTCGCCGCGATTGCTCTTAGTAATTTCGACGTGGGTGTAGGTGTAGGACGCGATCAGATCCCAGTGCTGATCCAGCCGCGCCTTGATCTCAGCTTCGATGCCACGCTATTGTTGTTCGCCCGACGCCACGGTGAAACCGGTATTCACGCCGCCGACGATTTCCGTCGTCAGCACATTGACCCATGAAGCTCGGATCATTATCTTCTAGTGCTTGCACGCCCGAGTCTGATACTGCTACACCTGCAACACGCCAACTGCCGTAAAGCGCGCTTTCTCCAAGCTGATCGCGCTTTGGAGGATCCATACTGACTGCGCATCCTGTCAGCGACAACATAATCAGAAAGGATGAGCTGAAAGAAAATCGAGATCTCATAAATGGGATCCGTGATTTTTGTGAATGCGAATATCGAATCCTCGTGCTGAGCAACCCTTGGATCGACATCAGGCCGTGGCGAGCATTAGAACGACTTTTATGAGTTCGTGGAGTGGCTGTTGTCCAGAATAGCGTCGCCCTGGATAACGGCAGCCAGCAAGCCCAAAGGCGCGCCAGCCACCCTCACCACTGCTCAGAACCCCATCAATGTTCTGCCCAGCTACACCATATCTGGTGATTGGGTGAACGCGCTAGCCACACCCACCATCGACACCTGCGCGGTTGGCGCAAAGATCATATCGTTGTTGCCCAGATCCTGGGTCCAGTCGTCGGTGAGGGCAATCTCAAACCGATGGCCCTGAGCGTCAGGTTCCACATCCTTGAGGTAGGTGCGGTCCAGATCCGCATTATAGGCCATCTTCAGTGTAGTGCCGGTACCGTCACCGAACCCTGTGTAACCCAGCGCCGACACATCTATCTTGTCGTTGTTGTTTGCGAACCGGACAATCAGGTCCACGAAACTCTGGCTGTCCGTGCGGTAGCTGTCAGTGGCTGCCGTGTAGCGGAATACGTCAGCGTCATTGATGCCATTACGGCCAGAGACCGAAAGGTTCGGGTCGTCGCCGCCGATCAGCAAGTCGGCGCCCGCGCCTCCGATGATCACATCCGAGCCTCTGCCGCCGTCGATACGGTCGTTGCCGGCCAGGCCATAGATGACTTCCGACATTGCGCTTCCCATGATTACGTCCTTGCCAGCCGTTCCTTCGACGGTGGGGGCCGTGAACACCAGGTTGGTGCTGTTAAACTGCCCCGTCAGGTTGCCTTCGAACGCCAGTTCGAAGCGCTGTCCGTTGGCGTCGGCATCGAAGCTTTTCAGGTATGTGCGCGTGCCCTCGGTGTTGGCCTGGATGGCCAGCGTGCCATTATGGCCATCGCCAATGCCGGTAAAGCCCAACGAAATCAGATCGACACGGTCCTGAGAGGCGTCGAAGTCCAGAATCCGGTCGCTGCCTGTTTCGGTAGCGGTACGGTAGCTGTCGCTGATCTGGGTGAAGCGGAAAATATCTGAGCCCGTCCCGCCTGCCAGCACGTCACGGCCACCCGCGCCTTGCAGCACATCGTCTCCGCCCAGGCCACGGATAATCTCGGCTGTGTCGTTGCCAATCAGGTGGTTGGCCTGGCTGGATCCGTCCACGTGGTATTGGCCGTCCTGGCTGCCGAAGGTGGTGTCCAAGCTGCCATCGGCGTTCAGTCGGGTGATCACGTCGCCGGCGATAAGGATTTTGCCATCCGGCTGAACGATTGCCGAGTGGGCATAGTTCTTCGCGCCTTGGGGCACCTGGATCGTCAGCTTGCCATCGTCACTAAAGGAGGTGTCGAACGAGCCATCCGCATTCAGCCGCAGTACGTTGAAGGCGTTATTGTCGTTACTCTCGCCGGCCACGATGATCTTGCCATCGGCTTGCACGGTTATCGCAGCCCGGTAGTCCAGCCCCAGCGCAGTATCAAAATACACCACACCGTCCACACCGAACGCGGTATCCAGGTTGCCGTCGGTTGCAAGTCGCTGAACGGCATAAACCGGACCGCCCGGGTCGTGGGGGCCGTCGGCGCCCACATACAGCCAACTGCCGAGCAATAAGCTGCCGTCGGTCTGCACAACGGTGGCGATATTACCGGTGCCGTAATGCCCCGTCGGGTTGAGGAGAAGTGCGCCGTTGGCACCGAAATCCTCGACCGGCGCCCCGGTGCTGTCCAGCTTGAACACGATCGCTTGGGACGTGCCGCGAAGGCTGACGTACACCGAGCCATCTGCTGTGGCGTAAATAGCCATTCCATCAGCGCCGATCGGTACATCAAGGCCAGCCGCGCCGCCTTTGCCGAAAGTGGTGTCCAGAGTGCCATCTACGTTGAAGCGTTCTACCTTCAAACCGCCAAGCCCTGGCTGTGCTGATAGCACTTTACCGTCGGCCTGCACCGCCATTACGTAGTAAGCATAATCTTCCGGGTCCAGGTTGCCGGGCACGAGGGCAATTCCCTCTTGGCCGAAGCTGTTGTCCAGGCTGCCGTCAGCGTTGAGGCGCACCGCCGTGTAGCTGCCGCGCGTACCATAGCTTTCATCGCCCGGCGAGCCAGGATAGCCAATGGCAGTCTGGAAGCTTTCGCCACCGACAAGGATTTTGCCGTCAGGCTGAAGGATGATGCTCCAGTTTGAATCGCCACCCGAGGATGGGTCGACCTGCACTGTTCCCGGGCCTGTTCGCACGGTGTAGTTGATGGTGGCCTTGCTATCGATTGACGCCATGACATTGTCCTTTAGGCATGGAACCCGAACGGATTGGGAAGGGGCTTGCACGGATCCTGTGGATCTGACCTTGGCAAGATGAATAAATGCGAACGGTTTAAGCTTTGCCGACAATCGCAGTGCGAGCATCGCTCAGTGCATATTTTAGAGAAGATTTGTCCATCTGATTGTTCCGCGCTATACGGCGGCCCACGATAAACCCTTGAGCCTGCGAACCGCTTTTTAGAAACAGTGCGTAAATCTGTAAATACCCCAGACTCTAAACAACTTGATCCGGCAGCCGTTATGTAGTGGTCTAATGATTCCGGACACTCATTTAGGCGAGAATATCGCCAGATAGAGGTGTCCGATGACCAAGCAACGCCGTACCTTTTCCGCTGAATTCAAACGCGAGGCCGCAGGCCTCGTGCTCGACCAAGGCTATAGCCATATCGAAGCCGCCCGTTCGCTTGGGGTGGTGGAATCTGCGCTGCGTCGCTGGGCGAGCCAGCTCCAGCAGGAGCGCAATGGCGTAATGCCTCAGAGCAAAGCCCTGACGCCCGAGCAGCAGAAAATTCAGGAGCTGGAAGCCAGGAACACTGTATTGGCTGCCATTGGAAGCAAAACCTATAGTATCTCCCTAGATGGCTCATTATCTACCCCCACCAGTATCATAGAAACAATTGGTAAGATTGGTGAGAATTCAAATATCTCCCTCTCCAATTCACGATTCATTAATGCCGATGCAATGTCACAGACTCTAGCCTCGGTTGGAGCGAAGAAATTTGCTATTACGTTTGATGCCCCCGACTCCACAGTCCCTTACCTTAAAAGCTTTGTCGCTAGCGCAGGACCTAACACATCTATAACTCTGACAACGTCTCAAGTCCTAACGACCTCCGATCTACTCGAAATATTGACGCTCAACGGGGATAGAAAACTTACTCTTGAGTTCAATGGCCGACAGCTATCGGTGGACCCGGTCAATGGCGACAAGCTCCAGCAAGTAGTAGCAGCCGCCAACACTTCGCATACTATCTCAGTGAACACCATGCAATATCCACCCCTATCTTACATATTACCAATTATACAATCCTCAGCCAATACCAACATGGTGCTGTCTTATAACGGATCTCAATTAACCGATACAGAAGCCCAGGGAAATGTCGTCGTTCGAGGTATCGAAGTGGCTCAACCCACAACATCAATTATCGTCACGTCTGTGGGGGTGACCAATTATAGTGTTGAAAATTATCTGGACATAGTCAGAGCAGCTGGCTAATAGTAGAACGTGGCGCGCCTGGGGTGCGCCAACTCGAAGGAGCGAATTTTCATGCTGACTAAACACATGCTCTTATTGAGCGCAGGTGTTGTTTTAACCACATTTATGAGTACCACTAATGCGACCATGAGGTGTGGCACGTCGCTGATCAGCGAGGGCGACTCGATGTCAACTGTCCTAGAGAAATGTGGCCCCCCACTCAGAAAGAGCAGCGAGGGTCCTGCGAGACGCCCCAACGGAGTTCCTAAACTTAATGCTGCGACTATAACTATATTTGTTTATGGTCCTAATGGCGGTTCATATCAATATCTTAGGTTTATAGACGATAAATTAATTGAGATTGATATGAAACGCGAATGAGCGACAACAGCATTTTCTCATACGAATACAAGCGTATTTGAGAGCATATTTTGTCATACCCCATCGCAACCTGCCTCGTTAGGGAGACAAAACCGGAGACCGAGCAGGTTTCGTTCATGACTCCTGCTCATTGTTCAATTAAGCAACCCCAATGGATTAATTTAAGGCTTTTTAAGGCGCCTGCATCTAATCAATGGCACCTTTTCTCCTTTGAGCCACAAATCCTCATCGGAGTCCTTATGCGTTTGTATCTGTGCGAGAAGCCCAGCCAGGGTAAAGTGAATCGCCCCGGGTTTCGTAGACACCTCCATGCCTTAAACTGAGGCCAATCAGGAGGTGCCATGAGCAACCCACGTTATCCCGAAGAATTCAAAATCCAAGCGGTCAATCAAGTGACCGAAAAGAAGCTGCCTGTCGCTGATGTGGCGGCGCGTCTTGGCGTGTCGCCGCATAGCCTCTATGCCTGGATAAAGCGCTACAGCAAACCTCAGGTAGAACGGCAGCAAGACGATGATCAGCACGCTGAACTGCGTCGTCTGCGAGCGGAACTCAAGCGGGTCACTGAAGAGCGAGACATCTTAAAAAGGCCGCAGCGTACTTTGCCAAGGAGTACGGCTGAAGTACGCCTTTATCAAGCAGCGCGCGGGCGACTACTCCATTCGACGGCTTTGCCTGACGCTGAAAGTCCATCCCAGTGGTTATTACGCTTGGTTGTCTGAGCCGCAATCTGCACGCGCTAAAGACGACCAGCGATTGCTGGGTTTGATCAAGCACTCGTGGCTGGAGAGCGGCGGAGTTTATGGCTATCGCAAAATCCATGACGACCTGCGCGAGGTCGGTGAAGATTGTGGTCGGCATCGTGTGGCGAGGTTGATGCGTCTTGAAGGTCTGCGCTCTCAGACAGGGTATCGACGTCGCCCTGGAAAGTACGGCGGTAAGCCAGCGGTCGCCTCACCCAATTTACTGAAGCGCGAGTTCGATGTCGTGGAACCCAACAAGGTTTGGGTCACCGACATCACCTACATTCGTACGTATGAAGGCTGGCTGTATTTGGCGGTGGTGCTGGATCTGTTTTCTCGTCAGGTCGTTGGCTGGTCAATGAAGTCGCAGATGACCAGTGATTTGGCCATTGATGCGTTATTGATTGCGGTTTGGAGGCGAAAACCGAAACAAGAGGTGATGGTTCACTCCGACCAGGGCAGCCAGTACAGCAGCTCCGATTGGCGCAGTTTTTTGAAGGCAAACAATTTGGTTGCCAGCATGAGCCGCCGAGGCAATTGTCATGACAACGCCGTGGCTGAGAGCTTTTTCTAGCTTCTGAAACGGGAACGAATCAAGCGGAAAATCTACACCTCACGGCAAGATGCCCGTAGTGATGTGTTCGATTACATCGAGATGTTCTACAACCCAAAACGCCGCCATGGTTTCAACAATCAGCTGTCACCGGTAGAGTTTGAAAAACGTTACGCAATGAGCTTGCAAGGTGTCTAGAGAATCCGGGGCGATTCATATGAGTTCGGCGAATTGGAGGATATTGCTCGCTGGATCAGGGAAAATGCTGCTGGCGAGATGGTTGTTCAGATTGCAGCCGAAGAAGACATAGGCACAATCAGCGAAGGCAAGGCATCTTTTCAATCGCCCAACGGCTGTTACAAGATCCCTTGGAGCAGTGGATCTGTAAAGTGAGTCGACGGTGCGGCGGATCCCTAAATGCCATCATCATGAGCGCTCGCCAGAGCATGTATTCAGTTTCAGTAGACGTGCAAGATAGCCGATAACAGCCACGCACTGCGTCAGGATGAAAAAATATGCGTGGCCTCCAGTAGCTCTGAAGCTGCACTCCGCCTTGCAATTTGACATCACGGCTTGCCGGCGCTATGTCTCGCGACAGACGGCTGCTTGTCTGGGTGGCATCGCGTTCAAACGGTATCGCCTGCCTTCAGCTTCGAAAGACTAGCCAGCTGCCTTACAGATCGTTGCCTCAATGCCGTGACGGAAGCCCAATCAGCTACCCACCTTAGGCCGGATATCTGCAAGGCAAAAAAAAACCTGGAAATCCGCATTTTCATGGGCCTTCCAGATTTTCGAAATGGTGGGTCGTGTGGGATTCGAACCTACGACCAATTGGTTAAAAGCCAACTGCTCTACCAACTGAGCTAACGACCCTCTGTTGTGTGGCGCGTATATTACTGATTTTTATCAGTAATTCAACACCTTTTTTTAAAAACTTTAAAAATAGCGAGTCGGGTCTGCGATACCGGCGGCGGTAAAGCCCTCTGCGCGCAAACGGCAGCTGTCGCATTTGCCACAGGCACGACCCTGGTCGTCAGCCTGGTAGCAGGAAACCGTCAGCGAGTAATCGACTCCCAACGCAGTGCCAGCCTTGACGATGTCCGACTTGCTCAGATTCTGCAGCGGCGCCCTGATGGTGAAGCCCTGCCCTTCCACACCGGCCTTGGTAGCCAGATTGGCCATGCGCTCGAATGACTCGACAAACTCGGGACGGCAATCCGGATAACCCGAGTAATCCACGGCATTGACGCCAATGAAGATATCCCGCGCGCCCAGGACCTCTGCCCAGCCCAGGGCGAGCGACAGGAAGACGGTGTTGCGTGCCGGTACGTAGGTGACCGGAATGCCTTCAGAAGGCGACTCAGGCACGGCAATCGAGCTATCGGTCAATGCCGAGCCACCTATACCGTTGAGGTTCAGGCCGATAACCTTGTGCTCCACGGCACCGAGATCACCGGCAACGCGTGCAGCGGCATCCAGCTCGGCGCGATGACGCTGGCCGTAATCGAAGCTCATGGTGTAACAGGTGTAACCCTCGGCGCGTGCCATGGCTACGACGGTCGCAGAGTCCAAACCACCAGACAGGAGGATCACGGCTCTTTTTTCAGTCTTGGTCAATTCACTCATATCAGCGCCCCGGCTCGTCATCCCAAAGAATTTTATGCAACTGCATCTGCAGGCGTACCGGCAGGTTATCCGCCACGATCCAGTCCGCCAGATCACGGCCCTTGAGCTCGTGGTGGCTGGCCGAGAACAGAACTTCGCCCGCACGACGATCAAGACCGTACTGAATCAGCTTGGAAACGGCCCAGTCATAATCCTCGCGCGAACAGATCACGAATTTAACTTGATCATTGGCCGTCAGCAGTTCCATGTTCTCGTAGCGATTACGCGAGACTTCTTTTGACCCTGGGGTCTTGAGGTCTACTACGCGACTGACACGAGGGTCCACCGCCGAGATATCCAGAGCACCACTGGTCTCCAGAGACACTTCATAGCCTGCATCGCAAAGACGCTTCAGCAACGGAATGGCATTGGGCTGGGCGAGAGGTTCGCCACCGGTGACGCAAACATAACGAGGGCGATAGGAGGCCACTTGTCCAAGGATGTCGTCCAGCGTCTGAATGGTGCCGCCACTGAACGCGTAGGCACTGTCGCAGTACTGACAGCGCAACGGGCAGCCGGTAAGGCGTACGAATACGGTGGGCAGGCCAGCCGTACGGGTTTCACCCTGCAACGAGTGAAAGATTTCGGTGATGCGTAATGTGTCTTGCATATCAGCCACGGGCGTAACAGCTAAACAGGCCGTCCGCCTCCGTCAGGCACTTCAAGGGACTCGGCAATCGCGGAATCCAGAAAAGCGTAAGGTGTACCGGAATTTCGGGTGCGAGATTCTAACGAAAAAAGCCGCGACTAGCGCGGCTTTCTTGATCAGCGGGTCAGGACATCAAAGGCGCTGGAGATCCCGTTGCGCCAATTGTGCAGCTGAAGTGCCCGGATACTGGGCAACGACCTGCTGCAATATGCCTTTTACCTTATCGGTGTGACCCAGACGGCGTTCGACATCAGCCAGCTTGTAGAGCGAATCAGGCACCTTGGCATGCTTCGGATACTGCTGACTGACTTTGGCGAACGCCTGACCAGCGCCCTGAAGGTCGCCTTTGGCCAGATTTACTTCACCCAGCCAGTATTGGGCGTTGCCCGCATACGAGCTGTTGGGGTATTTGCGCAGGAAAGCGGTGAAGGCCTGACAGGCCTTGTCGAAATCCTTTGCCTTGATCAAATCGAAGGCCGCTTCGTAATAAAGCTTTTCCTTCGCCGGATCAGGAGGCTCGGTGCCTGCTGCCGGTGCCTGCTGAGCCGCTGGGGCCGAAGGCGTCCCGCCGGCGTCGATAGCGCCACCAGCAGGTTGGGAATTATTGGTAGCCGGAGCGGCTGCGCCACTGGCTATACGTTGATCGAGTTCCTGATAACGCTCCAGAGCTTCCTGCTTCATGCGCTGGATATCATTTTGCTGGACCTCGACAACACCGCGCAAACGCGCGATTTCGTCCTGCATTTGCTGCAGCTGCATGAACAGCTGACCTTGTGCCGAGGCAGGGGCCGTAACCCCTCCCCCGGCATAGGCGCCAGACGTGCCATAACCCGCTGGCGGATAACTGCTGCTGCCAGAGCCAGAATTGTTATCGACCACAGGTGCCGCACCCAACGCTGAAAGCGGAAGGGCGAGGGCCAAAACGGTTAGAGCACGTCGGCACGTTCGCATGTCAAATTACTTACGCAGTTCGACGCGACGGTTTTGAGCCCAGGACTGCTCGTCGTTGCCGGTAGCAACTGGACGCTCTTCGCCGTAGGAAACCAGTTCCAGCTGAGCTGGGGAAACACCTTGCAGTACCAGGTAGCGCTGAACGGCTTTCGCACGACGCTCGCCCAGTGCCATGTTGTACTCGCGAGTACCACGTTCGTCGGTGTTGCCTTCCAGAACAACGCGAGCGCCGTTAGCTTTCAGGTCTTTGGCGTGCACGTCCAGGGAGCGCATGGCTTCTGGCTTCAGGTCCGAACTGTCGTATTCGAAGTAGAAGGTGGTGATTGCGCGCAGAGCAGCTTCTTCGCTCAGGGAGCCGTCAACAGCACCCGAGTTGGCGCCGTAACCAGCGTTAGGATCAACAGCAGCACCGCCTGCACCGGCATTGTCGCCGCCTTTGGACGAGCAACCTACAGCTACGGCCATGGCCAGAGCCAGCGCAGCAAATTTACCAAACTTCAGCATTTCCATCTTGAAACTCCTAATGAACCCCAGTGTGTTAAGCAAATCGTGTAGCGCCGCGTCAGTTCAGGTAAGGGGACCAGGAAGGTTCTCTGACTTCGCCTTGAGCGGTAGGAAGCGGGAGCCTTACGCGTCCGTTAATGGACACGAGCATCAAGACTCCCCGGCCCTGCTGGCGGGTGGCGTAGATTACCATGGTGCCGTTGGGCGCAACAGTAGGCGACTCATCAAGGTTGCTATCTGTGAGGATTTTTACGCTACCGCGGGCCAAATCCTGCACTGCCACCTTGAAATTAGTGAAGCCGTCCTGCCGGTGAATCATTACCAGCGTCTTTTCATCGGCTGACAATTTCGGGTTGGCGTTGTAGTTACCCACGAACGTCACGCGTTCGGCACCGCCGCCATTGATATTGGTCTTGTAGATCTGTGGCTTGCCGCCACGGTCCGACGTGAAGTATAGCGTAGACCCGTCCTTACCGAAGAAAGGTTCAGTATCAATCGAAGAATCGTTGGTGACGCGGCTCAATTGACGCGACGCCAGATTGATTACATAGATCTCCGGGTTGCCGTCCTTGGACAGCACGAACGCCAGCTTGCTGCCATCCGGCGACCAGGCAGGCGCACCGTTCAGGCCTTCGAAGTTGGTGATCTGTTCGCGACGACCGGTATCGATGTGCTGAACAAAGATGCGTGGACGCTTCTGTTCGAACGAGACATAGGCAATACGCTTGCCGTCCGGCGCGAAACGCGGCGACAGGATTGGCTCACGGGATTGCAACAGGGTTACCGCACGAGCACCGTCGTAATCCGAACGCTGCAGGGTGTAACGCGTGTTGTTTTCCGAGAAGCGTTCGGCCGTCACGTAGAGCATACGAGTGGAAAACGCACCCTTGATACCGGTGAGCTTCTCGAACGACTGGTCGGCAATGTAATGCGCCATGTCACGCAGCTGGTCATTGGTACCCGATACGTTGCCGGTCAGTACCTGCTGCTCGGTAGCGACGTTGAACAGTGCGTACTGGATCTGCAGACGTCCGCCGGCAGGCGTGATGTTGCCGACCATGACGTACTGGGCACCCAGCGCTTTCCAGTCACGGAAAATGACTTCGCTGGCCTGGGTCGGCAAGCTGATCATGTTCTGCTTCGGGATCGGCGCGTAGTAGCCGGAGTTGCGCAGATCGTTGCTTATGATTTCGGCCATGTCTTCAGGCAGAACGTTACCGCCCTGCCATCCGAAAGGCACAACAGCGATGGGCGCTGCACGGTCACTGCCGCTGGTGACCAGAATGTTCTTTTCTTCTGCCGACACCATTGCGGATGCGAAACAGAGAACGACCAGCAGTCCTCGAAAAAGGTTGATCACAAGGCTAGATCTCCAGGTGTGAATGTCATCTTGAATGAACGATAGGGCGCGAAGTCAGCCGGCTTCAGACCCTGCATTTCTGTCAAACGTCCAATGTTCTTCACCGCAGCAACCGCAGAGCTGTCAAACGGTCCGTCACCACTGGATTTGGCAATCGATACAGAGGCAATCGTACCGTCGGGCAACATCCCGATCTGCAACGTTACCGACATGTTGTTACGTGCCGATGGTGGACGACTCCAGCCTTCGGAAGCCCTGACACGAATCAGGTCATCGAAACTGCCAGCCGTTTCATCGCCCCGCTCGTCAGCCAAAGCCTGTTGCCGCTCCGGTTTGTCGGAGAGCAAATCGGCCAATGCCTGCGCCTTCTTGTCTTCAGCGGATTTACGGGCTGCTTCCTGCGCCTTCTTGGCGGAATCGGCAGCGGCTTTTTTCTTCGCGTCCTCGGCAGCCTTTTTCTTGGCGTCTTCTGCGGCCTTTTTCTTGGCCTCATCAGCAGCCTGTTTCTTGGCTTCCTCGGCAGCAGCTTTCTTGGCGTCTTCTTCGGCTTTTTTCTTCGCCTCTTCTTCGGCCTTTTTCTTGGCTATATCAGCCTGCTGCTTCTCTTCAAGCTTTTTGGCGTCGGCAACCTTCTTGGCTTCATCGGCTTTCTTGGCATCGTCAGCCTTTTTGGCCTCCTCTGCTTTCTGTTCGGCCTTTTTGGCTTCGTCGGCAGCTTTCTGCTCTTCGGCTTTTTGAGCAGCCTCTTCTTTCTTTTGTTCCGCAGCTTTTACAGCTTCCTGTTTTTGCTGCTCGATCTTTTTCTGCTCCAGCTGTTCGACTTCGGTTTGTCGCGCAGCGGTTTTCTTCGCCTCACCGGCAATCTTCTGGTTGGTCTGGGTAGTGGCCTGGCTCTTGGACTTGAGCTGATAGAGCGTTGCCTGAACGATAGGCTTGGCTTCGGGCAGATCCGGAGTCATGGCAAAACTGACGAACAGCATGCCAAAGATCAGAATATGCAATGCCACGGCCCAGACACTGGGCCAGAAGTAGCTTTCCGAGGCGGACGGCTCTCGAATCGGCTGCATCAGGGTGCCTCGGTAATCAAGCCAACATTCCCGACCCCAGCCTTCTGCAGCCCGCCCATCGTGCCCATGACCGAGCCGTAATCGACGGTCTTGTCACCACGAATGAAAACCTGCGTCTGCTTGCCTGCATCACGACCGGCAGCGACGATCTTGGTCACTGCGGCAGTCAGCTGTGGCAGGGTCATTGCCTTGTCCATCTGCTTGTCGGTATCGACTTCGCTGCCAAGGTTCCAGTAATAGGTCTTGTCAGCCTTGATCGAAATGGTCAGGACCTGATTGTTGTTGTCTTGCGGCAAAGCCTCGCTGGAGACCTTGGGCAAGTCGACTTTCACGCCCTGGTTGATCATGGGAGCCGTCACCATGAAAATCACGAGCAACACCAGCATCACGTCGATGTAGGGCACTACGTTCATTTCGGCGACCGGCTTGCGTTTTCTGCGACGATCTCGAGCGATTAAAGCCATGGGGAATTACCTGCTCACTCTTCGCTGGTGTGCACTTTACGGTGCAGGATGGCCTGGAACTCGTCAGCGAACGTGTAGTAACGGCTGATCAAGGTCTCACTGCGCGCGGCGAAACGGTTATAGGCAATAACGGCCGGAATGGCTGCAAACAGGCCGATGGCCGTTGCAATCAGTGCTTCGGCAATGCCCGGTGCCACGGTCGCCAGCGTTGCCTGCTGCGCCGTCGCCAGACCGCGGAAGGAGTTCATGATCCCCCAGACAGTACCGAACAGACCGACATAAGGGCTGGTAGAACCCACGGTCGCCAGATATGGCAGACCCGCTTCGAGCTTCTCTTCCTCGCGGGAGATGGCAACACGCATGGCGCGCGCCACACCTTCCATGACCGCATCAGGATCGACGCCGGACTGCTGACGCAGGCGCGAAAACTCCTTGAAACCGGCACGGAAGATCTGCTCGACGCCCGAGTCCGGATCGGGATTGCTGCCCGCCTGACGGTACAGTTTGGACAGATCGATACCCGACCAGAAACGCTCTTCAAAGCTGTCCAGTGCACGTCGGCCTGCGCGCAGCATGTTGCTGCGCTGAAAAATCACGATCCACGAAGTGACCGAAGCAGCTACCAGAATCAGCATTACCAACTGAACAACAATGCTGGCATTGCTGACCAAACTCCACATGGAGGAATGGTCGACGACGTTAGCTTCCACGCTTTATCTCCTGCTCTGAATGTATGCCCGCGCCGCCCTGGTCGGCAAAGGCCGCTCGCAGAGCTTCGGGAATGGCCCGGGGTTTAAAACTATCGGCGCGTACACACGCCACCAGGAACTGCCCTTCACAGAGCAGCGTTGCATCCGACGCCCGCCTGATCTGCTGTTTAAAGCGCAGGCTGACGCGATTCAATTCGGTTACTTCCGCACTGACGAGCAACTCGTCATCCAGCCGCGCCGGCTTGTGATAACGAGCCTCACTGGAGTGCACGACAAATAAAAGGTTTTCCTGCGCCAGTTCGGATTGGGCAAAGCCCAATTCCCGTAGCCGCTCGGTACGAGCCCGCTCCATGAATTTCAGATAATTGACGTAGTAGACGATGCCGCCGGCATCGGTGTCCTCGTAATAAACGCGACAGCGATGTGCGAACGACTGAACCCCGTTTTGCGCGCGCATACTCTAGAGCTTACTCCTCAGGTTGCCAATCGGGTCAGGCAACTGTTTTTCAACCTTTTGCCACTTAGTTACAGGTATCGGCGGCAGGACTGGCAATGTGACCACAGAGACCGCAAATAAATTGCAAGCCATCGCTATAAATCCACAGGCTCGTCGCCAAAATCGTCCGGTACTGATATCTCCCCCATCCTCGACGGGATGTTCAGGCCGAAATGCAGATACGCATGCCGGGTGACCACACGCCCGCGAGGTGTGCGCATGATATAGCCTTGCTGGATCAAATAGGGCTCGAGTACGTCTTCGATGGTATGACGCTCCTCGCTGATGGCCGCTGCCAGGCTGTCGATACCCACCGGACCACCGTCGAACTTTTCGATCATGGTCAGCAGCAAACGCCGGTCCTGATGATCGAAGCCGTGCTCGTCGACGTCCAGCAGGTTGAGGGCCTTGTCGGCTGTCTGCCGGGTAATCTGCCCGTTGCCACGAACTTCGGCAAAATCCCGCACCCGACGCAACAGGCGGTTGGCGATACGCGGCGTGCCACGGGCGCGCCTGGCGATCTCGAAAGCGCCCTGCGGCTCGATGACCAGCCCCAGAATGCCTGCCGAGCGCGAGACAATCGTCGAAAGATCGGCGATGTTGTAAAACTCGAGCCGCTGCACAATGCCGAAGCGATCGCGCAACGGGTTGGTCAACATGCCGGCGCGAGTGGTCGCGCCGACCAGCGTGAACGGCGGCAGATCAAGTTTGATCGAACGCGCTGCCGGGCCTTCACCGATCATGATGTCGAGCTGGAAGTCTTCCATTGCCGGGTACAGCACTTCCTCTACGATCGGCGACAGACGATGGATCTCGTCGATGAACAGTACGTCATTGGGTTCGAGATTGGTCAGGATCGCTGCCAGATCGCCAGGCCGTTCGAGAACCGGGCCGGACGTGCTCTTGATCGACACGCCCATTTCCTGAGCGATGATGTTGGCGAGCGTGGTCTTGCCCAGGCCGGGCGGACCGAAGATCAGCGTGTGATCCAGCGCTTCGCTGCGACCACGGGCAGCCTGGATGAACAACTCCATCTGCTCGCGTACGGTCGGCTGGCCGATGTAGTCCGCGAGGCTCAGTGGCCGAATCGCGCGGTCCATCTGTTCATCACGATCACGGCCACCAGTGGCGGTTATCAGGCGGTCGGCGTCTATCACTTAACCCATCCCCTTCAACGCACGGCGAATCAGATCCGCACTGCTCAAATCTTTTTCCTTGATGGCGGAGACGGCCTTGCTCGCCTCCTGAGGTTTGTAGCCCAGCGAAATCAGTGCGCTGACCGCATCGGACTCTGCCGACGCGACAGGCTCGGCCTGGTTGGGGCCATTGGAAACCAGCGTAAAGGTGCCTGGCAAGGACTCCCAGGCCTTGAAACGGTCCTTGAGCTCGACCAGCAGCCGCTCGGCGGTCTTCTTGCCCACGCCGGGGATGCGCGTCAGCGCTGATGTGTCCTGCGCCTGCACGCAGCGCACCAGCTCATCGACTTCCAGACCGGACATCAGCGCCAGTGCCAGCTTGGGGCCGACGCCATTGAGCCGGATCAGCTCACGAAACAGCTCGCGTTCGCGCTTTTCGTAGAAGCCGTACAAAAGGTGCGCGTCCTCGCGGACCACCAGGTGGGTGTGCAAAGTCACCGTTTCGCCAACATGCGGCAGCCGGTACAGGGTGGTCATCGGCACTTCCACCTCATAGCCGACACCGTTGACATCCAGCACCAGATGCGGAGGCTGCTTTTCGGCGAGAGAGCCGCGTAAACGTCCAATCACGTTTCAGATCCTTTCGTGTTGCCTGTCGCTCGCGCGAAGAAGTTGAACACCGTCATCATAGAAAATAGGCGGACACATAACGCCAGTCAGAGCCGCAAGCGGCCGCCGCGACTGCGCGCAGTGCCCAACCCGTGAGGAATCAGACTGGAGCGCGTATGCGCGTGGCACAGGGCGATGGCAAGGGCATCGGACGCATCGATTTGCGGCTTCTGGGTCAGCTTGAGCAGGTGCATGACCATCATCA
This sequence comes from Pseudomonas sp. BS3767, assembly GCF_900099665.1. Lineage (NCBI taxonomy): Bacteria > Pseudomonadati > Pseudomonadota > Gammaproteobacteria > Pseudomonadales > Pseudomonadaceae > Pseudomonas > Pseudomonas sp. BS3767. The sequence goes on along the minus strand of NZ_FNCX01000003.1, from coordinate 676,005 downwards.
TCACCTGTTCTTTATTGGCACCGCCGGTTCCTGCAACGGCCTGCTTGACCTGGGTTGCGGTGTATTCGGCAATTTCCAGCGCTTCTTCGGCACCCGCCACGATGGCCGCGCCCCTGGCCTGCCCCAGCTTCAATGCCGAATCGGCGTTACGCGCCATGAACACCTTTTCGATACCCATCGTCACCGGCCCGTAGGTCTTGATGACCTCCCGCACACCGCGATAAACGATCTGCAAACGCTCGTGCAGCTCGCCGCTGCCAGTGCGGATACAGCCCGACGCGACATAGACACAGCCGCGCCCGGTGTCGCGTACCACACCATAGCCGGTAATTCGCGAACCGGGATCGATACCAAGAATAAGAGTCATAACGCCTGCAGCTTGAGGAGGTCACGCAAAACAATAGGTGCAGCATAAAGGCAGAAGCCGGGGGCCGATAGCTGCGTGTTGCTCACAGCTTCGCTCCCCCGGCTTCCGACCTGGTGTTACCGGTGAGCGATCAGCCCAGCTGCTCCATCACTTCGTCCGGGATTTCCGCATTTGAATAGACGTTCTGCACGTCATCCAGGTCTTCGAGCATATCAATCAGCTTGAGTACCTTTTCAGCGGTTTCCAGATCAAGCACGGCGCTGGTGGTCGGCAGCATGACGATTTCTGCATCTGCCGCCTTGAAGCCCGTAGCCTCCAATGCGTTACGCACCGCGTAAAACCCGGAGAACGATGTGAACACATCGATCGAGCCGTCTTCGTTGGTCACGACATCGTCTGCATCGGCCTCCATGGCAGCCTCGATCAGCGAATCCTCATCGACACCGGCAGCGAAGGATATCTGGCCCTTGCGATCGAACAGGTAGGCAACAGAGCCGTCGGTGCCGAGATTGCCGCCGCATTTGGTAAATGCGTGGCGCACAGCCGCCGCGGTACGGTTGCGGTTGTCGGTCATGGTTTCGACCATGATCGCCACGCCGCCCGGACCGTAGCCCTCGTAACCCAACTCCTCGACATCATCACCGTCGGATGCCCCTACCCCTCGCGCCACCGCACGATCAATGGTGTCACGGGTCATGTTCGCACCAAGCGCCTTGTCCAGCGCCAGACGCAGACGCGGGTTGGAACCAGGGTCACCGCCGCCCTGACGTGCAGCAACGGTCAGCTCACGGATCCACTTGGTGAAAATCTTGCCTTTTTTGGCATCCTGACGCTCTTTGCGGTGCTTGATGTTCGCCCACTTAGAATGACCTGCCATTTTTCGCTCCAGATTCTTTTTGAAACACCTTCACCTTTCGCCCCGAACAGCCCGGGCAAAAAGCTTCACTCAATAAGGGCAGATACAGGGCGTATCGACGATACGCCCTGCCCGGCATCACTCGGCCTTCGGCTGCTCGCGCAGACGGATGTGCAGCTCGCGCAACGCTTTGGCATCGACAACGCCAGGCGCCTGGGTCATGACATCGGCCGCGCTCTGGGTTTTCGGGAACGCGATCACTTCGCGAATCGATTGCGCGCCGGTCATCAGCATCACCAGACGGTCCAGACCGAAAGCCAGACCACCGTGCGGTGGCGCGCCGTATTTCAAGGCATCGAGCAGGAAGCCGAACTTCTCCTGCTGCTCGTCTTCGGCAATGCCCAGCAGACGGAAGACCGCCTGTTGCATTTCCTTGCGATGGATACGGATCGAACCGCCGCCCAGCTCGGTGCCGTTGAGCACCATGTCATAGGCACGGGACAGCGCGGTCGCCGGGTTGGCTTCCAGCTCTTCAGGCGTGCACTTGGGGGCGGTGAAGGGGTGGTGCAACGCGGTGAAGCTGCCGTCGTCGTTTTCTTCGAACATCGGGAAGTCAACGACCCACATCGGTGCCCACTCGCAAGTGTGCAGCTTGAGGTCATTACCGATCTTGATACGCAGCGCGCCAAGGGCCTCGCTGACGATCTTGAACTTGTCCGCACCGAAGAAAACGATGTCGCCATCAACCGCACCAACGCGATCGAGGATGACGTTCAGATTGTCTTCCGGGATGAACTTGACGATCGGCGACTGCAAGCCTTCCGGCCCCTTCGCGCGCTCGTTGACCTTGATGTAGGCCAGCCCCTTGGCACCATAGATGCTGACGAACTTGGTGTAGTCGTCGATCTGGCTGCGCGCCATGCTGGCGGCGCCCGGTACACGCAGTGCGGCAACGCGCCCCTTGGGGTCGTTGGCCGGGCCGCTGAACACCTTGAATTCCACGCCGGTGAGCTGATCGGCAACATCCACCAGTTCCAGCGGGTTACGCAGGTCCGGCTTGTCGGAACCGTAGCGGCGCATGGCCTCTTCGAAAGTCATGTGCGGGAAATCACCGAACTCCAGGTCCAGGACTTCCTTGAACAGCTGACGAACCATCTTCTCGGTCAGACCGATGATGTCCTCTTCATTGAGGAAGCTGGTTTCGATGTCGATCTGGGTGAATTCCGGCTGACGGTCGGCACGCAGGTCCTCGTCGCGGAAGCACTTGGCGATCTGGTAGTAACGGTCGAAGCCGGCCACCATCAGCAGTTGCTTGAACAGCTGAGGCGATTGCGGCAGAGCGAAGAAGCTGCCCGGGTGTGTACGGCTTGGAACCAGATAGTCGCGAGCGCCTTCCGGGGTAGCGCGGGTCAGGATCGGCGTCTCGACGTCGAGGAAACCGTTGTCATCCAGGTAGCGACGGATACTGGTCGTGATGCGCGAACGCAGACGCAGCTTCTCGGCCATCTCCGGACGGCGCAGGTCGATGAAGCGATAACGCAGGCGTGTTTCCTCGCCGACGTCGGAGTACTCATTCAGCGGGAACGGCGGCGTTTCGGACTCGTTCAACACCTCGAGCTCGTAACCCAGAACCTCGATGGCGCCAGACGCCATATTCGCGTTCACGGCACCTGCCGGACGAGCACGAACCTTGCCCACGACCTTGACCACGTACTCGCTGCGCACACGGTCGGCGGCTGCGAAACTGTCGGCACGATCAGGGTCGAACACGACTTGAGCCATGCCTTCACGGTCGCGGATATCGAGGAAGATAACGCCCCCGTGGTCACGACGACGGTGGACCCATCCGCAAAGGGTAATTTCCTGGCCTTCCAGACTTTCGTTCAGTTGGCCGCAATAATGGCTGCGCATCATGATGGTGTTTTCACTTCTCGTAATTCGAATTCGGTGGCGATTTCGCTCCTGGCTTGCGCTCAGTGGTACAAGGCACCGGCACAAGGCTAAAGCCAGCCCTGGCCCACGCAGAGTCACGCCCGCTAGCAAGACGGAGGATTATATAGAGTTAATTGGCACCGTGCAGCCGAACGAACCCATTAACGACCGGATAAGGTTGTGACCACCCCGCGCAGCCGCGCTGTTCACTCGCGCTGCGGGGGACAGCGCAGGCACGCCTGAGCGAGCCCGCAGAAATAAGGATAAAACCAAGCTAGACGTGGGAATTTTCCAGGCAGTCGCCCTTCAAAAGATGCGCCACACAGACAACACGAATCAGGCCACTGAAATTCTTTACCCCCCCGTACCGTAAGTGAACCTCCCGATCAATGTAGGACAATACCGTATTAACGGAGCATTCATTGGAACTGGCGATACCTGAAAGAATGTTCCAGTACACGTTCTCAAGACGCAGGCACGTCGCCAGACCGTTAAGCCGAACGGATTTGGAATGTGGCTGCGCCAGCGTCATATTGAAATCCTCGACAAAAGGATCATGGCGTATTCCCACCTCTCGATGTAACAACTTAAGTTCTCGCTCAGCACTTCGTAACACCATAACCGCCACCTTCGAATCATTGAGTTTTAAACACCAAAAGAAATATTCAAAAACAAATAAATGTCCCGATGTATAAAACATGATTGGCGATTTTATAGCCAGAAGCCCCTACACCTTATCACTGTAGGAGATGGCGACAGGAAATAGCGGAATATCGTTTAACCTTGAAGGGACTATGAAGAAAGCGAGGAGAACTGCAGCGCAGCGCAGCACATTCGGGCCTTGAGCTGCCCGAGTGATTGCGCAATGAAGGCAGGTGACGAGAGGGAGGAACAGTTGAAGAGCGGGACGAGTGGCACTTGAAGCCACCCGCCCCTGGCCGTTACTTCGATTCAAGCATCGAGCGCAACATCCAGGCCGTTTTCTCATGAACCTGCATGCGTTGTGTCAGCAGGTCAGCTGTCGGTTCATCGCTAACCTTATCCAGAAGAGGAAAGATACTACGAGCAGTACGGACAACAGCCTCTTGACCCTGCACCAGACTTTTGATCATATCTTCAGCACTTGGCACGCCTTCTTCTTCTTTGATGGAAGACAGGCGAGCATACGTCGAATAAGTGCCAGGAGCAGGGAAGCCCAACGCACGAATACGCTCGGCAATAGAGTCAACCGCCAGTGCCAGTTCGTTATATTGTTCTTCAAACATCAAATGCAGCGTGCGAAACATCGGCCCGCTGACATTCCAGTGAAAGTTGTGAGTCTTGAGGTAAAGCACATAAGTATCCGACAGCAGATGCGACAGACCGTCCACGATCGACTTGCGATCCTCTTCACTGATACCAATATCGATTGCCATGTTTCATGCCCTTTTAGTGAGGATTGAAAAGCAGTAAAGACCACTACTCTATCAAGAGAACCCGAATGGCGCAGCTTTCCGTTGGTGCGATGCTGCCAGCTGACAGCGACTCGCACCAATGCCACGGCTGTTCCAACGGGGCCGCAGCGGGCACCCGGCGCGGAAAATCCCCGCCAGCCTGGAAGAATCATCAGCAAAATCCGCCAGAGCCCTCTGTTTCGGCCTCTGCAGAGGCACTAAAGGACAGCGTGATGCCAAGGCAGGACAGGCACCTGCACCATTATCGATTGCTGATTTGAGTAGCATCAGGCTTTGCTGTTAAATACACGGCGTGTCGCCAACGAGTTGTCATCCAGCGCTGGCACATAGGCCGGCCCAGCGTCCGTGCATCACGCCTCATCTTGTTCAGAAGCGTACCGGGCGTTACCAGCTATTTCTTGTAATCCTTCTTGCATGTGAGCTTTTTAAAATGTTGAAAATCGTCCACCTGGTAACGGGAGCAGCAGCCCTGTTGCTCTCTTTCATACCCAGCCTGCGTAGTGAAGCGGCATCTCTCTACCTGCAAAATCCTGACGCGATCTGCCTGGCTTTTCTAGGGCTGCTTAACCTGATACTCGCTCCGGTCATTCCTTACTGGAATCGAGGCCCGCGTCATAATCTGCAAAATCTGGTCAGTGCACTGCTTGTCATTGCGGTAATCGTACAAACGCTAACCTTGCTTGTTCCTCTACCAGGCATCGCAGGCCAACCCGCCATTCTGGTGAGCCTGGCTATCGCCATCGTAGCCGTCGCCCTGCACCTGGGTGTCAGCTTTTACAGGTCTTACACCCCTTCGTCCGCGCCGCAAAGCCACGACATGGGAAATCGTGATACCGGCACCGTAAAGTGGTTCAACACGTCCAAGGGTTTCGGCTTCATCTCCCGGGATTCCGGCGACGATATTTTTGTGCATTTTCGCGCCATTCGCGGTGAGGGTCATCGCGTACTGGTCGAAGGGCAACGCGTCGAATTTTCCGTGATGAACCGCGACAAAGGCCTGCAGGCCGAAGATGTCATTGCAGCCCTGCCCCGCCGCTAATTGTTTCAAGCAATAAAAAACCGCGACTTCCTGACGGAAGTCGCGGTTTTTTTATGCCAGCCGATCAATAGTGAGGTGGCGGAGCATCTTCCTCGAAGGTCTCGAACTGGCTGCCCATCTCCTCCTGACGCTTGAGCATCGCCGCCATCTGCAGTTGCAGATGATCCAATTCGCGCCGCTGCTTTACCAGCACGTCATTGAGTGCCTGGATCGTATCGTCCTGAAAGGCCATACGGCTTTCAAGCTCCATGACTCGCTCTTCAAGGCTCATGATTACTCCTCCTCAAATCGGAAATCATTTGTCAGTACCGGCTTCAACTGCCGACGGATTGCCGAGAGCTGTTCGTCGGTATAAGCGATGGCAGCATGCTTGCCCCACACGGGCGCAGGCCAGGCAGCATCGTCACGTTTGCGCACGATGACGTGCATATGCAGCTGGCTCACTACGTTGCCCAAGGCGGCAACATTGATTTTATCCGCATCGAAGAGCTCGTTCAGCACCTTGGCCAGCGCACTCGTCTCCTGCCACAACTGCATCTGGTCTGCTGCACTCAGCTGAAAGACTTCGGTGATGTCTGCGCGGCGCGGCACCAGAATGAACCAGGGGTAGTGGCTGTCGTTGGAGAGCAGTAACCGGCATAGCGGAAAGTCGCCAATCGGCAAGGTGTCTTGTTGAAGACGGGAATCCAGAACGAACACGATAAAAAGCTCCTGATTGCCAGGTGAATGCACCTGCCCTGTCGGTAACAGGGTGCTGCGATAGGCAGTCAGGATACTAGGCTTCGCGTAAGGCTTCACCTGCGCACCAGAATGCATCCACTGCAACGGTCGCCGCACCGATTTGACGCCACTGACTGACGGCGGATCCCGCTGAAAACAGCCTCACCTTGAACCACCGCCTTACAATTGCCTGCCTCGCGTACATGAAAATGAAACATCCATTGCCTCACCATGACCGCCACCCATAGCAATGCTCCAGGTTCAGGCGAATCCGATGGGGAATGCACCAAAATCACACACTGCTGTTGCGTCAGCAACACGGTGGATTCGTTTTCTACTCAATGTAAGCCTATACCGGTAACGTTTTTGGGCGAGAGGGGCAGAAGCCAGCCTTGGCGGAGAAAAGCCAGCGGTATTTTCAAAAAATAAAAATAGTCATTTAAAACAGCTAGATGGAGCAAAAAAGCGATCTTGATTCTGATTTTTCACAAAATTTTTTCATTTTCGGAAACTTTGTGCACGCTTGTTGCTTTATCACCCATATGATCACGACACCCCTGGCGGAAAACAGGGGTGACAGCATCAAGGGAAACAAGGCTTGCGACCCTGAGGGACGCCGTGACGGACCGCACTTTGATCGATCCGACAATGTGCAGAATGCCACTACAGGCTAGCTCGGCTGCGCGTCGTAAAGATTCTGAAAGGATAAAGCTGTAGCTATAGCAACCCAAGTCAGCGTGATATAGATTCCGCCGACAAAAATAGAAAGAGCCGCCCAGATAAAAAAACAGGTGGGACGGCAGAAAAATCTTCTAAAAACCAAAGGAGCAATCACGATGAGAGTGATGAAGTGGAGCGCAATCGCACTGGCCGTTACAGCAGCCAGCGCCCAAATGGCAACAGCCGCACCTTTCGTCAGCGATCAGGCTGATGCCAAGGGCTTTGTGGAAGGCAGCACGCTTGACCTGAAGTTGCGCAACTATTATTTCAACCGCGACAAGAAAAACAACCCTGCTCCAGGCGGCCGCAGCGACAAAGACTGGACCCAGGGCATCTGGGCCAACTTCAGCACCGGCTACACTCAAGGCACCATCGGTGTAGGCGTTGAGGCATTCGGCTACGGGGGCCTCAGGCTTTGGGGTCTCGACAAATACTCAGGCTCTGGAAACTTGGTCACTGACGCCAATGGTGATAACGAGGCTACGCAGGGCAAGCTGGGCGGCGCTGTAAAATTCCGCGTATCGAAGACTGAATTGAAAATCGGTGATATGCAGCCTACCAGTCCAGTATTTGCGGTTGGCGGATCACGCCTGCTACCTCAAACCGCTAGTGGTCTAAGCCTGCAAAGCAGTGAGATTGCAGGTCTTGATCTTGAAGCAGGACACTTCTACTCGGGCACAAGCCAGGATGACACCAGTCACGACGGCAGCATCTGGGCAACTTACGCAAACGGCTTCAACGGCCTGAAAGCCAGCAGCGCAGATTTTGTTGGCGGCAAGTACGCAGTGACCGACGGTTTGGGCGTAGCTTTCTATGCAGCCAAACTCGAAGACATCTGGGATCAGTACTACGGTAACGTGAACTACGCATTGCCTTTGGGGAATGATCAGTCACTGGCTTTCGACGTCAACCTGTACCGCACCCTTGACGAAGGCAGCGCTAAAGCCGGGTCGATTAACAACACCACTTACTCGGCATCGGCAGCCTATTCATTCCTGGCAGCGCATACCATTACCGTTGCGTACCAGAAAGTCGACGGCGATACACCGTTCGACTACATCGGTATAGGCGACAACAATCGTGGCGGCGACTCGATTTTCCTGGCCAACTCCGTTCAGTACTCCGACTTCAACGGTCCAGGCGAGAAATCGTGGCAAGTGCGCTACGACCTGAACATGACGCCTTACGGCGTTCCTGGCCTGAGCTTCATGACCCGCTACCTCAACGGTGACAACATTGATGGCACCAAAGTAGACGCGTCCAGTGCCTATGCCAACATGTATGGAGCCGACGGTAAGCACCACGAAACCAACCTTGAAGCCAAATACGTTGTACAGACTGGCCCAGCCAAAGATCTGTCCTTCCGTATGCGTCAGGCATGGCACCGTGGTAACGATGCCCAGGCAGATGGCGACGTCAACGAGTTCCGCCTGATTGTCGATTACCCGATCTCGATCCTGTAATCACCGCTCAGCACTCGTTAATAGAAGAAGCCCGGCACATGCCGGGCTTTTTCATGCTCCCATCAAAGCGCTCTGACGCCACCTGCAAGCCAGCCCCGCCCTGTACGCGACCGGCACACCGCCGTACAATGCCAGGTCATTTCATGTCTCAGCAACCGACAACGGCCAACCATGCGCACCAGTCAATTTTTGCTCGCCACACAGAAAGAAACCCCTTCCGATGCGGTCGTGGTCAGCCATCAGCTGATGCTGCGCGCCGGCATGATCCGCAAGTTAGCATCCGGTCTTTACACCTGGCTGCCCATGGGCCTGCGCGTGCTGCGCAAGGTCGAAGCCATTGTTCGTGAAGAAATGGACGCCGCAGGCGCACTCGAAATCTTGATGCCCGGCATTCAACCCGCAGAGCTGTGGCAGGAATCCGGACGCTGGGAGCAGTATGGCCCGGAGCTGATGCGTCTGGTCGACCGCCACAACCGTGAGTTCTGCCTGGGCCCGACCCACGAAGAAGTCATCACCGATCTGGCACGCAATGAGCTCAACAGCTATAAACAGCTGCCAATCAATCTGTACCAGATCCAGACCAAATTCCGTGACGAGATCCGCCCACGCTTCGGCCTGATGCGTGGACGCGAGTTCGTCATGAAAGACGCTTACTCGTTCCACGCCGATCACGAATCGCTGCAGGTCACCTACGATCGCATGCACCTGGCATACAGCAACATCTTCACCCGCCTGGGCCTGAAGTTCCGCCCGGTCGAAGCGGATAACGGCTCGATTGGTGGCGCAGGCTCGCACGAATTCCACGTACTGGCCGAATCCGGCGAAGACGATATCGTGTTCAGCGATGGCTCCGATTACGCAGCCAACATCGAAAAAGCCGAAGCGGTGCCTCGCGAAAAGACTCGTCCGGCCGCTACTGAAGAATTGCGTCTGATCGACACTCCAAACGCCAAAACCATCGCCCAACTGGTCGAGGGTTTCGGTCTGCCCATCGAGAAAACCGTCAAGACTCTGGTGGTCCATGCGGCCGAAGAAGGCAAGCTGATCGCCCTGATCATCCGCGGCGATCACGAGCTCAATGAAATCAAGGCCAGCCAGCTGGAACAGGTCGCCAGCCCGCTGGTCATGGCGTCCGAAGCCGAACTGCGCGACGCCATCGGCGCAGGCGCGGGCTCGCTGGGCCCATTGAACCTGCCACTGCCGTGCATCATCGACCGCTCTGTCGAGCTGATGAGCGACTTCAGCGTGGGTGCCAACATCGACGACAAGCACTACTTCGGCGTCAACTGGGAGCGCGATCTGCCGGTGCCGACCGTCGCCGACCTGCGTAACGTGGTTGCGGGCGATCCAAGCCCGGATGGCAAAGGCACGCTGGAAATCAAGCGCGGCATCGAGGTGGGTCACATCTTCCAGCTGGGCACCAAGTACAGCGAAGCGATGAAGTGCCAGGTGCTGGGTGAGAACGGCAAGCCAGTCAATCTGGCGATGGGTTGCTACGGCATCGGTGTTTCCCGGGTGGTGGCGGCTGCCATCGAACAGAACAGCGACGAAAACGGCATCATCTGGAACGACACCCTCGCACCGTTCCAGATTGCGCTGGTTCCGCTGCGCTACGAGACAGACGCCGTTCGTGAAGCGACGGACAAACTGTACGCCGACCTGACGGCTGCCGGTTTTGAAGTATTGCTCGACGACCGCGACAAGAAGACCAGCCCAGGCATCAAGTTCGCCGACATGGAACTGATCGGTATCCCGCACCGCATCGTGGTGAGCGACCGAGGCCTGGCCGAAGGCAATCTGGAATACAAGAGCCGTACCGAATCGCAACCGCAAGCCATTGCAGTCGCGGACGTGCTGTCGTTCATCCAGGGCAAAGTGAACCGCTGAGTCAAAAGGCGCACCTGCTCGCAGGTGCGCCGCTCTTCACTCGCCCAATCCGCATCAGAGATCCCATGCTCAAACGAAGCACCTTAAGCCTCGGCAGCGCCGTTCTGTGCGGCTCATTTCTCGTCGGCGGCTGTGCCAACCAGCTCTCTCAGCGCAGCGAGCACGAGGAGCGAGTCGAACGCAAACTGCTCGAACATACCCTGCAAGTCGATATCGGCGAACCCAAGACACTGGAGTTGCCGCAACGCCGCGTGCGGATTCACGAGCACAAATCGTTCGAGGTCACCGACTTTGAAGTCACTCGACACTATGACCGCTACACGCCTTACCAACCGTGGCGGGAGGTCTACGAGATCCCGCTCGGCGCGATAGCGGTTGTCGCAGGTGTCGGGGCCAACGTGGTCAACGTGTTTGCGCTGGGCAATTTGCCGGAAAGCATGACCAAGGACTGGATTCACTATGGCGTGGCAGGTCTGAACCCCTTCATGAATGCCCCGTCCCACGGTCGCGCCGAGCAGAATCTGGCGAGCATCGACGAGGTTCAGAAGGACAAGCGGATCGAGAACTCCACCCTGCCCTGGAATGAACGCCCGGTGATGGTCAAGGCTGGCAATGAAACTCACGAAATGAGCACTGACCGCAACGGCATCCTGCGCCTGAACCTGCTGGACAGCCCGTTTGCGGAACAGGACCTGAGCCGCATCACACGCATCTATATCAATGTCGAAGACGATCAGGACAGCGCGCACGCGAACGCCAGTTTGCCAATCAGCCATTCGCTACGCGGCAAGTTGCTGGAGGCGCACGCCCTGATCTACGACGACCTGGAAGATGACGAGGTCAGCCAGTGGGTGCATCGCGTCAAACGTCTTTCTGACATGGGGCTGGAAGAAGAAGCCAGCGAGCTGGAACAGAGCCTGATCGAACTGACGCGCAACGATCCGCAGTTGCAGGGTGAGTTTCTCAAGTCTCTCGCCAGAGACGCTGGCCGTCTGGTCGCCGTTCCTGCCCAGAGCCAGTAGCAAGAGCCCGTAACATGAAAGGCCGCGGCGTATAACCGCGGCCAGTCATTATCGAGAGAACAATTCCAGTTGCTCATGGGCTGCACGCAGATCGTGCAAACGTACGCCTATGCCCAGCAAGCGGACCGGCTTGCCACCACGGGCGAACGCCTGAGCCAGCAACTGTTCATAGCTGCCCAGATCCCTGCCGGCTCCGGACTGCTCCAGAGTCGTCTGCGTAAAGTCGTGAAACTTCACTTTGACGAACGGCTTGCCGGGCCGGTACTGCCCTTCCATTCTGGCCATGCGGCCACTCAACGTTTCCAGCAGGTCCGGCAGCTTTTCCAGGCAGGCCGCCAGATCGGGCAGATCCGTGTCGTAGGTATTTTCAACGCTGACTGACTGACGTCGGCTGTCATTCTGCACGGGGCGGTCATCGATCCCGTGCGCCAGACTCCAGAGGCGCTCGCCAAAGCTGCCGAATTCCCGGACCAGCGCGAGCTTGCTGCGGCTTCGCAGGTCGGCGCAGTCGACGATACCCAGCCGGCCGAGCTTGTCTGCGGTGACTTTTCCGACGCCGTGAAGCTTGGTGACCGGCAAGGAAGCGACGAAATCCTCGACCTGATCCGGTGTGATGACGAACAACCCGTTGGGCTTTTTCCAGTCGCTGGCGATCTTGGCGAGAAACTTGTTGGGCGCAACGCCCGCCGACACGGTGATGTGCAACTGATTCGAGACCCTGCGACGGATGTCCTGCGCGATGCGCGTGGCACTGCCGGAAAAATGCCCGGCCTCGGACACATCCAGAAAGGCCTCATCCAGAGACAACGGCTCTATAAGGTCGGTGTAATCGCGAAAGATCGTGTGGATTTCCCGCGATGCTTCTTTATAAGCATCCATGCGCGGCTTGACGATGGTCAGGTCCGGGCAGAGTTTGAGCGCATGCCGGGACGACATGGCCGAACGCACCCCATAGGCGCGCGCCTCGTAATTACAGGTCGCAATCACCCCGCGCCGCTCCGCAGAGCCGCCTACCGCCAGCGGCTTGCCAGCGAGGTCGGGCTCGTCACGCATTTCAATGGCTGCATAAAAGCAGTCACAGTCGATGTGGATGATTTTGCGCTGCGTCATGACCTGATGGGATTTTGCAATCAATGGCCGCGCAGTATCTCATTCGTACCGCCAAGTAACATCCAATGATGCGAAAGGCCGCCATGAAAAGTAGTCAAAAGCCCATCACGCATGACCGAAAAAGCCGCAAAGCCCCGTCATGCAAGCGCCGATGCCGTGCAGACCGATCATTTGGATCCGCTAAGCATTTGAAGAAAAAGCACTTTTTTAAAACTAACCATTGACACCTCGCCATCTCTCTGTAGAATGCCGCCACACAGACGCGGGATGGAGCAGTCTGGTAGCTCGTCGGGCTCATAACCCGAAGGTCGTCGGTTCAAATCCGGCTCCCGCAACCAAACATCAAGAAAGGCTACTCGAAAGAGTGGCCTTTTTTGTGCGCGCCTGAAAAGCCCCCTTCCAAGGCCTGGACATGGACCATGCCTCGCGCAGATATAGATCGCTCCCGGCGACCTGCAGTAAATCCTGACCAAAGGCCTTACGCTTTCCTGATAATGCCCCACGCAAGCGCGCAGTCATGAAAACTGCGCATCCGAACCCAATCGTGCAAAATCTGCACAATCTGCTACTCATTTGCAGGCTTTCCGGATTAAGGGTTGACACGTCGGCGTTCGGCTGTAGAATGCCGCCACACAGACGCGGGATGGAGCAGTCTGGTAGCTCGTCGGGCTCATAACCCGAAGGTCGTCGGTTCAAATCCGGCTCCCGCAACCAAACATCAAGAAAGGCTACTCGAAAGAGTGGCCTTTTTTGTTTCCGGTAAAAAAGCAGTGCGGGCAACGGCTAACTGTCTGACAAAAAAGACTATTTCCAAAGCCCTTTGAAACCCTATCATCACATCTGTAACGTAATGCGTGCATTTACGACAGTTTTTGCGTGCGCTGCCGATAGGTGTTACTAAGCTGAATCACGACTGAACCGTAGCTGAACAGCATCACCCGGCTCGATTCGCTATTCGCTCGTTAGACGTTGACGCGCTAACATCCTGAAATATTTTCTGCGTAGGGATTGGTAACTTGGCTGCATACCTCCATCCTGTCGCGCACGATCCAAGGAGTGATTGATGCGCGACAACATGTCCGATTCCAATGAAACCATTGATGCAGAGCAACCCGTCAGCCCACCGCGCCATAACTGGCGGGAGCTGCTGAGCAAATACCGACAGCCCATCGGGCTGGCAGTGATGCTGCTGTTGTTCAGCCTGGCCCTTATAGCCTGCCGCCACATGCTGGTCGAAATGGACTGGTATGCGCTGCACGACTCGCTGTTCGCAGTCCCCCTGCCCGCCCTGGGCGGTGCGCTGCTCGCGGCAATCGTCGGCTATATCATCCTGATGGGCTATGAACTGTCGGCCAGTCGCTATGCCAATGTCGACCTGCCCATCAAGACGCTGCTTCTCGGCGGCTTCACCTCATTTGCCATCGGCAATGCGGTCGGCCTGTCGATGCTGTCCGGTGGCTCGGTGCGCTACAGGCTTTATTCACGCCACGGCGTAGGCGCAATCGAAATTGCCCGCATGACCGTGTTCGCCAGCCTGTCACTGGGTTGTGCGCTGCCGCCGCTGGCTGCACTGGCCACGTTGAGCAACCTGTCAGGCGCGTCACTGGCACTCAAGCTTCCCGTCGACGTGCTGGCTGTCGTCGCCACAGCAGTTTTGATCGGCAGCCTGCTGCTGGCGGTGTTCGTCTACCGTCGCCGCCTGCCGGAACAGGACATCCCGCACAATATTCTGGTTCGTCTCGGTCGCCGTACCTTGCGCCTGCCGGATTTGAAGCTGACGCTGATCCAGCTGGTGATCACCGCGCTGGATGTCGCCGCCGCAGCGATGGTCCTGTACCTCCTGCTGCCGCACGCGCCGCCGCTGGGTGCATTCATCCTTATCTATCTGCTGGCCCTCGCTGCTGGCGTACTCAGCCATGTGCCTGGCGGCGTCGGTGTGTTCGAAGCGATTCTGCTCGCAGCCTTTGCCAACGAACTGGGTGCCGCCCCGCTCGCCGCTGCGCTGCTGCTGTACCGCCTGATCTACGTGATCCTGCCGCTGCTGCTGGCCTGTCTTACCCTGCTGTTTACCGAAGCCCAACGTCTGCTGCCGACCCGGCAGGCCATGCGCGTCGCCTCAGGGCTGGCGGCACCGATTCTGGCACTACTGGTTTTCTTGTCGGGGGTGGTGCTGCTCTTCTCTGGTGCCACCCCTGAAATCGATACCCGTCTGGAAAACGTCGGCTTCATGATCCCGCATCGACTGATCGATGCATCGCACTTCGGGGCCAGTCTTGTCGGCGTACTGTGCCTGTTGCTTGCCCAGGGCCTGCGTCGGCGACTGTCGGCCGCATGGATGCTGACTTCTATTTTGTTGCTGGTCGGTGCAGTGCTGTCGATACTCAAAGGCTTCGACTGGGAAGAAGCCAGCATGCTGCTGCTGACCGCCTGCCTGCTGCTGACCTTCCGCCGTTCGTTCTACCGTCCAAGCCGCCTGCTGGAGCTGCCGTTCTCGCCGGTCTACCTGATTGCCAGCATTTGTGTGGTCGGTGCCTCGATCTGGCTGCTGCTGTTCGCCTATCAGGACGTGCCCTACAGTCACCAGTTGTGGTGGCAGTTCACCCTCGATGCAGACGCGCCGCGCGGCCTGCGTTCGGCGCTGGGCAGCGCAGTACTGCTGGTGGTGGTTTCGCTGACCTGGTTGCTGCGTACTGCCAGGCCAGTCATCAAGCTGCCCGACGCAGCAGATCTGGACAAGGCGGCCGAGATCCTCAAGGCATCCAAACAGCCGGATGGCGGCCTGGTGCTGACCGGCGACAAGGCGATCCTGTTTCATCCGGCCGGCAATGCATTCCTGATGTACTCGCATCGCGGCCGCAGTCTGGTGGCGCTTTACGATCCGATCGGCCCTACACAGCAGCGTGCCGAGCTGATCTGGCAATTCCGCGATCTGTGCGACGTGCACCATGCACGTCCGGTGTTCTACCAGGTACGTGCAGAAAACCTGCCGTTCTACATGGACATCGGTCTCACCGCCATCAAGCTGGGTGAAGAAGCGCGCGTCGACCTGCGGCGCTTCGACATCGACGCCAAGGGCAAGGAGATGAAGGACCTGCGTTACACCTGGAACCGGGGTGGTCGCGATGGTCTTTCGCTGGAAATCTACGAACCGGGCCAGGCGCCGATCGACGAGCTGAAAGTGATTTCCGACGCCTGGCTGACGGGCAAGAATGTCCGTGAAAAAGGCTTCTCCCTGGGCCGCTTCAGCACCGAGTACCTGAAGTACTTCCGCATTGCCATCGTGCACTTCCAGGGCAAGCCGGTCGCGTTCTCCAACCTGCTGGAAACCACCAGCCCGGAACTGGCCAGCCTTGACCTGATGCGCTCTCACCCGGATGCGCCCAAGCTGACCATGGAGTTCATGATGGTCGGCCTGATTCTGCATTACAAAGCCCAGGGCTACGCGCGCTTCAGCCTGGGCATGGTGCCTTTGTCGGGTCTGCAGCCACGACGCGGTGCACCCATCACCCAGCGTCTGGGTTCGATGATCTTCCGCCGTGGCGAACAGCTGTACAACTTCCAGGGGCTGCGTCGCTTCAAGGACAAGTTCCAGCCTGACTGGGAACCTCGTTATATGGCCGTGCCTGCCGGACTTGATCCGCTCGTGGCACTGGCTGACACCGCCGCCCTGATTGCGGGCGGCCTGACTGGATTGGTGAAACGCTGATGATTCGACGCTCCTGGCGCCTTTTGCTCGCAGCTCTGGTAATTGTTCTTTTAATCGTAGCGCTGGGAGTCTGGGTCTGGACCCGCCCCGCCCCGCCCGCATCACTGGAACACTCGAACCTTGACGGTGGCGCGCCGCTGACCAGCGTAACACCGGCCACCAGCATCAAGACCCGTATCGCACTGGCCGTTACCGCTGAAGACATGTTGACCGACAAGCAATTGCTGGCGATCAGTAAGGATGCGTCAGCACGCATCATTCAGGTGGTGTTGCCCAAGGACGACTGCGTCTTGCAGCAGAAGACCTTCCAGGACGCTCTGGCGAAGCTCGACGGCCCGGCAAAGGTCGTCGGTGGCATAGGCCCTGGTGCAACGCTGGCCTGGCGCTGGCTGGCCGGACAGACCGATGACAAGGCGCAGGCCATTTCCGTAGGTTTTGCGCTTGAACATGCCTCGAACCCGCCGCCTGTTGTGGAAGAGGATGAAAAGCCACCACAGATCTGTGACGTGCCACTGCCACAAAAGGCTGAGCACGGGCACTGGCTGGCCGCCTGGAATGACGCGCCGGATGATCCGAGCGCAGCGTTCGTGCGCGACCAGACCAACGCCGACACCAGCATCAGCGACTACGACATTCCGCTGCCTCAGGTGCTCAATACCGAACTTCGTCATCTGCTACTCGGCGAGAATGACAGCGGCGGACTGGGCATACCAACGGTCGAAGTCCCGGCCAGCCAGCCTTCTGACACGGTGACGCTGTTCATGTCCGGTGACGGCGGATGGCGCGACCTGGACAAGGTCGTGGCTGGCGACATGGCCAAGATGGGCTACCCGGTGGTCGGCATCGATGTGCTGCGCTACTACTGGGAACACAAGACGCCGGAACAGACCGCCGTCGACCTCACCGACCTGATGAACCACTACCGTCAGAAATGGGGCACCAAGCGCTTCATTCTGGCTGGCTACTCGTTCGGTGCGGACGTTATGCCAGCCATCTACAATCGCCTGGCCGTAGACGATCAGAACCGGGTTGACGCAATCATTCTGCTGGCCTTCGCGCGCACTGGCAGCTTCGAGATTCACGTTGACGGCTGGCTCGGTAACGCAGGCAAGGAAGCCACCACCGGACAGGAAATGGCCAAGCTGCCAGCCGCCAAAGTGTTCTGCGTTTACGGCGTAGAAGAGAAGAAAGACAGCGGTTGCACCGACACCACCGCCGTTGGCGAAGCGGTTCAGTTACCAGGCGGTCATCACTTCGATGAAGACTACCCGGCACTGGCCAAACGTCTGATCGACGCGATCAACAAGCGTCAGGGCAAGACTACCGCTCAGTAACGCTGCAGCCTGCGACCCAAAAAAATCCCGGCACCGTGAGGTTGCCGGGATTTTTTTATCTGCGCTGCCGGACAACCCGGCCAACGTTTACATCTCCACTTGCGTACCCAGCTCGATCACCCGGTTGAACGGCAGCTTGAAGAAGCGCAGGTTGCCGTTGGCGTTCTTGAGCATGAAGGCGAACAACGCTTCACGCCAACGCGCCATGCCATCCATCTTGGACGGGATCACCGTCTCGCGGCTGAGGAAGTACGTGGTGCGCATCGGACTGAAGTCCAGCTCCGGCAAGTGACACAGGGCCAGTGCAGCCGGTACATCGGGCTCATCGATAAAGCCGAAGTGCAGGATCACCCGATAGAAGCCTTCGCCATAGCACTCCACTTCGAAACGCTGAGCGGACGGTACACGCGGCGAATCTTCATACACCACCGTCAACAGCACCACTTGCTCGTGCAACACCTGGTTGTGCAGCATATTGTGCAACAGCGCATGGGGCACGGCATCCGAACGCGCCGTCAGGAACACTGCCGTGCCCTGCACCCGATGCGGCGGCTGGACGCGAATACTGCCGATGAAGATCGGCAATGGCAGGCCGCCCTCGTCGATTCGCTCCGCGAGCAATTGCTTGCCGCGCTTCCAGGTGGTCATGAGAATAAACAGCACCGCACCCGCCAGCACCGGGAAGGCCCCGCCCTGGAAGATCTTCGGCACGTTGGCCGCGAAGAACAGACCGTCCACCAGCAGCAGGCAGATCAGCAATGGAACCGCCAGCAATGGCGGCCATTTCCAGAGCATCAGCATGACCGTCGACACCAGAATGGTGGTGCAGAGCATGGTCCCGGTCACCGCCACGCCGTAGGCAGACGCCAGCGCGCCAGACGATTCGAAGCCGATCACCAGCAGAATCACGCCCGCCATCAGCGCCCAGTTGACGGCACCGATGTAGATCTGGCCTTGCGCGTCGCTGGAGGTGTGCTGGATGTGCATGCGTGGAATGTAGCCCAGCTGGATCGCCTGCAGCGTCATCGAGAACGCGCCGGAGATCACCGCTTGCGAGGCAATGATGGTCGCCATCGTCGACAGGCCGATCAGTGGCAGCAGCGCCCAGCCCGGCGCCAGCAGGTAGAACGGGTTACGAACCGTTTCAGGATTGCCCAGCACCAGCGCACCCTGACCGAAATAGTTGAGCAGCAACGCAGGCAGCACGAGGATGAACCAGGCACGTGAAATCGGCTTGCGGCCAAAGTGCCCCATGTCGGCATACAGCGCCTCGGCCCCCGTCAGGGCGAGCACCACAGCACCCAGAATGGCCACACCAATGCCCGGATGGATGATGAAGAAATTCACACCCCATGCCGGATTGACCGCTTTCAGCACTTCCGGCGACTGCATGATGCCATAGACACCCAGCGCACCGAGCACCAGGAACCAGGTCACCATCACCGGGCCGAACAGCACGCCGATGCGCGCGGTGCCATGACGCTGAATCAGAAACAGGCCCACCAGCACCACCAGCGCCATAGGCACGATCCAGTGATCGAGGCCATCGAACGCCAGTTCAAGCCCTTCCATCGCCGACAACACCGAAACTGCCGGGGTGATCATGCTGTCACCGTAGAACAATGCGGCGCCGAACAGTCCGAACACCACCATCATCATTTGCAGGCGGGGATGCTTGGCCGACGCACGCCGCGCCAGGGCCATCAGCGCCATGATGCCGCCCTCGCCCTGGTTATCGGCACGCAGGACGAACGCCATGTATTTGAAGGAAACCACCCAGATCAGCGACCAGAAGATCAGCGACAGTACCCCGAGAATCGCATCATGGGTCACTTCCACGCCGTACCCCCCCTGAAACACCTCCTTGAGGGTGTACAGCGGACTGGTGCCGATGTCGCCGTAAACCACCCCGACTGCGGCGATCAGCAGTCCGATGGGCTTGGCAGCGCCTCCGGCCTCCGCATGACTGTTTGCTTGACTCATCCACTACTCCCGGA
This sequence comes from Pseudomonas sp. BS3767, assembly GCF_900099665.1. Taxonomy (NCBI): domain Bacteria; kingdom Pseudomonadati; phylum Pseudomonadota; class Gammaproteobacteria; order Pseudomonadales; family Pseudomonadaceae; genus Pseudomonas; species Pseudomonas sp. BS3767. The sequence goes on along the minus strand of NZ_FNCX01000003.1, from coordinate 656,398 downwards.
AACCAGACATGAGGTTCAACACTGAGAACATCACAAGGCGTAACAATTCAGATTCAGCCAGACATTGACATGCCTCGGCGCGATGGCGCGAAGCATAACGCAGCACTCGTCGTAATTCTTGGTGAAACGCAGATGGTTATATCGATCCGGCCTGCCACCACGCCTTGATCACGGCCCCTTGAAGCAGTTTTTCGAAGCAACATTTCTCATGGAACGACAAAAATATCGGCCGGTCATTACTTAAGCCTGCCGCATCAGGGGTCTTCAAGAACCGCATCGACGCCAGGGCACCCTGATCCCCTCCCACCGAGATGCTCTGATGACCACACAAAACCTGACTGTCCAGCCGTTACCCTTCCAGCCCTCATTTGAAGTCGTTCCGGACGATGAAGCGCAGACCAGCAAAGAGCTGGTCGAAGCCATGCATTCCATCCTCGAGACCACGTATCAAGACACGGGGCACGCCATTCGCAGTGTGCACGCCAAGGCTCACGGCTTGCTTCACGGTCAGATTCAGGTCTACGGCGACCTGCCCGAGCCGTTGGCCCAGGGTGCCTTTGCCAGGCCCGGCAACTTCCCGGTCGTCATGCGCTTCTCGACCAACCCGGGCGACATTCTCGATGACAAGGTATCCACGCCCAGAGGCCTGGCCATCAAACTGGTCGGCGTCGAAGGCGCGCGCTTGCCTGGCAGCGCAGAGGCAACCACTCAGGATTTCGTCATGCAAAACGCCAAGGCCTTTACCGCCAAGGACCCCAAGGCCTTCCTGAAGACCTTGAAGTTGCTGGCCAAAACGACCGACAAGGCTCCGGGCATGAAACGTGCGTTGTCTGCCGTCCTGCGCGGCATTGAGTCGGTGATCGAGTCTGCAGGGGGCGAAAGTGGCACACTGAGAAGTCTCGGCGGGCACCCGATGACCCACATCCTCGGCGAGACGTTCTACACCGTCGTGCCTTTTCTGTATGGCCCCTACTACGCCAAGCTCAGCGTCGTGCCCGTCTCCGCCGAGCTGATTGCGCTGACCGACAAGGCGCTGGACCTCAAAGACAATCCGGACGGTCTGCGCGAAGCGGTCAAAGCGTTTTTTCTTGAACACGACGCCAGCTGGGAAGTCCGCGTTCAGCTGGCCACGGACCTGGAAAAAATGCCGATCGAGGACGCCTCGGCGATCTGGCCGGAAGACCTCAGCCCCTACGTCACCGTCGCTCGCATCGATGTGCCCCGCCAGTCGTCTTGGTCCGAGCAAAACGTTCAGGAAATTGACGAAGCCATGGCATTCAGCCCCTGGCACGGCCTTGAGGCACATCGTCCATTGGGCGGCGTCATGCGCGTACGCAAACCGGCCTATGAACACTCGGCGGGCTTTCGCAGTCAGCACAACGGCTGCCCGATGCATGAACCGCGGCGCTGAGAACATGTGAAAGTCAGTCCAGGCCCGTTCATGCGGGCCTGGACTGCATTCAGAATGTCTCAGTCGCACGCTGCAACCTCGCCATGCCCCTCAATACACTGCGTGTACCGAAGCTACTGTCGCTCATAATGCGATCGAATGGGTGGGCGCTGACCCCGGCTGCGTCTCGCGTACGTCGTAATTCTCATGCAAACGCTGGTCATCCTGTCCACTCACCGCTAGAATTGCGCACTTTTTGATCAGAGGCGCAGCAAGCGCCCAGTCAGCGCCTGCGCTTCGCGTCCGGGTGCCCTTCACGCCGAGGTTTGCCATGTCCACCGTCACCACGCCGTCCGCCCCCAAGGTTGGATTCGTTTCACTGGGTTGCCCAAAGGCACTCGTTGACTCTGAACGCATCCTGACCCAACTGCGCATGGAAGGTTACGAAGTCGTTGCGACCTACGAGGACGCCGACGTGGTGGTGGTCAACACCTGTGGCTTCATCGATACGGCCAAGGCCGAGTCGCTGGAAGTGATCGGCGAAGCCATCAAGGAAAACGGCAAGGTCATCGTCACCGGCTGCATGGGCGTCGACGCCAATGTCATCCGCGACGTACACCCCAGCGTGCTGTCGGTGACCGGCCCGCAGCAATATGAACAGGTCGTCAACGCGGTGCACGACGTAGTGCCGCCCCGTCAGGATCACAATCCGCTGATCGATCTGGTGCCGCCACAAGGTGTCAAACTGACCCCGCGTCACTACGCGTATCTGAAAATTTCCGAAGGCTGCAACCACAGTTGCAGCTTCTGCATCATCCCGTCGATGCGCGGCAAGCTGGTCAGCCGCCCGGTGGGCGATGTGCTGGACGAGGCCAAGCGCCTGGTAAAATCCGGCGTGAAGGAACTGCTGGTCATTTCCCAGGACACCAGCGCCTATGGCGTTGACGTCAAATACCGCACCGGTTTCTGGGACGGTCAGCCGGTCAAGACCCGCATGACCGAGCTGTGCCAGGCGCTGGGCTCGATGGGCGTCTGGGTGCGCTTGCACTATGTCTACCCGTACCCGCACGTCGACGAACTGATCCCGTTGATGGCCGCTGGCAAGATCCTGCCGTACCTGGACATCCCGTTCCAGCACGCCAGCCCGAAAATCCTCAAGCTGATGAAGCGTCCGGCCTTCGAAGACAAGACGCTGGCACGCATCAAGAACTGGCGTGAGCAGTGCCCTGACCTGATCATCCGTTCGACCTTCATCGTCGGCTTTCCCGGCGAAACCGAAGAAGACTTCCAGTACCTGCTGGACTGGCTGACCGAAGCGCAGCTGGACCGGGTTGGCTGCTTCCAGTACTCGCCGGTTGAAGGCGCGCCCGCCAATCTGCTGGACGCGGCCATCGTGCCGGACGACGTCAAGCAGGATCGCTGGGATCGTTTCATGGCTCATCAGCAGGCAATCAGCGCTGCGCGCCTGCAGATGAAGATCGGCAAGGAAATCGAAGTGCTGATCGACGAAGTCGACGATCGTGGTGCCGTGGGCCGCTGCTTCTTCGACGCCCCGGAAATCGACGGCAACGTGTTCATCGGCCTTGAAGACGGCAGTACCGTTCAGCCCGGCGACAAGATCATGTGCCGGGTGACCGATGCCGACGAATACGACCTGTGGGCCGAGATGCTCTAAGCGCTCGCCCTGGTTGCAAACGAAAGCCCTGCCCTTTAACCGGCAGGGCTTTTTTGTCTCCGGCTGTGGTCTATCCAAGACCAGCTGAAGGAGGACGCGAGATGCCGCTGTATACACCGGATACCCACGATTACCCGGAATTGACCGAGGTATGGGAACGCTCGGTGCGCGCGACCCATGACTTTCTGCCAGACGCCTACATCACCCGGCTCAAGGGGCTGCTGCCGCAGTATCTGGGCAGTGTGACCCTGTTCTGTACCCGGGATGAACAGCTCAACATCACCGGCTTTGCGGGCACGCGCAAGACCAGTCTGGATATTCTGTTCATCGACCCGGACCATCGCGGCCAGACGCTGGGCACGCAGTTGCTGGCTCATGCAATCGAGCAGTTCAATATCCGTGAACTGGACGTCAACGAGCAGAATACGCAGGCGTTGGGGTTTTACCGCAGGCATGGTTTCGAGGTTGTCAGCCGCTCTGAAGTCGATGGCCTGGGCCAGCCTTACCCCATGCTCAGAATGCGCCTGATCGATCGTCAATGACATCGATTGCAACGCAGATGCAATGTTGCCGCGATTAACCGTCGCCAGACGGTTACAATGGCGACTTTATTTTAGCAAACGGCTTTTTTGTCATGACAGACCCCATTCGCCTTTCCAAACGCCTAATCGAGCTGGTCGGTTGCTCCCGCCGGGAGGCCGAGCTGTTTATCGAGGGCGGCTGGGTCACGGTGGACGGCGAGGTCATCGAAGAACCGCACTTCAAGGTCAGCACCCAGAAAATCGAACTCAGCCCGGACGCCAAGGCCGACGCCCCGGAGCCGGTGACGATCATCCTGCACAAACCCGCCTCGGCAAGCGCCGAAGAGGCTTTGCAGATGATCACTCCGGGCACGCTTTCCGTAGAGCACAGCTACAGCAAGCGTCCGCTCAAGGGCCACTTCATGCGCCTTGAGGCGATTTCAAGCCTGCAGGCCAACGCCAGCGGCTTGATGGTGTTCAGCCAGGACTGGAAGATCCTGCGCAAGCTCACCGATGACCGCAGCAAGATCGAGCAGGAATACGTGGTGGAGATCTCGGGCGAGATGGTTGCTCATGGCCTCAACCGGCTGAACCACGGCCTGACTTACAAAGGCAAGGAGCTGCCGGCCGTGAAAGCCAGCTGGCAGAACGAGAACCGCCTGCGCTTTGCGATGAAAAATCCGCAGCCCGGCATCATCGCCCTGCTGTGCGAGGCCGTCGGCCTGAAGATCGTCGCCATCCGCCGTATCCGTATTGGCGGCGTGTCCATGGGCAAACTGCCCGAGGGCCAGTGGCGCTACATGACGGCCAAGGAAAAGTTCTGACCCTCGCGCCACCCACCTTATTACAGCGCGCATGACCACCGTCATGCGCTGCCCTACGACTTATCAGGAACCACGCCTCATGATGAACAACGACGTACTGCGCAGCGTGCGCTACATGCTCGATATCAGCGACAGCAAGATTGTCGAGATCACCGCACTGACCGGTTTTGAAGTGTCGAAAAGCGATGTCATCGCATTCATGAAAAAAGAGGAAGAAGAAGGCTACCTGGATTGCAGCGATGAAATCATGGCGCACTTCCTTGATGGCCTGGTCTACTTCAAGCGTGGCAAGGACGAAAGCCGTCCGCCACAGCCGATCGATTTGCAGATCACCAACAATATCGTCCTGAAAAAACTGCGCGTGGCGTTCGAACTGAAAGAAGATGACATGCACGCCATCCTCAAATCGGTCGACTTCCCGGTTTCCAAACCAGAACTGAGCGCCCTGTTCCGCAAGGTCGGACACACCAACTACCGCGCCTGTGGCGATCAACTGCTGCGCAATTTCCTCAAGGGCCTGACCCTGCGCGTGCGTGGCTGAACCTGCCACGATGAGCTACAACGTCTCCCCTGTCGGCTTCGTGCGTTCCTGCTTCAAGGAGAAATTCGCCATCCCTCGCCAGCCACAACTGGCCCCGGCGGCCCGCGGAGTGCTGGAGTTGGTGGCACCGTTCGATCAGGGTGAAGCGGTTCAGGGGCTGGAACAGGTCAGTCACGTCTGGCTGCTGTTTCTGTTCCACCTGGCGCTGGAAGACAAGCCACGCCTGAAGGTGCGCCCGCCGCGCCTGGGTGGCAACCAGTCGATGGGCGTGTTCGCTACCCGCGCAACTCATCGTCCCAATGGCATCGGCCAGTCAGTGGTCAAGCTGGACAAGGTCGAGCCTGGGCGGCTCTGGCTGTCCGGCATCGACCTGCTGGATGGCACGCCGGTGCTGGACATCAAGCCCTACGTACCCTACGCCGATGCAATTGGCGATGCGACCAACTACATCGCCAGTGCTGCGCCAGCCCTGATACCGGTGCACTGGCAAGACGCCGCGCTGCAACAGGCTGGCGAACACGCGCTGCGCCTGAATGAGCCGCTGGTCGAACTGATCGAGCAGTGTCTGGCCCAGGACCCGCGCCCGGCCTATCAACTGCCCATGCCGGAACGTCGCTATGGTGCTCAGTTCTGGGATCTGGACGTGCGTTGGCACTACCCGCAAGCGGGTGTGATTTGCGTGCTGGAAGTGCTGCTCGCCTGAAGCTGCTGCTTGCCTAAACTGATCGAGGCGACAAATCCCGCGCAACAAAAACCCGCCTGATCCAGTCAAGGACGAGGCGGGTCTTGTGCAGCCGGTTTACTTCTCGACGAAAGCACGCTCGATCAGATAGTCGCCCGGCTCGCGCATACGCGGCGATACGGTCAGACCGAAGCTATTGAGCACTTCACTGGTCTCGTCGAGCATGCTTGGGCTGCCGCACAACATGGCACGGTCGTCCTGCGGGTTGATCGGCGGCAGGCCGATGTCGCTGAACAGCTTGCCGCTGCGCATCAGATCGGTCAGACGACCTTCGTTCTCGAAGGGCTCGCGGGTGACCGTCGGGTAGTAGATCAGCTTGTCACGCAGCGCTTCACCGAAGAATTCATTCTGCGGCAAATGCTCGGTGATGAATTCGCGATAGGCGACTTCGTTCACGTAACGCACGCCGTGGCAGAGGATGACCTTCTCGAAACGCTCGTAGGTTTCGGGATCCTGGATGACACTCATGAACGGCGCAAGGCCGGTGCCAGTGCTCAGCAGGTAAAGATGCTTGCCCGGCTTGAGGTCGTCCAGCACCAGCGTACCCGTAGGCTTCTTGCTGATGATGATTTCGTCACCTTCCTTGAGGTGCTGCAACTGGGAGGTCAGCGGGCCGTCCGGCACCTTGATGCTGAAGAATTCCAGATGCTCTTCCCAGTTCGGGCTGGCAATCGAATAAGCACGCATGAGCGGACGACCGTTTGGCTGCTGCAGACCGATCATCACGAACTGACCATTCTCGAAACGCAAACCAGGGTCGCGGGTGCACTTGAAACTGAAGAGGGTGTCGTTCCAGTGGTGGACGCTGAGGACACGCTCGTGGTTCATGTTGCTCATGTACGTGAGGACTCCTGAAAAAATAGTGCGCGCAGAAGCACTGCGCTATTGCGCGACATTCTAGTGGCAGACACAATATCTGTTAAATGAATTATCAAGATATAGGTTATCGGTTATATAGATATGCGATTTACTCTCCGTCAGCTCCAGGTATTTGTGGCCGTCGCCCGGCAGGAAAGCGTCTCCAAAGCCGCGGTACTGCTTTCGCTTTCGCAGTCGGCTGCCAGCACCTCCATCACCGAGCTGGAGCGCCAGTCGAGCTGCCAGCTATTTGACCGCGCCGGCAAGCGCCTCAGCCTCAACGCCACCGGCAGGCAATTGCTGCCGCAAGCCGTCGCGCTGCTCGATCAGGCCAAGGAAATCGAAGACCTGCTCAATGGCAAATCAGGCTTCGGCTCACTGGCGGTCGGAGCCACGCTGACGATCGGCAATTACCTCGCAACCCTGCTGATCGGCGGCTACATGCAGCGCCACCCGGAAAGCCAGGTCAAGCTGCATGTCCAGAACACAGCGCATATCGTGCAACAGGTCGCTCACTACGAGATCGATCTGGGCCTCATCGAAGGCGATTGCAGCCACCCGGACATCGAAGTGCAATCCTGGGTCGAAGACGAACTTGTGGTGTTCTGTGCCCCGCAGCATCCGCTGGCCAAACGCGCTCAGGTAACGCTGGAAGAGTTGACCCACGAAGCCTGGATCCTTCGGGAACAAGGCTCGGGCACGCGCTTGACGTTCGATCAGGCGATGCGTCATCACCGTAACGGGCTGAATGTCCGGCTGGAGCTTGAGCACACCGAAGCGATCAAACGTGCAGTCGAATCCGGGCTGGGCATTGGCTGCATCTCCAGACTGGCGCTGCGCGATGCCTTTCGTCGCGGCAATCTGGTGGAGCTGGCCACGCCCGAGCTGGACCTGGCCAGGCAGTTCTATTTCATCTGGCACAAACAGAAATACCAGACCTCAGCCATGCGCGAGTTTCTTGAGCTGTGCCGCGCATTCACCGCCGGAGTTCAGCGCAGCGACGAAATCGTGCTGCCAAGCCTGTATTGACGCGTCTGTATCGAAAGGCATCAGCCCAGCAGAATGATCGCCCACACCAGACCGATCATGCTCAGAGCGATGAACTGGGCAGCGCTGCCCATGTCCTTGGCGTTCTTGGACAGCGGGTGCAGGTCCAGCGAGATGCGGTCAATGGCCGCCTCTACGGCCGAGTTGAGCAGCTCGACGATCAGCGCCAGCAGGCACACGGCAACCAGCAGGGCATGCTCACCCTTGCTGACGTGCAGAAAAAACGACAGCGGGACCAGGACCACGTTGAGCAGTACCAACTGACGGAAAGCCGCTTCACCTTTGAAGGCAGCGCATAAACCGTCCAGTGAATAACCTGCGGCATTAAGAATACGTTTCAGACCGGTTTGGCCTTTGAAGGGCGACATAGAGAGGCTGCTGTGTAAAAAGATGAGGAAAGCTAAGGCAATAAAGGTCAAAAAAGCGTGAATACTGGAACCTGAAAGCCGTCAGCTGGACGAAATGGACTCAAGCTGCTGTAACAACAATGCTGCCTGGGTGCGCGTGCGTACGCCAAGCTTGCGGAAAATCGCCGTGACATGTGCCTTGATGGTGGCTTCGGACACGCTGAGTTCGGAAGCAATCTGCTTGTTCAGCAAGCCTTCACAAACCATCGTCAACACTCGAAACTGCTGCGGCGTCAGGCTGGCAAGGCCTGCGCTGGCGGCCTTTGCCTCGTCTGAAACACTGATCACTTCATTGACCTGCGGCGGCCACCAGACGTCACCATCAAGCACCGTGCGTACCGCCTGCTGAATGACTTCCAGCGAGCTGGATTTGGGAATGAAGCCACTGGCACCAAACTCTCTGGAGCGCACCACGATGGAGGCTTCTTCCTGCGCCGAGACCATCACCACCGGTATCTGCGGATACTGGCCACGCAACAGGACCAGCCCGGAGAAGCCATAGGCCCCTGGCATGTTCAGGTCCAGCAGAACCAGATCCCAATCAGCCTTCTCCGCCAGGCGCGACTCAAGCTGGGCAATGCTTTCTGCCTCGACCAGCCGTGCGTCAGGCCCCAGACCGATGCTCAGCGCCTGATGCAGCGCACTGCGAAACAGGGGATGATCATCGGCGATCAGGATGTCGTAGGTCATGTAATGATCCTGTTTTTATAGTGAGGGACCGACGAATCGGCCACCCAGCGAGGCTGGCGAACGCGCAGTGCGCAACCCAAAACGGGCGCCGGCGCAATGCCAGACCAGATGAATCGGCTTCCAGGCGGCGCCAAGCATGCCCAGCATGGCCATGACGGTCAAGCGCGAAGCGTCGATACCCGAGAACATAGATGGCAATTAGCCAAACCAGTGGACTTCGGCAGCCCCTTGTTATGAACAGCCTTCAAATGAACGCTTTCAAATGGGTATGCGCCACGTCGTCGGAATCAATCGGATTCTGATACTTGGCGCCCAGATAATGAGCGCTGAACACGTCCAGATAAGCATCCAGCACTCCGCTGGCGCTGGCATCACCGGCCAGCTCCAGACACAGGGCGGCCACTTCCGCCGTGCAGAAGTGATCGTCGCGCCTTGATCGACGCAAACGGTAGCGCGAGATCTGCTCGGGCTCCAGACTCAATACTGGAAAACGCTCCAGATAAGGGCTCTTGCGAAACATCTTGCGTGCTTCGGTCCAGGTGGCATCCAGCAGAATGAACAGCGGGCGCTTGCCATCCAGGCGCGAAACCGTATTCACCACGCGGTCCTCGGCAACAAACTCACCGGGAAAAACGATGTAAGGCTGCCACTGCGGGTCATCCAGCAAGGCGAGCAATTGCTCATCGACCTCTATCCGCGACCAGAGAAAGGCATGAGTGTCCTTGATGACGTCGGCGATCAGCCAGCCGGTGTTGGTCGGTTTCAAGGGCTCGGTGTCATACATCAGCAGGCAGATGCCTGACTCGGCAGCGACGCTGGGTCGCCATTCGCACAGGCAATAGCTGAAAATCACCCGGCAATCCGGGCAGCGCGGCGCGCGCGAGCCTCGGGCAATGAAAGGCCTGGTACTGCGGGCCAGACGCTCATCGCGCAGGCGGGAAACGGCATGGCTCATTACAGGACACGCCTGCGGGGGAAAGACATCGACACCACAAAGACTCGGCAGGATTAAAGTCCGCGCAGTTTATCAGAGCCCCGGCACTTCAACGCGCTTTCGGTCCGCAGGCCTGTTTTCGTACAGAGCCTAGGCCCGATGAAGGCTCCTGCTCTATACTGCTGCGCCATCGCACCCCGCGCTATCGGTGGGCTGCCCGGAACGCACTTTGAAGTCGCTGGTCCAACGGCCAGTTACTTAACCAGGAGAGTTTAATGCTGCGCCTTATCGTACCCACCCTTACGCTTTTGCTCGTTGCTCCACTGTGCGCCCAGGCGGCGTCGAAACAGGAGTTCGAACTCAGCAAGATGCTGGAAAAAGTCGCTAAGGAAAGCAGTGTCGGCACGCCGAGAGCGATCAACGAAGACATCCTCGATCAGGGCTACACCGTCACCGGCAACCAGTTGATCAACCACTTGAGCGTTCGTGAAGGCCAGGCTCAGCAGATGCGCGCCAATCCGGACGTGATGCGCAACCAGTTAGGCAACAGCGTTTGCCACAACAATGGTTTCCGCCAGTTGATGACCAAGGGTGCCGTCCTCAAGTATCAGTTCACTGAGTACAAGACCAACCGCCCGGTTGCGACGCAAACCTTTCAGGCTTCCGACTGCACTGTAAAACCCAAGCAATAAGCCATATCCGACATGTAACCTCCCCCGCGCGCCTGTCCCTCAGGCGCGTCAGTCGAGCAACTCTCAAGACATCCTGCAACTAATCCACCCTGGCAATGAACAGGGAATGGGTAGCCTTTCGCTGCAAACCGGGACATCATCGATTCAACACGCCCCATCGGGCCATTGATCCAGCAGGAGGAAAAATCCCGAATGCCGTATGTACCTGACGATCTTCTATCCCGACACTTCCAACGCGACGGTCTCGACCTGACCAGCCAGATTGAAGAGCACATCAATGAGGTGGCTCCGGGCACGAAAAACCTGCCGCTGTACCGCGACATGATGCTCACGGTGTTGCGCATGGCCCAGGATGACCGCAACCGCTGGGACGTCAAGATAACGCTGCAAACCCTGCGCGAACTGGACAAGGCCTTTCGGGTGCTCGAGCGTTTCAAGGGCCGCCGCAAAGTCACTGTATTCGGCTCCGCTCGCACACCGGCGGAACATCCGCTGTACGCACAGGCCAGAGAGCTGGGTGAAAAGCTGGCCCGCTCCGACATGATGGTCATCACCGGCGCGGGCGGCGGCATCATGGCGGCAGCCCATGCCGGCGCAGGCTTGAAACACAGCCTTGGGTTCAACATTACCCTGCCCTTCGAACAGCACGCCAATCCGACAGTGGAGGGCAGCGAAAACCTGCTGCCCTTCCACTTCTTCTTCACACGCAAGCTGTTCTTCGTCAAGGAAGCCGACGCGCTGGTGCTATGCCCCGGCGGCTTCGGAACTCTGGATGAAGCCCTGGAAGTGCTGACATTGATACAAACCGGCAAAAGCCCGTTGGTGCCTGTTGTATTGCTGGATACGCCTGGCGGAAGTTTCTGGCAAGGTGCACTGGACTTCATCAAGCATCAGTTGCAGGACAATCACTACATTCTGCCAGCCGACATGAAACTGATGAGGCTGGTCTACAGCGCCGATGAAGCGGTGGAAGAGATCAACCGGTTTTATGCCAACTTCCATTCCAGCCGCTGGCTGAAAAACAAGTTCGTGATCCGTATGCATCATGCGCTGAACGAACAGGCCCTGGAGCACATGCAGGAAGCGTTCGCTGACCTGTGCATCAATGAAAACTTTCATCAGCACAGTTATCAGGGCGAAGAGCACGATGAAGCGCAATTCAGTCACCTGACACGACTGGCGTTCACCTTCACAGGACGCAATCAGGGCAGGCTTCGGGAACTGGTGGATTACATCAATCAACAGGAAAACTGGGAAGACGCTTCAGTGACAAGGGACGCAGCTCGGAATCGGGCGCCACAGTAAGCGCCCTGATAGATCAGTCATCCCCGCCACGGCCGCTTAACAAGCGGCCGATCATTTCCAGCGGATAGCCGCGATAACTCAGAAAACGCCCCTGCCTGGCCCGCTCGCGCGCATCGACAGGCAGGGCACCGGCAAACTTGCGCTGCCAGAGTTCGTGAAGCTTCTCCTGCCAATCAACGCCGCACTCCCTGAGCGCCTGCTCAATGTCGGCACGTTGCAAGCCTCGCTGACCCAGCTCTTCTCGAATACGAACAGGACCGTAGCCCGAACGTGCCCGGTAAGAAACGAAGCTTTCGAGGTAACGGGATTCAGAGAGCAAACCTTCCTCGACCAGACGATCAAGGGCTGCATCGATAAGCTCGGGGGGAGCGCCGCGCTGACGCAGTTTACGCGTCAGCTCGACTCGACCATGCTCGCGACGTGCGAGCAGGTCCATTGCAGTGCGCCGGACGGCGACGGGTGTATCGAGTACGGCAGGCATGGCTATCAGATATCGACATCTGCTTCAGACATGTCATCGGCAGCCACTGCTTCACGTGAGCCGACAGCCTTGGTATCGACGCCAGGGGTCAGCAACTTGTCGCGGATCTGCTTCTCGAGCGCTTTGCAGATTTCCGGGTTATCTGCCAGGAACTTGGCCGAGTTGGCCTTACCCTGACCGATCTTGCTGCCCTGGTAGCTGTACCAAGCGCCGGACTTCTCGACAAAACCATGCAGAACGGCCAGATCGACGATTTCGCCGTTCAGGTAGATACCCTTGCCGTAGAGAATCTGGAACTCGGCCTGACGGAACGGCGGAGCTACCTTGTTCTTCACGACCTTGACGCGGGTTTCGCTGCCGACAACTTCATCACCTTCCTTGACCGCGCCTGTACGGCGGATGTCCAGACGTACCGAAGCGTAGAACTTCAGCGCGTTACCACCGGTGGTGGTTTCCGGGCTGCCGAACATCACGCCGATCTTCATGCGGATCTGGTTGATGAAGATCACCAGGCAGTTGGCGTTCTTGATGTTGCCGGTGATCTTGCGCAGCGCCTGCGACATCAGACGCGCCTGCAGACCCACGTGCATATCACCCATTTCGCCTTCGATCTCAGCCTTGGGTACCAGCGCAGCAACGGAGTCGACCACGATCACGTCGATGGCATTGGAGCGCACCAGCATGTCGGTGATTTCCAGCGCCTGCTCACCGGTGTCCGGCTGCGAAACCAGCAGGTCGTCGACATTGACGCCCAGCTTGCCGGCGTATTCCGGATCCAGTGCGTGCTCGGCGTCGACAAAGGCGCAGGTAGCGCCCATTTTCTGGGCCTGAGCGATGACCGACAGCGTCAGTGTGGTTTTACCGGAAGACTCAGGACCGTAGATTTCCACGATCCGGCCTTTCGGCAGACCGCCAATACCGAGTGCGATATCCAGACCCAGCGAACCGGTGGAGATGGCAGGGATCGCCTGGCGATCATGATCGCCCATGCGCATCACGGCGCCTTTACCGAACTGACGCTCGATCTGACCCAAGGCCGCAGCCAAGGCTTTCTTCTTGTTGTCGTCCATTGAAGTCCTCACGTAATCAAATTCAATTAGGGCCTTGATGGCCACAACACCTGTATAAGTAGACAGTATTATTCCACAGCAGTGAGCGCGCGCCTACCCCTGTTTTGGCATTTCTCCGCATGCAAGCTGTATCAGCCCGTGCAGCGCGGCTTCGACCGTCCGTCGACGGACCTGATCACGGTCGCCATCGAAGTGGCAACGCCGGGCGATCAGCGCATCATCCTTGCCCCAGCACAGCCACACGGTACCGACCGGTTTGTCCGGCGAACCGCCGCCAGGCCCCGCGACACCGCTGACCGCGACGGCGAATCGTGCACCGCTTTCACGCTGTGCGCCTCGCACCATGGCCTCGACAACCGGCTGACTGACCGCCCCGACCTGTGCGAACAACACCTCGGGTACCCCTAACTGACGGGTCTTCTGGGCATTCGAATAGGTCACGTAGCCCGCTTCGAACCACGCCGAGCTGCCGGCAATGCGCGTGATCGCTTCGGCTATTCCGCCCCCCGTACAGGATTCGGCAGTGGTCACTTGCGCACCCATTGCACCCAGAAGCCTGCCAAGCGTATCGGCAAGCCCGGTTATCTCATCCTCGGTGTAATCGTTCATGCTGGAAAGCCTGTAAAGGTGAATCCTGAGGCAGCGCACCTGCCGCGCAACGGGGCTGAGCATGCTGCTTTACTGGTCATTTTTCCTGCGCCCGGGCTTTTTGACCGTTTCCACCGTGGTTTCTCTCGGCCTTTTTCTGGCTTCTTCCAAAGGAATGAAGCGCCCGCTGACAGAATCCCTTGCTCGTTTGTTCTTCATATAAAAATCCTTTTTTATAAGTTGCCGCCCGGTGATCGAGTGGCAGCGATGAAAGTCTATACGCCAAATCGAGATGCATGGCTGTCTGGAAACGCCCGGTCACCAATACGCGGGAAGCCACGCGGTCACTGCACCACCCGGTCGAGCGTGATAACCTTGCCGCCATCGCACATACCCGGCAGACGCCCCTTGCTTCAGACAAGGGCCACCCGTCGCGTCTCAAGGTTGCCTCACTCCTCTCAAGAACTTGCCTAAGCCACTGATGAATAAAGCAATTTCCGACCTCTCCGCACACACTCCGATGATGCAGCAGTACTGGAAACTGAAAAACCAGCACCTGGATCAGCTGATGTTTTATCGCATGGGCGATTTCTACGAGATCTTCTACGAAGACGCGAAGAAAGCCGCCAAGCTGCTCGATATAACCCTGACCGCACGCGGCCAGTCGGCAGGTCAGAGCATTCCCATGTGCGGGATTCCCTACCACGCAGCCGAGGGTTATCTGGCCAAGCTGGTGAAACTGGGCGAATCGGTGGTGATCTGCGAGCAGATCGGCGACCCGGCTACCAGCAAGGGGCCGGTGGATCGTCAGGTGGTGCGGATCATCACGCCAGGGACCATCAGCGATGAGGCCCTGCTCGACGAGCGCCGCGATAACCTGATCGCCGCCGTGCTGGGTGACGAACGCCTGTTCGGCCTCGCGGTACTGGATATCACCAGCGGTAACTTCAGTGTGCTGGAGATCAAGGGCTGGGAGAACCTGCTGGCCGAGCTCGAGCGCATCAACCCGGTCGAGCTGTTGATCCCGGACGACTGGCCACAAGGTCTGCCTGCCGAGAAGCGCCGTGGTTCTCGACGTCGCGCGCCTTGGGATTTCGAGCGCGACTCAGCGCATAAAAGTTTGTGTCAGCAGTTTGCAACCCAGGACCTGAAGGGTTTCGGTTGCGAAAACCTGACGCTGGCCATCGGTGCTGCCGGCTGCCTGCTGAGCTATGCCAAGGAAACCCAGCGTACCGCCCTGCCCCATCTGCGCAGCCTGCGTCACGAACGTCTCGACGATACCGTGATCCTCGATGCCGCCAGTCGCCGTAATCTGGAACTGGACACCAACCTGTCCGGAGGCCGTGACAACACCCTGCAATCGGTCATGGACCGCTGCCAGACCGCAATGGGGACACGGTTGCTGACCCGCTGGCTGAACCGGCCATTGCGCGACCTGACCATCCTTCAGGCACGCCAGACGTCGATCACCTGTTTTCTGGAACGCTATCGCTTCGAAAACCTGCAGCCACAGCTCAAGGAAATCGGCGACATCGAGCGGATTCTGGCGCGCATCGGCCTGCGTAACGCGCGGCCACGTGACCTCGCTCGCCTGCGCGACGCCCTGAGCGCCCTGCCCGAGTTGCAACAGGCGATGGCCGATCTGGAAGCGCCGCATCTGCAGCAACTTGCGCAGACAGCCAGCACCTATCCCGAGCTGGCCGATCTGCTGCAGCGCGCGATCATCGACAACCCGCCAGCCGTCATTCGTGACGGTGGCGTTTTGAAGACTGGCTACGACGCTGAGCTGGATGATCTGCAGTCGCTGAGCGAAAACGCCGGCCAGTTCCTGATCGACCTGGAAGCCCGCGAAAAAGCCCGCACCGGTCTTGGCAATCTGAAAGTCGGCTACAACCGCGTACATGGCTACTTTATCGAGCTGCCAAGCAAGCAGGCCGAGCAGGCGCCGGCTGATTACATACGCCGCCAGACCCTGAAGGGCGCCGAGCGCTTTATCACGCCCGAGCTCAAGGAGTTCGAAGACAAGGCGTTGTCGGCCAAGAGCCGCGCCTTGGCTCGGGAAAAGATGCTCTACGAAACGCTGCTCGAAGACCTGATCGGTCATCTTGCGCCGCTTCAGGATACGGCGGCGGCGCTGGCCGAACTGGACGTGCTGAGCAACCTTGCGGAGCGCGCGCTGAATCTGGACCTCAATTGCCCACGCTTTGTCTCCGAACCCTGCATGCGCATCGAGCAAGGCCGTCATCCGGTGGTGGAACAGGTTCTGAGCACGCCTTTCGTTGCCAACGACCTGGCGCTGGACGACAGCACTCGCATGCTGGTCATCACCGGCCCGAACATGGGCGGTAAATCGACCTATATGCGTCAGACGGCGCTGATCGTGCTGCTGTCCCATATCGGCAGCTTCGTGCCCGCTGCCAGCTGCGAACTGTCGCTGGTCGACCGGATCTTCACCCGCATCGGCTCCAGCGACGACCTGGCGGGCGGACGCTCGACGTTCATGGTCGAAATGAGCGAAACGGCAAACATCCTGCACAACGCTACCGATAAAAGTCTGGTGCTGATGGACGAAGTCGGGCGCGGCACCAGTACTTTCGACGGCCTTTCGCTGGCTTGGGCGGCAGCCGAGTGCCTCGCGCAGCTGCGCGCCTATACACTGTTCGCCACGCACTATTTCGAACTGACGGTATTGCCGGAAAGCGAACCGCTGGTGACCAATGTGCACCTCAACGCCACCGAGCATAATGAGCGCATCGTGTTCCTGCACCGGGTCCTGCCAGGGCCTGCGAGTCAGAGCTACGGTCTGGCCGTGGCGCAACTGGCCGGCGTGCCGGGCAAGGTCATCAGCCGCGCCAAGGAACACTTGCAGCGTCTGGAAACCACCAGCCTGCCGCACGAGCAGCCGCGCGCCAAACCCGGCAAGCCCGCAGTCCCGCAACAAAGCGATATGTTCGCAAGTCTGCCGCACCCGGTGCTCGACGAGCTGTCGAAGGTCAAGGTCGACGATATGACCCCGCGGCAGGCGCTGGATTTGCTATACACATTGCAAACTCGCCTGTGACGCGAAGCGTTACATACTGTTAGAATCCCGCGCGGTTTGGGACGCTCTCGGCTTTTAGCCTGGTCGAGGCGTTTTTCGAGCCGCGTGAAAATGCAGCGAACCATCGGTAGGTAGCAGGGACAGGTAGCAGACGCCGCAGTCTTACCGCTTCAAGGCCACCCACCAAAAGCACGTGTTTTCATAGGGCCGGGAAACCTCCCGAACCTGGCACCCCTGTCTGGAAGGGCTCTGCCGCAGCCGCCTGAGGAGAAAATTAGAAATGACCTTCGTCGTCACCGACAACTGCATCAAGTGCAAGTACACCGACTGCGTAGAAGTCTGTCCGGTGGACTGCTTTTACGAAGGCCCGAATTTCCTGGTGATCCACCCGGACGAGTGCATCGACTGCGCGCTCTGCGAGCCAGAGTGCCCTGCCGTAGCCATTTACTCGGAAGACGAGATCCCTGCCGGCATGGAAAACTTCATCGAGCTCAACGCCGAGCTTGCCGAAGTCTGGCCCAATATCACCGAAAAGAAAGACGCTATGCCGGATGCGGCAGAGTGGGATGGCAAAACCGGCAAGATCGCTGATCTGGAACGCTAGATTCCAGACAGACAAAAGGCCCTCAAGAGGGCCTTTTTTATTGAATGCGCTTTTCTGCAGACAAAAAAAGGGGCGGTATGACCCGCCCACGTTTTTCCCTGATCCCTGTATTCCCTTGTCATCATCCTGATGAATCGCATCCCGCGATGTCCTTGACCGTCATCCTTGATGGCCCGTGCCTGTCCGTTGGCACAGCTTCGATATTAGAGATTTAACCCTGGAGAGCAACACCCGAAACGCTCCAGAATATTTCCCGGTCGATTGTCTTGCAGGATTAAAACCTTTTCAAAAACAAAGCCTTGCAACGAAAAAACCGTGAAATTGGCGACTAGCCTTACTCCGATTACCTGAATGACTTACAGCAAGCGTGCGCAATGACTTACAGGCTTTGAACCTTCCAAGTACACCGACCGCGAGATTGAACAGGCAAAACCGTATTGGCGGGTCCCGTGAGCAGCAATATTGAAATGACGAAAGACATATAAAAAGGCCGATATACACACTGTGTTATATCGGCCCTGGATGGATGCTACAGAGGGGGGATTACTGGAAGAGGGATTCGCTGGACAGACCATTTTTCTCGAGGATCTCACGCAGACGCTTGAGTCCTTCAACCTGAATCTGCCTTACACGCTCACGCGTCAGGCCGATCTCAAGCCCTACGTCTTCAAGCGTGCTGCTTTCATGCCCGCGCAAGCCGAAGCGGCGAATCACCACCTCGCGCTGCTTCTCGGTCAGTTCAGACAGCCATTGATCGATACTCTGTGAGAGATCGTCGTCCTGCAGCAACTCGCAGGGGTCTGTCGGACGGTCGTCGGTCAAGGTATCGAGCAGCGTCTTGTCCGAATCCGGGCCCAGCGAAACGTCCACTGACGAAACACGCTCGTTCAGGCCCAGCATGCGCTTGACCTCGCCTACCGGTCTTTCCAGCAGGTTGGCGATCTCTTCAGGAGAAGGTTCGTGATCCAGCTTCTGGGTCAGCTCTCTGGCCGCACGCAGATAAACGTTCAGCTCCTTGACCACATGAATCGGCAGTCGGATGGTCCGCGTCTGATTCATGATCGCGCGTTCAATGGTCTGACGAATCCACCAGGTGGCGTAGGTGGAGAAACGAAAACCGCGCTCCGGGTCGAACTTCTCAACCGCCCTGATCAACCCCAGGTTGCCCTCCTCGATCAGATCAAGCAATGACAGCCCACGATTGACATAGCGTCTGGCAATTTTTACTACCAGCCGCAGATTGCTTTCAATCATGCGTTTGCGCCCGGCCGGATCTCCATTTTGCGACAGACGCGCAAAATGCACTTCTTCTTCCGGGGACAATAGAGGAGAAAAACCGATTTCATTGAGGTACAGCTGGGTAGCATCAAGCGCCCGCGTGTAGTCAATGTACTTGTGTTGTTTGAGCGATGTTGATTGCTTGACCTTGGTACGTCCCGAGACAGCGGCTGGCTGCTTCTCGTTTGACGCTTCCTTCAGGACAATGCCGGCTTCCATAAGGAGCACTTCATCATCGATGTCAAACTCCGGCGCTTCGTTGCCAAGAGCCATTGTTTTAGTCCTTTGGTGAGTTCGACCTCAAGCTCCAGCATCGCCTGGTTCCATGGCAACACTTGAGCCTGTTCCTATTACGCCTGGAACAGGCTGGCAACTATCAACGACGTGGCAAGAATCCTAACGGATCTACAGGTTTCCCTTGGCGGCGAATCTCAAAATGCAGTTTCACCCGGTCAGTTCCTGTTGACCCCATTTCGGCAATCGTCTGCCCTGCCTTGACCTGTTGTCCTTCCCGTACCAAAAGCCTGCGGTTATGACCGTAGGCACTGACGTAGGTATCGCTGTGTTTGATGATGATCAATTCGCCGTAGCCCCGTAATCCACTTCCGGCGTAAACAACTGAACCATCAGACGCTGCCAAAACAGGCTGTCCCAAATCACCAGCGATATCAATTCCTTTATTCAAACTGCCGTTTGAGGAAAATTTTCCTATCAAAATGCCACTCGAAGGCCAGGTCCAACCTGTCGGGGACTTGCCGGCCGGGCCTGTCCCGGTGGTCGCCGAGGGAGGTATAACCACAGGTACAACCGCAATAGGCTTGGACATGACCGTGGTTTTGACGGATCCGGAACTGCTGGTCGTGGTTGACGTGGACGTCACTGGACGCCCGGCGCCCGACGTTGAAACCACGCTCGGTGTTGAAGAGGAGCGTCCGTCAAAGCGAATTGTCTGACCAGGCTTGATGGTAAACGGCTCCGGGATCTGGTTACGGGCAGCCAGCGCCTTCCAGTCCCAGCCGTAACGAAATGCAATGGAAAAAAGTGTGTCACCGCGCCTGACCACATATTGGCCAGTGGTCACCGTCGGGCGCTGGGCCACGGCATTGCCGTTGCGATCAACGACGCGAACGCCGCCTGAGGGCGAGCTGGAGCAGCCGACCAAAAGGACACTGAGAGCAATGCCAATCACCAGACGCTGATAACTTCTTGAAGACCTGAGCTGCTGAATGACTGTGAGACTCACCCGCCACTCCCTTTACTGGTGACTGAATTCAAAAAAGATGCCTATTGTGCCGTAATAGCGACGGGCAGCCAGTGATATCCGCTGAAAAACGCTGTTAAGTATCAATCAGCTGCATGGAAATGATGCCATCAGGCCATTCAACATTCCGGGCCGCGCGCTGTAGACAGATGACTGACGCCAGAATTCATTGTTTACCGCAGACAATCTTCAAGCGATGGGTCCATTGAGCAATGGCACGAAGCGCACAGCCCCCAGCACGTGCCGAGAAAAACCGTGTTCTTCACGGATGATCAGCATCAACTGCTGAACCTCCCCCGAGCCCACGGGAATGACCAGACGGCCTCCCGGTGCCAGCTGATCGAGCAATGCCTGCGGTACATCGGTTGCCACCGCCGTGACGATGATGCCGTTATAGGGCGCCAGGGCTGGCCAGCCTTCCCAGCCGTCACCCCAGCGGAACACCACGTTGCGCAGATTGAGCTCGACCAGACGTTCCTTGGCGCGATCCTGAAGCACCTTGATGCGCTCGACCGAGAACACTCGTTCTACCAGCTGCGCCAGCACAGCAGTCTGATAGCCTGACCCCGTACCGATCTCCATGACCTTGTCCAGCGGCCCGGCTGCCAACAGCAGCTCGCTCATCCGCGCGACCATGTAAGGCTGGGAAATGGTCTGGTTGTGACCGATGGGCAATGCGGTGTCTTCGTAGGCGCGATGCGCCAGCGCTTCATCGACAAACAGATGCCGTGGCGTCTTGCGAATGACGTCCAGTACCCGCTGGTTGGAAATGCCCTCTTCACAGAGGCGCTGAATCAGACGCTCGCGGGTACGCTGCGATGTCATTCCGATCCCTCGACGCAATAAATCATCCTGCTCGCGTGACATCAACGAAGTCCCTCCAGCCAGGTGTTCAGGCTGCTGAATCCGTCCTGATAGGTTCTATCCAGCTGCAACGGCGTGATCGATACATAGCCTTGTACGACCGCATGAAAGTCGGTCCCGGCGCCGCCGTCCTCGACATCACCGGCAGCAGCGATCCAGTAGCCAGCGCGGCCACGCGGGTCGACGACCTTGATCGGCGCCGCAGCGCGGGCACGATGCCCCAATCGGGTCAGTTGAATGCCGCGGATGTGCTCGAGCGGCAGGTTGGGAATATTCACGTTCAATACCGTGCGGGGTGGCAGGTCGAGTTGCTCATGGGCCTCGACCAGCAAGCGCGCGTAATGCGCCGCCGTCGCCAGATTATCCGGCTGACGTGACAGAAACGAAAAGGCAAACGACGGGCGCTGCAGAAAACGCCCTTCAAGCGCTGCGGCGACCGTTCCGGAATACAGTACATCGTCGCCCAGATTGGCCCCCAGGTTAATGCCTGAAACCACCATGTCCGGTTGCCGCTCCAGTAGCCCGTGAATGCCCAGATGCACACAATCGGTGGGCGTACCGTTGACACTGATGAAGCCGTTTTCGAGGGTGTGCGGATGCAAGGGCCGGTCGAGTGTCAGAGAACTGCTGGCACCACTTTTGTCCTGATCAGGCGCAATCACCACGCAGTCGGCGTAGTTCGCCAACGCCGCATGGAGCGCGACAAGACCGGGCGCATTCACCCCGTCATCATTTGATATCAGAATACGCATGAGCTGTCCGTCTGCCCAACCGGCACCAGATCAATGAGTTCGCGTACCAAGACGGTCGCAAAGCATCCGGGCGGAAGGACGAATTCCAGTTGCAGAATGTCAGACTCGGGATAATGCCACGTCAGCCGCCCAATGGGCAGTCGCAGGATGCGACGTTCGTGCTCCATGCCCGCTCTGACCAGCCAGTCACGCAACACGGATTCGTCATCGGCAACGGTATTTTCCAGCGCTGCCGTCGCACCGCCAGCTGGCGAAGGGCCTTCACCCCACTGAGGACCGGTGGGGTGCAGATCGAGGATCGCCAGACGAGGATCGCTGCATTCATCCAATCCGGCCGGGAAAAAACTGCGACTGTCGGTGAACGCAAGCAAATCCCCGACCTGAGCCTTCTGCCAGCTGCCATCGGCAACCCGGGCGGCCAACACCCGGTTGAACAGGTAACTGCGCGCCGTGGACAACAGTCGCGAACGCACGGCGCGCTGCTCAGGCAGCGCCTTGCGGGCGGCGTAATCGCGTGCCTCGCCAAGATTTCCGCCCTGATAGCCAAAACGCTGCGTGCCGAAATAATTGGGGATGCCCTGCCGGGCAATGGTTTCAAGGCGCTGATTCAACGCGCCCTGGTCTGCATCCAGCTGAGTCAGACGCAGGGTGAAGCCATTGGCCGCATGGGCGCCACGCTGCAGCTTGCGTTTGTGACGACCGCTTTTGAGAATCTTCAGCGTGTCGTCCTGCGCAGCAGACAGATCAGGATCGGCCTTGCCCGGCAGTTGAATACTGAACCACTGACGGGTCAATGCCTGGCGATCCTTGAGACCGGCGTAGCTGACTGTGCGCAACTGAACGCCCGCAGCCCGGGCCAGCCGGCGCGCCGCCTCTTCCGTGTTCAGGCCGCGTTTCTCGACCCATAGCCACAAGTGCTCGCCATCCCCGGAAAGCGGAATGTCCAGCACTTCATCGACCTGAAAGTCTTCGGCAGTCGCCTTGAGCACTGCACGCCCCAGTGCATCGCCGTAAGCTCGCGGGCCCAGCAGTTCAAGTTCATTCATGCGCGCAGCAACAACGCAACGGCATGCACCGCGATGCCTTCTTCACGCCCGGTAAAGCCAAGCTTTTCGGTCGTTGTGGCCTTGACGTTGACCTGATCCAGCTCAACCTGAAGGTCTTCGGCGATCAATGCACGCATGGCATCGATGTGCGGTGCCATTTTCGGTGCCTGAGCGACGATGGTCGCGTCGACATTACCGACCTTCCAGCCTTTGCCATGGATCAGCGTGAGGACATGACGCAGCAGCACGCGGCTGTCGGCGCCCTTGAACTGCGGGTCGGTGTCAGGAAAGTGCTTGCCGATATCGCCCAGCGCTGCGGCGCCCAGAAGCGCGTCGCTCAAGGCATGCAGCAGGACATCGCCATCGGAATGGGCCAGCAGGCCGAACCCGTGTGCAATCCGCACGCCGCCCAAGGTAATGAAGTCGCCTTCAGCGAAACGGTGCACATCATAGCCATGGCCAATACGCATAAAAAAACGCCCTGAAAAAAGTCAGGGCGTGATTCTACCTGCTTTGGCGCGCGTTAGCTGTTCAAGGCTGCAGCGTGATGCCTGAGATGGTCTTCGATGAAGCTGGCGATGAAGAAATAGCTGTGGTCGTAACCTGGCTGCATGCGCAGGGTCAGCGGGTAATCCGCAGCCTTGGCCGCCTGAACCAGCACCTCGGGCTTGAGCTGGTTGACCAGAAAATCATCACGATCGCCCTGATCGACCAGGGTCGGCAGCTTTTCGGACGCCTGCGCAATCAGCACGCTGGCATCCCACTCGCGCCAGCGAGAACGGTCTTCGCCCAGATAACGGGAGAATGCCTTTTGCCCCCAAGGGCAATCGATCGGATTACTGATCGGCGAAAACGCCGACACCGAGCGATAGCGGCCAGGATTGCGCAATGCGCAGACCAGCGCGCCGTGACCGCCCATCGAGTGGCCGCTGATACTGCGCACCTGCGACGCCGGGAAATGCCCCTCAATCAACGCCGGTAGTTCCTTGACCACGTAATCATGCATTTGATAATGCCGCGCGTAAGGCTGCTCGGTGGCGTTGAGGTAGAAGCCCGCGCCCTGACCGAAGTCCCAGGCGCCGTCAGGGTCATCTGCCACGTCGGCACCGCGCGGACTGGTATCAGGCGCCACGATGATGATGCCTAGCTCGGCCGCCATTCGATGGGCCGCTGCTTTCTGCATGAAGTTTTCATCCGTGCAGGTCAGGCCGGACAGCCAGTACAACACCGGCAGCTTGCCGCCCTGCTCCGCCTGTGGCGGCAGGTAGACGGCAAACACCATGTCGCAACCGAGCACTTGAGAATGATGCTTGTAGCGCTTGTGCCAGCCGCCGAAACTCTTTTGGCAGGAAATATTTTCCAAAGGCATAGGGTTTCCTCCAGTTGCAGGCGTCAAGCCTCAGGCTGCAGGCATGGACCAGAGCATCCTGCTTGCTGCTTGAAGCCGAGCGCCTGCCGCTGCTCCTTAAAAATGAATGACCGTGCGGATGCTTTTGCCTTCATGCATCAGGTCGAATGCCTTGTTGATGTCTTCCAGGCCCATGGTGTGGGTGATGAACGTATCCAGCGGGATTTCACCGGTCTGCGCCATGTCCACGTAGCTTGGCAATTCGGTACGACCACGCACGCCACCAAATGCCGAACCGCGCCAGACGCGCCCGGTCACCAGCTGGAACGGACGAGTAGCGATTTCCTGACCGGCACCGGCCACGCCGATGATGACCGACTCGCCCCAGCCCTTGTGGCAGGATTCCAGCGCTGCACGCATCAGTTGCACATTACCGATGCACTCAAACGAGAAGTCGACGCCGCCATCGGTCATGTCGACAATGACTTCCTGGATCGGACGGTCGAAATCCTTCGGATTGACGCAATCAGTCGCGCCCAGCTGTTTGGCGATTTCGAACTTGGCCGGGTTGATGTCGATGGCAATGATTCGAGCCGCCTTGGCTTTGACCGCACCGATCAATGCCGAAAGGCCAATACCGCCCAGGCCGAAGATGGCCACGGTATCGCCAGGCTTGACCTTGGCGGTGTTGAGCACCGCACCGATACCGGTGGTGACACCGCAACCCAGCAGGCAGACCTTTTCCAGCGGTGCCTGCTTGTCGATTTTGGCCACCGAGATTTCCGGCAGTACGGTGTACTCGGAGAAGGTCGATGTGCCCATGTAGTGGAAAATCGGCTCGCCCTTGTAGGAAAAGCGCGTGGTGCCATCCGGCATCAGGCCTTTACCCTGAGTGGCACGAATCGCCTGACACAGGTTGGTCTTGCCCGAGCGGCAGAACTTGCACTGACGGCATTCCGGGGTGTACAGCGGAATCACGTGGTCGCCGACCATCACCGAGGTCACGCCCTCACCCACCGCTTCGACAATCGCACCGCCTTCGTGACCGAGGATCGACGGGAAAATCCCTTCAGGGTCAGCGCCGGACAGGGTATAGGCATCGGTGTGGCAGACGCCGGAGGCTACTACTCTGAGCAGCACTTCTCCCGCCTTGGGCATGGCGACATCGACTTCAACGATCTCCAATGGCTTTTTGGCTTCAAAAGCGACAGCAGCGCGCGACTTGATCATCAATCTTCTCCGACGGGTAAAAACAAGGATTGCAGTGTAGTACAGTGCCAATTGACGAGTAATGCGGCTAAAAGCAAAACATTAATGCTGTACAGGGATAATCGATGTACACCAATCGCTGGGAAGGTCTGGATGAGTTCGTTGCCGTTGCAGAATGCGGGCAGTTCACGGCGGCGGCTCAGCGGCTCGGGGTCTCCTCGTCGCATGTGAGCCGTCAAATCGTTCGTCTTGAAGAGCGCCTGCAGACCCGTCTGCTCTACCGCAGCACACGCAAGGTCGCGCTGACGGAAGCCGGACAAACCTTTCTGCACCACTGCCAGCGCCTGCAGGACGGCCGCGAAGAAGCTCTGCGCGCCGTGGGCGATCTGGCCAGCGAACCGAAGGGATTGTTGCGCATGACCTGCGCCGTGGCCTATGGCGAGCGCTTCATCACGCCGCTGGTCACGCGTTTCATGGACGTTTACCCGCACCTGCGGGTCGATATCGAGCTGAGCAACGACACGCTGGACCTGGTTCATGAAGGCATGGACCTGGCGATTCGGCTTGGCCGGTTACAGGACTCGCGTCTGGTCGCGACCCGCCTCGCGCCACGGCAGATGTACCTGTGCGCTTCGCCGTCCTACATCGAGCGTTACGGCAGACCGCACAGCCTTTCGGAACTGAATCGCCATAATTGCCTGATCGGAGGCAGCGATACCTGGCAGCTTCAGCAGAACGGGCGTGAGTTTTCCCAGCGTGTACAAGGCAACTGGCGGTGTAACAGCGGCCAGGCCGTGCTGGATGCCGCACTGCACGGAGTCGGTTTGTGTCAGTTGCCGGATTACTACGTGCAGAAACATCTCAACGACGGCACGCTGGTTTCATTGCTGGAGGCGCATCAACCGCCTAACACTGCAGTATGGGCGCTCTATCCGCAGCAAAGGCACCTGTCACCCAAGGTGCGCAAGCTGGTGGATTATCTTAAGGAGGGGTTGGCGATGAGGGATGAATATCGCCAGTAGCGGAAACCTGGCGCCCGAACTTGCTGTGGCGCTGGCGCAGCCACTCCAGGTCTTCGGGACGCGTGACCTTGATGTTGTCGGAACGTCCCTCGATCAGGCGTGGCGACTGCCCCGCCCACTCGATGGCCGATGCCTCATCGGTGATGCTGACGTTAGAGACCAGGCTGTCCGCCAGGGCGCGATGCAGGGCACCAAGACGAAACATCTGCGGCGTGAAGGCTTGCCAGATCAGGCTACGATCCACTGTTTCCAGCACGCGACCGCTGCTGTCGGCACGTTTGAGCGTGTCGCGGGCCGGCACGGCCAGCAGGCCGCCGACAGGGTCATCGGCCAGTTCGCCGAGCAGATTGTCCAGATCGCTGCGCGCCAGGTTCGGACGCGCAGCGTCATGAACCAGCACCCAGTCATTGTCACTGGCGCCCTGCGCATGCAGGTGCAGCAGCGCATTGAGTACCGAGCCTGAGCGCTCGCTGCCGCCGTCCACGCGCTGAATGCGAGTGTCATGCGCGCAGGGCAATGCAGCCCAGTAAGGGTCGTCCACAGCCAGACTGATCACCAACCCCTTGAGCCGGGGATGATCGAGAAAGCAAAGCAGGCTGTGTTCCAGAATTGTCAGGCCGCCCAGTGGCAGGTACTGCTTGGGACGGTCGGCTGCCATGCGAGCACCAATGCCCGCT
This sequence comes from Pseudomonas sp. BS3767, assembly GCF_900099665.1. Taxonomy (NCBI): domain Bacteria; kingdom Pseudomonadati; phylum Pseudomonadota; class Gammaproteobacteria; order Pseudomonadales; family Pseudomonadaceae; genus Pseudomonas; species Pseudomonas sp. BS3767. Next base: position 629,532 of record NZ_FNCX01000003.1, on the reverse strand, counting down.
GCAGGTATCACTGCCCAGAAGGCAGGAAGAAAGTCTTTCATCGCACCAACTTGATTATTGCGCGAGCTGGTAAAGGGTTTCGCCGTCCTTGACCATGCCCAATTCATGTCGGGCACGCTCTTCGACGGTTTCCAGACCTTTTTTCAATTCCATGACCTCGGCATCAAGCACGCGGTTGCGCTCCAGCAGCACCTGATTTTCAGCATGCTGGTCGGCAATCTGCTGAGTCAGGCTGGCCACTTGCGCAAGGCTTCCGTTACCGACCCAAAGGCGGTACTGCAAGCCAGCCAGCAACAGGAGCAGGACGAGGAACAACCAGTTAGGACTGCGCATTGAAATATCAGGTACCCAGTAAAAAAGACAGCAGAGCCAACGTGAACAACAAACGACTGAGGGCATTGAGCCTGACATAAGCCAGGCTCAATCACTCCAGATTACCGCGGAGCGTCAGCATCGGAGCTGCACGGGCAAGTCAGGGGACTCGAATCCGTGCAGCACTCTGCGTCTTTTTACCATCTATGGCTCAGCCGCGAAACTCGGCACGACCACGATACACAGCCTTGGAGCCCAATTGCTCCTCGATGCGCAGCAATTGGTTGTACTTGGACACGCGGTCGGAGCGGCACAGCGAACCGGTTTTGATCTGACCGGCAGAGGTGCCCACAGCCAGGTCGGCAATGGTCGAATCTTCGGTCTCGCCGGAACGGTGAGAGATGATCGCCGTGTAACCGGCAGCCTTGGCCATCTGAATGGCTTCCAGGGTTTCGGTCAGCGTACCGATCTGGTTGAACTTGATCAGAATCGAGTTGGCGATCTTCTTGTCGATGCCTTCCTTGAGGATCTTGGTGTTGGTCACGAACAGGTCGTCACCTACCAGCTGGGTTTTCTCGCCGATCTTGTCGGTGAGGATTTTCCAGCCATCCCAGTCGGACTCGTCCAGACCGTCTTCGATGGAAATGATCGGGTGCTTGCGAGTCAGCTCGGCAAGGTATTCGGCGAACTCGGCAGAGCTGTATTCGCCCTCTTCGCTCAGTTTGTACTTGCCGTTCTTGTAGAACTCGCTCGCTGCGCAGTCCAGCGCCAGGGTCACGTCGGTGCCCAGCGTATAACCCGCATTGGAAACAGCCTCGGCGATAGCGTCGAGCGCTTCCTTGTTGGATGCCAGGTTAGGCGCGAAGCCACCTTCGTCACCCACTGCGGTGTTCAGGCCACGCGCCTTGAGGACCGCCTTGAGGTGATGGAAAATCTCGGTGCCCCAGCGCAGGCCTTCAGCGAAGGACTTGGCGCCGACAGGCTGGATCATGAATTCCTGGATGTCGATGTTGTTATCGGCATGCTCGCCACCGTTGATGATATTCATCATCGGCACCGGCATGGAGTACACGCCCGGGGTGCCATTGAGGTTGGCGATGTGCGCGTACAGCGGCAGGTCCTGATCCTGTGCCGCCGCCTTGGCAGCTGCCAGGGAGACCGCGAGGATGGCGTTTGCGCCCAGGCTTGCCTTGTTTTCGGTGCCGTCCAGCTCGATCATCGCGTGATCCAGCGCCTTCTGGTCGACCGGATCCTTGCCCAGAAGCAGGTCACGGATAGGGCCATTGATGTTGGCCACAGCTTTCAGAACGCCCTTGCCCATGTAACGGCTTTTGTCGCCATCACGCAGCTCCAGCGCTTCGCGCGAGCCGGTTGAAGCACCGGACGGCGCGCAGGCGCTGCCGATGATGCCGTTATCGAGGAGCACATCTGCTTCCACGGTGGGATTGCCACGGGAGTCGAGAACTTCACGACCTTTGATGTCGACGATTTTTGCCATTGTTGTAAACACTCCAAGATTGACGAAAACGACGCAGCTGGGAAAACAATGCTCGCAATCAGACGCGGGAAAAGGCAGGTCTGAATGCGACAACCCCGTCACGAATGACGGGGAACGGCACTTTACTGGAGAACCCTGTTCAAGCGGTCTCTACGATCGGAAAACTCTTTACAAGTTCATCCAGGGACTTGAGTTGGGCCAGAAACGGCTCGAGCTTGTCCAGACGCAGGGCACATGGCCCGTCGCATTTGGCGTTGTCAGGATCCGGATGGGCTTCAAGGAACAGACCGGCCAGATTCTGACTGATACCGGCCTTGGCAAGATCCAGCACCTGGGCGCGGCGCCCGCCCGCAGAATCGGAACGACCGCCCGGCATCTGCAGGGCATGGGTCACGTCGAACAGGATCGGGTACTCGAACTGCTTCATGATGCCAAAGCCAAGCATGTCCACGACCAGATTGTTGTAACCGAAGCTGGAGCCCCGCTCACAGAGAATCAACTGATCGTTCCCCGCCTCTTCGCACTTGGTCAGGATGTGTTTCATTTCCTGGGGTGCAAGGAACTGGGCTTTCTTGATGTTGATGACTGCACCGGTTTTCGCCATCGCGACGACCAGATCGGTCTGCCGCGACAGGAAAGCCGGCAGTTGAATGATGTCGCAGACTTCGGCCACCACGGCGGCCTGATGAGGCTCGTGAACATCGGTGATCAGCGGCACGTTGAAGGTGCGCTTGATCTCTTCGAAAATACGCATGCCTTCTTCAAGGCCCGGCCCACGGTAGGAGTTCACCGAAGAGCGGTTGGCCTTGTCGAAGCTGGCCTTGAACACGTAAGGGATACCGAGCTTTTCGGTGACCTTTACGTATTCTTCACAGACCTGCATGGCCATATCCCGGGATTCGAGTACGTTCATGCCGCCGAACAGCACCATTGGCTTGTCGTTGGCGATCTCGATCGAACCTACGCGGATGATTTTCTGAGCCATGTCTGCAGTCCCTGTCAGGAATTTTTCTGATGTTGAGCCAATGCCGCCTTGACGAAGCCGCTGAACAGCGGATGACCGTCACGGGGCGTTGAGGTGAATTCCGGGTGGAACTGGCAAGCGACGAACCATGGATGATCCGGTGCTTCGACCACTTCAACCAGTGCGCCATCGCCCGAGCGGCCGGAGATCTTCAGGCCCGCCTCGATCAGTTGCGGCAACAGGTTGTTGTTCACTTCATAGCGATGACGATGACGTTCGACGATCACGTCCTTGGTGTAGCAATCGTGGACCAGCGAACCGGCTTCAAGCTGGCACTCTTGTGCGCCCAGACGCATGGTGCCGCCCAGATCGGAGCTTTCGGTACGGGTTTCGACTGCACCGGTGGCGTCTTCCCATTCGGTGATCAGACCCACTACAGCGTGTGCGCTGGTACGGTCGAACTCGGTGGAGTTGGCGTCTTTCCAGCCCAGCACGTTACGCGCGAACTCGATGACCGCGACCTGCATGCCCAGGCAGATGCCGAGGTACGGAACCTTGTTCTCACGGGCGAACTGAACGGCAGTGATCTTGCCTTCGACGCCGCGCAGACCGAAGCCACCCGGAACCAGGATCGCGTCCACGCCTTCCAGCAGGCCGGTGCCCTGGTTTTCAATGTCTTCAGAGTCGATGTAGCGCAGGTTGACCTTGGTGCGATTGGTGATACCGGCGTGGCTCATGGCTTCGATCAACGACTTGTAGGCGTCGAGCAGCTCCATGTACTTGCCGACCATCGCGATGGTCACTTCGTGTTCCGGGTTGAGCTTGGCGTCGACGACCTTGTCCCATTCGGACAGGTCGGCACCACCACATTGCAGACCGAAGCGCTCGACCACAAAATCGTCCAGGCCTTGCGAATGCAGAATGCCCGGGATCTTGTAGATGGTGTCCGCGTCTTCGAGGGCGATGACCGCACGCTCTTCGACGTTGGTGAACTGAGCGATCTTGCGACGCGAGGAAACGTCGATCGGGTGATCGGAGCGGCAGACCAGCACATCAGGCTGCAGGCCGATGGAGCGCAGTTCCTTCACCGAATGCTGGGTCGGCTTGGTCTTGGTCTCGCCGGCAGTAGCGATGTACGGCACCAGCGTCAGGTGCATCAGCATTGCGCGGCGTGCGCCGACTTCGAAACGCAACTGGCGGATGGCTTCAAGGAACGGTTGGGACTCGATATCGCCTACGGTACCGCCGATCTCGACCAGCGCCACGTCGGCATCGCCTGCACCCTTGATGATGCGGCGCTTGATTTCATCGGTGATGTGCGGGATGACCTGAATGGTCGCGCCCAGGTAATCACCACGGCGCTCTTTGCGCAGGACGTGCTCGTACACACGGCCGGTGGTGAAGTTGTTGTTCTGGGTCATGGTGGTGCGGATGAACCGCTCGTAGTGACCAAGGTCCAGGTCGGTCTCGGCGCCGTCGTGAGTGACGAACACCTCACCGTGCTGGAACGGGCTCATGGTGCCTGGGTCCACGTTGATGTAGGGATCCAGTTTGAGCATGGTGACCTTGAGTCCCCGCGCCTCCAGGATGGCCGCCAATGAAGCCGAGGCAATGCCTTTCCCCAATGAAGAAACAACACCGCCCGTGACGAAGATGTAGCGCGTCATGAAAAACCCTAGAAGTCTGCGTTAAAGCGGTCAGAGCCGCCGGGGATAGCGAAGGAAGGCCGAAGCCCCCGATTACCGACAAAATTCACGGTGCACTCCCGAAACTGCTGCGTTGAAACCGACCGGCCGAAGCCAGTGTGGTGTGCGCTACATTTTAAGAATTACCCAGTAAATACTGGTTGGTAACCGGCAACTCATGTCGTTTCAAAAGAACCGACAGAAGCTGTATCAAGAAGGGAGCGTAGTCTACCTGAAAGGGCCTTTCAGCTCAAACTTTGGTCGCCGGTCGGCGCAACCCAGCGCAAACGCCAGTTTTCATTGGGCGAACCGTCCAGTCCAGGCAGGTTGGCGACGGCCAGCAGCACGTTATCGAGGTAGAGCAGCGGCAATCTGCCGCGCAGAAACGCCGGTACTGACTGCTCGTTGAGCAGGCGCTTGAGATCACGGCTGCCACGCCCGTCCAGGCGTAACACTTCACCGCCCTGCCGATAGCGGACTTGCAGACACCCCGACGGCGCCTCGCCCTCCAGAACCACGCGGCCATTGCCGGGCAAGTCCAGCGCCACACCAGGGTCCGTCCAGTCCATTGCCTGATGACAGAGCCGCTCCCAGGCAGCCGGCACCCACCAGATGCAGCCCTGCGCCCTGTGCAACGTTCCATCGGCGAGCCGCCACAGCGGACCCGCGTCCTGCGCCGCATCGCGCAACGCCTCCCAGCCAGCCCAGTGATCGGTGTCCGGCAGACGCGTCAGTGGCGCAAGCCAATGACGCACTGCATTGCGCTGCCGGGCTGCGGACAAAGCGGCAATCGGCCCGAGACTCAACACCGGCAGGCCAACCCAGCTAAACGACGTAGCAGCCTGAGCATTGGCAATATCCTGCAGCGCAAGCTCATCGAGCAATTGCTGCGCTTCGCCGAGGTGGTGTGCGGTACGTGCCAGACTGGCGGCTGCCTGCGGCCATCTGGAGGTCAGCAACGGCAGTACCTGATTGCGCAGAAAATTGCGCGAAAACTGCTGATCGTCATTGCTGGCATCTTCGATCCAGTTCAGTCCATGTCGACGCGCGTAATCTTCCAGCTGCATACGCGATACATCCAGCAGCGGCCTCAGTAGATGCCCACGGCCCAGCACTCGCTGATAGGGCATGGCAGCCAGACCACGAACGCCTGCGCCGCGCAGCAGACGGAACAGCAGGGTCTCGGCCTGATCATCGCGATGCTGCCCGGTCAGCAGCACCTCGCCCTCACCCAGCCGCTCAGTGAAGGCGCCGTAACGCGCCTGACGGGCAGCCTGCTCGAGACTTGCAGCAGGCTCGACCTGAACGCGAACAGACTCGAATGCCACGCCGAGCGCCTTGCAGACCTGCTGACAATGCTCTGGCCAGGCATCGGCAGCGGTCTGCAGACCGTGGTGCACATGGATTGCGTTGAGCGCAGGCAGGGTTTCGCGGCCGGCGAGTTCAGCCAGAAGATGCAAAAGCACGGTTGAGTCGAGGCCGCCGGAGAAACCGACATGCCAGACAGGCGCATTGCGCCAGGGGGCCAGAACTTGAAGAAGCCTGACAGAAAGATCATGACCGGCGCGTGAGAGAGTGGTCATGGGTGTTTTTCACCGGTCTGGCGGGTTCGCACACTAAACGCTTCAGTGCTCAAGCCAGTCCTTTCGCGAACAGGTTCGCTCCCACGCCTTCCGGGCAGAAGCCCGCAAGACGTGGAAGCAATCGGGCGACGCAGCTTACAGACCGTAGCTCATCAAGCGGTCATAACGGCGGGCCAGCAGCTCATCGTTATCGAACTCCTTGAGCATCGCCAGCTGACTGCTCAACTCTTCGCGAATCAAGGCAGCGGCGGCGACCGGATCACGATGCGCGCCACCCAGTGGTTCGGCGATGACCTTGTCGACGATACCCAGGCCTTTCAGGCGGTCAGCGGTGATACCCATGGCTTCGGCAGCATCCGGTGCCTTCTCGGCGGTTTTCCACAGAATCGACGCGCAGCCTTCCGGAGAGATTACCGCGTAGGTCGAATACTGCAGCATGTTCAACTGGTCGCATACGCCAATTGCCAGCGCACCACCGGAACCGCCTTCACCGATAACAGTAGCGATGATCGGGGTCTTGAGACGGGCCATGACACGCAGGTTCCAGGCAATTGCCTCGCTCTGGTTGCGCTCTTCCGCGTCGATACCAGGATAAGCGCCCGGCGTATCGATAAAGGTCAGGATCGGCATCTTGAAGCGCTCGGCCATTTCCATCAGGCGGCAGGCCTTGCGATAGCCTTCGGGGCGCGGCATGCCGAAGTTGCGACGAACCTTCTCGCGCACTTCCCGGCCTTTCTGATGACCGATAACCATGACTGGCTGGTTGTCGAGACGGGCAATACCGCCGACGATCGCCGCATCATCGGAGAAATGACGATCACCGTGCAGCTCATCGAACTCGGTAAAGATGTTTTCGATGTAGTCCAGCGTGTAGGGACGACGCGGATGGCGCGCCATGCGCGCGATCTGCCAGCTGGTCAGGTTGCCGAAGATGCTTTCGGTGAGCGTCTTGCTCTTGTCTTGCAGCCGGGAGATCTCGTCGCCGATGTTCAGCGAGTTGTCATTACCCACCAAGCGCAGTTCTTCGATTTTGGCCTGCAAGTCAGCGATAGGCTGTTCGAAATCAAGAAAATTCGGGTTCATAGGCATCCGTCTTGGGTCGACGGCCAAGAGGCCGGCCGGTTGATCCGTCTGCGCCGTTCCTGTTCGGAACCGGCGCGTTCAGGTCGAAATTAAAATTCAGGGTTGAGCGCAAGTCGAGCCTGCGACGTTCAACGATACTGGAGAAAGACGTTCTCACGTCCGAACTGGTCACGCAGAGCTTGAATCAAGCTGTCCGCAGGATCAATCCGCCATGCTTCTCCCAATTGCAGCAATGCGCGGGCGTCCTGCCCCGTGTAGTCCACCGTGATCGGACAGGCACCGCGATGGCGCTTGCACAGATCGCCCAGCCAGCGCAGCCGGTCGCCCTTGAGCGCTTCGGCACGCACCGTCACACGCAGGCTCTCGGCCAGATTGGTGCGGGCATCCTCGATACTCATGACACGCTTGGCCCGCAGGCGCAGCCCACCGGAGAAGTCATCATTACTGACTTCGCCCTCGACCACCACCATAGCATCGGTCTGCAACAGTGACTGAGCCGAATGAAACGCTTCGGCAAACAGCGACGCCTCGATGCGCGCCGAGCGATCGTCCAGGGTAATGAACCCCATCTTGTCGCCCTTCTTGTTCTTCATGACGCGCAGGGCAATGATCAGGCCTGCGACCGTCTGGGTGTCTCTTGCGGGCTTGAGATCGATGATCCGTTGCCGGGCGAAACGGCGGATCTCGCCTTCATATTCATCGATCGGGTGCCCGGTCAGGTACAGGCCCAGGGTTTCCTTTTCACCACGCAGACGATCCTTGAGGCTCAGCTCACGGGTCTTGCGATGATTCGCATAAACATCGGCGTCCGCTTCGACGAACAGGCCGCCGAACAGGTCCGAGTGACCACTGTCGCGACTGCGCGCTGTCTGCTCGGCAGCCTGAATGGCCTCTTCCAGCGCCGCAAGCAACACCGAACGGTTACGATCGATATTGGCCTGATAAGCCTTGGGCTCGAGTTCGAAGTACGGCCCGAGACGATCCAGCGCACCGCTGCGAATCAGGCCATCCAGCGTTCGCTTGTTGACGCGCTTGAGGTCGACGCGGGCGCAGAAGTCGAACAAGTCCTTGAACGGCCCGTTCTGGCGCGCATCGGTAATCGCCTCGACCGGCCCCTCGCCTACGCCCTTGATCGCGCCAAGGCCATAAAGAATGCGGCCATCGTCACTCACCGTGAACTTGAACTCCGAGGTGTTCACGTCCGGCGCGTCGAGGCGCAGCTTCATCGTGCGCACTTCTTCGATCAAGGTCACGACCTTGTCGGTGTTGTGCATATCCGCCGACAACACCGCCGCCATGAACGGCGCCGGGTAGTGAGTCTTCAACCAGGCAGTCTGGTACGACACCAGCCCGTAGGCCGCGGAGTGGGACTTGTTGAAACCGTAACCGGCGAATTTTTCCACCAGGTCGAAGATGTTACCGGCCAGGTCCGGGTCGATGTTATTGGTCTTGCAGCCATCGATGAAACCACCGCGCTGCTTGGCCATTTCCTCGGGCTTTTTCTTGCCCATTGCGCGACGCAGCATGTCCGCACCGCCAAGGGTGTAACCGGCCATGACCTGAGCGATCTGCATCACCTGTTCCTGATACAGGATAATGCCGTAGGTCGGTGCCAGTACCGGCTTGAGGCCTTCGTACTGGTAATCGACGTGCGGATAGGACAGCTCGGCGCGACCGTGCTTACGGTTGATGAAGTCGTCCACCATGCCCGATTGCAGCGGGCCGGGGCGGAACAACGCCACCAGTGCGATCAAGTCTTCCAGACAGTCTGGCTTGAGCTTTTTGATCAGCTCTTTCATGCCGCGCGACTCGAGCTGGAACACCGCCGTGGTCTCGGCGCGCTGCAGCAACTGATAGGTCGGCATGTCGTCGAGCGGGATGAACGCGATGTCCAGCGGTTCTTCGTTGACCTTGGCGCGGTCGCGGTTGATGGTCTTGAGCGCCCAGTCGATGATGGTCAGGGTACGCAGACCGAGGAAGTCGAACTTCACCAGCCCCGCAGCCTCGACATCGTCCTTGTCGAACTGGGTCACCAGACCGTCACCGGCCTCGTCGCAATAGATCGGCGAGAAGTCGGTCAGCTTGGTCGGGGCAATCACCACACCACCGGCGTGCTTACCGACGTTACGCACAATGCCTTCGAGCTTTAGCGCCATCTCCCAGATTTCCGCAGCTTCCTCATCCACCTTGAGGAAATCGCGAAGAATCTCTTCCTGCTCGTAGGCTTTTTCGAGGGTCATGCCGACTTCGAACGGGATCATCTTCGACAGACGATCCGCCAGCCCGTAAGACTTGCCCTGCACACGCGCCACGTCACGCACCACCGCCTTGGCGGCCATGGAACCGAAGGTGATGATCTGGCTCACCGCGTTGCGACCGTACTTCTCGGCCACATACTCGATCACCCGGTCACGACCATCCATGCAGAAGTCGACGTCGAAGTCGGGCATGGAGACCCGCTCCGGGTTCAGGAAGCGTTCGAACAGCAGGTCGTATTCCAGCGGGTCGAGGTCGGTGATCTTCTGCACATAGGCAACCAGCGATCCGGCCCCCGAACCACGACCCGGCCCCACCGGTACGCCGTTGCTCTTGGCCCACTGGATGAAGTCCATCACGATCAGAAAGTAACCGGGGAAGCCCATCTGGATAATGATATCCAGCTCGAAATTCAGCCGGTCGACATACACCTGACGCCTGGCTTCGTAATCTTCGGTCGTGTCCTTGGGCAGCAGGACTGCAAGACGCTCTTCGAGACCGTCGAAGGAGACCTTGCGGAAATACTCATCGATGGTCATGCCATCGGGAATCGGGAAGTTGGGCAGGAAGTGCGTGCCCAGCTTGACATCGATATTGCAGCGTTTGGCAATCTCGACGGTGTTTTCCAGCGCTTCCGGCAGGTCGCTGAACAGCTCGGCCATTTCTTCCGGGCTTTTCAGGTATTGCTGATCGCTGTAATTGTGCGAGCGACGCGGGTCGTCCAGCGCACGGCCTTCACCGATGCATACGCGGGTTTCGTGGGCTTCGAAATCGGCCTGTTTGATGAAGCGCACATCATTGGTCGCCACCAACGGCGCGCCGTGACGCTCGGCCAGGGCCACCGCAGCGTGCAGGTGTTCTTCGTCATTGGCGCGGTTGGTACGCTGTACTTCGATGTAGAAGCGGTCAGGAAAGACTTCCAGCCACTCGCGCAACAGTTCGTCGGCCTCCCCCGGATTGCCGCCGAGCAAGGCCATGCCGATCTCGCCTTCCTTGGCCGCGGAAAGCGCAATCACGCCTTCGCTGGCCTGCGCGACCCACTGGCGCTGAATGACGATCTGACCGTTGCGCTGGCCTTCGATAAAGCCTCGGGAAATCAGCTCGGTCAGGTTGCGGTAGCCCTGGGCATTCATGGCCAGCAGGCTGATGCGGCTGAGCGCGGCATCTTCGTCCCTGCCTGCCAGCCATAGGTCGACGCCACAGATCGGCTTGATGCCGGAGCCCTGGGCGGCCTTGTAGAACTTGACCAGCGAACACATGTTGTTCTGGTCGGTCACCGCCACGGCGGGCATGTTCATGCCGGTCAGCGCCTTGATCAACGGCTTGACCCGGACCAGACCGTCAACCAGAGAATATTCGGTGTGCAGGCGTAGATGAACGAAAGAAGCCGGCATGGTGATCCTATAAAACGCGAAAATACAAAAAACGAAGGGCAGGATTGTAGCTGGCCCGGAGTGAAACGTCAGTCCTGCAGCAAACCGGCTGACAACGGAAGCGAGCCGCCGAGCATTAGCGTGGCGCGCGCTTCATGGGCTGCACGCACCGGAGCGAAAGAACGCCGATGAATGGGCGTAGGCCCAAGCCGGGCCAGTGCTTCCAGATGCACCGGCGTAGGATAACCCTTGTGCCCACCGATGCCATAACCCGGATAGATGAGTTCAAACGCCGCCATTTCCCGGTCCCGGCTTACCTTGGCGAGAATCGATGCGGCGGCGATGGCGGGTACCTTGGAGTCACCCTTTACCACCGGCGCCGAAGGCACCGACAACTGCGGGCAGCGGTTGCCGTCGATAAGCGCCAGTCTGGGCGTGATACTCAACCCTTCGACGGCGCGCTGCATGGCCAGCATCGTGGCGTGCAGGATATTCAACTGGTCGATCTCTTCGACTTCAGCCCTGGCGATGAACCAGCACAGGGCTTTCTCCTGAATTTCGACGTAGAGCTTTTCGCGCCTGGCTTCGGTCAGTTTCTTCGAGTCATTGAGACCGCGAATGGGCCTGGCCGGATCGAGAATGACGGCGGCGGTTACCACTGCACCGCACAGCGGACCGCGACCCACTTCATCGACACCCGCCACCAGGTCCTCGACGAGGGTAAAATCCAGACCTGTTTGCATCATGGGCGACCTCACAGTGAAGGCGACCGTCCGAGCAGGCTCAATACCGCATCGGCGGCCTGATTGGACGCATCGCGGCGCAGAACCCGGTGAATAGCGTCAAAACCGGCGGTTTGCTCGCGACCGTCTTCGATCAATGGCAGCAGCGTACGCGCCAGGGCTTCTGGCGTAGCGTCGTCCTGCAGCAGTTCAGGCACCAGCAGACGCTGGGCCAGCAGGTTCGGCAGCGACACATAAGGGCTCTTGACCATTCGCTTGAGTATCCAGAAGGTCAGCGGCGCCAGGCGGTAGGCAACCACCATGGGACGCTTGTAAAGCAGCGCTTCCAGGGTCGCCGTGCCGGAGGCGATCAGTACCGCATCGCAGGCGGCCAGAGCAACGTGCGACTGGCCGTCGAGCAGCGTGACGGGCAAATCACGACCCTGCAGCAACTGTTCCACCTGAGCCCGCCGCTGCGGGCTGGCGCACGGCAGTACGAGGCGCAGGCCCGGGCGCCGGGCAAGCAACAGTTCGGCCGTGTCGAAAAACAATGCGCCCAGACGCCCCACTTCACCGCCCCGGCTGCCCGGCATCAATGCCACAACCGGCGTATCCTGCGCGAATCCCAGGCCAGCGCGAGCACCTGCACGATCGGACTCCAGGGGGATGGTGTCTGCCAGCGGATGCCCGACGAAGCGCACCGGTACGCCCTGCTCTTCGTAGAAACGCGCCTCGAACGGCAACAGGGTCAGCATCAGATCACAGCCTTCACGAATCTTCAGCACACGCTTCTGGCGCCAGGCCCAGACTGAGGGGCTGACGTAGTGCACGGTCTTGATGCCGGCGCGACGCAGCTGAAGTTCGATATTGAGCGTGAAATCAGGGGCGTCGATGCCGATGAAGACGTCCGGCTTTTCAGTGATCAGGGTCTGGACCAGCAGCTTGCGCCGGGCCAGCAGCTCGCGCAGTCGCCCGAGCACTTCAACCAGCCCCATCACCGACAGGCGCTCCATCGGGAAGAAGGACTGCATGCCTTCGGCTTCCATCAACGGACCACCGACACCAATGAAGCGGATATCGGGATGGCGCACCTTGAGGGCACGCATCAAACCGGATCCGAGGATATCGCCGGATGCTTCACCCGCGACCAGAGCGATACAGAGTGGACTGGTCATGATTAGCGAATGATGCCGCGAGTCGACGTCTGAATGGACTGAAGAAATATGGCCACTTCAGGAAACTGCGCCGCAGGCTCTGCCAGATCGGCCAGCGCCTGGCCGATGGTCAGCCCCTGGCGATAAACCGTCTTGTAGGCTCTGCGCAGCGCATGAATGGCTTCTTCGGAGAAACCCCGACGACGCATGCCCTCGAAGTTCATGCTGCGCGCCTCGGCCGGATTGCCAAACACCGTGACGAACGCAGGTACATCCTTGCCGATCGCAGTGCCCATGCCGGAGAAGCTGTGCGCACCGATATGGCAGAACTGATGGACCAGAGTAAAGCCCGACAGGATAGCCCAGTCATCCACGTGAACATGGCCTGCCAGGGCGGTGTTGTTGACCAGAATCACGTGGTTGCCGATCACGCTGTCGTGCCCGATATGGGCATAGGCCATAATCAGGTTGTGATCGCCCAGCGTGGTTTCGGCACGGTCCTGAACGGTCCCGCGGTGAATGGTCACGCCTTCGCGGATAACGTTGTGATCGCCGATGACAAGGCGGGTTTCCTCGCCCTTGTATTTCAGATCAGGCGTGTCTTCACCCACCGATGAAAACTGGTAGATACGGTTGTGCTTGCCGATTCTGGTTGGCCCCTTGAGGACAACGTGAGGACCGACAACTGTACCCTCGCCAATTTCCACACCGGGTCCGATGATCGACCAAGGGCCGACCTCAACATTGTCGGCCAGAACGGCCGTCGGATCGATGATTGCGCGAGGGTCAATCAAACTCATAGTTTGCGTTCCGCACAGATGATTTCAGCAGAGCAGACTGCCTTGCCATCAACGGTAGCCTTGCATTCGAACTTCCAGATCTGACGTTTGCTGCTCAGGAACTTCGCCTCGAGAACCAGTTGGTCGCCCGGCAGGACCGGCTGACGGAAACGCAGTTTGTCCGAGCCCACGAAATAATAGAGCGTGCCGTCGGAAGGCTTGGAGTCGAGCATCTTGAACGCAAGAATACCGGCAGCCTGCGCCATCGCTTCGATGATCAGCACGCCGGGCATGATGGGATGCTCGGGAAAGTGACCGTTGAAGAAAGGCTCATTGACGCTGACATTCTTGTAGGCGCGAATGTTCTTGTTCTCGATATCCAGCTCGGTCACGCGATCCACCAGCAGGAACGGGTAACGATGAGGCAGGTATTCGCGAATTTCTTTGATGTCCATCATTTCGAGGGGAAGCCTGTAGTAAAGATTAGGAGTGCGTCGCGACTGCGCAGCACCCCTCTACATCAAGGAGGCAGTTTATCGACTGAGCACGCTTGATATTAAAAAGGTATCAGCCATCAGATGAGCGATTATCAGCGCAGGTCACCGTCTCTATGGCCTTTTCAAGCTTTTGCAGACGTCGCGCCATATCATCGATTTTGCGCAGACGAGCTGCACTCTTGCGCCACTCGCCGGCCGGCTGCATGGCCGTACCGGACGAGTAGGAACCCGGCTCGGTAATGGAATGCGTCACCATCGTCATGCCGGTGATGAAAACACCATCACAAATCTCGATATGCCCCACCAGACCAACACCACCAGCAAGCATGCAATGCTTGCCGATTTTAGTGCTTCCGGAAATGCCGACACACGCGGCCATCGCCGTGTGGTCGCCAATCTGAACGTTGTGAGCAATCTGAATCTGGTTATCCAGTTTCACGCCATTGCCAATGCGTGTGTCAGCCAGTGCACCACGATCGATCGCCGTATTAACACCGATCTCGACGTCATCACCCACGGTGACGCCGCCGATTTGTGCGATTTTCTGCCAGACACCCTTTTCATTGGCAAAGCCGAAACCTTCACCGCCCAGCACAGCACCCGACTGAATGACCACACGCTTGCCGATGCGCACATCGTGATAAAGCGTCACACGGGGTGCCAGCCAGCCGCCTTCACCGATCTCGCAGCGAGCGCCGATGAAGCAGTGCGCACCGATGGTGACACCTGCCGCAATGCGCGCACCGCTCTCGATGACGGCAAAAGCGCCAATGCTGGCGGCAGGATCAACCAGTGCATCCTCGGCAATCAAGGCCGTCGGATGAACGCCTGCGCTGCTTTTGGGCTTGGGATCGAAAAAATGCGAAATACGGGCATAAGCCAGATAAGGATCCGGGACCAATAGCGCATCTCCGGTGTAGCTGTCGGCATCTGCGGGCTTGAGCAGCACGGCAGCAGCCTGGGCATCGACCAGGAATTGACGGTATTTGGATTTTGCCAGAAAACTGATTTGACCAGGGCCAGCCTCTTCTAAAGAGGCCAGCCCGGTGATGTCCTTGTCCTTGTCGCCACGTAACGTGGCACCAAGGAACTCGGCCAACTGACCGAGTTTGATGGTTATGCTCATGGTTACTTCAGCTGGTTCATGCGCTCGATGACCTGACGAGTCACGTCATACTGAGGCTTGACGTCGATCACCGCACCGCGCTCGAAAACCAGGTCGAAACCACCTTTCTTGATGACTTCTTCTACAGCCTGATCCAGCTTCGGCTTCAACTGCTTGAGCATTTCACGGTCAGCAACTGCCTTGGCTTCGTTCAGTTCCTTGGACTGGAACTGGAAGTCGCGGGCCTTTTGCTTGAATTCAAGCTCCAGACGCTCGCGCTCAGGCTGAGCCATCTTGTCGCCACCGCTGACCAGACGATCCTGGATACCCTTGGCGCTGCTTTCCAGACTTTTCAGCTTGGTCAGTTGCGGACCGAATTTTTTCTCGGCATCGACAGCGTATTTCTTCGCAGCGTCAGATTCCAGCAAGGCCATCTGATAGTTCAGTACCGCAATTTTCATGTCGGCGAATGCAGGGCTTGCGACCAGTACGGTTGCCAGCATTACCAGTTGAGTCAACTTACGCACAATACAACTCCTACAAAATTCGTTGCGTTATCAAAGATCAGACGCTTAGAAGGTCTGACCCAGGGAGAATTGGAAAACCTGCGTTTCGGCTTCGTCGTCCGGCTTCTTGATCGGCATCGCCAGAGCGAAGCTCAGCGGGCCGAGTGCGGTGATCCAGGTGACGCCGATACCCACAGAGCTGGCCATGCCGGAAAGGTCGATGTCGTTACATTCGACTTTCTTGCCTGACGAGCTTGTTCTGGTCGAGTCGCACTTGGTATCGAAGACATTACCCACGTCCCAGAACACAGACGTACGCAGCGAGCGCTGATCCTTGACGAATGGCAGCGGGAACATGACTTCTACACCACCCTGAACCAAGGCGTTACCGCCGAACGGCAGTGGATCCTGATCCGGGTCCGCCAATGTACCTGGCTTGGAACCATTACTAGGCGTACTGCGTGGACCAAGAGTGCTGTCCTTGAAGCCGCGTACCGAGTTGAAACCGCCCGCGTAGTAGTTCTCGTAGAACGGCAGACCCGAGGTCGAACCGTAGCCGTCACCGTAACCCAGCTCGGTGTGCAGACGCAGGGTGTAGTTATCGGTGATCGGGTGGAAGTACTGAGCACGGTAATCCAGCTTGAAGAACGACAGGTCGCTGCCCGGCAAGGTGGATTCGAACACCAGGCTTTGCGAGTGACCACGGGTCGCCAGCACGCCTTTGTTCAGAGTCGATTCAGACCAGCCAATCGAGCCCTTGAAGTTCAGGTACTTGTCGCCTTCTTTTTCGACAAAGTCGAAGATCTCGTCAACGGTGTACTTGCCGGTCTTGATCTCATCCTGCTGCACGGTCAGGCCGTAGGTCAGGCGCGAAGTCTCGCTGATCGGGTAGCCGAGGTTGATACCGGCACCCAGGCTGTCAACCGCATAGCTTGCAACATCAACGTCGAGGTCATCGTAGTTGGTGGTGCGGTAGAACGCGCTGTAACCCAGGCTGACACCGTCCGGCGTGTAGTACGGATCGACGTAGCTGAAGTTGTAACGGCTCTGGTATTCGCTGCGGGTCAGACCGATGCTGACCTTGTTACCAGTACCCAGGAAGTTGTTCTGGCTGATCGAACCACCGAGGATCAGACCGGCGCTTTGCGCGAAGCCGACGCTGGCGGTGATCGAACCGGATGCCTGCTCTTCAACGGCGTAGTTCACATCGACCTGATCGTCGGTGCCAGGAACAGGTGGCGTTTCGACGTTGACTTCCTTGAAGAAGCCCAGACGATCCAGACGGGTTTTCGACTGGTCGATCAGGTAGGTC
The DNA here is from genome assembly GCF_900099665.1 of Pseudomonas sp. BS3767. Classification (NCBI taxonomy): domain Bacteria; kingdom Pseudomonadati; phylum Pseudomonadota; class Gammaproteobacteria; order Pseudomonadales; family Pseudomonadaceae; genus Pseudomonas; species Pseudomonas sp. BS3767. The sequence continues at coordinate 612,703 of NZ_FNCX01000003.1, read as the reverse complement.
GATGCCCAGCCGCCTTCCATCTGACGCATTTCGCGACGCAGCACTTCGTCTTCCGACTTGGTGTTGCCGCGATAGTTGATACGGTTGACGTAGGCACGCTTGCCCGGGTCGACGACAAAGGTGATATCGACCGTGTGGTCTTCGTTGTTCGGCGTCGGCACGCCGTTGACGTTGGCGAAAGTATAGCCTTCGTTACCCAGACGACGGGTGATCAGTTCGGACGTCGTGGTCATGACCTTGCGCGAGAAGACCTGGCCCGGCTGCACCAGCAACAGGGATTTGACCTGGTCTTCAGGGACCTTGAGGTCACCGCTCAGCTTGACCGACTTGACGCTGTACTTCTCGCCTTCGTTGATGTTGACCGTGATGTACACGTTCTTCTTGTCAGGCGTGATAGACACCTGGGTCGAGGCGATATCCATGTTGATATAGCCGCGATCGAGGTAGTACGAACGCAGACGCTCAAGGTCACCCGACAGCTTTTCACGGGCGTACTTGTCATCATTCTTGAAGAACGACAGCCAGTTGCTGGTCTTGAGCTCGAACAGGTCGGTCAGGTCTTCATCGGAGAAGACCGTGTTGCCCACCACGTTGATGTGTTGAATGGAGGCTACGGTGCCTTCATTGATGTTGATCTTCAGGCCTACGCGGTTGCGCGGCTGAGGAACGACCTCGGCGTCAACCTCGGCAGAGTAACGGCCCTGGGCAACGTATTGACGTTGCAGCTCGTTACGCACACCTTCGAGGGTTGCACGCTGGAAAATCTCACCTTCGGCCAGACCGGACTGTTTCAGCCCCTTCATCAGGTCCTCGGTGGAAATGGCCTTGTTACCCTCGATTTCGATACTCGCAACCGAAGGGCGCTCGACGACATTGATGACGAGCACGTTGCCGTCGCGACCCAGCTGGATATCTTGAAAGAAACCGGTTTTAAACAGCGAACGGGTAGCATCGACCAAACGACCATCGTCCGCCTGCTCGCCTACGTTCAGCGGCAATGCACCAAAGACACTGCCGGCGGATACCCGCTGCAGGCCGTTGACACGGATATCGGAGATGGTGAAGGACTCGGCGTGAACTTCAGCGATCATCAGTGCGGAAAGAACCGCAGTTAGCAGCAGACGTTTCATGAAGTCCTTTCTTATTCCAACTGGCAATAAACAAACTGCCGCAAAATGCGGCAGATTCGCAACTCGGCAACGCTTTACAGTCGGCCCAGATCGTTGACCAGCGCGAGCAACATTACGCCCACTACCAGACTGATACCGATCTGCGCCCCCCAACCTTGAACCTTTTCCGAAAGGGGACGACCACGCGCCCACTCGATCAGATAAAACAGCAAATGCCCCCCGTCCAGGACGGGAATGGGCAGCAGATTCAGAACACCCAGGCTAATACTCAGATAAGCGAGGAAGTTCAGAAAATCTCCGATGCCCGACTGGGCCGAAGCGCCCGCCACTTTAGCAATGGTTATCGGTCCACTCAAGTTTTTTACCGAGAGCTCGCCGAACAACATTTTCTTCAGCGAGTCCAAGGTCAGCACACTCATGTTCCAGGTGCGCTTCACACCCTCGGCCATCGCCGCGAAAGGCCCGTAACTGACCTCGCGCAGCATTTCCGGTGGCCAATCGACAGCTTTCACACCAGCACCGAGGTAACCCGCGGCAGCCTTGCCCTCGCCCTTGGCCGCGAGAGTCACCGGCACGTCCATTTGCACGCCGTCGCGCTCGATGCGCAGCGAAATCTTCGCCTCAGGACGCTCGCGTACCCGATCGACAACCTGTTGCCACTCATTGAGCGGCTGACCGTCCATCGAAACCAAACGATCACCTGTTTTAAGCCCCGCGCTCTGCGCGGGACCTTTCGGATCGATTTCTGCCAGCACCGGCAACAGCGCGGGACGCCACGGACGAATACCCAGCGACTTGATAGGATCAGGCTCTTCTGCGCCCCTCAGCCAGTCATTGAGTACCAGCTCACGGGAGGTGTCGACCGTAGAACCCTGATCCCTGACCTTCAAAGCGATAGTACCGCTTTCACCCAGACGACGGACCAGTTGCAGGTTGACCCCAGCCCAACCAGAAGTAGGCTCGCCATCGACAGCTACGATTTCCTGTCCAGCCGTCAGGCCAGCCTGCTGGGCGATACTTCCGGCCTCCACTGCGCCGATAACCGGACGCACCTGCTCACTGCCCATCATCGCCAGCACCCAGAAAAATGCGATGGCGAGAAGGAAGTTGGCTGTCGGGCCGGCGATCACGATGGCGATGCGCTGCCCTACTGTCTTGCGATTGAACGATTGGTCAGCGAGCTCGGGCGGAACATTACCCTCGCGCTCGTCGAGCATTTTCACATAGCCGCCCAGAGGGATGGCAGCCACCACGTATTCTGTGCCCTGACGGTCATGCCAGCGCAGCAGAGGCGTGCCGAAGCCTACTGAAAAACGCAGCACTTTGACGCCACAACGACGCGCCACCCAGAAGTGGCCGAATTCGTGGAAGGTCACCAGCACGCCCAGCGCAATCAGGGTGCCGAGAATCATGTATAAAGCGCTCATCAGTCTTCTCCGGGTACCGACTGGTCGGCCAGTGTGTTAATCATTGCAGGCCTTCAGGCCCGCCGTTGACGCACCACATCAACCCTTTCACTCACATCCTGACGGGTTTTCAGGTCGCTATCGCCCGTGCCTCTCAAGCCATTGGCCTGCCAGCAAACGCGCCTTCGCGTCAGCTGCGAACACCGCATCCAGCCCTTCGACCGCGGTGACAGGATCGTGATCGAGAACCTCCTCGATAATACCGGCGATTTCCAGGTAGCGGATACGCCCTTCGAGGAATGCCGCAACGGCCACTTCATTGGCCGCGTTGAGCATGGCAGGTGCACTGCCCCCAGCCTCCGCCGCCTGTCGGGCCAGCCGCAGACAAGGGAATCGTTCCTCGTCCGGCGCCTGAAAATCAAGCTGGCCGATACGAAACAGATCCAGTGGCGCAACGCCAGAGTCTACACGCGCAGGCCATGCCAGTGCATTGGCAATGGGGGTACGCATGTCGGGATTTCCCAACTGAGCCAGCACCGAGCCATCGACATAGTCGACCAGCGAGTGGATCACGCTTTGCGGGTGAATGACCACCTCGACCTGATCCGGACGCGCATCGAACAGCCAGCAGGCTTCGATCAGCTCGAGCCCCTTGTTCATCATGGTTGCCGAATCGACGGAGATCTTGCGCCCCATCGACCAGACCGGATGGGCACAGGCCTGCTCTGGAGTAACATTCTGCAACTGCTCCAGCGGCGTTTCGCGGAACGGTCCGCCCGAGGCAGTCAGCATGATCCGCCGGACACCGACGGCACCCAGCCCGCGGGCGAAGTCGCCGGGCAGGCACTGGAAGATCGCATTGTGCTCGCTGTCGATGGGCAAAAGCACAGCGCCATTTTGCCGAACAGCCTGCATGAACAGGGCGCCGGACATGACCAGCGCTTCCTTGTTGGCCAGCAATACCTTCTTGCCCGCTTCCACCGCAGCCAGCGTCGGACGCAAGCCGGCAGCCCCGACAATGGCGGCCATGACCGCATCGACCCGTGGGTCAGCGGCCACTTCGCACAAACCGCCCTCGCCGACCAGCACCCGGGTATCGAGCCCGGCAGCCGCCAGGTCATCCTGCAGTTTGCGGGCGACCACCTGATCAGGCACTACGGCGTATTGCGGCGTGTGCCTGATGCACAAGGCCAGCAGTTCGTTCAGACGGCTGAAGCCGGTGAGCGCGAACACTTGATAAAGCGTTGGATGACGGGCAACGACATCCAGAGTGCTCAGTCCGATGGAACCGGTTGCACCCAGAATGGTAATTTGTTGCGGCCCACTCACATGACACCCCAGTCAGCGGCCCAGAGCAGAACAGCAAATACCGGGATGGCCGCCGTGAGGCTGTCGATACGGTCCAGCACCCCGCCGTGGCCAGGCAACAGATTGCTGCTGTCCTTGACCCCGGACTGGCGCTTGAACATGCTTTCGGTCAGGTCGCCAATCACCGAGATGAATACGATCACCGCTGCGCCGAAGAGCGCCGCAATGAACTGCGCAACCGTCCAGTCGCGGGAAAAGCCCACTGCTGCCGTGATGCCCAGACTGACCACCAGACCGCCATATACGCCCTCCCAGCTCTTGCCAGGGCTCACCTTGGGCGCAAGCTTGCGCTTGCCAAAAGCCTTGCCGGAGAAATAAGCACCAATGTCGGCGGCCCAGACCAGCACCATTACCGACAGAATCAGCCAGTTACCCAGCGGCCATTGCTTGATCAGAACCAGACCCTGCCATGCAGGCAGCAGAATCAGAAGACCGATGACCAGCTTGCACGCTGCACTTGCCCAGTGACTGCTCGAGTCCGGATAGGTAAGGACCAGAAAGGTCGCAACGCCCCACCAGATGACTGCGGCAACCAGCACCCAGGGCTCCAGCCCCGGCAGCAGGTACATGAGAAAAAGCAGAACAGCGACCACAGCCGCATAGCCGATACGCATCGACTGTGCGGCAAAACCTGCGAGTCGTGCCCATTCCCAGGCACCCAAAACCACGACCACCCCGATAAACAGGGCGAAGTACATGCCGGTCAGCAGGAAAAACCCGCACAAGGCGATCGGCAGCAGAATGAGTGCCGTGATGATCCGTTGTTTCAGCATTAAGCCCGGGCTCCAGCTTCTACCTGTTCGCTGGTTTTACCGAAGCGACGTTGGCGAGAAGCGAAATCTGCCAGCGCAGCGCGCATGGCATCGTGTTTGAAGTCCGGCCAGAACAGGTCGGAGAAGTACAGCTCGGCGTAGGCCAGCTGCCAAAGCAGGAAGTTGCTGATGCGGTGCTCACCGCCGGTGCGGATGCACAGATCCGGCAACGGCAGGTCGCCGGTGGCCAGACAGGTCTGCAACAACTGGGGAGTAATGTCCTCCGGCTGCAGATGTCCGGCCTGAACCTCACGCGCCAGCCGCTGGGCGGCCTGCGCGATGTCCCACTGCCCACCGTAGTTGGCAGCGATCTGCAGCACGAAGCGGCTGTTGCCGGAGGTGCGCACTTCCGCCTCGCGCATGGCCGCCTGAAGTTCAGGGTGAAAGCGCGAGCGGTCGCCGATGATACGCAGGCTGATCTCGTTTTCGTTCAGGCGCTTGGTTTCACGGCGCAACGCCGTGAAAAACAGCTCCATCAGCGCACCCACCTCTTCGGCCGGGCGCTGCCAGTTTTCACTGGAAAACGCGAACAGTGTCAGCACTTCGACCCGGGCTTCAGCGCAGACCTCGATAACGGCCCGCACAGCATCGACACCCGCCTTGTGGCCTGCAACGCCTGGCAGCAGGCGCTTCTTGGCCCAGCGATTATTACCATCCATGATAATCGCGACATGGCGCGGCACCGAAGGCGTCACGGCCGGTTTTATCTTTTCCATGAAAGCGTCCGAAACCTTAAACAGCCATCAGATCGGCTTCTTTCTGCTTGACCGCAACTTCGATTTCCGCCACGAACTTGTCAGTCAGCTTCTGTATGTCGTCAGCCGCACGACGCTCTTCGTCTTCGCTGATTTCCTTCTCCTTGACCAGGTCTTTCAACTGGCTCAAGGCGTCACGGCGAATGTTACGGACGGCCACACGGGCATCTTCTGCGGCATCACGCGCCTGCTTGGTGAAGCCCTTACGGGTTTCTTCGGTCAGCGCCGGCATGGAGATCAGCAGCAACTCACCCAGGTTGGTCGGGTTGAAACCCAGACCGGAGCTCTGGATGGCCTTGTCGACAGCGGCCAGCATGTTGCGCTCGAACGCTACGACCTGAAGGGTACGCGAGTCCTTGACGGTGACGTTGGCCACCTGGCTGAGCGGGGTATCGGCACCGTAGTAAGGAACCATGACACCACCGAGGATGCTCGGATGCGCTTTGCCGGTACGGATACGGGTGAACGCATGGGTCAGCGATTCCAGACTCTTCTGCATGCGGGTCTGAGCGTCTTTCTTGATTTCGTTGATCATTATTGTGCTTCCTCGATCAGGGTCCCTTCAGCGCCACCATGGACGATATTCAGAAGAGCACCCGGCTTGTTCATGTTGAAGACGCGCAATGGCATCTTGTGATCGCGACACAGGCAGATTGCGGTCAGATCCATCACACCCAGCTTGCGATCCAGCACTTCATCGTAGGTCAGATGATCGAACTTCTCGGCATTCGGGTCCTTGAACGGATCTGCAGTGTAGACACCGTCCACCTTGGTGGCCTTGAGCACTACATCGGCGTCGATCTCGATCGCTCGCAGGCAGGCAGCCGAGTCGGTCGTAAAGAACGGATTACCAGTGCCGGCAGCAAAAATCACCACTTCCTTCGAGCTGAGATGGCGCATGGCCTTGCGGCGGTCGTAATGATCGGTCACGCCTACCATGGAAATGGCCGACATCACGATGGCGGTGATATTAGCGCGCTCCAGCGCATCGCGCATTGCCAGGGCGTTCATCACAGTGGCCAGCATGCCCATGTGATCGCCTGTCACCCGATCCATGCCCGCAGCACTCAAGGCCGCGCCACGAAACAGGTTGCCGCCGCCGATCACCAGACCGACCTGAACGCCGATACCGACCAGCTGGCCGACTTCCAGCGCCATGCGATCCAGCACCTTGGGATCGATGCCGAACTCTTCCGAGCCCATGAGGGCCTCACCGCTAAGCTTGAGTAGAATGCGTTTATAGCGAGCCTGATAACCACTGCCCTGCTGAGCCATTGCGAATCTCTCCTGCGGCGTTTTCTGAAAAAAATCTGTGCGGGCTATTTCAAGCCTGCGCTTACTTTAGCTTGACGCTTTGCGCGCGTCGGGAGAATGCAGCCTTGTGAGCACAATCTCCAAGGAAAATTTCCCTTTCTCTTTCGACAAAGAGGCCGCACGCGTGAGCGGGCAGCCTCTTTGGGGCGACAGTTGAAAAACCGTCTTACTGCTTGGCGGCAGCCAGTTGAGCAGCCACTTCGTCAGCGAAGTTATCAACTGGTTTCTCGATGCCGTCGCCTACTTTGAAGTAGGTGAAGGAAACGATTTCAGCGCCGGCTTTCTTGGCCAGATCACCGACCTTGACTTCCGGGTTCTTGACGAAGGCTTGCTCGACCAGGCTGGCTTCTGCCAGGAACTTGGTGATACGACCGCCAACCATTTTCTCAACGATGTCAGCCGGCTTGCCTTTGATCTTGTCTTCGTTCAGTTGCAGGAAGACATTCTTCTCGCGCTCGATCGCTTCAGCAGACACTTCCGAAGGGAACAGGAACTCAGGGTTGCTTGCCGCTACGTGCATGGCGATATCTTTGGCCAGCTCGACGTCGCCACCCTTGAGGGTAACAACTACGCCGATCTTGTTGCCGTGCAGGTAAGTACCTACAACATCACCTTCGATACGCTTCAGGCGACGGATGTTGACGTTTTCGCCAACCTTGCCGACCAGTACCAGGCGTGCAGCTTCCTGAGCTTCGATCAACGGAGCGGCATCAGTCATCTTGTCAGCGAAGGCTTTTTCGACGCTTGCAGCAACGAAAGCCTTGAAGTCGTCTTGCAGTGCCAGGAAGTCGGTCTGCGAGTTGACTTCGATGATGACAGCGGCTTTACCGTCGTCCTTGATGGCGATAGCGCCTTCAGCAGCCACGTTACCTGCTTTCTTGGCGGCCTTGATGGCGCCGGAAGCACGCATATCGTCGATTGCTTTTTCGATGTCGCCGCCAGCCTTGGTCAAGGCCTTTTTGCAATCCATCATGCCTTCGCCGGTACGCTCGCGCAGTTCTTTGACCAACGCTGCAGTAATCTCTGCCATTTCAAAATCCTCTTGGATAGGTCTTCAACCATTCCACCCGACAGGCCGGGCGTGCAATTCTTGAAAAATCAGGGTGGCAGCAACACATGACAGCGAGGTCATGGTTACAGACCGACAAATCATTTCCTAGGTGGCAAAAAGGGGGCTAAGCCCCCTTTTCGCGTACTGAGTAAACGCCAGGCGTTTGTACTCAGCCTTCTACAGCAGCTGCAGCTGGAGCTTCTTCGACGAAAACGTCGGTGCCGCCAGCAACATTGTTACGACCACGGATAACAGCATCAGCCATCGAACCCATGTACAGCTGGATGGCGCGGATTGCGTCATCGTTGCCCGGGATGATGTAGTCGACGCCTTCAGGGCTGCTGTTGGTATCGACGACGCCGATAACCGGGATGCCCAGCTTGTTGGCTTCGGTGATCGCGATGCGCTCGTGATCAACGTCGATGACGAACAGAGCGTCCGGCAGACCGCCCATGTCCTTGATACCACCCAGGCTGCGATCCAGTTTTTCCAGATCACGGGTACGCATCAGGGCTTCTTTCTTGGTCAGCTTGGCAAAAGTACCGTCTTCAGCCTGTACTTCCAGCTCACGCAGACGTTTGATCGACTGACGGATGGTCTTGAAGTTGGTCAGCATGCCGCCCAACCAGCGATGGTCGACGTACGGCGAACCGCAACGTGCTGCTTCTTCAGCAACGATCTTGCCAGCGGAACGCTTGGTGCCGACGAACAGAATCTTGTTTTTGCCCGAAGCCAGGCGCTCAACGAAAGTCAGAGCTTCGTTGAACATAGGCAGGGTTTTTTCAAGGTTGATGATGTGAATCTTGTTACGCGCGCCGAAAATGTACTTACCCATTTTCGGATTCCAGTAACGGGTCTGGTGGCCGAAGTGGCAACCAGCCTTCAGCATATCGCGCATATTGACTTGGGACATAAATAGTTCCTTGATAAGTCGGGTTAGGCCTCCACGTATCCCAATGACCAACCAATGGCATCTGCCAAGGGCACCCAGGTCATCGTGTCGACACGTGTGTGGGTTTGTGCTTCAAGGACGGACCTTGGAAAGCGGCGCATTTTATATCATAAAAGGGAAGAGAACGGAACTCCCATCAAGTGCTTGTTTTGCGGTGACTTTGCAGCTTCATGGACAGCCTATAGAAGGAAGCGATGATTACCCGGCACCGGCGGTCTGATAGAATTGCGCCTTTGCGCACCAACCGCGTGCCTGCCACGCCGAGAGAATTCGTATGACCATCACCCTCAAAACCCCGGAAGACATCGAAAAGATGCGCATCGCCGGTCGCCTGGCCGCCGATGTTCTGGAAATGATAGCGCCGCACGTCAAGCCCGGTGTGACCACCGAAGAGCTGGACCGCCTCTGCCACGACTATATCGTCAACGAACAGAAGGCGATCCCGGCCCCGCTGAACTACAAGGGCTTCCCCAAGTCGATCTGCACCTCGATCAACCAGGTGGTCTGCCACGGCATCCCGAGCGACAAGAAGCTGAAGGACGGTGACTCGCTGAACATCGACGTCACTGTCATCAAGGACGGCTACCATGGCGACACCAGCAGGATGTTCCATGTCGGCACCGTTCCGGTATGGGCCGAGCGCCTGTCGAAGGTGACTCAGGAGTGCCTGTACAAGGCCATCGAAATCGTCAAGCCCGGCACGCGCCTGGGGGACATCGGCGCCGTCATCCAGAAACACGCTGAAAAGAACGGTTTCTCCGTGGTTCGCGAGTTCTGTGGTCATGGCATCGGCAAGGTGTTTCATGAAGAGCCGCAGGTCATGCACTTTGGCGAGGCCGGAACCGGTATCGAACTGCAGGAAGGCATGACCTTCACCATCGAGCCGATGATCAACCAGGGGCGCCCTGAAACCAAGATCCTCGGCGATGGCTGGACGGCGATCACCAAGGACCGCAAGCTCTCGGCGCAATGGGAACACACGCTGCTGGTGACCGCCGACGGTTACGAAATCTTCACCTTGCGCAGCGACGACACCATTGCCCAAAAGGCTCCCTGACCCGAGTCTGCCCCGCTGAACCCAGGCCCGTCACTTGCACAGCCCGACACGAGGAATACTGCTCAATGCCGCAAGTAGATCCAGACTTGTTCGATCGTGGCCAGTTCCAGGCCGAACTGGCCTTGAAAGCCAGCCCCATCGCTGCGTTCAAGAAGGCCATCCGCAAAGCGAGAGACGTCCTTGATGAGCGCTTCCGGTCGGGCCGTGACATTCGACGACTGATCGAGGACCGGGCATGGTTTGTCGATAACATCCTGCAAAAGGCCTGGGATCAGTTCGAATGGAGTGAAGACGCCGACATCGCGCTCCTGGCAGTGGGTGGCTATGGCCGCGGCGAGCTGCACCCGTACTCGGACATCGATCTGCTGATCCTGCTGGACAGCGACGACCACGAAGTTTTCCGCGAACCCATCGAGCGGTTTCTGACGCTGCTGTGGGACATCGGCCTGGAAGTCGGACAGAGCGTACGCTCGGTCAACGAATGCGCACAGGAAGGCCGCGCCGACCTGACCGTGATCACCAATCTGATGGAAAGCCGCACCATCGCCGGCCCCGAGCATCTGCGCCAGCGCATGCTGGAAGTCACCAGCACCGAGCACATGTGGCCGAGCAAGGAGTTCTTCCTCGCCAAGCACGCGGAACAGAAAAAACGTCACCACAAGTACAACGACACCGAATACAACCTGGAACCCAACGTCAAGGGTTCTCCAGGCGGCCTGCGCGATATTCAGACCATCCTCTGGGTAGCGCGACGCCAGTACGGCACGCTGAACCTGCATGCGCTGGCAGGCGAAGGCTTCCTGCTGGGCAGCGAAAACGCCCTGCTCGCCTCCTCTCAGGAGTTTTTGTGGAAGGTGCGTTACGCGCTGCACATGCTGGCCGGACGCTCCGAGGACCGGCTTCTGTTCGATTATCAGGTACGCATCGCCGGCTTGCTGGGCTATGAAGACAACGATGCCAAGCTGGCCATAGAGCGCTTCATGCAGAAGTACTACCGAGTGGTCATGAGCATCGCCGAACTCAGCGATCTGATCATCCAGCATTTCGAAGAAGTGATTCTTTCCGACGACAGCGGTACGGCACAGCCGATCAATTCACGCTTTCAGTTGCACGACGGCTATATAGAAGCTACCCACCCGAACGTCTTCAAGCGCACCCCGTTTGCCATGATCGAAATCTTCGTGCTCATGGCCCAGCATCCGGAAATAAAGGGTGTGCGTGCCGATACCATTCGTTTGCTGCGTGAACATCGTCACCTGATCAACGATGACTTCCGCAATGATATTCGCAACACCAGCCTGTTCATCGAGCTGTTCAAGTGCGAAATCGGCATTCATCGCAACCTGCGCCGGATGAACCGCTACGGCATTCTCGGCCTGTACCTGCCCGAGTTCGGCCATATCGTCGGCCAGATGCAGCATGACCTGTTTCACATCTATACCGTCGATGCGCACACGCTGAATCTGATCAAACACCTGCGCAAGCTGCAATACACCGAAGTGTCCGAGAAATTTCCGCTGGCCAGCAAGATCATGGGCCGTCTGCCCAAGCCGGAGTTGATCTACCTGGCCGGGCTTTATCACGACATCGGCAAGGGTCGTGGCGGTGATCACTCGGAGCTGGGCGCAATCGACGCACAGGCGTTCGGCACGCGCCATCATCTGCCTGCGTGGGACACCCGGCTCATCGTCTGGCTGGTGAGCAACCACCTGGTGATGTCGACCACCGCCCAGCGCAAGGACCTTTCCGACCCGCAGGTCATCCACGACTTTGCCCAGTTCGTGGGCGATGAAGTGCATCTGGATTACCTGTATGTGCTGACCGTCGCCGACATCAATGCGACCAATCCGACGCTCTGGAACTCGTGGCGTGCCAGCCTGCTGCGCCAGCTGTACACCGAGACCAAGCGAGCCTTGCGCCGCGGCCTGGAAAATCCGGTCGACCGCGAAGAACAGATTCGTCGCACACAGACTGCCGCGCTGGATATTCTGGTACGCAACGGCACCGATCCGGATGACGTCGAGCAGCTCTGGTCAGCGCTGGGCGACGATTACTTCCTGCGTCACACCGCAGGCGATGTGGCCTGGCATAGCGATGCAATTCTGCAGCAACCGGCCGACGGCGGTCCGCTGGTGCTGATCAAGGAGACCACACAGCGTGAATTCGAGGGCGGTACACAGATCTTCATTTACGCCCCGGATCAGCATGATTTCTTCGCGGTGACCGTGGCGGCGATGGACCAGCTGAACCTGAACATTCATGACGCGCGTATTATTACGTCCAGCAGCAAATTCACACTCGACACCTACATCGTTCTCGACCATGAAGGCGGTTCGATCGGCAACAATCCGGAGCGGATTCAGGATATCCGCGAAGGCCTGACCGAGGCCCTGCGCAACCCGGATGATTACCCGACAATCATCAAGCGCCGCGTGCCACGGCAGCTCAAGCACTTTGCTTTCGCACCGCAAGTCACCATTCACAACGACGCCCAGCGTCCGGTGACCGTACTCGAGTTGCTGGCACCGGATCGCCCCGGCCTGCTGGCGCGCATCGGCAAAATCTTCCTGGAATTCGACCTGTCCCTGCAAAACGCCAAAATTGCGACGCTGGGCGAACGTGTGGAAGACGTGTTCTTCATCACCGACGCCAACAATCACCCACTGTCCGATCCACAATTGTGCCGCCAGTTGCAGGATGCAATCGTCAAGCAACTGAGCGTCAACTCAGAGCCAGGCGGCGATTTACGGATCAGCATATGAATACTCGGTCATACGAATCGACTCAACGCAGCTCATTGAGGAACACGTTCCATGAATAACGCCATGCAACTGCTTCAGCCTTACCCATTCGAGAAGCTGCGCGCTTTGCTGGCCGGCGTAACGCCCAATCCGGAAAAGCGTCCGGTAGCGCTGTCGATTGGCGAACCGAAGCACCGCTCCCCCGATTTCGTTGCCAAGGCGCTGGCCGACAACCTTGATCAGATGGCGGTTTACCCGACCACGCTGGGTATTCCGGCACTGCGCGAAGCCATTGCCGGCTGGTGCAGCCGTCGGTTCGATGTGCCACAGGGCTGGATCGATCCGGCGCGCAATGTACTACCGGTCAATGGCACGCGCGAAGCGCTGTTCGCCTTCACCCAGACCGTGGTCAATCGCAGTGATGACGGCCTGGTGATCAGCCCGAATCCGTTTTACCAGATCTATGAAGGCGCCGCTTTTCTGGCCGGAGCCCAGCCGCACTACCTGCCATGCCTGAGCGAGAACGGTTTCAATCCCGATTTCGATGCCGTCAGCCCGGATATCTGGAAGCGTTGCCAGATCCTCTTTCTGTGCTCGCCGGGCAACCCGACCGGCGCACTGATTCCGGTTGAAACCCTGAAAAAGCTCATTGCCCTGGCTGACGAACATGACTTTGTCATTGCTGCGGACGAGTGCTACAGCGAGCTGTACTTCGACGAACAAACCCCGCCGCCGGGCCTGCTCAGCGCCTGCGTCGAGCTGGGCCGCAAGGATTTCAAACGCTGCGTGGTCTTCCACAGCCTGTCCAAGCGCTCCAATCTGCCGGGCCTGCGCTCCGGTTTTGTGGCGGGTGACGCGGAGATCCTCAAGGCCTTCCTGCTGTATCGGACCTACCACGGCTGCGCCATGCCGGTTCAGACTCAACTGGCCAGCATCGCGGCCTGGAATGATGAGGAGCACGTACGCGCCAACCGTGATCTGTACCGCGAGAAGTTCGCTGCGGTGCTCGACATCCTGAGCCCGGTGCTCGACGTTCAGCACCCGGACGGCGGCTTTTACCTGTGGCCGAATGTTGGTACCGATGACGCTGCATTTTGCCGCGATCTGTTCGTCGATCAGCACGTCACCGCAGTACCGGGCTCGTACCTTTCCCGCGAAGTGGACGGCGTCAACCCTGGCGCAGGCCGGGTGCGTCTGGCACTCGTGGCACCGTTGGCGGAATGCATCGAAGCGGCCGAACGTATCCGCGCCTTCCTGAGCAAGTAAAAGCCAAACCCAAAAAAATCACCCCGCCGCATGCAATGTGCGGCGGGGTAATTAGTTACCACCTCCCGCCCGCTGCGTGAACGTACTCTCAACCTTCATTTTTCATGCTTCCGGACACGGAGCGAATCACCATGAAGGCCAATCCCATGCCCGCATCCACTGCTCCCAAAGGCGTAAAACTGCCCGCATCCTGCTGCATGCGCAGCGCTGGAAATCACCAGGCTTCGTATGAAGCAGCGATTCACGAAAATCCCGCCAACGCGGCTATCAATCCTGCTTACGACTCGGAAACCGACGACACCGGCCAGCCAAGGCAGCAGGCGCGCCTGCTGGTTTCGTTCAGCAAATACTGGGCTCGCGGGCGAACCCTTAAAGTTCTTTTCCTTAAGAATCCTCCAGCCACCCTCACAGCCCCCATCGTGGAAGCGGCAAGCAAATGGCTGCCGCACATAAACCTGAAATTCGAGTTCGTGACGGACGGAGCGAGCGATATCCGAATTGGCTTCAATGAACATCTGAACTGGAGCGCCATAGGCACCGATACCCTGCTGGCCGAGCCTGATGAATCGACCATGGAGTTCAACGTCAAAGAACTGTACGCGGCGGACCTGAAACCAATGCCGGACCTGACGCGTATCGTTCTGCATGAATTCGGACACGCATTGGGCGCGGTTCACGAGCATCAACATCCGCAGGCAAACATCCCCTGGAACGAACCACTGGTGCGCTCACTGCTTTCGCAAACCGGGTTGAGTGACGAAGAGATCAATACCAATTTCTTCGACAGGTACGAGGCCGCCGATTTCCACCATTCGGCTTACGATCGTGATTCGGTCATGCATTTCGATATCCCCAACGGCCTGACCCTCGGCGATTTCGAGATCATCAATGTGGGCAAGACGCTCAGCAGCAATGATATCGCCGTGATGAGCGCCATCTACGCGGACCGGAGCAACTCGAAATTCGAAACGCCCTGACAGGACAGCGTTCGAACAGGTGCTGATCCTGCTGCAATCAACAGTGCGCCATACGTTTCGCACGTGTGGCGTGACCGCCTGAGAAAAGTGCTGACTATTCTCGGGTTCGCAGCTTTTCAGCTACCCAGCCGACCGCCCAACTGACAGGATCATGAGACTGCATGGGCAGCAACGGCTTTCCTTCACGAGCAGCCAGCCGGCCCTGGGCTTCGGCTTCACCGTGAATCCAGAGGGTACTTTGCTTGAATCCCTCGGCACGTTGACGCTCCCTGTAATAACGCTGCCGGACAAGCGCTTCCTGACGCTTCTTCTCTTGCTCAGACATAACGCACCCAAACTTCAAATGACGGGTAATAATTGCCCGCAGCAGCCAGCGACTCAAGCGTGAGCGGGTGAAGTTTTCTTAATGATGGTTAGCCTTATTATCTAGTTTCCGTTCAGTCTCCGTACTGGCGCTGTCACAACACTGAACGGAATGACGTGGCATAATAGCCGGCTAAATTGCGAGGAGAGGACGTGGGGAGTATCGAGCAAGATCAGCCACCCCACCTTAAACAATGACTTACACTCTGTTTGGCATCAAAGCCTGCGACACGATGAAAAAGGCCCGTACCTGGCTCGACGAGCATTCGGCGAGCTACGAATTTCACGACTACAAGACCCAGGGCATCGACCGCGAGCACCTCGAGCAGTGGTGCAATGAACACGGATGGCAGGTTGTGCTGAACCGCGCAGGCACGACCTTTCGCAAGCTCGAAGACGGACAAAAGGCCGATCTCGACCAGGCGAAAGCCATAGAACTGATGCTCGCGCAGCCGTCCATGATTAAGCGTCCAGTGCTTGATCTGGGCAATAAAACCCTGATCGGCTTCAAGCCTGACCTGTATGCAGCGGCTTTACAGTAAGCCAGAGCGCTACTGAAAGCCCCTTGATAAAGCCACGAGGTATTTACATGTCCACCACCCTGTTCAGCCTGGCCTTCGGCGTCGGCACCCAAAATCGTCAAGGCGCATGGCTTGAAGTATTTTATGCTCAGCCTCTGATCAATCCTTCTGCGGAACTGGTCGCGGCCATCGCACCGGTTCTGGGTTACACCGGCGGCAACCAGGCAATCACCTTCAATGTCGATCTGGCCTACAAGCTGGCCGAAGCGGTCAAATCCGTGGACACGACTCAAGCCGCACTGCTGACTCGCCTGGCCGAAAGCCAGAAGCCGCTGGTCGCGACTCTGCTGGCTGAAGACGCCACACTGACGTCGACTCCCGAGGCGTACCTCAAGCTGCATCTGCTGTCGCACCGCCTGGTCAAGCCGCACGGTCTGAACCTGGCAGGCATCTTTCCTCTGCTGCCAAACGTGGCCTGGACCAGCCAGGGCGCGGTTGACCTGGTCGAACTGGCCGAGCGTCAACTCGAAGCACGCCTCAAGGGCGAGCTGCTGGAAGTATTCTCGGTCGACAAATTCCCGAAAATGACCGATTACGTTGTGCCGAGCGGCGTTCGTATCGCTGACAGCGCTCGCGTGCGTCTGGGCGCCTATATCGGCGAAGGCACGACCGTCATGCACGAAGGCTTCGTCAACTTCAATGGCGGCACCGAAGGCCCGGGCATGATCGAAGGCCGCGTTTCCGCCGGCGTATTCGTCGGCAAGGGTTCGGATCTGGGCGGCGGCTGCTCGACCATGGGTACGCTGTCCGGTGGCGGCAACATCGTCATCAAGGTCGGTGAAGGCTGTCTGATTGGCGCCAACGCCGGCATCGGCATCCCGTTGGGTGATCGCAACACCGTGGAGTCGGGTCTGTATGTGACCGCAGGTACCAAGGTCGCGCTGCTCGACGAAAACAATGAGCTGGTCAAGATCGTCAAGGCCCGTGAGCTGGCAGGTCAGACAGACCTGCTGTTCCGTCGCAACTCTCAGACCGGCGCAGTGGAATGCAAAACCCACAAGTCGGCCATCGAGCTGAACGAAGCACTGCACGCTCATAACTGATGCTGTGTGCGGGTTCGAGGCCGATGGCGTTGAACCCGCCTCCACACGCTGGACGAACAATGCCCCTCTTCTCTCCCTGGCGCAGCGACTTCCCCGCACTCGCCGCTCTGCAACGGCAAGGCCAGACCTATCTGGACAATGCCGCCACGACGCAGAAGCCTCAGGCGCTGATCGACGCCCTGACTCATTACTACACCAACGGTGCCGCCAACGTGCATCGTGCCCAGCATCTGCCCGGCGCGCACGCCACCCAGGCGTTCGAGGCCAGCCGTGGCAAGGTCGCCCACTGGCTGAATGCCGGTGAACACGGCCAGATCATCTTCACCCACGGCGCAACGTCTGCGCTGAACCTGCTGGCCTACGGGCTGGAACATGAATTCGCTGCGGGCGACGAAATCGCCATCAGCGCGCTGGAACATCACGCCAATCTGCTGCCATGGCAGCAACTGGCTCAGCGACGCGGCCTGAAACTGGTAATTCTGCCGCTGGACATTGATGGCGTGATCGACTGCGATGCGGCAGCCAACCTGATCGGACCGCGCACACGCCTGCTCGCAGTCACCCAGCTCTCAAACGTGCTCGGCACCTGGCAACCCTTGGCCCGCCTCATCGCACTGGCCAAGACCCAAGGCGCACTCACCGTCGTGGACGGCTCACAAGGCGTGGTGCACGGACGCCACGATGTGCAGGCGCTGGGTTGCGATTTTTATGTGTTTTCCAGCCACAAACTGTACGGCCCGGAAGGACTCGGCGTGCTTTACGGACGCAACGAGGCGCTGCCCAGCCTCGCGCATTGGCAGTTCGGCGGCGAGATGGTGCTGACGGCCGATTATCAGCACGCGAAATTTCGTCCGGCACCCCTGGGTTTCGAAGCCGGCACCCCGCCCATCGCCAGCGTGATCGGTCTGGGCGCTACGCTGGGTTATCTGGACAGTCTCGACCATCAGGCGGTTGCAGAACATGAAGCCAGACTGCACCGTCGCCTGCTCGAGGGCCTGCAGCAGCGGGACGGCATTCAGGTCCTGGGCTCGCCGGATCTGGCACTGGTCAGCTTCGTCGTCGACGGTATTCACAATGCCGATGTGGCCCACCTGCTGACCGAACAGGGCATAGCCGTACGCGCCGGTCATCACTGCGCGATGCCGCTGTTCAAGACCCTTGGCCTGCCCGGCGCAATTCGGGTGTCACTGGCGCTGTACAACGATTCGGACGATCTGCTGCAGTTCTTCAGCGCACTGGATCAGGCACTGGAGCTGCTTCGATGAGCCTGCCCGCATTGGCGCAAACTGCGCTCGACAGTTTTTCCCGGCAACAAGGCTGGGAACAGCGCGCGCGCCTGCTGATGCAATGGGGCGATCAACTGGCGCCGTTGAGTGACGAAGAAAGGACCGACGACAATCTGGTGCACGGTTGTGAAAGCAAGGTCTGGCTGACCGGCGAAGTCAGCGACGACGCCTGGCTGTTTCGAGCTGCGAGCGACGCTCGACTGATTCGCGGTCTGGTAGCGCTGCTGCTGGCGCGTGTCAACGGCCTGTCGGAACGAGAACTGGCAGCCGTGGATTTACCTGACTGGTTCAATCGATTGGGACTCGCCCGCCAACTCTCACCCTCGCGCAGCAACGGCCTGAATGCCGTACTGCAGAAGATGCGCCATCTGACTCAAGCCTGATCGGGCGTTGCAGCCGCTGGCTTGACCCGCTCCGAAGGCCGTCGCGTGCCCGCCACCAACTTGTCCACTGCACGGGTGGCGGCAACCATGCCAAAGGTCGCGGTCACCATCATCACGGCACCGAAACCACCGGCGCAATCGAGCTTTACGCCCTCGCCGACGAATTTCTTTTCCAGACAAATGCTGCCATCCGGCTTGGGGTAGCGCAGTTGCTCGCTGGAAAACACGCAAGGCACGCTGTAGTGACGGTTCGGCGTGCGTGAAAAACCATAATCCCGACGCAGGGTCGAGCGCACCTTGGAGGCCAGCGGGTCATTGAAGGTGCGGTTCAGGTCGGCGATCTGAATCAGGGTCGGATCGATCTGCCCACCCGCCCCGCCGGTGGTGACCATCTGAATCTTGCGTCGTTTGCACCAGGAAATCAGCGCAGCCTTGGCATTGACGCTGTCGATACAGTCGATCACGAAGTCCATGTCAGGGGTAATGCACTCGGCCATGGTGTCGCGGGTCACGAAATCAGCCACGGCGTGGACAATGCAATCGGGGTTGATCGCGCGGATACGCTCAGCCATCACCTCGACTTTCGGCTGGCCGACCGTACCGCTCAGCGCATGCAACTGGCGGTTGCTGTTACTGACACAGACATCGTCCATGTCGAACAGCGAAATCTCGCCCACGCCACTGCGCGCCATCGCTTCCGCCGCCCAGGAGCCCACACCGCCGATACCCACCACCGCCACATGAGCCGCGCGCAGGCGTGCCAACCCCTCGATGCCATATAGACGGGCGATACCCGCGAACCGTGGATCTTCTGCGCTCATGATCAATACCTCAAAAACCGGCGCGCATTATAGGGGTTTGTCGACGGCAAGACACCTGACTTGTTCCCGGCAGGCGAGGTCGTTGTCCGTTGACGAGCTGCCCCAGAGACTCAAGGGAAGTAAAAAATAATGATCTCAGAACGCGATCAACGCTGACTGCTTAAACGCCATACCGTTTTTTGAAAAGCCCGAGGAAAAGAGTCTAAGCATTGCAAACGGCAATGAACGAGGACGACTAAGGTTAATCAACGCGAAGGGAACTCGCGGCACCGGCGCAACAAGCATGGAGCACATTGCAGACATGGATGAATATTCAAATAAGGCAGGCACGTGGCTGAAAAACCTGTTCAAAACCAGGTTCAACTATCCGCCCAACTGGCCTGCAATGATCTCTGGCGTGGCCTACGCCCCTTTTCGACCGGGCCAAAGCCCCTACAAACAGATTTTTCCGACGCGTGATCAGATAAGAGAAGACCTGCTGCGACTTCGAAGCATTACACGGAATATAAGAACTTACTCGGTGGAAGGGACATTGATGCATATCCCCGAACTCGCCGAAGCACTGGGTATGAATGTCACGCTTGGCGTGTGGATAACAGAGGACGAAACGCACAATATCGAGGAAATAAATGCAGGGATCGAACTCGCCAACCGTTACTCCAGCGTGCAACGCCTGGTCTTGGGAAATGAAGTCCTGTTTCGTGATGACGTTCCCATCGACCTGCTTATTCTCTATCTGCAGACCGCACGACGCGCCGTCAATGTGCCTGTTTCGACCTCCGAGATATGGACACAATGGTACGAGACGCCGGAACTCGTCAGGCATGTCGACTTCATTGCCGCCCATATTTTGCCTTTCTGGGAAAGCGTTTCAGCGCTGGACGCGACCGCGATCACTCTGGCACACGCGAACGAACTGAGAACGAGATTCCCCGACACCCCCCTCATACTTTCCGAGATTGGCTGGCCGAGCAAGGCCATCGCCAAGAGGCGGATGACGACCTCTGACGCAGAGCACTCGATATACCTGCGCAACCAGATTCCATTACTGGATCAGCACGACCATGACTATTTCGTGATAGAAGCCTTCGATCAGCACTGGAAGACTGAAGAAGGTCTGCCCGGGCCTAATTGGGGTTTGTTCGATGCAAAGCGCAGATTAAAACTGCACATCAACGGCCCGGTAAAAATGCCGGTCAACATGCTCTCGGAAATACTCAGGCTTATCACCCGCCTTAAACCGGAGTCGTGGCCTACAGGCGCCTTGATAATCGTGCTGGCTTATTGCGTATTGTCAGGGTTCGGCATGCACTACTCACAGCCACTGCCCGCTTGGCTCGCGCTGCCTGTCGCCTTTATCTGGGCTGCCAGCGTGCTGACTTACGTGGGTATCGAAACGCACGAATTCCTCGAAGCCTGCTGGGGACCGGACACCCCACGGTCTTTCCGCCCCGTCCATCGTCCTGTTGGTCCCGCCCCGAAAGTTTCCCTGCATGTTCCGTGCTGCAACGAACCTCCGGATATGGTGAAACGGACCCTCGACTCGTTGCAAAAGCTGGACTACCCGGACTTCGAGGTGCTGGTCATCGACAACAATACTCAGGACCCGGCCATCTGGAAGCCTATCGAGCGATACTGTCAGCAGCTCGGCCCTCGGTTCCAGTTTTTTCATGTCAGTCCACTTCCCGGATTCAAAGCGGGTGCACTTAACTATCTCCTGAGACATACCGCTGAAGACGCAGAAGTAGTGGCAGTCATCGACGCTGATTACTGCGTCCATCGACAGTGGCTCAAACATATGGTGCCCCACTTCACGGACCCGAAGGTTGCAGTCATTCAATCGCCGCAGGATTATCGCGACGGTCACGAAAGCCTGTTCAAGTATTGCTGTCAGGCCGAGTACCAAGGTTTTTTTAACATCGGCATGGTGATCCGTAACGATCACGATGCAATTATCCAGCACGGCACCATGACACTGATCCGCCGATCAGCACTGGACCGACTGGGCTGGGCGGAGTGGTGCATATGCGAAGACGCCGAACTTGGCCTGCGTATGCTGGAAAGTGGTTTCTCCACGGGTTACGCCGCTATCAGCTATGGCAAAGGGCTGACTCCCGATACGTTCATGGACTTCAAGAAACAACGATATCGCTGGGCATATGGAGCTATGCAGATCGTCAAGCGGCACGCCGGAAGCCTGATTGCAGGAAACTGCGCGTCCCTGAGCGCGATGCAACGCTACCATTTCATCGCGGGGTGGATGCCGTGGGTGGCAGAAGGCATGAATTATCTGTTAACGCTGGCTGCGTTGGCCTGGTCGATGGCAATGATCCTTAAGCCCGAGACTTTCGGGCCGCTGCCATGGATATTTTCCACGTCGTTGATACTGATGTTTGCCCTGCGCTCGTTAAAGATGATTGTGCTCTACCGGCAGTTGGTCAGCACACATACCAAAGAGGCACTGGCGGCGATACTGGCCGGCATGGCGCTTTATCCTGGCGGGGCTTTTCACCTCGGCAATGCCTTTCTACAGAACGCCCAAACATACCTCTGCAAACCGGATCGGACAAAACCTGCTCGATGTAAGGGAAGAACTGTCTACCTTGGCGATCTCCTGGATCGCGATTGTGCTTTTGCTCACAGGCAGGGCATCCATCGATACGAATTCCGGTTTCTGGATAACCATGCTGTTCGCACAATCACTCCCTTATCTGGCAGCCATTACCATGGCAATCCTGTCCGCTCGCGCAACCCGCCCCGCCCCATCCACAACCTGACCTATTCACAGCGCACGATAAACGACGGCCTCAGGTCGTCGTTTTGCTTTAAGATATCTGCCTTTTCGCGCCCAAAGTCTTGCTACCGGAGTTCTGTACATGACGGCCCCAGCCGACCTCTCGCCCACCCTCCAACTCGCCTGCGATCTGATCCGCCGTCCTTCAGTGACGCCGGTCGATGCCGATTGCCAGACCGTGATGATGCAGCGCCTGGGCGATGCCGGCTTCAAGCTGGAGCCAATGCGTATCGAAGACGTCGACAACTTCTGGGCCACCCACGGCACCACCGACGGCCCGGTGCTGTGTTTCGCCGGTCATACCGACGTGGTTCCGACCGGTCCGGTACAGAACTGGCAGAACGATCCGTTCGATGCGTTGATCGACGAGCACGGCATGCTCTGCGGGCGCGGCGCGGCAGACATGAAAGGCAGTCTGGCGGCCATGCTGGTGGCGGCCGAGCGCTTTGTCGCCGATCATCCTGATCATAAGGGCTCGGTGGCATTTCTGATCACCAGCGACGAAGAAGGCCCGGCGCATCACGGCACCAAGGCTGTCGTAGAGCGCCTCGCGGCCCGTAACGAGCGTCTGGACTGGTGCATCGTCGGTGAGCCTTCGAGCACCACACTGGTCGGCGACGTGGTCAAGAACGGTCGACGCGGTTCGCTGGGGGCCACGCTGACGGTGCGCGGCAAGCAAGGCCATGTGGCTTACCCGCATCTGGCGAAGAACCCGATTCATCTGGCCGCGCCGGCCCTGGCCGAACTGGCCGCCGAGCACTGGGACCATGGCAACGATTTCTTCCCGCCGACCAGCTTCCAGATCTCCAACCTGAACGCTGGCACCGGCGCCACCAACGTCATCCCGGGCGATCTGGTGGCGGTCTTCAACTTCCGCTTTTCCACCGAATCGACCGTCGAAGGCTTGCAGCAGCGCGTTGCCGACATCCTCGACAAGCATGAACTGGACTGGCACGTGGACTGGGCATTGTCCGGCCTGCCATTCCTGACCGAGCCGGGCGCGTTGCTGGACGCCGTGTTCTCAAGCATCAAAAGCGTCACGGGCCGTGACACCAAAGCCTCGACCAGCGGCGGAACCTCCGATGGTCGCTTCATTGCCACACTCGGTACCCAGGTGGTCGAGCTGGGGCCGGTCAACGCGACGATCCACCAGGTCAACGAACGTATTCTGGCCAGCGATCTGGATGTGCTGACCGAGATCTACTACCAGACCCTGGTCAAGTTGCTCGCCTGATGCTGACCTGCCCGATCTGCTCAGCGCCGCTCAGCACTGCCGACAACGGCGTTGCGTGCCCGGCCAATCATCGCTTCGACCGCGCCCGTCAGGGTTATCTGAACCTGTTGCCGGTGCAGCACAAGAACAGCCGCGACCCTGGCGACAATCAGGCCATGGTCGAGGCGCGACGCGACTTTCTCAACGCCGGGCACTACGCTCCGGTAGCCCGGCGTCTGGCTGAACTGGCCGCCGAGCGATCCCCCGCGCATTGGTTGGACATCGGCTGTGGCGAAGGGTATTACACCGCGCAGATTGCCGAAGCCTTGCCTCATGCCGATGGCTATGCGCTGGACATCTCCCGTGAAGCGGTCAAGCGCGCCTGCCGTCGTGACCCGACGCTGACCTGGATGGTCGCCAGCATGGCGCGTGTGCCACTTCCGGATGCCAGTTGCCAGTTTCTGGCCAGCGTGTTCAGCCCGCTGGACTGGCAGGAAGCCAAACGCCTGCTGACCCCAGGCGGCGGACTGATGCGGGTCGGCCCGACCAATGAGCATCTGATGGAGCTGCGTCAGCGGCTCTATGATGAAGTGCGCGATTATGCCGATGACAAGCACCTGTCGCTGGTGCCGCAAGGCATGCAGCTGCAACACAGCGAAACCCTGCGCTACACGCTGAAGCTGATCGACGGCCAGTCCCGCGCCGATCTGCTGGCCATGACACCGCACGGCTGGCGCGCCAGCGCCGAACGTCGGGCAGCGGTCATCGAGCAACCAGGACCTTTCAAGGTCACCGTTTCCATGCGCTACGATTATTTCGTGCTGCAATAAGCATTCAACAGAGGCCCCCATGCGCCAACCCGATATCGAGATTTACCTGAAAGACGAAGACGTCGATCACAAGGCAATCGCCCAATGGCTCGGCGACGCGCTGGGCTCCTGCAGCGAATGGAAGCAGAAAGGCCAGACCTGGAAATGCACAGCGGGCACTGTGGCCGTCACCTGGCTGCCCAAAGCGGTCGGCAAATGGAACAGCCTGCATCTGGACAGCGACCAGACCCCGTGGGAAGACGACATCGCCTGCGCCCGCGCTGCATTCAAGGCCTTGAACGTTGAAGTACGTTGCGCCCCGGGCACCTGGGTTGAAGAAGAAAGCGACGAGACTGCCGATCGCTGGATACGCGTGAGTGCCGACGGCGAAGAAGAGATAACCTGGCGAACCTCGTAGGATTTTTCGCTGCGACGTTGCCGATGCGTGCCGTCGTGAGGTGAACCCGGCTCGGTACGCGGTCATTCAGACTTGATCCGTTCAGCCGGCATACGGCGCTTTTGCCGATCGCTGCGGGATACGTCACACTGGCGCCCATCCAGGGCAATCGCCCGCCCCTCACTCAGCAGAAGCCGTATGACCCGTTCTCCATTCCGTCGTCTTGTGTTCGGCACCCTGCGCCGGTTGTTGTATCTCTGGGTTCGCTCGGAAACCATCAATCAATCGTCTTTCACGCTGAATCTGGACCGCAGTCGCCCGGTGTTCTATGCGCTGCAATCGCCGTCGATCAGCGATCTGGCAGTGATCGACACAGAATGCCGCAAGGCCGGTCTGCCTCGTCCGGTGCTGTCGGTGGCGGTCGGCAACCTGATTGAGCCCGCCGCATTCTTTTACCTGACCCCCTCCCCTGACTGGCTCGGTCGCCAGGACAAGCGCGGTGCGCCCCCGACGCTGGAGCGTGTGGTTGCAGCCATCAGCCAGAACCCCGGCGAAGACGCGCAGATCATCCCGGTCAGCGTGTTCTGGGGCCAGTCACCTGACCGCGAGTCCAGTGCCTGGAAGCTTCTGTTTGCCGACAGCTGGGCGGTGACCGGTCGCTTACGCCGTCTGGTCAGCATCCTGATTCTGGGCCGCAAGACCCGCGTGCAGTTTTCTGCGCCGATTCACATGCGCGAACTGGTGGGTGAAAACAAGGGTTACGAACTGACGCTGCGCATGACTCAACGTCTGCTGCGCGTGCATTTTCGCAACCTGAAAAGCGCCGTGATCGGCCCGGACGTTTCGCACCGGCGCACGGTGGTCAAGGGTCTGCTGGATGAGCCACTGGTCAAGCAGGCGATCATCGAAGAGGCCGAGCGTGAACACATCACCCAGGAAAAGGCGCGGGAACGGGCACTGAGCTACGGCAACGAGATCGCCTCGGACTACACCTATTCGGTGATCCGCTTCATGGAAGTGGTCCTCAGCTGGTTCTGGAACAAGATCTACGATGGCATCAAGGTCAGCCACATCGAAGGCGTTCAGGAAGTGGCGCCGGGACATGAGGTCATTTATGTACCTTGCCACCGCAGCCATATCGATTATCTGCTGCTGTCTTACCTGCTGTTTCGCAACGGCCTCACGCCGCCGCACATCGCCGCCGGCATCAACCTGAATATGCCGGTGGTCGGCAGCCTGCTGCGACGTGGCGGGGCATTTTTCATGCGCCGCACGTTCAAGGGCAACCCGCTGTATACGGCGGTGTTCACCGAGTACCTGCACACGCTGTTCATCAAGGGCTTTCCGGTCGAATACTTTGTCGAAGGCGGCCGTTCGCGCACCGGGCGCATGCTGCAACCGAAAACCGGCATGCTCGCCATCACCCTGCGCAGCTTCCTGCGCAACTCGCGGATGCCCATCGTCTTCATTCCGGTGTACATCGGCTACGAGCGTGTTCTGGAGGGCCGCACCTACCTGGGCGAGCTGCGCGGGGCAACCAAGAAGAAAGAGTCGATCTTCGATATCTTCAAAGTCATTGGCGCGCTGAAAAAGCGCTTCGGCCAGGTCTCGGTGAACTTCGGTGCGCCCATCAAACTGGCCGAGTTCCTCGATGGCGAGCAACCGGACTGGCGCGAACAGCAACTGGACCCGCAATTTCGCCCCGAATGGCTGAGCGAGACCACGCACCGCCTGGGTGAGCGTGTGGCCCAGCACCTGAACGAAGCCGCTGCCGTCAACCCTATGAACCTGGTTGCCGTGGCGTTACTGTCGACGCAAAGGCTGGCGCTGGACGATCAGGCCATGGAGCGGGTTCTCGACCTGTACCTGACCCTGCTACGCGCCGTTCCGTACTCCCCGCACACGACGCTGCCCGAAGGCGACGGCCGCTCGCTGATCGAGCATGTCAAAGGCATGGACCTGCTCGCCGAGCAAAAAGACGCGTTGGGCAAAATTCTGTACCTGAACGAACAGAATGCCGTGTTAATGACCTACTACCGCAACAACGTTCTGCACATCTTCGCCCTGCCGTCGCTGCTCGCGAGCTTTTTCCAGAGCTCGTCGCGCATGACCCGCGATCAGATCCTGCGCTACACACGTGCGCTGTACCCGTTCCTGCAATCGGAGCTGTTCATTCGCTGGCCGCTGAACGAACTGGATGAGGTGGTCGATCAATGGCTCGCTGCGTTCGTGGAACAAGGTCTGTTGCGCTTCAAAAAGGACGCCTACGTGCGCCCCGAGCCCAGCTCGCGCGAGTTCGTCTTGCTGACCCTGTTGTCGCGCGCCATCGCCCAGACCCTGCAGCGCTTCTACATGGCGATCGCCTTGTTGCTCAACAGCGGGCAGAACACGCTGAGTCCCGAACAGCTCGAGGACCTGTGCACGGTCATGGCCCAGCGCCTGTCGATTCTGCACGGCCTCAATGCGCCGGAGTTCTTCGACAAGAGCCTGTTCCGGCACTTCATTCAGACCCTGCTGGACCTGGGCGTGCTGCGCAAGGACAGTGCCGGCAAGCTGAGCTATCACCCGATGCTGGGCGAACTGGCGGAAGGGGCGGCCAAGCGCGTATTGCCTGCCGAAATCCGTCTTTCGATACGGCAAGTGGCCTTGCACAGCAATGAAGAGGAGCAGGACGTGGGAAGCGATCAAGAGCCAGCGTAGGGCTTTTCCGTAATCTGGCAGGGATCTTTAGACGAGTGTTTTGTGCTGTCTGGACCCTGCTAGGGTTGGGTGTGTACCAATGACTGGTGCCTATCAACTCAGGCAGCCTGCTGATCCGTTCAACACTGAATGCTCCCTTCAACGGTGCGCCTCGGCGCGTCGTTGTCGTTTCACAAAGCTTCATCCCCTCAACATCGATTGACGTCCATCGCTAACGGGTGCAAGTGCCTGTCGCGACTTCCTGATACGCTTGCTCACGCACCGCACCACTATCGCCCCGGGTTCAGGTCAGAACCCACTTCAACAAGGACGCTCTCATGCTTCGTTTTTCGTTCTCCCTGGCCGGCCTGTGCGCTGGCCTTCTGCTGTCGGCCAACGTTTTCGCCCTGTCGTTGAGCGACCGCTCGCAATCGGACGCAACCGGTGGACTCAAGGATGCCCTGACTCAGGGCGCACAGGTCGCCGTCAAACAGCTCGGCGTTCCCGGTGGTTTCAGCAAAAATGAAGAGGTGCGCATCGAGCTGCCGGGCAAACTCGGCCAGATCGCGAAGAAGATGAAAATGCTGGGCATGGGCACTCAGGTCGATCAGCTGGAAACCAGCATGAACCAGGCCGCCGAAGCCGCCGTGCCTCAAGCTCAGGCACTGCTTGTGGATGCAGTGAAGAAGATGAGCGTAACCGACGCCAAGGCCATTCTCAGCGGCGGCAAGGACTCGGCCACCCAGTACCTGAGCAGCACCAGCCGCGAGCAGATCCGCGCCAGGTTCCTGCCTATCGTCAAGAAGTCCACCGATCAGGTGGGTCTGGCCCAGAAGTACAATGCCTTTGCCGGCAAAGCGGCGGCGCTTGGCGCGCTTGACAGCAAAAGTGCCAACCTTGAAGGCTACGTGACCGAACAAGCGCTGAACGGGCTGTTCGAAATGATCGCCAAACAGGAAGAAAGCATCCGCGCCAACCCTGCTGCTGCCGCTACGGGCCTGGCGAAGAAGGTATTTGGCGCGCTTTGAGTGCAAGGTCTGCGCCTGTATTCACGGGCGCCTCTGCGTTTGACTCGGGCCCGGGCCGTTGAGAATAGGCGCTATGCACCGCTTTCCTCTGCGGCTGCCTTGGGCTTCAAGGCCTTCTTCGGGTAAATGTCGTAGCGGCTGGATTTGCCGTCCAGCGCATAACCTGGCTTGAGGCCGTCGATGCAGGGCGCCTTGCGCGGGCGTTTGACCACCACGCGGTGGGTGGCAAGCGCCAGTGCTGCCTCAAGCAACGCAGGCGCGTCCATGTCATCACCGACCAATGGCCGGAACAGACGCATTTCCTTTTTCACCAGTGCGGTCTTTTCCCGGTGCGGGAACATCGGGTCCAGGTAGATCACCTGAGGCGGCTCCCCTGTCCAGGCACGGATGATATCGATCGAGTTGCCGGTCAACAGGCGCATCCGGGCGATGATAGAACCGACATCACGATCACCGCGCCCACGGGCCAGACCGTCTTCCAGCAATGCAGCGATGATCGGCTGACGCTCGATCAGGCTCATGTCGCAACCGAGACTCGCGAGCACGAACGCATCCTTGCCAAGGCCTGCCGTTGCGTCCAGCACGCTGGGGCGAATGCCTGGCTGAATACCGACCGCTTTGGCAATCATCTGCCCGGTCCCACCACCGAACAGCCGCCGGTGAGCGACTGCGCCCTCGACAAAGTCGACACGTACAGCGCCCGGTGCATCATCGCCCAACTGCTGCAATTGCAGCCCGTCGTCAGTCAGTTGCAGTGCAAAATCAGCGTGCGCATCGCTCAACGGCAGGCCCAGGCGCTGCGCCCATTGCGCCGCCTGCTCCTGCTCGCCAACGGCCAGGGCTTCGACCCGGATACGACTGCCTGCTTGCTGCTCAATCATTGCGTCTACACACTCAAAAATTGTTAATGATCGGCAAAGTCTGCCGATAACCAAGTATCCGGCATTTTGCCAGACCCAAGGCCAGTACTGATCGCTATGTCAGAGATTGTTCAATCATCCATCGGCTATTTGTCGCACTCAGGCGACTTTAGCGTACGCAACAGCCGCACACTGGGTGGTGTGACACAGCTGTGGTCGGATGCATTTGCCCGGGCGATGGCGGATCAGGTCAGTGAAAGCGCTTCAGTACCCGTACACCCGACGGCTGTTGAGGTGGATGTAGAAACAGGCGAGCCGGTCGCTGGCGCCAAAACCCTGAGCAAGATCGTCGAGCAACGTACCTGTCCGGTCACCGATACCGAGGTCAAGCCTCCAGAGCCGCTGTTCCTGCCGATTGCCGAGTTTGACCTTGATCTGCTGCCTCCGCCTGCAGAGCCGTTCAGCATGGCTGAAATGATCGAACAGCAACGCCATCTGGAGTTCGAGAGCCACTGGGTACGCCCTACCGTTCTGAACCCTTATGACGATAGCGTCAAACCAGGCCCAGGCCCGCAGCCACGCCCGCTGCATCTGCCGATTGCCGAATTCGAATGGGAACTGGCCGACAAGCCTGCCCAACCTCTGGATGAGCAGACCATCGCCGCCCAACAGCGCCAGTTCGACTACGAGAACGGCTGGGCACGTCCGCTGATCCTGCAGAACCTGCGCATGGCGGCATAAGCCCGAACACTTACCTGCACACCGACCAGCGCCCCATGTCGACGTGAAAATGATCGCGATGCGCCGCGTTGTACTCAGGCCCGAGCACCGTGCTGAAGTTTTTGCAGGCACCGTCACGTAACAGCCTCAGAAAACGCCCCTTTTCCCCCTCGTCGCCCCAATCCTTGAGAACAACAATGCGCTGACCGTCTGCCAGGCGAAAACCTGCCATGTCCAGCGCATTGGCCGTGGCGTGCTGGCTGAGCCGAGCATTGGCGCGGTTGTAGATGTTGCGGCAGGCAAAGCTGCCCAAATGATCGATCCGCGCTACCCGCTGGCCGAAAACAGCCTGGGCGGCGGGTTGCAAGGTGTGAATATCAAACAGCGCATAGGCGACCGCCAACGGGCAACTGGCCAGAAAGCTGCTGCTCAGCGCCACGTCGCCACCCTGAATGCGCAGGGTATTTTCCAGGGGGCAACGGGCAGAAGGATCACTGTCGGCCTGGCGACTGAAACGCAACCCTGACGAACTCAGCACCTGATCGCACAGCGCGGGATCATTTTGCAGTCGCGACAGCTTGTAAGACGTCAGAAAGTTGGGCTCGGCCCGCACATCCAAAGGCGCCCACGGGTTCCAGCGCTCGGGTACATCGACCCAACCGCGCCAGACGGCGAACGCCCCCATTGCACAGAGCAGCAGGAATACCAGCAGCACGCGCATGCTTAACCCTTGACCCGCGCCACGGGTGCGAATCGAACAGAAAATCTATGGATAGGGACAAAACAGCGCAGTTGCGAATCCATAAGCGGGCTCTCCACAAGGTCGGACTCTGTCAGCCCACACCTGGAAGACCTCAGAGCAAGCCCAACTGTTCCACCTGAGGCCCGCGATCCAGTTCGAACAATGCCGGCAGGCCAGGCAATCGCGCCATCAGTTGCTGATGAAAGCGCATGGCCTGTTCGGCAGCCTTGATGTTGTCCGGGGTGTGCAGGAAGACATAAGGCGTGCGCCCCTCTTCGATCCACACGGCGACCTTTTCCACCCACTGCACCAAAAACTGATCATTGGCCTCCAGGTCAGGACCGCCGATGAAACGGACCTGAGGAAACAGGGTCAGCGCGGCCGGACGAGGTGGCACCTTGGGTTTTTTCGATTGGGCGTGCAGGACTGCGGGATCGCTTGAGACGCAGCTGAACAACGCGCGGGAATCGAGACAGATGCGCTCGACGCCTCGGTCCAGCAGCAGGCGATTGAGCATGCGCTCTTCATCACCTTTCAGGAAAAACGCCATATTGCGCACTTCTACGGCAAGCGGCACGTTGAGTTCGTCGAGAAAGCCGGCCAGCTCGGCCAGACGCTGCGGCGTGAAGCTGGCGGGCAACTGCAGCCAGAACGGCGCTATCCGCCCGCCCAGAGGCGCAAGTAACCGGATGAATTCCTCAGCGGCGCCGACCTGCTCACGAAGGTCGCCGTTATGACTGATGTCTTTATGGAATTTGGCGGTGAAACGAAAATCGTCGGGCATCGTTTCTGCCCAGCGCTGCACCGTGGTGGCGGCGGGACGGGCGTAGAAAGTGGTGTTACCTTCGACAGCGTTGAATACCTGAGTGTAAAGATTCAGGAAATCATTGGGGCGGGCATCTTCGGGGTACAACGAATCGCGCCAGGCGTTTTCACTCCATGACGGACAACCAACGTAGTAAGGCAGACGGGACACAATCAAACGTGCAGATCGAGCCCCGATACTTCAAGGTCCCAATCGACAAAACTGGCAGTGGCCATATAACTGGCCAGCGCGTGGGCGACACGAGAGCTCATGGAGCGCGGGAAAATGATGTCTTGCGGACGCGCAGGCACGTTGGCAGTGCTGCCAATCGGCGAATCACCCGTTTCACGGCGAGCGCGCGCTGGGGGCGGCGGCAACTCGGCATCAACTACGACTTCCTCAAAAGACCCTTCGACGGTCGAAGGCGTTTTCTGCGGCTTTCGCTTGATGGGATACGAGCGTGATGAGGTTCCGTCTATGCGCATCGATTATGTACTCGGCGTCGATAGTGGCAATTTAGCGTTACTGCCTTGTAGCTCGCAAATTGCGTAACGATAACTAGACCACATATCTTGCAACTTGTTATCGCCAAATGAGATTAAAGACCATTCAGACGATAAACGGTAGATGGCAAACTGATATTTTTAAATACTGGCTGGGCGGTTGGCGAGTATTGAAAGACACCTGCATGGAATGCGGCAGGCTGTTGTGCAAGCCCCGTCCTTGCGTCAACGCGCCTTCGGCGTAGCCACCTTGTCACGCAGGTAAACCGGCTGAGCGTCATCCGCAGGCAGGGCTTCGCCGCGGTGCCAGGCAAAGGTTGCCAGCATCAACAGATCCTGCGCGTGCGGCAGCATGGCTGCATCATGGCCTGTCAGACTGAGAGGAATACGCTCTGCATAGCCCCAGCCCGTACCGGCGCCAAACCACTGCCCGCTGGCGTGCGCAGGCAGCGCGGCAAATTCGGGCGCCATCACAGCCTCTTCGCCCAACAGGCGCATTTCCCCGGCGGCCTCGTGATAGCAACCCCAGTACACCTCGTCCATGCGCGCATCGATAGCCGATGCCACCTGCGACACGCCGTGTTCGCGCAAGGCGCGCTGCGCCAGCACGGCGAGGTTCGACACGGGCAGCACCGGACGCTCAAGGGCAAATGCCAGGCCTTGCACGACGCCGATGGCAATACGCACGCCGGTAAACGCGCCGGGACCGCGCCCGAAAGCGATGGCGTCCAGCGCCGACATGGCAATGCCCGCCTCGGCCATCAGGCTTTTGATCATGGGCAGCAGCCGCTGGGCATGCAGGCGCGGGATCACCTCGTAGTGGCTCAGCACCTTGCCGTCATGCAGCAAAGCGACCGAGCAGGCTTCAGTGGCGGTGTCCAGGGCCAGCAAGGTGGTCATCGGTGTTTCCGTCGTGGTCAATGTGAAAAAGTGCAGCAGTATAAATGACAAATGGCCCGCAAGCGGGCCATTTATTGTTCAGACCGAGAGCCTTACTTCAGGGCTTCCAGTACTTTTGCAGTGATGTCCTCAACCGAACCGACGCCCGGAATATGGCTGCACTTGGGCTTGCCGTTCTTCGCTTCCAGCTTGCTGTAGAACTCGACCAGCGGCTTGGTCTGGGCGTGGTACACCGACAGGCGATGACGCACGGTCTCTTCGACGTCGTCCTTGCGCTGCAGCAGTGGTTCGCCGGTCACATCATCAATGCCTTCAACCTTCGGCGGATTGAAGATGGTGTGGTAGATGCGCCCGGAACCTTCGTGAACCCGGCGGCCGGACATGCGCTTGACGATTTCTTCGTCATCGACGGCGATTTCCAGCACATGGTCGATTTCCAGACCGGCTTTCAACAGGGCTTCGGCCTGTGGAATGGTGCGCGGAAAGCCATCGAACAGCACGCCGTTCGCGCAGTCCGGCTGGGCCAGACGGTCCTTGATCAGGCCGATGATCAGGTCATCGGAAACCAGACCGCCCGAGTCCATGACGCTTTTGGCCTTCAGGCCCAGCTCGGTTTCAGCCTTGACTGCAGCGCGCAGCATGTCGCCTGTCGAAACCTGCGGGATGCCGAACTTTTCAGTGATGAATTTTGCCTGAGTACCTTTACCGGCCCCGGGAGCTCCCAGCAGAATCACGCGCATCGTCATGCTCCTCAAATTTTTTATAGTGAAATCATCGGATTCGCCTCGGGGGCCAATCTAAAAAATGAATCAGGCCAATAGGCCGAAAGGCTGATCAAGATACACAGCAGACCGAGGCCGCACAAGCCGCCGAAAGTCGCAGTAAGCGCAGGCGTACCGCCTTGTCAGCCTTGATTTCAGAGTGATATGACCTGTATCAAGGTTTACGGCAGGCCAGCCTGCAAATCCCGCGCTGGCCATCGCCGCACCGAAAAGGCCCGGAGATGGCATGGGCCTCATCCATCAGCCAGTGTTGCGCAGACCGGCAGCAATCCCCGCTACAGACACCAGCAGCGCCAGTTCCAGAGGACTGTCCAGACTGGCTTCACGATTACGCGAGCGCGACAGCAGCTCTGCCTGAAGCAAATGCAACGGGTCAAGGTAGGTGTTGCGCAGACTGATGAATTCCAGTGTTTCAGGACTGTGGGCCAGCAGTTGCTTCTGCCCGGTCAACCCCAGAACCACATTGCACGCCTGCGACAATAGGTCGCGTAAATGTGCGCCCAAATGTTGCAGCTCGGCGCTGACCAGACGTTCGTCGTAGAGTCGGGCGATGTCCGCATCGGCTTTGGCGAGGACCATTTCCAGCATGTCGATACGGGTTCTGAAGAACGGCCACTGCTCACGCATCTGTGCCAGCACCTCGCCTTCGCCGCGCTCCAGGGCTTTGCTCAGTGCCGCTTCCCAACCCAGCCAGGCGGGCAGCATCAGACGCGTCTGCGTCCAGGCGAAGATCCACGGAATGGCACGAAGACTCTCTACACCGCCCTCGCGGCGCTTGGCCGGACGACTGCCAAGTGGCAAACGCCCCAGTTCCTGCTCGGGTGTCGCCTGGCGGAAATACTCGACGAATTCAGGGTTCTCACGCACCACCGCGCGATAGGCGCTGACTCCGTCGCCGGCCATCTGGTCCATCATCGTCCGCCACGCCGGTTGTGGAGGTGGTGGCGGCAACAAGGTCGCTTCCAACACAGCGGCCAGATAAAGATTGAGGTTCTGTTCGGCGATGTCCGGCAGGCCGAATTTGAAACGAATCATTTCCCCTTGCTCGGTGGTCCGGAAACGCCCGGCCACAGAACCCGGCGGTTGCGACAGGATCGCCGCGTGCGCGGGACCGCCGCCACGACCGACTGTACCGCCACGGCCGTGGAACAGCAGCAATTCGACCTGCTGCTCGCGACAGATCTCCACCAGCCTTTCCTGAGCGCGGTACTGCGCCCAGGCCGCCGCCGTCGTGCCGGCATCCTTGGCCGAGTCGGAATAGCCGATCATCACCTCTTGCGGGCCGTGCAGACGCGAGCGATAGCCCGGCAGCCCGAGCAGCGTCTCGATCACTGGCCCGGCGTTATCCAGATCGGCCAGTGTCTCGAACAGCGGCACCACACGCATGGGCCGCTGCAGCCCCGACTCCTTGAGCAGCAGCTGCACGGCCAGCACATCCGAGGCCGAGCCGGCCATCGAGATCACATAAGACCCCAGGGACGCCGCTGGAGCGGCTGCCACCTCCCGGCAGGTTGCCAGCACCTCTGCGGTGTCGGCTGCCGGCTTGAAGTAGCTCGGCAGCAGCGGCCTGCGGTTATTCAATTCACGCAATAGAAAGTCGATGCGGGCCTGCTCATCCCACTCTTCGTAACGACCCAGCCCCAGGTAATCAGTGATTTCGGTCATCGCTGCGCAGTGACGGCTGGAATCCTGGCGAACATCCAGACGCACCAGAAACAGACCGAATGTGACTGCGCGACGCAGGCAATCCAGAAGCGGCCCGTCGGCGATCACACCCATGCCGCATTCGTGCAGCGACTGGAAGCACAGCAGCAAAGGGTCCAGCAGTTCACGGTTGTCCCGCAGCACCGCTTCCGGCGCAGGCAAGGTTTCGCTCAATGAGGCATTGGCCCAGTTGCGCGTCGCACGCAAACGCTCGCGCAGGCGTTTGAGCTCCGCCCGATAGGGCTCGGCGCTGTCACCCACGCTGGCACGCAAAGCGTCACTGGCTTGCTGCATCGACAGTTCTGCGGCGAGATTGTCCACGTCACGCAGATACAGGTCAGCCGCCATCCAGCGCGCCAGCAACAGCACTTCGCGGGTGACCGCAGCCGTGACATTCGGGTTGCCGTCACGGTCGCCGCCCATCCAGGAGGCAAAACGGATCGGCGCGGCTTCCAGCGGCAAATGCATGCCGGTGGCCGCATGCAGCGCATGGTCAGCCTTACGCAGGTAGTTTGGAATGGCGTGCCAGAGCGAGTGTTCAATGACCGCGAACCCCCATTTAGCTTCATCGACCGGCGTAGGTCGGATGCGCCGAATCTCTTCGGTGTGCCAGGCCTCGGCGATCAGCCGCTGCAGGCGCGAAGTAATCTGTGTGCGCTCGGTGCTGTTGAGATCGCGATGATCGAGTGCTGCCAACTGCGCAGCGATGGCGTCGTATTTCTGAATCAGCGTACGGCGTGCGACCTCGGTGGGGTGCGCAGTCAGCACCAGCTCGATTTCCAGTTTGCTCAGCTGACGTGCCAGGGCAGCAGGTGAATGGCCTTCGGCCTTCAGGCGATCAAGCAGCTCGGGCAGTACTCGCGACTCGAACGGCAGCGGCTGTTTATCGTCGCGGCGGTGCATGAGCTGATATTGCTCGGCAATATTGGCCAGGTTGAGAAACTGGTTGAACGCACGTGCAACCGGCAGAAGCTCGTCATCACCCAGCCCGTCGACGCTGGAACTGAGTTGCTCGGCCCCTTCTGCGGAACCGCGCCTGCCCGCTTTGGCACCTTTGCGAATACGCTCGATCTTGTCGAGAAATTCAGCGCCTCGCTGCTCACGAATCGTATTCCCCAACAGCTCACCCAACAGGTGAACGTCTTCGCGCAGACGCGCATCGATATCGGCCATCGTTCCTCTCCCGTTTTTTATCTGGGCTCAGTTGCGTACCCGCTCGGCAGCACGGGCATACGTGAATTCAAATCCGCTGTGCCAACAGTGCACCAAAAGCCTGCAATTGGACAAATGCTTCAGCAAAAACCTGAACGCCATCAGGGTTATTGATCGTGGCTTCACGCCTCTTCATATGATGGACAACATATTGGCAATCGTCTGAAGGCCTCTGAAAAATCCTGACCGCTCAGTAGATATTTATCTGAACTATTCAAAAACCGCGCAGGTCGGAACGATTAACCATTACAGGAAAGCCCGAAAGGCAGTAGGCGGTTGTACAACCTGATGCCCGGACTTGATGCAACGACTGTCATGGATAACCACGTTGGAGTCAGACATTGGAGTTGATCAACATGAACACCCTAACTGCCAAAACCAAGTTCAAAGGCCTGCGCGGTCTCAAGCTGGCTGCGCTGGCACTCGGTAGCACCTTTATCCTGGCCGGTTGTGCCGGTAACCCGCCCTCCGAGCAGTACGCGGTTTCGCAATCGGCCGTCAACAGCGCTGTCAGCGCTGGCGGTACCGAGTTCGCGGCGGTAGAAATGAAGTCGGCTCAGGACAAGCTCAAAGCTGCTGATCTGGCCATGCAGGATCACAAATACGATGAAGCACGCCGTCTGGCTGAACAAGCCGAGTGGGACGCTCGCGTAGCAGAACGTAAATCTCAGGCCGCCAAAGCTGCCAAGGCCGTGCAGGACGCTCGTCAAGGCGTCAACGAACTCCGTGAAGAAGGCCTGCGCCAGGTGCAGTGATTGCCCTGCGCCCCCTTCTGTTTTCATGAATTCGTAACTGATTAAAGGACGACCCTATTATGCGTAAACAATTGATGATCCCTGCTCTGCTGGCCATGAGCGTTGCCTTGGCAGCCTGTGCAACCAAGCCGAACCCTAACCTGGAACAGGCTCGCAGCAACTTCACCGCGCTGCAGACCAACCCTCAGGCCACTCAAGTCGCAGCCCTGGAAACCAAGGACGCCAGCGAATGGCTGACCAAGGCAGAACAGGCCTTCCGTAACGATGAAGACGTACAGAAAGTCGATCAACTGTCGTACTTGACCAACCAGCGTATCGAGCTGGCCAAGCAGACCATCGCTCTGCGTACCTCTGAAGCAGCTCTGCAAAACGCTTCTGCCGACCGCGCCAAGGCCCGTCTGGAAGCGCGTGACGCGCAGATCGCTGCACTGAAAAACAGCCTGAACGCCAAGCAGACCGAACGCGGTACGCTGGTGACTTTCGGTGACGTACTGTTCGACTACAACAAGGCCGAACTGAAGCCAACCGCCCAGGGCGACATTGGCAAGCTGGCTGGCTTCCTGCAGGAAAACCCGGACCGTAAAGTGATTGTCGAAGGCTATACCGACAGCACCGGTTCGGCTTCCTACAACCAGTCGCTGTCCGAGCGTCGCGCCAACTCGGTGCGCATGGCTCTGGTACGCATGGGTGTAGACCCAGCGCGCGTTGTGACCATGGGTTATGGCAAGGAATACCCGGTTGCTGACAACTCCAGCAACTCGGGCCGCGCCATGAACCGTCGTGTGGAAGTCACCATCTCCAACGACAACCAGCCTGTTGCACCACGCTCTTCGATGAAATAAGCGACTGAGCTGCTGCACCGAAGCCCCGCCTGCGCATACAGGCGGGGCTTTTTCATGGGCGAGGGTTTTTACCGCTGTCTTTATTGCCGAGGCGTTTGCTGACCCAGGCAGCGTACTGCCTGCCTGCGATCATCGATCAATACGCCCGACAGACCTTTTCGTGATGTATCGAACAACACCAGTACGCCATCAACGCACTGCGCCACCTCGGCGGCGGGCGTGGCAGCGACTTTGTAATCCTCGCCGGGTACGGTTTTTAGCAGTGTGAATTCACCGAGCAGCAGCGCATCTTCTGGCTTTGCGAAGTGCAGGTAACCGTAAAACCACAGGCAGCCCACCGTGCCGATGACTGCACCGACAGCGCTGAGGATCATGCCATTGAGGTTACGGTCGCCACTCATGGCGCTGGAGGTGTGGCGGGGGTCGGGTAGTTGGGCACTTCCGCAAGGCGGCGCAGGCCGTTGAAATGCGTCGGATCGTCCAGATAGCGCAGCATCACCTGACGCCAGAGAGGGTCTGCGAATGTCTGTACGTGCTCGCCCCGGGTCAATTGCAATACGCGCGGTGGCGGCGCGGCCTTGTACAGCTCGATGCCGTTGGCGAGTGGCACCAGTGTGTCGTCCATGCTGTGAAAGATCAGCATCGGTGTGCCGGCCAATCGTGGCAGGCCGTTGACGGCACTGTCTGCCTCCGGGATCAGCCAGGACAAGGGCGTTTTCAATGGCCAGGTCAGCCACGATTTACTCAGCGAGTTTCGCGCGACGCTGCGGTAGCTGGCCGGCACGCTGTCCAGCACCAATGCCTTGAGCCGCGAGCGCTCCTGCGGGTGTTCGGACAGGTAATGCACTGCCAGTGCTCCACCAATACTTTGTCCCAGAACCACAAGGGGTTTGCCTTGCACTTGCGGTGCAGTGTTCAACCAGTCGAAAGCGGCTTGAACATCCTTATAGACCGCAGGCAGGCTCGGCTCGCCCTGCGACTCGCCATAGCCGCGGTAATCCAGCATCAGCACCTGATAACCCTGCTCGGGCAACCACCAGACGCCACCAAGGTGCCAGGACAGGTTGCCACCGTTGCCATGCAGATGCAGCACCGTACCCTTCACCGGCACGCCTTCCCTGGCGGGCAGCCACCAGCCATGCAGGCGTGTACCGTCGGCCGCAGTGAGGTTCACGTCCTGATACTGCAGGCGCGCCTTGTCGGGCGTGAACGGAACACCTGGTTCGGGGTAGAACAACATCGAACTGCAACCGGTGAGCGCAAGGATCAGGGTGAAGATGCCGAGCAGTTTCAAATGAGGTTTCCTTGTTGTTTTCATCGCCACATCACTGCCGTGCTGGCGCAGAGCAATGGCACGATAGTTACAAGATTATCGTTCCTCACGCTCCAGCGTGGGAATGCCGTTCTGGACGCTCTGCGTCCGATCCTGACTGTGCAGCGCGGCGCAGATTTGTGACGCCGAGCGTCACCCACTGCGTGCCAACGCGGAGCATTGGCACGATAGTCAGTTCGGCCTACAAAATATTCGAGTAGTCCGCTTCGATGCGGTCCAGGCTCAGGTGGTTGAGGAAGTTGGAGAAGCACATCCAGGCCGACAGGGCGTTCATGTCCCGGAACTGCTCGGGCAGGTACTTGGGTGCAACCACCAGCCCTTCGTCCACCAGTTGGCGCAGGGTACGCATGTCTTCCAGCGTGGTCTTGCCGCAGAACAGCAGCGGCACCTGTTCAAGCTTGCCCTTGCGCACGGCGAGCTGAATGTAGTTGTAGACCATGATGAAGCCTTTCAGATAGGACAGGTCCTTGGTGAACGGCAAGCCGTTGGGCACCGAGCCGCGGAAGACGCGACTGGCATTGCCGTAGCTCTCCGACATGCCAAAACCCTGCTCGCGATAGAACTCGAACACCTGCAGAAAATCAGCGCCCTGCTCGGCCATGTGAATGGCGCGCGTGCGGTTGGTCAGCTTGCGCAGGCGGCTGGGATAGGATGCAAAGGCGATGACTTCCATGAGAATCGCCAGGCCTTCCTGCGTCACCGTCGACGACGGCGGCCCCTTTGACAGGAACGTACAGATCGGCTGGTTTTGCCCGTTCAGCGTGGTACCCACGTGCACCAGCCCTTCGTGCACTTCCAGCGCACGGACGTCGCGCTCGTTGAACATGGCGTCGGTGCGGATCTTGATGTAGTCGGCACCGGCAGCCGCATCAGCGACGATCCCGTCGGATTCGAAAACCCGGATGGTCTCCTCGGCCTCACCGAACACGCGGTTCAAACGCGATTGCAGCAGCGAAACGGCGTCCTTGGCGGTGAGCGTTTTCGGCTCGTCCTTCAGGTCGCCGCGCCCGGCAATGTTGTTCAGGTAATCCGAAAGCATCAAGCCAAGATCGGCCAGCGTCGGGTCACCCGCATGAAAGGCGTCGGATGCCGCGCCGTACAGTTCCTGAGAAATCAGGCCGAAGTCGGACGTACCGCGGGCCTCGAGCATACGCACCACCATGCGGTACTCACGGCACATACGGCGCATGATCTGACCGACCGGATTGAACTGCCCCAGTTGGCGCGTGACGTCGCGCTCGATGTTCTGAAACTCCTGCTTCAAGGCGGAAGAGTCGAAACCCAGCGGACGGTTTTCATAGTAGGCGCGGTCCACGGCAGGAAGCGCCTTGC
The DNA here is from genome assembly GCF_900099665.1 of Pseudomonas sp. BS3767. NCBI lineage: Bacteria > Pseudomonadati > Pseudomonadota > Gammaproteobacteria > Pseudomonadales > Pseudomonadaceae > Pseudomonas > Pseudomonas sp. BS3767. The sequence goes on along the minus strand of NZ_FNCX01000003.1, from coordinate 571,987 downwards.
CCTTGGCGGCCAGAAACTCCTTGCGGACGTTCTCATCCCATTTAACTGCATCCAGAATGCGAATCGGCGTCTGTGCAACGACGATCCGATCCGATAAAGCACGAATAGTCTGTTGATACTCGTCCACCGGTACTCCTTGGCTGGCTGTCACGCTACTGCATGGCGGCGCCGAACAACACGCCACCTCTGGAAAATATCGAAACCGGCAGGATCGTCAAGCCATCTGAACAGCCGATCCCAGGCACTCGCGCAGCAGTATAGTCACCCTCGAAGCGGCTGCGGGGTCCCCAGGACCAGACGCATCTGCCGCGTCAGGATACAGAGCATTTCTTCGTCCGCCTGACGCTGTGGCCCATGCAGCAGACCTTGATACTCAATGCGACGAATAAGCCCCGTCAACACCTGAGCATCCTGATAGGGCTGCAGGGAACCGATCACCTGAAAGAACTGACAACTGCCTTGCAGAAGAATTTCCTGATGGGCCATGACCAGCGGCGTCAGGCGCGGGTTGATCAATGCTTCGTGGTAGAACGCCTGCTCGGCGATCAGATAGTCACGCCGGGTCAGCAATTGATGGCGAATATGCTCCGTCACCATACGCGCAATGTCGTCCGCCAGACGAAACCGGTCAGTCGGGCTCCCGGAACTGCGGCTCATCATCTCGCGCAGAATGCCTTCAGTGTTTTGCCACAGCCGCGCCAGATAGTCGGCACTGCGCTGTACATACTGGGCGAAGGCATCGGTCAGCAGATCATCGATGTCCTTGAAGTAATAGGTGGTTGCCGACAGCGGTACGCTGGCTTCGGCGGCCACTGCACGATGGCGTACGGCGCGTACGCCGTCACGCACCACGATACGCATGGCGGCATCGAGAATGACCTGCCTGCGTTGCTCACTGCCCTCACGCGCAGCCTTGCGCCCCTGATACTTGACACTTTTGGCCACCGCGCTCGCTACTCCGGCGGCCCCTTCTCTGGCAATCGTCACGACAGCTTCCTTATAAGTCGCTCTGAAATGAGTCGATCTGAAAAAACACTTAAAAAAAAGCCGCCCAATGAAGGCGGCTGTTTTTCCACTGATTACGCTTGCGGGCGCATGTGCGGGAAGAGGATCACATCACGGATCGATGGCGAGTCGGTGAGCAGCATCACCAACCGGTCGATACCGATCCCCTCGCCTGCCGTCGGCGGCATGCCGTACTCCAGCGCGCGGACGAAGTCGGCGTCGTAGTGCATGGCTTCGTCGTCACCGGCATCCTTGTCGGCCACCTGAGCCTGGAAGCGTTCGGCCTGATCTTCGGCGTCGTTGAGCTCGGAGTAGGCATTGGCGATTTCGCGACCGCCGATGAACAACTCGAAACGGTCGGTAACATTCGGGTTTTCGTCATTGCGGCGCGCCAGCGGCGACACTTCGAACGGGTACTGGGTAATGAAGTGAGGCTGTTCCAGCTTGTGCTCGACCAGCTCTTCGAAAATCATCACCTGCAATTTACCCAGACCTTCGAAGCCCAGCACCTTGGCACCGGCCTTTTTCGCGATGGCGCGGGCCTTGTCGATGTCCTGCAGGTCGGCAGCGGTCAGCTCGGGGTTGTACTTGAGGATCGAGTCGAACACCGACAGGCGCACGAACGGTTCGCCGAAGTGGAACACCTTGTCGCCGTAAGGCACGTCGGTGGTACCCAGAACCAGTTGCGCCAGTTCGCGGAACAGTTCCTCGGTGAGGTCCATGTTGTCTTCGTAATCGGCGTAGGCCTGGTAGAACTCGAGCATGGTGAACTCGGGGTTGTGCCGGGTCGAAACACCTTCGTTACGGAAGTTGCGATTGATCTCGAAGACCTTCTCGAAACCACCGACCACCAATCGCTTGAGGTACAGCTCCGGGGCGATACGCAGGAACATTTCCATGTCCAGCGCATTGTGATGGGTTTCGAACGGCTTGGCCGCCGCGCCACCGGGAATGGTCTGCAGCATCGGCGTTTCGACTTCGAGGAAGTCGCGCTTCATCAGGAAGCTGCGGATGTGAGCGATAACCTGCGAGCGCACGCGGAAGGTCTCGCGCACGTCTTCGTTGACGATCAGGTCGACGTAACGCTGACGGTAGCGCTGTTCGGTATCGGTCAGGCCATGGTGCTTGTCGGGCAGCGGACGCAAAGATTTGGTCAGCAGACGAACGCTGGTCATCTCGACGTACAGGTCGCCCTTGCCGGAGCGTGCCAGAGTACCTTCGGCAGCGATAATGTCGCCCAGGTCCCAGGTTTTCACCTCGGCCAGGGTTTCTTCAGGCAGGGTCTTGCGGTTGACATAGACCTGGATGCGCCCGGTCATGTCCTGGATCACCATGAACGAGCCACGGTTGAGCATGATGCGACCGGCAACCTTGACCGGAATCGCTGCCTCTGCCAGTTCTTCCTTGGTCTTGTCGACGTACTGTTTCTGCAGGTCATTGCAGTAGCTGTCGCGGCGGAAGTCGTTGGGGAAGGCCTGACCCTTGGCACGGCCTGCTGCAAGCTTTTCCTTGCGCAAGGCGATCAGGGTGTTTTCTTCCTGTTGCAGGGCTTGCGGGTCGAGTTGTTGGTCGCTCATGTCTTTAAAGATTCCATCACAGGTTCGCCCTCGACTTGCGACGAGGGACTTGAGGTGTCGGCTGACGGTTTACAGCCCTTGCTTGAGGCTCGCGATCAGGTATTCGTCGATATCGCCATCAAGCACCTTGTCGCAGTCGCTGCGTTCGATGTTGGTCCGCAGGTCCTTGATACGCGAGGCGTCCAGTACGTAGGAGCGAATCTGATGACCCCAGCCGATATCGGACTTGGTGTCTTCGAGTGCCTGGGACGCTGCATTGCGCTTCTGCACTTCCTGCTCATACAAACGGGCCCGCAGCATTTTCATGGCGGTGTCCTTGTTCGCATGCTGGGAACGCTCGTTCTGGCAGCTGACCACGGTATTGGTCGGAACGTGGGTGATCCGCACCGCCGAGTCAGTGGTGTTTACGTGCTGACCACCGGCCCCGGAAGAACGGTAGGTGTCGATGCGCAGATCCGCCGGATTGATGTCGATTTCGATGTTGTCATCGATTTCCGGCGAAACGAATACGGCCGAGAACGAGGTGTGGCGACGGTTGCCGGAGTCGAACGGGCTCTTGCGCACCAGACGGTGAACGCCGATCTCGGTACGCAACCAGCCGAAGGCGTATTCGCCCTTGATATGCACGGTAGCGCCCTTGATACCGGCGACCTCACCGGCAGACAGTTCCATGATGGTAGCGTCGAAACCGCGCTTGTCAGCCCAGCGCAGGTACATGCGCAGCAGGATGTTCGCCCAGTCCTGCGCTTCGGTGCCACCGGAGCCGGCCTGGATGTCCAGATAAGCGTTGTTGGGGTCCATGTCGCCGCTGAACATGCGGCGGAACTCGAGCTTTTCCAGCGATTCGCGCAGGCGCTCGACTTCGGCGGCGACGTCATCGACGGCAGCCTGGTCTTCTTCTTCGGCAGACATCAGCAACAGGTCTTTGGCATCGGCCAGACCCGAGGACATTTCGTCCAGGGTTTCTACGATCTGCGCCAGCAGGGAGCGCTCGCGCCCCAGTTCCTGGGCGTAGGCCGGGTTGTTCCAGACGTTTGGATCTTCGAGCTCGCGGTTGACTTCGGTCAGACGATCATGTTTGTGATCGTAGTCAAAGATACCCCCGAATGGTTTCGGAGCGCTCGGACAAATCCTTGATGCTGTTTAGGATCGGGTTGATTTCCATGGTAGGCAGCACTCGCAGGCGAAATTTTCAAAGCCGACGAGTATACCCCAGGCAAGGCCACGAAAGCAGCCCGTCGAGCGGGCGTTGTGAGGCCTATTTACCGGTCGCTGCCGGCGTCAGCCCGCCGCGACCTGATTGCGCCCGTTATTCTTGGCCTGATAAAGCCCCTTGTCGGCATCCAGAATCAGCTGACGGCTGTGCATTCCGAGCTGCGGCGTCACGGTTGCCACGCCGATACTCACCGTCAGGCTGGAGCCAGGCGCTGGCGCCATATGCGGGATATTCATGCCGGAGACACTCTGGCGCAGCTTTTCAGCCAGCAGACGCGCCCCTCCCGGCGAGGTGTTGGGCAGGACCATGGCGAACTCCTCGCCGCCGTAGCGAGCCGGCAAGTCCGACGGGCGACTGCAACTGTTGCGGATTGCCTTGGCGACCTGACGCAGGGCCTCGTCACCCTCAAGATGCCCGAAGTTGTCGTTGTAGGGTTTGAAGTAGTCCACATCGATCATCAGCAACGACAACTGGGTCTGCTCGCGAACTGCACGGCGCCACTCCAGTTCCAGATACTCGTCGAAATGGCGGCGGTTCGACAGCCCCGTGAGGCCATCGGAATTCATCAGGCGCTGCAGAACCAGATTGGTATCGAGCAGTTGTTGCTGGCTGACGCGCAGGGCCCGATAGGCCTCGTCGCGCTGCAACAGGGTCATGTACGAGCGCGAGTGATAGCGAATGCGCGCCACCAGCTCGATGTTGTCCGGCAGCTTGACCAGATAGTCGTTGGCCCCGGCCGTGAACGCCGCGCTCTTGATCAGCGGGTCTTCCTTGGTGGACAGCACGATGATCGGGATATCGCGGGTCAGCGGGTTGCTGCGGTACTCGCGAACCAGCGTCAGCCCGTCCAGGCCCGGCATCACCAGGTCCTGCAGAATCACCGTCGGCTTGATCTGCACGGCCTGTGCAATCGCCTGATGCGGGTCGGCACAAAAATGAAAGTCGATGGACTCATGGCCGGCCAGGCCGCGTCGTACGGCTTCACCAATCATGGCCTGATCATCCACCAAAAGCACCATTGCGCTGTTTTCATCCGGCGTCTTGAGCTCATCCGTTTGCAGGTCATTCATGATCTTTCTCCTGATCGCCGACTGCCACTGAGTTCAGCAGAGCAGTCATTGAGTAAATACCTCGATCAAGCGAGGTGCTATGGCGGGCAATGGGCAGATTTCCACGGCAGCATCAATGGCTGCGGCAGCCTTGGGCATGCCATAAACAGCAGAACTGGCCTGATCCTGAGCGATGGTCAGAAACCCCCGCTCACGCATGGCCTTGAGTCCCTGTGCACCGTCGCGCCCCATCCCGGTCAGCAGAACGCCGACCGCCTCGCCACTCCAATATCGGGTAACGCTCTCGAAAAACACATCAATCGAGGGCCTGTAAACTTCATTCACCGGCTCCGCTGTGTACGCCAGCGTGCCGTCCTTGAGCAAACGGATATGATGATTGGTGCCTGCCAGCAACACCACACCCGGCTGTGGCGTTTCGCCTTCCCTTGCCAGACGTACCGGCAGGCCGGAGGCCGAGCTCAACCACTCGGCCATACCGGCGGCGAAGACCTGGTCGACGTGCTGTACAAGGACAATCGCTGCCGGGAAACTCACCGGAAGCGCCTTGAGCAGAATCTCCAGCGCTGCAGGCCCGCCTGCCGAGGAACCGATCGCCACGAGCCGGTCACGTTTCGACGGCGCGGAAACCGGCGCAACCGCGACCCGTTCAACGCCGACACGCTGGCCGATCAGCCAGTCGATATTGAGGATCTTGCGCAGCAGGGGCGCCGCCGCCTCTTTTGGATTGGGGCCACCAATGGCCGGCGTGTCCACCACATCCAGCGCGCCGTGCCCCATCGCTTCGAACACGCGGCGCATGTTCTGCTCGCGGTCGACGGTCACGATAACGATAGCGCAGGGTGTTTCGGCCATGATCCGGCGGGTGGCTTCGACGCCATCCATCACCGGCATGATCAGATCCATCAGGATCAGGTCAGGGGTCTGCTCGACGCAACGCTGCACGGCGTCGGCACCATTGGACGCCACCCAGATGATCTGATGCGCGGGCTCGAAAGCCAGTGCACGGCGCAGGGCTTCGATGGCCATGGGCATATCGTTGACGATGGCAATCTTCATCCTTGCGCGTCTCCTATCAATTCGACGACAGCGTCGAGCAAGGCATCATCGTGGAAACTGGCCTTGGCCAGGTAATAATCGGCGCCAGCGTCCAGGCCGCGACGCCGGTCCTCTTCACGGTCCTTGTAGGACACGACCATGACCGGCAGGGACTGCAAGCGGGTATCGCGGCGCAACAGGGTCACCAGCTCGATACCGTCCATACGCGGCATGTCGATGTCGGTAATCAGCAGGTCGAAGTCCTCGGCGCGCAGCGCGTTCCAGCCGTCCATTCCGTCCACGGCCACCGACACCTGGTAGCCGCGACTGAGCAGCAGCTTGCGCTCCAGCTCGCGCACGGTCAAAGAATCATCGACGACCAGCACGCGTTTGCGTGACACTTGGTCTGCCTGACGAGTGCGTCGGTCGATGCGCTCCAGGCGGCCGGTATTCAGAAGTTTTTCCACCGAGCGCAACATGTCTTCGACATCGATGATCAGCACCACCGAACCGTCGTCGAGCAAGGCCCCCGCCGACACGTCCTGAACCTTGCCCAGGCGCGCATCGAGCGGCATCACCACCAGCGTGCGCTCACCGATGAAGCGTTCAACGGCCACGCCATAAACAGCATCACGCTCACGAATCACCACAACCTTGAGGGTTTCTCCGGCCTTCTGCGCAGCCGGTCGATTCAACAGCTGACTGGCCGAAACCAGACCGACATGACGCTCTTCATCCCAGAAATGCTGACGCCCTTCCAGTTGCAGAATGTCGTCAGGCTGCAGGTCGCGCATGCGCTCGATATGAGCCAGCGGGAAGGCATACGCTTCACCGCCCACTTCCACGACCAGGCTGCGTACCACTGAAAGCGTCAGCGGCATTTCTATCCTGAAGCGACTGCCCTCACCCGCCCATTGCTGCAGCTCAACGCTGCCGTGCATCTGGCGAACCATATGCTGCACGGCATCGAGGCCGACACCACGGCCGGAGATCTGCGTGACCTTGTCGCGCATGCTGAAGCCCGGCAGGAACAGAAAACTCAGCAGTTCCTCCTCGCTCAGCTGCGCAGCGGTCTCGGCCGGCGAAAGCTTGCGGTCGATGATGTTCTGGCGCAGACGTTCAAGGTCCACGCCGCCACCGTCATCGCTCAACTCAACGACCAGCAAGCCAGCCTGATGCGACGCCTGCAGACGAATCAGACCTTCAGGGTCCTTGCCGGACGCCACGCGCTTTTCGGGCGACTCGATGCCGTGGTCCACGGCGTTGCGCAGCAGGTGAGTCAAGGGTGCATCGAGCTTTTCCAGCACATCGCGATCGACCTGGGTCTTCTCGCCTTCGATCTGCAAGCGGACCTGTTTACCCAGCTCACGCCCCAGATCCCGGACCATGCGCGCCTGACCATTCAGTACGTCGGCGAAAGGTCGCATGCGGCACGCGAGTGCCGTGTCGTATAACAGTTGCGCACGTTGTGCCGACTGCCAGCCGAATTCATCCAGCTCGGCAGTCTGCCGGGCCAACACCTGCTGCGCCTGGGACAGGAGGTTGCGCGCGTCCTCCAGGGCTTTTTGCACATCGGCCGAAGGACCTTCTTCACCAAAGCTGGCCCCCAATACCTCCAGCGCACGGTCGCTGCTGCTTTGCAGGCGCTTGAGACGCTGCATACCGGCCAGCAAAGGCTTGAGGCGCTGAGTCTCGACCAGCGATTTGCTGGACATGTCCAGCAGCCCGTTGAGGCGCTCGGCGGTGACTCGTAACACGCGTTCGCCGCCCTCGGCCACACGCCGTTCACGCAAGGGCGTGAACGGTGCCTCTGGTTCCGAAGCCGGCATGGCGGCTGGACTGGCAGGCGCAGGCGACTCGGCGGCCAACGGCGCTGCGACAGACTCAGGCGCTGGCGCAACCGACCCGCTTGATGTCTCAAGCTGCAGCATCGCGCTGGCCAGCAAGGCCTCCGAGGCTGGATCCGGCAGTGGTGTACTGACCGTACGCGCCGTGCCAGCGCCGGAAGCCAGCAACGTATTGAGCCTTTCGACATAACTGTCGATATCAGGCTGACCAATACCGTCGCTGCCGGGCGTGGCGATACGCATCAACAGGTCGGTCCCCGACAGCAGCGCGTCGATATGCTCGGCCTGAAGCAGCAGGCGCCCTTCCTGAGCGCTGACCAGACAGTCTTCCATCACATGCGCGACACTCACGCCGAAATCGACGCCGACAATCCGCGCTGCGCCCTTGAGCGAGTGAGCAGCACGCATGCAGGCTTCCAGCTGATCCGCCTGGGTCGGGTTACGTTCGAGTGCCAGCAGGCCCGCACTCAATACCTGGGTCTGCGCGTCGGCTTCCAGCGTGAACAGTTCGAACAGCGAGGCGTCACGCATTTGATCTGGCGTCATGTGAGGCTCCGATACACCGCCGACAACAACTCTTCTTCGTCCAGCCAGCGCAGGCTGCGGCCCTTCCATTGCAGCACGCCACGGGTGAAACGGGCATTGGCATGCGTGCCGGATGCCGAAGCAGCTTCCAGCTCACGCTCGTCGATGGCGTGAATACCGTCCACCTCGTCGACCGGCACCACCACCGGGCCGCCTTCGACGCTGACGATCAACATGCGCGGTACCACCCGCGTCGACGGGGTACTCACCGCGGTGCTGTCCAGCCCGAGCAGCTCGACCAGCGAGATGCACGCTACCAGAGCGCCCCGTACATTGGCGACACCCAGCAATGCACGCGAACGCTGGTGTGGCAGTGAATGGATGGTCTGACTGGGGGCGACTTCCGAGAAGCAGCGCGACGCCAGCCCCAGCCATTCTTCACCAAGCCGGAATACCAGAATCGAGCGCGTCTCGATATCGCGCAGCAACACCGAACCCTGAAACTGTTCTGGCGACTCCTGGACCAGCGAGTAGCGGTCCAGCAGACGGGTGGCGGCAGCCGAATAAACCGCGCAATTGCGGCAGTGGATATGCTCTGCAAGCAACGGGCAGGAGCGATCGCCATGAATACCGATGCGGTTCCAGCAATCATCGATATCCAGGGCCTGATCATGGGTCAGACTGGAAAAACCGGACACGCCCGCCATCATTGGTTTCCTTGTTTATTCGTGCCACGTGCTGCGCGGTCCTGCAAGCGCCGGGCGCCGGCAGTGTCACCCTGGGCAGCCAGCAATGCTGCCAGTTGGGCCAGCGATTCGGAGTGCTGCGGTTGCAGATACAGCGCCTTGCGATAGAAGCCCTGCGCCTGTGGCACCTGGCCTTCCACTTCGCTGAGCAGACCCAGCCAGTAAAACACCTGCGCGACCGGCTCATGCTGCTGCAGGTAACGCTCGCACGCAGCCCGAGCCTCAGCACTTTTACCTTCGTTGGCCAGCCCCGCGATCCTGTCGAGCAAGGCCGAAACATCGCTGTTGCCTGCCGCAGCGACGGGTTTCGCGACGGGCGCAAAAGCTGCGGATGTTCGCGGCGCAGGTCGTGGCGCGACCGCTCTGGCAGGTGCCTCGACGACCGGACGCGATGCCATCGGTGCAGCGACAGGCACCGGCACCACCGCATCGACGGGCGCGTGCCGGAAGGCGAAGGACTGGGCGATACCCGTCGAGCGCATGCCGATACCCGCCAGCAGATTGCCCTCCGCCGGACCGATAAACAGCAGGCCGTCTTCACGGGTCAGTTGTTTGAGGACCTTGAATACATGTTGCTGGGTCTGCCGATCAAAATAGATCACCAGATTGCGGCAGAAGACGATGTCATAGGCCACTTGTGAAGCGAGTTTCGGGTCGAGCAGGTTACCCGGCTGAAAACTCACAGAGTCGCGAACACTGTCAGCGATTTCAAAGCCGTCAGCGACAGGACTGAAATAGCGCTCGCGATAACTGATGTCGCTGCCACGGAACGAGTTTTTGCCGTAGACACCGTGCTCGGCCTTGGCAATCGAAACAGGGCTGATATCGATGGCATCGACCTTGAATTGCCGGGCGTCGACCCCGGCGTCGAATAACGCCATGGCGATGGAATACGGCTCCTCACCGGTCGAGCACGGCAGGCTGAGAATGCGCAAGGGGCGTGCACCGGCAAGACCGGCGATACGCTCGCGGGCCAGCATACCCAGGGTGACAAACGATTCGGGATAACGAAAGAACCAGGTCTCGGGAACGATCACCGCTTCGATGAGCGCCTGCTGCTCCTGCGGCGACGAGACCAGAAGATGCCAGTACGCATCACTGTCAGGGCAATTGACAGCCGTCGCACGCTGACGCAAGGCGCGCTCGATGATCGCTTCGCCGACGGACGTCACATCCAGTCCGATACGCTCCTTGAGAAAGCTGAAGAAGCGCGAATCATCCACCTTCATCGCGCGTCCTCGAGCAGCTCAAGGTCAATCGGCGGCACCGGGTACAACAACTCGCGGACCGGCTCGCTCAACAGTTCGTGAACATGAATCCACTGCAGCAGGCCCTGCTCGTCCTCGCGGACCGGCCCCAGGTAAGGTGACAGGCGATTGTCCAGCCCGTACGCCTTGAACTGCGCAACCGGGCAGCGCAGCGTTTCGGTCGCCTGCTCCAGAATCAGCCCGAGCAACTGAGCCGGGTGCGCGTCGTCGTAGCGATAATGCACCAGCACCATGCGCGTACTGGTACGCGAGCGCGCTGGCTGACCGGAATTCAGCGCGCTGATGTCGATCACCGGGACAATCTCGCCGCGATGAGCAAAGATTCCCGCCACCCAGTGCGGTGCCTGGGCAATCGCCTTGAGTTTTACCCGCGGCAGGATTTCGGCGATCTCGGTCGCGTCCAGCGCATAGCGGTCTTCGCCGATGCAAAACAGCAGAAAAAGCTTGCTGGCGGTCAGTGGCGTGCCATTGCGCCTCGGCGATTGATCGCTCATTGATCCTTCAGACCTTGAAACGCGAAACGCCGCTGCGCAGCCCGACCGCGACCTGACTCAACTCGTCGATCGCGAAACTGGCTTGACGCAGTGATTCGACGGTCTGGCTGCTGGCATCCGCCAGTTGTACCAGCGCCTGATTGATCTGTTCGGCGCCGGTGGCCTGGGCCTGCATGCCTTCGTTGACCATCAGCACACGAGGTGCCAGCGCCTGAACCTGATGGATGATCTGCGACAGCTGCTCGCCGACCTGGGTGACCTCGAACATGCCACGACGCACCTCTTCGGAAAACTTGTCCATGCCCATCACACCCGCAGACACCGCAGACTGGATTTCCCGCACCATCTGCTCGATGTCATAAGTGGCGACGGCAGTCTGGTCGGCCAGGCGACGGACCTCGGTGGCAACCACTGCAAACCCGCGACCGTATTCACCGGCCTTCTCGGCCTCGATGGCGGCATTGAGCGACAGCAGGTTGGTCTGGTCGGCGACCTTGACGATGGTGACGACGACCTGATTGATGTTGCCGGCCTTCTCGTTGAGGATCGCCAGCTTGGCGTTGACCAGATTGGCAGCGCCCATCACCTGATGCATGGTGTCTTCCATGCGTGCCAGGCCCTGCTGGCCGGAACCGGCGAGAACCGACGCCTGATCCGCCGCCGAAGTGACTTCGGTCATGGTGCGCACCAGGTCCCGCGAGGTGGCGGCGATTTCCCGCGACGTGGCGCCAATCTCGGTGGTGGTTGCAGCGGTCTCGGTGGCGGTAGCCTGCTGCTGGCGTGACGTTGCAGCGATCTCGGTGACCGAGGTAGTGACCTGTACCGAGGAGCGCTGCGCCTGGGCAACCAGCGCGGTGAGCTCGGTGACCATGTCGTTGAAGCCAGTCTCGACCGCATTGAACTCGTCCTTGCGCGACAGGTTCAATCGAGTGCTCAGGTCGCCGGTACGCATGACGTCCAGGATCCGAACGATCAATTGCATCGGTGCCGTGATCGAACGCATCAACAGCAGACCGCAGGCCGCAGCCGCCATCACGGCGACCAGCAGCGACAGGATCATGCTGATCTTGGCAGCCAGCACGGCATTGACAATGTTGGCGGTGGCCTGATCAGCCAGCTGTTTATTGGCGACAATGAGATCATTGAGCTGCTTGCGTCCCGTGAGCCAGACCGGGTTCACTTCGCCATAGAATTCGGCGCGCGCGCCTGCGTAGTCGCCGCTATCGTACTTGGCGTGAACATCGGCGAGCATGCGCGAATAGGCTTCGCGGCGCTTTTCGAAGAGCGCGAAGCTGTCTCTGTCTGCATCATCGAAGATGGACTTCTTGTAGCCGTCCATCTGTGCCTGCAGGTTTTCGTCAAAGCCCTGAAACTGGTCCCTTTCCTGCTTGGTCAGCGGCCTCGCCTGCCCTTCGGCAATCAGCTCCAGCGTGCGGATGTAACTCTCGCCCCAGGCACTGCGCACCAGGGTGCTGTAATACACGCCGGGCAACGCATCCAGACGCACATCTTCCTCGCTGGACTCGATGGACAACAACCGTGAATAAGATACAACGACCATCAACAGCATGATTGCGATGATGACGGCGAAACTCGCCAGAATCCGTTGGCGCAAGGTCCAGTTCTTCACAGTCAGCCCTCAAGAGTTCAACGACGGCGTCGGGCCGTGTTCAAGAAGTGGACCGACGGACGGTCCAAACGGCGTGAGTATAGCCCAGCCGTAAAACGTTACATGGGTAATACAGAACGAAGTCACGGCCGCTATCGATCACCGCTCCTTCACCCATCCAATGTCTTGTCGGCCATCGCCACCACTACTTGAGCGATGGTCTTCAGAAACAGCGAAAGCACATAGATAGTTAGCACTTGTACGGCAAGTCACGACTGTAAGCTTTGTCGTTGTTCATTCACGACAAGGCACTTAAATGCTGGATCTATCTCTGTCGGGCAATGCTTCTGCACTCCCGCATCTGCAACTGATAAAAGACAAAGCCCCGGAGTGGCTGCTTCAGGCTGAGCCGGCAACCCATGCGGCCTTGCGCAAGGCCTCGCGGCGCCCCGTGCAATGGCTGAAAGGCGCACGCAAGTCCAGCCCTGATCAGGTCGCCGAACTGCAGCGCCTGTATGCCGAGCACCGAAAGCACGAGCACCAGGTTCGCCCGACGCTGGATCGCCTGTCGACGCTGGAGGACTTCGCAAGGCCCTTGCTGACAGCCGCCATCAAGGACCGCTTCGGGCTGGAGGTGGACGTCACCGACACCTGGCTGTTCCACGCCAGTCGGGCGCGGGTCGATCAATCGTTCAATACGGCATCCAGAGACCCTCTAACGCAGGCAAACATTGCACTGAGGGCCGCGACCCAGAGCCTGCTCAAGGCTGCGCTACAGAATTTCGAAGCCTGGGAAACCGCACCGGGCGCAATGGACGCCAGCACCGGTATCAAGGCCCAGGTGTTTTCTTCCTTTGAAATCCTCGGCCCACAGATCACCGGCAAGTCCCTGCCTATTTCCCCGGCCGGCTTTGCGGCGCTGTGCCGTGAGCTGGACCTGGGCGGCCAATATCAAGCGCATATCCAGACCGCCTTCAGCACGCCTTCGACCCCTGACGAAACGGAAGACGCTGCGGCATCGAGGCTGCGCCAGACCTTCATGCAGCTGGAAGCATCGTCGATCCGGCTGCAGTTGCAGATTGCATCCCTGCAACAACAGATCAGCTCGGATTTGCAAGGCGCATTACTGGAGCTTCTCGATGGCAAGCAACAAGTCCGCCTCGATAACCGGCCAGTCAACTGCAGCGTTGTGTGCCTGGGCGATATCGAACTGAGCGGTCTTCTGGTTATTGGCAAGGACCGGGATATTGCCACTCAGGCAGAGCGGATTGTGGTGTATATCCCGGATGATCCCGTTGCGCCGTTGAAGGAATACGACTCGGTCGAAGTCTTCATCAATGAATTACGCGACCGGATGTTCATCAACGACTACCTGAACTTCTTCATGCGCTTCATACCGGCGCGCCATCGAAGTGCCTTGTTTGAAAAGTTATCCGAGCGCCTATACCCCAAAGTCAAGAAAGGCGGCATTTTCGAGCGCCAGTGGCTGGAGCGTGAGGCGGACCGAAACGCCCGACTCCACCTGAGAGAAACCGTGCTGCAAGGTCCACTGCTGGACAACCTGCACGAGCGCAAACGCGAGGCCTTGCGCGACGACGCACTGTTTCATGGTGTGCCTACAGCAGAACAGGATCAGAAAACCTTCGATGAGCGCGTGCAGTACTTCATGGACACCGCCTTCAATGTCCTGAATATCGCAGGCTTCGTCGTTCCGGTATTGGGCGAAGTGATGATGGCCGTCACCGCCATTCAGCTGGTTCACGAAGTGTATGAGGGCGTGGAAAGCTGGGCCAAGGACGAGAAACAGCAGGCGTTCGCCTACCTGTTCGATGTAGTCGAGAACGTTGCCCTGATATCGGCTCTTGGCGCTGCGTCGACGGGCGCCGCAGGTATCCCGGCGGTACAGGCGCCCGAGTTCGTAAACAGCCTCAAGCCCGTGGATTTGCCGGGCGGCACGACCCGCCTGTGGAAGCCTGACCTGACGCCCTTTGCCCATGACATCGTACTGCCCAAGGGTCTGCAGCCCGACGCTACCGGGCTGTACACCTGGCAAGGCAAGCAGTGGTTGCCACTTGAAGGACGTACCTATTCAGTCAGCCCTGCCACGAGCGGCGACGGTTACCTGATCGAGCACCCGACCCGCGCGGACAGCTATCGGCCCGCCTTGCGGCACAACGGCGCAGGCGCATGGCTGCATGAGCTCGATCAGCCGCTGGAGATGGAAGGCCTGAACCTGTTTCGACGGTTGGGCTATTCCAGTGAAACGTTTTCGGACAGCACCGCCAGGCGCATCGTCAAAGTCAGCAACACGCCTGAATCCGTGATGCGCGAGGCACTGACCGATCAGCGTCGTCCTCCGGCATTGCTTGAGGACACGGCGCGCCGGTTCAGGCTGGACCAGGAGATCGAGCGTTTCATCGAACAGCTGGAAGCCAACGATACGAACGCCGCGGCGCCCCTTCAACTTGAACTGTTGAGCCAGGACCGTGGCTGGCCGAGCAATCGCGCCTTGGTACTGGTGGATGCCGAGGGCCGCACGCTGCAGACATTCGCTCCGGCCTATCAGCCGGTCGTGTCTGACACCCTCAACATCACTGTTCATGCCGACCAGCCGGATGCCCTGCGCCAGGTGCTGGAAAAGCTGAGCAACAACGAAATCCGCACCCTGCTCAACGAAGAGTTCGGTGCAGGCCAGCTTGGCATGTCACCGCGACTGATCACGCTACGGGCGCAATTGGCGGCACGCGCCCGTGCCACGCGGGGCTGGCTGTTCGAGTCTCATTACCGCGCATTGAATACCACCGAGGCGCAAGGTGCGCAAACCCTGCAGAAGGCATTTCCCGGTCTGCCGCCTTTGGTAACCGAGGAACTGGCCAGCCATGCCTCGCCTGCCGAAAGACTGCAACTCGTGACAGAACGACGTATACCGTTGACCATTGCC
The DNA here is from genome assembly GCF_900099665.1 of Pseudomonas sp. BS3767. NCBI lineage: Bacteria > Pseudomonadati > Pseudomonadota > Gammaproteobacteria > Pseudomonadales > Pseudomonadaceae > Pseudomonas > Pseudomonas sp. BS3767. The sequence goes on along the minus strand of NZ_FNCX01000003.1, from coordinate 556,654 downwards.
GAAGAGGCCAGCGCCTATTTACAACAGGTAAGGCTGGCGCGGGCCTATGAAGGGCTTTATCTGACCTCGGTCTACAGTGCCGACACTGACTGCCTTGCATTGCACAGCCTTGAAGCCCTGCCGCAATGGCCGCCCCAGGTCAGACTTGAGGTCCATGACCGGTATTTCGGTGGCCGCTTGATCGACAGCATCGGCCCCGAGGATGCCCCCGTACGCAAAGTACTGATCAAGGACGGCAATCGTTACCAGGCCCGTGACGCTGAGGACCAGCACCTGCACGGGCTGGACGATCTGTACTCGTCCGTGCTGCACGCCCTGCCCGATGCCCAACGCAAGCAATTGGGCTTTGCCCGGACCAGCGAGGGCCAGACGCTGGCAGCGCTGATTCAGGACAATCCCCTGCCCCGCCAGCACCTGGCACCATTGCTGAAAATGCAGGCGATCAAGCCAGGCTCGAAATCCCCCATGCGCCTGGCTGACGGTCGCCTTGGCTACCCTCTGAGCGGTAGCGGCAGAGTCGACTGGCACATGACCGACGAGAGTCTGCTGGACAAGATCCGCACACTTGAGCTGGAGGATGCGTTTCCCGAAGACATCCTCGACCGTCTGCGCCACGCCGGCTGGGACAACAGAACCATCGATACGCGACTCAACGACCTGCTGGGCGAGCAAATGCTGTTGCGCGCAAGTCTCGACGCCTGGACCTATGAATCCGTGGCAATGCCCCCCATGAGTCAGGCTCATATCGACAGTCGCACGCGCATCCACGAAGCGATCTGGAGCCACTGGCGCCTCAACAACCTCCCCGAGATAGGACGGACGCTTGAGCCGCTGCGCCTGCACCATGTCTCGCTGAGTGATTTTCCGCAACATCTGCCGGACTTCGTCTTCAACCGCGTTACCGCACTGCACCTGGAAAACATATCGGTCGAGTCCGGAGCGCGACTCGATGCAGCGGATATAACGCCAGCAGGCATGAACCTGCCCCGACAGTCGACCAACAGCGTCGAACTTGGCGCCTTCCTGCAGCGCTTCCCGCATACCCGCGCACTGAACCTGATCAGTGAGCCCGCCTCCCGTCTGGCCCCCGAGCCCTCGATCTTTCTCAACCTGCCTCAGCAAGTGTCCCGTGTGCTGCCCCAACTGACCGAACTGGGGCTGATCAACCAGGGCATTTTTCTGGACCAGGCGCAAATGGACCCCTTGCGCAGCATGCCTGGCCTGAGGATGCTGAACCTCAGTGGCAATCGCCTGATCAGCGTGCTGCCCATGGACCTGAGCTGGCTGCACCTCGACCGGTTGGTGCTGGAGCGGGTCAGCATGCACCGCTGGCCGTCCTGGCTGACCGACATAATCCCGAACAACATTCGCGAACTGTCGGTGGCGCACAATAACCTGACGGAACTGCCCGGGTGGATCCTCGACAATCCTCCCAGCCCTGAGCATCGGACAGTGATTGACTTGCGCGGCAACATCCTGTCCCGACACACTGCGATGCATGCACGTATCAATGAAGCGGTAGCCGGCAGTTCCTTCAGTTTTGTCATGGACACTCCGGTTGCCGTGCAGGCCGCTGTAAACAGGCAATTGAACGAAGGTGCAGAATTATTTGCCGCCGTTGATCGGTGGACGCATGCCTCCAGCTCGATGGCCTTACCGAGCGAGCAGACCCTCGAATCACGCCGTCGGATCGGCGGGCTTCTGACCGATCACTGGCGAACCTTCAGCCTGGGGCAAATCCACAGTCCACTGCGCCTCGCAGACATTGCGTTGGCCGACTTTCCCCGACACCTGCCGGATTTCTTTTATCGCCAGGTACGCTATCTGCATCTGAGCAGAATCATTGGCACAGCCGCTGATCTGGATCAACTGTTGCGCCGCATGACGGATCTGATCTCGCTGGAAATAAGCGGGCATGTCGCCCCCCTGCTGCAACTGCCACCGGCGCTGCTCGAGCTTCGATCTCTTCGTACACTATCGCTGATGGATCAGGGGATGCTGGTAGAGCAACAGCACATCGATTTCTTCGGCCGGATCGCGACGCTTGAAAGGCTGGAGCTGGATGGCAACAGAATCGGTGCCATCAGCGACCTGGCCAGCCTCAGTGGCACAGCACTTAACTGGCTGTCACTGAACAACATCGGATTGGTCGAATGGCCAACCTGGGTGGAGAGCATGGTCCCAGCCCAGATCAGGACACTGTTGCTGGAAGGCAATCTGATCAGCGAACTGCCAGAACACATACTCGCCAATCCCGGCAGCGAGTTTTCGCACACGGAAATAAGCCTGCTGAGCAATCCGCTTTCCGAAGACACCATGCGCCGGGCACATCTGTCAGAACGTTATGGACGCTCTTTCACCTTCGACATGGATCTGCCGCCCGAGCTCAGCGCGATGGACTGGACGGAACACCATGACTCGGACGCATCGATCTCTGATTATCTGTCATCAGATGACAGTCGGGCATCGACTCCGGAGCCCGTCACCGTCGAGCCCTGGCTGGACGACAGCAACCCGTTGAGCGCCGGGCGGCGTGAGATGTGGGAGCAACTGGAGGCCAGCGAGCACACCCGCAACCTGCTCGACCTGATCGACTCGCTGCGTCGCAGCGCCGATTATCGCAACATCACCAGCCGCACAGCACTGCGCGAGCGCGTCTGGCGGGTACTGACCGCAGTGAGTCAGGAGCCTCAACTTGGAGAGACCCTCAACGCCATCGCCGAAGAACCGCTCAGGCTGTTTCGTGATAACGACACTTGCCCGGACGGCATTCTTCTGGAATTCAACCAGATGGAGGTGCTGGTGTTCGTCCGGCAGTCGTTGCAGGACGTCGTAGCGGAGCAGCGCGGCGCCCTGTTGTATCGGCTGACCGTCCGGCTGTATCGCCTCTCCGAGCTGGATGCCGCAGCCCGCGAACAGACCGGGGGCCGTGATGAAGCCGAGGTGCGTCTGGCGTATCGCACGCACTGGGCCAGCGCGCTGGACTTGCCAGTACCACCGGAAGGCATGCTTTTCCAGGCTCACGCAGCCATCAGACCCGGGGAGTTCGACACTGCAATGCTTCGCGTGCAAAACGGAGAACGCGGCGAGCCCTTCCTGCGCTTCGCTCAGCAGCAGGATTACTGGATCAGCTACCTGCGTGAAACCCACACTGGACGCTTCGAAGCACTCGAACGTACCTACAGGACTGAACTGAACCAGCTCACCGACGAGTTCGAACAACGCAATATCAGTCTCGAAGACCCGGAGTACGAAGAACGGATTGTAGAGTTCGAAGCCACATTCAAGGAGCAGCAGACAGCGCTGATCAGGGAACTGACCAACGCCGAAGGAATGGAACACCCCTGATCGGGGCAGTTGCCTGGCACACAAGGCGTGCCAGGCAACTCACTGGCCGGAGAGCCGGTTTACTCAGCGTTCCGCACCTGGCCTTCAAGCTCGGTCTTGAGGCCGGGTTCCAGCTTTAACTCACGCGCCAACTCATCGAGGTAGGCGCGTTCCATGAAGTGCTCTTCATCCACCAGCATCACACTGGCGATGTACATTTCCGCCGCCATTTCCGGCGTGGTCGCGGCCCGGGCCACCTCTGCCGGGTCCAGCGGCTTGTTCAGCTCGGCGTGAAGCCATTGCTGAAGCGTCTGATCGTTGTTCAGTTTGGTGAACTCACCTTCGATCAGTTCGCGCTCACGCTCATCGACATGGCCATCGGCCTTTGCGGCGGCGACCAATGCGCGCAGGATTGCCTGGCTGTGCTGCTCGGCTTCAGCCTCGGGCAGCCGGTCGATGGTTTGCGGTTCACGTTGAGCGGCAAGCCCCTGGCTGGACTGCCAGTTGTTGTATGCCTTGTAAGCCAGTACTCCCAGCGCCGCCAGGCCTCCGTAGGTCAACACCTTGCCACCCATCCCGCGGGTACGCTTGCCGCGCAGAAGACTCATGGCACCTGCGGCCAGAGCGCCACCACCGGCGCCGGACAGCAGACCACCCAGCCCATTCTGGGAACCGCCCTGTCCTTTGCCACCGCCAAGCAGGCTGCCGAGGCCATTGATCAGTGAGTCGCTGCCCGACGATTGCTTGCCGGATTTGCCTTTGTTCTTGTCCTGCAACATGCTTTGTCCGGACTTGAGCAATTGATCGAGTAAACCACGCGTATTCACAGGAAGCCTCCTACAAGGTTTGTCAGATGAGTCATTGACCAACAAGTTGAAGAGAAGTCACTGTCTGGCTATTACCGGTGTGCTTCCGGATGTTACGGGTTTGAGCAGATACCCGTTCGTCAATCTGCCTCGCGTATTGGTGAACTGCGTGCAACCCGCACCTGTGGCGAAGAGTCAATAAAGTACAGGCTGCAGGTAAAAGCAGGTATGCAGCCCCTTTCCTGAACTGAGCAAACACACATCCCTATTCATATGAATACCCTTGCCTCTTCATGCAGATCTTCAGGAGCTTGTCCGAAGTGATATCGCCCACTGGTTTCCCGACCGCCAACGGCAAGGCCGCCGGGATTATCCGATCCAGGGACTGGAGTCAGACTTCACTCGGACCGATCGAGCATTGGCCGGTATCGCTGAAAAACACCCTGAATCTGATCCTGAATTCTCCGGAGTCCATGTACCTGCTCTGGGGACCGGATCTGGTGTTTTTCCACAATGACGCCTATACCCCGATCCTCGGCCCGCGCAAGCACGACGCTATCGGCGCACTCATTCCGGATCTGTGGGCAGACGTCTGGGACCAGGTCGCGCCGCTGGTGATCGACGCGCTCGCCGGCAAGCCCTGCCACTACCAGGACTTGCCGCTGTCCATGGCACGCTACGGCGAGGTCGAGCAGACATGGTGGTCATTCTCGTTTTCACCGGTCATCGACGAGCATGGCGTGGTAGTCGGCATGTTCTGCATCACCAACGAAACCACTGCGCATGTTCTCAATCAGCAAGCGCTGCAGGAAAGCGAGCGCAAACGCCTGAAACTGATTGATGATCTGGTCAGTCTGGAACGACAGCAGACCGCCAGACTTGAACAACGGACGCTGGAGCTGGACACGTTTTGGCAAATATCTCCTGACCCGCTGGCGATACTCGATTTCAACGGTATCTTTCTGCGGGTAAACCCGGCCTGGACAGCGCTGCTGGGCCACCCGGAACAAGAGCTGCTGGGCACCTCCATCATGACCCTGCTGCATCCGGATGATGTCAGCAACACCCAGAATGCTCTGAAACACACTGTCAACCATGTACTGCCGCTGTTTGAAAATCGTTATCAGCATGTCGACGGCAGCTACCACTGGTTCGGCTGGACTGCGGCACCCGGCAACGGAATCATTTTTGCGCTGGGCAAGCACCTGACCCACGAAAAGGACCGCATCAAAGCATTGCGTATTGCCGAAGAGGCCTTGATTCAATCGCAGAAAATGGAAGCGGTCGGGCAACTGACCGGCGGGCTGGCTCATGACTTCAACAACCTGCTGATGGGCGTCACCGGCAACATGGAGCTGCTGCTGTCGAGGATCAGACAGGAACGCTTCACGGAACTGGACCGCTACATCAACGCAGCGCTGGAAGGCTCGAGACGCGCGGCATCCCTGACACATCGGCTGCTGGCATTTTCGCGCCGTCAGACGCTGGCCCCCAAGGCCACGGATATCGATCTTCTGGTCGCGGGCATGGACGAGCTGATTCGGCGCACCGTAGGTCCGGCCATCGATATGCAGGTCAATGCCTCACGCGGGCTATGGGCGACCCTGGTTGATCCGCATCAACTGGAAAATTCGCTGCTCAACCTGTGCATCAACGCCAAGGACGCCATGCCCGATGGCGGAAAACTGCTGATCCAGACGGGCAATCGCCACCTGACGGCAGTCACGGCGACCAAGTATCAACTGCCCACAGGCCGTTATGTGGAACTGTCCGTCAGCGACACCGGCACCGGCATGAGCAACGACGTCATGGCGCGGGCCTTCGACCCGTTCTTCACCACCAAACCGATAGGCATGGGCACCGGGCTGGGGCTGTCGATGATTTACGGTTTTGCACGGCAGTCCGGTGGCGGCGTTTACATTACGTCAAAGGTTGGCGAGGGTTCGAAAGTCTGCATTCTGCTGCCGATGCACGAAGGCGAAGCTGAAACGGTGGTCTTCGATGACAGCCCGTTGCAAGTCCCCGCTTCCAGCACGAGTGACGAAACCATTCTGGTCGTCGATGACGAGCCCGCCGTGCGCTTGCTCATTGCCGAGTTGCTTGAAGACCTTGGCTATATCGTCTTGCAGGCTGAACGGGGTGCCGATGCCCTGACCATTCTGCAGTCCAAAGCGGCGATCGACCTGCTGATCACCGACGTCGGTCTGCCGGGAGGCATGAATGGTCGTCAGGTCGCAGACGCGGCGCGGGATGTCCGGCCCGACCTGAAAATCCTGTTCGTGACTGGTTATGCTGAAAACGCCGCGTTGGCGCATGACACGCTTGAGCCGGGCATGCATGTGCTGCCCAAGCCGTTCGCGATTGCCGAACTGATCGGCCGCGTCACCGAACTGCTGGAAGGCGAGTAAAAAAATTGAGCGCCGTGCGGCGCTCATTTATCGGGTATTGCCAGCAGAGACCAATTGGCGATCAGTCGCGCAGGTCAGACTCATGAATGGGCTGATCACGATGCGTGGCGCGTTGATACTGCGCAGGCCAGGTTGCCAGGCGGCCACCCAGGTCTTCATCGGCGCGCAGTGGCCAGTACGGATCACGCAGGAGCTCACGCGCCAGCAGGATGATATCGGCCTGCCCGGTGCGCAGAATATGTTCTGCCTGAGCCGGATCGGTAATCATGCCCACCGTGCCCGTCGCGATGTCGGACTCCTTGCGAACCCGCTCGGCAAAGCGCGTCTGGTAGCCTGGACCAACCGGAATTTCCGCATTGGCTGACGTACCGCCCGATGAGACATCGATCAGGTCCGTCCCGATTGCTTTCAAGCGACGCGCCAGCTCGACGGTTTCATCGGCGTTCCAGCCGTCTTCCACCCAGTCGGTGGCGGACACGCGAACGAACACTGGCAGCTCTGCAGGCCATACCGCACGCACGGCTTCGGTCACTTGCAGTGTGAAGCGAATGCGGTTCTCGAATGAACCACCGTACTCGTCGGTGCGCTGGTTGCTCAGAGGCGACAGGAACTGATGCAGCAAATAGCCATGGGCGGCGTGGATTTCCACTACCTTGAAGCCTGCCTCCAAGGCACGCCGCGCAGAATCGACAAACGCCTTGATCAACTCCTGAATCTGCGTTTCGCTCAATTGCACAGGGGTCGTGTGCTGCGGATCGAATGCAATCGCTGAAGGCCCGACTGGCGTCCAGCCGCCTTCATTGAGAGAAATACTGCCATGCTTGCCAAGCCACGGGCGCCAGGTGCTGGCCTTGCGGCCGGCGTGCGCCAGCTGGACGCCTGCAACTGCGCCCTGAGCGTTGATAAAGCGCGTGATGCGTTGCAGCGGTTCGATCTGTTCGTCGTTCCACAGCCCAAGGTCTTCGGGAGTGATGCGGCCGTCCGGCGTCACCGCCATCGCTTCGGTGATGACCAGTCCGGCACCGCCGACGGCACGGCTTCCAAGGTGAACCAGATGCCAGTCATTGGCCAGGCCGTCGACACTGGAATACTGGCACATCGGCGACACTGCGATGCGATTGCGAAGGGTCAATTGGCGCAGGGTATAGGGTTCAAGCAGCAGGCTCATGGCAACCTCTCGTAATGAAAATTCAGGTGTCCAGGTTCCGTTCATTCAAAGAACAGGTTTGGCAAACCGTGTAGTGTCGACAACCCGGTGGAGAGAGGGGTTCCTGCTATCGTCAACGCGGTGCGATATGCACCACCATCAGCTGCACGGTTTCGTTGCCGCGAAACTCGTTGAGGTCGAGTTTGTAGGCCAGCTCGACCCAGCGGATATTCGGATTGGGCCAGACATCCCGGTCGACGCCGAACGCAATGCCATCGAGCTTGACGCTGCCGCACTCGGTCTTGAGCACCATCTTCAAGTGACGCTCGCCCACCACCCGTTGCTCGACCAGCTGAAACACGCCGTGGAACAGGGGCTCGGGGAAGTGCTGCCCCCAGGGACCGGCATTGCGCAGCGCGCGGGCCAGTTCCAGGTGGAATTCCTCAACGGCCAGCGAGCCGTCGGACAGCAGACGTCCGGTCAGGTCCTGCTCATCGAGTTGACGACGCACCTCCAGATCGAACGCTTCGGCAAACGCCGGGAAGTTCTCTTCAGGCAGCGAAAGACCTGCCGCCATCGCGTGGCCGCCAAACTTGCTGATCAGATGCGGATGGCTGGCCGCCACAGCGTCCAGCGCATCGCGAATGTGAAACCCCGGCACCGAGCGGGCCGAACCTTTGAGCACACCCTCCCCGGCGCTGGCGAACGCGATGGTGGGTCGGTGGTAACGCTCCTTGAGACGCGAAGCGAGGATGCCGATGACCCCTTGATGCCATTCGGCATCGAACAGGCAGAGGCCGAACGGCATCGACTCTACCGGCAGGTCCTTGAGCTGGGCGAGCGCTTCACGCTGCATGCCCTGCTCGATGGATTTGCGATCCTGGTTCAACTCGTCCAGTTGCACGGCCATTTCCCGCGCCAGTGTCGGGTCGTCACAGAGCAGGCATTCGATGCCCAGGCTCATGTCATCCAGGCGCCCTGCCGCGTTCAGGCGTGGCCCGAGGATGAACCCCAGGTCGGTGGAGGTGATGCGCGAAGGTTCACGCCGGGCCACTTCCAGAATGGCGCGCAGCCCGGGTCGGGCACGTCCGGCACGGATACGCATCAGCCCCTGATGAACCAGAATGCGGTTGTTGGCATCCAGCGGCACCACATCGGCCACGCTGCCCAGCGCAACCAGGTCCAGCAGCTCGCCCAGATTGGGCTGGGCACGCTGACTGCTCTCGAACCAGCCGGTCTCGCGCAGACGCGCACGCAAGGCCATCAGTACATAGAAAATGACCCCGACACCGGCCAGCGACTTGCTGGGAAAGGTACAGCCTGGCTGGTTCGGGTTGACGATGGCGTCTGCGGCAGGAAGCTCATGACCAGGCAGATGGTGATCGGTCACCAGTACCTGCAAGCCGGCCGCCTTGGCCGCCGCCACGCCCTCGACGCTCGAAATACCGTTATCCACGGTGATCAACAGCTGAGGTTCGCGCTGCAACGCCACTTCGACGATTTCCGGCGTCAGGCCGTAGCCATATTCAAACCGGTTGGGCACCAGATAATCCACATACGCCGCGCCCAGCAGACGCAGGCCCAGAACACCCACGGTGCTGGCGGTCGCGCCATCGGCGTCGAAATCGCCGACGATCAGCATACGCTGGCCCTCGCGTAGCGCAGTCACCAGCAGGTCTACCGCAGCATCGATCCCCTTGAGTTGCTGATAAGGAATCAGCCGCGCCAGGCTTTTGTCCAGTTCGGCCTCGCAGGCCACACCTCGTGCTGCGTACAGTCGAGTGAGCAAGGGCGGCAGGTCGCCGAGGAACGGCAAGGTGTCGGGCAATAGACGAGGTTCGATGCGCATGCGGGTCAGCTGATTCTCTTTGCAGTGTCGATGAATGTGTTTTCGATCGGAACCGGCGGCTGTCAGCCGCGCTCGCCCGCAAGCCATTGCAACTGGACTTCATGCTGGCCGCGGTCGTCAGTGACGAACACCGTCCCTTCACTGATCATCACATCCCACTTGATGACCCGCGGCATGTCCTTGGCCAGCACTTCCAGCACTTCCTGCGGGACGGCGGCGATATTGACGTTTTTCAGGTTCTTGATCGCCGGGATGACCTTGCCTTCCCAGACGCGCAGGCTGCCATAGGCCAGCAGGCTGGTGCGTTCGGTACGGCGCGAGCACCAGGTCAGTCGGTCGGCGTCCGGCTGGCCGACTTCGATCCAGTGCAGAACGCGGTCATCGAGGCTTTTTTCCCACAGCGCGGGTTCGTCCACATCAGACAGGCCGCGACCGAACGACAACTGTTCGTTGTACCAGAAGGCATAGGCCAGCAGACGCACGGTCATGCGCTCTTCGGTTTCCGAAGGATGACGGGCAATGGTCTGCTTGACGCTCTCGTACACGCCGCGATCAAGGTCGGTGAGGTTGAGTTCGAATTTGTAGGTCGTGGACGGCTGGGCCATGAACGGGCTTCTAGAGTCTGGAGGGAAGACAGCAAGTCTACCCGATGCCGGGCCTGTGAACGAACTTGCTCGCGCAAGGATGTGCTTGCCCCCCATTTGCAGGACGAACAAAAATCGATAATTTGAAACAAATTTCTGATACATATCTGTGCTAAAGACGATCTGCAGCGAGCACCCGAACTCCCAACCGGGGCACCTGAATGTGACGCCACTGGCGCAGCACCATTCAAAGAGCTGCCAACCCTACCTCAGACTGTTGAACCCTTTTCGAGGATGACACCCGCGAATGCCCCTTCCTGCCTCGTGCTGTACAACGGCTCGATTGATGCTCGCCCTGTCGCTGGCTGCCATGTCGTGCGTCAGCCAGGCCAGGGAGACGCTGACCTGGCTGATGCGCGACATCCCCCCTTCCACGATTTTTTCCGGTGCCATGCGCGGCCAAGGTGCAATTGATCAGTTGATGCCCTTGCTGACAGCACGAATGCCCGAGTACAACCACGTGCTGATGCGGGTCAACCGCGCCAGGGCTCTGCAAATGCTGAGCGACGACACGTCTCTCAGTTGTGATCCCACCATGCTGTGGACGGCAGAAAGAGCCAGAACCCTGCTTTTTTCCATACCGATCGGCGCCATCCTCAGCAGCGGCCTGATTGTGCGCAAGGAGGAGATGTCGAAGTTCGAGCCCTACGTGGAGGACGGAAAGCTAGACTTCGCGGCCTTGATGGCCAGCCGGACGATCAAATTGGGCATCGTTGCCGAACGCAGCTATGGAGAAATGATCGACCACACGCTGCACGACGTCGATGAAGATATCCTCGTGCCGCACTACGGTAACGATGCGGTCGGCAGCCTGCTGCAAATGGAGCGTCTGGGGCGTCTGCAAGCCTTTATCAGCTTCTGGCCGGAAGCGCGCTATCAGGCCATGCAACAAGGCATAAGGCCGGAGGAACTGGCCTTCTTGCCGATCAAGGACAATCCTGCATACCAGTTCGTCTATGTCAGTTGCAGCAACTCGCCCAAGGGCAAGCAGGCCATTGAACTGATCAACCGCGAGATGCGCGTGCTGCGTGAAACCAGCCTGATGGGCTTTTATGCGCAGTGGCTGGAGCCCGCGCAACGGGCCAGCTACCTGGAAGACGTCAAGGCACTGCTGGACAAGGAATGACCGGACAAAAGAAACCCCGGGCAGAGGGGGACCTGCTCGGGGTAAACGTGACCTTATCGGTCATGACGTCAGCCGTTGATCACCGGAGCACAATGATCAAAACTGACGTAATGCATAGGAGTGCAGCGAACCCTTCAGGTTCCAGTTCCTTTAACGCCGGTTAAGCAACTGTTAAGCAAAAGATGGGGTGCCGACAAACGTACGGCTGATTGCAGCATTGCGCATGGCGGCAATGACGCAGGGTTCGATTCGCCCCTCGGCAACCATAAGATCGCGGCGCAGACCGTCTACCACGTCGGTGAGCTGACGTTTGTCGCTCAGTTGATCAGCGCTGAATGCGCGCTCGATCACACAGGTGCCCGCTTTATCTTTCAGAGTCACCAGACGTTCGCCCCGAGAACCGGCCGGGCCAATACTGGCCTGATAGGGAGCCAGCGCTTCGCTTAGCAGTAAGCTGATATTTTCCATCCGGATCACCACTCAACAGTTTGAATGCAAAGGTGCTAACCAATGACCATCGGCGACAGCAGAAAGTTCTTTCTATCGCCAGATCGCAGCACCTGTCTGTCATTTCGAGCATGCCTGCTGAATGTGACAAGGAAAAAACCGGACGCCGATGCCAGCCGAAAGTGAGCTTGTAGGAAGAATCCAACACAATTCCGCTACGCGTCCTACAAGGTGCCTATGCTCTTGATCACTGCGTTAAACAAGTCCATCGCGTGCAATACCCGTATAGCCCTTTTGACGGAGCCATCCCTTGAGCGATTCCGCTGATCGCCGGTTGCGGGTCATCGTGGCTGATGACCACCCGATTTTTCTCATCGGCCTGCGCGTTGTACTGGAGCAGGACAATCTGGCCAGCGTCGTCGCCGAGGCCTGCAATCCGGACGAACTGCTCCAGGTACTCGAACGCCACGCCTGCGATGTGCTGGTGACTGACTTCATGATGCCCGTCGAACGGCAGAACGACGGCCTGCGTCTGCTGCAACGTATTCGCCGGGATTTCCCGGCGCTGCCAGTGATCGTTGTCACCACCCTGAGCAATGCCGGACTGTTTCAGTCCATGCTGGACCTGGGTGTCCGGGGTTTGTTGAGCAAGGCCAGCCTTGCCGGAGAACTGCCTGCTGCCATCAAGGGGGTCAGGCGCGGTGGGCTTTTTGTCGCCGATTCGGTACGCAGGGTACTCAGAGAAGCACGCCAGCATGGGCCCGACGCGCTGCTGCAGGCAGATCGCTTGTCGCCAAGGGAGCTGGAAGTGTTACGCCTGCTCTCGGCTGGCCACACGGTGGGGCAGATCGCGGCGCAACTCAATCGCAGCAAACAGACCGTCAGCGCCCAGAAAGTCGCCGCCATGCGCAAGCTCGGACTGGCCAATGACGCTGCTCTGTTCATTTATTTGCAGGAAAGCGGTCTGTCCTGAGGCGGGTTGTCTCTGGAAACAGCTTGCAGATGGCCGCTGTCACGCTCCGCCACCCAGCGCATGAAGGCCGAGGCCGGCATCGGGCGGGCAATGAAATACCCCTGAATGGCGGGATCGCCCAGCGCCAGCAGACTGTCAACGTCTTCAATCGTCTCGACACCTTCAACCACCACCGACATCGACAGCCGCTGCGCCATGAACAAAGCACCGGCCACGACCGCCGATTTACGCGCGTCGTCGGCCATGCCGCGCACGAACTCGGTTGGTATTTTCAGCTCGCTGAAAGGTAATTGCAGAAGGCGGTCGATGTTCGAAGCGCCCATGCCAAAGTCATCGATAGACAACTTGCAACCCTGCATGCATAACCTCAGCAGGCCTTCGAGCTGCCAGGTTTCCGGGCGCGCGGCGTCCTGCTCGAGGATTTCCAGGGTCAGCGCGGTGGCCGGTACGCCATGCCGGGCAAGCGCTTGCATGATCTGCTCGGCGAAATCCAGCTGCTGCAGCACTTGCGGGTCAATGTTGACGGCAACCGACAGCGGCTCACCCCGCTCGCGCATGACCTGCGCAGAGAACTGCAGGGCCTGATCCAGGACCCGCCAGGTCAATGCAACGGTCAGCCCTTCAGCCTCGATGACGTCGATGAATCGCCCGGGTGCCAGCAGCCCGTACACGGGGTGCTGCCAGCGAACCAGCGCTTCGGCACCCAGCAACTCGCCCTGCAGACTGACCTTGGGTTGAAAATAGGTGATCCATTGTTCGGCAATGGACGCCACGTCTATCGGTCCGCTGCGTGTAGGGTCAAACAATTCGATAGCGGAAAGAGCTCTGAACGCGCTGCCCGTCGGTGCCTGCTCTACACAGTCTGTCCGACCGGGCCCATACGCCTCGAGCAACTCGTACAACGCCCCGGCGGACGCAGGTTTCTGCACATACCCCAGAACGTTCAGGCCTTGGGCGAGCGCCAGTTGCGCGGCCCCTTCCAGCACGCAGGCGGCGGAACAGCTGACGATAATCAGCGCACGCGCCAAACCGTTCTCTGCCATGAAGCGGATCAATTCCAGGCCGTCAGGCCCTTCCATCTGCAAATCGCAGATCGCGATGTCGACCGGACCACGGCTTTGCAGGGAAAGCCTGGCGACTTCCACGCTATCGGCCGTCAGCACATCGAACACCTGATTGGCGTTGAGCATCTGATGCAGCGCCATCAGCTGGAAGGGATGATCTTCGAGAATCAGAACCTTGAGTGAGTGCACGATCACGCCTGCGGAGTCAGAGCCAGCGGCCCGGGATAACACTTACTGTAGCGGGTCCCGGACACCCGCCCCATAGGACATGTCCTAAACCCGCCACACGTTGTTCGCAAGATTCAACCGCCTGGCACCGCAGTCTCGGGCACGCTCACCAGTTGCACTTCGATATCAGCGCGCAGTCTGGTCATGGCTACTTCCAGTGCCTGCCAGCGTTCCGCCAGACTGGCCGTGCTCTGCAGCCGGACACTGTCGTCCAGCGCGGCACACGCCTTGGCAAGCGGCACTGCGTCAACCAGGCTCGCCGCCCCCTTGAGGCGATGCAGACAGGCGCTCAGCATCTTCCAGTCATTGGCCGACACCGCAGGCTCCAGCAAAGCGTATTCGTGCCTCAGATTCTTCCATAACTCGCCCAGCAACCGTTGCATCTGTTGCGGATTGGCCTGAGTCATGGTTTGCAGCGTGCCGATGTCGAACGTCGGCTCACGCACCCGATCCGCCAGCTCCTGGGCCAGACGCGCCAGTGACAGCGGCTTGATCAGCAGGCCGTCCATGCCTGCCTGCTCGCAACGTGCCGCCTCGTCACTCATCGCGTTGGCGGTACAGCCTATGACCGGGCAGCGCTGACGTTGCTCTTTCTCTTCGATCTGGCGAATGGCCTGGGTCAATGCGTAGCCGCTGATACCCGGCATGTTGCAGTCGGTGATAACCGCATCAAACGCCCCTTCACACCAGCTCGACAACGCCGCCCTGCCGTCTTCGACCGCCGTTACCTGATGGCCAAGAAACTCCAGCTGCCGGGTCAATACCAGACGATTGGCCGACATGTCATCGACCACCAGCAGATGAAGGCTACGCGTGTCGACGGGCGCATCCGCAACATCGTCCGCGGGCAAAACCGGCTCGCTCACCCTGGTCAGCGGCAGGTCGATGGTGACCAGCGTCCCTTTGCCCGGCTCGCTGTGCAGGCTGATGTCGCCCTTCATCAGTTCAACCAGTTGCCGGGTGATACTCAACCCCAGCCCGCTGCCCCCGTAGTGTGCGGCCGTGTCGTCATTTGCCTGGGTGAAAGGCTGAAATACCTGCTGCTGACGCTGCGGATCAATCCCTTCGCCACTGTCCTGAATGCCAATGCGCAGACGCGTGGACTCAGGCGAGTCACTGGTCACATCAAGCGTCACGACCACCGCACCTTGCCGAGTGAACTTCAACGCGTTGCCCAGCACATTGTGCAGCACCTGACGCAACCTCAAGGGATCCAGCCAGTAGTCGCCCCGCGCCTGCCCGGAGAACTCCAGGCGCAGTTCCACCCCCTTTTCCCGCGCCTGCGCGGAAAAAAGCTCGATCACCCCGTCGAAAAGCCCTTCCAGGGAAGTGACAGCCAGTGACAACTGCATGCCGCCCGCTTCGATTCTGGCCAGATCAAGGCTTTCGCCAATCAGCGCTACCAGCTCCGTAGCTGAGCGGTGGGCCACTTGCAGGCCTTGCGAGGGAATCCTGCCCAGGCGCAAGGCCTGTTCGCATTCCAGTTCCAGCAAACCAATGATTGCCCCCATCGGCGTGCGGATTTCATGGCTCATGCTGGCCAGGAAAGCGCTTTTTGCCTCGTTGGCCTGAGCGGCCAGATGCATGGCCTCCTGAAGCTGCTGCTCCAGTTGCTTGCGCTCGGTGATATCGATCCAGCCGCCGAGCAGCCCCTGCAACTGTCCATCGGCGGCGAAGAACGGGACCGTCCATTGCCAGACGTCCATACGTTTGCCAGGCAGTTCGATGGTGCGATCGGAAAAGACCGGCTGATGATTTTCCAGCAGATTGAGGTAATCGGTGTGCATCTGCTCGGCCAGCGCGCGCGGGATCAGATTGACGTCCGTGAGGCGTCGGCCATTCATCTGTTCGAAGCTGATGCCCAGACTCTGCTCGTAGCTACGGTTGCAGGAAATCAGACGCCCTTTGAGATCGCGTACATAAATCGGATTGGGGATACCGTCGAGCAGAGCGTGTTTGAAGGCCAGTTGATCATTGAGCTGTCGTTGCGCCCTTTGGCGCTGGCGAATCTGCACCTTGAGGCGACTGCTCCAGATCAGCGACACCAGACCGGTCAGCAACGCCAGGGACACTACCCAGAATACCCATTGCGGTATGCGCGCCCAGAGCGACGGCTGAGGCAGCGCCGATCCCAGCCACTTCAGACGGACCGAACGCAATTCGGCTACCGGGAACTCTTCCAGCGCCTTGTTCAGAATCCCCAGCAATTCGGGTTGGGTCTTGATCACTGAAAATCTGTCGGGCGACCACTGGCCTTCGACACTTCTGGCAACCTTCAATTGTCCGGACGGAAACAGGTAGGCCCCCACTTCATTCTGAATGGTCGCATCGGCAGCACCACTTTCCACCAGCGCACGGGCCTGATCGTAGGTGTCCACCAGTCGCAGCTGGATCGAGGGGTGCTCGCGCCTGATTAGGTCCTCGAGCGCATGCCTGGCCGGAAGGGCCAGTACTTTCCCGGCCAGACCGTCGAGCGATATGCGCGACGAGCGGTCGGAGCGCACCACGAACATCCAGCTATTGCCGCCGAACGAATAGGTGAAGTCCAGAAACCGGCGGCGCTCGGCATTTTCCGCGAGCGTGGTATTCATGTCGGCCTGACCGGCGCGCAGCATGTCGATGGACTGCTGCGTGGAAGGCGATTCCTGATGGACGAACTGCAATCCGGTCATGCGCGAGATACGTGACAGCACATCTGCGTTCAATCCCACCCAGTGGCCGTTACTGTCTTTGTAGATATACGGTGGGTGCTGCACGGTCGCAATGGTCACACTCGGATGCTTGAGCAGCCAGCGTCGCTCGGCACTGGTGAGGCGAATGCGTTGCCCCTCCACGTCAGCGCCCAGACCCATGGTCCAGCGGCCGAGCACTTCACGACTGGTCGAAGGTGCAATGCTGTCCAGGGCCCGATTGATGAAGGTCAGCAGGCGCTGCTCGTCGTCACGCACCGCAAAGGAGAACCCCACCGGGGGCAAACGACTTTCGAATTTGATCTGCAAATCGAGGTAGGGCCGCAGGGCGGTATAGGTACGGACGATGACTTCGTTGCCGATGAACACGTCCACTTCACCCTGACTCAGCGCTTCCAGAGCACTGTAGAGGTTAGGCGCGATAATGATCTGGCTGTCAGGGTAAACGCGATGCACCACGTCCGAATCGGCATAGCCGTCAAGCAGTACGACCTTCTTGCCGGCCAGGCTCGACAACGGGCTCAAATCGTTGCCGCGGCCAACGACCACCGATCGATCAGGCATGTATTCGGTCGAGAAGGACAGTCCTTTCACACCGCGCTCGAAACCGTTGGCACTGGTCAGCAGGTCTATGTTGCCGTCGCGCAGCGCATCGATAGCCTCGTAACGCTTGGCAAACCCGGTGACCTGCACCGGGAGGTTCAACTGGTCGCTGACCAGCCCCAGGTAGTCGGCACTGATGCCCTGATAACGGTTGCGGTCACTGGTGATATCGATCGGCTCGTAGTCTGCGATCGCAATGCCGACCCGAAGAACCTTGCGCTGGTCGAGCCAGGCCCGGTCCTGATCTTCGAGGATCAGATCCGCCGAAGCCACAAAAGGGGCTGTCAGTGAAAACGGCAAGCTTTGCGCCGCATTGGCTGCCCCGGCAAAAACCAGCGCCAGCAACACCCATACCCTGCGCCATGCGCGGCATCTCGATGTGTTGCCTGCCTCCCTGACTACGCCTTGCATACTTGCCTGCTTCACTACGAATGACTCAACTCAGTGGTTCGAAAAACCAGCGAAGTTTGGCACGTAGAAACAGAAAGGCCCGCCAAGTGGCGGGCCTAAAGTTGTTACACGACGCTTCTGTCAGAGCGGTTTACCGCGATTGCCGTGCTGGCTGACAAACGCCTGTATGGCTTTCAGGTCATTTGGCAGAACAGTGCAGCGCTCGTCACGCTCGAACAAATCAGACAAATGTGCAGGTAGCTCAAGCGCTTTTCCTACACCGGCCTTCTCCACCGCTTCCGGAAACTTGACCGGATGCGCGGTGCCCAGAATCACCATCGGCGTGTCCAGACTGCGGCGGCATTCGCGCGCGGCCTTTACCCCGATAGCGGTATGCGGGTCGAGCAGCTCGCCGGTGCTGGCAAACACTTCGGCAATGGTCGTGCAGGTATCCTCATCACTGACTGCCAGCGAATCGAACAGTTTACGGGTCTCGGTCCAGCGCTCTTCTTCGACGCTGAAACCGCCACCCTGGCGGAACGTGCTCATCAGCCCGGCAATGGCAGCGCCGTTGCGACCGTGCATGTCGAACAGCAGGCGCTCGAAGTTGGACGACACCATGATGTCCATGGAGGGCGACAGCGTGGCGTGCAGGGTTTCCTTGACGTACTGATTGCCGCTCATGAAGCGGTGCAGGATGTCGTTGCGATTGGTGGCGACGATCAACTGGTTGATCGGCAGCCCCATGTTGCGCGCCAGATAACCGGCAAAGATATCGCCGAAGTTACCGGTCGGTACCGAGAACGATACCGAACGCGCAGGTCCGCCCAACTGCAGCGAGGCGTGGAAGTAGTAAACGATCTGAGCCATGATCCGCGCCCAGTTGATCGAGTTGACCGCGACCAGCGGTGTGCCCTTCAGGAAGCTCTGGTCAGCAAAGCTGGCCTTGACCATTTCCTGGCAGTCGTCGAAGTTGCCTTCGACCGCGATGTTATGGATGTTGTCGCCGAAGATCGTGGTCATCTGCCGACGCTGTACATCGGATACACGATTGTTCGGGTGGAGGATGAAGATGTCGACGTTGTCGCAGCGACGGCAGCCTTCGATGGCCGCAGAACCGGTGTCGCCCGAGGTCGCGCCGATGATCACGACACGCTGGCCACGCTTGGCCAGTACATAGTCCAACAGGCGGCCAAGCAGTTGCAGTGCGAAGTCCTTGAAGGCCAGCGTCGGGCCATGGAACAGCTCAAGCACCCACTCGTTGCCATGCAGCTGGCGCAGCGGCGCAACAGCGCTGTGGGCAAACACGCCGTAGGTCTCTTCGAGAATCTTTTTAAAGTCGGCATCCGGGATGCTGCCAGCCACGAAGGGGCGCATCACCCTGAAGGCGAGTTCGTGATAAGGCAGACCTGCCCAGGAAGCGATCTCTTCCTGCGTGAAGCGTGGCAGGTTTTCCGGCACATAGAGGCCACCATCGCTGGCCAGACCAGTCAACAGCACGTCTTCGAAATTCAGGGCCGGCGCCTGGCCGCGAGTACTGATATAGCGCATGGGATCAAACCTTTGGTCTGGGCTGAAAGCCAGGGCTCCAGGGCTGCAAGGTCGAAACGATCGGCTTGCGGCCTGGAACTGACAGCTTGCAGTTGATGTTAATTAAGGTGCTCGACGCGGATACGAACCACCGGGCCAACGACATCCTGCAGGGCTTCCAGGGCTTGAATGGCGTCATTGATACCCTGCTCCACTACCCGGTGAGTCAACAGGATCATCGGCACCAGGCCATCGTGTTCTTCGACATCCTTCTGCATGATCGATTCGATGTTGATGCCACGCTCGGACAGGATGCTCGCGACCTGGGCCAGCACGCCCGGGTGATCCTTGGCCTGAATGCGCAGGTAGTAGGCGCTTTCGCAGGCTTCGATCGGCAGGATCGGGTGGGCTGACAACGAATCGGGCTGGAAGGCCAGATGAGGGACCCGGTTTTCCGGATCCGAGGTCATCGCACGGACCACATCGACCAGATCGGCCACCACGGAAGAAGCCGTAGGCTCCATACCGGCACCCGCGCCGTAGAACAGCGTCGAGCCGGACGCATCGCCATTGACCATCACCGCGTTCATGACGCCGTTGACGTTGGCGATCAGGCGATCGGCCGGGATCAGCGTCGGGTGTACACGCAGTTCGATGCCTTGAGCCGTGCTGCGTGCAACGCCCAGGTGCTTGATGCGATAGCCCAGCGCTTCGGCATAGTTGACGTCTGCAGTCGTCAGTTTGGTGATGCCTTCGGTGTAGGCCTTGTCGAACTGCAGCGGAATGCCGAAGGCAATGGAGGCGAGGATGGTCAGCTTGTGCGCAGCGTCGATACCTTCCACGTCGAAGGTCGGATCGGCTTCGGCATAACCCAGGGCCTGAGCCTCGGCCAGAACATCGGCAAAGGTACGGCCCTTCTCGCGCATTTCAGTGAGGATGAAGTTGCCGGTGCCGTTGATGATGCCGGCCACCCAGTTGATACGGTTCGCCGACAGGCCTTCACGAATGGCCTTGATGACCGGAATACCGCCGGCAACAGCGGCTTCAAAAGCAACGATCACGCCCTTCTCACGCGCCTTGGCAAAGATCTCGTTGCCATGCACCGCGATCAGCGCCTTGTTGGCGGTCACCACGTGCTTGCCATTCTCGATGGCCTTGAGTACCAGTTCGCGGGCAACGGTGTAGCCGCCGATCAGTTCCACGACGATGTCGATTTCAGGGTTGGTCGCAATGGCAAACACATCGCTGGTGGTAGGCGTACCGGTAATCTGGCAATTGGGGTTTGGTGTACGAACCGCAATTTGCGCAACTTCGATTCCACGCCCGGCACGGCGGGCAATCTCCTCGGCGTTACGCTTAAGTACGTTGAAGGTACCGCCACCGACAGTACCCAGCCCACATATGCCTACTTTGACCGGTTTCACTGATGAACTCCCCGAAAAACAGCCGAACCTGAATCGGCTGTGGAAAAACTGCCGCATGGCGCCATGCGGCTGAAATTTTGACGACACTTCGGCCACTTGCGCCGTGTATGCACAAGGCGCGCCTGAAAACACCGGCTTATTTGGCGCCCATTGCCAGCTTGGCAACCTGAGCTGCAGGCTGATAACCCGGAATTACCTGACCGTCGGCCAGGACAATCGCAGGCGTCCCGTTCACGCCGATCGACTGGCCGAGCTCATATTGCTTGCTGACCGGATTGTCGCATTTGGCGGCCTTGATGTCCTTGCCATCGACCATGCGGTCCATCGCGCCTTTGCGATCCTTGGAACACCACACCGCCTGCAACTGCTCGTCACCCGGAGAGCCAAGGCCCTGACGCGGGAATGCCAGGTAACGGACTTCGACACCCATCTTGTTCAACTGGCCGACTTCTTCGTGCAGCTTGTGGCAATACGGGCAAGTCGTGTCGGTGAATACTGTGATGTGCGACTTGGTCTCGCCCACTGCCGGATAGATCACCATCTCGGAAGCAGGAATGGCGTTGATGGTCTTGGAAATGGCCAGACGTTCGGTTTTCTCGGTCAGGTTGACCGGCTTGCCGTTCTGCACCTGAAACAGATAGCCCTGAACCACGAACTGACCGTCGGCACTGGCGTACAGGACGCGGCCGCCCTTGAGCTTCACTTCATAAAGGCCATTGAGCGGGCTCGGCGAGATACTCTCGACCGGCAGCTGCAATTCCAGCGAGTCGAGCGTCTTGCGGATGGCCTGATCAGGGGCTGCATCAGCCAGGGCAGACATACTGAAGGTGCCGGCCAGCATCAAAGCCGCGGCAGCGAAAATCTGTGGCAAACGCATGAAAACTCCTATGACGGCGGACAGGCTGGCAACTGTCGAAAAAAGGAGTGCCAGCCTTGATAGGCGAAACCGGCAAAGCCTACCACATAAGGCTCGCGGGGCCGACTCGGAGCGACGTAAGAAGCTTCGCAAAATACGTCGTGAGTCAACCGCGTGGATGATGCCTGGCATGCAATTCCTGCAACCGCGCCCGCGCCACATGGGTGTAGATCTGCGTTGTCGAGAGATCGCTGTGCCCGAGCAACATCTGCACCACGCGCAAGTCAGCGCCGTGATTGAGCAGATGGGTGGCGAAGGCATGGCGCAGGGTGTGCGGTGACAGGGATTTGCCAATGCCTGCAACCGTTGCCTGGTGCTTGATACGGTGCCAGAAGGTCTGGCGGGTCATCTGATCGCCACGGCTGCTGGGGAACAGTACGTCGCTGGGCTTTCCGCCCAGCAACTCGTCGCGGGCGCCGCGCAGGTAACGCTCGACCCAGACGATGGACTCTTCGCCCATGGGCACCAGTCGCTCCTTGCTGCCTTTGCCCATCACGCGCAGCACGCCCTGACGCAGATTGACCTGCTCCAGGGTCAGGCTGATCAATTCGGTCACGCGCAGACCGCAGGCATACAACACCTCAAGCATGGCGCGGTCACGCTCGCCGATGGGCTCGCTCAGGTCGGGAGCGGCAAGTAATGCTTCGACGTCAGCTTCGGAAAGCGATTTGGGCAACGGCTTGCCCAACTGAGGCATGTCGATCTGCAGGGTGGGATCGACGGAAATCAGCTTTTCGCGCAGCAGGTAGCGATAGAAGCCACGTGCGCCAGACAGGAAACGCGCCGTGGAGCGCGGCTTGTAGGCATTTTCAACGCGCCAGGCAAGATGATCGAGGATGACTTCACGCCCGGCACTGATCAGATCAACGTTGCGCTCCTGCAGCCAGCCGTTGAACAGCGCCAGATCACTGCGGTAAGAATCCCGGGTGTTGTCGGACAGGCCCTTTTCGAGCCAGAGCGCGTCCAGAAACCGGTCAATCAGCGGATGGTCGATGGCAGCCATGTTCACTCAGTGCGTGTTTCGGTAGACAAGGGGTGAATCATCAAACAGCAGACAGCAAAAAGGCAGCCCTGGGGCTGCCTTTTTTATGCATCGAAAAACTGTATCAGGACAGTTTTTCCTTGATGCGCGCTGCTTTACCGGACAGGTCACGCAGGTAGTACAGTTTGGCCTTGCGAACGTCACCGCGACGTTTCACAGCCATGCTGTCGATTTGCGGGCTGTAAGTCTGGAAAGTACGCTCAACGCCAACACCGTTGGAGATTTTACGAACAGTGAAAGCACTGTTCACGCCACGGTTACGCTTGGCAATTACAACGCCTTCGAATGCTTGCAGACGAGCGCGGTCGCCTTCCTTCACTTTAACCTGGACGACAATGGTGTCGCCTGGTGCAAAGGTAGGGATCTCTTTGGTCATCTGCTCTGCTTCGAGGGCAAGAATGATTTTGTTAGTCATGCTGGTGCTCCTAAGGTAATCCGTCTGGATCGACCATCGATACGTTAACTATCGTCCCGCTCGCGGATGTATTCCGCCAGCAGCTTCTTCTCTTCTCCAGAAAGCGAGCGGCTTTCCAGAAGATCAGCGCGTCGTTCATAGGTCCGCCCAAGGGAATGCTGTAAACGCCAACGCCGGATGTGCGCGTGATTGCCACTTAGCAACACGTCGGGAACACGCTGATCCGCATACACCTCAGGTCGGGTGTAATGCGGGCAATCCAGCAGACCGTCCGTGAAGGAATCTTCCTCCGCGGAGTCCACATGCCCTAAAGCTCCAGGCAGCAGCCGCGTAACCGCGTCAATCAGGACCATCGCCGGCAGCTCGCCACCGGAAAGAACATAGTCACCAATCGACCACTCTTCATCGACATGAGCATCAATAAAACGCTCGTCAATGCCTTCATAACGACCGGCGATGAGGATAATCGCTTCCTCCTGCGCCAGTTCGCGTACCGCAGACTGATTCAGCTGGCGGCCTTGTGGCGACAGGTAAATCACCTTCGCCGCATCCCCTGCCGCTTGCCTGGCCTGAACCAGAGCATCTTCAAGGGGCTTGATCTTCATCACCATGCCCGGACCACCGCCAAATGGGCGATCATCCACAGTGTGATGGCGATCAGTGGTGTAATCCCGCGGATTCCAACAAGTAAGCTGCAACAGCCCTTGTTTCACCGCACGGCTGGTAATGCCGTATTCGCTGATGGCGGAAAACATCTCGGGAAACAGACTGATGACTTCTATGCGCAGGCTGGCCATGGCATTCAGAAGTCCGCGTCCCAATCCACCTTCATCTCGCCAGCAGCCATATCGATTACCAACACGCATTGCTCTGTATAGGGCAACAGGCGTTCGCGATCATCCAGGCTACCCGCGCAGGGCTTTACAACCATTACATCGTTCGAACCGGTTTCGAGCAGGTGATCGATTTTCCCGAGCAATTGCCCGAGTTGGTCGATGACCTTGAGGCCTTCAAGCTGGTACCAGTAGTACTCGCCATCGTCCAGATCAGGGAACAGGTTACGCGGCACGCAGATTTCGTAACCGGACAGAAGACGTGCTTCTTCACGATCATCGAGACCCTTGAGCTTTGTGACCAGAAACTTGCTTTGCAAGCGTCCGCTGACCAGCTCCACCTGTTTATCAACGCTGCCTTCGCGCCGAAGCGTCCAGGTTTTGTAGTCCAACAGGTTTCCAATCGGATCAGTAAAGGAATAAACCTTCACTTCGCCGCGAACGCCATGAACCGAGTAAATCTTGCCAATGACGATCAGATCGTCGGCAGATGCAGGCGTCGCGCTCATAAGACTCAGGCCGCGGCCTTGGTCTTGTTGTGCTCTTTGAGCAGCTGGGCAACGCGCTCGGAAGTTTGTGCACCCACGCTCAACCAGTAGTTGACGCGTTCTTCGTTAACGGACAGACGGATTTCCTGACCACGGGCAACAGGGTTGAAGAAACCAACCTGTTCCTTGTGGGAACCGTCACGAGCGTTGCGGCTGTCGGTTACGGTCAGGTGGTAAAACGGGCGCTTTTTGGAGCCGCCAAGGGCAAGACGGATGGTTAGCATTGAACATCGTTCCTGTAGTCGGTGCTGCAAATCTAAGATGCACAGCGGGCATAGGTGCCCGAAAGGCCGCATATTCTAAGGAATATCCCGACTTTTGCAAATGTCTTTTTCCGGCGCCTATCGGCATGCCTTCCAGATTTGCGAGGGAGCTGTCGGTATGACAGCCGGCAAAAGCCCGCATGACGCGGGCTGACTGGGGGTCACCCCCCAGATGGGACGCGTGCAAAGCCTCTTGCACGCGACGCAATTACATTTTTGGCATGCCGCCGCCGGGGAACATTCCACCCATGCCGCGCATCATTTTGGCCATCCCGCCCTTGGCGGAGAATTTCTTCATCATCTTCTGCATCTGCTTGTGCTGCTTGATCAGACGCCCGATGTCCTGAACCTGAGTGCCCGAACCCATCGCAATGCGGCGCTTGCGCGAGCCACTGACCAGATCCGGATCACGACGCTCGGCAGGGGTCATCGAGTTGATGATGGCTTCCATCTGCTTGAACTGTTTTTCAGCTGCGCCCTGGGCGTTGCCCATCTGCGACAGGTTGACGCCGCCGATGCTCGGCAATTTGTCCATCAGGCCGCCAAGGCCACCCATGTTCTTCATCTGCTGCAGCTGGTCGCGGAAGTCTTCGAGATCGAAGCCCTTGCCCTTCTTGAGCTTTTTCGCCAGCTTGTCGGCCTTGTCCTTATCGAGGGTCTGTTCGGCCTGCTCGATAAGGCTGAGCACATCGCCCATGCCGAGGATGCGTGACGCGATGCGGTCCGGGTGAAACGGCTCCAGCGCCTCGCTCTTCTCGCCCATACCGATGAACTTGATCGGCTTGCCGGTAATGGCACGCACCGACAGGGCGGCACCACCGCGGGCATCACCGTCGACCTTGGTGAGGATCACGCCGGTCAGCGGCAATGCGTCACCGAAGGCCTTGGCGGTATTGGCAGCATCCTGGCCGGTCATGGCATCGACCACGAACAGCGTCTCGGCCGGCTTGACCGCCGCATGCAGCGCCTGGATCTCGCCCATCATCTCGACATCGACGTGCAAACGACCGGCGGTGTCGACGATGACCACGTCAATGAACTTGAGCCTGGCTTCTTTAATGGCCGCCTGGGCGATGTCCACCGGCTTCTGGCTGATGTCGGAGGCGAAGAACGTCACGCCGATGTCGTTGGCCAGCGTTTCGAGCTGCTTGATGGCTGCGGGACGATAAACGTCGACCGACACCACCATCACGGTTTTCTTCTTGCGCTCTTTAAGGAAGCGCGCCAGCTTGCCGGCAGTGGTGGTCTTGCCCGCACCCTGCAAACCCGCCATCAGGATGACGGCAGGCGGCGTGACATTGAGCACCAGGTCTTCGTTGGCCGCGCCCATCAGGCTTTCGAGTTCGGCCTGGACGATCTTCACGAACGCCTGACCCGGGGTCAGGCTGCGCGACACCTCGGTGCCGACGGCGCGTTCCTTGACGTTATTGACGAAGTCTTTGACCACCGGCAAGGCGACGTCGGCTTCGAGCAACGCCATACGCACTTCGCGCAAGGTATCTTTGATGTTGTCCTCGTTCAGCTTGGCCTTGCCAGTAACATGGCGCAGCGTCTGCGAGAGGCGGTCAGTCAGATTTTCAAACATGCGCGATCCTTTCGGGCTCTCGTCGAACCCCGGTTGATGCGGCCCGGCCCGTAATGCAGAAATGGCGCTCGGCGAGCCTGCGGCTTGAGCAGGTCGCGGATTATAGCGAAGACTCCGTCGCACGGACACCACGCAGACTGCTTCTGTGGTCTTTCGTGATTTGCCGGTTCTATGCCAAACTCAGCGTCTTTTCAGGCCCGTCCATCAGGATCTATGTCCCCTTTGCCACCCAGCCTGCTTCCCAGCCTCGCCGCCGCCATCATTTATGCCGCTGCGACCGTCTATCAGAGCCTGCGCCTGAGCCAGGCCGTCAAGCCCGACAAGCGGCTGCTTTGCCTGCTCGGTACACTGGCGGTCATCGCACATGCCATTGGTCTGTTTTCCCAACTGACGCACTCGGTCGGCCTTGGCCTGGACTTTTTCAACTCGGCCAGCCTTATCGCGGCGTCGGTGATCGTCGTGACCCTGATCGCCACGTCGCGCATCCCGGTGGAAAACCTGCTGGTACTGTTGTTCCCGCTGGGCATGGTCACCGTACTGCTCGCCCAGTTCGCCCCTAGCGGCACCGTGCAGCCGATCATGGAAGAGCCCGGCATCCTCAGCCATATCCTGCTGTCGTTGCTGGCTTACGGGATGTTTACCATTGCTGCATTTCAGGCGCTGCTGCTGCTGTTGCAGGACTACCGCCTCAAGCACAAGCACCCTTCCGGGCTGATCAAGAACTTCCCGCCGCTGCAAACCATGGAAAGCCTGCTGTTCGGTTTCCTGTGGGCTGGCTGGTCATTGCTCTCGCTGTCGCTGATTTCCGGCTGGCTGTTCGTCGAAAACCTGTTTGCCCAGCATCTGGTGCACAAGACCCTGCTGGCCTGTCTGGCCTGGATCGTGTTCAGTGTGCTGCTGTGGGGGCGTAACCGCCTTGGATGGCGTGGTCACAAGGCCATTCGCTGGACCCTGGGCGGCTTCTGCCTGCTGATGCTCGCCTATTTCGGCAGCAAGCTGGTACGCGAATTCATCCTGCACATCTGACGGGCCCTGATCATGGATAATCTGCCCCTGGGCCCGCTGCTCGGTGTCCTCGCCCTCCTGCTGTTGTGGGCCGGTCTGCTGACCGCAGTCGAGGCTGCTCATCATCAAGTCAAGGCGATGCGCGCCGCCAGCCGCCCGGAAAAGTCGGCACCGCTCCCCGAGCTGGCGTTCAACCTGAACAGCCTGATTCTGGGCAATACCCTGATCAGGGTACTGATCACTGTCATCGCCACGCTTATCGCCGCCAGTTACTGGTTCTACAACGGTCCCACCGTGGCCTGGCTCGCTACCGTGAGCATCATGCTGGTCTTCGCCGAATACATGCCCCGCCGCCTGGCGAACCGCCACCCTGTCTCGACGCTGCTGCTGGGCAACAGTGTGCTGCGCATTCCGATGAAGATCGTCTGGCCGCTGGCCTACGTGTTCAATGTTCTGGCCAAGACACTGCTGCGTCCCTTCCTGTCTCGCGCCGTGCAACAGCAGGATCAGGCTTTCGAAGACGACACGCAAAATACCCCGCGCAACGATGCTGCCCAGGAATACTCTCCGCGCGCCAGCGTGCTGTCAGGCATTCGTGCGCTGGACAGCATTACGGTCAATGACATCCTGATCCCGCGCAACGAAGTGGATGGCGTTAACCTCGATGACCCCATGGAAATGATCATCGAACGCCTGATCATTTCACGGCACACGCGCCTGCCGGTCTATCACAACGACATCAACCAGGTGCAAGGCGTCATCAATACCCGTGACATCAGCCACCTGCTGCCCAAGGGCACGTTGACCAAAGAGCAGTTGCTGGCGGTCTGCTACGAGCCTTATTTCGTGCCGGAAAGCACACCATTGCAGCTGCAGTTGCTGAATTTCCACAAACAGCAACGGCGCCTCGGCGTGGTGGTCGATGAATACGGCGAAGTGCTGGGCATCGTCACCCTTGAGGATATTCTCGAAGAGATTGTCGGCGAGTTCGAAAGCGAGCAGCGACTGGATAATCCGCACGTCAAACAACAGGACGACGGGCGTCTTGAAGTCGAAGGCGCAGCGTCCATCCGCGACTTGAACAAGAGCCTTGGCTGGCACCTGCCTTCAGACGGTCCGAAAACCGTCAACGGGCTGGTTACCGAGGCACTGGAAACCATTCCGGACGCTCCAGTCTGCTTGAAAATAGGGCCTTACCGGCTGGAAATCCTCGAGACCGAGGACAACCGCGTCAAGCGTGTCGCCATGTGGCAGAACACGCTGGTCCGCACGTTCAAATAAATGTCTGCCTTCAAATAGATCGCCCCACCCTTGCCTCTCGACCCATTCGGGTTACTCTGCTCGACGCTGCACCCACAATCACAATAAATGCATGCTTGCCGGACACGGTCCTTGCCGACCGGCGAGTCGACTGTCAGGGAATCCGCATGACCAGCACCCCGCTCTCTCGTGAAGATCACGACGCGCCCGCAAAGCCGGTGAATTCGACGACCCGCGTCGCCACGGCCAGCTTCATCGGCACGGCCATCGAGTTCTACGACTTTTACGTTTATGCCACCGCCGCCGCTCTGGTGATCGGTCCGGTCTTTTTTCCGCAGACGTCGGGCACGGCACAGATGCTGTCCTCGTTTCTGACCTTCGGCATCGCCTTTCTCGCTCGCCCTCTGGGGTCGGCGCTGTTCGGTCACTTCGGCGACCGGATCGGGCGCAAGTCGACGCTGGTGGCCTCGCTGCTGTTGATGGGGATCTGCACCACACTGATCGGCGTATTGCCAGGCTACGCGACGATCGGGGCATGGGCGCCGATTCTGTTGTGCGTGCTGCGCTTCGGCCAGGGGCTTGGCCTGGGTGGCGAATGGGGTGGCGCGGCACTGCTGGCGACCGAGAATGCCCCGAAAGGCAAGCGCGCCTGGTTCGGCATGTTTCCGCAACTGGGCCCTTCAATCGGCTTTCTCGCCGCCAACGGCCTGTTTCTGACGCTGGCAATGACCCTCGATGACGAACAATTCCGCGCGTGGGGCTGGCGGATTCCCTTTCTGCTCAGTGCCGTACTGGTCATGGTCGGACTGTACGTGCGTCTGAAGCTTGAAGAGACACCCGTCTTCGCCAAGGCCATGGCTCGCCATCAAAGGGTCAGCCTGCCCATCGTGAAAACCTTCGGTCAGCACTGGAAACCCATGCTGCTCGGTGCGGCGTCGATGGTGGTCTGCTACGCACTGTTTTATATCTCGACGGTATTTTCGTTGAGCTACGGCGTGGCCACGCTGGGCTATACCCGGGAAACGTTCCTGGGGCTGTTGTGCTTTGCGGTGCTGTTCATGGCGACGGCCACACCGCTGGCTGCATTGGCGAGCGATCGCTTCGGGCGCAAGCCGGTGTTGATTGCGGGTGGCGTGCTGGCGATCCTGTCAGGTTTCACCATGGAGCCACTGCTGACCCACGGCAGCACCTGGGCTGTGGCGCTGTTTCTGTGCATCGAATTGTTTCTGATGGGCATCACGTTCGCCCCGATGGGCGCGCTATTACCGGAGCTGTTCCCGACACAGGTTCGCTATACCGGCGCATCGGCGGCCTACAACCTGGGCGGAATCGTCGGGGCGTCGGTCGCCCCCTTCTTCGCCCAGAAACTGGTGGCGATGGGTGGCCTGAGCTGGGTGGGCGGGTATGTGTCTGCAGCAGCGCTGATCAGCGTGCTGGCGGTGTTGAGCCTGAAGGAGACGCGGGACAGCGAGCTATAGCGTTGAGGTCATGGTGAATAGGCGGCAAGAACACGCGCTGCGTTGTTTCTTGCCGCCTGCGGCGTGAGCCTTACAACTTGACGTCGACTGCCTGCGAGGCACGAGTGGCCTTGGCACGAGCGGCTTCGATGGACTCGTCACGCGCCAGGGCAACACCCATGCGCCGCTGACCGTTGACTTCCGGCTTGCCGAACAGACGCAATGCGGTGTCGGGCTCGGCCAGCGCAGCACCGAGGTTGGCGAAAGCGGTTTGCGTGGATTGGCCTTCGACCAGAATCACTGCCGACGCCGAAGGGCCGAACTGGCGGATCAACGGAATCGGCAGGCCAAGAATCGCGCGTGCGTGCAGGGCAAACTGCGACAGGTCCTGAGAAATCAACGTCACCAGACCGGTGTCGTGCGGGCGCGGCGAGACTTCGCTGAACCACACCTGATCGCCCTTGATGAACAGTTCAACGCCAAACATCCCGCGCCCACCCAATGCCTCGGTCACCGCCTTGGCAACCCGCTCGGACTCTGCCAGCGCAACAGGGCTCATAGCCTGCGGCTGCCAGGACTCCTGATAGTCGCCCTTTTCCTGACGATGCCCAACCGGCGCGCAGAACGTGGTGCCACCGATGTGACGCACGGTCAGCAGGGTGATTTCGTAATCGAAGTCGATGAACCCTTCGACGATGACGCGACCCTTGCCGGCGCGACCGCCCTCTTGCGCATAGTCCCAGGCTTTCTGTACGTCATCGGTGCTCTTGAGCAGGCTCTGCCCCTTGCCCGAAGAACTCATGACCGGCTTGACCACGCACGGGAAACCAAGGTCTTCGACCGCCTTGCTGTACGCCTCGAAAGTGTCGGCAAAGTGGTAAGGCGAGGTCGGCAGCTTCAGCTCTTCAGCCGCCAGACGACGAATGCCTTCGCGGTTCATGGTCAGTTGCGCGGCGCGTGCGGTCGGGATCACAGTGAAGCCTTCGGCCTCAAGCTCAACCAGCGTCGCGGTGGCGATGGCTTCGATTTCCGGAACGATGAAATCCGGCTTCTCGGCCTCGATGACTGCGCGCAGTGCTGCGCCGTCGAGCATGT
Organism: Pseudomonas sp. BS3767; assembly: GCF_900099665.1. Classification (NCBI taxonomy): domain Bacteria; kingdom Pseudomonadati; phylum Pseudomonadota; class Gammaproteobacteria; order Pseudomonadales; family Pseudomonadaceae; genus Pseudomonas; species Pseudomonas sp. BS3767. The sequence continues at coordinate 525,579 of NZ_FNCX01000003.1, read as the reverse complement.
TGATCACATGGCTTCGATGCGCGACCTGCATGGCCGGCGCGTTCTCGTAACGGTCAACAGCGATCACTTCAACGCCAAGGCGCTGCAGCTCGATCACGACTTCCTTGCCCAGTTCGCCGCTGCCGCAGAACAGTACGCGCGTCGCGGTGGGCGACAGTGGAGTTCCGATTTGAGTCATCTCAGGTCCTCGTGAAGCAGATGTCGAGGGCTGCCCGCCGTATGCAAGCAACCGCTGTGGAGAAAGGCGCGCAATTTACCACGAAGCCCCGGCAAATGGGCGCTCAGCCCGGACACGCACTGTTGCGCGCCCGCCAGGCCATGATCATCCAGACAATGGTCACGCCAGCGAACTTCGATAGCAGCGCGGTGAGCACGACCGGCGCTGTCAGGGCGTCGATCATGCCGAAGAAGATAAAGGTATCCAGCGGAATGCTGAGTGCCGAACTGATCCACAACCGATCACGCAACGGGCGCCTGGTAATGCTGAACACCAGCCAGTCAATGCATTCGGAAACCGCAAACGCCGTGGCGCTGGCCAGGGCGATGGTGGGGTCGCTGGTGACATAGGACAGGACCAGCGCCACCAGCATGGCAATGATCGCGCCATGGCCAAAGCGAATCTGCACCATGTCCCGCAACACGAACACCAGCCCGCCCCAGGCAGACCAGATCATGTCCAGGTGCGGCGCACTGGAAAAGGCGAAGTTGATCAGCACGACACTGCTGATGTAAGCGATCAGGAAAAGCATGGAGGGTTTGGGCCTGTGCAAGCGAGCGGCAATGATAGCAAACGCGGGCAAGAGCCGCGCCCAAGCGAAAACGAAAGCGTTATTCCTGACGTAGCAAATGCATCGACTGCACCGCCCTCTTCGCGAACAAGTTCGCGCCTACAAAAGCTCGCGGATAACCTGTAGGAGCAAACTTGTTCGCGACTACAAGGCCATCAGAACATCAGCGTGCCCCGCCAACCGTCCACATCAGGCCGCTGGCTCTGGCGCGCTCGTCGCACAGGCCGAGCACGACACGCCGCTCGTCGTTGCTCATGCGGCTCCAGCGGGTGATCTCGGTGACGGTTCGCTGGCAACCGGTGCATATATCCTGCTCATCCAGTGCACAAATACTCACACAGGGGGAGCGGACCGGCTTTTCGATCGGGGTATCAGTGCTCATCAATCTTCCTGCACCGCCAGGTCACGGGCGTAACGCTGGGCATTGTGTACGTAATGGGCTGCGCTGGCTTCCAGCATCTGCTTCTGCACATCGGTAAGTTCGCGCACCACTTTACCCGGTGTCCCCATGACCAGCGAGCCATCAGGAATGACCTTGTTTTCTCCGATCAGAGAATTGGCGCCGATGATGCAGTATTTCCCGATCTTCGCCCCGTTGAGGATGACCGCGTTGATGCCGATCAGGCTGTAGTCGTCAACACTGCAGCCATGCAGCATGGCGTTGTGGCCGATGGTCACGCCTTTGCCGATACTCAGCGGCGAGCCCATGTCGGTGTGCATCACCGTGCCGTCCTGCACATTACTGTTTTCACCGATGTGAATCAGTTCGTTGTCGCCACGCAACACCGCGTTGAACCACACACTCGCGCCGGCCTCGAGCCTGACATTGCCGATCAGCGTCGCATTGGGAGCCACCCAGCTCTGCGGATCGGTCTGGACACGGGATTCTCCCAGGCGAAATTTCATGCAGCCTCCTCGGGCGGGTCGTACTCATGGGGACGAACTATAAACAGTGACGCTTCAGGTGCCAGCGACTCAGATCGTCGAGCGTTCGGGCGGATGATGCAGGCTGATTCTGGTGTCGTACAGCACATTGACCAGCTCGACGATCATGATCGCGGTAAGCCCCCAGATCTTGTACTCGCCATAACGGTAACTGGGCACGTACCAGCTGCGGCCTTCGTAATCGATACGGTGAGTGTGCTCGCGCGTGTCCTGACGAAAGAACTCCAGTGGCACGCTGAATACGGCAGCGATCTCGCCGTCATTGGGCTGGTATTCGACGAAGTCAGGTATCACCCCCACATAAGGCGTGACCTTGATACCGTGCTTGGAAATCAGCGGACTCAAAGGCCCGATCACCTCGACCAGCCCGGGAGGCAGGCCGATTTCCTCCTCGGCTTCGCGCAACGCAGTGAAAATCAGATCGGGGTCGCCCGGGTCGCGGCGGCCACCCGGAAACGCCACTTCACCGCCATGCGTCGACAGGCCACTGGCGCGCAGGGTCAGAATCAGCTCGGGTTGCTCGCTGCGGGTAATCGGCACCAGAACAGCCGCCTCGGGGAATTGTCGATCCGAGTCGAGGGTTTCTGGCGTATGACTGACTACACGGCGAAGTAGCTCATCCAGCATGGGAAATCTCGATCTGTTGCCTGTCTGGCATCATGCACCAAAGCAACGCTGCGCCCAAGCCCTTGTAGGACAACTCCGGTCACACTGAGGGTTGCCGAGCCGCCGCACGACAGGCCAAGATAGCGACTGCGTTCACTATCGACTGATCCCATGAAATTTTGCAGCCAGTGCGGCAACCCTGTTATCCAGCGCATTCCCGAAGGCGACAGCCGTTTGCGCTATGTCTGCGAGCATTGCCACACCGTTCATTACCAGAACCCGAACATCGTTGCGGGCTGCCTGGTGACGTTAGGCGGCAAGGTCCTGCTGTGCCGCAGGGCCATCGAGCCGCGCCTGGGTTTCTGGACGCTGCCGGCCGGTTTCATGGAAAACGGCGAAACCATCGAACAGGCTGCACGGCGCGAAACCATGGAAGAAGCCTGCGCCACCCTGAGCGAACTGCATCTGTACACCTTGATCGATGTGCCGCATATCAATCAGGTGCATGTGTTCTATCGCGGGGAGATGGCGAATGAGGCATTCGCCGCAGGCATCGAGAGCCTGGAAGTGCAGTTATTCGACGAAGCCGACATTCCGTGGTCGGACCTGGCTTTCATGACAGTCGGGCGTACCCTAGAATACTTCTTTGCGGATAGGCGTCGGCAGACCTACCCGGTTCATACCAGCGCCCTTCCCCCGTCACGTCCGTTGCTGGACACCTGAAAGCCAGGGTCGCACACAACATCGGCGCTTTTGTTAAAGAAGTATCTTCAGGGAAATCGTAATGCGCTGGTTGCTCGCACTCTTTTGCATGTCGTTCATGCCGCTTTCGCAGGCCGCGTTTACTCAAACTATCGTGCCCAAGGGCAGCGAACAGAAAATCATCAATAACAAGGTCATCAATACCGAGAGTATCGCCAGCAAGCCTATCGACAAGGTGCTGGTGCTAAAGTCGGTGCGCCAATTGCAGCTGATCAGCGGTGGCGAGGCATTGAAGACCTACCGAATCTCACTGGGCAAGAACCCCAAGGGCACCAAGCTGCAGGAAGGCGATCAACGCACGCCGGAAGGTTTCTACTGGCTCGACTGGCGCAAGCCCAGCAATAACTACAACCTGTCGATGCACATTTCCTACCCGAATGTCTCGGACTCGGCACGCGCACGTTCCGCAGGCGTGAAACCGGGGAGCATGATCATGATCCACGGCACACCGGTGGATGAAGAGTATCCGGAATGGTATTTCCACACGCTGGACTGGACCAACGGCTGCATCGCGCTGAAGAACAACGACATGCGGGAAATATGGGATCTGGTGAAAGACGGGACGATGATCGAAATTCGGCCCTGAATAGACGGCGTTGCGCATTCGCGAGCAAGCTCGCTCCCGCGAGACACTCTGAGCGATGGTTGTCGTCCCCACGCTCCAGCGTGGTGATGCATTTCCGGACGCTCTGCGCCCAGCTTCAGAACTCTGCCAGCCGCCATACTTCATAAGCAGGCGTTTCGTAGGGATGGCTCTGCCTGAGAGCCTCCACCACGTGCTGAATCAGTTCGTCAGCGACGACCAGCTCGACCTTCCACTCCTCTACCGACTCGACCACACCGCTCTGCCCGATAAATGGCTGACTGCCATCCAGCGGGCGGAACTGGCCCTGGCCGAGCACTTGCCACGAGCAGTGATCGTAAGCGCCGATTCGCCCTGCACCAGCAGCGAATACGGCGTTCTTGACGTCGTCCACATGGCTCGGCGGAACGAAGAAGGCGAGCTTGTACACGCGCCTTAGTTAACCCAGGCCCGCGCGTTGCGGAACATGCGCATCCAGGCACCGTCCTCGTTCCAGTCCTCAGGACGCCACGAGTTCTGCACTGCGCGGAATACACGCTCCGGGTGCGGCATCATGATGGTCACACGACCGTCGAGGGTGGTCATGCCGCCAATACCGCGTGGCGAGCCGTTCGGGTTGGCCGGGTAGGTTTCAGTCATCTTGCCGTGGTTGTCGACGAAGCGCAGTGCCACGGTGCCGGAAACGTCAGCTTCAAGCAGTGCATCGTCACTGCGGAACTCCGCGTGCCCTTCGCCATGCGCGATGGCGATTGGCATGCGCGAACCGGCCATGCCCTGCAGGAAGATCGACGCCGACTCCTGAACCTGGACCATAGCCACACGCGCTTCGAACTGTTCGGAGCGGTTACGCACGAAATGCGGCCAGAACTCGCTGCCCGGAATCAGCTCGTGCAGGTTGGACAGCATCTGGCAACCGTTGCACACGCCAAGCGTGAAGCTGTCGGAACGCTCGAAGAAGCCCTGGAACGCATCACGCGCGCGGCTGTTGAACAATGCCGACTTGGCCCAGCCTTCGCCGGCACCCAATACGTCGCCGTAAGAGAAGCCACCGCAGGCGACCATGCCCTTGAAGTCGTTCAGGTCGACACGACCGGCAAGGATATCGCTCATGTGCACGTCGATTGCGTTGAAGCCGGCACGATCAAAGGCTGCCGCCATTTCGACCTGACCGTTGACACCCTGCTCGCGCAGAACGGCAACCTGAGGACGAACACCCGTCTTGATGTACGGCGCGGCGATATCTTCATTGACGTCGAAGCCCAGCTTGACGGTCAGGCCCGGATTGTCTTCTTCCAGCAGCGCATCGAATTCCTGATCCGCGCATTCGGCGTTGTCACGCAGGCGCTGGATCTGATAGCTGGTCTCGGCCCACTGACGTTGCAACAGACGACGCTGGCCACTGAATACAGGCTCGCCATGGAAGCTGATCGATACTTCATCGTTGTTGATCGGCTGACCGATCACTGCCACGCAGTCTTCCAGACCGGCCGCGCTGAATTGCGCCAGCACCAGTGGAGTAGCGTCCTGACGCACCTGGATGACCGCACCCAGCTCTTCGTTGAAGAGGATCGCGCTCAGTTCGGAAACGTTGTCGGCCACACCGTCCAGATGCAGGTTCAGACCGCAGTGACCGGCGAAAGCCATTTCCAGCGTGCTGACCAGCAAACCACCGTCGGAACGGTCGTGATAGGACAGGATATGACCGTCGGAATTGAGACCCTGAATCACGGCGAAGAAGGCCTTGAGGTCTTCAGCGTCGTCGACGTCCGGAGCGACTCGGCCGAGCTTGCCGTGAGTCTGCGCAAGAATCGAGGCGCCCATGCGGTTCTGGCCACGACCCAGATCGATCAGGATCAGGTCGGTGATGCCCTTGTCCATGCGCAGCTCGGGCGTCAGGGTTTGACGGATGTCGACCACTGGCGCAAAGCCCGTCACGATCAATGACAGCGGCGAGGTCACGCTCTTTTCGGTGCCCTCGTCACTCCAGCGGGTCTTCATCGACATCGAGTCCTTGCCCACTGGAATGGTGATCCCCAGTTCCGGACACAGCTCCATGCCCACCGCTTTCACGGTGTCATAAAGACGCGCGTCTTCTCCAGGGTGGCCAGCCGCCGACATCCAGTTGGCCGACAGCTTGATGTCAGAAAGCTTTTCAATACGCGAGGCCGCGATGTTGGTCAGCGTTTCGCCGATCGCCATACGGCCCGACGCCGGAGCATTCAGCAGCGCCAGCGGAGTACGCTCGCCCATTGCCATGGCTTCGCCGGTGTTGACGTCGAAGCTGGTGGCGGTGACGGCGCAGTCAGCCACAGGCACCTGCCATGGACCGACCATCTGATCGCGAGCGACCAGACCGGTAATGCTGCGGTCACCGATGGTGATCAGGAAGCTTTTGCTGGCGACTGCCGGGTGGCGCAATACGCGCTGCACACTTTCTTCGATGTCCAGCGTGCTTGGATCGAAATCATCGCCGATCTCTTCTTCGCGGGCGACCGAGCGGTGCATGCGCGGCGCCTTGCCCAGCAGGACTTCCAGCGGCATGTCTACCGGACTGTTACCGAAATGGCTGTCAGTGACGGTCAGTTGCGGCTCTGCCGTGGCTTCGCCGACAACCGCAAACGGGCAGCGCTCGCGCTCGCAGATAGCCTTGAAGCGCTCGAAATCCTCGACGCCAACGGCCAGCACGTAACGTTCCTGGGACTCGTTGCTCCAGATTTCCAGCGGGGCCATGCCCGGCTCGTCATTCGGTACGTTACGCAGTTCGAAACGTCCGCCGCGATCGCCATCGTTGACCAGTTCAGGGAAGGCGTTGGACAGACCACCGGCACCGACGTCGTGAATGAAGCTGATCGGGTTACGGTCGCCCAACTGCCAGCAGCGGTCGATGACTTCCTGGCAACGACGCTCCATCTCGGGGTTTTCACGCTGAACCGAAGCGAAATCCAGGTCTGCGGAGCTGGTGCCGGTTGCCATCGAGGAGGCCGCGCCGCCACCCAGGCCGATCAGCATCGCCGGGCCACCCAGTACAATCAGCTTGGAACCCACGGTGATCTCGCCCTTCTGGACGTGATCTTCACGGATGTTGCCCATACCGCCCGCGAGCATGATCGGCTTGTGGTAACCACGAACCTCGTCACCGTGGTGTGTGGTGATGGACTGCTCGAAGGTACGGAAATAGCCGGTCAGCGCCGGACGACCGAACTCGTTGTTGAACGCCGCGCCACCTAGCGGGCCTTCAATCATGATGTCCAGCGCCGTCACGATGCGCTCGGGCTTGCCGTACGGCACCTCCCAAGGCTGCACGAAACCGGGGATCTGCAGGTTGGAGACGGTGAAACCGGTCAGCCCGGCCTTGGGCTTGGCACCGCGACCGGTTGCACCTTCGTCGCGAATCTCGCCGCCGGAGCCGGTCGCTGCACCAGGAAACGGCGCAATGGCGGTCGGGTGGTTGTGCGTCTCGACCTTCATCAGAATGTGCACCGGCTCCTGAACCGCGCCGTACTGACGGGTTTCAGGGTCCGGGAAGAAACGACCGGCGACGTTGCCGACGATCACCGAAGCGTTGTCCTTGTAAGCGGACAGCACGCCTTCGTTGTGCATCTGGTAGGTGTTCTTGATCATGCCGAACAGGCTTTTTTCCTGGCTCTGACCGTCGATGTCCCAACTGGCGTTGAAAATCTTGTGACGGCAGTGCTCGGAGTTCGCCTGGGCAAACATCATCAGCTCGATGTCGTGCGGGTTGCGCCCCAGACCATTGAAGCTGGTGATCAGGTAATCGATTTCATCTTCGGCGAGGGCCAGGCCCAGCTCGACGTTGGCTTTTTCGAGTGCCGCGCGACCGCCACCCAGAATGTCCACAGCGGTCAGCGGCTTGGGCTGAGCGTGGCTGAACAGGTTGGCAGCCTGCTCGAGGTCGCCCAATACCAGTTGCGTCATGCGGTCGTGCAGGCTGTCGGCGATTGCCTGGGCCTCGGTCTCGCTGAACTGGCCTTCTACATAGAAGGCAATCCCGCGCTCCAGGCGCTGGATTTTGCTCAGACCGCAATTGCGAGCGATGTCGCTGGCCTTGCTCGACCAGGGTGAAATGGTGCCAAAACGCGGCAACACCAGAAACAGACGGCCGCTCGGCTCTTGAACCGGCACGCTGGGGCCGTATTTCAGGAGGCGATCGAGAACCTGCTGTTCTTCGCTGGTCAGAACGTCGTTGACGTCAGCGAAGTGGGCGAATTCGGCGTACAAGCCACTGACAGCTGAAACTTTTTGTTTCAGTTGTTCTAGTAATTTGCTGTGGCGGAAAGCAGAAAGGGCAGGAGCACCGCGCAGGATCAACATCTTCGGGACAGCCTCGAGAAGGGGGTGTGCTTTGAGGCCGCGTATTCTAGCCTAAACCGGGCATTTGATCACCCAAAACGGCGGCATCCGCTGCGCCCGAATGTCGCCCCACGCAAAAAAACTCCGGAAATGCCCATAAAAGCCACTCGCCTATCAGACGCAAGCTTCACTGTCGAGATATGGCGCCCGGTGCGCTTTGCGTATACTGCACCGATGTTCTTCAAACCAGATTTCCGCCCACGTTGCGCCAAATGGCTCATCGCAACCGGACTCTTCCTGATGCTCGGCGCCTGTGTGGAAAAACCCACCACACTGGAGCGAGTCAAGGAGGACGGCGTACTGCGGGTGATCACTCGCAACAGCCCGGCGACTTATTTCCAGGATCGCAACGGTGAAACCGGCTTCGAATACGAGCTGGTCAAGCGTTTTGCCGAGGACCTGGGCGTCGAATTGAAGATAGAAACGGCTGACAATCTGGACGATCTTTTCGACCAGATGAACAAACCGGGCGGTCCGGTACTGGGTGCCGCCGGCCTGATCGAGACGCCAAAGCGCAAATTGCAGGCGCGTTTCTCGCATTCCTATCTGGAAGTCACCCCTCAGGTGGTCTATCGCAACGGCCAGTCACGGCCGACCGATCCCGGCGACCTGGTGGGCAAGCGCATCGTGGTGCTCAAAGGCAGTGCGCATGCCGAGCAACTGGCGGCGCTCAAGGCGCAGAATCCCGGCATTGAATATGAAGAATCTGACGCGGTCGAGGTCGTTGATCTCCTGCGTATGGTCGACGAAGGCCAGATCGACCTGACCCTGGTCGACTCCAATGAGCTGGCAATGAATCAGGTCTACTTCCCCAATGTGCGCGTGGCCTTCGACCTGGGCGAAGCCCGCGCACAGCGCTGGGCAGTGGCACCGGGTGAAGACAATAGCCTGCTCAACGAAATCAACGCCTACCTCGACAAGGTCGAAAAGAACGGCACGCTGCAACGCCTGAAGGACCGCTACTACGGCCATGTCGACGTACTCGGCTACGTGGGTGCCTACACCTTTGCCCAGCACCTTCAGGAACGTCTGCCCAAATACGAGAAACACTTCCAGACATCGGCCAAGAAAGAACAGGTCGACTGGAGACTGCTGGCCGCCATCGGCTATCAGGAATCGATGTGGCAGCCGACCGTGACCTCGAAAACCGGCGTGCGCGGCCTGATGATGCTCACCCAGAACACCGCGCAAGCCATGGGCGTATCCAACAGGCTGGATGCACGCCAGAGCATTCAGGGCGGCGCGAAGTATTTTGCCTACATCAAGGATCAGCTGGACGACTCGATTAAAGAGCCGGATCGTACGTGGCTCGCTCTCGCTTCCTACAACATTGGCAGCGGCCACCTCGAAGATGCGCGCAAATTGGCCCAGAACGAGGGGCTGAATCCTGATAAATGGCTCGACGTGAAAAAAATGCTGCCGCGTCTGGCACAGAAGAAGTGGTACAGCAAAACACGATACGGCTATGCCCGAGGCGGTGAGCCGGTGCATTTCGTGGCCAACATTCGCCGTTATTACGACATTCTGACCTGGGTGACGCAGCCACAGCTTGAAGGAAGTCAGGTCGCCGATGGCAATCTGCACGTTCCTGGCGTCGACAAGACCCAACCGCCCGTCCCGCCAGCCTCTCCCGTCCCCTCCTCCAGCAGCACGGACGAATCTGCGCTCTAAACGCTGTCTTTGCCAGCGTCCTTGGCTGCCCTGCGCATTCTGAAAAACTCGCTCAACATCGTCCCGCATTCCTCGCCCAGCACCCCGCCTTCGAACAGCACGCGGTGATTTAGAAATGCCTGACTGAAAAACTGCCCCTGGCTCTGCACGATGCCCGCCTTGGGCTCGAGCGCCCCGTAGACCACACGTGCCACGCGTGAGTGCACGATCAGCCCCGCGCACATGCTGCACGGCTCCAGCGTTACGTAGAGCGTGCTGCCCGGCAGGCGATAATTGTCCAGCGTCTTGGCAGCATCACGAATTGCGACCATTTCAGCATGCGCGCTCGGGTCGCTGCCGCTGATCGGGCAGTTGTAACCGCGACCGATGATCTCGCCGTTCTGCACCACCACTGCCCCGACGGGCACCTCACCCAGCAGCGCGCCTTGCGCGGCGAGCGCCAGCGCCTCGCGCATGAAGTGCTGATCCTTGCTGCGGTCGATGATCTGCGGTTGCCGCATCATGCCACCTCGATGGCGGCCATCAGGCCGGTTTCCATGTGATCGATCACGTGGCAATGGAACATCCATACACCAGGGTTATCCGCCACCAGCGCCACTCGCGCCCGCTCGTTACGACCCAGCAAGAACGTGTCAGTAAAGTACGGGATGATCTTGCGCCGATTGGAGGCGATCACCTTGAAACTCATGCCGTGCAAATGAATCGGGTGCTGATACTGAGTCATGTTCTTCAGTTCGAAGATATAGCTTTTACCGAGCTTCAACCTGGCGATAGGCCGATCGGCGCAGGTCTTGTCGGTAATGTCCCACGCTTCGCCATTGATCTGCCACAGGCTGGGCGGCTTGCCATTGTCGGTGTTGACCGACATGGAGCCCACCCACTCGAAGTTGAAATTGATCTTCTCGGCGTTATCCATATCAGGCTCGGCCACCGGATTGGCCGGCAGCTCGGGCGGCCACTGGCCGGGCGCGTCATTATTGGCGACCGAGCGGAACGTACCCAGGCGCACCGGGCCGTTACGCAACGAGATCTCCTCGCCCGCCGGCGGAGCCTTGATCGCCAGACAGATGCGCATGCCCGGCCCCAGCCAGTATTCGTCACCGAAGGGACGAGGCTTTACCGGATTGCCATCCAGTGCATAGATCTGCGCCTCGGCGTCCGGCAGGTTGAGGCGGTAGGTCACGGTATTGTCGAGATTGAGCAAGCGCACGCGTGTGATCTGCCCGGCAGGCAACTCAATCACCGCCTGCGAAATACCGTTCAGCGTTGAAAGCCGCCCCGCCGTGCCCTCACGCGCCGCTTCACGTAGCACACTGAACTCGGTAAAGGCACCCTGCTCGTCCACGTGCCAGCTTTTCAGACTGACCGTACGCTCGTGGGCAAAACCGGTCGGCTCGCGCTCTTCGACAATCAGCGGCCCGACCAGCCCGCGGCCCAGCTCTTCGCTGCTGCTGACGTGCGGGTGATACCAGTAGCTACCGGCGTCTGGCACACGGAATTTGTAATCGAAGTATTCTCCCGGCTTGACCGGCAACTGAGACACATACGGCACGCCATCCATTTCCAGCGGCAAGCGGATGCCATGCCAGTGAATGGTCGTCTCGACCGGCAACTGATTGATGAAGCGCAGCCGCAGCCACTCGCCCTGGCGCACGCGCAACTCAGTGCCCGGCGCAGAACCGCCGAAGGCCCAGGCAGGTGTCTTGTGCCCCGCCACCAGTTCCACATCCAGCGGAGCGGCGATCAGCACGAAGTCCGAACCGGCCTCCGACTCGCGCCGCCCCATCCAGTAACGCGAGGCCCCACCTGCGCCAAGGCCTATGACGGCCAGACCGGCGATGCCTGTAAGGATTTGACGACGGGTAAAGGACATGAACGGCGCAACCTCAAAAACGACAACTGAGCGCATCTGCGAGCAAATGCGAGGGGCGAATACGATACACCTGCATTTGCGTAAAGATAAGGGTAGATACCACGAACTGAAGTCGAGGCGTAAAAAAGCCGGGCAAGGCAGTGACACCCGCTCCGGCTTTTTGCATCGATCAACCGCTATGACTGACTAACCCGCTGCAGACATTCGCTATACGCCAGCTCTGCATCAAGCGGTAGATGGGCGCGGTAATACCCCAGTTCTTCCTGCATGCCAAACACCTTACACACCAACAGTGCCATGCGCGATGCAGGGCTATTCCTGACAGTATTCAGCGATGGGCTGCTGATAAAAAGCATCCAGTGCCTGCTCACGCTGGCACTTCCAACGGATATTCAGACCCATCTGCAGGACTGTGACAACGCTACTGTCGCACTGACCGTTATCACAACGTTTCACAACTTTTCACAACGATTTGCAGGTGATCGCAGTAAGAATCGAAGAACTCCTTTTTTCGCTTTCTTGCGGCCTTACCTTTCAAGGCTCGCCTTAACTGACGAGGCGCTCATGAACATCACGCCCAAAAACGACACACTCCCTCGCGAAGGTCTTGCAGATTTCGAGTCGAGGCTTAAGCGCAGCATCGTCTCCGCCAAGGGCGATGAGCAGAAAAAGCCAGACCGCACCGCAACCGACAACGAGCAATGGCCGCCGATTGAAGGCACCACCGTTTCGGTTACCGACAACGGTGACATGCGTTACGAGCGTGATGGGCAAGGTGTTGTCGTGGCGGCGTCGACTAATCCGAAGTTGTATCAGTTTCTCAAACAACTCGATGACCTGAGCCAGTCTCCGACACAGAAATCGCTGGTCGAAAAAGCCATCGCCGACGGGACCCCAATCGCAGATCGAAACACCGAGCTACCTGCGTGGGGCGATATCAAGAACTTTGAATGGCAAGGTCAGCTGGAAACAGCCGAGGTGGTCACTTACGTCAAACAGGATGGTGAGAAGGTCACTGTTTCAAAATCACTCACACCGGAATTGTTCACTGCGGCTCAGCAAATGGGCCTCTCGCGCGTTACCGTGGAAAACCGCGTCAATAACAATGGGCGCGAAGTGGCAGACGAGAACGTCTATGTCGCGGATCACGACATCATCAAGGCTGGCACCAAGGACGAACTGGGTAACGGCGTGATCGAGTTCGAGAGCCGCGACGGCAAGCAATACGTGGTCTCCGAATACCAGAACAAGGAGCTGTATGACCGGGTTGCCGACAAGAGCAGTTCCGGGGTGCAGGGCGACGTGCAGAAGATCCGTGACGAACACGGCCTGGGCAATCTCGACGAACTGGATATTCTCAGTAAACCCACAGGCGTGAAGTCTGACGAGAAAGACAAGGACTCCGAAGACCTGACCGTGGTCGAGCTTGCCACCAAAAACCTGATGGACAAGTATCAGAAGCTGGTCGACGACAAGAAAGTCGACAAGAACAGCGACGTTTACAAACTGGTCATGGCGATCCAGGCCAAGGCCGGTATGGAAAGTGGACGCACCATCACGCCTTATATCGAAGAGCCTCGCGGCGCCGAGTCCTGGCGCAGGTTCGACAGCGAGGGCGAAACCCTGACAAGCGCCGATATGCAGGACATCCTCGACGGCAATAACATCGATAAAGCGTTGACGGAGCTGTTTGCCAATGGCAATGGCGAGAAGGACAAGATCGGCAAGGAATATCAGGCCGAGATGGACGCGGCCATCGAAAAAGTCAGCGGTGGCGATAAGGAGGCGTTGGCCAAGGACCTGCATGACAAGTTGGTCAGCAGCGAGTTTGTCGATTACCTCGCTGATCTGGACAAGGCCGGTAAAAAGTCCGAAGGACAATCCGATGTAGCCCGCCTGCTTTCCAGCCTGGAACTTCTCGATCCGCAATTGGCGAAAGACGCCCAGAATGAGCTGCAGAAAAACAGCGTCATGGCCGAAGTCGATAAGTTGATGGCCGACCCTGGCGGTATCCCGGACGAATACAAAGAGCTGGCCCTGAAGGACATTTTCTCTGCACTTAAACAGGGGATCAAAGGTATGGCGGATATACCCCGCCGTACTCAGGAGACGATCGAGAAATTCATCAACGAGTTGCTACAGGACAAAACCAAACTCAGCGATTTTTCGGACCAGGTGGACAAGGTCAAATCAGGCGAAATGACTCAGGCGCAGCTCGAGGAAAACCTGGCAGGTAAATACGTGGGTGCCGAAGACAAGGAAGGCTTCAAGAAAGCCATCGGTAAACTTAACCAGAGCGGCGTATTCGGCACCGCTGCAGGCTTCACCTCTCTCGGTGGCGCTATCTATATGCTGACGGCCAAGAACGGCCAACTTGCTGACGATCCGCTGGAACGCCTGGCTATCGCCAAGGACTTCATCACCTTCCTGGGCTCCGGTGCGCAGTTTGAAAAGACTGGCATCTTTGATTTGATGACCCACACCAAAACTGCGGATTTGCTCGGGCTGAGCAAGAGCGTCCCGGAGATCTGGGGCAAGGAAGGTTTGTGGGGCAAAAAGATTGAAACGGCGCAGGCTGCCAATAACGTGCCAGACGTTGCGGACGGTCTGGAGAACCGACTGGCCAGCGTTTATGAGCTGGACAGCATCAGAGCAGGTAGCAGTATCGGCGACGTAATGGATCAGATTGGCCTGATCAATGAGGTCAACGACGCCGGCTCGCTTTCCGAGGACGTCAGTCGCGAATTGCTGGACGAGATCGTGACCCGATCTGGCGGCACTCCGCCCGCAGATTATTCGAAGTACGGCAATCTGAACGAACTGGCTGAAGATCTGAGACTGAACATCAGTCAGGATGCGGTGGTGCAGAGCATCAATTCTCAGCGCGCCTTAGTCGACCTCCCCGCCCTGGATGCTGAAAGCCTGAACAATATGGCCGTCGAGGTGGAGCGTGCTGCCAGCACGCCGGTTCCGGACTCTGCTTCCGGCTCCGGTTACGCCAGCTACAGCGACTCGTTGTACAAACTCTACGACGATGCCGTGCAGCGCTTCGTCGCACAAGACATCACCCCGCCAACCCGTGAAGCGTTTGCTGCCGGCATTGAGGACCAGCTGGAGCGCAACGGTCAGCCGGTCCCGGCGGAAAACGATCGGGTCAACCTGAGTGAAATGCTTGGCAGCGACGAGATCGATCGCGAGTCGATCAACGTGATGCTCGAAGCCGATAATCAACCAATCCCGGCTGATGACATCGTCGATAACATGCGCAACTCGGTCGGCCAGGCCGTGGCCGGTAATGCAGGGGGTGCGGGCCTGGTAGACCCACAATCTGTTGCACAAGGCGTTCAGAGTGCTGCACCGGACGGAGCGGACAAGGTGGTGCCCGGTGTATCGGCGCGCATTGCCGGGACAGTGGTCAAGGTACTCGGCGTAGCACCGGACATCATGAGCATCGCCGATATCGTCATGGGCGGGATCGCCATCAAGGATGGCATCAAGTCCGACAGCGATCTGGCAATTGCCAATGGCAGCCTGCAAATTGTTTCAGGTGTGGCGGGCACAGCAGCCGCCGGGATCGGGATCGCCGGTTTGCTCGGCCCTATCGGCGCCATTGCTGGAGCAACCGCGCCGCTATTTCTGGTGACGGCAGGCCTGGGGATCATTACCGGCATCATCAGCGTGTTCGTCGATCATCAGAAGAAACAAAAGGCCACCGACAAGGAAGGCCAGTGGTTCAAGGACCAGGCCGAACTGGGCTTCGCGCAGGACGACTGGGGCGACAAGCTTGAATACGGGCGTTACAGCTTCTACGAATATGAAGGCCGGGATGCACCGGACGATCAAAGCATCTTCGACTACCAGACCGAAGAGTGGAAACACTTCCAGGAAACCCCACAGGATCAGGGCTCGTCGATGATCCGCCTGGACGAAAGCGTGCATAAAGACAAAAACGGCATCGTTGGCGAGAACACCAACGGCTTGCCAATGGACGTTTACAACAAGGCGTACTACGACGCGCACAAGGAAGAGATCGAAACCATCCGCGAGAAGTGGGACGAATGGAACGGCAAAGACGATATCGTCAGCAAAAAGGACTTCGAGAAGATTCTGAGTGGTGGCGACGAGAAGGAAAAAGCTGCGGCCGAGTTTATTCTTAGTGACCAAGGCTTTTTCGACTTGCTGGATAACCTCTGGAAGAAAGACAAGCGCGACACGAAGATCAGCACGGATGACCTGGATACTTGGCTCAAGCTGATTGATGTGATGGATCGGACACCGGGTGAGACGGTGTTTTATGAGAAGCCGGAGTCGAATATTTATCGAGGCAGGTGAGTTCTTTGCTTGATTGGATGGGTGTGGTGTCGCTTCTGCTGGATAACTGACTGGCCGGTGGAGGCAGTGGCTGAGACTTTCTGAAAAGACAGTCTCAGCCATGTCACGGTGCAGGCCACTGTGCACTCCTCCGTATGCTCGCAGGCGCGAAAATCACACCCTGCCAAGGCCTCACAGTTTGCAGCGCGCCCCTTCCGTGGTCAGTCGCGCACCAGCTTCAGCAGTCCGCCGTCATACCAGGAAAGAGCTAACGACCCATCCTGTGCCAGGAAAAATGCCGGCGTTTCTTTATCAAAAGGACCCCAGCTTCCAGATTTGCATTCAACGCTATAGCGGTCGGCTTTTTCGATGCCAAGCTTATGGAGTTGTGGCTCTAGTTCAGCTCCACTGATCGGTGGAAGCTTATGAAAAACAGGCCCCTTGCACACATCTTCCGTCGAGTTTGCCGACGCCTTCCATGCAAGCTGGTCGTGATTGAAACTGAGACGTCGCCCCATAAAGCTCGGATCATCATCCCCCAGTGCCTGCACGCCCGAGTCTGATACCGCTACACCTGCAACATGCCAACTGCCGTAAAGCGCGCTTTCACCAGGCTGATCGTGCTGTGCAGCATCCATATTCGCTGCGCATCCTGTCAGCGACAATATGATCAGAAAGGATGAACTGTAAGGAAATCGGGATTTCATGAAGGGGGTCCTTGGTTTTTGCGGATGCGGATATTGAATCTTTTTGCTGGTCGCGCCCTGCGTCGATGTCGGGGTTGAGATGCATCTAAGCCACTTCTCCGTAACGATTTTCCTGCTGTTCGTCAGGGTCAACAGCGACCCACGCTTTCGCACGGTTGTAGTAGTATCCACCTTCTGCCTTTCTGCCTTAATGACCAGTCCAGCCATGTCTACAGCGTAGTCACCGTTGCGTTCGCTGGCCGGATCACGCAATTCACTTTTCCAACCGTAAGCCACGCCTTCCCACACCAGCACAATGCCGCCACGGTGCTTCTGGTTGCAAGCTCACCACTTGGTGCGGTTGCACATAGCGCCTCGATCAACTGCGTCATGGACGATTTTTCCTTCCTATTTATCTTTCCGCTCCCAGCGCAGTGAGCTGATTGCCTTGAACTGGCTGATACCGACTGATCCGCGCTCGTTTCTAGCTTTTGATCCAGGCTTGGTCAGGAGCATCTCAACCGCATACCGTGAGGCTTCATAGATCTGGAACGCATTATATTCTCCATTGAGCAGCACCAAGAGGACAGTATCGAATGGTTGCTTCAAATCGATCGAGCCAAGTCGGCCACCTCGAAGTTTTGCATTGGGGAAATATCGACCTTTGATTTGAATCTTGAGAGTCAGCCCCTCCCTCGTTTCTGTCGCGTCGTAACCAGCCTGCCTGGCAAGCGCCAGTTCAAGATCTAAAATCCGCGCAGCCTCGAACTCCGCAACCTCGCCGGTCACTCCCAACGGTTTGCCAGTGAGAAGGTAATATCGCTTGGCGAGTACCTTGGCGTCTCGAAGGATCTGGAAAACCTCATCGTTCGCGCTCATCGTCATTTCCTATAATTCAGGCCCAATGGCTGAGGCTAAGCCTGTTTTTCGACGCTATGATCAATATCGAACAGCACCTTCGACGTCCCGTAAAACGTAAACTCTAGCAGCTCAATGCTCCCCTCTCTGGCAATACGATAGAAGAACACGTCTGGGTTGGCTCCATGGCGCTCCGCACCGACTTCATCGAGCATTTTTTCGGCTTCGCACATAACCAAGTTCAACAGCTCGTTAAGCTTCAAGCTATTCTCAAGCAATGTGAAGTTCGCCCGCGATGACAGCTTTGCCATGAGTTTGGATTTGTGATGATGAAAATAAATTGCGCGAGCATTCATGTTCAGCGCGCTCATCAGCCGCTCCATGTCGACGTTGAAAGCCATAGTCTGGGTCCATTCATACGAAACCCGGGGCGATTCACTGCGCCGTAGGCTTCCGGGCATCACACCATCCGTGATTAAGCCGGTTGCCACTTATGCGGCAGCAACCGGTCGATTCCACTCGCACGTTGAGTCGGCAGCCGCCTGAGAACATACTTCAGATATGCATATGGATCATGACCATTCCAACTCGCAGATTGGCTCAAGCTCATGATCGCTGACGCCCGCTTGCCGCTGCGTAATGACCCTGCAAAGAGCCAGTTCTTGCGTCCAAGAGCACATGATCGGGTCTGGCTCTCTGCCCAGTTCTTGTCTATGGGTACAATCCCGTCATCGAGTTAGCACGACAGCACTGCCCAGCGTTTCAGACTGTAATCGAGTGCTTTGCTGATGGCTGACCCCTCGGGCACCAGATCGCGCTGGGCGCTCCTCTAGGCATTTAGCATGTCCATGCATGGGCAGTGAGTGTTGTCCGGTTCGTGGTGGATCAGTGTGCGTGGAAGCTCAACTGGTAATACAGTGCGCTTGGGCTTGTGGTTTTTCTCGGTCACCGCTGGCACTGTTTGGCGAACAGATAAGCGCACTGCAGTTACGCCACGCCGAACACAGTGATCACCCTCGCCAATGCCCTCTCGGTAGATGACTTGGCCGGACGCCTTCACCTGTTAGCCCTCTTCGTCATCCTGCCTCGCTTTTGCTCTACGGTCCAAGCTGGCCTTACTTAAAGATAGAATCGGCTTTCGGTTGGCTTCGCAGAAATTCGAGCGGCAGTCTCCGAGGATATCCTCGACGTTCAAACCAGCGTCTGTCCAAGCCAAAACAGGCTTAGCTCTGCTTTTCACCAGATTGTCCAAGTAGGTTTCAACCTTGGCTATCCGCTCCTTGTCGATAGTGACATATCCAATCGGCACCGTAATGGCGCTCTCGACATCCGGCTGAATATGGTACTGCACCACGGCCAACTGACCAGGGACCAAAAATATCTCCACCTGGCTCTGCAGATCATTACCCTCGTACGCGATGGCATTCGGCATCCTTGTATGGAAGCTCTGCTTCAGAGTTACTAGGTCTTCCTTACCCTCAAACGGTAGGATCGCAGCGATGATCCCACGCCCCTTTCGGTCCTCAGTCAGACGCTTAGCAACTTCGTTGCAGAACTCATTTAGCAAGTACCCGTTCGCCCCCCAAAACGGAGCGGAACTGGAAAGCCAGAAGCCCCGATGAGCCTCCCCAGGTTTCCAATCGGTGGAGAGGTCATCAAGCATGCGATCAAGGGTTATTTTATTGTTTAAGCTAAAAATCGGCCCGATCAACGAGCGCGTCGTAGGGTTACCATATCCCGTCTTGCGGTTGGCGTGGTCGATTAGCCAGCGGTTAAGATCTAGGCCACGCTCATCAATGTACTTGTCCAAGACATGGTCGTCGAACAGCGAACAGTAGCGTATAAGGCTCATGCCTCTGGAGGGCATTTTCACGCTGTTTAGATAGTCAGAAATCTTCGCCTCGACCTCCATTGATAGTGGCCGCTGGCGTGCACCACTGACTCGCTCAGCAACCCTCTTCAGGACCTCAACGTCACCTTCCTTGGTGGGGCGCAGCCAGATCTCTAAGTCGATGGGAATCTGTACGAATCGGCCGTTACTACAGCCGCTTACCTTGTACAAACGGGTGTTCTTAATCTCGTGCTCCTGGCGCCGAGAATGGACCAAAAACGCCCGGTACTGGCGACCAAATTCTTCGGTAATCGCCTCCGGTGTCGGACTCTGATTCTCGGCTGGAATGGCAAGCTGTCGTAAGCCGAATCGGCTGCGATTGTACGAATTGGTAGGCATGATCGAAACCGTCAACGCTTCGAAAACGACAGTTTCGGTGCGTTCTTCGTACTTTGTGAGCCTGGGTGGAATTTCAGGATCACCTTTGGTTCGGTCCATGAGAATACCGGAAGGCGCCAGCAGGCCCTCATTGGTATAAACGGCCAGCTTGTTCTTGAGCAGCGTCTCAATCAACACGTCACTCTCCCGTCTGCTCAGGCCGAAGTACTCTTGGATCTCGCCGGGGAGCACTTCCTGAAGGGCGATAAGAAGCCGGCAAGTGAACTCCTCAATTGCTGGCAGCGGAACTTCCTGCGTCCAAGCGCAGTTAATGTGGTAGCTGTAAGCGGGGATCAGCAACGAAATTGTGTTGCAAAGTCGCACGCCGCTAGGGTCAATAACTTCCATATCATCAAGCATATTTAGCGGCCTCAATCACGGTGGTTCCGTCCACAAATTCATAGTTTTCGTTGCCTTCGGCACTCTTCTCACTGATAAAAGCCAAGACATCCGCGAGAGAAGAGTTCGCGTTCGAACGCTCCCACATGTGCTTGGATCCGATGACTACTAACCGTTCCTGAGCACGAGACAACGCGACGTTGATCCGTGAAGCTTCGACCAGGAAGCCTTGCTTCCCTTCCGGGTTGTTCCTCACAAGAGACAGGATGATGATCGTGTTCTCTTGGCCTTGGTAGGCGTCCACTGTCTCGATCTTGATGAGATCACGTATGGGGGCGGCCCACTCGGCCTTGGACAATTCATTCTCCAGCAGCTTCTTCTGCGCCCGATACATAACGATGATACCGATAGGGAATGGGTGCTTCTCCGTCTTCTTCGCACGAAGACGTTCCAGCGATTCTGACCGGGCCAACTGCCTAAGGATGTCCCTGCATACCTCATATTCATGCCGGTTGGTCACCGCCCCCTTGCCGTCGTTGTCCTCATCAACAGCGCGTGCCCCGCTACCACTGTCTATCCAGGTGACTGGCTTGTTTAGGGGGTAAGGAAGATCACGGCACCATTCCGGGGCCTTCTTACGGTGGCTTTGAAGTTTGCTTTCATAAAAGCAATTGGAGATTATCTCGCCAATCGGCTCGATCATTCGGTACTGCGTATCCAGAGTGAGGCCGGCGTTGACGATGAATGCACGTTCAAAGTCGGTTTTCCTTACCTCAGCTTCATTGATACCAAGCAGTCTGGCAACATGCCGGATATGCACCTGTTCATAAAACGGGGGTAACTGACAGTGGTCACCTACAAGTAGGACGCGCTTTGCACACTGCAGAGCAATCATGAGTTCAGAAGCCTGCGCTCGCCCGGCTTCATCTACGATGACCCAGTCGAATTCCTGCTCTTCTAAACTCAGCCATTTGGCACCCATGCCTACCAAGGTTCCAGCGACCAACTGGCTCGACTTAACGAAGAACCGATCGAAGCTTGACGACGCTGACGCGAGGACATCAATCCAATCCTTGCTGATACCTATGAGCTGGTTCAGGCGCCGAATGGCAATCTGGTTGCTAACCCCATGCCGTATCGCGATGTGGCGCGTGAGTTCCGACCAGTAAGACGGATCCGTGATTTCCGGCAAGTCGAAATCGTAGCCCCGAGTCTCGATGTTGAGCTGAATGTGCTCTTTAGACGACTTCAGGGCCTCCTTCAACTCATAGACGTGAGCCTGCCGGTCAGGACTTAACTCTCGTTCATCGCTCAGCTCGTTGATGCTGCCCAGCAACACGGCGATATTCGACAGTAGCGGGCTGATACTGCGGTGAAGCTTGGCGATCTCATCGACGAACCCTTGGTCCAGCATGAGGCGGCAAGCCAACGCGTTTATACGATTTTCGTACTCACGCTGGAACTTGAAGCGCATCTTGCTCTGGATAGAGCTGGAGTGGCATTGCAGCAATTTCTCGTCAATCTGGTGCTCGCGCCCTAAGCGCACTAGACTGAGCGGAGTATCGAGCTCTTGGCACAATTCCTTGGCTTTGATGGCCACGGTATCCACTGACGTGTGAGATTGCCCAACGAGCAAGATGTTATTGGCGAGTTTGTTCTCGAACAGATAGTGGATCAGTTTGCTGACAAATGCCGTCTTGCCGGTGCCCGGGGGGCCTTGCAAAACAGCGATAGGCGACTGGCTGACTACGCGCTGGAATGCCAAAATCTGTTTTGGATTGAGCTCTTCGTCTGAGCCGTTACGACGGTCGTAGCGGGCCCGGATCGCCGCTTCGGCTGGCACTTCGGCCAAAACACTAGCGCACACATCACCTTTCTCATCAAAGTATCCTGGCAAATTATGAACCTTGGAGTTGCCAGACAGAACCCGATCCATAGCCTTTTGCCGACGGAACCGAGAAGCGTGACTTCGCTTGGACTCAAGGAACAGGTGAGCCCCCTCGCTGACCCGCTTTTTGAAAGATGAAAGGGATTCACCTCGTGGTTTGACCGCCAAGACTTCATCGGTGGTTTCTTCAGCGGTCGCCCAGCCGAACGCATGAACGTCGTCACCAAAGTAAACACCAATTTCCTCAATTTCATCAGCTGGGAACTCAAGCTCGTTGCCTGTCTTTAGCACGCAGGGCATCAGCCAAGCACCTGACTTGCTCTCGACGATATCAACGCTGCGTAATTCTAATTTCTGTCGCTGCTCCCCCTCTGTGTCCAAAAGAGCCCGCCAGATCTGGTGGGGACTAATTGTCTGCTCAATGCTTCCTTCCACAAGGGATTCATCTTCCCGAACATCCTCTTTGGGCTCAAACATGTCAACGAGAAGATCGAGAACCACATCCAGGTTCATCAGGAACTCGATAAACGAGTTAGGCTTATCAATTCCCATGATGCCGCGCTCTACAGTGATGGGTGTTGTAAAGCTGCATTGTGACCGCTGACCGTCACTGGCGTAGTCTCCTAGCCCTGAATCCTTTATCCAAGCTGTCGTGATAATTCTGGTCTCAGGATCGAGCTTGAGTCGCAACGTTTTCTCGTGGCCTGTGATGGTGAAAAACAGTAGACTCGGGTTGTCATTCGCTCGCTGAACAGACAAATGATATTCAGCCCCCTCTTTCTGTAGCAGGGTTGGCTTTTCGGGAAGATGCGGGTGGTTGTGCATCAGACGCAACGCAGGCTGTGCTGCTTTCGGCGGCGTCACGTGGTGATCCAGATCACTCTTAAGAGCAGCCCGAAGCAGTGCCAGATCAACAGGAACGCAATCTGGTTGATCTCCTGCAGCTTGAAGCTCCACTGCTAGCCCTGGGGAAATGTGCTCGGTAAATAGCTCTTCCACCATTCGGTAGACAGCAAACCTGTCACGCCCGAAACCGTCCGTCGCTGTTGGGTTGGCCGGGCCATATTCCACATTATAGGGATCGCTGGTATCGCCGTAATCCAACGCGTCGATCAGGAGCATATCGATGGTATGGCCACGCTCCCAATCTTCGCCGCGAACCAGAATGTTATCGGGGTGAAGGTCGCCATGCGCGAAGTCGCTTGCATGGACATGGATGGCAAGATCACAAAGTGCGAGAGCACTTTCCAGCTTTTTTTCTAGGGTAGAGAGTGTGCTCACGTACTCTCGCCAAGTGATGCCGTCCTCATAGCGGGTAACGATGAAAAGCCCGGCGCCTTCTCCAAACAGTCCGTATTGAACAACAGGCGAAATGGGAAGCTTGGCTTCCACGGCCTTCTCAATTCGCCGCCGCATACGTAGCAAACGTCGGTTAGCAGCAGGGTTCTGGAGATCGATGCGGGCATGCTGCCAAAGCTTCAGCAGACACTGCTCACCATTTACCAAGCAGCGATAGGCAATCTTCTCTCCAAAGAAGGAGACCTGCTCGTCTGGCACAGCAGGAAACACTCCTTGAAGAGTGAATGGGTTGAGATCCCTATTGATGAACTCGCCCGCGCTTAGCGCCTTGATAACCTCTGATGTGTCATCGTAGGACCGATCACTGCCGATGGAGATTGCGTTGAATTCCGCAAGCATATCGGCAGCATTCGCAAATCGGTTCTGGTAATCCAGGTCCATCGCCTTTTCAAAAAAAGCGTCAAGCTTGCCGTTGAATTTATCGCTCTCGATCGGTTTCCAGATCGAAACGCCTTCCTCCTCAGCGAGTTTCTGGTTAGGGAAGCAGATTTTGTGCGCAACAAGAGCCAGCAGATAAACGTCCTTGGCGAACGGATTGACCGGCTCCCCTTCTCCTCCATAAACGTCTTCGGGAATCAGGGTCGAGGAGCTTCTCAAAAGGCTACTCAATTCCTTAACCGTTCCCTTTTCGGGGATGAAGGCCGCGTGGTAGCCGCTGGTGAGGATGTAGGCGCTATCTTCGGAGTACCATAGGTTCTGCGGCTGGATATCCCGATGGGCGCTACCCAAGCTATGTAGTTCCGCAAACGGCGCTAATAGAGCCCGAACGATATCAATCCTCTGATCTGGGCTCCATTTGTGCGAGTTGAGGGCAATGAATTCACTCAAACGACGCGTATTCTGCTTGACTTCATACATTGCCACGCAATCAACGGCGATATTGTCATCATCGGGGGCGTCGAGAGGACGCAGCATGTATTGCTGCAGCAGGCTGTTCGTCGCCGAGGCATTATTGTAGAGGTGATTTTCCCGGCTTATCACCTTCTTCCAGATGCTATCTTCGCGATTAAGGATGCCCAATACTTCCAAATCCCACCGCCTGATAATAGCGCGCCGAACGCGAGACTCCTCATGCGTGGCGGGATATTCTGCGAATAACTTGAGCTCGTGCTGATGATCAGGATTTTCGTCTGCTTCATATCCCTTTACCTTGAATTTGGCAAGCTCTACGCGACGACCACGGAAGAAGCTATCGAATGATTTCAGATTGTCAGGATGATTCGGTCGCTGCCGCCCAATGCCATCGAACCTCAGACTGACTTTCTGCACTATAGCGTCGTAAACAGTGGTGTTTTTAACCTTCAAAAAATTATCCAGCCTGTGGACATAGAGCTGCTCGCTGGACGGAAGATGATCGGGAGTGGCTTCTCCACAAAGCACCACATGGGCCTCAACGAACGGAGGGTATCCGAGGTCGTGCGACAGATGTGTTTGAAGTATGCTCTTGAGGCGGAGGGCCTGATCTCGCTTAGTATGGTAAGGGCTCTTCGAGCGGTAATTTCCGTCGATGTACCAATTGCCGTCGTAGGATGTCAGCTTACCGCGCCAGTTTTTCAGCTCGACAACCAAAACGCGATCGTGGGTGACGATAATTAGATCAAACTCCATCGACCCCTGCTGATCCATAATCAGAACAGAAGCATAGGCATGCCATGAATCCTGAAGCTCCGATTCCATGCGGCTAAGCGCTTTTGTTTCGCTGCGGTGCAATCCGTTGCCTTTGACGATTACCTTCATATGATCCCTTTTCTTTGTCGGACCGACCGGAGCGTTGAGTCTCTGGATTCCAGTCTGCCGCATCCCATGTGCAGAGGTAGGTCACCAAGCTATACTTCATTAAGATCTATAGCAATTGGACATCATGGGAAAATTTTCGAGTTAGGGTATTCCGATAAGCGCCGTGAGTGAATAAGTTCGGCTTTAGTCGAGACCTTATGACTGCTGCTGGCCGGTCTCCCCGTGGTTTCCCAAGTGTAGGAGACGACTGACGGCCGTTAATTGAGTAGTTGTAACGAAGTGAGATGGAACCGGCAGCGGTGACGACCAAGTACAGCCGTCGCGGTCGTTTACTTTGTAGAGTTTTTCTTTCGGTTTGAGGTTACGCATCTTGGTATTAGTAAGCATGGCAGTCGCGGAACCATGTAAAAAATACCATGCTCAGAAAATCACTCATGCACCACGAGAAATCTAATAAAAAACGGGCTGATAATGAAATTTTATACCATGCCCTTCCCTACCACTGCGACATGGTATAGAGCACCAGGTATAACATTTGTCTCAGTCGATACCCGTACCATTCCAAATAACCACGGTGCTTGGCGATGCACAAAGCTGCCAGAACTCACCAACCCCAAAAAGCCAAAAGCCCGCAATTACGCGGGCTCCAGGGCATTTTTGCTAGATCGTGCCGGACGATGCCGGCCACCCAATCATTCCCACTCAATCGTAGCCGGCGGCTTGCTCGACACATCGTAAGTCACCCGCGAAATCCCTTCGATCTCGTTGATGATCCGACCGCTCACTGTCTCCAGCAGCTCATAAGGCAGGTGCGCCCAACGAGCAGTCATGAAGTCGATGGTTTCGACCGCGCGCAGCGCGACGACCCAGGCGTAGCGGCGGCCGTCGCCGACGACGCCCACTGATTTGACTGGCTGGAACACTACGAATGCCTGGCTGACCTTGTGGTACCAGTCGGCCTTACGCAGTTCTTCGATGAAGATGTGGTCGGCACGACGCAGGAGGTCGGCGTATTCCTTCTTCACTTCGCCGAGGATGCGCACGCCCAGGCCTGGGCCGGGGAATGGGTGGCGGTAGACCATGTCGTAGGGCAGGCCAAGTTCGAGGCCCAGGCGGCGGACTTCGTCCTTGAACAGTTCGCGCAGTGGCTCGACGAGCTTGAGGTTCATTTCTTCCGGCAGGCCGCCCACGTTGTGGTGCGACTTGATGACGTGGGCCTTGCCGCTTTTCGCGCCAGCGGACTCGATGACGTCCGGGTAGATGGTGCCTTGCGCCAGGTACTTGATGTTGTCCAGCTTGCAGGACTCGGCATCGAACACGTCGATGAAGGTACGGCCGATGATCTTGCGCTTCTTCTCTGGATCGCTCTCGCCTTCCAGGTTGTTCAGGAACTGTTCTTCGGCGTTGGCGCGGATCACCTTGACGCCCATGTTCTCGGCGAACATGGCCATCACTTGCTCGCCTTCATGCAGACGCAGCAGGCCGTTGTCGACGAATACGCAGGTCAGTTGATCGCCGATGGCCTTGTGCAACAGCGCCGCGACCACGGAGGAGTCAACGCCGCCGGAAAGGCCCAGCAACACGTTGTCAGTACCGACCTGAGCGCGAACCTGAGCGATAGCGTCTTCAGCAATCTTCGAAGGGGTCCACAGTGCTTCGCAGCCGCAGATGTCGAGGATGAAACGCGACAGGATGCGACCGCCCTGCTTGGTGTGAGTCACTTCCGGGTGGAACTGCACGCCGTAGTAACCGCGCGCGTCGTCAGCCATACCGGCAATCGGGCAGCTCGGGGTGCTGGCCAGAATGTGGAAGTCTTCCGGCAGTTTGGTGACCTTGTCACCGTGACTCATCCATACGTCGAGGCCAAACAGGCCGTCGGCGTCGATATGGTCTTCAATACCATCGAGCAGACGGCTTTTGCCGACTACGTCAACGCGAGCGTAGCCGAACTCGCGCAGCTCGGAACCGGCAACCTTGCCGCCCAACTGCTCGGCCATGGTCTGCATGCCGTAGCAGATACCGAAAACCGGCACACCCAGGTCAAATACCGCTTGCGGGCAGCGCGGGCTGTCGGCTTCGTGTACGGACTCGGGGCCGCCGGCGAGGATCACGCCTTTTGGAGCGAATTCGCGGATCGCTTCGTCGTCCATGTCAAACGGATGCAGCTCGCAATACACGCCGATTTCGCGCACGCGGCGGGCGATAAGCTGGGTGTACTGGGAACCGAAGTCGAGGATCAGGATACGGTGGGCGTGAATGTCGAGGGCCATGACTCATTCTCGTCAAAAAACAGAAACGACACGGGGCTGCGTCAACAGCCCCGGCTATGAAACTTGCTGGCCTGCATCGAGGCAAACACCCCGATGCAGTCCGGATCAACCGACGCGATAGTTCGGCGCTTCCTTGGTGATCTGCACGTCATGGACGTGGGACTCAGCCATACCGGCGCCAGTAATGCGAACGAACTCGGGCTTGGTGCGCATCTGCTCGATGTCGGCACTGCCGGTGTAACCCATGGAGGAACGCAGGCCGCCCATCAACTGATGGATGATGGCCGACAACGGACCTTTATAGGCCACACGGCCTTCGATACCTTCCGGCACCAGTTTCTCGGCACCTGCGGACGAATCCTGGAAGTAGCGATCGGAAGAGCCTTGCGCCTGGGACATCGCACCCAGCGAACCCATGCCGCGATAGGCCTTGTAGGAACGACCCTGGAACAGTTCGATCTCGCCTGGCGCTTCTTCAGTACCGGCGAACATCGAGCCCATCATCACGCAGGAGGCGCCAGCCACGATAGCCTTGGACAGATCACCGGAGAAGCGGATACCTCCGTCGGCGATCATCGGCACGCCAGTGCCTTCAAGGGCAGCGGAGACGTTGGCGATGGCGCTGATCTGCGGCACGCCGACACCGGCAACGATACGCGTGGTGCAGATGGAGCCCGGGCCGATACCGACCTTGACTGCATCGGCGCCTGCGGCAACCAGTGCCCTGGCTGCTTCGCCGGTGGCGATGTTGCCGCCGATGACCTGCACCTGAGGGAAGTTTTCCTTGACCCAGCGAACGCGGTCGATCACGCCTTTGGAATGGCCGTGAGCGGTATCGACGACCACGACGTCAACGCCAGCCGCGACCAGTGCGGTGACGCGCTCGCCGGTGTCCTTGCCGGTACCGACTGCAGCGCCGACGCGCAGGCGAGCCTGATCGTCCTTGCTGGCCAGCGGGTAAGCCTTGGCTTTTTCGATGTCCTTGACGGTCATCATGCCCTTGAGCGCGAAGTTGCCGTCGACGATCAGGACTTTTTCCAGACGGTGCTTGTGCAGCAGTTCGCGCACTTCGTTCTTGTCGGCGCCTTCGCGCACAGTGACCAAGCGCTCTTTGGGCGTCATCACTTCGCGAACAGGGACATCAAGACGGTTTTCGAAGCGTACGTCGCGGGACGTCACGATGCCGACCAGGTCGCCATTGTGCAGAACCGGTACGCCGGAAATGTTGTGCATGCGGGTGAGTTCGAACAGATCGCGAACAGTGGCGTCGGCTTCGATCGTGATCGGGTCTTTAACGACGCCGGCCTCGAACTTCTTGACCTTGCGCACTTCGGCAGCTTGCTGCTCGATGGTCATGTTCTTGTGGATGATACCGATACCGCCTTCCTGGGCCATGGCAATTGCCAGACGGGCCTCGGTGACTGTATCCATTGCAGCAGAGACCAAAGGTATATTCAGCTCGATGCCACGGGTCAAACGGGTTTTCAGACTGACTTCGTTGGGAAGTACCTCGGAATAACCGGGCACAAGGAGAATGTCGTCGAATGTAAGGGCTTCTTGACTGATACGCAGCATCGCGGGGGCTCCCGGGCGGGAAATTGGAAGCGCGCCATTATACCCACAGACCCCGCCCGGCTCAATGTAAACCTCAGCCTATTATCAAAGCTGTTTATAGACGCACATTAACGCAGGAGACCGGGCGATCCAGACGTTCGGCGAAGTCATCCAGAAAGGTCTGCGTGAACGACGCATCCAGCCAGTTATTGAAGATGAAACCGAGGTTGGAAAACCCGCAGGCGTCGAGAAAAAGAAAGCCGTTGATGTCATCTTCGTGGCGGCATTCGGGGCAGGTGAAATTATCGGTGTGACCGGGCATCCAGTCTTCCAGGCTGTCGAACAGCGCCTCCCCTACTTCGCGGCGACACTCCGGGCAACCGGCCTCTTCGGCAAAGTCGTTCAGCGGGGTATAGATGCAGCGCTTGGTGACGATTTCCAGGCCATTGACGACCTGCCCGAACGGCAACGCATCGGGGTTCTTCACCACCCGCTTCGCTCCGGGTGCCACTGCGCAGGCCATCTTGTTATAGGTGCGTCCACACGTGGTCAACTCCGGCTCGACCACATCGAGCTTGACCAGCCAGCGCAGGATCAGCCGCGCCCTGGCCTCGTGCCCGGGAAAGGTGGAAATTTGCGGGACGATGATGCTTTGGGTGTTCATAACGGAGCGTCGCTTAAAGCTGTTCGAGGCCGCAGCTTAATAGGCTGGCCATTCAGGTCAAGAAGCAATCCTGCCTTTACCGACGAGACAGACCTGTGCGCCAGACCGGCATTGCCATTATGATGCCGGACATGATCAAAGACCCTTTCGCAAGACTCGGCCTCGACCGGGAAGTCCTTACTGTCAGCCAGCTCAACGGCCGTGCCCGTGTGCTGCTGGAAGACGTGTTCAGCAGCATCTGGGTCGAGGGGGAGATCTCCAACCTCTCGCGCCCGGCGTCGGGCCATGTGTACTTCACGCTGAAGGACTCTGGCGCGCAGGTGCGCTGTGCCTTGTTCCGGCAGAGCGCGGCACGTGTGCGTCAGGCGCTCAAGGACGGCTTGCAGGTCAAGGTGCGCGGCAAGGTCTCGCTGTTTGAAGGCCGCGGCGACTATCAGTTGATTCTCGACACGGTGGAACCTGCCGGTGATGGTGCGTTGCGCCTGGCATTCGATGCGTTGAAAGCCAAGCTCAGCGACGAAGGCCTGTTCAGCGCCGAGCGCAAGGTCGCACCGCCGCTGCACCCGCAACGTATCGGGATTATCAGTTCTCCGACCGGTGCGGTGATCCGCGACATCATCAGCGTGTTCCGCCGTCGCGCGCCGCGGGTCGAGCTGACATTGATTCCCACAGCCGTTCAGGGTCGCGAGGCGATCAACCAGATTGTCCGCGCGCTGAAGCTGGCCGACAGCAGGGGCTTCGATGCGTTGATCCTGGCCCGTGGTGGCGGCTCGCTGGAGGACCTGTGGTGCTTCAACGAAGAAGCTGTCGCCCGCGCCATCGACGCGTGCGTGACGCCGATTGTCAGCGCTGTCGGGCATGAAACCGATGTATCCATCAGCGACTTTGTCGCCGACGTGCGCGCACCGACGCCCTCCGCTGCCGCCGAACTGCTCGCCCCGGATTCCAGCGACCTGCATCGACGCGTCGACAACCTGCACCGGCGACTG
Source organism: Pseudomonas sp. BS3767 (assembly GCF_900099665.1). Taxonomy (NCBI): domain Bacteria; kingdom Pseudomonadati; phylum Pseudomonadota; class Gammaproteobacteria; order Pseudomonadales; family Pseudomonadaceae; genus Pseudomonas; species Pseudomonas sp. BS3767. The sequence goes on along the minus strand of NZ_FNCX01000003.1, from coordinate 495,056 downwards.
GTCAGCCGCATGCAGGACCGCCTGATGCGCGAGCGGCTGCGTCTGGAGGGTATTTCCCGGCGTCTGCGCCACCCTGGCGAGCGCTTGCGTCAACAGTCGCAACGGCTGGATGATCTGGACATGCGCCTGCGCCGCGCCTTCGAACAGAACATGCATCAACGCCAAGTGCGTCTGGCGCACCTGCAGAGCCGCCTTGCTGCCCAGCACCCGGGGCGGACCCTGGCCTTTTTGCGCCAGCGTCTGGATGCCCTGGCCGAGCGCCTGCCGCGAGCCATTCGTGAACAGATCAAGGCGCGCAAGCTGCAACTGCAAAGTCAGGTGCAGACCCTCAACGTGGTCAGCCCGCTCGCCACACTGGGACGCGGTTACAGCATCCTGCTCGACGAGCGCGGCCACGCGATCCGCAGCGCGGCACAGACGCAAACGGGCCAACGGCTTACCGCCAGGCTCGGCGAAGGCGAACTGCAAGTGCGCGTTGAAGACAATCACCTCACACCCGTGACCCTCTCCCTTCTGGACTGACTGCCTGATGCTACGTTTTATCGCCCCGCTGTTCGCCCTGCTGCTCTGTCTTCCCGCTCACGCTGACAGCTTTATTACCCGCGCACTCGACAAACCGGTGCCAGGCGGCGTGGCGGTTGTCGATCTGGGCACTGGCGCTCAGGCTCCGACCGCCACCTATCAAGGCAAACCGGTGCTGGTGGTCAAGGAACAGGGCACGCGCTGGCTGGCCATCGTGGGCATTCCGTTGACCGTCAAACCCGGCACTCAGCAAGTCACGTCCGGCGGGCGCACGCTCAACTTCAACGTTGGCAGCAAGAAATACCCGGAGCAGCACATCACGCTCAAGAACAAACGTCAGGTCAATCCAAACCCTGAAGACAACAAACGCATCGAGGGCGAATTGGCCGAGCAACTGCGCGCTTACCGCAGTTTCAGCCCAGGCACGCCAAGCAACCTGATTCTGGACAAGCCGGTCAACGGCCCGCTGTCGAGCAAGTTCGGCGTGCGTCGCTTCTTCAACGGCGAAGAGCGCAACCCGCATTCGGGACTCGACTTCGCGGTTCCGGCCGGCACACCGATCAAGTCCCCGGCAGCGGGCAAGGTCATCCTGACCGGCAATTACTTCTTCAATGGCAACACCGTATTCGTCGATCACGGGCAAGGCTTCATCAGCATGTTTTGCCATATGTCGAAGATCGACGTGAAGGTCGGCGACCTCGTCGCGCGTGGCGGAGTGGTCGGCAAGGTCGGCGCCACCGGTCGCGCAACCGGGCCGCACATGCACTGGAACGTCAGCCTCAACGATGCGCGCGTGGACCCGGCGATCTTCATCGGCGCTTTTCAGCCGTAAGCCTGTTGGTGAGCGAGCGTTACGGCGCTCGCTCACGCAAGCCCTCACTTGCGCACATCGCTTTTGACCAACAATAACCTGGATATAACGCTTTAAATACCGCTATAAAAACTCGCCAAAGACGTATTTTCGAGAATTTATTCCAATCTTTTTCAAGTGCTTGCCATCATCCATGCCAATGGTTACGGTTGGTCTCATGAAAACCTCTCAAACCCTTATTCTGTTGCGCCAACACCGGTGCCTCAGCCTGGTCAGCGCCCGACTGCCTGGCTAGCATGCTGTGCCTCGTCCCTGTGTTCGCAATTCCCTGTGCTATCTATCCAGAACGGCAGGCCGCCCAACCCCGGCCCCGTGAATACAAAAGGATTTCCTGATGACCATGCTCAAAGACCCTTCGAAGAAGTACCGTGCGTTCCCGACCATTGATCTGCCTGACCGCACCTGGCCTTCGAGGACCATCGATGCAGCGCCGATCTGGTGCAGCTCCGACCTGCGCGACGGCAACCAGTCGCTGATCGAACCCATGGACGCGGCCAAGAAACTGCGCTTCTGGAAAACCCTGGTCAGCGTTGGCGTCAAGGAAATCGAGGCATCCTTTCCATCGGCTTCGCAGACTGACTTCGACTTCGTGCGTACCCTGATCGAAGACGGCCATATCCCGGATGACACCACCATCCAGGTACTGACCCAGGCTCGCGAAGACCTGATCGCCCGCACCTTCGAATCGCTGCGCGGCGCGAAAAAGGCCATCGTCCACCTGTATAACGCGACCAGCCCGTCGTTCCGCCGCATCGTCTTCAATCAGGACAAGGCCGGGGTGAAAGAGATCGCGGTCAACGCGGCCAAGCTGTTCGTCAAATATGCAGCACAACAGCCTGAAACCCAGTGGACCTTCGAGTACTCGCCGGAAACCTTCAGTGCGACCGAGCTGGAATTCGCCAAGGAAGTCTGCGATGCGGTGATCGAGGTGTGGAACCCGACGCCCGAGAACAAGGTGATCCTCAACCTCCCGGCCACCGTGGAAGTGGCGACACCCAATATTTACGCTGACCAGATCGAATGGTTCGGCCGCAATATTACCCGCCGCGACAGCGTGCTGATCAGCCTGCATACCCACAACGACCGTGGTACGGGCGTTGCCGCTACCGAGCTGGGCCTGATGGCCGGCGCAGATCGCGTCGAGGGCTGCCTGTTCGGTAACGGCGAGCGGACCGGCAACGTCGATCTGGTCACCGTGGCCCTGAACCTTTACACCCAAGGCATCAACCCGGAGCTGGATTTCTCGGATATCGACGGTGTGCGCAAGGTCGTCGAAGAATGCAACCAGATTCCTGTGCACCCACGTCACCCGTACGTTGGCGACCTGGTGCACACCGCGTTCTCCGGTTCGCACCAGGATGCGATTCGCAAGGGTTTCACCCAGCAGAAGGAAGGCGAGTTGTGGGAAGTGCCTTACCTGCCGATTGACCCGGCCGACATCGGTCGCAGCTACGAGGCGGTGATTCGCGTCAACAGCCAGTCGGGCAAAGGTGGCATCACTTACCTGCTGGAACAGGAATATGGCATCTCCCTGCCACGCCGCATGCAGATCGAGTTCAGCCAGGTGGTTCAGGGTGAAACCGATCGTCTGGGTCTGGAGATGACGGCCGAGCAGATTCACTCGCTGTTGCGTCGTGAGTACCTGCAAGCCAACGTTCCTTATGCGCTGATCAGCCATAAGTTGCAGGAGGAGAACGGCAACAGCTCGGTGGATGCCGAGGTGCACGTCGACGGCGAAACCCAGCACTGGCGCGGCAAGGGCAAGGGCGCCCTGGAAGCACTGGTTGCCGGTCTGCCGGTGGCCGTGGAAATCATGGATTACAACGAGCATGCGATCGGCTCGGGTACCACCGCCAAGGCGGCCGCCTACATCGAGCTGCGCGTGAATGGCGAACGCGCCGTCCATGGCGTGGGCATCGATGAAAACATCACCACGGCGAGCTTCCGCGCCCTGTTCAGTGCCCTGAATCGTTCACTCAGCCAGACCCAGGCCAAAGCGGCCTGATTCGATAGCCGGATGGCGGACGCAGGTCCGTCATCCGCATCGCCCTCTTCCCTCCCCGCCTCACACTGCACCAGCCTCTTGCATTCCGCGCATGACCCTGCCTGTTTCGGCATAATCTTTTTCATTTATGCTGTGGTAGCATGCTGCCCTTACTCCAGAGCGCGCCCAATCCAACAGCAATTCATATGCTGACGATGCCTGCTCGGACTTACCTGCCAGCTGCACCTTTCCTATAAAACCAAGACGACTATTGCATTGATTTCCGGACGAAAAGAATGCTCGGGCAGACCCACCGTGCATTGAAATTACCATCGGCCTCGGTACGCTGAGCTGATCCAATCACATTTGGAGCGATTATGCCCAAGGCTTCCCATCAAGATTTGCGCCGTAGCTTCCGTGCGCTCACCTCGTCGAACGCTTGCTTTCACACAGCCTCGGTGTTCGACCCCATGTCAGCGCGAATCGCAGCGGATCTGGGCTTTGAAGTAGGCATCCTCGGCGGCTCCGTGGCGTCGCTGCAAGTCCTGGCAGCCCCTGACTTCGCCCTGATCACCCTGAGCGAATTCGTTGAACAGGCCACGCGCATCGGCCGTGTCGCACAGCTCCCGGTCATCGCGGACGCAGACCATGGTTATGGCAATGCCCTTAACGTCATGCGCACCGTTGTCGAACTGGAACGTGCCGGTATTTCTGCACTGACGATCGAAGATACCCTGCTGCCGGCACAGTTCGGACGCAAATCCACTGATCTGATCTCCACTGCCGAAGGTGTTGGCAAGATCCGCGCAGCGCTGGAGGCTCGCGTCGATCCAGAGATGTCGATTTTCGCTCGTACCAACGCAGCGATCATTCCGGTTCAGGAAGCCATCAGCCGGGTTCAGCAGTATCAGGCTGCCGGAGCTGACGGCATTACCATCGTCGGCATTCGTGACTTCGATCACCTGGCGCAGATATCCGAAGGCGTGACCGTACCGCTGATGCTGGTGACGTACGGCAACCCGGAACTGCACGACAACGCGCGCCTTGCCGAGATGGGTGTGAGGATTTGCGTGCATGGCCACGCAGCGTACTTCGCGGCGATCAAGGCCACCTATGACTGCCTGCGCGAGCAGCGTCAGATACTGGGCAACGAGTCGAACATGAGTGCGACTGAACTGACCCACACCTACACGCAGCCTGAAGACTACGTAGAGTGGGCCCGTAAGTTCATGAACGTGAATGAGTGACAGGCAACGCTGGACGCTGCGCCGCCTGATCAGGGGCGCAAGCAGCTGAATGCCCACGCAACACTGTGCGCGGGCATGATGAGCATCACTTCGAACGCAAAGCAGGCGATATCACGCGGTGGTGTTTACACCGCCACCGGTTTCCAGCTGCAGCAACGAGGCCTGCAACGTCTGCAGGTTGGCGCTGATGGTCGCGATCTGGCCCTGAATCGCCATGGACTTCTGCGCCTTCTCTTCCGCTGACCCTTTACCGCTTTGAGCAGCAGCCAGCTGCGCCTTCTGCTCGGCGAGTTGCTTCTGAGCGTCCTTGATCTGCTGCTTTATCTGCTCGATCGTCTGATTGAGAGACGATTCACTGGAGCCACCCACGCTGCCGCCGCCACCCGCTGCACCGGCCTTGCCACCTTCAGTCGACGCCTGATCAGAGCTTTTCTCCGTTTCGGTAGTCGTGGTGGCGACAGCAGTCGCGGTCTTGGCCGTTTCAGCATCAGTAGGCTTGACCGTTAGCGTCAACGAGCTTGAGTAACTGTTCAGCGTGGAGGTATTGATAGTAGTCATGACGGTCTCCTGGAAGTCTGGAACAGCTATCGGCCGACTGGAAACATTCTGAAGTACTTTTATTGAATATTGAAAGAGTCCGCGTCCAGCCCAGCCGGAAACCGCGTACGGTAGGCTTGCAGGTCTGCCGCGCTGAGCGTCGCCCTGAACACTCCATCCGCTTCGCCCGCGCTCAACAGGCTCTCGCCCTGAAAATCCAGGACCTGACTGTCACCGGTGTACGCAAAGCCCTTGCCGTCCGACCCGACGCGATTGACCGCCGCCACGTAGCACAGGTTTTCAATGGCTCTGGCGGGCAGCAGGCGGTTCCAGTGCAGACGCCGTGCGCCCGGCCAGTTGGCGGTGTACAGCAACAGATCGGTGTCCTGGGCGTCACGGCTCCAGACCGGAAAGCGCAGGTCATAGCAGATCAGCGGGCGTACACGCCAGCCGTTGAGCTCAAACATCACCTGGCGATCACCCGGCGTGTAGTGCTCGTGTTCACCGGCCATGCGAAACAGATGACGCTTGTCGTAATGCAGCAGTTCACCGTCTGGCCGCGCCCACAACAGGCGATTGCGATGACTGCCATCGGCAGCGCGCATCATGACGCTGCCGGTTACCACGGCGTTGATACGCCTGGCCTGCGCCAATAGCCATAGCGATGTAGGCCCGGCTTCCGGCTCTGACAGGGCCTCGGACTCCATCGAGAACCCGGTGGTGAACATCTCTGGCAGGATCACCAGGTCCGCGCCGCGCGCCTGATCCAGCAATGGCTCGAAATGCTCGAGATTGGCCTCGCGATCATGCCACGCCAGCGTGGTCTGGATCAGTGCGAGGTTGAGGTTGGGCAGCCCGCTTATATCGCGCATAGTTTCTCCGCCGCCAGACGCAGCGTCTCTTCCTGTTTGGCGAAGCACAGGCGGATCAGGCGCTGCCCTTCTGGCGGGCTCTGGTAGAACACCGAAATCGGAATGCTCGCCACGCCATGCTCACGGGTCATCCACAAGGCCATGTCGACGTCATTGAGGTCGGGCCTGATCTGCGAGTAATCGACCAACTGGAAATAAGTCCCGCCCACCGGCCGGAAGCTGAAACGCGACTCGGCCAGATGACTGCAGAAAAAGTCGCGCTTGGCCTGATAGAAGCCTGGCAGTTCATCGACATGCTCAGGGTGTTCGGCCATGAAGTCGGCCAATGCGTATTGCAACGGCGTGACACCACAGAAGCTCACATACTGATGCACCTTGCGCAGTTCGGACGTCAGCGCAGGCGGCGCGACCACGTAACCGGTTTTCCAGCCTGTGACGTGATAGGTCTTGCCGAACGAGCTGACGACGAAGGCGCGCTGATACAGCGCTTCGTGGTCGAGCACACTGACGTGGCGTGCGCCGTCAAACACCAGGTGTTCATAGACTTCATCGCTGAGCAGGTAAATGTCGCGATCGGCGATCAGCGCGGCCAGTCGATCAAGCTCTGAACGACTGATCAGAGCGCCGCTGGGGTTGTGCGGGCTGTTGATGACAATCATGCGGGTACGGGGGCTCAGCGCATCGCTGAGCTTTTGCCAGTCGATGGAGAAGTCATCCAGCCCCAGTTGCACATGAACGCAGCGCCCACCGGCCAGTTCGACGGCAGGCTCGTAGCTGTCATAACAAGGGTCGAAAATGATCACTTCATCGCCAGCACGAATAACGCTATGGATCGCGCAGAAAATCGCCTGGGTGGCACCCGGTGTAATAGTGATTTCAGTGTCCGCATTGACCGTACGCCCATAGCTGCGGGCGATCTTTGCCGCAACTTGCTGACGAAGCGCAGGCAGCCCGGTCATCGGTGAGTATTGGTTATGGCCTTGAGTGACGTGTCGGCAGACCGCATCACGCAGCGCCTGCGGCCCGTCAAAATCAGGAAACCCCTGGGACAGGTTGATAGCTCCGGTTTCGGCGGCCAGCTGTGACATGACGGTGAAGATAGTGGTGCCCACGTTGGGCAACTTGCTGTCGATCATGGAACCCTTTCCCTGCAATCTCCCGGCACCGGGCGGCACGGGGTCAGGCAGGATAGCCCATTAAACGGACACAAAAAAAGGCGCCGAAGCGCCTTTTTCCAGATGCTGACTCAGCGCTTGTCGCGGCGCTTCTTGTCGGCCTTCTTGTGGTGCGACATCATCCGACGCTTCTTGTTGACCTGACGGTCGGTGAGCGTGTTCTTGTTGCCTTCATACGGGTTCTCGCCGCCCTTGAACTCGATACGGATCGGCGTACCGACCAGTTTGAGCACACGCCGGTAAGTGTTTTCCAGGTAACGGACGTAGGACTTGGGTACTTTCTCGACCTGATTACCGTGGATCACGATCAGCGGCGGGTTGGCACCACCCAAGTGAGCGTAGCGCAGCTTGATGCGGCGGCTGCCGACCATCGGTGGCGCATGCTCGCTGACCGCATCTTCGAGAATCTGGGTCAGGCGGCTGGTTGGCCAGCGGGTTACCGCAGACTTGAACGAGTTCTGTACCGACTGATACAGGTTGCCCACGCCCGTGCCGTGCAGTGCGGAGATGAAGTGGATGTCGGCGAAGTCGACGAAGAACAACCGGCGCTCCAGCTCGATCTTCACGAAATCGCGTTCGCCCGGCGTCATGCCGTCCCACTTGTTCAGCGCGATGACCAGCGCACGACCCGCTTCAAGGGCGAAGCCCAGCAGGTTCAGGTCGTGGTCGACCACACCTTCGCGGGCGTCCATCACAAAGATCACCACGTTGGCGTCCTTGATGGCCTGCAGCGTCTTGACCACCGAGAACTTTTCAACTTCCTCGTGGATCTTGCCGCGCTTGCGCACACCGGCGGTGTCGATCAGCGTGTACTTCTCTTCGTTACGCTCGAAGGGAATGTAGATACTGTCGCGCGTGGTGCCTGGCTCGTCATAGACGATAACCCGGTCTTCACCCAGCATACGGTTGACCAGCGTCGACTTGCCGACGTTGGGACGACCGATGATGGCGATCTTGATGCCGTCTTTCTCGCTAGGGCCGGGAATGCGCTTGGCTTCCTGACCTTCGGCGACTTCCTCGACCTCAACACCCTCTTCAGGCTCGTCTTCGTCTCTGGGGAATTCGCGCAGAGCGATTTCGAGCATCTGCGAGATACCACGACCGTGGGCACCGGCCACCGGAATGGCGTCGCCCAGGCCCATCGGGCTGAACTCGGCGCGTGCCAGGTTCTCGTCGATGTTGTCGATCTTGTTGGCAACCACGTAGGAACGCTTGTTGCGCTTGCGCAGGTGCTCACCAATCATCTGATCAGCAGCGGTGTAGCCCGCACGGGCGTCCACCAGAAACAGCACCACATCGGCTTCTTCAATGGCCAGCAGCGACTGCTCGGCCATCTTTTCGTCCATGCCATGCTCGTCACCGGAGATACCGCCGGTGTCGATCAGAATATAGGAGCGCCCTTGCCACTTCGCCTCTCCGTATTGGCGATCACGGGTAAGACCGGACAGATCGCCGACAATGGCGTCGCGAGTCCTGGTCAGGCGGTTGAACATGGTGGACTTGCCGACGTTCGGTCGACCCACCAGGGCGATTACGGGAACCATGCGGCTCTCCACTTCGTTATTTCAGAAAATACAAAAGCCGCTGCAGGGCAGCGGCCGGAGTTCGGGGCGATGCCACAAAGGCACCGCAGCCTTGCCGAAGCAAGGGCACCCGGGGCCATTGGCCCCGGGCATGGACACTTATTGCTTGATGGTCAGGGCTTCCAGTTTGCCGCTGTTGCCATACACGTAAATCATGTCCCCAACCACCAGCGGACGCGCACGCAGGCCGTCGCTGTCGATACGTTCGCGACCGACAAAACGACCGTCCACCTGGCTCAACAGGTGCAGGTAGCCTTCCATGTCACCGACCGCTACGTAGCTGGAATACACTTCCGGCGCGCCGAGCTGGCGGCGAGCCAGTGATTCGTTGCTCCACAGTGCAGAGGACGAACGCTCGTCGATACCTTCGACAGTACCGGACGCCAGAGTGGCATAGACGCTGCCAAAGCCCTGGGCGACACCCGAGTAGCTCGAAGCATCACGCTGCCAGAGGACACGACCGCTTTCCAGATCGAGACCGGCGACGCGGCCCTGATAGGTAGCAACGTACAGCGTACCGCCGGACAGCAACAGGCCGCCGTCGATATCGACCACACGATCCAGTTCCGAGCGACCTTGCGGGATGGCAACACGCTGCTCCCAGATCGGCACGCCGTTGGTGATATCCAGAGCGACGACCTTGCCGGTCGACAGACCTGCCACGGCAAGACGGTTGGTCGCCAGCGGAGCACCGGTACCGCGCAGGGTCAGCACCGCCGGGGTACTTTCGTAGATCCAGAGCTGCGAACCGGTAGAGGCGTCGAAACCGACGATGCGGTCATCCTGAGTCTGGACAACGACCACGGAACCGTTGGTGGCAGGCGGAGCCAGCACTTCGCTGGTGACGCGAGCGCGCCACTTTTCTTCACCGGACGTGGCATCCATGGCAATCACTTCACCCTTGAGGGTGCCGATCATCACCAGTCCGTAGCCCACGCCGACTGCACCGGAAACGGGTAGGTCGAGATCCTTCTTCCAGATCACGTCGCCAGTCAGACGGTCCAGCGACACGACTTCGCCCGTGACGTCAGCCGCATAGATGCGGTCGCCATCAATGGCCGGCACGAGCATGTTGTAAGTCTTGCCCTGACCGTCGCCAATGGAACGGCTCCACTGCTTGTGCAGAACCACTTCTTCTTTGAAGTCGGTCAGCTCGGCCGGAGGCAATTCCTTTTTGCTGTTGCTGCTGCAACCCGCGGCCAGAATGGCCAGAGCCAGCAATGCTGCATGTTTCCAACGAATCACGTCACGCATCCCCTTTCGCCAGATCGTCGAGCTTCATTTGCAGGCCACCCACTGCTGCGTCTTCGGACAGAGCAGATTTGGCCTTTTGGTATGCAGCATACGCCTCGTCGGTACGACCCAGCTGTACCAGCAGGTCACCCTTGAGTTCTTCACGACTGGCGAGGAAAGCCTTGTCGGCATCGCCGTCGAGCAGCTTCAGCGCGTCATCGGTCTTGTTCTGCGCAGCCAGCACGCGTGCCAGACGTTGACGGGCAATCTCGCCCAGCGTGTCATTGGCAGGTTTGTCGGCCACGGTTTTCAGCTCGGCTGCAGCATCGTCCAGCTTGCCAGCATCGACCGCCACCTTGGCGACGAACAGGCTACCGAACTGTGCGTAGGTAGTGCCACCGAATTCGCTTTTCAGTTTGCCGGAGATCTCGGCGACACGTGCGGTGTCTGCCTGACCACTGGGCGTCAGTGCGGTTTCCAGCAATTGCTGATAAAGCATCGAGGCGCCTTGCGACTGGCTGGCCTGATACCTGTGCCAGAACTGCCAACCCAGAACCACGACCAACGCAAGCAGACCGCCGGTCAACAGAGGTTTGCCGTTGCGCTGCCACCAGTCCTTCATTACCGCCAGCTCTTCATCTTCGGTACCCGACACCCCAATACTCCTATTCGCTAAACGGCTGTTAAATCAGCTTCAACCCTGCACGACGCAGGAGGCCAGGTGCTCTGACAGAGCATCCCAGGCAATATTTTGTTGTTCACCCTGGCCACGCAGGGGCTTGACGCCAATGACCTTCGCCGCCAGTTCTTCTTCGCCGAGGATCAGTGCGAACAGCGCACCGCTCTTGTCGGCCTTCTTGAACTGGCTTTTGAAGCTGCCGGCACCGGCGTTGACCTGCAACCGCAGGGTCGGCAGCTGATCACGGACCTTTTCGGTCAGTGCCAGTGCCGCCAGCTCGGCCGCTTCGCCGAATGCACACAGGTAGACATCGACCTGACGGGCAATCTCTTCCGGCACCTGCTCAAGGGTTTCGAGCAGCAGAACCAGTCGCTCGATACCCATCGCGAAACCGACGCCTGCAGTAGGCTTGCCACCCATCTGCTCGACCAGACCGTCGTAACGACCGCCCGCACAGACCGTACCCTGGGCACCGAGTTGATCGGTGACCCACTCGAAAACGGTCTTGCTGTAGTAATCCAGGCCACGCACCAGCTTGGGATTGATCACATAAGGAATACCGGCGGCGTCCAGACGGGCCTTCAGGCCTTCGAAGTGAACGCGGGATTCGTCATCCAGGTAGTCCGCCAGTTTCGGCGCATCGACCAGCACAGCCTGGGTTTCAGGGTGCTTGGTGTCCAGCACGCGCAGCGGGTTGGTTTTCAGACGGCGCTGGCTGTCTTCGTCCAGTTGGTCGAGACGGGCCGAGAGGTATTCGACCAGCGCGTCGCGATAACGCGCACGCGCCTCGCTGGTGCCCAGGCTGTTCAGCTCGAGCTTCACGGCGTTGCGGATGCCCAGCAGGCCCCACAGGCGCCAGGTCATGACAATCAGTTCGGCATCAATATCCGGACCGTCCAGGTTGAAAACCTCGACACCGATCTGATGAAACTGACGATAACGGCCTTTCTGTGGACGCTCGTGACGGAACATCGGACCGATGTACCACAGTTTTTGAACCTGGCCGCCGCCAGTGATGCCGTGTTCGAGGACCGCACGCACGCATGCGGCAGTGCCTTCAGGGCGCAGGGTCAGAGAGTCACCGTTACGATCGGCGAAGGTGTACATCTCTTTCTCGACGATATCGGTCACTTCACCGATGGAGCGCTTGAACAGCTCGGTGAATTCGACGATAGGCATACGAATCTGGCGGTAACCGTAGTTATCCAGCAGACGGGCAACAGTGCCTTCGAAGTGACGCCACAGCGGCGTCTGCTCGGGCAGGATGTCGTTCATGCCACGAATGGCTTGTAGAGACTTACTCACAGAAAATCCTTAGCAATCCGGGTTAGCCGCGCACGATGACCGAGGCGTCGGCTTCGGCTTTTTCAGCCGCTTTCTCGCGAATCAAGCGTTCCAGCTCATTCACGAGATTGTCATTGGTCAGTTTCTGCGCGGGTTTGCCGTCGATGTAGATCAGGTTCGGCGTACCACCGGTCAGGCCGATATGCGCCTCTTTGGCTTCGCCCGGACCATTGACCACACAACCGATGACCGCAACATCGAGCGGAACCAGCAAATCCTCGAGGCGACCTTCCAGCTCGTTCATGGTCTTGACCACATCGAAGTTCTGCCGTGAGCAACTCGGGCAGGCGATGAAGTTGATTCCACGCGAACGAAGACGCAACGATTTGAGAATGTCGTACCCGACCTTCACTTCCTCGACCGGGTCAGCCGCCAGCGAGATGCGGATAGTATCGCCAATTCCTTCGGCGAGCAGCATACCGAGACCGACAGCCGATTTCACCGTACCTGAACGCAAGCCACCGGCTTCGGTGATGCCCAGGTGCAGCGGCTGAACAATCTCCTTGGCCAGCAGGCGATAGGCAGCGACGGCCATAAACACATCGGAAGCCTTGACGCTGACCTTGAAGTCCGGAAAGTTCAGGCGTTCCAGGTGCTCGACATGGCGCAGCGCAGATTCTACCAAGGCCTCTGGCGTAGGCTCGCCGTACTTCTTCTGCAGGTCTTTTTCCAGCGAACCGGCGTTGACGCCGATACGGATCGGGATGCCTCGATCACGCGCAGCATCGACCACGGCCCGCACACGGTCTTCACGACCGATATTGCCCGGGTTGATACGCAGACAGTCGACGCCCAGCTCCGCCACACGCAGGGCGATGCGGTAATCGAAGTGGATGTCGGCGACCAGCGGCACCTTGACCAGCTGCTTGATGCGGCCGAATGCTTCGGCAGCGTCCATGTCGGGCACCGAAACACGCACGATGTCGACACCCGCCGCTTCCAGACGATTGATCTGTGCCACGGTAGCGGCCACATCGTTGGTATCACTGTTGGTCATGCTTTGCACCGCGATCGGCGCATCACCGCCGACTGGTACGGAACCGACCCATATTTTCCGGGATTCGCGACGCTTGATTGGAGATTCGCCGTGCATGACTTATTGCCCTAGCTTCAGGCGAGCAGTTTCGCCGCTGGTAAAAGGTGCTACATCCACAGGCTGACCGTTGTAGCTGACCTGCGCACCGCGCGCGTAGCCCAGACGCAGGGTCAACGGCGGCTTGCCGCTGACATCCAGACTGTCGCCCTTGCGCTTGAGGCCGCTGACCAGCACCTTGCCGTTTCCGTCAGTGACCTGGGTCCAGCAATCGGCAACGAACTGTACGGTCACCTGACCGGCACCCGCCACGGCAGGCACTGGCTGCTCGGCAGGTGCAGTCGGCATCGACGGCACGGTCGGCGCAGCAACGGGGGCTTGCGGCGTGCTCGCCGGTGGCGTGGCAGCAGCAGGCGTCTGTGTTTGTGGTTGTGCGGTTGCATGACCTGTAACGCTGGAAGCCGGGGCCGCTGGCGCAGCAGCTGGCGCCTCACTGGCAGGCGCACCGGTATTCAACGGCAAGGAAGTTTGTCCGGAGGCAGGCGTTTCAGCCACAGCAGGCTCTTCCGGCTCGTCGAGCGGGTGAATCTGCGTGGTGCCGTCGGCACTTTCGACTTCGACGTGCTCCATGTTCAGCCCGGACTGATCCCTGCCGCGCAAGGTCGCCTGATCCTGCCACCAGAAGAAACCACCGCCGACCAGGATCACCAGCAACAGCAGGCTGACGATACGCAGAATGTTGTGCGACAGCCTGACCGGCTCTTCGATACGGCCCAGCGCGTGGACCGAACTGCCCTTACCGTCAGTGCCGGTGAACTGGTCGAACTGTTCGACCAGCGCCGCCTGATCAAGGTCAAGCAGTTTGGCGTAGGCACGCACGTAGCCCCGGGCAAACGTATGCCCAGGCAGCTTTTCAAACTGGCCGTTCTCCAGATTGGTCAGGGAGGTCACGGTGAGATTGAGTCTCAAGGCCACATCTGGCAGCGACCAGCTCCTGCTCTCGCGGGCCTGGCGCAGGGTTTCTCCAGGATTCACGCGATTGGTTGCTACAACTTCGGGATGCGCCGCTTTCATCATTGCTCCGACAGGTATTGCTGATATTCCGGCGTACCGGGATAGAGTCTTTTCAACAGCAGGCCAAAGCTGGCTGCCTTGTTACGATCATCATATATCTTCGCCAGCCGTGTACCGAGCAATAGACTACGTGCATTTTGCTCGCTGAGTTGGCTAAAACGGTCGTAATAGTCACGCGCCGGCACATATTGCTTGTCTTCGTAGGACAGCTGAGCCATTTCCAGCAAGGATAATGGCAACTGACGGTCCAGGCGCAATGCCTTGGTAAAATGCTCGCGAGCCTGCTCGCGGTTGCCCAGTTTCAGCGAGGTCATGCCCAGGCTTTCAAAAACCCGTGACCGCTCAGGATACAGGTTGTCGGCAGCCGCCTGTTCAAAACGCTCGTAGGCTTCCTTGTAACGTTTTTGCTCGAACAGAAAACTGCCGTAATTGTTGACGATACGTGTTTCGTTATTGCTGGCGGCCAACGCCTTGCGAAAGTACTGCTCTGCCAGCTCCGGCTCCATCTCTGTCTGGAACACCAGGGCCAGCGCGGCGTTGGCCTGCGCATCCGAGCTGTCGAGTTCAAGCGCCTTTTTCAGCGGAACCTTGGCGCGCTCGGTCTGCCCCTGCTGGAAATAACCCAGGCCAAGCTGCACGTAAGCCTTGCGCGCTTCCTCGCGCCCCTGGGCCGTCGTCAGCGGATTGACGTTACCGGTGGACACGCACGCTGTCAGCAGGACGACAACACAGAGCAGCAGCGAGGCACGCACAGGCATGGAGTCTCTCTCGGTCAGGTTCGCAGTCAGGTTCGAGTCACCGCGACAGGGGCCGCATCGGCCTCGGCGCTCAACTCACGCACTGCAATGTAGCGTTCGCTACGGCGTGTGCGGTCCATCACCTGCCCGACCAACTGGCCGCATGCAGCATCGATATCTTCACCGCGTGTGGTGCGCACAGTGACGTTATAACCGGCCTGATGCAACAGGTCCTGAAAACGACGGATTGCGTTATTGCTGGGACGCTCGTAACCGGAGTGCGGAAACGGGTTGAACGGAATCAGGTTGATCTTGCAAGGTGTGTCCTTGAGCAGTTCGATCATCTCGACCGCGTGCTCTACCTTGTCGTTGATGTCCTTGAGCATGGTGTACTCGATGGTGAGCACACGCTTTTCGCCCAGATTGGACATATAGCGACGGCAGGACTCGAGAAGCATTTTCAACGGGTATTTCTTGTTGAGCGGCACCAACTGGTTGCGCAGCGCATCGTTCGGTGCGTGCAGCGACAAGGCCAGGGACACGTCGATGTGCTTGGAAAGCTCATCGATCATCGGTACCACACCGGAGGTGGACAAGGTCACCCGGCGCTTGGAAATGCCATACCCCAGGTCATCCATCATCAGATGCATGGCGGCAATGACATTGTCGAAGTTCAGCAGCGGCTCACCCATGCCCATCATCACCACGTTGGTGATGGCACGGTCGACGGTCGCCGGGACGCTGCCGAAGGATTTGTTGGCAATCCACACCTGACCGATGACTTCGGCGGCGGTGAGGTTGCTGTTGAAGCCTTGCTTGCCCGTGGAACAGAAGCTGCAATCCAGGGCACAGCCCGCCTGGGACGAAACACACAAGGTGCCACGCTTGCCCTGCGGAATGTAGACGGTCTCGACACAGCTGCCGGACTCTACGCGCACCACCCATTTACGGGTGCCGTCGCTGGAGATGTCCTCGCTGACCACTTCGGGACCGCGAACTTCGGCACAGGCCTTGAGCTTTTCGCGCAGGGCCTTGCTGACGTTCGTCATCGCGTCGAAATCGTCGACGCCGAAGTGGTGAATCCACTTCATGACCTGACCGGCACGGAAGCGCTTCTCCCCGATAGAGTCGAAGAATTTCTCCATTTCCTGTTGAGTCAGCCCCAGCAGGTTGGTTTTACCAGTCGATGCAATCATGAATTCACCCTTCACTCGTCAGTCAAAAATGACTTAGCGAGCGGTTACTTCGGTAGCTGCGAAGAAGTACGAGATTTCGCGAGCGGCGGCTGCTTCGGAATCGGAGCCGTGAACAGCGTTGGCGTCGATGGAGTCAGCGAAATCAGCACGGATGGTGCCGGCAGCAGCTTCTTTAGGGTTGGTAGCGCCCATCAGCTCGCGGTTCAAAGCGATAGCGTTTTCGCCTTCCAGAACCTGAACGACAACCGGACCGGAGATCATGAAAGCAACCAGGTCGCCGAAGAAACCGCGAGCGCTGTGCTCAGCGTAGAAACCTTCAGCTTCGGCCTTGGACAGTTGCTTCAGCTTGGAAGCGACAACGCGCAGACCGGCTTTTTCGAAACGAGTGGTGATCTCGCCGATTACGTTCTTGGCAACGGCGTCAGGCTTGATGATGGAGAAAGTACGTTGAACAGCCATGGTGAAACTCCAGAAGCAGTGATTGAAGCGAAAAATTAAACCCGCGAATTATACGCGGGTTCTGGTGTATTGCCTAACTGCGTACGTTACTGAACGTCAATCGGCCTCTTCGATCCATAACCCCTGGATCGCCTCGAGAACCTTTTCCCCACTACGGTCAGGGTGGTCATCGAACTCAGGCAAGGCCATGACCAGATTACGCAGCCTGGGAAAACTCACAGTCAGCGGATCGACATCCGGGTGGCTTTCAGCCAGCTGGATGGCGATTTCCTGCACATCAACCCATTTGAGACTCATGAGCAATCCTTGAATCAGTGTGGCGCTTCAGCGGCGTGGTTGAGCGAATACTTGGGTATTTCGACCGTGAGGTCTTCGTTGCCGACAATGGCCTGACAGGACAGACGCGATTGCGCTTCCAGCCCCCACGCCTTGTCGAGCATGTCTTCTTCCAGCTCATCGGCTTCATTCAGCGAACCGAAACCTTCGCGAATGATGCAATGGCAGGTGGTGCACGCACACACGCCACCACAGGCGCTTTCAATCTCGATGTGGTGCTCGTGGGCAATGTCGAGAATAGACGTGCCGGGCTCCACTTCTACAACCAGCCCGTCCGGGCAATGCTCGGCGTGGGGCAGAAAAATCACCTGCGGCATCAGTTATTCCTCAATCTCATTCAAGTTGCGCCCGGCCAGTGCGGCTTTTACCGTCGAATCGAGGCGTCGGGCAGCAAATGCATCGGTCACCTGCGACAGACGCTTGGTCTGTTGCTCGATGGCATAACCATCGGTGCCTTGCATCAGTTCACGGAGTTCGTCCATCTGCAGGTTAATGACCAGGCGCTCTTCCTCGTCGAGAAGACGCTCGCCATCGGCATCCAGGGCACCCTGAACAGCTTCGAGCAGACGCTCGGCATCAACCTGATGCTCACGCAGCACACGAGCGACCTTGTCGTCGCCGGCATACTCGAAGGAGTCCTTGAGCATGCGGGTGACTTCGTCATCGGTCAGCCCGTAGGAAGGCTTGACCTGAATGCTCGACTCGATACCCGAGCCCATTTCACGCGCCGAAACGCTGAGCAGACCGTCAGCATCGACCTGGAAGGTGACACGAATCTTTGCCGCACCCGCGACCATCGGCGGGATGCCACGCAGCTCGAAGCGCGCCAGCGAACGACAGTCGCTGATCAATTCACGCTCACCCTGCAGTACATGAATCTTCATGGCCGTCTGGCCATCCTTGTACGTGGTGAATTCCTGACCACGCGCCACAGGGATGGTGGTGTTGCGCGGAATGACCTTCTCCATCAGACCGCCCATGGTTTCCAGCCCCAGCGAGAGCGGAATCACATCGAGGAGCAGCAGTTCGCCACCGTCACGCTTGTTGCCGGCCAGAGTATCGGCCTGGATCGCAGCCCCGATGGCCACCACCTGATCCGGGTCGATCTCGGTCAACGGCTGACGACCGAAAAGCTCGGCCACCGCTTCGCGTACGCGTGGAACTCGGGTTGAACCGCCGACCATGACCACCGCTTCGACTTCTTCAAGCTCGATACCGGTGTCACGCACCGCACGACGACAGGCCTTGAGACTGCGCGCGACCATAGGCTCGATCAGCGCATTGAGCGCCTCGCGGGTCAGCGTGCCACGCCAGTCACCGTAGGCGACCTCGACAGACTCGGCGTCAGTCAGCGCTTCCTTGGCCGAGCAGGCAGCCTGCAGCAGGCTGCGTTGCGCGGAAGGGTCGATATCGGCAGACAGACCGGCATCAGTGACAATCCAGTTGGCTATCGCATGATCGAAGTCATCGCCACCCAGAGCGGTATCGCCGCCAGTGGCCAGTACTTCAAACACACCGCCGGTCAGGCGCAGGATCGAGATATCGAAGGTCCCGCCACCCAAGTCATAGATGGCAACCACGCCTTCGGCTTTCTGATCCAGGCCATAGGCGACAGCCGCCGCCGTGGGCTCATTGAGCAGGCGCAGTACGTTGAGACCCGCCAGTCTGGCAGCGTCCTTGGTCGCCTGACGCTGAGCGTCATCGAAGTAGGCAGGAACGGTGATCACCGCGCCTACCAGCTCGCCACCCAACGAGGCTTCTGCGCGCTGGCGCAGGACCTTGAGGATGTCGGCAGACACTTCGACCGGACTTTTCGGCCCCTGCACGGTGTCGATGAACGGCATGTGCGACTCACCGCCAACAAACCGGTACGGCAGCTGCTCGCCCAGTTGCTTGACGTCAGTCAGACCACGCCCCATGAGACGCTTGACCGACAGAACGGTATTGAACGGGTCCTGGGAGGCGGCGATCTTCGCTGACTGCCCTACTTCGACACGATCAGCGTGATAGCGCACGGCAGACGGCAGAATGACCTGCCCCTCTGCATCGGCCAGCGGTTCGGACAGGCCGCTGCGTACCGCAGCAACCAGAGAATTGGTGGTGCCCAGGTCGATACCCACAGCCAGACGACGCTGGTGCGGTTGAGGACTCAGGCCGGGTTCGGCGATCTGCAGTAAAGCCATGCTGTTCAGAATAATCACTGGCGCGCGGCCGAAGCCGCGCGGGGTTAATCGTCGAGGCGCTCTTCTAACTGGCGCACTTCGTGAGAGAGCTTGTCGAGAAACTGCATACGCCGCATCAGCTTTTCAGCGTGCTCGCGCTGTGCAGCATCATTCCAACAGGCCGCGAAGCTCTGGTTCAGTTCGTCCTGAGCGACCTTGAGCTGACGCTTGAAGGTCGCAACGCCGGCGAGATCAGCCTCTTCCTGCAAGTCCTCAAGGTCTTCGCGCAATTGCATCTGCTGCAGAAGAAACTCGGGATCATGCACCGTGACTTCGAGCGGCACTTCGTTGCCGTTCATTGCCAGCAGGTAGCGCGCCCTTTTCGGCGGGCTTTTCAGGGTCTGATAGGCCTCGTTGAGACTGGCCGAGCGCTCCAGCGCCACACGCTGCTCACGCTCGGGGGCATCCGCAAAGCGATCCGGATGCACGTTACGCGCAAGCTCACGGTAGCGCGTGGCCAGCTGGTCAAGATCAAGCTGAAACTCGGGCTTGAGGTCGAACAGGGCGAAGTGACAGGGAGTACCCACAATAAAAAGCCTCAGACGTTGAAGCTTTCGCCACAGCCGCACTCACCGCGCGAATTGGGATTGTTGAACTTGAAGCCTTCGTTCAACCCTTCACGCACGAAATCGAGCTCGGTGCCATCCAGATAGACCAGACTCTTCGGATCAATGATCACCTTGACGCCGTGCATTTCAAACACGGTGTCTTCGCTGGCCGCCTCATCGACGAACTCGAGCACATAGGCAAGACCTGAACAGCCTGTGGTGCGAACACCCAGACGAACGCCGTCACCCTTGCCGCGCCCCTCAAGGGAACGTCGTACGTGGTTAGCGGCAGCTTCTGTCATGCTGATAGCCATCGGAACTCCTTAGCCTGTTGCATTAGCCTGTTGCAGTTGACTCTGTCGCAAGCTTCTCTTGAAAAGCCTGCTTACAGCAGACCTTTCTTTTGCTTGTAATCGCGAACGGCCGCCTTGATGGCGTCTTCAGCGAGTACCGAGCAGTGAATCTTCACTGGCGGCAGTGCCAGCTCTTCAGCCAACTGAGTGTTCTTGATGGTCTCTGCTTCATCCAGAGTCTTGCCTTTCATCCACTCGGTCGCCAGGGAGCTGGACGCAATGGCCGAACCACAGCCGTAGGTCTTGAACTTGGCGTCTTCGATAACGCCCTGCTCGTTGACCTTGATCTGCAGGCGCATCACGTCGCCGCACGCAGGAGCGCCGACCATGCCGGTGCCAACATCAGGATCTTCCGCGTTCATCTTGCCGACGTTACGTGGATTTTCGTAGTGGTCGATGACCTTTTCGCTGTAAGCCATGATTCTATTCCTCTCACATCAGGGAGCCGCTCTGCAGGTCACGTCGCAATTGCCCATGACCTGTCTTGGAGGCGACTTTAAATTAGTGCGCCGCCCACTCGATCTTGGAGATGTCGACGCCGTCTTTGAACATGTCCCACAGCGGCGAAAGCGTGCGCAGCCGGGTGACAGCCTCGCAAACTTTCTGCGCGGCGTAATCGATTTCTTCTTCGGTGCTGAAACGGCCGAAGGTGAAACGAATCGAGCTGTGCGCCAGTTCGTCGTTGCGACCCAGGGCACGCAGCACGTACGAAGGCTCAAGCGAGGCCGAGGTACAGGCCGAACCGGACGATACCGCCAGATCCTTGAGCGCCATGATCAGCGACTCGCCTTCGACATAGTTGAAGCTCAGGTTCAGGTTGTGCGGTACGCGTGCGGTCAGACTGCCGTTGACGTACAGCTCTTCCAGGTTTTCGACCTGCTTGAAAAAACGATCGCTGAGTGCCTTGATGCGCACGTTTTCAGCAGCCATTTCTTCCTTGGCGATACGGAATGCTTCGCCCATGCCGACGATCTGGTGAGTCGCCAGGGTGCCGGAACGCATGCCACGCTCGTGACCGCCGCCGTGCATGGTCGCTTCAAGGCGAACACGTGGCTTGCGGCTGACGTAGAGTGCGCCGATGCCTTTGGGGCCGTAGGTTTTGTGTGCAGAGAACGACATCAGGTCAACCTTGAGGCTGGCCAGATCGATTTCAACCTTGCCGGTCGACTGCGCGCCATCGACGTGGAACAGCACACCACGTGAACGGGTCAGCTCACCGATCGCGGCGATATCGTTGATGGTGCCGATCTCGTTGTTCACATGCATGATCGAAACCAGGATGGTGTCGTCGCGCAGTGCCGCTTCAATCATGGCAGGCGTGATCAGACCGTCTTCGCCTGGCTCGATGTAGGTCACTTCGAAACCTTCGCGTTCCAGCTGGCGAGTGGTGTCGAGGACAGCCTTGTGCTCAACCTTCGACGTGATCAGGTGCTTGCCTTTGCTGGCGTAGAAATGCGCAACACCTTTAATAGCCAGGTTGTTGGATTCAGTGGCACCCGAAGTCCAGACGATTTCGCGCGGATCGGCGTTGACCAGATCAGCGACCTGACGACGAGCGTTCTCGACCGCTTCTTCGGCTTTCCAGCCAAAGACGTGGGAGCGCGAGGCCGGGTTGCCGAAGTTTCCTTCGACGGTCAGGCAATCGATCATTTTCTGCGCGACACGCGGATCGACCGGGGTCGTCGCGGAGTAGTCGAGGTAAATTGGCAATTTCATTGAAGCTCTCCTATCAGGCAGGCGCACCGCTCATTCATCTGCGTTCATTCGACGGCGGACGTTTCGATCTTACCCAGTTGCGACATGTGGTTATGACCACGGCGCATATCCTGGCGCTGAGCGACTTCTTGTACCTCACGGCGAGTGACAAGATCCGCCAAGCTGATACCGCTTAGAAATTCGTGAATCTGCTGGCTCAGGTCGCACCACAGGTGGTGAGTCAGGCAGGTATCGCCAGCATGGCAATCGCCCAGACCCTGACACCGCGTGGCATCGACAGATTCATTGACTGCATCGACAACCTGAGCAACCTGGATGCCTTTCATGTCGCGCGACAGCTGGTAACCACCGCCCGGACCACGAACACTGGAAACCAGATTGCCGCGACGCAGCTTGGCGAACAGCTGCTCGAGGTAGGACAGGGAAATACCCTGCCGCTCGGAGATGTCGGCCAGAGACACTGGCCCGTTCTGCGCGTGCAACGCCAGGTCAAGCATGGCTGTTACAGCGTATCGGCCTTTAGTAGTCAGTCGCATGGCGTATACCGCAGAGGTTCGGAATGAGAGCGAGTATGCTATTCCCGAGTAAAAGAGTCAACTATTAGACCAAGTAAAACAGTCGGGATTAGCGAAAAGCGCGGGCTGCATCATAGCAAAGGTGCGGCGTAATGGCACGCACCCTGCCCACCGTGAGCGCTAGCCGACCTTGCCTTCCTGGCAGTCCTTGACGCAGTCGAAAACTTCGTCACGCAGCTCCGGCAACTCCTTGGCGCGGTAATCGCTGCCAAGCCTGCCGAGTGCATCGCACATGCCTTCCAGGCGCCCATCGACAGCCTGCAAATGGTCAAGCAACTGGCCAATGGCGCGCGCGACCGGATCGGGCATATCTGCACTGACACCGTAGGCATCGAAGCCGAGCTTCTCGGCCATGGCCTTGCGCCTGGCCTCAACCTCATCGTCTGACTTGACGATGATGCGCCCCGGGATGCCCACTGCGGTTGCGCCCGCAGGCACAGCCTTGGTGACCACTGCATTGGAGCCGATCTTGGCGCCGGCGCCCACCGTGAACGGCCCGAGCACCTTGGCACCCGCCCCGACCACCACACCGTCTTCCAGCGTCGGATGGCGCTTGCCGGCATTCCAGCTGGTGCCACCCAGGGTCACGCCCTGGTAGAGGGTGACGTCACTGCCGATCTCGGCGGTTTCGCCGATCACGATGCCCATGCCGTGATCGATGAAAAAACGGCGGCCGATGCGCGCGCCCGGATGGATCTCGATTCCGGTCATCCAGCGGCCAAAGTTCGAGACCACCCGCGCCGGCCATTTCCAGCCGTTGCGCCACAGAATATGGGCGAAGCGGTGCAGCCAGATCGCGTGCATCCCCGGATAGCAGGTCAGGACTTCAAAGGCGTTGCGCGCTGCGGGATCGCGGTGGAACACGCTTTGAATGTCTTCTCGCAGACGCTCGAACATCACTGATCCTTTCGCTTGTAGGGTTCACCGCGCGCGGCTTTCTGGGTTTCAGTGAGCACACCGCGCAGGATACTCAGCTCGGATCGCTCGACTTCGCTACGCCCGTACAGCCTGCGCAACCGGGCCATCAGATGCCGTGGCTTTTCCGGATCAAGAAAACCGATGGCCACCAGCGTGGCCTCGAGGTGGGTGTAGAAACCTTCCATTTCGTCCATGGTCGCCAGTTCGGCACTGTGCGCCGACGCAGGCCTTGAAGCCTCGCCCTGCTCCGCGGCAGCCAGCCAGGCCACGCGCACCTCATAACTGAGCACCTGTACGGCAGCCGCCAGATTGAGAGAACTGAACGCAGGGTCAGACGGGATGTGCACATGGAAGTGGCAACGCTGCAGCTCTTCGTTGGTCAGGCCCGCATGTTCGCGACCGAACACCAGCGCCACCTCGGCACCGTCGCCGGCCTGTTCGATGACTTTCTCACCCGAGGCACGCGGATCCAGCATAGGCCAAGGCAGGCTTCGATCCCGCGCGCTGGTGCCCAGCACCAGACGGCAGCCGACCAGCGCTTCTTCAAGGGTCGCCACCACCTGCGCGCCCTCGAGAATGTCGGTAGCGCCGGACGCACGCGCATCGGCATCGGGCGAAGGAAAAATGCGCGGATCGACCAGCACCAGACGCGAAAGCCCCATGTTTTTCATGGCGCGAGCAGCCCCGCCGATATTTCCGGGATGGGTAGTGCCGACCAGGACAACACGAATGTTCTGCAACAAAGCGAACGCTCACTGATACGAATTAGGGGGGCAAATCTTACAGAAACGGCTCGACTAACGCCATGAAGCTGTGAGAGCTGCAACAGCATGGGCGACCGCGCCGGACGCAAAAAAACACACACGAACCCGACAACCGTAACAACGCAAGGCTGGAAATAATTCGAATCAGCCCATAGAATGCCCGGCTCTCTTTAACAACCTTAGGTGAATTATCCATGCAGCCCATGCTGAATATCGCGCTGCGCGCCGCCCGCAGCGCCAGCGAATTGATTTTCCGCTCCATCGAGCGCCTGGATACCATCAAGGTTGACGAAAAAGAAGCCAAAGACTACGTCACAGAGATCGACCGCGCTGCCGAGCAAAGCATCATCACCGCTCTGCGCAAGGCCTACCCGACTCACGGCATCCTCGGCGAAGAAAGCGGCCTGCACGAAGGCAGCGGCGAAGGCACCGACTACCTGTGGATCATCGACCCACTGGACGGCACCACCAACTTCGTTCGCGGCATCCCGCACTTTGCCGTCAGCATCGCCTGCAAATACCGCGGCCGCCTCGAGCACGCCGTGGTTCTCGACCCGGTCCGCCAGGAAGAATTCACCGCAAGCCGTGGTCGTGGCGCAGCCCTGAACGGTCGCCGTCTGCGCGTCAGCCAGCGCAAGAGCCTGGAAGGCGCCCTGCTCGGCACCGGCTTCCCGTTTCGTGACAACCAGATGGACAACATCGAGAACTACCTGGGCATGTTCCGCAGCCTGGTAGGCCAGACCGCCGGCATCCGCCGCGCAGGTGCTGCCAGCCTCGACCTGGCTTATGTCGCTGCCGGTCGCTTCGATGCGTTCTGGGAGTCAGGCCTGTCCGAGTGGGATATGGCTGCAGGCGCCCTGCTGATTCAGGAAGCAGGCGGTCTGGTCAGCGA
The DNA here is from genome assembly GCF_900099665.1 of Pseudomonas sp. BS3767. Taxonomy (NCBI): domain Bacteria; kingdom Pseudomonadati; phylum Pseudomonadota; class Gammaproteobacteria; order Pseudomonadales; family Pseudomonadaceae; genus Pseudomonas; species Pseudomonas sp. BS3767. Next base: position 470,186 of record NZ_FNCX01000003.1, on the reverse strand, counting down.
TTTCACCGGTGGTCACGACTTCCTCGAGAAAGGCCACATCGTTGCCGGCAACACCAAGTGCTTCAAGGCGGTACTGACCGCGATCGCACCGCACCTGCCAGCTTCGCTCAAGCGTTAAGCGGCAGGCATAAAAAAACCGGCGCAAGCCGGTTTTTTTATGTCTTGTGAAGCTCAGCGGATGGCGTTACTGCGCCTGACCCAATATCAGCTGACCGTTCTTGTCGACCGGAATCTGGCTACCCGGATCACGCTCCATACGAACCTGACCCACCTTCTCGTTCAGCTTGTACTTGACGTTGTAGCCCACAACCTTGTCGCTCACATCATTGACCGTCGTGCAGCGGTTCTGCGTAGTGGTGTAGGTATCACGCTCCTGCATGCCTTCCTGAACCTTGTTACCCGCATAACCACCACCTACCGCGCCCGCGACTGTAGCGATCTTCTTGCCGTTACCGCCACCGATCTGGTTACCCAGCAAGCCACCGGCAACCGCGCCAATAACGCTACCGACGATCTGATGCTGGTCCTTGACCGGCGCCTGACGGGTAACGGTTACGTCCTTGCAAACTTCACGGGGGGTTTTGATCTGCTGATTGATCGGCTCTACCGCCAATACATCCGCATACTCAGGACCACCCTTGACCAAGCTATAGGTGGCAACGGCGCCGCCAGCAGTCACGACAGCAGCACCTAACACAGCACCAACAAGCATAGACTTGTTCACTTGAACCTCCTGACCAATCGAAACGCAGCATGGCTGCGCAATGCCTAGCCTTGGAGCATAAAAAAAGGCGCGAGTTCAGCACTCGCGCCTTTTTTATGATGGCCGGACCTACGGGAGGTCGTCAGCCTTCTCGACGACCACTGGAGGAATCAGATCCTCGGTGGTCAGGTTCAGCCAGATCAGCACCACGTTGGCGATGTAGATGGACGAGTAGGTACCCGCCAGTACGCCGATGAACAACGCGATGGAGAAGCCTTCCAGGCTGTCACCGCCAAACACCCACAATGCCACGATCGCCAACAGGGTCGAAACCGAGGTGGCAATGGTGCGCAGCAGTGTCTGCGTGGTGGAGATGTTGATGTTCTCGATCAACGAAGCCTTGCGCAGCAGGCGGAAGTTTTCGCGTACCCGGTCGAAGACCACAATGGTGTCGTTCAGCGAGTAGCCGATGATCGCCAGCACCGCCGCCAGCACCGTCAGGTCGAAGGTGATCTGGAAGAACGACAGGATCCCCATCGTCACCACCACGTCGTGAATCAGCGAGACGATCGCCCCGACTGCGAATTTCCACTGGAAGCGGAATGCCAGGTAGATCAGAACACCGCCCAGCGCCATCAGCATGCCGAGGCCGCCCTGATCGCGCAGCTCTTCACCGACCTGCGGGCCGACGAACTCGACACGCTTGACCACTGCCGGGTTATCGGCACCGGCCTTGCGCAGCGCCTCGGCAACCTGGGTGCCCAGTTGCGGGTCTTCACCCGGCATGCGCACCAGCAAGTCGGTGGTGGCGCCGAAGCTCTGTACAACGGCTTCGTGATAGCCCGCCGAAACCAGCTCCTGACGAACCTTGCCCAGGTCAGCGGGACGTTCGTAGGTCAGCTCGATGAGCGTACCGCCGGTGAAGTCCAGACCAAAGTTGAGCCCTTTATGGAACCAGCTGAACAACGCCAGTACGGTAAGGAGCATTGTGATGGCGAACGCAACATTGCGAACGCCCATGAAGTTGATGGTACGTAACATGGCAGCCCCTTAAATCCACAACTTCTTGAAGTCACGACCGCCGTAGATCAGGTTGACCATAGCGCGGGTCACCATAATGGCCGTGAACATCGAGGTAAAGATCCCGAGCGACATGGTCACCGCAAACCCCTTGACCGGGCCGGTGCCCATCGCAAAGAGAATGCCGCCGACCAGCAGCGTCGTCAGGTTGGCGTCGAGGATCGCCGTGTAGGCACGATCGAAACCTTCGTTGATAGCACGCTGAACCGTCATGCCGTTGGCGATCTCTTCACGAATCCGCGAGAAGATCAGCACGTTGGCGTCCACCGCCATACCCATGGTCAACACGATACCGGCGATACCCGGCAGGGTCAGTGTGGCACCCAGCAAGGACATCAATGCCAGCAGCATGACCATGTTGAGGGCCAGTGCCACGGTCGCGATCAGACCGAAGAAGCGGTAGATCGCCATGATGAACAGCGAGACGAACAGCATGCCCCACAGGGAAGCGTCGATACCCTTGGTGATGTTGTCGGCACCCAGGCTAGGACCGATGGTGCGCTCTTCAGCGAAGTACATCGGCGCCGCCAGACCACCGGCACGCAACAGCAGCGCCAGCTCGGAAGACTCACCCTGACCATTCAGACCGGTAATCCGGAACTGGCTGCCCAGTGGCGACTGAATGGTCGCCAGACTGATGATTTTCTTGTCTTCCTTGAAAGTCTGCACCGGCACGTCTTTCTCGACGCCATCGACCATCTGTTTGGTATAGGTGGTGGTCGGACGCTGCTCGATGAAGATCACCGCCATGCTGCGCCCCACATTGCTGCGGGTTGCGCGGCTCATCAGTTCGCCGCCGTGACCATCGAGGTTGATGTTCACCTGTGGACGACCATGCTCGTCGAAGCTGGCCTTGGCGTCAGTCACCTGATCACCGGTAATGATCAGACCACGCTCCACCGCCGCTGCCGGACGACCGCCTTCGCGGAATTCGAACATCTCGGTGGTGCCTTTCGAATCATCCGGGCCTGCACCCAGACGGAATTCGAGGTTGGCGGTCTTGCCCAGAATACGCTTGGCTTCGGCCGTGTCCTGAACACCCGGCAGCTCGACCACGATGCGGTTGGCACCCTGGCGCTGAACCAGCGGCTCGGCAACACCCAGCTCGTTGACCCGGTTACGCACGGTGGTCAGGTTCTGCTTGATCGAGTATTCGCGAATCTCGGCCAGCTTGGCAGGCGTCAACGCCATGCGCAGTACCGGGATACCGTTCAGCTCGGCAGGCGTGATTTCGAAATCGGTAAAGGTCTTGCGTACCAGTGCACGCGCCTGCTCACGCTCTGCGTCGTCGGTGAAGCCCAGCTGAATCACATTGCCCAGCTGCGGCAGGCTGCGATAACGCACCTTTTCCTTGCGCAACAGGGATTTGACTTCGCCTTCGTAGACTTTCAGACGTGCATCGATCGCCTTGTCCATGTCGACTTCCAGCAGGAAGTGCACACCGCCGGACAGGTCGAGACCAAGCTTCATCGGGCTTGCACCCAGGTGACGCAACCAGGTCGGCGTGGTACGCGCCAGGTTCAGTGCAACGACATAGTCGTCACCCAACGCCTTGCGCACGACATCCTTGGCTGGCAACTGATCTTCCTGCTTGCTCAGACGCAACAAACCGCCCTTGCCATTCTCGGCCAGAGAAGAAGCCTTGACCGAGATGCCGGCATCGGCAAGCGCCTTGGCTGCACGATCCACGTCCGCCTGATTGACTTGCAGCGCAGTGCTTGCGCCGCTGATCTGGATGGCAGAATCATCAGGGTAGAGATTGGGTGCGGAATAAATAAAACCGACCACCAGCACCGCCAGGATCAGTACGTATTTCCACAGAGGGTATTTGTTCAGCATCACGCCGCCCGCTTAAAACGCGGGGCGCCTTGCGCGCCCCGTCGATGGGTAAAAAGTTGTTGCTCAGATCGCTTTCAGGGTGCCTTTAGGCAGAGTGGCCGCGATGGCGCCCTTCTGGATTTTCAGCTCAACGGTGTCAGACACTTCGATGACCACGAAGTCATCGGTCACTTTGTTGATCTTGCCCGCGATACCGCCACTGGTGACAACTTCGTCGCCTTTCTGCAGGTTGCCCAGCAGGTTTTTCTGCTCTTTGGCGCGCTTGGCCTGTGGACGCCAGATCATCAGATAGAAGATGACCAGGAAGCCGACCAGGAAGATCCACTCGAAACCACTGCCCGCAGGACCGGCAGCCGGTGCAGCAGCATCCGCAAAAGCGGGAGAGATGAAAAAGCTCATTTGTCGCTCCAGTTACATAATTAGTATAAAAAGCAGGAAAAACTCGTTCTGTTTCAACCCAGAGGCGGCGTTGGAAGACCGCGTTTGGCATAGAAGGCATCGACGAAGGCGGCCAATGTACCCTGTTGAATAGCCTCGCGCAAACCAGCCATAAGCAGCTGGTAGTGCCGCAAATTATGGATTGTATTGAGCATGCTCCCCAGCATTTCCCCGCACTTGTCCAGGTGATGCAGATAAGCGCGCGAGAAGTTCTTGCAGGTGTAGCAATCGCAGGTCGGGTCCAGCGGCGAATTGTCGTGGCGATGGAACGCGTTACGGATTTTCAATACACCGGTATCAGTGAACAGATGGCCGTTGCGGGCGTTGCGGGTGGGCATCACGCAGTCGAACATGTCGACGCCACGGCGCACACCTTCGACCAGATCTTCCGGCTTGCCTACACCCATCAGGTAACGAGGTTTGTCTGCCGTCATGAGGCCTGGCAGGTAGTCCAGCACCTTGATCATCTCGTGCTTGGGTTCGCCCACCGACAGACCGCCGATCGCCAGACCGTCAAAGCCGATCTCGTCCAGGCCTTCCAGCGAGCGCTTGCGCAGGTTCTCGTGCATCCCGCCCTGAACGATGCCGAACAACGCGGCAGTGTTTTCGCCGTGGGCGATCTTGGAACGCTTGGCCCAGCGCAGCGACAGCTCCATGGAGACTCGCGCCACATCTTCGTCGGCCGGGTACGGTGTGCATTCGTCGAAGATCATCACGACGTCTGACCCCAGATCACGCTGGACCTGCATCGACTCTTCCGGCCCCATGAACACCTTGGCACCATCGACCGGCGAGGCGAACGTCACGCCCTCTTCCTTGATCTTGCGCATGGCGCCCAGGCTGAACACCTGAAAACCGCCGGAGTCGGTCAGAATCGGCCCCTTCCACTGCATGAAATCGTGCAGGTCGCCGTGGCCCTTGATGACTTCGGTGCCGGGACGCAGCCACAGGTGAAACGTGTTGCCCAGAATCATCTGCGCACCGGTGGCCTCGATATCACGCGGCAGCATGCCCTTGACCGTGCCATAGGTGCCCACCGGCATGAACGCCGGGGTTTCCACCACACCGCGCGGGAAGGTCAGCCGGCCGCGACGGGCTTTGCCATCGGTGGCCAACAACTCGAAAGACATACGACAGGTGCGACTCATGCGTGATCCTCTGGTGCCGATTCCTGTGGGGCCGTCGGCGCGGGATTGCGGGTGATGAACATCGCATCACCGTAACTGAAGAAGCGGTAGCCGTGCTCGATGGCCGCAGCATAAGCCGCCATCGTCTCGGGATAACCGGCGAACGCTGAAACCAGCATCAACAGCGTGGATTCAGGCAAATGGAAATTGGTCACCAGGGCATCGACCACGTGAAACGGCCGGCCTGGATAGATGAAGATGTCGGTATCGCCGCTGAACGGCTTCAGTTCGCCGTCACGCGCGGCACTCTCCAGCGAGCGCACGCTGGTGGTCCCGACGGCAACCACTCGCCCGCCCCGTGCACGGCACGCGGCCACAGCGTCGACCACGTCCTGGCCAACTTCCAGCCATTCGCTGTGCATGTGGTGATCTTCGATCTGCTCGACGCGCACCGGCTGGAATGTACCCGCGCCAACGTGCAGCGTGACGAACGCAGTCTCGACGCCCTTGGCGGCGATCGCCTCCAGCAGCGGCTGATCGAAATGCAAGCCAGCAGTCGGTGCAGCCACAGCACCCGCACGCTGCGCGTATACGGTCTGATAACGCTCGCGGTCCGCGCCCTCGTCCGGGCGGTCTATATAAGGAGGCAACGGCATATGGCCGACACGCTCCAGCAACGGCAGCACTTCTTCGGCGAAGCGCAGCTCGAACAGCGCATCGTGCCGCGCCACCATCTCGGCCTCGCCACCGCCATCGATCAGAATCGACGAGCCAGGCTTGGGCGACTTGCTCGAACGCACATGCGCCAGCACACGATGGCTGTCCAGCACGCGCTCGACCAGAATCTCCAGCTTGCCGCCGGAGGCCTTTTGCCCGAACAGACGTGCGGGAATGACCCGGGTATTGTTGAACACCATCAAATCGCCCGGGCGCAAATGCTCGAGCAAATCGGTGAATTGACGATGTGCCAGCGCGCCCGTCGGCCCATCGAGGGTCAACAGACGACTGCTGCGACGCTCGGCCAGCGGGTGGCGAGCAATCAGGGAATCGGGGAGTTCGAAGGTAAAGTCGGCGACGCGCATGATCGGGTTCGTTTAGCAGGGCCGGGAAGTTTATCCGGTTTGACGGCATTAGTAAAAAACCTGCGTAAATCCCTGTTGACCAACAGAAAACTCATCCTTATACTTCGCCGCCATTGAGCCCTGATGGCGGAATTGGTAGACGCGGCGGATTCAAAATCCGTTTTCGAAAGAAGTGGGAGTTCGATTCTCCCTCGGGGCACCACAAAATTAAAAAAAGACCTTGTTTTATAAGGTCTTTTTTTTTGCCTGGCGTAAATTTGGCGTAGTCTTATCCTATTGCAGCGCTCGACCTAGGCTGCCCCCAAAGGCTTCCTGGCCGCCTGAAGCTGACGAGTCAGTCAGCTTTATGAACCACTGTCAATGCGCGCGGTCCCATCAGTATCAGCTAGTCTTATACGCTGGTAGGCCTAAAGAATCGCTGAGCCACGCCGCTATAGGGGTTAGCCGCCGAGAGGCAGATAGCCATCTGCAATATCTTTTTTTGATTGACTTAACGCCTTGACATAGGAAGAATCGACCCCCATTTTAGGTGAACCATAATTTATCTTTTTGTGGGGAAAACCGAAGACCATATCTATATCTATAGCTATGGCATGCTCCGGCGAGATGTCGGAACGAGGAGAGTAACGTGGGAAATGCACTGAAAAAAACCGAGCGCCTCTGCATTCCGCAGCGCGACAAATCGAGCGTAGCAAAGGCTCGTCCGGCTGACGGCGCATACCAAGCTCAAATCGAGAAAGCATTCTGCGCAGCGTTCCATCGCTATGAAAAAGCTTTTGAGGATCTGGCGAAGGTCTAACTCAGGGTTTTTCTATGCCGTCAATGGAACTGTCGGATCTCAGCGAACCCCTGGAGGGGATTAGATATCTCACTCCAGAGGCGCTGATCTGGATCAACAAGCGCTTAATCCTTGCTCAAACTCCAAGCGAACCAATAGCCGTTATCAAGCCAAACGAGTTGAGCTCCTCCCAGCAACGGCCCGCACAGCATCGGTATTACACGGGAAACCAGGATATGTACTGCCTGGCCTCTCTGTTGATGCAAAGCCTTGTCCAGAACCATCCTTTTGCCAACGCCAACAAGCGAACAGCCGCCGCCGCTGGGTACATGTTCCTATTGCTGAACGGTTATGAACTCACCGCACCGGGAGATGAATTTGTACAAATCATGCTCGGCGTGGCCAACCATGAGTACACGCAAGAGGAATTAGAGGATTGGATTGCGTACTGGTCAAGGCCATTCGATGCTAACGGTTTGAATGCCCCTAGCGAGTTTCTCGCTATGTTCGAAATGATAGGCGAGCGGCCAGCCTGTTAATAACCGCATGCCTGTCCTACGCGCCTGTGTTGCTGTGTAACTGGCGCAATATTACGCAATCTTCGTCTTTCAGAGGCACTCAGGGAGCAGTATCGGCGAAGCTTGCTGTTGCTAACCCACCTTAGAGCCCTATCAAACTAGTCGCATCTCACAGTCCATAGCTCTTGAATATTTGTAGTGTAGCTTTGGCTCATCATCTCCCGGCGCATGGCCCACTCTGGACTGACCGGAACGCTTCCCGCTCGTAATGTTCCTCTCCCCCAGCGGGTATTGATTTCGTCCAGCACGCCCATCACCTTCTCGGCCGCAACCGGCTGCGAGGCCGCGAAAAGATCATCCGTAAACTCACCTGGCTGCCGAAGATCCAATAGCAGCACCTCCGCTTTGCTGTACTTGAAGCCCGGCCGGAACAGGCGATTCACGGCCTCGGTCGCAGCTTTCGTCATCAAGCGCACGTCATTTGTGGGATACGGCAGTTCGACCAGCGCGCCATTGGCGTACTTGGCTTCTTCAGGGTTGAACATGCCAGTGCGGATGCTGACCCGAATCTTTTTGCATAAGGAACTCTGGGAGCGAAGCTTCTCCGCAGCACGTTGCATGTAGGTGGCCACCGCTTCCTTAATTGGCTCAATCGTAGTCAGCCGCTGACCGAACATCCGGCTGCAGCAGATCTCCTGCTTGGGAGGCGCAGCCTCGCCCAGCTCCAAGCATGGAGTGCCGGCCAACTCACGAGCCGTCTTTTCAATGACAACACTGAACCGGTCGCGCAGGGTACGAGGATCGGCGTTGGCCAGGTCCATCGCGGTGCGAATGTTCATCGCTTCCAGGTGTGCTTTCATCTTCCTGCCTACACCCCAGACCTCGGAGACCGCTGTGTTGCGCAGCACCCAGTTGCGTTTGTGCAGATCGCAGATATCGACGACCCCACCTGTTTGAGCCAAGAGACGCTTTGCTGTGTGATTCGCAAGCTTAGCCAGAGTTTTCGTCGGAGCGATTCCGACCCCGACTGGTATGCCAGTGCACTTAAGGACGGAAGCCCGTATGCGACGACCGAATGCTGTGAGATCCCCAGGGATGCCGGTCAAGTCCGCGAACGCTTCGTCGATGCTGTAAACCTCCGTGGCGGGCACCATGGACTCGATGATCGACATCACGCGCTCGCTCATATCGCCATTTATGTGGAATAGAAATTCAACCTTTGGGTGTGAAAAAATCCGTCCCGGTTTCGGTTAGCGGCAACACCCTGTTTGGCCTGCTGCAAAATCTCTGCATTGGCCGGCGGGGAATCACTCATATGAACGCGTACTATTCCTACTGGATCAGTATGGATACGGCGATGTCCCCCTTCCCCAAGATCAAATGGATCTTCCAGAGCCTAAGCAGTGCCGAGGTAAAGCCATTTCAAATATTGGTTTATATAACCATGTCCCATGGAGCACGCTGAAGGATCTGAAGACCCATCAGCCCCAAACTGGAAATACATCATCCAGCACTTCTTAGTCGCCTGCGTCATCAATGGAAAATCAAGGGCAGCCCATCAAAGCTTGAATTTACCCACAAGTGTATTGAAAGAAATGGCCAGTCGGGATAGCTCCTGACTCGAAGCGTTGGTTTGGTTAGCGCCGGCGGACGTTTGGGTAGACAGATCTTGGATATTAACCAGGTTGCGGTCGACTTCACGTGCTACCTGAGCCTGTTCTTCGGCTGCGCTGGCAATCACCAGGTTGCGCTCGTTGATTTCGCTGACCCCGGCGCTGATTCGCTCCAATGCCAGGCCCGCCTCGGCTGCCAGCGACTGTGTTCTTTGAGCCATCGACTGGCTTTTGCCCATCGATTGCACAGCCTCGTCAGCGCCTGCGCGCACTACCTTGATCATCGCTTCGATTTCACCCGTGGAGGCTTGGGTGCGGTGGGCCAAGGCCCGGACTTCGTCGGCAACGACCGCAAAGCCTCGACCCTGTTCACCGGCACGAGCGGCTTCGATTGCGGCATTGAGCGCCAATAGATTGGTCTGCTCAGCGATACCACGGATGACGTCCAACACCTTGGTGATGTCACGAATCTGACCGGCCAGGGTTTCGACACGCTGCGTGGAATCATTGATGTCCCCAGCCATGGTGTTCATCGCCATTACCGTCTGCTGCACTTGATACTGGCCTTTGGTCGCATCTTCTGCAGTCTGGCTCGACACTTGGGAAGTACTGACGGCATTACGCGCAACCTCTTCCACTGCGGCAGTCATCTCGTTTACGGCGGTCGCGGCTTGCTGGATCTCATCATTCTGACGAACCAGCCCACGTGTGCTGTCTTCGGTCACTGCGGTCAACTCTTCAGCAGCTGAGGCCAACTGATCGGATGCGTCCGCGATCTGCTGCACGGTGCCTTTGAGGTCTTTTTGCATGCTGGACAGCGCTTTGAGCAATTGTCCGGTTTCATCCTCGCTGTTCGAGGTGATCTCTTGGGTAAGGTCGCCCTGCGCGACCTGAGTGGCACTCTTCACGGACTGATAAAGGGGTCGGGTAATCATCCGCGTGACCACCAGTCCCAGAGTGATGGCGGCAGCGGCTGCCACAAGTCCGCCGATAATCAGAGCCCAGGTGACTTGATGGTTGGTATCGTTTCCTGCTTTGGCAACGTCAAGCGCTTGCCGGGCATTGGACTCGATCATGATATTCACTTCACCAACGGTCTTGCGATATGCCGGGGTTGCGCTTGAATCAGCAAGCCTGACGGCCTGGTCGACGTCGCCACTTTTCAACAGAGAAAAGAGGTTTTCTGCCGCTGCGACGTACGCGGGCCAGTCCCGCTCGAAGTCATTACCTGCCGCGCGCTCGTCAGCTTCCAGAGGAGTGGCGCGATAAATTTTGAATTGTTGCTCAGCCTCTGCTTGGTTATCCTTGAAAGACAAAACGACCGCGTTAATGTCTTCCGGGGCTGCTTTGCGCAAAGCCAGGTTAATGGCTCTGAACATGTCCCGGTGAGTGGCAATCACGTTGGCTTTAACCGAGTCAGTCTTTTGGATCGAGACCAGGTTGTTGCTGACCGTGCTCTGCAAAAGGCTATAGATGGTTGAGATCCCGCTGTACCCAAGCGCCGCAACACCGACAGTGATGACCGTGCATAGACCAAAAGCAAACAGCAGCTTGGATTTGAGCTTCAGATTGATGAACAGGGACATATGGAATACTCAGGCTCGTCGTTGTTGGTGTCGAGGGTTTCGAGCACTAGGAACCTCTCTATCGGTATTATCGACTGGACGGGGGCAAACTTTATTGATGTACCAGTACTTCTGGTGGGCTTGCGGTGAGAAAAAGAGTGAATAAACACGAGTGGACGTAATGTACTGTTTTTTTTAAGAATAAATTAAATTTCTGTTACCGATTTTCTCTGAAAAGCCGCTCTGGCGAGGCGGTTTTTGAAATTAGTAAGTCGTTTGCTTACTGGGCTCACCCTTTTTCGAGCATGAAGACGGGTTGGTCATGCCCATGGCCAGTAATATTGCCACCGTTAATGATGCAGACGAATTCTTTTTTATCGTTGGTTTTAAAATTGGCGTAGGTGTTGGTTCCATCGGTACGACGATTGACGAGAATCAAGTCTTCTGGCGAGTAACCCAATGCACCAGCGCCAATCGATTTGACTTTTCGTCATCCAGCACATTGGTTTTGCTGGCGATGATATTGCAGCCAGCCAGACTTGAAAAGATAAAAAGCGATAAAGCGATTTTTTGAACATGCTGTTTCGTCTCCAAATCGATTGCGATAAATACCAAACGATACCCGCTGCCAGTACGCTAAAAAATAGTACACATGTGCTATCCCAGAAGATAACAATTAAGACGCGTCGAAGAAAAAAGCCGGGAGGTATTCATAAAAACCTACACGCTCACCTCCCGGCGCGCTATCGGGTGCTTATTTATTCAACTCAATGGGCGAGCCAGGAGTCCACAACGTCTGCACCATATTTGGCTTTCCACTCTTTAAGGGTGCGATGATTGCCCCCTTTCGTTTCAACAACCTCCCCGGTTTCAGGATTCTTGAATACCTTGATCACTCGAGCTTTACGGGTTTTACGCGCAGTGACGGGATTGTCATTCGTCAATAGGGGAGCGCCAGCGTGGGGATCAAGCACCGCCACCACATTTTTCAGGCTGAAACCGTAATCGGCCAACAGGTTGCGCAATCTGGTTTCGAATTCGATCTCTTTCTTCAGCCCTTCATCGCTTTTCAGCGCTTCCAGCTCTTTGAGCTGCTCGGCCAATTTTCTTTCCAGCAAACGAAACTCTGCAAGCTTGGACATGTATAACTCCATCACGTATTGGAGGTTGGAATGGGCAGGCGAACCGAAGTGTCCTGTTCGCTCGCGGAAAAGCATTCAATGTTGCCCAGGTAGCGATGTTATCCAGACCAGCTTCTCTACTAGCTTTTTATACAAACGGCATTTATCAGCGGAAAATATCGGATGACCATCTCGCCGACATCGGTTTGCTCAAAAATACGTTGCGTGTCTGCATCCGGAGCATCGGACCTAGCACTCCAGCCAGAACTGCCTTCAGCGCAATCCTTGATACCGAGCTTGCACGTCGAAATCAGCTTCGGCTTCCGGTCAACAATATCTGCCACAGCAAGGGTCTGATACAGGTCCCCTCTAGCCCAGTCCTGAGAAAGACTGCAGACGCGGTTCTTATTATGATGAAAGCGAGTCCCGAAACACCCGTAAGCATAGGTATCCGCTTGCGGCACAAACTCGCAGGAGGGCAATCAAACCTTTCCAGGGAACCACCTGATCCATCTCGATCAGGAACAATTCCTTACGGGTCTGCTTGCGCTTGCTGGCATACTCGGCGTCGGCGAAGGTCATCTGTTTCATCATCGAAAAGCTCGGCGACTGGTGTCCGGAGATTTTGCCAAATTAGGAAGTCTTTTTCAGAATTTCCTTAGTGGTCGCCTTCGAAAATGTGTAACCAACGACGGCAATTAACTCATTCATGCCGAACCGTTTTCAATAGCACATATGTGCTATTTTTTCGTGTACGCCCTGGGTATAGCATTTTATCAATGCTAATCATGCGCATCGCTGATCTGTTAGTTACCTTAAGAATGTTTTATGCGCCAACGCTTGCTGACTATTCCGGCTCTTGCTGTAAGTGCGATCACTGTTTTCCAGGCTCAGGCAAGTGATGATGACTCCTGCGCAACGACCTAGCCGGTCAACACTAATCAATTCAGCGTTTGCAGCAACTTTCCTTTTCTCAGCCCCAGCAATGACAGCATCGCCAACTTGCGCCTGTTACTGGCAGACTTCGGCAAGCTGCCGCTGACACCCGTTCCGCTGAGCAAAGATGATATCCCGGAATACCGTTTGCCCACTATCGCCTTCAGCCCGCGCCAGACGCTGTAGAATCGGATGCTTCCGAGAGCAAAAAATCCAGAGCCTTTGATCCATTGCTGACAAGCCTGGGAATCAAGTGCGAACAGGCGAAGGTTACCAGCTCGACTCTGATCGACGGTGTAGGCAGTCGTTGCCGGAGCAACAATGAACAGGCTGCCACCGACTTCATTTCCCAAAGCCAAAGATTTTCCAATAGTACAGGTGATTTCTAATTCGTCGAAAGGCACTCTATTGTGTCGATCAATATAGAAATAGGCAGACAGGTGAAAAAAAGATTGGTCTGTGCGTTACAAGCGCCCTTTTCCTTGCCTTTACCCTGCACGCGAATGCTGGAGCCGACGATATTCCGCCCGGCTATTCCGATTTTGGGTTTGCCGAGCGCTGCGACGATGAAAGTGCAAAGTTGACCACGCTCGAAGATATCGCCTGTTCCAGTGCCAGCCTGCGAGCTCAGGAAACCAAAATGCTGAATCTGGTCGACGACGTGAGAGCAGAAACCAAGGGGGTCGATGGTGAGACCGGTAAGGCGTTGGACCCCATGGGCGCACAGCAGAAAAAGTGGCGTGATGCCTTGGCCCGCACGTGCAAGGATGCCGTCTGCTTCTCTGTAGCTTACGCAGCACGCATCGCAGCAATCCATAAAGAATGGTCGGAGGCGCTGTGATGAATACACTTGCTCACTGGCGAACCCGCGCAAACGCCGTGCTGGCAGTTTCGATTATTTCCACCGCGACGCTGCAAAGCCCGGTGTCCCTCGCTGCTCCCCCATACCCAGAGGATTATATGCAATCTTTCTTCTCTAAAACATTTGGTGGCCTTACCCCTAGTTACTATACTCGGCAGCTCATATTTGGGGCGCTGATTACCGCGGGAATACTTTGGGTACTATCGAACTCAACTAAAGGAATGTCAGCCAATCCTGGTATGATTTCCTTGCTTTTTTTCAATACGTTGCTTTACCCCTATTCGCGCTTTCTCTACGAACGCGTGGTTGGATTTATAATGGGCGGGAATATATTTTTTGTAAATGCGGTATTTATGCTGGCAGCAAAAGTGATAAGGATGTCGATGTGCTGGTCCTTCGCAACCTTCATCGTTCCAGTGGGGCTCGCCTATCTATATTGGCACAACAGCCGAAAAACTATGCTTTAGCTAACATCGACTTTTCAAGCTTAGTTTTTTGCTTCATGTTCTATTTAGATTGAACATGAGCCAAGAACGACCACTTTTAAACTTCATGTCTTCTTCAGAGTATTGCTGCTACCAACAGCACCTGCTAACACAGGTGCGACTACTGAGGCAATGGCCAATGGTACGTCGGTCCGTAACCGGCGTGCGGCGGTGAGTGAACCCACTGAAAAGCTGGATACAAACAGCTTGTGTTTATCGGCTGGCCATAGTCGCTTGAGGATTGGCATGACGACTTCCGCTGTCTCGATGTCGTCGCCAATGGTGGGCTTGAGTTCGACCTGTAGCCCCAGGTTCAGGCGCAAGGCGCAGGCCACGATCTCCTCGAAAGTCGGGATCTGCAGAACTGCGAATTCAGGTGCGAGCTAACTGCCCGCGTCGAGTGTGCGAATGACATCCAGATCACCCAGGACCACAGCAGCGCTTCCGTTGCTAGTTTGGTCCAGCAGGTCGTCATAAATGACAATGGGCTGAGCGTCGCGAGTCAGTTTCACATCTATTTAAACCTACTGGACGCCGCATTCAACAGCTGTTTCGAGGGTTAAAAGAGTGTTTTCCTGCACATAGGCCTTGGCGCCGCGGTGAACGATCAGCGGCGAGCGGACGAAGTGAGATTGTGTGGGCATAGACGGTCACTTGGCGGGTTGAGAAAAAGAGACGAACTGGCGTTGACCACTCTGGATATCGAACAACAACGGGGTGGCGTTGATTGCCAGTTGAATCTGGGTACCAGGTATCAGGTGCTGGCGTCCGGCTAGACTTACAACGCAGCGGGTTCCCGCGAGTTGGCAATACAGCAGGCTATGGCTGCCCGGACTTTCCGAGGACTCCACAGTTGCCGTGACGCCTTGCTGACCCAGAGTGAAGGCTTCAGGCCGCAGCCCTATCAACCATTTGCCCACATGACTGGTGGCAACGCCGAGCTCGAAAGGCAGGCGTTGGCCGTCCGCGAGTATCAGGGAGTTGTCCTCCAGGCAGTGTACGGGCAGCAGATTCATCGGAGGGGTACCGATGAAACCGGCGACAAATGTGCTGGACGGTTGATCGTAGATCTCGGCAGGCGTACCCACCTGTTCGACGCTGCCTTTGTTGAGAATCATCACTTGGTCAGCGAGCGTCATGGCTTCGGTCTGATCGTGGGTGACGTACAGGATCGTGGCACCGGTCTGCTGATGCAGATGCCGGATTAACAGACGCATCTCATGACGCAATGCGCTGTCCAGATTGCATAGAGGCTCATCGAACAGCAGCACTGGCGGCTTGCGAATCAGCGCACGCCCGATTGCCACTCGCTGGCGTTGGCCCCCCGAGAGTTCAGCGGGCTTGCGTTGTAGCAGGCCCTCAAGCCCCAGCGAGATAGCACAGGCTTGAATGCGCTGTTCTCGTTCCTTGCGTGAGACGCCCCCCAGCTTGAGCGCATAGCCTATGTTTTCGGACACGCTCATGTGTGGATAGAGCGCGTAATTCTGGAACACCATGGCGCAGCGGCGCTCCTTGGGCGGCAGCCGGGTAACGTCAAGGCCTCCCATAACAACTTGGCCCTGGCTAATACTTTCCAGGCCCGCAACCAAACGCAGCAAGGTGGACTTGCCGCAGCCGGACGGGCCGAGAATGACGCTCAATTCGCCGGCCTTGAAGGACAGGTCGAGCCCTTGAAAAACAGGCTCGGCACCATAGGCTTTGTGCAGACCTTTGAGGGCGATATCCGGAGCGCATGCAATAGGGGTGAGCGCGGTCATTTACCAACTCCAATCAGGCCCTTGACGAACCATCGCTGCATGAAAGCAATGACGAGGATAGGGGGCAGCATGCTGACCACGGCAGCGGCCATCAGCAGGTTCCATTCGGGGATTTGAGTGGCATCCGTCGGCAGGAAGCTGGCGACGCCCAGCACCAGCGTGCGCATACCCTCACGATTGGTCGCAACCAATGGCCACAGATAGTCTTTCCAGGCCCCGATGAACACCAGAGTGCCAAGTGCCGCAAAGTTAGTCTTCGACAGAGGCAACAAAATATCCACAAAGAATCGCCACGGCCCGGCGCCATCCATTCGTGCAGCTTCGGCCAGTTCTGCAGGCAGTGTCTGGTAAAACTGTCGGAACAGAAACGTACCGGTCGCCGAGGCAATAAGTGGCAGGGCAAGCCCGGGGTAGCTGTCCAGCAAGTTGATCGTCGGTATCGGCAACCACTGGATTCCCAGCCATTGCAATACGCTGCGAAAAGGACCGAGAAGATCGCTGGCCACGGCGTAGGTAGGGATGATGCGTACTTCCAGCGGCAGCAATAACGCACCTAAAACAGCGAAGAAAATCACTGAGGTATAACGGCTGCGAAAATACACGACCGCAAAAGCGGTCAACGCCGACAGCGTCAGCTTGCCGATCACCACCAATGTCGCGACCAGCAGGCTGTTGCCCAGCAAACGCAGCAAGTCCAGGCGCGCTGTCACTTGCTGCAGATTCACCAGCAGTTGGTCCCCGGGGACCACTGCCAGACCGTGAGTGAACAGCTGCGAATTGCTGACCGTTGCTGAGCAAACGGCCATATACAAAGGCCCCAATGCGAACACCAGGCCCAGAGTCAGTAACAGGTAGGCACCTGCGTTGAGCAGTCGGTTGTGCTCGATCATGCTTTGACCCCGCGGCGCTTCAGATGAGACATGAGCTTGAACTGGGCAACGCTCAACACTACGACCGCCAGCAGCATGAGGACCGAAAGTGTGGATGAGCCTGCCAGGTCCAGCCCCATGAAACCGTCGGTATAAATTTTGTAGGCCAGCACGTTGGTGGTATCGCCCGGCCCACCCTGGGTCAGGGTATGCACCAGTGCGAAACTGTTGGACAGGCTTTCCAGCAGGTCGATGCCGAACACGAAGAATAGATACGGCGCAACCAGGGGCAACTGGATATCGAGCATGCGCCGTAATGGGCTGGCACCGTCCAGCGCTGCGGCGGCGAGGTAGTCGTCCGGCACCGATTTCAGGCTCGCGACCAGCATCACAAAATTGAACGGTACCAGGCACCATGCATAGGCCACGATCAACAACAGCATGCTCTGCACCGGGTTGGCATAGGGTTCCCAGGTATCCGGTGCAATGGCGTTGAGCCAACCAAAAATACCCATCCCCGGATTGGCCAACACATGAAAGACGATACCGATGGTGGCGCCCGATACCGCGTAGGGCCAGATCAGTAGATTGCGAAAAATAGCGGTGCCGCGCAATTTCAGCTCCAGGCATAAGGCCAACACCAGCGCAATGAGAATCGAAAGCACCACGCTCGAGAGACTGAAGACCACCGTCGAGCCCAGCGATGCGAGGACGCCGGGGTCTTTCAAAACGCGCCAGTAATTGCTCAAGCCGACAAAAATATTCTCACCTCCGAAGGGCGGTACCAGATGAAACGACCACCAGAGTGCCTTGACTGCAGGCCAATAAAAAAACAGCCCGAGCGCCAGCAGTTGCGGCAGGGCAAACAGCAGCGCCAGACGCGGTTGTGGAAAATGCGCGCCGGATTTCATGGCGTAACCTCGTGAGTCGGGTCGTTGGCCTGAGCCTGAGCCTGGTGCATTTGTTGAAACAGGCTCAGCAGTTCGTTGGCGCGCAGTGTTGACTGGCGCAGCGCGCTATCAACGCTTTGTCGGCCTGCCAGTGCGTTTTCCATCTCTTGCGACCAGATCAGGCGCATCTGTGTGATGAAGCCAGACCGCAAGGGCGTGGAAGGTGGCTTTTCTGCTTCATTGAGCGCAGTCAAACCTGCCGTCACCGCTGACGGCTTCTGTTCACTGGATAGTAATGTCGCAGCTGTTGCCTGAGTGACCGGCAGGTAGCCGGTCCTTGCGCTAAACACCCGTTGGTTTTCCGGTAGCAGCAAGAACGTCAGGAATTCGGAAATTAACCGATACTCTTGCTCTGAATGCCCACACATCACCCACAGCGAAGAGCCACCGGGGACATTGGCCTTGCGAATGGAGTTGGCGTAGATCGGCAGCGGTGTGACGTCGATGTCGGATTCGAGCGAACCGTGCATGACATTCCATGCCCCGGTCGAGTCCAGCAGCATCGCGCACTCATCGCTGGCGAATGCCAGCGTCTGCTGACCGCTGCGGGTCGAATCCTCGTAGCGAACCAGTCCTTGAGCGGTCCATTGCGCAAGTTCATTCATTAGGCGCAAGTGCGTGCTTTTGTCGAACTGGTAACGATCAGCCCCGTCAATACGCAGGGCAACATCCGTGCCTTGTGCCGCACTGGTCTGTTCCAGCCAGATCCAGGGTGCAAAATCAGTAGCGAGGGGGCAGGTATGGCCGCTGTTCTTCAACCCACGCAATGCAGTCGCAAACGCCTCCCAAGTGGCGGGCGGCTCGTTGATACCTGCGGCGGCCAAAGCGTTTCGATGGGTGTAAAGGACGGCAGTCGAGACGGCGAACGGCTGGGCCACCAGAACGCCGTGACTGTCCGCGTAATAGCGTCGCAATGCGGGCAGGAAAGTGTCGCTGGAATAGGCCCTCTGGTGAGAGGCCATGACGGTCTCGACAGCCTTGGTGGCGCCACCGAGCAACATGTCGGGTGTGGCGACGTCGTAAATCTCCACCAGCGTTGGGCCTAAGCCGGCCCGATAAGCCGCCACGGTTTTCTGCAGGGTCTGCTCGTAGGTTCCTTGACGGATGCAGTGCAGGCGATCACCTTCATCACGTTTGGCATTGAAGCTTTTGCACAGGTCGACGATGGCGCTACCCGGCGCGCCGCCGTGGCTATACCAGAACTCTGCTGATGCAGCCAGGGTATGGGTGGCGAGTGACAGCAGCGCCAGCATGGATAATATTTTATGGATGAAAGGCATAAGAGCCTAGTCAATGACTTGGCAGGTCTGTTCGACCCCCAGGCTCTGGTGTTTGGTGGGCAATTGCCACCTGAATTGGGACGCCGCTGTGGTGCGTTACAAACAGCGACGGTGGCTTAGCAGGAAGCGTGGCAGCAGGCGGCTCAGGCCAAGGGCAGCGCTCATGCGGCGGTAGGCGGCGGGGCAATATCATGGTTGACATGGAATCAGCTCACCATCGAAAGAGTACGAACCTAGAGTCGCCACGCGGGTTCGTTTCAAATGGTGAGGATACTAATACACGATAGATGTATTAATTATGACTATATTTTACTGATCCTGTTTTGTCTCGTTGAATGCCCATGCCTTTGCGATACGCAGGGAACCATGATTTTTCAAAGTTCACGAGCAGATTGTACGAGCACCAATGGACCGGCCGCTGAACGTGGAGCAACCATCGTGCGGTTCTATACAAGGATCGGCGTGAGTGCCGCTGCGAAAATTGGGCTGCGATGTGCAGACAGCTTCAGCAATTCCCAAGACTCGAGTTGATTACGACCTTGTCGTCACCGACTTTGATCTTGATCGCGCCGCGACCGGTTCCGACAGTATTGCTATCTGCGCGAACTGCAAGGCCGTCGGATACCCTCAATTGTGATTACCGGCCATGAGTTGCAATACGTATAACAATCACTCAACGATCCGGATATCCCGATTCTGCCCAAGCCCGAGCGTCCTGCAGAACTTCGCTCATTACTGCTGAGTTTCAAAATGGATCAGATGCAAGACGTCGTGTGTGGGACGCCTGCATTGAACTGATACCGGATTGCCGCTTGGACCTGCCAGAACCAGGACTCAGTTCGCGAAGGTTCAAAAGTCCCGCTCAAATCGTCATGAATGTCATTTCTTCGTCATAAAAACGCGCTAGGTTTGCTGAAAATTAGAACGTTCTAATTTCTACGATCACTGATTTTCAAGCTCTGGCAACCCAGCATGAATGGAATTAATCTCATGATGAACGTCAATACGCGCCGCGCCTTCTTGCTGCAATCATGCGTCATGACAGCCAGCGTCGCGTTTGCCTCTTCGCCGGCGTCTACCCTTCCTCTCCCCACCGAGGACGACAGCGAAAAACCTTACGACGTTAATCGTAAATTCTATGAAGACGGTACAGCGCGACCGTTCGCCGGCAACACCATTATCAGTCAGATACCGTTGCGCACACCTCTGAACGAGGCGCTCACCGTCGTCAGGAATACCTTGGCCAATTACGAGTTCAGTCAATGCTTGAGCCTGCTGCCGCCTTCCAGCTATCACATGACTGTCTTTGAAGGTGTTATTGACGAAAAACGCAAGGCACCGTTCTGGCCAAGTGAAGTCCCCAGCAATGCGCCCATCCAAGCCTGCACACAATATTTCACTGCGCGGTTGAAGAATTTCTTTATTGAAGAGAATTTCCAGATACAGATGCACATCGATGACTTCAATGTTTACAAGGACAGCGGTGCAACAGTGCGGTTGGTCCCTGCCAATAGCCACGAGACTCAAAAACTTAATGATGTGCGAGATCGGTTAGCCAACTGCCTGGGGATTCGATCACCCCATCATGATGATTATGGATTTCACATCACGCTGGGCTATCTCGTGAAGTGGATGAACGCTCAACAAATCCAAGACTACGAGCTCGTTCAACAAAGTTGCAGGGCTTATCTGAAGAAAACATTAAGTGTTCTGACGTTGGAGAGCCCTCGCTTTTGTACCTTTAACGATATGTTGGCTTTTGACGACAAGTTCGCCATCGGCCAGCGTCCTGTAACGCTTTGACAGCGTCTACCCAAGCCTTTACAGCGAGCCTGTCCATGTCATCGTTTAGCGTACGTCGGCGCCCAAGCCCGGATTATTATCTAGAGCCTCTGATGCCTAACGCGATTGCCGTTCGGGCCACAGGCTGTTCAATCAAACTGCCCGCGATTTCCATGCCTGGACACCTGGGCAGGGACACTCTGTTGTGTCTGTTTCTGGCGATCGGTGTCCACGGGGTGGTGGCTTGGCTCCTGATACAAAGCCCCGCCGACATTCCAACCACCCCACCACCCGCGCCCGTGGTGATGCAATGGGTAGCGCCTCCCGTCGCGCCCCCAATGAGCTCATCCGCGCCAACAGAGCCTGCGGCAGCTACCCCTGCCCCCCAGAGTCCAAAGCCCGTTGAAACGCCTGCACCTCAAAAACCAAAACCTAAACCGGCACCCACGCAAGCACCGAAAAAAATCGCGATAGCGAACAAAACGCTGTCCCCCGCACAACCGACCGAGCAACCCGTTAAAGAGTCGGCGCAACCACCACAGACGGTCCCGGGCAAGCCTCCCGCCTCCGCCACTGAACCGACGCTGGTGGGCCCCTACGGACGCGCGGGTTACCTGAACAACCCGCCACCGACGTATCCGCCCGTTGCTGCCCGCTTACGCCAGCAAGGCGTGGTGGTGCTGAGGGTACACGTCCGGGCGGACGGTCGCCCGGAGCAGGTTCAGGTATTCACTTCGAGCGGATTCGACAGCCTGGACCAGGCCGCTATCAAAGCCGTCAACCAATGGACATTTATGCCCGCCAAGCGTGGAGAAGTCGCCACGGATGGCTGGGTCAACGTCCCTCTCTCCTTCAAACTCTCAAACTGAGGTTACTTATGAATAACGCCTACGCAACGCTCATCGCTCAGGTGTCTCTGGGAATCCTGTTATTTTTTTCTATCGTCACGTGGGCACTGCTCCTGCTCAAAGGCCTGAACCAGTGGCGACAAAGTCGCAAGAGTCGAGAATACATAAATGCTTTCAAAACCGCAGAAAGCCTTGAAGCGGCTCTAGACGTGGCGCAGAACGGAAGTGCCGCAGCGCGACTGGGGGCAACTGGCGCGCAAGTGCTGACCACCCGACAAGGCATTACGGAGCTGGGCCACCCCTGGAATCGCCAAGACTTGCTGGAGCGTAATCTGCATCAGCTGATCGTCGATGAACGACGAGCAATGGAAAGTGGCCTGGGTTGGTTGGCTAGCATTGGCAGCACCGCACCTTTTATCGGCTTGTTCGGCACTGTGTTTGGCATCATCCATGCGCTGAGCGCAATCAGCACGGCCAAGTCCGCGAGTATCGCGGTCGTCGCCGGCCCTATCGGTGAAGCACTGATTGCCACAGGCGTGGGTATCGCCGTCGCGGTTCCCGCCGTACTTGCTTACAACTTCTTCATGCGCCGGGTGAAACTGCTGGTTGCCGATCTGGATAAGTTTGCGGTCGAGTTCCTCAACCTGTCCCAGGTCCATGAATTTCAAGTGCAACGTCCGACCGCCGTACCGCGCAGCAAAGAAAACAGTGTATTGAGCGGGGTCATGTGAAATGGCATTTTCAAGCAATCAAAGTGACGATGTCATCAGTGACATCAACATCACGCCGCTGGTGGACGTCATGCTCGTCTTGCTGGTGGCATTTATAGTAACCGCCCCTTTGCTGACCAATGCCATCGCCTTGAACCTGCCTGAAACTGCAGCCACCGGGGAGGCAACACAACAACACTCAGTGGCCGTCAGTGTGGACGCAAAGGGTCAAGTGTTTCTGGACACCAATGTCCTGTCGATAGGCCAACTACCTGCCGCATTACAAACCCTGCATCAACAGGAACCTGATACGGCAATTACATTACGAGCGGACCGCAGCGCTGAATATGGAAAAGTTGCGCAAGTTCTTGCTGAAGTTCGCAATGCGGGTATCACTCAGTTATCCGTGATTACAGAAACCCCCTAACACCAACATCCACGCCTGCATTTCATCGCGCCCTGCTGCCTGAAAGGACATGAGTTACATGAACTTCAAACCGATGCTCAATTGGCAACGGCTAACCGCCGCTTGCCTGAAAATTGCCCTGACCCTGCCACTGCTTCCCCTTGGCCAGGCAAAAGCCGAAGAGGCCGATGTACCGCAGGACACTGGTGCGACATCAATAACACTGGGGACGGTCTCGGTCATGGGCCAAGGAGAAACGCGACAGGTTCAACGGGTTACAGAGCAGGACACCAAGGCCTATGCGCCTGGGAGCAACCCCATGAAAGTCCTGCAGCGCTTGCCAGGTGTCAACTTCCAGTCGAGCGACCCGCTGGGCCGGGAGTTGGGCAGCCAGCGTATCAGCCTGCGTGGCTTCGACATGCATCATCTTGGCTACACGCTGGATGGTGTGACGCTGGGGGACATGAGTTTCGGTAACTTCAATGGCCTGACGATTAACCGCGCAATCATTCCGGAAAACATCGTCAGTACTGAAGTGGCCGAAGGTACGGGAGCGTTAGGTACCTCTTCGACCAGCGATCTGGGCGGAACTCTGCAGTTCAAAAGCGCCAATCCGGATCAGACCCCAGGCCTGCGTCTGTCGCAAACCTTTGGCAGTTACGACACCACCCGTACCTTCTTGCGAGCCGATACAGGTCAGTACCAAGGGCTCGCCGCCTACGTTGCAGCCGAGAACTACGATGCCCAGACCTGGAAAGGCGACAGCCCACAACGCTCGCACGCCTTGAACGCCAAAGTCACTTATGATTTTGACGATAACCACTTAAGCTTCTTTCACAGCCAATCGGAATACAAAGAATCGACTATTCCATCGCTTTCACGAAGCCAGATCGACCGGCTCGGCTACAACTGGACCAACTATTCACCCGACTGGCAACGCGCAGTGAACGCTGCCAATGGAAGATTCAGCGGCGGCGTAAACAGCGTCAGCGATGCTGTGTATAACTCGAGCAACATCCGTAACGACGAACTCGACATTCTCAGTGGCACGTTTGCCTTGAATGATGCTCTGGTACTTGATGCCACCGTTTATCATCATCACAACTCGGGTGCCGGCAACTCCTATTATCCGTTCGTCTTCAACAACGGGTCGACTACAGTCCCAAGCAACTCGATTCGCAGCACCTTTTACGGCATTGACCGCACGGGCTTTCAAAGCTCATTGTCCTACTACGTCGCAGACCACGTGTTCCAGGCTGGCATGTGGGTACAGTCCAACAAGAATTCCGCAGATCGTTACCTGTTCGATACAACCGGTACAGCGCCGCAAAGCGGCATTGTCGAGGTCAGCGGTTTGCCCCGGGCGGCAACGATCCAGGCCCAGGATTACAACGACCTCACTCGCCAGTTCTATATTCGTGATACCTGGACGCTGCTGGATAACCGCCTGAAGCTTGAATACGGTGCCAAACACGTCGTTACCACCTCAACAGCCAAAGGCTCGGGCACCTCAGCCAGCGGCTCACTCGAAGCCCGTAACAACTTTCTTCCGCAGATCGGCACCACTTACAAAATTGACGAGCAAAACGAAGTTTTCGCATCCTACGCAGAGAATATGGCGGCGTTTCCCAGTGGCACCTCCAGCCCGCTGTTCACCAGCCAGACCACACTGGATGCACTTAACGGCTTCAAGGACCTGAAACCGGAAACTTCAAAAACCGTTGAGTTGGGGATGCGCCACAGCACCCCACTTTATGCAGCTTCGGCAGCGCTTTACGGAACACGCTTCGATAACCGTTTACTGGCCATCGCTAACTGTACCGGGATTGTGATTTGCCAGAACGGCGTGGCCAACGTGGGATCGGTCAGCAGCCGTGGCCTGGAATTGGCACTCACGCTGACTCCAGATCCCTATTGGCGCTGGTCCAACACCATGACCTATAACCGCAGTGTTTATGAAGACAATTACACCAGTAACGGCGCTCAGGTTGCTGTCAAGGGCAAAGATGTCATCGACGCACCCCGCTGGATGCTTTCCAGCAGCCTTGATTGGCAATGGGATCGCTGGAACGCCGGGGTGCAAACCAACTACATGGACAAGCGCTATTACACCTACACGAACGACTCGAGCGTCGATGCATACTGGGTGACCAATGCCAGCATGGGCTACGACTTCGGCAAGTTCGGGGATTTGAAGGAGACAACGCTGTCGCTCAATCTCGTCAATCTGTTTGACCGTCGTTACATCTCGACCATAAACACCGACTCCAGCGCAGCAAGTGACCCGTCAGGCAACCTGCAAATTTTAAAGGTCGGCTCGCCGCGTAGCGCCTTCGTCACATTGAGTACACGCCTATGAGGTAGTCTGCGTGCAAGCGCTTATTGCACAGAAAACAGGTTCCAGCCAGAATCGCCGCCAAGGCCTCTACTGGCTGGGCTGTTGAACTCACGCTAGCGGCATGGGGCGTGTACGGAGAGTTATGCGAAGTGAAGTAAAAAGAATCACCATTCGGGACGTCGCCGATGCCGCCGGGGTTAGTTTCCAGACAGTTTCCCTGGTCATCAACCACCCTGAAAAAGTTGCAAAGAAGACCCTAGCCAAGGTCCAGGGTGTGATTCGTGAACTGAACTTCGTACCCAGTGTGGCGGCGCGCTCGCTGCGCAACATTCCGACAAAAACGGTGGCCTGTATCTTTTTCGGCGAGCGCAGCCCCTATGACAACCGCTCCGGACAGAATCAAGACACCTACTGGAGCAACGTTGTACAGTCGCTGGGATTAGCTGCAGACCAGGTGGGTTATTCACTCCTGCAACGCAAGCCCTCAGCCCTCCAGGCACCGGCCCTCGAAGAAATACTGGGGCTCTACCGATCCGGAAGTATCGTCGGTGTCATTGCAGTCACCGAACAGCCTGATAATCCCGTATTGTCAGCACTCAGAAAACATGATGTCCCCATCATTCTGTTCGGGACGATGGATCCAGACTTTACTTATGTTGCTCAAGCCAACCGAATCGCTACAGCACAGATAGTTGATCATCTTTACAGCGGTGGTTGCCGTCATATCGCATTTATCGCCGGGGAACGAAATGGGCACACCAATCAGGATATCGAAGAGCGCTACCTTGGTTATCTCGAAGGGTTAAAAAAGTATAATTTATCGTTGGACAATGGCTGGAAGTTTGCAGGTGACTGGTCAATGGCCAGTGGAATGCAAGTGGCCCAATACCTCTGTGCACTTGATCGACGCCCCGATGCAATGATTTTTGCCAGCGATCGAATGGCGCTAGGCGCCCTGAAGGGGTTGTACGATGCTGGACTGAAAGTTCCCGACGATGTCTGTGTCGTTGGCTTCGACAACATGCAATATGATGAATTCAGCATTCCTACCTTGACCAGTGTTGACTCCCCGCTATTTGATATGGCGACAACCGCCATACATCTTTTACTTAAAAAGCTTGAAGGGTCAGCGCTCGATGAGCTGCCCCCTGTCATCTTCTCAACTAATCTCGTGGTCAGAGACAGCACACGACGTAAACTTACCTGACCCTTTTTGGCACTCAGACACTTGGCCTGCAAAACAAAGTTTTTTTGGTAGACTTTAAAGACCGAATACCAAAGTCCGTACGAGTGTCCAAACTCGTAGGGAAAGATGGACTTGAGTACGGACTGGTAGCTGGCACAGTCGCTGGCGATAGGGAGTAAGTGGCGTTCCTGTATCTTGTTGGAACACATCCGAGTCAGGCAGCAGCATCGATGTATGAGGTTTGAAAATTCCACACTCCACAACTTTCTTATAGTGGATGGGCAAGCCTTGCCGTATGTGCAAGGTTATCGAGAGCTTGCCGATGAAGGCGAAACCAGAGGCAACATTGCGCGGTTGACGGGCTTTTCCTGCCCAACGATCACGTTCTGGTGCCAGAGTTTCCAGGCACGTCGACTGGAGGGACTGGTCGACGAACCAGGACACGGACGCAAGTCATGGAGAGCCGCGCTGGAGATGTCGGAGCATGGCGAGGGCAGCAGGTATTTCCTCGACCAATCGTGCTTAGGCATTCGACGCAATTGATTGGCAAATGGCTCGTTCACATCGGCGGTGAAGTCGTTACCTGACACTTCGATGATCATGTCTCTGACCATCGTATGGCAAAGCAGTCTTCTCCGGGATACGCGCCATTAACCCTAGGCTCACCACCCGATCAAAGAAATAGGTGACTCAAGAATTGTAAGGGGCCGGGGAACACGCCTTCCGAATCCGATCAATAAGGGCGATTGTGTCCGCGTATTTTTAAGCGGACGCAATTATCCTTAATGTCAGGATAGTCATGCGCCAACGTAACTCATACCCGCCGATCAAAGCGGATCAGCCTAAAACTCTCAAATTACAAAAACAAGCCAAAAAGATTAGAAAATCTGGCTAAAGAATCGAGAGCAAGAGCTGCAGTTACACTTTCCAATTTTATAAAATCGCATTTGCTATAGATCTATAGGCGACGCTAAGCAACGGCGTACGATGCTCAAAGCAGCTGCAGAAAAAGCGCAGCTTGATGGAGATGGATTGAATTACGCAACAAACACCATTGAGTATTTCGAAATGACACTGACTGAAGGCTTAGCTCTAAGCAAATCCGACATTGCTCATATGGAAGAAGCTTACAGGCTAAACTACAACCAGTAATTAACATCTGAATTCAAGAAGGCATCCAAAATTTTGTGGGAGGACAGTAAGAACAAAAGAGATCTAGACAGGTTGCTTGAGCTTTTCGCTAGAGGATCACAGGTATTCCAGATCCTGAAACTCGACAATGAAGAAGAACGATATCTAACGGACTTATTTATAGTCCTTCAAGATAAAACCTCTCACAAATTTTATGCGAGCCTAAAATATGCGTTAGTACGCGCACTGGAACTCGAACGCCTATCCTTCGAAAAAATTTCAAACTCTCTGCAAGGAGTGGTTGAAGGTGATTTACAATACCGCCCTTGAAAGAGGATGAGGCCATGTAGCCAGTATGGCCGACAGTCAGTTGTATCGATGGAGCCAGCGATAGGCTTGGGACAAGTCCGAAGCAAACTCGTGTTATTGACCCAGGAACCCCACGGCTATCATCCCCAGCACGGCCACGGATCAGCCCGGAGGCTTCGTTGGTAGAGAGTTGCGCGGAATCGGAACGCTCCCGCAGTCCGGCTAGCGGCTTCCCGAAGGTGGGAATGCTGCTCTCGGAAAACGGCGGCCGGAAAACATATTTATTTCCACTAGCGAAAAATAAATATACCCCCGATTTTTTTCTAACAGCTTGTCCATTTCCTTGGCCGAATAATATTGCTCCTGAGAGGCATAGTCATTCCCCTAATGGACTGTTTCTGGTCGACTTCGTTGCGTCACCAACAGCGATTAGAGGTTGATTTCAGATACTCGACCGCTAGGGAAACTCTGAAAAAGACTTCCTAATTTGGCAAAATCTCCGGACACCAGTCGCCGAGCTTTTCGATGATGAAACAGATGACCTTCGCCGACGCCGAGTATGCCAGCAAGCGCAAGCAGACCCGTAAGGAATTGTTCCTGATCGAGATGGATCAGGTGGTTCCCTGGAAAGGTTTGATTGCCCTGGTTGAGCCCTATTATCCAAAAGGAGAAGGTGGCCGGCCCGCCTACCCACTGATGGCGATGCTGCGTGTTCATCTGATGCAGAACTGATTCGGCTACAGCGATCCGGCGATGGAAGAAGCGCTGTATGAGACGACCATCCTGCGTCAGTTTTCAGGCCTGAGACTGGAGCGCATTCCAGACGAAACCACCATTCTCAACTTCCGTCGTCTGCTGGAAAAGCACGAGTTGGCGACCAGGATTCTCGGCGTAATTAATGGTTATCTGGGCGACCGTGGCTTGTCGTTGCGTCAAGGCACCATCGTCGATGCCACGCTGATTCACGCGCCCAGTTCGACCAAGAACAAGGATGGCAAACGCGATCCTGAGATGCATCAAACCAAGAAAGGTAACCAGTACTATTTCGGCGCCAAGGCTCACATCGGCGCCGACGACGAGTCAGGCCTGGTGCACAGCGTGGTAGTAACAGCGGCCAATGTGGCAGACGTCACGCAGGTTCCCTAGGTCGCATCTTATGGCTGCCATCCCTTACTCGTATCAATCTCATTTGGCGTCCGGCCATCCAAAGTCGGAACGTTATCCAGTTTTCGAATAAGGCCGTCCAGTTTTTCCAAATCGCCTTCCACAATCGCCCGCTCATCAGCAGTCAATGGCACCGCTTCGAGGTAACGCCCGATTGAGGCTTTGCTTTCCAAGGCCTGAGCCCTTGCGCTGGCTTTCGGCAGGTTGAAATCACACCCGGCGCAGGCCATGCGATGGGGGCAACTGCTCCAGAACGGATTCGAGCAATACGAGTCGCCCAAGTCATAGAATGTGTAAGGTTCTTCTGAATGACGCGCGATTACATCGTGGTCAATGAGCACAGATGCCATGTGCGACATTTGATCTGCTTTGACAAAAGCTGCCGCCAGCTTGGTGGGGCGAATACGAATGTAATGAAGCGTCGAACTCGGCGAGCTATGCCCTGACCACTGCATCAATTCAATCAGCGACATGCCATGGGCAACACTGGCCAGCGCAGTAACTGCTGAGGCGCGCCCTCGGTGACTGGTGATGCGCCCCCGACTGTCGTCCAGCGGAACACCTGCCTTAGCGCACAGCATAGGGATGATGGTGCGGTTGATTACGCCTGAGCCCGTGCGCTTGCCTCGAAACTGAAACAAGTAGCTGACTTTCTCCCCGGTTCGCTCGTCCAATAGCGCCGCTTGGTTCACTGGCCTGTCCTTAAGCCAGGCATCAATCCGCTCTTTCACTACCGCCGCAACAGGTTTGACAAAGGCTTTGAACGTCTTGCTGGCAGGGATATCGAGATAGCTCAAAGTTCCAGCAGGTACGACGGTTCCATCCTCGTGTACCACATCGTTGGTCTGAGCATGCGCACACCCTTTGTCCAGCCGCATAATCTCATTGCTGCGCAGACCCGTGTGCGTCCACACCACAGCAATGGCTTGCACCATCGACAGAGGATAGTGAATTTCCGAGAGTAGATCGTTACGCGTGAGATTTAGACTCGCCCAAATCAGCTTGAGCCAGCTCGAGTCGTCAATAACGCGAGGGTTTATACCCGAGTTAAACGCCACGGATCTCGGCGTGGCTAGGTGATGCCTGGGACTGAATTTCAACCGGCCCCAGCCCCAAAATTCAAAGTCTATAAAAAATCGTCGTAAGGCATGTAGAAATCCGCGTTTTGAGTTCGGCGCAATTGGTTGGCCAAGCCCCTTGAGTTTCGTACCACGCGCTGACTCCAAGGCCCACTCGCCAACTGTCATCCGGTCGACTGCGGCAATAAACGCGGCGCAGCTAGACAGGCTCCAGTCGACTGGCGAATTAACCCATGGCTGCTCACGCGCCAACCAGATACCGGTTCTCAAGATAAAGCTGTAGTTACTTTCCCGTGTACGCGGGCGCAAGGTTGAGGTATCTCTCCACCGACGGCACCATCTGACCCAGGTAGGATCAATACCGTCGATACTTTTTTCACGCCAACTGGCATAGCCGCGCATGCGCAACGGCTTCACCAAGATGCCCATTGCAGCTAGCCCATGGGAAACTTTTCCGACCGATCTTGCGACACATTCGCTCCGATGGGCCTGGCCTCGTAGCAACAGTTCCTCAGTAAAGGTTTCCAAGCGCGGATCGCCGTTTTCCAGCATCAGGGTGCCCAGCACGCTGGAGAGGAACTGTTCTAGATGGCGCGCTGCATAACCCAGCGATTTCAAAATTTGGCTCATTCGAGCGTGTTCAAGTATGAATATTTCATGACCGAAAATATAAGAAGCGTAGATCGCTGGCTGCCGAAATTTGGCAATGCGTTGAGGTGTTTGAAAGCCGCCTAAGTGGTAAGCAACGGCGGCAAGATACGGGCGTGAACCTGCTCGGGTGTTAAGCAAGGTCAGCCACTGTGCTTCTGACCAGCACCAATAGGGCTTGCCGATTTTGCTAACATGCAAAAGAATGGCAGCCACTGAAGGGACAGCTAAACGATCAGAAACACCACTGTAGGCCACCAGATCAATCAGGGGCTTTATAAGCCCAGGCATCCTCGATTGCAGGTAGGGCCAGTCAGAACGGTAAAGATGATTGGAAAGCACAACCTGCTCAAAATCCGCTAGCACCTCTTGTCGCTCATACTGACCGACATCAAACGGTACATAGTTAGCAGCAGATGGTGCGCTCATGACGATGACTCCGACTTGAAGAGTTCGCCGAACATCCGGGCATCCAGACTACCCACCGATTGCGCCATTTTTGCGGTCAGATCCGCGCCCGATAGATGCAGGTAGATCAAGGTGGTTTTAGGATCTCGATGACCTGCATAGGTAGTCAATTCATGTAGTTTCCAGCCTGCACGAGCCAAATGCGTTAGTCGCAGATGACGGAAGGTATGCGTACTCAAGCATGAAAGATTTGCTTCCCTGGCCCACCCTTCTACCGTTTTACTCCACGTCCAACGCGTGAGCGCCGAACCACGATTGCGGTCTGATTCAGATCGAAACAGCGGCCCTTTCGACAACCCTGCATGGCGAAGGGCGTGAAGATGCACCATCAGGACAGGAGCTATGTCTGGGCTGTAACACACGATGCGGCTGCGTCGGCCCTTCGTCGTTTCAGCCCGCACGGATATCAGCCGATGGGCAACGTCCAAGTCTTCAATTCTCAGCGCCACCAGTTCGGCACGACGAAGCGCACCACAGTACGCTAACGCGAGCATAAGTCGATCACGAATAGACGACTTGGCCGCTGTGCTCAGAACGTACTGCCACTGCTTGTCGGTAGGAATGTCTGGCAGCTTGATGAGCCGTGGCACTAGCCCCCTTACAAACCCGGGATGTCCCGGCACTTGTAGCAGCCGACCATGCTGTCCGCGAGGCACGGGGTTTTGCTGACAAAGCCCCTGAAAGACTAAGTGGTCGTACCACAAGCGGATCGCTGTAAGCCGTTGGTGCAAGGTTGAATTCGCCACCGAATTTTCTTGGCCGGGTAACAGCCTACGTATGTAGAGCGTTACCTGCTCAAACGTGACTGATTCAGCTTTCAGGCCAGAAGCTTCGCAGTGAAGCAAGTAATGCGCTAAACCACGACCATAGGCGTCCAGGGTGGCAGGCGCACGCCCCAGGTTACCAAGCAATTGCAGCCATTCTTGAGCACTAGGATAGCGGCTCAGCACCAGCACATACGAAGCAGTAGAGGTCATGGGGAGATCCCTCTGAAAGTCAATAGAATCAGACTAGCTCAGAAGCATTCCACCTAACTTACTAAAGCGCGTAGTTGCTGCTGAACACCTTGATGCCATTGCGGCGCAGCACCTCTTTGATCTGGAAATACGGAGCCCCCATTTTCACAAATGGCTTGGCGTCGTAGCTGCGGGCGATAACGCATCCGTCGTTGTTGCTAAGGACCACGATAGGGGTCTTTTCCAAGTCAGGACGGAAGACGCGCTCGCAGCTCGCATAAAAGCAGTTGCAGTCAATCAGCGCGAAAACCGACTCACACTTTTCCATGACGGCGCATGCTGTAATTCACCACGCCCCAAATGACCAGGTTGTCACCTTCCAGAATATGCCGAGCTGGATATGCGGCATTTTCAGACTGGAGCTTGACGACTCCATCCATCATGAAGAGCCGTTTGCAGATCGGCTCAGAGTTATTCAACGCTGCAACGACTATCTCCCCATGCTCCGCGTTGCGGCTACGGTCGACGACGATCAGATCCCTATCGAAAATGCCCGCGCCTATCATGCTGTCACCCAAAATCTTCGCAAGATACACATGAGGCGCACGAACCTCGGCCATTTCATCCAGTGAGACGTGCTTCTCGATGTAATCGACAGCGGGCGAAGCAAATCCTGCGGGCACCTGAAACGAGTAAAGCGGAAGCTTGATGCCCCCTTCAGACAATGGGCCGAGAATGACTACGCTCATGTGGGAAACCTTTCGATTGAGATTGCTGTATGCATATACAGTTAACTCTTCAGCCCGCGTGCGGTCAATCGTATAGGCAGGCATTTTCGACGAGTGACATTACGGGTGACATCATGTGCGGACGCTACTCGATCTACGAATCGATGGACCATTACCTCAGGGAGCTTGCGCCAGAGCAGCTGGTGATCAATGGCTATGACCTTTGGCCGATAGAGCGATATAACGTCGCGCCGACGACTCGCGTAGAGATCATTCGACCGACGGAGGCTGGACTTAGTGTCGACAAGGTTCGCTGGGGCTGGGCACCGTTCTGGGCTAAGGGCAAACGCCCCGCACCAATCAATGCACGAGTCGAAACCGTCATGACAGGCAAGTTTTTCAAGGAGCTTTGGCCGCACGGCCGTGCTCTTGCACCTGCAAATGGCTGGTTTGAATGGGTCAAAGATCCAGCGGAACCAAAAAAGAAGCAGCCGTACTTCATCCGCCTCAAAAGCCAGAGACCTATGTTCTTCGCAGCCCTGGCCCAGGTTCATCCAGGTCTTGAGCCCCACGAGGGCGACGGATTCGTGATCATAACCGCCGCCAGTGATCAGGGGATGGTCGACATCCATGACCGGCGACCTTTAGTGCTCAGTCCGGAACTGGCCCGCGAATGGACCGACTCTGCAATTGACCCAGCGCGTGCAGCCGAAATTGCGCGGGAGTGCTGCACGCCAGTTGACGAATTCGAGTGGTACAAGGTTGGCAAGGCTGTTGGCAACATGCGGAATCAGGGGCAGGATCTTATCCGGCCCGACGTTGACGCTGCCTAAATGAAACGGGGTATCTGCAGCTAGTTCTCCGGGCGCTGGCTTAGACCGTGCTGGCAAACGATGGGCTCCGTAAGCTAGGCTAAGCACTCAATTTTTTAAAGCAGGAAGCTGATATGTCTTTTGACGCATTTATGCAGGTAGACGGTGTAGAGGGCGAATCCCTGGATGACGGCCACAAGGGCTGGGTAGAGCTGTTGTCCTATCATTACGATGCGGTTCAGTCGATCAGTACAACTGCCTCTTCTAGCGGCGGCGCGACTGCAGGGGGCGTGACCCTGGGCGACTTTAGAGTGAGTAAATATATAGACAGAGCAACACCGAAACTATTTGAACTTTGTTGCCGAGGCTCGCACATCAACAAAGTAACTATTCGCGTACACCGTGCAGGCACCGAAAAATTTAAATATTTAGATATCGTTCTTGAAGAAGTTTTGATATCAACCGTTAGCGGCAATGGCGCGGAGCATGCTGGCTTTCCTGTAGAAATGATTACACTCAATTATGGCCGCATAAAATTCGAATATTCTCAGCAAAGGCGTGCCGACGGAGGGAATGCTGGTATCGTTTCAGGGGGATGGGATAGAACCGCAAACAAACCATTTGCGTAATCAAAAGCATTATCGACTCAATGGCATTGCTTAACAAATAAAGGTCCGCCCAAAAACTGGGCGGACTTTAGAATCACCTAAACAAAAGCAAAGTAGCACCAAGTAGAATAACTGTAACTATTGCTTCTTTTCGAGAAAGCAAAAAGAAAATAGCCAACTGCACAACGACAGCTATAGTTGCAACTACGCCCCGAAAAACCGCTCTATCATTAGACTCATCTTGAATGGGGAAGGATAAATTGTCAGGTGATGGCGCGAGATCGGGTGATGGCGCAAGCATACTAGGGTCCATCCAATCATATTCAGAACCCTGAAAAAGCACATACATTAGCAAACAGAAAAAATAAATACCGTATAAAAACACTCGTAGCAATACGCTTTTAGCTTTCATATTTATCACATCATAAGCTGATTGAGATGACGCCAGGAATTGACGATGAAATTGCCATAACTCATATCTTTTTTTATCTCATCCAAGGACCAACTCGTTCCTCGATTATACCTAGCACCGATGATTCGTGCCTCCTCTATTCCAATGATAGAAAAGTGATCATAATCAGCGAGCATACGTATGTGCTTTGCTGCAATATCAATGTTATAAACATCAATCTCAATACAGTTAGCCAAGCTCCGGAACTGACTGGAATCCATCTCATCGGGATTCATCCCTAACGTAATGGCTGCCGTTCGAAGCTGGATGCTGACCCAACCAAAACTGGTCTTGGCTGGGGGATTAGTCAGCACGCTTGACACATTGCCCAAGCGGTCAAAAGTTCTGACTTCGAAGCCAATCCTATCCACAATATTTGGATCCCCACCTACTTCGATCCAACATACTCCTGCCAGCAACTCAATAGGAAGCGAATACTTGGCTGCCGCCGCCTTTATATATAATTTGTTATGAACCAGCCAAGCATCTTTAAATCTTCGCAAGTAGCCGGGACCCCCGCCCCACCGCTCCGGCCATCCCTTCCAAATGATTACATCAAGCAGGGTCCAAGTGGGACTGTTGTTTGATTCGGGCGTGCAAAATTCGTCCATATGTTCATCCATGACCAGCTTGCAAAACCATACTCTAGCATTAACCTTTGCCGTAAGTGCAGTCACTAGTGGCCAACCTCGGACAAAAATCAGAATAACCCCCCCAGCGCCGCAGGCTCCCAATTCATGATAATCAGCTCACCACTGACATCAGCCTTTCCCTGTCTCTGGTTGGCCGTGCTGTAGCGAATGTCGACCGTTTCAAAATGGAAGCCTTCAAACACCCGCCGTATGTCAGGGTGATCGTTGATGCTCACCATCACCTTCCCCTTACACCGCCGCATGAACTCAGCCATCCGCTCATAGTTCTCAAACGGAAAATCCACACCATACCCAGCCGTCTGCCAGTACGGCGGGTCCATGTAGTGGAACGTGTGGGGCCGGTCGTAGCGCTCGGCACATTCGAGCCACGGCAGATTCTCCACGTACGTACCTGACAACCGCTGCCAGGCCGCAGAAAGATTCTCCTCGATCCTCAGCAGGTTGATAGCTGGTCCCGTCGTTGCGGTCCCGAACGTCTGGCCGCTGACCTTGCCTGCGAAGGCATGGTGCTGCAGGTAGAAGAACCGGGCGGCGCGCTGGATGTCGGTGAGGGTTTCGGGGCGGGTCATCTTCTGCCACTCAAACACCTGGCGCGAGCTGAGTGCCCATTTGAACTGGCGGACGAATTCTTCAAGGTGGTTTTGGACGACGCGATAAAGCGTCACCAGATCTCCGTTGATGTCGTTCAAGACTTCAACGGGAGCGGCTTGGGGACGCATGAAGTAGAGGGCCGCACCGCCAGCGAACACTTCGACGTAGCATTCATGGGGTGGGAAAAGCGGGATGAGGCGGTCGGCCAGGCGGCGTTTGCCGCCCATCCAAGGGACGATGGGTGTGGACATAAATAGCAAGACCTTTACTGTATATATAAACAGGTGCTAGGCTCGCTCCGCTTTGTGCACGAAGCGGGAGCCTTGGCTGGACTTGCAGGGGTAATCTGCGGGAACAGTGACCAGTCGCGATGTTGGCGCATCTCGACTGGTCGCTCTTTTTCAATCTGCTGCGTTATCTCTTCAGCTCAATCAGACCAGTACCTTCAGGGCCCGCTCGTAAAGCCCCTGACGGTCGGCAAGGCCATTGGTGCCACCGTTGATCCGCTTGGTAATTGTCAGGAAGTCGCCTCTATCTGCGAAGGTATTAAGCCCAGCACGGTGCCAGAACCAAGCAGCTGACATGGCGGCATGCTCCGGACGCTCGAGGAGTTCAGGTTGCTGTAGCAGATCCAGGCCCAATGCCTCGCCGCACTCCGCGTAGTTCGCCCGTCCGGTAATTTGAATAAGCCCCCTGCCCCGATATAACTGACCGTCGCCGTCGTCCTCTGGCGTGTTGCCCAAGCGTTCGGCGAGCCGTCCGGTATCGTATTTTTCGAGGTAGGCATCACTGCCTAATTCCCGCACGTAACGAAGCTGGCCAGACTCATGGCCCACCTGCGCCAGGAAGGCCGCCATACGCAGCTTCGTGACGATGCCATATTTGCTCATTGCAACGTTTAAGACAGGAACAAAAACGCCAGCTCGGGAGCTGGCGTTGGGGAGGATCTGCAGCAATTGCTGCACAGTAATCGACATTCAGATATCTCCTGAATAGGGGTGATTTGTGATGGAGGTGATGGAGGTGATGGAGGTGATGGAGGTGATGGAGGTGATGGTCAGAGCTGCACGACCTTGACTGGTTTTTTCGCTTTCTTTTTGCCTTTGGCTTTTGCCTTGCCCTTGTTGCCACCATTGCACTCGGCCGTGGTGGACCAGCCAGCTTGGGTAAATACCTGTTCGACCGAATCGGTCAGGTACTCGCCATCAAGCCCCTCCTTGAACCCCTGCACGCTGATCATGCGCTCCGCGAAAAGGTCAGTACGCCCGACCATTTCAAGACGGATGCCTGCAGTGCTGCGATTGAAAGCAGCAAGACGCGCTTTCGCGGCCTGCTCCGCTGCAGTTTTGTTGGGGTAGATATGCCGGTCGGTATGAACAGGCGGGAGACCGTCTGGGGCCGTGTCGTTGTTGAGGCTCACGATCTGGAGCTTCCCGGTCTTCTTGTCCTGATGCTTCGTCGACACGGCTTTGTGTGTCGAACGATCACCCAGTCTGAACTGCCATCGGCTGACGTCTTGGCGCGTGATGGCCAGAACGCCAAACGCTTTACCGGACGCGCTGACTCCGTTTTGCCTGGGCATAACGAGCAATTTGCCGTCGGCAACCTTGGCAGTGCAGTCGTACTTTTTTGCCAGCCGTGTGATGAAGTGGTAATCCGACTCGTTGAGCTGGTCAGCCCGTGGGACCTTTGTCGCTACGTTGCAGGCTGAGGCCCAGCCATTGCGTGCGGCAATGTCGCTGACAATCTTGGACAACGGCACATCCTCCCAGCTACCGCTGCGCGTGGTCTTACCACTTCCACGCATGCTGCTGGCCTTGCCTTTGATGACCATTGTGTCGGGAGGACCAGACACCTCTATCTCGTCAATGGTGTAAAGACCGATCTTGGTCAGCTTCTGGCCGTCATAGCCCAGATAAACCTCAACATCGGCGCCCCTCGATGGCAACGCCACTGCACCGTCGCGATCATCAATGCGCAGCTCGAATTCGTCTGAGTCCATGTCGGGCTTGTCAGTGGTACGCAGCTGGATCAATCGGTCGTTGATGAGCGCCGTAATGTCGGTGCCGTCGGCAACGATCCGGAAAGTGGGTTTCATGCGCAGACACCAAAAGAAAGCCCCGCACTAGACGGGGCTGGGCAAAAGGAAAGGTTCGTTACGCGTAACACCGAGGTCAGCCCCAGAGCATTACAGTTTCGTCGGAGGATGCGGGAAGGTCTGGCAGAGTGATGATCAGCCCCACCCGAAAGGGTTGAGCCTCATCAGCCAGGCCCTGATTGGCATCAAGCACTGCCTCCACAGAGCCGTTTAAGTGGCCGTAGTGGTTGAAACAAAGGGTATCGAGGATATCCCCGTCAGACGTTCTGCATATCGTCGCCATAGCGTGTGAACTCCAGCGTGAACGCCTGCTTGCGAGGGATACCCCCTTGCATCAGAGCGCTCTGGTCTTCCTGAATTTTCTTCAAGCACCAGTTACCCAGCACGGCCCCATACCCTGTGGTCAGCGCCAGAGGCACGCCCAGACCTGCGATGCCACGCAAAGTATCGAGCTGTTTGATCCCGCCTTTGACGTTGGGGAACACCGCCCCCTTGAGCGTCAGTGACTCATCACCCATACCGATGTTCTGCTGTGCCGGTCGACGCGTGAGACGCTCTTGCGATGCCCAGCGAAACTCACTGGAACGGCTCAGTTCGTCGAACGCAGCGGTGTCCAGATTGAAGTAGTACGGCTCGGCTTTCGCGCTCAGCGGCTGCAAGATCAGAAGATGCTCAAACGGTTTGACCGCTTCGACAGCCGGGGTTTTCTGCGCGGCAAATGACGAACTGGGCACCACGTTGGCCAGCGCGGGACTGATACTGCCAGCCACCTTGTTGATGGCTGTCCCGGCTTTTGCTGCCTGCTCTTTGAGCACTCCCAAGCGCTCGTCAATCTGCGTCGCCGCCCTTGATGCACGACTGTATGTCGACACCACAGCCCCGACCTTCGCCTGGGCCGCATTGACACCCCGCATCACGCGTTGAAGCTTGGCCCCGGTTGCGGGGCCTACGATGGGCAGGCCCTCAAGTTCGGCGGTCGCACCACTGATTTCGCTGATCGCGCCATTGACCGGCGAAAGCATGCCGTCCAGATCGCGA
Organism: Pseudomonas sp. BS3767; assembly: GCF_900099665.1. Lineage (NCBI taxonomy): Bacteria > Pseudomonadati > Pseudomonadota > Gammaproteobacteria > Pseudomonadales > Pseudomonadaceae > Pseudomonas > Pseudomonas sp. BS3767. The sequence goes on along the minus strand of NZ_FNCX01000003.1, from coordinate 431,179 downwards.
CGACCTGACTCACCTGCCGCCACCAGGTACTTCATACCCGACTGCAGTTGTTCCATATAAGCCATATATCCCCCTACTCGACGTGCGGAGCATCAAACAGATTCGACCGTTGCGACTGCTGCGCCGAGTCGCGCATAGCTCGCTGAATCATCGGCTCCAGATCTCGCATCAGCTGCTGCGGATCTTTCACATCACCTTGAACGGTCAGTGTTATTGGGGCATTTATCGAAACCTGCTGTTCGTACTTGGGTGTCGGCATCTTGGGTGCTTCGGGCTTGATGACAATCGGCGCGGCAGGACTCAGTGCTGGCTTTTCCGTCATGGCCCGCCCTACGTCCCCCATCAATGGCCCGGTAGGAGCCAGCGCTGGAGCTGGCCCTCGAGCCATCAGCGGCACCCGGTCGTTGTCGAAAGCCTTGGCCGTCGCACCCAGCGTGGGTACTACCGGGCCGGGCAGCGCGACCGGAACCGAAGGCGCAGCCAGCAGCGACACCGGCTTGTTCTCTTTCTCCGGCGTGCCAAACAGCTCTTTGCCCAACAAGCCGCCGACCTCACCGCCGCCCCAAGACCCCAGGGCACCGCCAATGGCCGCGCCTATCGCCGTGCCCACGACCGGCAAAATCATCGTGCCAATCGCCGCACCGGCCGCAGCACCACCCCAGCCGCCCAGCGCGGAGCCCGCAACTTCGGTAGCCCCTTCCAGTTTTTTCTCGATAGGGTCATCCGACTGATACAGCTCGACCGCTTTCAGGCCAGCGCTGATTACCGCTTCGCCAGGCAAAACCTTGGCCTTGCCTGCCATCTTGCCCAGCAAAGGCATAATGCTTCGTTCAGCAGCCGCAGGAAGCGGCGGCACAGGGATGGGCATACGTGAGGCCGGACGAATACGAGGAGCATCGGTCGGACGGGGTGGCACCGGGCGAATACGCGATTCACCGGCCAGGCTTGGCGGTACCGGGCGGATGCGCGGCTCACCGGGCGGGCTTGGTAGTATCGGACGGATGCGCGGCTCACCGACCGGACGCGGCGGAACAGGCCTGTTACGCGGTTCACCAGTTGGACGCGGTGAAACGACGGGCGCACGAGACCCAGCGCCTGCACGACGACGTGCGCGGGCTGATCGCCGTCCTCTACGTGATGTATCGCGCTGGCCCGGCAAACCCGATCCGGCACCTATCTCCGAGGCGTTCACCACGAAGACGCGCTGCAGGCCGCCCCCTTCGCCAGAAGCATTGGAACCGCCATCTGAATCCGCACCAGTCTCCAGCGTCTCGCGGTAAGCCTCCAACGCAGTGAACCCAACCCCCAGCAGCCCTTTAGGCCTTTTGGCCTCACCGTCTGCATCAGCGCCTTTGGCCTCGTCGTTCTTGGCGTCATCATCTTTGGCGTCATCCGGCTTGTCCTTGTCGACCAGCTTCGCACCGGCTTTGGACGCCACTGTCAGGCCAACGCCCAGCAGCGCAGCGACACGCGCTTTGCGCCCAGCGGCTGCAGCACCAGGCGCGGCCCCTGCGGTACTGCCAACACCTGCAGCTTTTGCGTTGGTCACAAAAACTTGCTGGACCTTCCCAGCTCCGCCGCCGACCGTCCCTCTGGCAAGGTTCATCAGGCCCTTGCCGATTTTGAATGCACCGAAGGCTGATTTCGCAACCAGCAGAGCACCTATGGCCCCCGTCAGTCCCATAGCCAGGTTCGGCATCTTGTCGCTGACGGTGGTGATGCCTTGGGCTACGGTCGTCAAACCTTGCGCCACGGCATCGGTTGCCGGTCTGATCGCATCGCCCACGCTGCGCATGGCATCGTTGGCGGCCTGTGAAAGCTCGGCCCACTTCTGCGACGAGCCTTCCCGGCGCTCGGCCAGGTTCTTGTCGAGAATGCCCGACGCGTTGCGGGACTGCGATTTCAGATCGTTGTACAGCTGCTTGTTCTGCAGGTACGCGGTAAGCGCCGCCTTGACCTGCATGTCCGCAAAGATGTCGCCGGTTTTCAAAGCCTGCGACAGCGATTCCATCATCGCTTTGGCTTTAGCCGGATCTGTTTCCTTGCTGATTTTGGACGTGGCGGCCGCCATTGCTTCGGCCTTTTTCGGGTCCGTCTTCTGGATGTACTGCTGGGCCAGCGCCATGCTGGACTCCAGCGTGGACATGCCTTTCTGCAGGCCGGTTTGCATCGAGCCTTCGTAATCGATACCGGCCTTTTTGTAGGCATCGACCGTATCCGAAGCACCGATTTTGCCCATCCAGTTTTTCAGGTTGTTGGCCGCCTCGTCAGAGCTGCCCGCCGTCTTCATCTGGACCTGCAGCATTGCACCGAGCTGCGTCACTGCGTCCATGCCGGTGATACCAATACTGCCCATGTTGGCCAACAGTTCGGGAAACCACTTTGCCATGTCGGAGGCTTCGAAACTGCCCGCCTGCCCTTGGTAGGCGATGGCCTCCAGAGCCTGCTGCATTTCCTTGGCGTCGGTGATCTTGGCGTTTTGCCCCAAGGCGTTGATCATCTTCGCTGTGTCGGTCCCTTCGGAACCCTGACCGACCACGAATTTGGCGGCAACCGGTGCGTACTCCAGCGCCTTGCTCAGTTCCATACCGGCACCGACCAGTTGGTTGACTACGTCAGCGACTTGATTGCGCTCCATGCCGGTATCACGGGCGGTCGTGATGATGGTTCGTGACATCTCCGCTTCTTGCGGTTTGTTGGCAATACCAGCCTTGATCGCAATGTCGCGAACAATCGCCCCGAAGTCCGCGCTGACTTTCGTCGGGATCGCCAAGGCCCCGGTCGCTACTACGGCTTGCCCGACCGAGCTTTTGACCGTCTCCCGTCCCTCGCTCATCTGCCGTCGGCCTTTGGCCTGCAACTCCGCAGAACGAGCCGTGCGCCCCATTTCCTTATAGGCTTTGCTCAGCCGTCCGACCTCGACGCCCTGCGCCTTGAGGCTATCGAGGTTCGAATTCAAACGTGACAGTAACGCGGTCGCACCGGCCTGGCCCGTTGCATGGGCTTTGCGCCACTCCTCGCGCAACTTGATCGTTTCGCCAATCGTGCTCTGCAGGACGCGAGCCTTGGCACCTTTGTCGTCCAGCGCCTTGATACGGCTCTCAACGTCCTTGAAGGCCTTGCCTACGGTTGCACTGACCGCGCCACCGATGACAAGGCCCAGCTTCAAACTATCACTCATAGACCACCCGAGGCGTTCAAAGGGGGATCAATCCATGATCCACCACAACATTCGATTGAAAGGCATTGCCTCGATCTCAGCAGCGGAAAAGCCCGTCTCCGCTGCCAACTTGCGCGCCGCCTGTCTCATGGTCTCGGGATTACAATTCATCCTCTTCGACCAGGCGAAAATAGCCTTCCTGCAGGCGGCGATAATCGCGCTGTTTCATTCGGTCCAGATCGTCCCGGCCAGCCTCGATCAGGCTGCAGAACAAGTGGAGTTCGTGGGCCTCGGGGCTGCCATTGGCAGCGGCCGCTGCAGCGCGGGTATCCCTGACGCAAGGTGCGCGCATTGTTACCTTGTCGACTTTCACGGTGTTGATTTCCACCGGGTACTTCAGCGTGATGATCGCGCCTGAATCCGTCAGGACAATCCACGACGGCAGCGGAGTGGTTTCGTTGTTGCCAGTTACTTGAGTCATGTTCGTTCCTTAAAGGCCAAGCGCGGCAAGACATGGGCCGTGTTCGTCGCCGAGCTGGAGCGCCTGGGTTATTCGGTCGAATGGCGTGTGATCCGAGCGTGCGACTTCGGCGCGCCGACCAGCCGGGAACGCCTGTTCATGATTGCCCGCTGCGATGGCCTGCCAATCGTGTGGCCAGAGCCGACCCACGCCAAGCGTCCCGCCAAAGGCCAAAAGCCTTGGAAGACCGCCGCAGAATGCATCGACTTTACCGACTTGGGCAAAAGCATATTCGGACGCAAGAAGGATTTGGCCTCAGCCACACTGCGCCGAGTCGTGAAAGGTATGAAGAAGTTCGTCATCGATAACCCGGCCCCGTTCATCGTCCCGATTGCGAACTGGTCGGTCGGGAATGTGCAGCCCTCAAGTGCGCCGCTGCGCACGATCACCTCCTATCCAAAGGGAGGCGCGTTCTCTGTGGTCAGCCCTGTCATCGCACCAGCAACCCACCAAGGCAGCGACCGCATCAACGATCCGCTGGAGCCATTACCTACAATCACCTGCGCCAACCGTGGCGAACTGACGCTGATCAGCCCAACCCTTATCCAGTCTGGTTACGGCGAGCATGAAGGCCAGAAGCCTCGCGTGCCAGGAATCGATCAGCCTTTGGGCACTGTAGTAGCGGGAGGTGTCAAGCATGCCCTCGCATCGGCGTGCATAGTCCAGGCAGGCCACGGCGAAGGAACTGGTGCAACCAAACGCCGCTCCCATGGCGTGAACGACATCCTTGGCCCGGTCGGCACTGTTACAGCAAGCGGTGGTGGCCAGTCGGTCAGCGCTGCGGTGATGATCCAAGCCAACGGCGGGTTCAACACCACTCACGCCAAAGACATTCGCGATCCGATGACTACGGTGACCAATTCCGGCAGCCAGCAGCAACTTGCAGTGGCGAACCTGGTTCATCTGCGCGGCAACTGTGATGCACGAGACGTGAATGATCCGCTACACACGATAAGCGCCGGCGGGCAGCACCACGGACTGGTCACGGCTTTCATGGAAAGGCAGTTCGGTGCCAGCGTGGGCCAGCCACTGGATGAACCTGCGCCTACCGTTACGGCTGGCGGCGGGAAAAGCTCAGTCGTATCGCTCAGGCTCTCCCCAGAACATGAGGAAGGCGCACTTCGTGTCGCAGCATTTCTGATCAGCTATTACGGGACCGAGAACGTCAGCAGCGCAGGCGAACCAGCACCAACGATCACAACCAAGGATCGCTTGGCACTGGTCACCGTCATGTTCAAGGGCACGCCCTACGTGATCGTCGACATCTGCCTGCGGATGCTCAAGCCGTCCGAGCTGTACAAGGCGCAAGGCTTTCCCGCCGACTACGTCATCACACACGGCGCCGACGGCAAGCCATTCACCAAAACCCAGCAGGTCCACATGTGCGGCAACAGCGTCAGCCCTCCGCCGATGGCCGCAATTGCCAAAGCAAACGACCCATGGCGGCAGATCGAACTTTGCAGGGAGGCAGCATGAGCCGCACAGGAGCACGTGACAGAGCGCGCAGACAGCTTACCGAAACCCTGACGCTCTTGAGTGAAGCCGTAGCCATTCTTGGCAGGTCGCGCTCGCTGATCGAGCGCATCGAGACCCAGGACGCTGCCCAGTATCTTGCAGATCTGGACGCTTTTTGTGGCCGCCCATTTCCAGCGCAGGTCAACCAGCACCCTGATAATCAAGCTGTTGATACGTTCGCTGCCGCAATGAAAACTAAGCTTGCCGAGGCCCGCGCCAAAGGTCGTCATGGCTGGAGTGAGTCATGGGTACAGGACAAGGAACTGGCCGAGCTGATGGTTGAGCATATTCGCAAGGGCAATGCTGGCAACTTCGAAGACATAGCGAACTTCGCCATGATGCTGCATCAACGGGGCGCTGATCCGATGGAACTGATGTTGGCTTTCAACAAAGCCAAGCTCGGTCCGCATCTGATGACGCGTGTTGAACAAGCGCTTGAGGGGATAACCAGACAAGTCACAATCGAATCAGCCGATCTGCACGGCGAGCCGGTGGCTTGGGATGTGCGCACCACTAATGGAAGCTGGTGCAAGACTGTGAGAGGCCGCGAAACCGCAAAGGCTGCTGAACAGCGCGGCTTTCGGATAGAGCCGCTTTACCGCCATGCCCAATCAGCCGAGACGGATGTAGATGAGCGGTTGGAGACACGACAATGAGCACAATAGCGAAAGTTCTGGACCCATGCTGCGGAAGTCGTATGTTCTGGTTCGATAAGGCCAATCAGTCAGTTTTGTTTGGCGATATCCGCGACGAAGAACATGTCTTGTGCGACGGCCGAGTTCTGAAGGTTAAGCCCAATGTCGTAATGGATTTCCGCTCGCTTCCATTCGAAGACGGGACTTTCAAGCTTGTCGTGTTCGATCCACCACATCTGACGCGCGCTGGAGTCGACAGCTGGATGCGCGCCAAGTACGGCGTACTGACAAAGGACTGGCGCGAGGACATATCGAAGGGTTTCACCGAGTGCTTTCGAGTGTTGGCCACCGATGGCGTGTTGATTTTTAAGTGGGCCGAGACCCAAGTGTCGGTGAGCGAGCTGCTGGCATTGACCAATCAGAAACCACTGTTTGGTCACAAGTCCGGCAAGCGCGAGAAAACACACTGGATCACCTTCATGAAGCAGAGCGGGACGACGTTATGAAAGACCTAAACATCGACGCTGACAGCGCTGAACTGCTCGTCACTCTACGCGCTATTGTGGTTGAGCTGCGTGCTCCGAGGGTTTCAATAGATGATGAATTATGGACCTTCGAAGACATCGCCCAATACTTAAAGCTATCTCAATACACGGTGGAAAGGCGCGTGGTGGTTCGCCCTGGATTTCCTGAGGCATTGCAGCCATGCGCTTCAGGCAAAGGAACGAAAGCGGTTAAACGATGGTTCGCAGGTGAAGTGATCAAATGGGCGCGCCAAAATCGGGCCAAACTACCTAGCGCCCGGAGCCCTCGCAAGGCCGCATGATTAATTACGGAATCGCTTGGATTTGAACAGTCTGTTCCATCGAGCCCGTCCAAAATAAACCGCTAAATAAGAAGATTTATCATCATCACCGACATCGGTGGTGATGGCACGATGGACACTGCTGATCGAAGTAAAGTACTGTGGTATCCAAAGGCCGGTAAGCTATGACTTGAGCCGGACCGAAAAATCGACAGGGCATTTCAGGTCGGGCAGCAACAAAGCAAACGGTTGGTGAATTTGGGTGATATACCTGTTATACCGACGTGAGCAGTACAAAGAATCATGGCAGCGAAAAATCAGATCATTCAAGGAATGAATATTACTGCCACACCCTCTACTGAAAGGAATCAAAATGGCAAATTTAATATTAGAGTCGAGCATTAAAGATAAAACCATTTGTGTGGGAGTAGACGGCGAGGTAGTTCCAGAAATACCTTTTTATACAATTCACATAAGCAGCTTAGGCCGCATCCGCGAAGACGTAATATTCTCGACAATCTTATCAAGCTCAAGACTCGGAGAGCGTATTGAAGCTAGATTGGAGAGAGCCGATGATGATAATATTTTTTGCATTTATATCTGTAGTGAGCCGAAAGACGAGTTTTTCATTAGCTCCCCCAACCATAATGGGTTAGTGATCAAGCAGTTTTTTTCTTTTGCAAATGGTGACATCACCTTGCTAGAGAATTCGGCTGGAGCAGAAAAAATAAATAACCAAGCCGCTTCGAACAGTGCGCCTTTGTACGCAGACACCCGAGATATCGCCAAGTGCAACTTCCAAGTAGTGGTATTTTGCGCAGGAGCCTACATATACAACACACTACCTCTAGAGGGAATCACAATAAAGCCCATTGAAAAAGGACTAAACAATCTCCCAATACTAGAAGCCATAGATAAATATTTGCTTGAAAATCACACAATAAATATTTTTGCGAATGGAAAAAATGGACCATGGCTTGAAACACAACCCACCTTTGCCGTGCACTTTAATCATGTCGTTTCAGCCTCTAGAGAAAGCGCTCTTGCATATACCAAGAGAACAATAGACTACATGAGAGACATTTTAGCACTTGACAGAGGCGACAGGCCTTATCCATTTATAACACTACTACTTGATCGCGACACGTTGAACTGGGCACTATACCCCTCAACCTACGATTTCAGAGGAAACTTACTAGCGCCATTATTTCCGCACTCGAACGCAGACCAAATTGAAAGGCTACGTCCAGTAGTAGAAAAAAACCCATTCGCACGACTAGTCCTTAGCCTTTACGTACAAACTATCACCGAGAAAGATCGATCCTATAAATTTTTTAGACAATGGTCTCTCCTTGAGATGATTGCTGAAAAATATATCAAGACTTCGAGCACTCCATTGAAATACAAAGATGGCTCAATCATTTACCGTGAACCCGGCAAAGAGCTCACTACAAAAAACAATTCAGGCAAGGTGTATTCTCTTCTATGTTCGCGCAGTATTGCGCAATCTATTCAAGGGTTTTCTGATGGTACAACAGTAGTTATTGAGGGCTCTGATGGGGGGTACAATCCCGGTGGAAAAATAATATCTCTGTACCTAGCCGTAGCTGCGGCCTATGCTGTGAGAAATGCAGTTGCACATGAAGGTTTTTACGATAACTTAGCTGAGCCAAAAAATGAAAAACAAGAGCTAAGCAAAATGCTTTATAACGGAGTTTATGGTTTCTTAGAACATTGGGTAGCAAGTGTTGCCCTGGCAGAAATATATAAGGACAGTTAAGTTCCAGCTCAGAGATCATGACCTGCCTCCTTGAACACATTGAAGTAAGCTTGTTTTTGTTTCAAGGCGTTGCCCCGCGTAGGACTGACCGAGTGGAGAGCTGCTCTTACACTTGGGCACCCATCGCCTAGATGCACCAGCGGTGGGGGGTGGGGTATGCGGAGAGCGAAGTATAATAATCTTCACGACGCAAGATTATACAGTTGGTGATTCAACCGTGGGTAGGTGCAGCGGAAACGGTCCACCTGATGGTAATCAATTTCTCAATCAGTCAAGCCGCGCGGCCATCTCGGCCGCCGTGGCGTTGTAGTAAACCATCAACGAACGAGGGTCTTTGTGACCTGTAATACGGGCGAGATCCAAGACGTCAACTTTTCGAGCAAGCCGAGTTGTCGCTTCGTGCCTGGTGTCATGGAAATGCAGATCAATGATATGCAACTCATCTCTGACCTTACGAAACATCGCATCAGCAGACGCAGAGCTGAGCCTGAAAACCTGACTATCCCCAGCACGTTCACCCACCAGCACTTGCAACAACTCCCCTGCACGCCTTGTTAGCGGGACATTGCGGCTCTCTCCATTCTTGGTCATTTCTAAATGAACGTATCGGTCCTTCAGTCGAACGTCTCTCACCTTAAGGCCAAGAATCTCCCCCTGCCTCATGGCCGTCTCAAGTGCCAACAAAAAGGCATAGGCCAGCTCCTGCTGCAAAGTAGTAGGTGCCAGCCCCTCAACAAACCCCAACCGATTAATGAGAACAATCTCTTCCAAAGCTGATACGCGGCGATCTCTGCGCCGACCGTTGCTTGGGCGCTTGACCTCGCGCACAGGATTAATTGTGCAGCACTTCCACTCTCGCTTGGCGATCTCGAATACAGAGGACAGCAGAGTCATATCGCGCCTTACAGAAGGGCTGGCCACCTTTTTCAACCGAAGGTCACGCCACTCCGCAATCTGATCAGCGGTGACGTCCCCGATCAATTCACCCACAAACGTAAGCTCGTTGTCCATCTTATCCAGGCGCAGTTCTTCCCATCGCTGCCCAGCCTTCGTCGGAGATACATCACGCTTGTATCGCCTCAGAGCCTCTGATAGCGTCATTTGGTTGCCAGCTTTTGGCTTGCCAGCTCCCGCCAGAATTTCTGCTTCACGATGCGTTGCCCATGCCACAGCAGTTGCCTTTGTCGGGAAGGTCTGTGAGTCCCGAATCCCCAGCTTGACTACCTCGGCTCGCCATCCCCCACTTCGCTTTCTGTATGAGGCCACATCGTTACCCTATTGGCGTAAAAATGGCGTAAAGAGTACCACGCCAATGCAACCAGATGCCGCCACCTGCACACCTGCAATTGCATTAAAACCTTACAGAACAAGATGTTGCAGCCACATGCAACTTATAGCAATTATTTGTGCGACCTATTAAGATTCCCCCTCGGGGCACCACCTTTAAAAAAGACCTTGAAATTCAAGGTCTTTTTTTTCGTCTGGTGGAAAGTGCCTTGATCCAATCCTCGCTCTTCCGCCTCTTTCTCGGAATAGAGTGCTAAACGTCCAGCAAAGCCTTCCTGCATTAAACATTCGTCGTTACACACATGCCTTCGATGAGCAGTGGGCGAAGACCTCCAAATGCCGCTCCGCTAATCACTTGAACCTTTCGAAACGTAAGCACTGACAGGGCGTCTGCCTGACGTTTCTGTACGCGCATGGAACCTTATCGGGAAAATTTGCCACCCACCCGACAAATCCACAGTGGCGAACCGATTATGAGTAGCCTTTTCTACAAAACGTTGCTTGATGACTTTTCAAGATGCATGGAGATGCCCGCCTTGGCGTTTGACGATAAGGGTGCGTGCAACATGATCATCGACAAGGCATTCGCTCTGACGCTGTTGCGCGACGACACGCATCAACGTTTGTTGCTGATTGGTCTGCTTGAGCCACACGAGGATCTACCCTTGCAGCGCCTGTTGGCTGGCGCTCTCAACCCCCTTGTGAATGCCGGCCCCGGCATTGGCTGGGATGAGCAAAGCGGCCTGTACCACGCTTACCAAAGCATCCCGCGGGAAAAAGTCAGCGTGGAGATGCTGAAGCTCGAAATTGCAGGATTGGTCGAATGGATGAAGTGTTGGCGAGAAGCCCGCACGTGACCGCGCTTTCAATCTTCCGACGTATTTCAACTACTCTTGCTTAGCGTAAGGAGCTTTTAGTGAACCCTATCCATGCACGCTTCTCCAGCGTAGAAGCGCTCAGACATTCAAACGTTGATATTCAGGCAATCAAATCCGAGGGTCAGTTGGAAGTCAACGGCAAGCGTTACGAGATTCGTGCGGCCGCTGACGGCTCAATCGCGGTCCTCAGACCCGATCAACAGTCCAAAGCAGACAAGTTCTTCAAAGGCGCAGCGCATCTTATTGGCGGACAAAGCCAGCGTGCCCAAATAGCCCAGGTACTCAACGAGAAAGCGGCGGCAGTTCCACGCCTGGACAGAATGTTGGGCAGACGCTTCGATCTGGAGAAGGGCGGAAGTAGCGCTGTGGGCGCCGCAATCAAGGCTGCCGACAGCCGACTGACATCAAAACAGACATTTGCCAGCTTCCAGCAATGGGCTGAAAAAGCTGAGGCGCTCGGGCGCGATACCGAAATCGGTATCTACATGATCTACAAGAGGGACACGCCAGACACAACGCCTATGAATGCGGCAGAGCAAGAACATTACCTGGAAACGCTACAGGCTCTCGATAACAAGAAAAACCTTATCATACGCCCGCAGATCCATGATGATCGGGAAGAGGAAGAGCTTGATCTGGGCCGATACATCGCTGAAGACAGAAATGCCAGAACCGGCTTTTTTAGAATGGTTCCTAAAGACCAACGCGCACCTGAGACAAACTCGGGACGACTTACCATTGGTGTAGAACCTAAATATGGAGCGCAGTTGGCCCTCGCAATGGCAACCCTGATGGACAAGCACAAATCTGTGACACAAGGTAAAGTCGTCGGTCCGGCAAAATATGGCCAGCAAACTGACTCTGCCATTCTTTACATAAATGGTGATCTTGCAAAAGCAGTAAAACTGGGCGAAAAGCTGAAAAAGCTGAGCGGTATCCCTCCTGAAGGATTCGTCGAACATACACCGCTAAGCATGCAGTCGACGGGTCTCGGTCTTTCTTATGCCGAGTCGGTTGAAGGGCAGCCTTCCAGCCACGGACAGGCGAGAACACACGTTATCATGGATGCCTTGAAAGGCCAGGGCCCCATGGAGAACAGACTCAAAATGGCGCTGGCAGAAAGAGGCTATGACCCGGAAAATCCGGCGCTCAGGGCGCGAAACTGAAATCGGGGCTAAATAGCTGACACACTCACTGCCCTTATTACCTGTGTGGTCCTGAGATAGATTTATACCTGTTTCACACTTAAAACGCTCGATGCACCGCATCGGGCGTTTTCTATTTCAGGGGTGTTTAGCAGTTCATTAAAAGCCGGAACAGTACTGAGCGCCGCAGCCTGAATGCTGAATCAGCCTCTGATCGGTTTTTTGCTCTCCAACCGCTTTCTCCGGAGCCTTTATCACCGACTGGGTAGAGGGCGATGAGTGGTCTTGTGATAAGCCCGTTGGCGAGGAACCTGCTCGCGCGCATCACGAATGAGGATAAACAGACGGTCTCTGCCTACGCACGACAACGCAGGAGCAATCAATATGAAAAAGCCCGCTCACCGCGGGCTTTTGAATTATTTTTGAGTAGGTGCCTGATGGGTCCGAACGCGACACTGGATAAACTTGCCAACCGCTGCCTATGGGCAACGTGTTCCTCAACCTCGGCATCAACATGCCAATACTTTCCTGGCAAGTAAAAAACCCTAGGATTGAAGACGGGCGGAACAATACAAGCACCTCATACACAGCACAAGAGGAAGAGGCTTGAAAAAGAGTTCAACCTCTTCCCTGCTATCAATGCGCCCTGTCAATCCCGAACTGATCCAGCACCGGGTCAACGTTATGATCAAACGCCTTCTGTGCCTTGTGCTTTTTGACTGCGTCGATAATCGCCGAAATACCAAAACCCAAAGCCATGGCGCCGTCGATGGCCCAGCCGATCACCGGGATTGCAGCGCCCAGCGCTGCGCCTGCGGCAAGTCCTGTGGCTTCGCCGGCAACCAGGCCGACAGCGCGGCCGATCATCTGTCCGCCCAGACGACCAAGGCCGGCGGACGCCTCGCGGCCCATCATTTTCGCGCCGGTGTCTATGCCGCCCTTGATTGCCTCCGCACCCAACCTGGAGCTGTCGATGATGCTCTGAGCCGCGCCCAGCTTGTCGCCGCTGGCGAGCCTGTCAGACACTGACGCGAAGCCCATGACCGAATTGAATGCCTTGCCTCCGATACCTTGCTCGGCGAGCTGCTCGGCCAGCGAAGGGCCACCCTCTTCATCGGTCTTGCCCTCCAGCAACTTGCGGCCTTTTTTGGAGTTCTGCAGTTCGGACAAGGTGCTGGCCGTGTAGCTCTCACGCTCACCATTAACGAAATCAGCGGGCAGCACGCTTTCATACGCCGCTTTCTGGTTATCTGCGGTTTGCAGAGACTCACCGGCGTCAGACTTTTTCTGGCCAAGCAGTTGTTTCAGAGCGCCCCCCTCGCTGAAGTTGCGAACGTAGGAATCGGCAATCTTCGTTTGCACTTCATCAGGCTGGTTGTTGAATACTTGCTGGGCAGTGGGCACCTGGGCATCGGGAAACAGGTCTTTTTGCAGTTGCAGTTGAGCCGACAGGCCGGTGATGGCGCCGCTGTAATCGGGGTCGGGGTTGTGTTTGTCGACGGCCTTGTCTGCGGTTGCCAGGTCGGTTTGCAAGGCCTTCCCGCTGTTGACGTTTTGAGCCTGCTCAGTCACGGCCTTCTGCAGCGCCGAATCGCTGCGAACCAGGCTGCGCTCCTGTTCGGGAATGCTTTTGTTGAGGTACTCCTGAACGTCGGGATCGGCTTGCAACTGAGCGATTCGCTCGTTAAGGCCCGCCTCGGTCTTCTCGGTATTGCGCAAATCCCGCCCGGCTATCACGCTCTGCTGAGTCTGCTGCAACTTGATCATCACAGCGGCCTTCTGCGCGCCGGTGTAAGCCTTGGGCTTCTCGAAAACCTGGGCGTTGAGTTTGCTGATATCGATACCGGCTACCGAATTCAACGTCGCGGCGTCGCTGAGCATGCTGGCGAACTGGCCACCATTTTTGGGAGCGCTCTTTCTGATCCACTCGCTCATATTGGACGCATCGAACACCTGGTCGGGACTATGCGCAGCCTTCTTGCGCCCGGTCAGACCGGCTTCATCCACCTGGCTGAGGAAGCCCGCCTGCGACCACATGTTGGACGACTGTTTGAGCGTACCTGACAACCCGGGGTTACTTTTAATCAGCGCTTTCAGACCCTCGGCGCTGACATTGCCATCGACATCGGTCTTGTCCGCCGCCCCGACTGCATGATGAGGGTCGGCAGCCGTGGCCAACGGCATATTGGCGCGCATCACCGCTGCGCTGCGCACCATTTCAAGGGATTGAGGATCGGCGCCGGGGTTGTCTTCCATGTACTTGGCCACGTCTTTGTCGGCATTGTCGGCCGCCTTCTCCATGTTTTTGGCGAACGCCTTGAGGTCTTTGTTGGTGATTTTGCCATCTGCATTACCGCCGTCCTTGCCGACGTCGACCGCCGTCTTCAACGCAGGATTGGCATTGATGAACGCCATCGCCTTTTCGGCGTTGGGGCCATTCTCTCTGGCCATCCAGGCTGCGGCGATGGGCCGGTTGAGTTCTTTGGCGGCCTGCTCGCGCTCTTCGGGCGGCAGGTTGGCAACCATCGGTTCCCAGCGCTTGAGCGCCTCGGGCGAAGAGTATTCGGAGTTATCGAGAAACGCTGCATCGGTCGCGCTCGGTGCATTCGCCGGGTTGGAGGCCGCCGTGGGTGACGCGCTCGCGGTTGACGAGACCGACGTCATCGGGGACACCTGATCACTGTCCTGATCGACGCTTGAGGTACTTTCGCTACTGCTGCTGCGAGTCAGCAGACTCATCAGCGATGAGCCGCTTTGCTCGGTTCCCGAAAAGGACGATGGGCTGTCGTTGGCCTGGCCGAACTGTACAAAAGCCTGACCACCACCTGCGCCGCTCTGCGTGAGCGAGGCTTTGGCCAATGGCGTCTCAGCAGCCAGTTCGCCAGAGGTGGGTTGATTCACGATGCTGCCGAGGGCAGGACTGGGAGAACTGGATATACGCATGGTTGCCATCCAAGTGGTGAGGGATGGCAACTGTGTGGTTTTGCGTGCGAGTTGGTTCCAGACAGATAACCACTCAGGCAAACGGGTCTATCTGTTGCTTGAGCTGCACCCGTGCCCGGGACAACCGTGAGCGGACGGTGCCGATCGGGACACCCAGCGTGTTGGCGGTTTCCTGATAATTGCCGTCCATTTCCAGCGAAACTTCCAGGACCTTCTGCATGTTCGTCGGCAAGCAATCGATGGCCTCTATGACACGTGCCAACTGCCGGTGCCCGTCTACCTGATGAGTAATATCGCCGTGCCATTCCAGATCGGTATGGACGTCGTCTTCCCAGCTTTCCTGATAAGGCTGGCGATACATTTTGCGGAAGTGGTTGCGGATCAGATTCAGTGCAATGCCACACAACCAGGTTTGCGGTTTGCTGGCGTGCTGAAACTTGTGCTCATTGCGTAACGCTTCGAGAAACACACACTGCAGGATGTCATCCACATCATCGGCGTTCTTTACCCGCTTCTGAATGAACGCCCTGAGCATCTGGATCTGATCGGCCGTCAATTGACGAATACCAGCGGACGAGGATGGTTTGCGTGGTTCGGTTACATCAAGGATCACAAGATTCGGGAGCATGGGCTTGCCTCATTTAATGGAGTGCAAGCCCTATAGCGATAACCATGCCAGCCAAAAAATATTTATAAATATCTGTTTTATAAGACTATTTTAAAATCTGAAATTCTTTGAAATACATTTTTTTGCGCAACACGGTTTTTGGCTCTGCAGCTTTTGGCACAAACGCATAAGCCTTCGGCATCAGGGAACCGAACCGCGTCAATGACCCACTCAGCGGTCATGACCAGGCCCAGAATCGTCCTATGAAAATCGTCGCCCCGCCTACATTACCCATTCGTCCGGTAGCGCCAATCCGCGCCATCACACCGGCTGCGCGAGCGATTCCCGGCAGCGGGTTGCCTGATGAAAAAGGCACCTCGTCACTGCAGGTCTCGCGCTTCGCCGCAGCGCTGGTGCAGCACAGCCGGATACTGCGTGAGCGAGAGCTGATCGCGAGCAGGAACGCGCTGCAGTCGCGGGCCGTCAAACTGGGCGAGCTTTATCAGTTGCTGATGAGCACCAGCGACACCGGGCTGGATAACGCCGCCAGACTGCTGCGCAAAAAACTGCTGCAGGACAACGACGCCGATCTGGAACAGGTTCTGGAATTCGCTGACGGCGACGCTGCCAAGGCTCACGTTGTGTTGCAGGCAGCGCGCAAACAGGCAGAAGACGATGGGGCTGAAGAAGAATATGCAGCGCTGACCCAGACGCTTAAACATCTGCGCCGCCGATTCGGTCCGCGCGCCCGCGCCGGTATCAATACCGCAAGAGCCTTCGGGCGCCAGAACATCGATAACAAGCGCCGCACTGCCTTGCGCAATCTGTATGGCGTAGCGGTGTCGGGACAACCCAACGTCACGGGTTTGATCGAAGCCCTGATCGGCGAGCAACAGGAACCCGGCGAGTTCGACCTGAACCTGCGCGACATGCGTAGAGCCATCGCCGACGATCTTTCGGCGATTACCCCGTCGGCTTCCCATGAACAACTGCGCACGCTGATGCATGGCCTGACCACCGCGCGCCATGTCACTACGTTGCTGCGCGGTTGCGAACACCTGCTGGGACGCATGCGCAAAAAGAATCCCAAACTGACCGTGGACCCTCCGGCCTTCCTCAAACACATGCTGACCCTGACGGCCAATGGCATGAACGTGAATCAGACCTTGCAGCTGACCCAGCACATCGGGGGCAACAAACTCGAACACCAGTTGGCGTTTCTCAATGGCCTGCGGCCGATGCTGATGCAACTGCCGATCCTGCTCTGGCGGGACCTGAAAAGCCGCCAGGCCGCGCTGAATAATCTACTCACGCTGATGGCCGAGCTTACGCATAAGGAACAGAAGCAACTATACGAGGGGCTTGCCTGATGAACCGGGTCATCAACTTTCTGAACATGGTCGCGCTGTCGGCCATGCGCCGCTCGGAACTGGTCGGTGCGTTTTTTGTGATCGCCATCGTGTTCATGATGATCACGCCGCTGCCCACCGGGTTGATCGACGTGCTGATCGCCGTGAACATCTGTATTTCCTGCCTGCTGATCATGCTGGCGATGCACCTGCCAAGGCCACTGGCGTTCTCGACCTTCCCTGCCGTGCTGCTGCTGACCACGATGTTTCGTCTGGCCCTGTCGGTTTCCACCACGCGGTTGATTCTGCTCAACCAGGACGCCGGACACATCGTCGAGGCGTTCGGGCAGTTCGTGGTGGGCGGCAATCTGGCGGTGGGTCTGGTGATCTTCCTGATCCTGACGGTGGTCAACTTTCTAGTGATTACCAAAGGCTCGGAACGGGTCGCCGAAGTCGGTGCGCGTTTTACCCTGGACGCGATGCCCGGCAAGCAGATGTCCATCGACAGTGACCTGCGTGCCAACCTGATCACCGTCCACGAGGCCCGCAAACGACGCGCTGAACTGAACAAGGAAAGCCAGTTGTTCGGTGCGATGGATGGCGCCATGAAGTTCGTCAACGGCGATGCGATCGCCAGCCTGATCATCGTTGCCATCAACATGATCGGCGGCATTTCCATCGGCGTGCTGCAACACAACATGGCGGCAGGCGACGCCTTGCAGCTGTATACCGTGCTGACCATCGGTGACGGCCTGATCGCGCAGATTCCTGCGCTGCTGATTTCCGTGACCAGCGGCATGATCATCACCCGCGTGCCCAACACCGAGGCGGGTGTGGAAGCCAACATTGGCCGCGAGATCGCCGAGCAGATCACCAGCCAGCCCAAGGCCTGGATCATCGCCTCGGTGGCCATGCTCGGCTTCGCGGCCCTGCCGGGAATGCCGACCGGTGTTTTCATTACCATCGCGATCATCTGCGGTGCCGGTGGACTGCTGCAGTTGCAACGAGCAAAACCCAAGGCCGATGAGCAACGTACAGCCGCTGTGGCGCCAGAAATGAACGGCAAGGAAGACCTGCGTACTTTTTCGCCCAGCCGCCAGTTTGTGCTGCAATTCCACCCCGGTCAGGACAGCGCACAGATCGAAGCGCTGGTCAGCGAAATACGCAAGCGCCGCAACCGTCTGGTGGTGCAGTACGGCCTGACCCTGCCTTCGTTCATCATCGAGCATGTCGATGACATTGCCCCGGACGAGTTTCGCTTCACCGTCTATGACGTACCGATGCTCAAGGCCACCTTCACGCAGAGCCATGTCGCCGTGGAAGCGCGCCAGCTGGAAGGCGAAAACCTTCCAGCGGCCATCCCGGGAAATACCGACCGCCAGGAAGATCAATGGGTCTGGCTGCCTGCCGAGCAGTCTGGCGAATTGAACCCGGTCAGTTCCACGACGCTGATCATCGAACGCATGGAGCGTGCATTGCAGTCCTGCGCGCCGCAGTTCATCGGCTTGCAGGAAACCAAAGCGATCCTCAGCTGGCTGGAGTCCGAGCAACCGGAACTCGCTCAGGAAATGCAGCGGGTCCTCACCCTGACGCGCTTCTCGGCCGTCCTGCAACGCCTGGCCTCGGAGTGTGTGCCGCTGAGGGCGATCCGGGTCATTGCCGAAACCCTGATCGAGCACTGCCAGCATGAACGCGATACCAATGTGCTGACCGACTATGTGCGCATTGCGCTCAAGTCGCAGATCTACCACCAGTACTGCGGTGCCGAAGGCCTGCAAGTGTGGCTGCTCACGCCGGAAAGCGAGGGGTTGTTGCGCGATGGCCTGCGCCAGACGCAAACCGAAACATTCTTCGCGCTGAGCAACGAGACCAGCCAGATGCTCGTGCAACAGCTGCACATTGCCTTCCCGGTACGAGCTCCCGAACAGGCGGTTCTGCTGGTGGCACAGGATCTGCGCAGCCCTCTGCGTACCTTGTTGAGGGAGGAGTTCTACCATGTACCCGTACTATCTTTTGCGGAAATCAGCAACGCGGCCAAGGTCAAGGTCATGGGTCGATTCGACCTTGAAGACGATCTCGAGCCGCTGGACAACGAGCACGCTGCCTGAGCCTGCAAGGCCTGAATGCACGGAGACTTTCAGATGTTTGAATTACGCGTACTGAATGGCCAGCACCAAGGCGCGGCATTACCGCTGATCGGTGAGCAATGGTCGATTGGCTCTGCCGGGCAACACGATCTGGCGCTGGACGATGCGGGCGTGGAAAGCCTGCATTGCCGCCTGCAACGTGTCGACGACAACTGGACACTGAACGCTGAACAAGGCGCGGTCTGCGACGAACAGGGCAACGCCCGGCCGAGCATCGACCTGACGCTCAATAACGCTTTCATGCTGGGTTCGGTGTGGCTGTGCGTTTCGCCTGCGGGCGATGAGTGGCCCTCGGTGCCCGCCGTGCTTCCCAAACAGCCCGAGGCCGAATCCGGGCCGGCACACAACGATGTGCCGCTGGAGAAGGTCAAGTCCCGCTCGCAATTTCTCAACCGCACCACGGGCATCATCGCCGGGCTGCTGGTGGGCGTCATCGGCAGCGCCTGGAGCCTGACCCGCCCGCCTGCTATTGCGATGGATCAGAGCCCGGCACACCTGGCTGCCGCCACAACAGAGGCCTTGCCCGATACGCCCAAGGCACCAGCCAGGGCTGCAAACCCTGTGACCGACAAACGCATACGCCTGAGCAACGCGGATGCCGTCCGCCATCAGTTGAGCACCATGCTCAGCGACCGCCTGCTGACTGACATCAGCGTGGAAGAGACGCCCGACGGGCTGATCCTCAACGGCGATCTGAAAGAAGAATCGCTGCTGGTCTACCAGCGCATGCTTCAGCGCTTCAAGGCGCTGTATGACTCGCCGGTAACCGTCCTGGACAACGTGGGCAGCAATCGCAACACCCTGCCCTTTGTGGTGGTTCAGATCATGACCGGGCCGCATGCGCATCTGGTGACTGCCGACGGTCGACGTGTTTACGTAGGTGACGAAGTGGATGGCCTGCGCCTCACCCGAATCGATAATCAGCGTCTGCAATTCGACGGTAATCGCCATATCGAGGTGAACTGGTGAATGCAGCACTGAACCTGTGGAAAGACGCGCATGCCAAGCGTTTGAGCCAGTATTGCGCGGTGCGCGTCATTGGCCGGGTCAGCGCCGTGCGCGGGATTCTGCTGGAGTGCAGGATTCCATCGGCCAAGGTCGGCGATCTCTGTGAAGTGAGCAAAGCCGATGGCTCGTTGCTGCTGGCCGAAATCGTCGGTTTCACCCAGGAATGCACGCTGCTCAGTGCCTTGGGCCCACCCGACGGTATTCAGGTGGGCGCGCCGATCCGACCGCTGGGCGTGGCACACCGGATCGGCGTCGACGACAGCCTGCTCGGCTGTGTACTGGACGGTTTCGGGCGGCCGCTGATGGGCGATTGCCTCGGCGCTTTCGCCGGCCCCGAAGACCGCCGCACGACTCTGCCGGTGATCGCCGACGCCCTGCCGCCGACCCAGCGACCGCGCATCACCCGGGCTTTGCCCACCGGGATACGCGCCATCGACAGTGCGATTCTGCTCGGTGAGGGCCAGCGTGTCGGGCTATTCGCCGGTGCGGGCTGCGGCAAGACCACACTGATGGCCGAACTGGCGCGCAACATGGATTGTGACGTCATCGTTTTTGGCCTGATCGGCGAACGGGGTCGCGAGTTGCGCGAGTTTCTCGATCACGAACTGGACGAAACCCTGCGCCGCCGCTCGGTGCT
Source organism: Pseudomonas sp. BS3767 (assembly GCF_900099665.1). Taxonomy (NCBI): domain Bacteria; kingdom Pseudomonadati; phylum Pseudomonadota; class Gammaproteobacteria; order Pseudomonadales; family Pseudomonadaceae; genus Pseudomonas; species Pseudomonas sp. BS3767. The sequence continues at coordinate 410,763 of NZ_FNCX01000003.1, read as the reverse complement.
GGTCTGTGCAACTTCCGATCGTTCCAGTATGGAGCGCGCCCGCGCTGCGTTCACTGCCACCGCCATCGCCGAAGCCTTTCGCGCCCGTGGCCAGAAAGTGCTATTGCTGCTCGACTCCCTGACCCGCTTCGCCCGCGCGCAACGGGAAATCGGTATTGCCTCGGGCGAACCACTGGGGCGCGGCGGTCTTCCGCCCTCGGTGTACACCCTGCTGCCACGGCTGGTGGAGCGCGCCGGGATGAGCGAGAACGGTTCGATCACCGCGCTTTATACGGTGCTGATCGAACAGGACTCGATGAACGATCCGGTCGCCGACGAAGTGCGCTCATTGCTCGACGGACACATCGTACTGTCGCGCAAGCTGGCCGAGCGCGGGCACTACCCGGCTATCGATGTGTCGGCCAGCATCAGCCGGATTCTGAGCAACGTCACCGGTCGTGAACATCAACGGGCGAACAATCGCCTGCGCCAGTTACTGGCCGCCTACAAACAAGTGGAAATGCTCCTGCGCCTGGGTGAATACCAGGCCGGGGCCGACCCGGTCACCGACTGTGCCGTGCAACTGAACGAAGCCATAAACGCGTTCCTGCGCCAGGACCTGCGTGAGCCCGTGCCGTTGCAGGAAACCCTGGACAGGCTGCTGCAACTCACCTCTCAACTGCCGGAGTAGCCATGGACGAACCACTGGAAGACGACCCGCAACAGGTTGCTCTGCAGCAGGTGATCGGTCTGCTCACGCCACTGCGTCAACATCGTCAGGCCAGTGCCGAGCGGGCTCATCGCCAGGCGCAGTTGGAACTGAAATCGATGCTCGACCACTTAGCAGAGACCAGGGCGTCGCTGAATCAGGAACGCGAAAACCACAAGCGCCGCCGAGAGAGTCTGTCCCATGCGCATTTGCAAAGAACTCTCAGCCTGACTGATGTGGACGGCTGGCACGAAAAGGAAAGAACCATGCTCGACCGCCTGGCTTACATCCGCCAGGACGTGCAGCAACAGCAAATGCGAGTAGCTGAACAACAGGCGTTGCTTGAACAGAAACGGCTGCAAGCCAAGGCGTCTCAGCGCGCGGTCGAGAAACTCGCCTGCATGGAGGAGACGCTCAACGAAGAAGGTTAAGTGACGATGACCGCACCGATCAAAACCCCCGCCAAAGCGCCACCCGCGCCGAGTGCGCCGCCAGCCGCCTCGCGCCCCCTGCCTTCGCGGCGTCAGCCCGCCAGGTTCGATGACCAGCCGCCGGCCTTTACCGGGACGCCAAGGGGCGATGTGCAGAAGGTTCGTTTCGCGCTGAACCGTTCAGTGACCGACAGCCCGATGAGCGCCGACGGCATGTTCTTCTCGCAACTGCTGATACCGCAGGTAGGCGAAGAGCCGGATCAGCAGGGCTTCGGAGGCAGCGGTGTGGCCTTCTCCGCACAGTCCGAAAACGTACCGACGCAGTTGATCGACGAGCTGGCTCAGCGCTTGCCCGATCAGCCAGACGGTCCGCTGGCATTCAGCCTGCTCATGCCCAATCTGGGGAGCGTGCGGGTCAACGCCAGCAAATCCGAAAACCGCTGGAATATTCAACTGGGGTTTGGTCGGCGTGACGTTCTCAAGCGCTTGCAGGGCCAGGCCGGCGCATGCCGGGAATCGCTGGCACAGGCGCTCGGTCAGGACGTCGAGCTGGACATGCATGAAGACTTCACAGCATGAGCGCCCTGCGTCTGCGCAAGGTCGACGCTCTGCTGGCCCAAGCCACACGCGAACTCGGTGCCGGACGGCGCCTGGGCTTCAGCAGCCGCGGTCAGCACGCCGAACTGAGCCTGCTACCGCTGCTGGAAGACGCGCGGATACCGGCAGACGGTGTCTGGTTGAATACGGCGGTCGGCCCCTTGTTGCTGAGCGATGCCGAAGCGTTGCTCAGCCTGCTGGGCGAAGTGCCCTTCACGCTTGGCGGCGAGCACCAGGGCTGGTACTGGCAATTGTTCAACCAGCGCCTGAGCCCGGTGGTCGCCGACCTGCTGGCGCCTGTTGCGCCGTTTTCCGACACCCCGACCGAGCTGGCCATCGGCTGCCGCGTTCACGTGAGGCTGGGCAGCGAGCGACTGGATACCCGCCTGCACGCCGCACCCGCCACCCTGCTCAGGCTTCTGGGTTCGGCTGACTGGCAGGTCTTGAATCGTAACCTGGACGAATTCTGGTCGGTGTCGACACCGCTGATCGTCGGCGAACTGTCACTGACCCGGGAACAAATCGCCTCGCTACGCCCCGGTGACGTGGTGCTGCCCGCCCGCTGCCGCTTCGACAGCGCCGGACAAGGGTCCGTGACACTCGCTGGACGTCAATGGGCGGTCCGCACCGACCAACAGGCACAGCATCTTTTTCTGCAGCTCAGTCATGAGGAGCACAGTCACCATGAGTACTGAAGATCTGTATCAGGACGACGTCGAGATGCTCGACGACTATGAAGAACCGGTGCCTGAACAGGCTGATCAGCAACAGCGTGACGACGAATACGCCGAGCACGCATTCGGCTACGCGGAGCATGAAGAACAGTCGGGAGACCACCATGAATCGCCGATGCTCGATTCACTGGAGCTGGACCTGACCTTGCGCTGCGGCGAGCTCAGATTGACCCTTGCCGAACTGCGTCGACTGGACACCGGAAGCATTCTTGAAGTCAGCGGCATCGCGCCAGGGCACGCCACGCTGTGCCACGGTGAGCAGGTGGTTGCCGAAGGCGAACTGGTCGACGTCGAAGGCCGCCTCGGTTTGCAGATTACCCGGCTGGTGGCGCGCTCATGATCATGGAGGGCGTCAACCCGATCATGCTGGCGCTGTTTCTCGGCTCGCTGTCGCTGATCCCGTTCCTGTTGATCGTCTGCACCGCCTTTCTGAAGATCGCCATGACGCTGCTGATCACCCGCAACGCGATCGGCGTTCAGCAAGTACCGCCGAACATGGCGTTGTATGGCATCGCCCTGGCCGCGACGATGTTCGTCATGGCCCCGGTGGCGCACGACATACAACAGCGGGTCCATGAACACCCGCTGGAACTGAGCAACGCCGACAAACTGCAGAGCAGCCTCAAAGTGGTCATCGAGCCGCTGCAACGCTTCATGACACGCAACACCGACCCTGACGTCGTCGCCCACCTGCTGGAAAATACCCAGCGCATGTGGCCCAAGGAAATGGCCGATCAGGCCAACAAAAACGATCTTCTGCTGGCGATCCCGGCCTTTGTGCTGTCGGAACTGCAGGCCGGTTTCGAGATCGGTTTTCTGATCTATATCCCCTTCATCGTCATTGACCTGATTGTCTCCAACCTGTTGCTGGCACTGGGCATGCAGATGGTCTCGCCGATGACACTGTCGCTGCCGCTCAAACTGCTGCTGTTCGTGCTTGTATCGGGCTGGTCGCGTCTGCTCGACAGCCTGTTCTATTCCTATATGTGAGGCGGTCATGGAAGCGTTGGCGTTGTTCAAGCAAGGCATGTTTCTGGTCGTCATCCTGACCGCCCCGCCGCTGGCCGTTGCGGTGCTGGTGGGTGTGGTCACCTCGCTGCTGCAGGCACTCATGCAGATTCAGGATCAGACATTGCCCTTCGGCATCAAACTGGGGGCCGTCGGACTGACCCTGGCCATGACCGGCCGCTGGATCGGCGTCGAGCTGATCCAGTTCATCAATATGGCCTTCGACCTGATTGCCCGCTCCGGGGTCAGTCACTAAATGCCCTTCGACGCGCACAGCGCCTTTCAATTCATGCTGGGCATGGGACTGGCAATGGCGCGGCTGATGCCCTGCATGCTGCTGGTGCCAGCCTTCTGCTTCAAATACCTCAAAGGCCCGTTGCGTTATGCCGTCGTGGCGGTGATGGCGATGATCCCGGCACCGGCCATCACCCGGGCTCTGGAGTCCCTCGACGACAACTGGTTCGCAATCGGCGGCCTGCTGATCAAGGAAGCGGTACTCGGCACCCTACTGGGGCTTTTGCTGTATGCGCCGTTCTGGATGTTCGCCTCGGTCGGCGCACTGCTCGACAGCCAGCGCGGTGCGCTCAGCGGCGGCCAGTTGAACCCGGCGCTGGGCCCTGACGCCACGCCACTGGGCGAATTGTTTCAAGAAACCCTGATCATGCTGGTCATCCTCACCGGGGGGCTGTCGCTGATGACTCAGATCATCTGGGACAGCTACAGCGTCTGGCCTCCGACGGCCTGGCTGCCAGGCATGAACGCTGGCGGCCTGGATGTATTTCTGGAGCAGTTGAACCATACGATGCAGCACATGCTGCTTTACGCCGCCCCCTTCATCGCGCTGCTGCTGTTGATCGAAGCAGCGTTCGCGATCATCGGCCTGTATGCGCAACAGCTGAACGTTTCGATCCTCGCCATGCCGGCCAAGAGTATGGCCGGCCTCGCGTTTCTGCTGATCTATCTGCCGACGCTGCTGGAACTGGGCACAGGTCAACTATTGAAGCTGGTTGATCTGAAGTCGCTACTGACACTTCTGGTGCAAGTGCCGTGAGCGAAAAAACCGAAAAGGCCACGCCCAAGCAACTGCGTGACGCGCGGGAAAAGGGTCAGGTCGGGCAGAGTCAGGACCTCGGCAAACTGCTGGTGCTGATGGCTGTCAGTGAAATCACCCTGGCCCTGGCTGATGAAAGCGTCAACCGCCTGGAGGCGCTGTTGTCGCTGTCCTTTCAAGGTATCGACCGCAGCTTTGCCGCCTCGGTCGAGTTGATTGCCAGCGAAGGATTCTCCGTACTGCTCAGCTTTACCTTGTGCAGCGTCGGTATAGCGATGCTGATGCGTTTGATCAGCAGCTGGATGCAGATCGGCTTTCTGTTCGCGCCCAAGGCGCTGAAAATCGATCCCAACAAGATCAACCCGTTTTCCCACGCCAAACAGATGTTTTCCGGGCAAAACCTGCTCAACCTGCTGCTCAGTGTGCTCAAGGCCATTGCCATCGGCGCGACGCTGTATGTGCAAGTCAAACCTGTGCTGGGTACCCTTGCAGTGCTGGCCAACAGCGATCTGACGACCTACTGGCACGCGTTGGTCGAGCTGTTCAGGCATATTTTGCGAGTGATATTGGGGCTGCTGCTGGCGATCGCCATGATCGACTTCGCCATGCAGAAATACTTCCATGCGAAAAAACTGCGCATGAGCCACGAAGACATCAAGAAAGAGTACAAGCAATCGGAAGGCGACCCCCACGTCAAAGGCCATCGTCGGCAACTTGCCCAGGAGATCCTCAATCAGGAGCCCAGCGCTGCGCCCAAGCCGGTGGAAGACGCCGACATGCTGCTGGTCAACCCGACCCACTATGCGGTGGCCCTGTATTACCGACCAGGCGAAACGCCTCTGCCTCTGATTCATTGCAAAGGGGAAGACGAGGAAGCCCTGGCATTGATTGCCCGGGCCAAAAAAGCCGGCATCCCGGTGGTGCAAAGCATCTGGCTGACCCGCACGCTGTACCGCTCCAAGGTCGGCAAATACATCCCCCGCCCCACCCTGCAGGCTGTCGGCCACATCTACAAAGTGGTTCGGCAACTGGACGAAGTCACCGATGAAGTGATTCAGGTCGAAGTCGAGCTGTGATGGCTGTTTAGCCATACGCGTACCCTTCCAGCCAAGTGACCTCAACCGACGTTATCTCGCGGTCGTCGAAGCCTGCATGAATCACAGACAGAGTCATACCGGGTCATACAGGGCTGCATTGCCCATTGTCGGCCTGGATGTCGGGGCTGCGCCGTAGCCATGGCGCTTGACCAGGCCGCTGCTTGATCTCGGCTATGGTCTTTTTTATCGCTGGCGTCCGCAGTTGGCCTGGTCGTCCCATCCTGATGGCAGTGCTCGCTGCCGGGGTGACAGCTGTGCAGTGTCGAAAACCGACCGAGCTCCGCATGACCAGTAACTGCCTGATGCTTTTGGATTGCATCTGCGCAAAAAAAGACCGCCCCAGATGGGGCGGTCTTCTTTTCACGCGGGTGTTATCTCCTAAGCCAGATGATCCAGGCCTGCCAGTATCAGCTCGTTTCGCCGGATATCATCCAGGTTGGTGACGGCATAGGGGGCGTCGCTCACCGCGTGCCACACCACGAAATCACGCCGCATATCCAGGAACAGAAAGTAGTCATTGAATCGTTCGGCTTGTGAAAACCTCAGTTGCAGCGCCTCTCTGAGTTGTTCGGGACGCAGCGCTCGACCCTCGATGTGCAGCGCAATGCCCCAGTCATGATGCTCGCGCCGGCTGACGAAAGACACTCCGTTTGCCACCGGCCAGACCGCAGGACTCTGCGCCGCAACGTTGTAGTAGAACGCTGTTTTCTCCTCGACCTCGATCATGTCTAGTCCCTTAACTTCACGACGGTGTAATCACGCTCGTGGTCCTGGTCGTCAAGACCGTCACGCATGTCCGGAGGCCACCAGATGACCAGTTCGCGGCTGGTGGAGTCCGGGCGTTTGCAGGCAGTTCCCGAACAACCGTGGGTGGCGCACCCGGTCAGGGTAGCGAACACCACCAACACGACTGCAACGCTGCTGATCTTCATGGCTTTGCCCCCCGGAGCAGTGATGGCCGGCTCTCTTTGGCCATTTTCGATATCTGTGGCTGACGTACCGCGATATACACTTCGCTTTCCTCGCCCGGTTGCAGCCATGCATGGGGCCAGGCGGCGACGCCGATGACCCAGCGACCACCGCAGCGACTCTCGTCGATCCGCACCGGTTTGTCGGTATTGTTGCGCGCGACCACGACAGCCACACCCCAGTCCTTGCGGGCATACCATTGCGAGCGCTGGCCATCGAGGCTCAGGCCCTGGCCCGGGTCACACAGGCTGTCGGTTTCAAAGGGCAGTGTTTCGCCATCATGCATGCCCTCTGGCGCAGCGCCATCAACCATCTGCGTGAAGACTTTCTGAATGTCGCCACGGGTAGGCAGCTCACCGCCGTCACGCCGTTCCTTGATCCTTTTCATCTGATCATCGACGTCGTGAGGGTTGCCGTTCTGCACATAGCGAGCCGGGTTGACCTGATCGCCAATCAGTCTTGGCGTCAGGATGAACAGGCGCTCGCGCTGGCTCAGTTCACGGCTGCGTGACTGGAACAGCAGCTTGCCGATGTAGGGAATGTCGCCCAGCAACGGAACCTTGTGGACCTTGTCGTTGGCTTCAAGACCATGGAAACCACCGATGACCAGCGAACCGTGCTCGGCTATGACGGCTTGGGTACTGACATTGCCTTTGCGCACACTTGGCTGCGTGTCATTGATGTCGGAGATGTCGATCTGACCATCCTCGATATCGACGATCAGTTGCACCTGAGGCTTGCCATCGTGATCCAGCGAGCGCGGGGTCACCTGCAGACTGGTGCCTGCGGTGATGGGCTCGATATTGGCCACGCGTTCCGAGGTCGCGGTGAGGTATTCGGTGCGACTGAAGTCGATCACGGCCGGCTGGTTTTCAAGGGTAAGAATGGACGGGTTGCCGATCACCGACGCTGAGCCGTTACCTTCCAGCGCATGCAGTTCGGCGGCGAACTTGCCGGCGTTCTGAATGAACAGGGTGGAGCTGGTGCCAGCGTCGAACATGTTGGCGCCCCCGTTGACACTCCCGGCATTGAAGTTCCAGCGGCTGGACAGTTCTGCCAGCTCGTTGCGATCGATGTCGAGAATCACGGCGTCGATTTCGATCAGGTTGCGCGAAACATCCAGCTCTTTGATGAGCTTTTCGTACATGGCCTTGCGCGAGGGCAAGTCGTAGATCAGCACGGCATTGTTACGGACATCGGCGGTTACACGGATGTTGGCCCGCCCGCCAGAGCGACTTTTTCCACTGCTTTTGCTGCCGCCGCCACCATAGTGCAGCACCTGATCGAGGCCCTGCTCCAACGCATTGGTATCGAGGCCGCTGGAGCTCATTGGCAGACTCGGAGTGTCCGGGCTGCCACCGCCCGCCAGACCGTTACCGCGACCGCCTCGCCCCAGCAGATCCATACCATTGATGGACCCGCCATGAGAACGGGTATCCAGCAAATCCTGGAGAATGCTGGCGACACCGGCGACCACCAGTTGTTGATCGCGATAGCGAATGGTGCGGTCCGCAGCACTGGCGTACTTGAGCGGAAATACGATGACGTCCTGTTTGTCGCCCTTTTCCGGCGCTTCGACTTTCTTGCTGTAATCGCGCACCAGTTCCACATATTTTGCCGGGCCGCGAACCAGAACCACGCCTTCGTTCGGCAATACCCCCCAACCGAAGCGCTTGTCCAGCAGCCCCACATCGGTCAAGGCAGTCTGCAGGTCATCCACCGCGTCGGAGGACACTTCGATGCGTGCCGAGGTGTGCTCGCTGGAGGGGCTGACGTACAACGTGTCGTTATACACAAACCACTGGAAGTGATATTCCTGGCCCAGACGATCGAGAAACTCTTCCGGGCTCTGGGCGCGTATCCGGTCATCGAGGACTCCCGGGATGGGCGGCATGTCCAGCGCCATGCCGAATTCCTTGGCGAAGTCGGCCAGCGCCGTCGCCAGCTCGGTCTGCCGGGCATCGTAGGCGTAAGCCGTATGTTTCCAGGCTTCGGGGGTCACCGCCCACGTGGCGGGGGACAGCCCGATCAACAATAAAGGCAACCACATCAAGGCCTTGCGCATTTCAAACTCCCGGTTGCCGGTGATTGAGGGTCGTGCGCCCGGCTAAGGCGGGCACGGAATTGACCAGAGTGGTGTGCATCAGGCTGAGCAAGGCCGCGCGCTGATTGGCCAGGCTTTCCAGACGGTTCAGCAGATCGGCAAGGCCGCAGGGGCCAGGCATCCAGCTGACCAGCACCATGCAGCGCGTTTGCGGATCGATGGCGAACGCGCCGTCACAGGCACACGCCAGGCTGGCACCGCCGTGACTGAGCAATGCTTCGATACGCTGAGGGTCGTTGGCGTCATAGGGGTCGAGTAATTCGATGCTGCAACGGACTCCGCCACCCACCATTTCCAGCCGTGCGTTGGCGTCGTCGACCCAGCAGTCGAGCGGGCTCGCCGGACGCTGATCACGCCACAGGCCGACGACCTCCTCGAACTCACTGAAATCCATCGATGACATTTTTGGTCATTTTATAACCAGCCTGCTGGCATTGATCAGCGATGTTGGAGCTGACCGCAGCCTGCTGGCTCGCCTCACTGAAGGCATCGATGTCGTCGGCGGTGAAATGCCCATTGCCCCCGTCCAGCACGTCATCCACGTCGGACAACGCGCGAGTGAGCGTGGAATCGAGGTTATTTTGCAGGGATTTGAAATTTATCATGTCCTGATACTCCAGCAGAAAGGTTCAAACCTTGAGTGGAGCAAACAGGTGGAGCGGTTCCATTTTCGCCGCAAGAGTCTGTTTCAGGCAGCTGGCTCCGCGCCTGCCAGCCCATTGCGAAGGGTTGCCCAATCGATTTCGAAAGCGCCGTTGGCGTCGCTCAGGCGCAGGCTTTCGGTGGTCAGCGTCGCATCGCGCTTGAGCTCCCAGTGCTCTGCAAAACGGCTCTCTGCCAACCATTCGGCGACCGGCTCGGCCATCTCCGGATGAACGCTGAGTGTGGCCACTGCTTCGTTGAGCTGACTGGCTGCCAGGTTCCTGACCAGTGCCCGAGCGCGCTCGGCAAGGGTTGTTTCGTCGAGCAACTGGCACAATGCCTCAGTCAGCAGTTCCTCTACAGCAGTCATGGCCTGCTGCTGCAAGGCTTCGCGCTGAACGTGCAGCTCGTCCAGAAAGGCATTGGCACGCTCCCAGAACTGCGCAAGCGCCTCCTGATGCCGATGATCGGCTTTAGCCTGCTCAAGCACCAGCAGTTGCTCAGCCTGACGGCGCGCGTCAGTCAGAATGTCGCGAGCCAGCAAACTGTTGGCGATGTCTTCACGGCGCAATACCGGCTCGGGCAGCACCGCGTCGGCAGTCAAAGTAATACTGCGTTTGGCAAGCATGGGAGAATTCCTGGTGCAGAGAGGAGCGGATACTCAGGCCGCGGTGACACGCCATAGAACAGCCTGCCACAACGTCTGAAGTTTATTTTCGGGGGCCGCGCAAGGTCTGTCGGCGACCTCATCGGGCGCCCAGGCCAGACGCAATCGCGACCAATACTCAGGCCCGAGCCAGGCACCCAACAGCAAGCGCGCATCTTCACGCTCCAGCTCCAGCCAGACACCGGGGCGCAACGCTTTGGTCAGCGCCCAGCACCACTGCCCGTCATGGCCGTCGCTTTCGTTACGGGAAAAACAGATGCGCTGCGCCAGATCCAGCGCCTGATCACGCTGCACGGGCGTCAGTGCCAGCCAGTTCAAAACAGGCTCCGCAGGCATTGGCGGTTGACTTGGCGTGATGCCGATACTCTGCAGGAACACACTGTGACGGCTGACCATAAGGGCTTCACAGTCGCTGACGGTCAGTCCGCAGCGCTCGGCGAACCGGCTTTGCCAGCCCGGATGCGCCCATGGCCAGGGATTGCACCACCACTGAGTCCAATAGTCCTCGGCGGTCAGGTCCATCACGCGCGCGCCGGTACGGTCGAGCGACTCCGGCCGGCAAAGCCGATCCGCCGCAGCACTGAAGCGCGCCAGTCACTGCGCAACAGCAGCGCGGTGATCAGCAGCAATACCGCCAGGCCAGCCGGCACCAGCCAGAGCATCAAGTTCCAGAACGGCAAATTGGCGCTGTCCAGCTTGAACGGTCCGAAACTGACCCACTGTGTGGTTTCCTGAAACTCGGTAGCCGGTACGAACACAATGGAAAACTTTTTCGATTCTGCCGCTTGCGTCGACATACCGGGGATACTGCTGGCGACCATCTGCTGAATGCGTCCGCGCACGCTGTCCGGGTCAAGCGCTGCGGAGTGTTTGATGAACACTGCAGCAGAAGCAGGTTGCACCGGTTCGCCCGGTGCGATGCGTTCCGGAAGTACCACGTGCACCCTGGCCACGATGACGCCGTCTATCTGCGAAAGTGTCGCTTCGAGTTCCTGAGACAGGGCATAGATGTAGCGGGCGCGCTCTTCGAGCGGGGTCGAAATGACCCCTTCTTTCTTGAAGATATCCCCCAGACTGGCGCGGGACTGACGTGGCAGGCCGGCAGCGTTGAGCACCCTGACGGCGCGGTTCATGTCGCTTGTGGCGACGGTGACGACAACGCCGGTTTTTTCCAGACGTTTGCGCGCGTCGATATGCTGATCGGCAAGGCGCGCAACGACCTCGTTGGAGTCCTGCTCGGACAGGCCGGTGAACAGATCGGTTTCATCACTGCAGCCGCCGAGCAACACCATGCAAATCAGCAACAGCCCTGCGCTCAGAAATTTCACGGAAACCTCTACTGCAAGTTAGTCAGCTTGTCGAGCGCCTGCGCAGTCTTGCTCACCACCTTGGTGGTGAGCGCAGTCTGCAACGAGCATTGCGACAAGGTTCTGGTCATCGCCGCGATATCCAGCGCGTCTCCAGTCCCGGAGGCTTTCTTCATCGACCGCATCGCTTGCTGAGACATTTTTTCGGTTTCGCCCAGACCGCCGGAAATTGCGCTGGCGATATGCTCGGAAAGCGGCGCTCCACTTGAAACGCCGTCCGGCTGCGTGGCAGCGGTGAAGATGTCGACATCCGCCTGGGCCGGTTCTGAAACGAGCCCCTGTGGCACATCCTGCCCGAGTTCCGGCGAGATGCTTTTAACATTACCAAGGTGGGAAATGGTCACGTGAGTTCTCCGTCAGGCGGTTGTCGGTCAGGCCGCAGCCTGATTGCGGGTGCCTTGCAGCAGCGTACTGACCAGCAAGGTGGCGATTTGCGCAGCGCTCGACTGCACGTCGGTGCCTGTTTGCCCGGCATCCTTGAGCGTTGCCTCCAGGCCCTTGAGCAGCAAGCCGCCCAGCAACTGATCAAGATCCTGAGCGGACTGTCCGCCATTCGCCGACGTACCGGTCTGCGGGGTGTTTACGGGTGTGCCCAGTCCACCACCGGCCAATACCGATTGCAGGCCACGGTCGATAAGCTCGCCGATCAGTTGCCCCGCTTCACCACGGGTATTGCCGCTGTCACCGGGACCGGTATTGGCGTCGATCAGCGGATCACCCATCACGGACGAGTTGTTGGAAAAACTGCTCGGAGTGCCCAGACCTCCACCCGTCCCTGCCAGACTGCCAGTGTCACTCTGCTGATTACCCAGTTGCTGGCCAATGATGTCGAGTGCCGAACGGAACGCAGCCGTTTCGTCGCCATCAAGGAAGTTGTCTTCCTTGAGTTCGTTCACCCAGGAGCCCGAGTCCGGTTTGGGAAACTGTGCGGGATTGTCATCCATGAACTGCGCGATCTTGTTCAGCATCGGCATATCGTCTTCGGAGAAGCTTGTCCCGCCATCCTGCTTGGTCAGAAGATCATCGAGCATCGACTTGGCCAGGCCATTGAGCACCTGAGTCATCAGGTCCTGCTGTCCGGTACCCGAGGCGCTGTCCGCAGACGCGCCGAAGTTGTCACCGAGCTTTTCATGGATCAGCTTGTCCAGCGCAGCGATGACATCCTCAATACCGCCGCCCGCCTTGCCATCTGCGGCCATCGACTTGGCCAACAGTTTTCCCAATGGCGAGCTGTCGTCGAGTTGACCATTGCGCATCAGTTCCTCGGCCAGCTTCACGACAACTTCCTGAAGCGCCTTGCTCGACGTACTGCCAGTCGTCTCGGCTTCAGGACGTACCAGGACAAGGGCCATTGCCGGGGTTTGCAGCGAGCTGCTGTTAAGACTGAGACTCTGCATCACAACCTCCTAAAAGTAGCAGCCCCCTCAGGTATGAAGGGGCGTCAAGAAATCAGAACTGGACGACCGAGTTCCGGATCTTGCTTGCGACGATCTGGTTGGAAAGCGCCTCTTTCTTGTCCTCAAAGCCCGCCAGCATGCTCGACTCGCGGAGCAGGCCGTTCTCTTCGTTCGCGGTGCCGTCAAGCTCGGCACTTTTTGCATCGCCTTTGCTGATGCTGGAGCGAGTAGCGTCGATGCTGTCAGTGCTGCCGGTGTTGCTCACCAGTGCAGCATTACGGTCGGCGCTGCTCTTTACGCTGTTGATGCCCTGAGCGGCACCACCGATCGTGTTGACTACACCGCGACCCGCACCCGCCAGAGAACTCATGATAGTCATAACGTCATACCCCTTCGTCTGTACCAGCGTAATTGCTTGGTACAGCTAGGTGGCATGTGTCCGCGAATCGGTTCCAGATCTTCTGCAAAAAATCAGATGCTCAATTCCTTGATGCGACGGTAGAGCGTACGACGTGGAATATCGAGCTCCAGGCTGGCCGCGTCGATGCAATTGCGGTGGCGCTTGAGCGCTTGCTGAATCAAGGCCTTTTCGATCGCCCGCAATTGGAACTTGAGCCCGCACGCCATGTGCTCTTCGGTCTGCGAGTCAGCCCCCAGCAAGGGGAAGCCCAACACATGACGCTTTGCAGCGGCCTTGAGCTCGCGGATATTGCCGGGCCAGCGATGCCCCGTCAGTACCTGCTGCAGCAACGGGCATACATCGGGAATCGCGACGTTCAGTTCTTTGGCCGACGCCGCCACAAACCGAGTAAACAACGGCAGGATACGCTCGGGCTGATCGCGCAGCGGCGGCAGTTTGAGGGTCAGCACGTTCAGGCGAAAGTACAGGTCGCGCCGAAACTTCCCCTCTTCGACGGCATCGTCCAGAGAGGCCTGAGCCGACGCAATCACACAGATATCCAGGTGGATCGTGGAGGTCGAGCCCAGACGCTCCAGTGCTCGGGTTTCAAGCACCCTCAGCAGCTTGGCCTGGAGGGCGAGCGGCATGCTATCGATCTCATCCAGATACAAGGTTCCACCCTGCGCCGCTTCGATGTAGCCCATTCGAGAACGGTCCGCGCCGGTGTAGGCTCCACTCACCACCCCGAACAGCTCGCTCTCGGCGAGCGATTCCGGAATGGCCGCGCAGTTCATCGGTACGAAGCGCCCCTGGCGCCCGGACATGTTGTGAATGCGCCGGGCAGTGGTGTCTTTACCGGTGCCGGTTTCGCCCGACAGCAAGACATCGATGCCGAGCTGCGAAATACTTTCGGCAACGATCCCCAGATTGGGTACGCGCTCCGCATCCAGGTCATCGTCAAACTCATCATCGAGATTCATTTCATGACTCCAATGGCATCGGCGTTGCGCGAGCGCAGCGGCGATTCAGGACTCGGCTGCCAGGTCGATATGCGAAGCAACCCCCAGCTCTTTCATGCGGTGGTAGAGGGTCCGCCGGGGCAGTTCGAGTTCCTCTAGCACAGCGTCGAAATTGTGGCGATGCCGCTTCAAGGCATCCTGGATGAGCATTTTCTCGATGACGCGCATCTGCATGCGCAGTCCTGTTACCGGGTCACGCGCTTCGACCGGCTCGGCGCCCAGCAACGGCAATCCGAGGACAAATCGCTTGGCAGCGGACTTCAGTTCGCGCACGTTGCCGGGCCAGTCATGACTCAACAGGATCTGTACACGCCCATTGTCGAGCGTTGGAGCGGAGCGGCCACACTCTGCGGCGATGTCCTGGGTGAACTGGTCGAACAATGGCAAAATCTGCTCGCGACGCTTGCGCAAGGCTGGCAACTGCAGTGTCAGCACATTGAGCCTGAAAAACAGGTCACGACGAAAAAGTCCTTGTTCCACCAGTTCATCCAGCGGGCGCTGGGCCGAGGCGATCACTCGCAGATCCAGGGGTATGAAGTCGGTCGAGCCCAGCCGCTCGACCCCCCTGCTTTCCAGCACGCGCAGGAGCTTGGCCTGAAGGCTCAACGGCATGCTGTCGATTTCGTCCAGATAGAGGGTGCCGCCGTTGGAGGCTTCGATGTAGCCCTCGCGAGCGCGGCACACGCCGGTGAACGCACCATTGACCACGCCGAATAGCTGACTCTCTGCCAACGACTCGGGGATGGCCGCACAGTTCATGCCGACAAAGGGCCCTGTCCTGCTCGACAGCTCGTGAATCCGGCTGGCCAGGGTGTCTTTGCCGGTGCCGGTTTCCCCGCAAAGAAGCAAGTCCATATCCAGTAGCGCACTGTGCATTGCAATTTGATGACCAGCCGATAATGCAGTTACGTTCCAACGCGTTCGAACGTCGTTATCAATGTCTGTGCTCATCGATCACTCTCATAGCGGGAGGAAGGCGGAATATTAATACCACGTCTTACAAGGCACACCTATAGTAATTTAGTTCCCCAACGATGGTAAAAAATTTCACAAACTCGAGAATCACTATCAAGTAGCGCCAGCACCTTAAGATTCACTCGGTATAGCGAACGCGCTTTTACATGACCTTATTAATATATACTTATTCCAAAATTATCATAGACTTACGCTGGCCAAGCATCGCCGCAGGCCCCACAGCTGCTGGGGATCCGGGCGCATGCCCGATCAGGAGCCATAATGAAATCGAAAAATTTGTAACTTGCCAATCGTAGAAAAAACAGTTAGCCACCCCATGAACTTCGATGCCCCTGCACGGTGTGCCGCAACGCGTGAGTTCTTTGCAACAGTAAAAATCGATCAAACCAAAAGAATAAAGCACATGCACTTAATAGATTAACTTTCAATAACATTACAACTAACAAACTCAGGCATAAACCTGTCAATGTCCAACCTGCTCCACACGTTCGAATATAAAGTGCCGGACTGCAAAACAATGCCCGATAACTGGGCGGATACAACCAAGTTATCAGTCGGATTTCCGAACAGTGCGACATCGCTGATTTGGTTGGATCCAGAATCCCCCCATTTCTTGGGCCCATCTCGCGATAGCTTTTTGCCACACCTGCATTCGGTAATCCGAACGCGTCGCCTTTTCAGAATTTAGATTGTCAGGTTCTGAAAATGGCTAATCGGCTGAAAGGATTCACTGTAGGACAATCTGGCAATCAAGGATTATGGCGCTGTGAACTTTTCCCTCCATAAGCAGCGCTGATACCTCATCATCACTGAGATTGTTTCAAAATATGTGTAAGTATTTACTTACAATTCTTTACAAAGTTTGCATGATCCATTGAGAAACATATCTGGTGCAGGTCGGTCAGCCGCCCTTTTTACGCCCCTATAACGGCAAAAAAAGGAGCAAAATTCTGCCTCCGAGGATTTCGGATACACACTGAAAACGCGAAAAAGCACTAAAAAAGGTCAATTTTCAGGTGCTTTAAGGGCTCAGGAGAAAAAAATCGAGAGGTTATTGGCGTGGATCGCTCGCGTACACCACGACACGAGGACCGTTCGGCAGCTCACGCGGCTTATCGCGGTACGCGATCTCGTCGCGCTTGCGTGGCGACGAACGGTCATCGATGTACAGCCTCTTTTGTATCCGGCGGTCCAGTAACGAACGCTCGTTTTGCGATTCAAGCTGTGTCGCCTGCGACGACGCCAGACGCTCAGGCTGGATGGGGTCGGATACAGGCACCCGCTCGGCAGCGTTAACGGGTTGCGCGGCGCCGGGCAAGGGTTCCTGCCTGGCAACCTGCACCACTTTCGGTTGAGGTTCACGTCTGACCGGTTGCACCGATTCCGGTGCCGGCTCCCGCCCAAGAACCTGCATCAGGCCTACGGTCTGCTCGCGCGCTGCTGCGTGCAACGGTCCAGGCGTCGGAGCGCGCTCGGCCACCTGCGACGATGGCTGACGCTCGAGCACGCGCTTTCCAGGGCTGGGCGGGATGACAGCGGTTGTCGGCGACTCTCCGGTGATCCGCTCGATACCAGCAGTCAAAACCTGCGTGTGGGTCTTGGGAATCAGCAAGCGTCCCGGCCCATCCGGGGTCTTTTTTCGCAGGAATGCCGGGTTGAGGCGCAACAACTGCGCCTCATCTACCCCGGTGGTGGCGGCGAGCTGAGTCAGGTCTACCGTGTGGTTGAGCTCAACCACATCGAAATACGGCATGTTGGCGACCGGCGTCAGTTGCACGCCATAGGCGCCTGGATTACGCACCACCAGCGAGAGTGCCAGCAGGCGCGGAACGTAGTCCTGGGTTTCGCGGGGTAAATTCAAATGCCAGTAGTCGACAGGCAAGCCACGCCGACGGTTGGCGTCGATCGCTCGTACAACCGTACCCTCGCCTGCGTTATAGGCCGCCAGTGCCAACAGCCAGTCGTTATTGAACTGATCATGCAGGCGAGTCAGATAATCCATCGCCGCCTTGCTTGACGCTACGACATCGCGGCGGGCGTCGTAGGTAGCGCTCTGGTTCAAGTTGAACTGGCGACCGGTGGACGGGATGAACTGCCAGAGGCCCGCTGCCGCCGCCGGGGAGTTGGCCAAGGGATTGTAGGAGCTCTCGATCATGGGCAAGAGTGCCAGTTCCAATGGCATGTTGCGCTCATCCAGGCGCTCGACAATGAAATGCAGATAAGGCGTGGCGCGCTTGCTGGCCCCGGTCAGGAAGCCCCTATTGTTCAGCAGCCAGTCACGCTGACGAGCAATACGTTCATTGACGCCCTGCCCGTCCACCAGCCGGCATCGCTGCGCTACCCGTTGCCAAACGTCCTCGCCGTTGTAGACGGGCAAATCGGAAACAGTCGTTGCAGCCAGAGGGTTTGCCTGCGCGTCGTCAGAGCGATGCCCCAGCCCGGCGACCAGTCGCGGTAAGCGGTCCAGGCGCGGCTGTGAGTCATCGACTGACTGACAGCCCACACACAGCGACCCCAAGGCCAGGACGGCGATCTGTATCGAACGAGCCAGCAAACGAGGAGACGAAACGTGGAGGGCAACGGCGGCCATGTGCGGAATGTCCTGAACGTGTCCCCCTACGTGGCACGCCCGCCTTTCCAGTTCCCTGCAACGCGTATTTCGCTTGCGTACGCACAAGCCTGAAACGTTTCAGCCAGCTGTTTTTCTGTGGAACCGGTGCCTTTCCCATGCCACACAGAAGCTGAAGGACTTTTCAAAGGGTTACAAAATCGCCGTCGTCGGGCGGCAAATGGAAAGGGAGATGCACCGTGCAGGCACCAACGGTCAACCGCAATTCCGGTAACGTCATTTCGCCAGAAGCAACAGCAAGAGCCGACAACCCTTCAAATCTGCGGCAGCAAACTGAACAGCCGACCCAGCGCTCCTCACATTCCCTGGGGAGCATGGGAAAACGGCTGCTGAAAAGCGTCGGCAAGGTTTTCCAGAAATCCAGGGCACCCCGTCAGTCGGCCGCCAGATCGCCCAGTACACAAACACCCTCAAGCTCGGCGCCGCGCTCCAGTCGCGAGGCCGGCAGAAATACCGGTCGTGGCAATCATTTGCAGGATAACCCGGCGCCGCGCAGCGACCAGCCTCCCAAGTCCATTCTGCGCACCAGTGCGAACAGGGCAAACGCGTCAGGGACGACGACGCATGAAATAGAAGAAGGATCGACGCGGACAGGCACTGCCCCCCGTAACAATCGCCGTGTCACATTCAATCTTCCGCAGGATCAGCTCACACACAGCGCTTCGCAGCAGCTCTCCGCAGAGCCCATGACTGACGAAGAGGCGGTCGCCAGCGCTATGCGCGAACGCCGTAACCCTGGCAGCCGCCTGCAAGGCTCCGATGGTACACGCCAGTCAATGCAACCTGTCGACACGAACACGGCAAGCAGTTCCGGCACCAAAGCCGACGATCCTGAAGAGCCGCTTGCGCCGCGCAACCCCGGTCTGGAACCTGGCACCAGCGGGCGCTCCGCGCTCAGGAGCGAGCAACGGCTACGCAATGCGCAACCACAGGCCACTGTCAGGCTGAGTGCCGACGGCAAGCCGGATTTCTCTTCGTTCAAGACGCCCGGCATGGCCGCGCTGCTGGACGACATACTCGCCAAGCCCGGACAAACCTATCTGGCGCAGCAGAGTGAGCAAGGCGCGCAGGGCCACCAACTTCTGCAAGCCAACGGGCATCTGCTGCATCTGGCGCAGGACGACAGCTCGCTGGCCGTCATCCGCAGCAGCGAGCCCACACTGCCGGTAGCAGGCGGGAAACCTCCGCCGGTGAACATGCAGCGTGAAGAAAACCACATTCATCTCGACACCCTTGACGGGCGGCGCAGCCAGGAGTTGCCAGGCAAGGCCCATATCGCCCACCTCACCGAGGTCCATCAGACCACCAGCGGCGACCGCCTGCGCGTGCATGAAGACCGGCTGTACCAGTTCGAACCGCTCGCCGCTCGCTGGAAACCAGTGGATGATATCGAGGACATCGCTTTCAACCGCCTGATAACCGGAGGCAACGGCTCGGTCTACGCCAAAAGTGACGATGTCGTCGTCGATCTCTCCAGCCCGTTCATGCCGCACGCCGAGTTCAACGACCTGAAGTCATTTTCGGTTGCCCCTGACGATACCGCGGCACTGCTCAGCGGCTCGGACGTGCAGACCGTCCTGCTGGCCGACATGAGTCCGGTGATTGGTGGGCTGACCCCGAAAAAAACCAAAGCCCTTGAACTCGACGGTGGTCAGGCACAGGCCGCCGAAGTTGCCCTGAGCAACGACAGGCTATTTATTGCAGACACGCAGGGCAGGCTTTACAGCACTGATCGCAGCGCCTTCGAAAGCAACGACCCGATGTTGCGCCTGATGCCGGAGCGGGCCGGCTACAGGCTGGACGATCAACCCATGGGCGGCCACAACAGCGTCAGCGGATTCATCAGTGGCGATGACGGTCGCGTGCACGCGCTGATCAGGAATCGTCAGGGCGAGGTGCACTCCCATGCGCTCGATGAGCAGGGTACGAAACTGGAAAGCGGCTGGAACCTGACCAATGCGTTGGTACTGGACAACACACGCGGCCTGACGGTTATGCCAGCACCTACCGGTGCCGACCGCCTGCACCTCGACCGTGCCGGGCTGGTCGGCCTGAGCGCCGGTCGTATCCAGCGTTGGGATGCGACGCCACAGTGCTGGAAAGATGCTGGCATCAAGGAGGTGGATCGCTTGCAACGCGGTGCCGACAGCAACGCCTACGTATTGAAAGGTGGCAAGCTGCTCAGGCTGGATGTGGCCCCTAAGCACCCCAATGTCGCCTTCGACCACAATACGGCGCTGGCCCAGATAGCACGCTCGACCAAGGTGGCGATGGGCAAGGAAATCGCAGGGCTGGAGAATCGGGTCGTGACCGCCTTTGCCATGGTCAGCGACAAGCGCTTTGTTGTGCTCGATGATCAGAACAGGCTGACGGCCCATAGCAAGGACCACAAACCCATTGATCTGGATACGTCCGTAATCGAGGGCGATATCAAGGAACTGGCCCTGGACGAAAAGCACAACCTTTACACACTGAGCAGCACCGGCAAGCTTTACTGCATGCCCAGAGAGGCATGGCAGGCAACCCGATTCGGAGGCCAGTTGGCCGCCAAATGGACGCCGCTCGCAGCACCTGACGGGCAACCGGTCAAAGCGCTGTACAGCAATGATGACAATCGCTTGAGCGTCCAGGTCGAGGACGCCGCCGGTCAAGGCCTGATGCAACTGAAAGAGGGGCAGTGGCAAGCGTTCGAACAGCGTCCCGTGGAAAAAAACGGCTTGAACGACGTCTACAATCGCATCACGCGAGCGCACAAGACCTGGCGGATTCCAGGCACCGGGTTGACGGCCAAGCTGGACATCAATGCATTCGGGCGCAGCGGCATGGAGAAAAGCAATCGTCCCGCCGCCAGCGAGGCTATTCGGGCCAATGTCTACAAGCACACGCTGGAACCGCCTCGCTGGATGAAGAACGTCGGCAACAACATCCAGCATCGCTACCATGGTCGCGAGGGCCTGAAGGAGCTCTACAAGAAAGAGCTGATCGCGTTCAAACAACTTGAACTGATTCATGAAGCCGGCGGCGCACCGCCGACCCCGGGCAACGATCTGAAGGCGCGAATTGCGCGCCTGCAGCTTGGCCCTGAAGGCGCTGAGCTGGCAAAAGAACTGGAAGTATTCCGCGACGAACTGGAGAAGCACGCCAGGACCGCGTTGGAGAACATCGGCAAGGATTACGGCAAGCTCAAAAACCTGAGGCAGAACGACGGCGTGCTCAACCAGCACAGCGAATTGGCAAAGTCGTCGAAACGCACTCAGCTAGGCAAGAAGCTGGCTGAACTGGGGTCGATGCTCAACTTCAAAAGCTCCGGCCATGATTTCGTCAATGAGCTGGATAACGCACTGACCCGGGTCGCCCCGTCCGCAGAAAACCCAACGGCCGCAACGCTCAAGCGGCTGAAAGACAACGGGGTAAAGCTTTCTCACACCAAAACCGATATCGGTCTGGGTCAACGCCGCGATGCCAATGAAGATCACGGGCTGAGCAAGGCCCGCCTGGCGCTGGATCTGGTCACCCTGAAAGACCTCGGTGCGCTGATCAGCAAGGTTGAGCTGCTGACACGCAGCAGCGACCTGCCCAGGCTGCAAGCGGAATTGACCTCGTTACGCGATGTGACCTATGGCGAGAACCCGGTCAAGCAGGTCACCGACATGGGCTTTACCGATAACGCAGCACTGGAAGGCGCGTATGACGCAGTCAAGGCGTTCTCGAACGCGCTCAAGAAATCCGACCACGCTGTCAGCGTCAATATGCGCGCGGCAACCGGCAGCCAGGATCAGTCCGAACTGGCCGACACGCTCAAGGCCATGCTCAAAAACCTGGAGCATGGCGACGATGAAATCGGCGTGCAACGCAGTTACGGGCTGAACCTCACCAGCCCGTTCGCCGTCCTTGCCGACAAGTCGACAGGCCCGTGGCCGACCGCCGGCGCTACCGGCAATCGCAACTACCTCTTCAGTGCCGAACGCTGCGAAGGTGGCGTGACCCTGTACCTGATGAGAGAAGCGGCCGGAAATATCAGCGGCGGCGTGGGCGGCCGCAAGGACTACTGGCCTGGCTTCTTCGACGACAACCACCCAGCCCGCAGCGTCGATATCGGCAACAACCGCAAGATGACCCCGAACTTCCGTCTTGGCGGAGACGTGACCGCAACCGCTGCCGCCAGCCAGCGTGCCGGGGTGATCTTCAATGTGGCGGACGACGAAATCGACGGGTTCGTCGATGATCTGTTCGAAGGCAAGCTCAACCCCTTGCAGCTGTTGAACAAGGTCAAGGACCACGAAACCTATGAAGCGCGCCGCTTCAATTTCGATATCACGACAGGCTTCAGCGCTGATATGCGCGTCGGCTTCGGTCTGTCGGAGGCCGACAGCGCGCCGCTCTCCGCAGTTGCGCGTCTGGGCGTGGCGGCGAATGTCACGGTCAACCTGCTGAGCTACACCGATTACTCCCTGACCCAGAAGAACGACAAGACAGAACTGCGCGAAGGCGGCAAGAACCGGCCGCGCTTTTTCAACAGTCTGATCTTCGGCGGGCAGGCGCGCGGGCAGATCGGTGGCACGCACACCAACGCCACAGCGACCCCGGCCTCCGCTGCCGGGCCGACGCCAGCGACTCAATCGGCGGCCAATAACCTGGGCGTCGCAGCGAACGTGACCATCGATGACAAAACCGTCAAACGGGTCAAGTTCCGCTTTAACGTAGCGACCCCGATGAGCACCGAGAGCCTGGACAAACTGTCGAAAAGTCTCGCTGCAGCCTTCAAGGATAAAGCCACGACAGCCAGGCTTGCAGCGCTGCAGGATCCGCTGAACGCGCTTTACGCCGACATGAACCCTGAGCAGGCCATTCAGGCACGACTTGACGGGTTCACAGCGCTGTTCGCCGACAGACCGTCGCAGAACGACACGCAATACAAGGCGCTTCGAGACCTGAAACGGGCGGCCGTGCAACACGAAGCGTCGATCAGCAATCACAGCGTGCTGGACAATGCCCGCTTCGAAACCAGCAAGACCAACCTGTCCGGCCTGAGCAAGGAAAGCATCCTCACCAGAATCATGGGTTCGATACGCGAAGCCAGTGCGCCCGGCAACGCCGCCAGGGTCGCCGAGTACATGCGTCAGGACCCGACGCTCAGCGCCATGGTCAAGCAGCTTGAAAACAGCCAGGGCACCCTCGCCCGGGTACGCCTTGAACCAAAAGACTCGCTGATCGACGAGATCGACGAAGGCAGCCGCAGGGGTACGCTGACGCAGACCGAACTCTCCGGCCTTCTGGAAAATCGCAACAACATGAGGATCAAAAGGCTGGTGGTGTTCCATGCGCCACCGCAGACCGAGAACTTCACGTCACCCACGCCACTGATCAGCTACAACAGCGGTGCGTCGTTGAGCGTGAACAAGACCCTCGGGCGAATCAATTTCATCTATGGCGAAGACCAGGACAAACCCATCGGCTACACGTTCGACGGGGAGCTGTCGCGGCCCTCGGCATCGCTGAAAGAGGCGGCAGGCGAGTTGAAGCTGTCGGGCTTCGAAGTCAAAAGCTGATAGCTGAAACAACGCAAAAGCGCCGCATGGAAGCGGCGCTTTTGCGTGCATACCCGTCTGCTCAGGCGTGCAGAAATGCGCGGGCTTCGCGTGCCTGAGCAATAAAGCCACGCGTCACGTCGCAAAAGGCTGGCTCATCGAGCGACACCAGCTCACGTTGCGCACACAGGCGTACATCGCCCTGATCGACGGCAAACCAGCAACCGTGCAAACGGGCGACATCGAAGTTCAGGCTCAACAAATGCTGCAAATCGGCAGTGCGTTCAGGGCAGCGCCCGACGCGGCAATGAAAGATGACCATTTCACTGTGCTCGGGCAGCTCGATGACGGCGGCTTCGTTATCCTGGCCGTCATATAGCGCGCATACCCCGTTCTGCCAGGTAAGCGAAGTGCCAAGCTGGGTACCCAGCGCAGTGATGAAACGGGAAAACTCATGTTGCGAGGTATTCATCGTCATAGTCCTTTAAGAAAAGCCTGAGCTGACCAGGCAGTGAGTGGCTGCCTGGCGCTGTCGGTTCCAAAAGAAAGGCTCAGCCCTGGTTGCTTTCGTCAGCGTCGGCGCCCCTCCTCCATCGCCGTCAGTTCGACAGCAGCGGCGTCATCAACTGCTGGCGATGATGTTTCCGCTGGTTTGAGCGCATCGCGCAACGAGGACACGCCGCTTGCTACGCCGTCTTCCACGACACGCGCCGTATCGACCACCACCTGGGTCGGTAATTGCAGCGCACCCCTGGCCATGTGATAGGCGTTTTCCACGGCTCTGGGGACGCCACCCAGGGTAGCTGGCTGGAACGTATGCGGCAGTGAAGCTCTGTCCGGATGGCGGATGTTGCTCAGGGCGGTTTCAGTGCGGGCTACCATTGGCGTGGCGCCGCCCATGCCCGCCTCTTTCAAGGCCTTGGCCTCGGCCGTAACCGACTGGTTGGCATACAGGGTCGACAGGTACGACACCGAACCGGTTGCCGCCAGCGCCATGTTGCGCAGGATATTACCCGCGCTGAGCGTGCCGGATGTACCTTCGGGCTGGACTGCCACCGGTGGTAGCGCGCCGTTCAGCGCTGCGCTCTGCACACCTGAAACAGCCTTGCTGTAGAACGCGGTGCGTACCGCCGGCTCGCGAAGGTCCAGGCCTTTGGCCAGGTCCTTGCCCAGGTCGGCATTGGCGCGGTCCGGGGTGAAGACCGGGATCTTGCGTCCGCGCGGATCGACATAGGTCGAGTTCAGCTGTGCAATGGTCTGGGTGGTGGCTGATATGGCCCCGGCGATCCCGGAGGTCACCGCTCTGGCCGACAGGGTCTGGCCATTGAGCAGATTGAAATCATTCAGCATCTGGCGTACCGCCTGCCCGCCACCAAAGGCACCGTAGGGGATCATCTCACCCAGTGGGTGGGTGGACGAAACCTGAACCTTTTTCTGATTCAAAACCGCTCGCTCGCTTTCGACGAAGGCTTTGTCCTCAGCGGCTTCTTCAGGTGTTTTTCTGACCAGTGCGCCGTTGTCGTTCTTCAACTCGAAAGGGTCGGGAATCACCGAGTCGGTATCAATCCCCTTGAGCGGTACCATATTCAGCCGCTCATTGAGGCCGGTTTTCTGAAACCCGGCCTGCACGACCGGCTTCAACAGATTGGTAATGCCCTCATGAGCCACGCCGGCAGTCAGTCCTACGGCCAGGGCCCTCTTCATGCTGGCGTCGGCGCTCTTTCCGGGAACGGCATCTTTCATCGCGTCACCGGTGGCCGTACGGATATACCCCAGGTGGAGCATGGACACCATAAACTGCGGCACCGCTGCCGCGACGATCGGACCGACCCCCCTTCCAGCCGCCGACCGAGTTGCGATCAACGTTCAGCTTGTCGATCAGAGCATCCATTTGCGTGTGAGCGGCAACGGCATTCAGCCGCTTGGCTTCAGGCGATTTGCAGAAGTCGGCGTGCAAGTCGCTCAGCATCGCTCTGGCCGTTTCCAGCGCCTGTCTATCCATCAGCAGACCCGGTCTGCTGCCCTCATTGGCGCCCTCCAATTGACTGTCCAGTGCGGCGATGCGTTCATCCAGCACCGCGAGACTGTGGTTCAACCCCGCTTCGATGGACTTACTCGCCCGACCGGCGTATTCGCCCAGCGCCGCCTGACTGACCGCCAGCGTGTTGCGGTCGCGCAGCCCTCCGGGGCCGAATCCATCAGCCGTCGCGTCGTGCATGAGCTGGAAGTGTTCCAGCTGGTCTGCGAGCGACTGGGCAAAGCCCTTGATCAGTTGCTCGGTCTCGGCCTTGCCTGGCACATGCCCTGGCTCAGCGAATCGTCCGAGCGTTTGCTGCAAGTCGGAGCCATGAAACTGTTTCAACTCATAACGCTCAGGCGCCAACCGGGCGGCCATGACTTCGAAGGGCAGCTTTTCAGACTGCAACAAACTGCCGATCAGCAGGGCCGCGTTAGAGCTGATAGTCGGTGTGGAAGTGCCTTGTACGGTGGGCTGTTCGGCACGAAACTTCTGCAAAATCGGCAGATGTCGCGGCGCGACTGGCAGGCGAGCGGCGCCGGCCGCCGAGCTTTCCGGCGCCTGCGCGGCCGACTGGCTGGCGGTCAGCGGCGGGTTGCTGCCCGGGCTTACCGCGTGTGGATGAGCCTGGGCGACAGCGGCAGATGGCTGCGGCTGGTTCGCCTGAACGATCTCGGTACTGCCTGATCCGCCGACTCGTGTGCCGATCATTGGAACCTCCCGGCGCTCGCAGGATTATCACGCATGGTTGCCTTGGAAGCGGGCATATTGAGCGGGGCACCCGCAGTGCCCACCGGTCCCATGAAACCGTGTTCGCGCCACTCTCTGGCCAGGTCGGCAAAGGACTTCATCAACAACAGCACGCCCTCGGCTGTCGCTCGTTCAAGGCCTATCGATCCCATCAGCAGCACTCGGCCGGTCTGGGCATTCCAGGAGAAAGCCGGGCTGTGGGCACCCGAAAACATATGAAAGTTGATGTCCATCAACGCCAGCAATGCGCTGTAGCGATTGCGCGCGGGCAACGCGCCCATATCCCCGTAGATCAGAATCGCACGCCCCTCGTCGCGATCCTGATAGTGAAGTGTGAAGTCGACGTCGCTGATTTTGAAATTGGCTGACTCGTAAAAACGTTCGGGTTCGGAGATCAGGCTGAGCGCGCAAATCTCATTTATAAGCGTTTGATACTCATCATTTTTGTTCATTTCACGGCCTCTGAGTGCGATGTGGGTCCACACCATTTTTTTGCTGGCGTGCGCGCACTGAGTCGGAGGGCAAGGTGTTTTGGTTCCTTGGGGCGAGTCTGCCTCTCCAGACACGTACATCGGGATCATCGCCAGTCAACGCACACAAACGGGAACCCATCCCACCGTGTTGCCACTCACTTCGGGCAACGCCAAGGCAGAGTCCTCATCGACCTATAGAGCCCGACAAGGACGCGGCGATCAACGCCGGTAAATCCGGAAGACGACGCTGGTTCATATGTCCATCCCATCGAGGTAAAGCACCATGAGCATCGGTATCAACTCCTCCACCACCTACCAACCCGCTTCAACCCAGTTGGACTTCTCGGCGCTGAGCGGCAAGAGCCCACAGACCAATACGTTCAACGATGAGAGCACTGCACAGGCCGTCGACCCGAGTGCCCTGCTGTTCGACACTGCCAGCCAGAAAGACGTCAGTTTCGGAAAGCCCGACAATACGGTTCAAAGCCCCACCGACAGCAGTGCTGCAACTGACCCGCAGTCCAACGTCGTCAAGCTGCTCAGCGCGCTCGTCACATCGCTGCTGCAAATGCTCATGAACCTCAATAAAAAACAGGACACGGGTCAGGACTCCAACGAGTGGCAAGACCCGTTTCAGAACAATGGCGGACTCGGTACGCCATCGACCGAAGGCGGTGGCGGTGGTACTGAGGCGGCTTCAGGCGGTGACGACGGCGGCGGCGGTACAACGGCAGCGTCGGGTGGTGGCGATGGTGGCGGTACATCCCCAACCACTGAAGGTGACGGCGGCGGTAGTTATGCGTCGACTGGCGCAGACGGCAGCGGCACGCCTTCGACCGAGGACGGAACCGGTGGCGGTGGCGGTGGTAGCGTAACGCCTCAAGTCACCCCACAACTGGCCAATCCCGGCCGCAGCTCGGGCAACGGCACGGTTTCGGATACAACGGGCTCTCTTGAGCAATCCGGCGAGGTCAATGTCGAGAAAGACACCATCGAAGTCGGTCCTGGCCAGGTGTATGACGGCCACGGTGCAACCTTTACCGCCGACAAGTCGATGGGCACCGGCGACCAGGACGAACATCAGAAACCCCTGTTCGAACTGGCCGAAGGCGCTGTGCTGAAAAACGTGAACTTGGGTGAGAACGAAGCCGACGGCATCCACGTGAATGCCAAGAACTCGGAGCAGGTCACCATTGATAACGTGCACGCCCAGAACGTCGGTGAAGACATGATCACGGTCAAGGGCGAAGGAGGCGCAAAGGTCACCAACCTGAACATCACTAACAGCAGCGCCAACGGTGCCGATGACAAGGTCATTCAGCTCAACGCTGATACCCACCTGAAAGTCGACGGTTTCAAAGCCACCGATTTCGGTACCCTGGTCCGCACCAATGGCGGCAAGCAGTTTGATGACATGAGTGTCGAGCTCAATGGCGTGGACGCCACCCATGGCAAGTTCGCACTCGTCAAAAGCGACAGCGATAACCTGAAGCTGGCCACTGGCGACATCGCCATGAGCGACGTCAAGCACGCCTATGACAAGACCAAGGCGTCTACCCAGCACACCGAGCTTTGATACGACGCATACATGAGGAACAAGCAAAGGGGCGCATTCCGTAGAGGGCGCCCCTTTCCTTTACCGGCTATGGTTGGAGACGCTTATGAGCGCCCTGGCTGAAACGGCACCGCGCTCGGTGAACCCGCTGCAATGCCACCCTCTTCGATGTCCGGCTCACGAGCATTGCGACGACGTAATGTGTCACGCAGGGATGCCCCCGTCGCAGCAATCGCCTCACTACTCGCGTCGATGCCCGCCCTGGCCAGCTTGACAGTCTGATCGGCTACATAGCTGGTCGAACTCGACGCCGCCGATTTAACCGTATCCTGCAAGAACGACTCGGCCTTTTTCACTGCGGGATCGGTTGCGACTGCGGCCGTGGTCCAGGCTGCGAACACACCTGCCGAGCCGGCCATATTGGTCAGTTGGCTGACCGCCGCCTTGGTGGCCGGGTCAGTGATATTTTTGGTCGCCATCTCCTGCAATTTGCCCACGCCGGCAAAGCCGCCCGCCAGGGCCAGCCCGTTTTGCGCAAGACCGGTGGCCGACACCAGGCTTCTCACCGCTTTCAGGCCGTCGGTGGCGACGTCAAGCGGCAGACCCGCCATCCGCTTGCCGGCGTTCAGCGCCGCGCCGGCGTAGCTGGCTGACTTGATCGCATTGTAGGCCTCAAGCCAGTCGGTTTCTTCACTCAAGTCTGCCTTGGGTTCCTTGTCCTTGATGCCGAGCACGAATGCACCGCCGCGCAGGTGATCACGCGCCTGCACACTGAGCATCCGATTGCCGAACCCCGCGTTGGCCGCCAGGCCACCTGCCGCCGACACGCTGATGTCGACCGCACCCTGCACGGCGGGTCTGGATGCCAGTGCTGGCGCCAGCACGGTACGCACCGCATTACGCGCACTGTAAGTCTGAACGGCAATGCCCAGATCGACCGCCTGACGCATGACACCCGGCGAATGACGCTTCACGGAAGCAGCCATCGCATCATGCAGTTTCTCAGGCGAGGTACTCAGGTAGTGCAGGTCGCCCGTGGCGCGATTCATGACCGTAGTGCCCACCTGATCCATGACACCGGACAGCGCTCCGGATACAAATGGCGTCAGGGGTTTGAGCGGCGTCGGCAGCCAGTCGCCCTTGTTGATGGCAGGCTGCATGTACTGCAACACCGACGCAGCGGCAAACGGCGTGGCACGTAGCGCGGTCGAAGCGGTGGTTGCCATCCTGTCGAACTTCTCCGCCTTGGCGAAGGTTTCGCCAATGCTGGCAGGCGTTTCGCCCTCGTCCAGCAAGCGTCTGGCGCGAGTATCGATGATGTTGTCGATCTGCTCGTTATGCGCATGAACAGCGTCCTGGTCGACGGCCGACTCACTCAACGGCAGTTTGTGCGCAGCGAACACATGATCTTTCAAGTAATCGGTAATGGCTTGCAGATTGGTCTGCTCGGCACTGCTGAGCTCGCGTACGGAACTGGAGGCAAACGATTCCGATGTGGAATAAAACCGCTCCAGCTCGATGCTGGGGTGCGGGCTGCCGGTTCGGTTGATGTTCATGGAAACTCCCTCTCTATTGCGTAAGTTGCGTAGCAACGCGACGAGACGGGTCTGGCCGGACGACTTGCTTGTAAACAGGCAAGGCAATGGGGCGTCGGTCCGAGAGTGATAGGAATTGCAAACGTCCGGGTGCCCGTCAGCGAAGAGGACCGACAAGGCTGTGTGGTCGCAACTGTGCCGGGGGTTCCAGCTGTCGGCATGGGCCGCCATGGTCAAGACAGGCGTGACTGTTTCGCCACCATGGAGAATTAAGCGAGCTTTAAGCCTCGGTCAGTAAGTTTGCAGCGTGGCGTGTTGATTGACCGCGCCAAACCTCTTCCAACCCAGCAAAGGAGTGCCGCAATGTCTGGTCCTTTTGAAAAAAAATGGCGGTGCATCAGCAGAACGGTCACCTACGTTGGCTGGTCACTGTTCTGGCTTCTGCTCTGGGACGTGGCCGTGACCATGGACTTCATGTTGGTCCAGGGTGCTGGGATAGATCTCCCGCTGATGCCGCTTACGCTGTTGTGCTCGGCGCTTATCGTGCTGATCAGCTTTCGCAATTCCAGCGCCTACAACCGCTGGTGGGAGGCACGCACGTTATGGGGCGCGATGGTCAACAGCTCGCGCAGCTATGGCCGTCAGGTACTGACCTTGATTGAAGGCAACGCCGATGAGCGCGGCAACCCGGTGAAAGAAGTGCTGTTCAATCGTCACGTGGCTTACCTGCGGGCACTGCGCGCTCATTTGAAAGGCGATGTCAGCAAAGCGAAACTGGAAGGGCTGTTATCGGATTCCGAGATTCAGCGCGCAAAAGAGAGCAACAACTTTCCCAATGACATCCTCAATGGCTCGGCGGCCATGATCTCCGAAGAGTTTGCCGGAGGTCGAATCGACAGCATCCGCCTGGCGCGACTGGAGTCGACCATGGTCGAACTGTCCAACTGCCAGGGCGGGATGGAGCGCATCGCCAATACGCCGCTGCCCTACCCGTATGTCTATTTCCCCAGACTGTTCAGTACCCTGTTCTGCATCATCATGCCGCTGAGCATGGTGACCACTCTGGGCTGGTTCACCCCGGCGATATCCACGGTGGTCGGCTGCATGCTGCTGGCAATGGACCGCATCGGCACTGACCTGCAAGCCCCGTTCGGCGCCAGCCAGCACCGGATCCGCATGGAAGACCTGTGCAACACCATCGAAAAGAACCTGCGCTCGATGTTTGATGCACCGGCAAGGCAAAGTCTGGTGATTGACGCGCAAGATCAGCAGGGCAGCGCTTGGCAACCGCATCGGCTGGTCGTTTAGACGCGTTTGACTGGCGTGCCGATGTTCCACATTGGCACGCCATCCGGGACGCCCGGCCTCACACTGCAAGACCACAGACAGTGCAGCTCAAAACGCAAATCCCTGCCCCAGTTCGCCTTCCATCCATTCCAGAAATCGCCTGACTCTGGGGAAGCTGGAGTGCGCCTTGGGGAATACCAGATGGTGCGCGGCGACCGGTGCAGTCAGGGCTTGAGGGGCAACTTCGATCAACTCACCCGTGGCCAGGTATTTTTGCGCCAGCAACGTACTTTCCAATGCAAACCCCAGACCGTGGCTGGCCGCTTCGAGCGTCATGTATGAGCGGTCGAAACTCAGCGCGTAGGGCTTTTCCGGACGAGCCAGACCATGCCGGGCAAACCATTCAGGCCATTTCAGCAGTGTGGCCTCGGAGAGAATCAGTTCGCGGTCGAGCAAGCCAGCGGCGCTCTCTACCGGACGTCGCGCCAATAGCTGCGGAGACGCCAGCACAGCGAATTTCTCGTCACGCAAGGTGCGCACTTCATAACTCGGCCAGTTCGGCCTGCCATGCCGGATATCGACGTCGATCTTGTCCCTGCTGAAATGCAGCGACTCGTAAGAACACGACAGGTTGATCTGAATGTCCGGATGGCTTACGCGAAAGGCTTCCAGCCTGGGCATCAGCCACAGCAGCCCGAAACTGGGCGCAGAATGCAGACGCAGGCAATCGAGGCTGACATCGCTGGCGGCACGCTCGGTGGCGACGGCGAGACTGTGCAGCACTCCGGAGACATCTTTCAGATACTGCTCACCGACCGGCGTCAGGGTCACACCACGGGCGGCCCGAACGAACAGCTGGCGACCAATCAAGGCCTCCAGCCGGGCCAGTTGGTGACTGACCGCCGACGGCGTCAGATCCAGTACTTCGGCGGCTCTTGCCAGGTTGCCAAAGCGCGCCGTCTGCTCGAAAGCCTGAAGCGCTTTCAGCGGTGGCAGGCTCAGCGGTGCATCGTCATCAGGCCG
The DNA here is from genome assembly GCF_900099665.1 of Pseudomonas sp. BS3767. Lineage (NCBI taxonomy): Bacteria > Pseudomonadati > Pseudomonadota > Gammaproteobacteria > Pseudomonadales > Pseudomonadaceae > Pseudomonas > Pseudomonas sp. BS3767. Next base: position 378,820 of record NZ_FNCX01000003.1, on the reverse strand, counting down.
CATGGATGCTCCGATGTGTCCGATTATTCGAGTTTCATTCATTCAACCACTCGCCTGTCGAATTGACGAGAGGTGAATTTTTTTCAGCATCCAGTGATTTTTGCGGCATTGCTCAGGATCGGCACCGGGAACACTCTGAAGTCATCGATCACCCGAATCGAACCCAATAACAATAATCAGAGGTAACCCTCATGCTACTTCAAGGCAAAATTGCAGTGATCACCGGCGCGGCGTCGGAACGCGGTATCGGTCGCGCAACCGCGATCACCTTCGCCAACCACGGCGCACGCGTGGTGATTATCGATCTCGACGAGTCCGCAGCACGCGATGCCGCCGCCGCACTGGGCGAAGGTCATCTCGGCCTGGCGGCCAACGTCGCCGACGAACGTCAGGTTCACGAGGCCGTCAGCAAAATCATCGCGCACTATGGTCGCATCGACATTCTGGTGAATAACGCCGGTATCACACAACCCATCAAGACCCTGGACATCCGCCCTTCCGATTACGACAAGGTGCTCGACGTCAGCCTGCGCGGCACCTTGCTCATGTCGCAAGCGGTGATCCCGACCATGCGCGCCCAGTCCTCGGGCAGTATCGTGTGCATGTCTTCGGTTTCCGCCCAGCGCGGCGGCGGCATTTTCGGCGGGCCTCATTACAGCGCCGCGAAAGCCGGCGTGCTGGGACTTGGCAAAGCAATGGCGCGGGAATTCGGCCCCGATCAGGTGCGTGTCAACTCCATCGCCCCTGGCCTGATTCATACCGATATCACCGGCGGTCTGATGCAGGATGAGCGACGCCACGCGATCATCGACGGCATTCCCTTGGGCCGCCTGGGCGCAGCGCAGGACGTGGCCAATGCCGCGCTGTTTCTGGCCAGCGACCTGTCGTCCTACCTCACCGGTATCACGCTGGATGTGAACGGCGGCATGCTGATTCACTGACCGCGAGTGGACGGGCTGGCAAACAGCCTGTGTTTGTTCTGGATCGACGATACGCCAGGCGGTTGCCTGGCGATCTATAAAAACAAGAGATCAGACCATCATGATAACCACCATGACCCTCGACGCGGTGTCGACCACGCGCGCCAATGCCTACCGCAAGACCGCCTGGCGACTGATGCCGTTCCTGATGCTGTGCTACCTGTGCGCGTACTTGGATCGGGTCAATGTCGGCTTCGCCAAGCTGCAGATGATGAACGACCTGGCCTTCAGCGAAACCGTTTACGGGCTGGGTGCAGGCATGTTTTTCATCGGCTATTTCCTCTGTGAGGTGCCCAGCAACCTGATCCTGCACCGGGTCGGTGCCAGACGCTGGATCGCCCGCATCATGATCTCCTGGGGGATTATTTCCGCGCTCTTCGCCTTGGTCGAAACTGCCTGGCAGTTCTACGCCCTGCGCTTTCTGCTCGGGGTGGCGGAAGCCGGTTTGGCACCCGGTCTGCTGCTGTACCTGACGTACTGGTTCCCCTCTTATCGCCGCGCGCGCATGACCGTGCTGTGGTTCATCGCCATCCCGCTGTCCGGCATGATCGGCGGCCCGCTGTCGGGCTACATCATGACCCGCTTCGCAGGCGTTCATGGATGGGCCGGCTGGCAATGGATGTTCGTCCTCGAAGCGATCCCGACGGTGATCGTCGGCTTGCTGGTCCTGAGCTATCTCAAAGATGGCGTGCATCAGGCGACATGGCTGTCTGCCGAAGAAAAGGAACTGGTCAACAAGGAGCTGCAAGAGGACAACAGCCAGAAAGTGGTACACGCGTCGGTAGGCGCCTTCATTCGCGACAAGCGTCTGTGGCTGCTGGCGTGCATCTACTTCTGCGTGGTGATGGGCCAGTACGCAATCACCTTCTGGCTGCCTACGCTGATTCGCAATGCAGGCGTTTCCGACCCGCTGCATATCGGCCTGATGACCAGCCTTCCCTACCTGTGCGCAATCGTCGTGATGCTGTTGATGGGGCGCAGCGGCGACAAGCATCGAGAACGCCGCTGGCACCTAGTCGGGCCGATGATCGCAGGCGCGCTCGGGCTGAGCCTGGCAGCGCTGTTCGGCGGCAATCTGCTGCTCTCGGTGCTCAGCCTGTGCCTCGCCGCAGCAGGCATTCTCTCGGCATCGTCGCTGTTCTGGATGCTGCCCACCACCCTGCTGGGCGGGGTATCGGCGGCCGCCGGGATCGCCGGAATCAACAGTTTCGCCAATCTCGCGGGCTTCTGTTCGCCCTACCTGATCGGCTGGATCACCACCACGACCGGCTCAAGCGCCATTGGCATGTACCTGATTACCGGCGTGCTGTTCATCGGCGCCTATCTGGTGCTGCGCATCCCTGCCGCCTCGGTCAATCGTTGAGTCAACGGAGTAATCACCATGACAGCCACTACTTTACCTGCGCCTTCCACTTCGCTGGCGCAGCGTGCTCATAACATTCGTCGACACGCATTACGCATGGGCCAGGTTCAGGGCCAGGGTTATGTCGGACAGGCGCTGGGCGCTGCGGACCTGCTCGCCGTGTCCTATTTTCACGCGCTGAACTATCGCCCTGAAGACCCTGAATGGGAACAGCGTGACCGCTTTTATCTGTCGATCGGCCACTACGCCATTGCGCTGTACGCGGCGCTGATCGAGGCCGACATCATCCCGCTCGATGAGCTGGAAACCTATGGCTCCGACGACAGCCGATTGCCCATGTCCGGAATGGCCACCTACACCCCCGGCATGGAAATCACCGGTGGCTCACTGGGTCACGGGCTGGGCATTGCCGTAGGGGCCTGTCTGGGTTTGAAACGCAAGAACTCGCGTTCTTTCGTCTACAACCTGCTGTCGGACGGCGAGCTGAATGAAGGCTCCACCTGGGAAGCGGCCATGTCCGCCTCGCACTGGAAGCTGGACAACCTGATCGCGATCATCGATGTGAACAACCAACAGGCCGATGGTCACTCCAGTGAGGTACTGGCGTTCGAACCCATTGTCGATCGCTGGCAGGCGTTTGGCTGGTTTACCCAACGGGTCGACGGCAACGATCTGGACGCGCTCGTCGCCGCCTTCGACAACGCGCGCCAGCACGACGGAACGCAGCCCAGGGTCATCATCTGCGACACCAAAATGGGCAAGGGCGTGGCGTTTCTGGAAACCCGTGAAAAGACCCACTTCATCCGTGTGGATGAGCACGAATGGGACATCGCACTGAATAACCTCGACGAGGGGAAAATCGTATGAGCTCTGCCAATCACACACCGTCTCCGTCCGTTGCCACGAAGAAAAAACTGACCACCTCGGCAATGATCGCGTCTATCGCGTCCGAGGGTCAGGCCACTCGCCCGGCTCCGTTCGGCCATGCATTGGCGGCGCTCGCGGAGCAACATCAGGATATCGTCGGGCTGTCGGCTGACCTGTCGAAATACACCGACCTGCACATCTTCGCCAAGGCGCATCCCGAACGTTTCTATCAAATGGGCATGGCCGAACAGTTGCTGATGAGCGCAGCGGCCGGCATGGCCAGGGAGGGTTTTGTACCTTTTGCGACCACTTATGCGGTGTTCGCCTCGCGTCGCGCTTACGACTTCATCTGCATGGCGATTGCCGAAGATAACCTCAACGTCAAAATCGTATGCGGTCTGCCGGGCCTGACCACAGGTTACGGGCCGAGCCATCAGGCCACCGACGACCTGGCGATCTTTCGCGCCATGCCCAATCTGATGATCGTCGACCCCTGTGATGCACTGGAAATAGAACAGGCGGTCCCTGCGATCGCAGCACATCAGGGCCCGGTGTACATGCGCCTGCTGCGCGGTAACGTGCCCTTGGTGCTGGACGAATACGGTTACACATTCGAGATTGGCAAAGCCAAGACCCTGCGCACCGGCAACGACGTGTTGATCATTGCCACCGGTCTGATGACCATGCGTGCACTGGAAGCGGCCAAGCAGCTGCAGGCTGACGGTATCGACGTGGCAGTGCTGCACGTACCGACCATCAAACCGCTGGACGAACAAACCATACTCGCTGAAGCCAGAAAGCCGGGCCGGCTGGTGGTGACGGCCGAAAACCATTCGGTCATTGGAGGGCTGGGCGAAGCAGTGGCGACGCTGCTGCTGCGCAATGGCGTGACCCCCACGTTCAGGCAGATCGCCCTGCCGGACGCTTTTCTCGACGCTGGCGCGCTGCCTACACTGCATGACCGTTATGGCATTTCCACGCCCGCCGTCTGTACGCAAATCAAGGCGTGGCTTTAAGCACTGACAGGCGCAGGGGCTTATCTCCCTGCGCCTCGGGAGCACGTATTGAACGCCGATGAATTACTGGACCCGGCCTATCGTTGGTTCATGGACGAGCCGTCGAGCAACTGGACGCTGCACACCCTTGCCGACATCAGGGCTCGCGTCAGCGCCTCATGGGCAACCGCCGCCACAAAGCGCGGCGAGCAACACTGGACCTCCTCCGATTCGGACAACGGCGTCAGGTTATGTCTTTATCGTCCGGACCTTTCGCTCTCTCACTCTGGACTCCCCGTCATCCTGTATATCCACGGGGGCGGCTTTGTACTGGGCAGCCCGGAGATGGCCGATGACTATCTCGCAACGCTGGCCGTCGAGCTCCAGGCAATAGTCATTGCCGTCGACTACCGGCTTGCACCCGAGCATCCATTCCCGATCCCGCTGGAGGACTGTTACGCAGCGCTGGAGTGGGTATTGAGCAACGGGCTGACGCAGGGCATGGACACCCGCAACCTGGTGATCATGGGCCACAGCGCCGGCGGCGGGCTTGCTGCCGCGCTCGCCCTGCTGGCAAGAAACAGAGGTCTGCGGACCATCGCCGGCCTGGTGCTGATCTACCCGATGCTGGATCACCGTACAGGCACACCCGACGCTCCGTCAGCCAACCCGACTACCGGCACTTTCAGCTGGTCGCGTCAGGCCAATCATTTTTGCTGGGAATGCCTGCGCGGTGCCTACGCACTGGACGATGATCGCAAAGCCCTGTTCTCCCCCGCACTGGCCACCGACCTGAGCGATCTGCCGCCCACTTTCATCTGCGTTGGCGCACTCGATCTCTTTCTGGAAGAGGACCTGGCATTCGCGCTGACCCTGTCGCGCTCTGGGGTGCCGGTGGAATTGCATGTCTACCCAGGCGTGCCGCATATGTTCGATCAGTTGCCAGGCGAGCAGACCGCGCAGGCTACGCAAGATATTGCCCGGGCCGTGCGCAGGATGATCGCAGCAGGGTTATGCGATTAGAATGACGCGCATGTTGCGGTGACGATCGCGAGTGCCATTTCAATGATGCGCTGAATGTGCTTGGCTGAGAGCCTCCCGCAGGGTCACGGACTCGCCTCTGCTCAGGAATGCACACCTTACGACTGGAAAAGGGACACGCCTTGATGCTCGCCACGAAACTTCACCTGCTGTGCGGCAAGATCGCATCCGGTAAATCGACACTGGCAAAATCAATCGCGACCGAGCATTCAGCGATCCTGCTCAGTGAAGATCAATGGCTCTCTCGGCTCTACCCTGACGAGATCAAATCAGTGGCGGACTACGTGCGTCTGGCCCATCGGATTCGCGACATCATCGGCCCTTTGGTCATCGACATGCTGAAGTCCGGCATGTGCGTGGTTCTGGATTTCCCAGCCAATACGCTTGCCGACCGCCAGTGGCTTCGCAGCCTGGCTGAAGACGCTCAGGTTAAGCATCGACTGCACTATCTCGATGTGGAAGATGATATTTGCCTTGCCAGACTGCATGCTCGTAACGAAACAGCAGAGCATGACTTTGCGGCTACAGATGCGGAGTTCAGGCTGATCACGCGCTACTTCCAGACTCCACACACTGACGAGGGGCTGGATATCCTGGTTCACCGCCTGTCATTCATCAGAGGGCGCGTGGCGACGTCCTTCCAAGAGTCTGATTTCTGATGCTCCCGCAACAGGCACCCTGCGTAGCCGGTCGGCAAAGATCGGGACAAACGGATGCCTTAACGCCACTCCACAACGAAGCCTGCCATATGAACCTTCGGCCGATATGGCGCTCACTTTATAGGTTGCCTTGTCTCATTGCCGAAAGGAATTCGCATGCTTTCGACCTCACCATCGAACCCTCTTGCCAGCCCTGTCGAGCGTGAGCTCAGTCTGCGCGCGGTGATTACCGGGGTTGTGCTCGGTATCCTGCTGACGCCTTCCAATGTGTACGCCGGGTTGAAGATCGGCTGGTCGTTCAACATGTCAATCATTGCGCTGTTGATCGGTTATGCGATCTGGCAAGGGCTGTCGAAGCGCGCCTCCGGGCAGCTGCCGTGGACGCTGCATGAGAGCAACATCAATCAGACGGTCGCCTCGGCCGCTGCGTCGATCATTTCCGGCGGGCTGGTCGCGCCGATTCCGGCTTATACCTTGCTGACAGGCCAGCAATTGGACGCCATCCCGATGATCGCCTGGGTCTTTTCGGTGAGCTTTCTGGGGATCTGGATTGCCTGGTATTTGCGGCCGTCACTGCTCAATGACACATCGCTGAAGTTTCCCGAAGGCATGGCCACTCTGGAAACCCTCCTGCACATCTACAATCACGGCCGTGAAGCTGCGACGCGCCTCAAGGTGTTGCTCAGTACCGCGTTGCTGTCGGCGCTGGCCAAGTGGATCGACACGTTCGTATGGGCGTTCCCGCGCTGGTCGCCGAGCGCTCAGTTGGAGCGCCTGACCTTTACCGCGGACCCTTCGCTGCTGCTGGTGGGGTTCGGGGCGATTATCGGTATTCGCGTCGGCTTGACCCTGCTGATCGGTGCCGTGCTGGCCTGGGGTGGCCTGGCGCCGTGGCTGCTGGAACAGGGGCTGGTGACGTTGCCGTCCGACAGCAGCGGCCCGCAGTTCGCCGCGCTGGTGGAATGGTTGCTGTGGCCGGGCGTGAGCCTGATGGTCTGTTCGACGCTGGCTTCGCTGGCTATCCGCCTGTGGACACTGCACGCGTCTACCAAAGCCAGCGGCGGGACGCCCTGGTCAATGCCCAAGCCCGGGCCGGCCGCCGGTTTTGCGCTGGCGATCCTGTTGGTGGTCAGCCTGCAGGCGCTGTTGTTCGGTATCAATCTGTGGATGGCATTGCTGACCATTCCTCTGGCGATCTGCCTGGCGGCCGTGGCGGCTCGTGTGGTCGGTGCCACGGGTATCCCGCCCATCGGCGCAATCGGGCAGTTATCGCAACTGAGCTTCGGTATCGTCGCGCCCGGTCAGGTGCCGATCAACCTGATGAGCGCCAACACCGCAGGCGGTTCAGCCGGGCAATGCACCGATTTGATGAACGACTTCAAGGTAGGCCGGGCGATTGGCGCCACGCCGCGCAAACAATTGATCGCCCAGACACTGGGGATTTTCGTCGGCAGTATCGTCGGGGTCCTGGCTTATATGGCGCTGATCCCGGACCCGCAATCGATGCTGCTCACCGAGGAGTGGCCAGCCCCGGCGGTGGCGACCTGGAAGGCTGTGGCGCAGACCCTGACGCACGGTCTGGATTCGCTGTCGGCAAGCATCCGCTGGGCGATTTTCATCGGCGGTCTGGCCGGCTTGCTGCTGGGCATCCTCGACAGCACACTACCTGCGTATCGCGCCCGGTACTTGCCCAGCGCCGCAGCCCTGGGCCTGGCCTTCGTGCTGCCCGCCTCGGTGTCGTTGATGATGGCGCTCGGTGCGGTGCTCACCTGGCTGGTGAACTGTCGCTGGCCGTCACTTACCGAACGCTTCGCCATCACCGCGGCGGCAGGCCTGATTGCCGGCGAGAGCATTACCGGCGTCGGTGCGTCGTTGTGGCAAATGGTTCAGAACGGCGGGTAGTCGCATGCATGGTGCGACAGGCAAACTGCTATGATTCGCGCCTGTGCAAGCGAGTTGAAGAATATGAATCGTCGCAAGAAAATCCAGCAGTTGCTGAAAGCTCATGCCAAAAAAGCCAGCGCCAAACTGGCCCCGCAGAGCAAGACCAAATACATCAGCAAGGCCGACCGCGTGAAGCTGGCGGCCGAAGCGGATCAGGAATCCAACAGCCAGTCCGAAGGCTGACCCGCCACGTAAGCGCCATCGTGCGACGCAGAGCGTCGAGAACTGCATTCCCACGCTGGAGCGTGCGGAACGATCATCGCAACTATCGTGCGACGCTCTGCGTCGTATGCCTTTCTGGACGCTCCGCGTCCTCTTGCGACGCAGAGCGTCGAGAACTGCATCTACACGCTGAAGCGTGAGGAACGATCAGCCCGAGTATCATGCCGCGCAAGCGCTTCAGGCACGGCGGTTACTTGGCAAAGGAATATTCCCCGCCCTGCTCCAAAGCCTTGCGGTACGCAGGTCTGCCCTGCAGCCTTTCAACCCACGCGGTCACGTTCGGGTACGGCTGCAGCATTCCCTGGGCCTTGGCAAACTCGCCGATGAAGCTCATCTGAATGTCCGCACCACTCAGCTCGTCGCCAAGCAGATACGGCGTCAGCCCCAGAGCCTCGTTCAGATAGCCCAGGTAGTTGGCCAGCTCCGACTGGATACGCGGATGCAACGGCGCACCTGCGTTACCCAGGCGCCCGACGTACAGGTTGAGCATCAGCGGCAGAATCGCCGAGCCTTCAGCGAAGTGCAGCCATTGCACGTATTCGTCGTAGGTAGCGCTGGCCGGGTCCGGCTGCAGACGACCGTCGCCATGACGGCGAATCAGGTAGTCGACAATGGCACCGGACTCGATGACGACATGCGGGCCATCTTCGATGACAGGTGATTTGCCCAGCGGATGCACGGCCTTGAGCTCGGGTGGCGCAAGGTTGGTTTTCGGGTCGCGCTGATAACGTTTGATTTCGTAGGGCAGGTCGAGCTCTTCGAGCAGCCACAGAATACGCTGCGAACGTGAGTTGTTCAGGTGATGGACAGTGATCATGTGAGGCTCCGCCGGGTGAGAGTGTCTAAAAAAGACTGCGCTACTACCCCGTAGTGCCCTGAAATGATTTTACTTCGATGAACGTAACGAATTCATTCAGGTGCTTCTGTCACTCGAGGCGCCCGCCGCTTCGCCACGAAGCTCGCGCTCCACTGCCGCTTTATCAATGACCGACCAGACGCCGATGATCTTGCCGTCAGCAAAGGTATAGAACACGTTCTCGCTGAAGGTAATGCGTTGGCCACGCGCCTCCAGCCCGAGAAAACGCCCTTGCGGCGAGCAGTTGAAGAGCAGACGGGCGGCAATCTGTGGCGCTTCGACCACCAGCAGGTCGATATTGAAACGCAGGTCGGGAATGATCCTGACGTCGTTTTCCAGCATCGCCCGGTAACCGGCCAGACTGATCCGCTCGCCGTTGTAGTGCACACCGTCGTCGACGAAATTGCCCAGGTCCTGCCAGCGACGCTCGTTGAGACAGGCGATGTAGGCACGGTACTGCTCGGCCAGGTTCATGTTGCGCCCTCTTTTTCAAAAGATACCGACGCAGCCTCGTTGAAAAGGCCGCACACCTCTGCTGTCTTACTGTAGCGCTTATGAGCGGCGCAGAGAGTGAGTAATGACAGCAGCGCATGTGCCAGATAAAAACTGCTTGGAAATCAATGAACAGCATTTTTTACCAGTCAAAAAAACTGAATTTCATTGACAGCGAAAGGGGGAAACAGGGGCGTTTATGACAAGGAAAAGTTAATCGTTTCAGCAGCCTCAAGCTCAAGGCTTTCGCCAGGAAAACAATCCTGAGCAGGTTTGTAGGGAACTAGCACGGCCGACACCGCCCTAAGCGTGACATCCATGTACTGGCGCAACGCTGGTTTCAAGCCAAGGACTTCAGATTCATGTCTTCAAGTAGCACCTCAGCAGCGGCGGGTCAGCAAGGCCGGCAACGCGCTTCATCGAATCGACTCATCTTTATCTCTGTGCTTGTGGCGACCATGGGCGCACTGGCGTTCGGGTATGACACTGGCATCATCGCCGGTGCCCTGCCGTTCATGACACTGCCCGCCGATCAGGGCGGGCTGGGTCTGGATGCTTACAGCGAAGGGATGGTCACCGCGTCACTGATTGTCGGCGCCGCGTTCGGCTCGCTTGCCAGTGGTTATATCTCCGACCGCTTCGGACGCCGCCTCACCTTACGCCTGCTGTCAGTGCTCTTTATTGCGGGCGCACTGGGCACTGCTATTGCGCCGTCCATTCCGTTCATGATCGCAGCGCGCTTCCTGCTGGGTATCGCAGTGGGCGGCGGCTCTGCAACAGTGCCGGTGTTCATCGCCGAGATCGCAGGTCCGTCACGGCGTGCGCGGCTGGTCAGCCGTAACGAACTGATGATCGTCAGCGGCCAGCTGCTCGCCTATGTGCTGAGTGCGGTCATGGCGGCCTTGCTGCATACGCCGGGGATCTGGCGTTACATGTTGGCCGTCGCTATGGTGCCAGGGGTGTTGCTGCTGGTTGGTACGTTCTTCGTACCTGCGTCGCCGCGCTGGCTGGCCTCCAAAGGCCGTTTCGACGAAGCGCAGGACGTGCTGGAGCAACTGCGCCCCAGCAAACAGGACGCGCAGCGTGAAGTCGACGAGATGAAGGCGCAGGACGAAGAAGCTCGCCATCGCCCGAAAGCAAGAGAGTTGCTGCGTCAGCGCTGGGTCATCAAGTTGTTGCTGATCGGTGTAGGGCTGGGCTTCACCGCGCAGTTCACGGGGGTGAACGCGTTTATGTACTACACGCCGATCATTCTCAAGAACACCGGGATGGGCACTAACGCTGCGTTGACCGCAACGATCGGCAACGGCGTGGTATCAGTCATCGCGACCTTGCTGGGCATCTGGGCCATCGGCCGCTACGGGCGCCGGCATTTGCTGATGACCGGTCTGGTCATCGTCATTCTGATGCAGGCAGCGCTCGGTTGCGTGTTGCAGTTCATGCCGCAGAACATGACCCAGAGCTACACCGCCCTCGCCTGCATCCTGGTGTTTCTGCTGTTCATGCAGATGTGCATCTCGCCGGTTTACTGGCTGCTGATGTCAGAACTGTTCCCCATGCAGGTACGCGGCTTGCTGACCGGCACGGCGGTATCGATGCAGTGGCTGTTCAACGCATCGGTAGCGTTCACATTCCCGATTGCGGTCGATACCATCGGCAACCCGACGTTCTTCATCTTCGCCGCCATCAACATTGGCTCGTTGATTTTCGTGTTCCTGTGCCTGCCGGAAACCAAGGGCAAGTCACTGGAGCAAATCGAAAAACATTTGAAGAAAGAGCTGTAATGGGCGCCTGTCCACTGAACCTCAACTAAAGGAATAGCGATGCCCACGACCGAGCCAGCCACCGTGACCTTCACCAGTGCCATCCCGATCCTGCGGATATTCGATGAACGCAAGGCGCGTGAGTTTTACATCGACTTTCTCGGTTTCAGCATTGAATTCGAGCACCGCTTCGAAGCGGATCTGCCGTTGTATCTGGGCATCAGCCGTAATGGGCTGAACCTGCACCTTTCCGAACATCACGGTGATGCCTGTCCAGGTGCGGCGGTGTTCATCCCGACGCAGAACATCGAGCAATTGCGCGATGAACTGATCGGCAAGCAGTATGGCTACGCCCGCCCGGACATCGTTCAGCAAGGCTGGGGAAAGACACTGGAAGTCTGCGACCCGTTCGGTAACCGGCTCAGGTTCTGCGAGAGCTGAGAACCCTGCATTGATGTCAGCCGCGCGGCGCTACATTCGCCCTGCGGCTGACATGACCTATCTTTGTGCACGCAGACACATTCAAGCGCAAACATGACGCATGACTGCAGCGCAACGCCCCGCCAATAGCCAGTAACCCCACCGTAAATCGTCCTCCGGCTGACCTTGGCACGTAACGTGCAAACGCGTCAGCTCATCTTGTATACATGAATGAACACCACCATGACCGCACTCGATATCCCTGAACTTCAGTCGGCGCTCCGCTCGGGCGAAACCACGCTGACGACACTGGTGCAGAACCTGACCGCGCACATTGATGCGGATGACCGGGCAGAGGTCTGGATTCATCGCGTCCCGCTGGCACAGCTTGTCGAGCGGGCACAGGCGCTGGAGAGTATCGCCGAACAACTGGGCGATGCGCTGTATGACCGGTTGCCGCTGTTCGGCGTGCCCTTTGCGGTCAAGGACAATTTCGACGTAGCGCAGATGCCCACCACGGCTGCCTGCCCGGCGTACGCCCACGTGCCCGAGGACAATGCTCACGTTGTGCAACTGCTGCTCGACAGCGGCGCGATCCTGATGGGCAAGACCAATCTCGATCAATTCGCCACTGGCCTGGTGGGCGTCCGTTCGCCCTACGGCGCGGTGCGCAATGCGCATGATCCGGCCTACGTCAGCGGCGGTTCGAGTTCCGGCTCGGCAGTGGCGGTAGCGCGTGGCTACGTCAGTTTTGCACTGGGCACGGACACCGCAGGTTCAGGCCGCGTGCCAGCCGGCTTCAACGGCATCGTCGGCCTCAAGCCCAGCCTTGGTCTGTTCAGCAGCCGCGGGGTCGTACCTGCCTGCCGCACGCTGGACTGCCCATCCATCTTTGCCAACGATGTGATGCAAGCCTGGCACGTGGCGCAGGTCATTGCAGCTTACGACCCGCTGGATGCGTCCAGTGCGACCGTGCAGGCATTGCCGGTACAGCGCAGGGCTCGGCGTGTCGCCGTCGCGCGGCACTGCGAGTTTTTCGGTGACGAGCAGGCAAAAGCGGCTTACCTCAAAACGCTGGAAGCCCTGCAAAACGACCCGCTGGTGACGGTCAGCGCTATCGAGTTCGACGTGTTCGCCGAGGCGGCTGCCCTGCTGTACCAGGGCCCGTGGGTGGCGGAACGCCGCGCTGCCATCGGCGAATTCTTCGCCAGCAACGCGGCCGACATTCATCCCGTGGTGCGCGGCATTGTGCAGAGCGCGGATTCATTCGACGCCGTGGACACGTTCAACGCCCGCTATCGCCTGGCAGAACTGACCCGCGCTGCGCAGCAGTTGCTGACCGACATCGACGTGCTGGTGGTGCCTACCGCGCCGTGCATGCCGACCATCGAAGCGGTGCTCGGCAATCCGGTCGAGCTCAACTCACAGCTTGGCTATTACACCAACTTCGTCAACCTGATGAACATGTGCGCCATCGCCATCCCGGCAGATCGCCGCGCGGACGGACTGCCTGCGGGCATCACGCTGATTGGCCCGGCCGGTGCCGATCAGCGCCTGGCGGAGATCGCCGCTGCCTGGCAGCCGCTGTTCGGCCAGGCTGACCAGCGTGACGCCGTGGCGATGGCTCCCCTGCCCTATAACAGCCCGACCGTGCAGGTTGCAGTGGTCGGTGCACACCTCGTTGGCCAGCCACTCAACTGGCAATTGCTCGAAGGTGGCGCGCGCCTGCTGCGTACCACAACCACCAGCGCGGATTACCGCCTGTATGCGCTGGCAGCAACGACACCGCCGAAACCGGGACTGGTGCGCGTCGCTGAACAGGGCGCGAGCATCGAGATAGAAGTCTGGGAAATGCCGCTGAGCCAGTTCGGCGCCTTCGTCGCGGCCATTCCCGCACCACTGGGCATCGGCTCGCTGCAATTGGCCGACGGCCAGTGGGTCAAGGGTTTCATCTGTGAGCCTGGCGGCCTTGAAGGCGCGTTGGACATCACCGATTACAAAGGCTGGCGCGCCTACCGCGCCGCGCACACATCTTCCATCGCTCAATGACCCGAGGTAGCACACATGTCGAATGTTGATCGTCGCAGTTTCATCAAGTTGGCGGGCATTATCGGCCTGAGCGCAGCGCTGCCTTTTGGTCGCGCCTATTCAGCCGATGCGCCGTTGGTAGTGGGTTTTATCTACGTCGGCGCTCGCGACGACTTTGGTTACAACCAGGCCCACGCTCAGGCAGCGGCCATCATCAAGACGCTGCCCAACGTCAAAGTGATCGAGGAAGAAAACGTTCCGGAAACCGTGGCCGTACAGAAGACCATGGAAGCCATGATCCGTCAGGACGGCGCCACGTTGATTTTCCCGACCTCGTTCGGCTATTTCGAACCGCACGTGGTCAAGGTCGCCAAAAAGTACCCGGACGTCCGTTTCGCGCACTGCGGCGGTCTCTGGCAGAAAGGTCGCGACCCGATGAACGCGGGTAGCTTTTTCGGGTACATCGACGAAGCGCAATACCTCAACGGCGTGATCGCCGGGCACATGAGCAAGAGCAAAAAGCTCGGTTTCGTCGCCGCCAAACCTGTGCCGCAAGTGCTGCGCAACCTGAACGCGTTCGCCATGGGAGCCCGCTCGGTCGACCCGAGCATCGTCACCACGGTGATCTTCACCGGTGACTGGTCGCTGCCGGTCAAGGAAGCAGAAGCTGCCAACGGCCTGATCGACCAGGGTTGTGACGTGCTGACCTGCCATGTCGACGGGCCCAAGGTGATTGTCGAGACAGCTGAAAAACGCGGTGTGATGACCTGTGGCTACCACGCCAGCCAGGCTGCGCTGGCGCCCAAGGGCTACCTGACCGGTGCCGAATGGAACTGGGAGACGCCTTATCGTGCTCACGTCGCGGCAGCCCAGAGCGGCGCGCCGATGATCAACTTCCTGCGCGGCGGGCTGAAGGAAGGCTTCGTCAAAACGTCCGCCTACGGGCCTGCGGTAACAGCCGACGCCAAACAGAAAGCGGATGCCATCAAGGCGCAGATGATGGCCGGTCAGTTCGTGATTTTCAAAGGCCCGCTCAAGGACAACAAGGGCAACGTGGTGATTGCCGATGGTGTTGCACAAGGCCAGACCGACATTGCGCTGGAGAGCATGAATTACCTGGTCGAAGGCGTGCTTGGCCAGATCTGAGGAACGTTCATGAGTTCATCGATAAGTCTGCGCCGTCTGGCCAGCGCGCTGTTGCCAGGGTTGCCTACAGTGCTGGCGGTGTTTTCCTCGTGCGTGCTGTTCGGGCTGTTTCTGGCGGTTCAGGGCAAGCCTGCCTGGCAGGCGCTGCACTTGGTCGGCGAAGGCGCGTTCGGCTCGTGGTTCGCCCTGGAAAACACCTTGCAACGCGCCGCGCCGCTAATGCTGACCGCGCTGTGCGTCGCCCTGCCCGCGCGAGCCGGGCTGATCATCATCGGCGGTGAAGGTGCGCTGGTACTGGGCGGCCTGGCTGCCGCCGTGACACCCTTGTGGCTCAGCCATCTGCCAGCCGGTTTGATGCTTGCCTGCATGGCCGTCGCGGCAATGACCGTGGGCGCACTGTGGATCGGTCTGAGTGGCTGGATGCGCCAGCGTCGCGGGGTCAATGAAACGATCAGCAGCCTGCTGCTTTCGTACATCGCCCTGGCACTGTTCCGGCAGTTGGTGGAAGGCCCGCTGCGCGACCCGGCAAGCCTGAACAAGCCTTCGACGCCGCCGCTGGACGATGCCTACATGATCGGCACGATCAGCGACAGTTTCGAGGTGCACTGGGGACTGGTGGCGGGCGTCGTCGCCTGCCTGCTGGCGTATGTGCTGGTGCGCCACAGCGTCAAGGGGTTTGCCCTCGCCGTGGTCGGCGGCAACGTGCGTACCGCGCTGATGATCGGCTTGCCCGTGGACCGGCTGATCATGCTCAGTTGCCTGCTGGGCGGTGCGGCGGCGGGTCTGGCCGGCATGTTCGAGGTCACCGCAGTGCAAGGCAGCGCCAACGCCGCGCTGATCGCAGGCTATGGCACCAGCGGCATCCTCGTGGCTTTCGCCGCTCGCCATCATCCGCTGGCAATTATCGTCTGCGCCATCCTGCTTGGCGGGCTGGAGGCCAGTGGCGGACTGCTGCAACGACGACTCGGTCTGCCGGACGCCACCACGCTGATTCTTGAAGGTCTGCTGTTCACCAATCTGCTGCTCTGGGAAGCCCTGAGTGGGCGTATCGCCGCCTGGAAGATCAGGCTGACGGCGTCGCCCGCGTCACTCGACAAGGGAGCACTGCAACATGGCTGATATCGACCTGACTACCTTTCTCCTCGCCCTGCTGGCCGGCGCTATCCGCGTCGGCACACCTTTTCTGTTCGTCAGCCTGGGCGAATGCCTGACCGAGAAGAGCGGCCGGATCAACCTGGGGCTGGAGGGCATTCTGGTGGCTGGCGCCATGTCCGGATATGCCGTCGCGTGCCTGAGCGGATCGGCGTGGCTGGGGGTGGGCGCGGCTGCAGGGGTCGGCATTGTGCTGGGCCTGCTGCATGGGCTGGCGTGCTCGTTGCCAAGGGTCAACGACATCGCGTTCGGCATCGCGCTGATTCTGCTCGGCACCGGCCTGGCGTTCTTTCTCGGCAAAGCCTTTATCCAGCCACAGGCGCCCATGCTGCCTTCACTGGCGCTGGGAGCCTGGAGCAGCGAAGAACGCGTGCGTTCGGCGCTGAACATCAATGTGCTGTTCTTCGTCGGTGCAGCCCTGGCGTTCGTTCTGCACTGGGGGCTGCGCACCACGCGCTGGGGGCTGATGCTGCGTCTGGTCGGCGACCACGCTGAAACCGCTCAGGCGCTGGGCTATCGACCGCTCAAGGTACGCATTGTGGCCACTGCGGTGGGTGGTGGGCTGGCCGGTATCGGCGGTGCCTATCTGTCGCTCTACTACCCCGGCAGCTGGAACGAAGGGCTGTCCAGCGGTCAGGGACTGATGGCCGTGGCGCTGGTGATATTTGCCCGCTGGCGCCCGTTGGCGTGTCTGTGGGCGTCGTTGCTGTTCGGCGCTGCCGGTGCCATCGGCCCGGCCCTGCAAGCGGTCGGTATCAGCACCGGCTACTACCTGTTTGCCGCAGCACCTTATGCGCTGACGCTGGTGGTGATGTACGCCACCTGCCGCCGTGGTCGCACTCTGAATGGCGCGCCGGGCGAACTCAGCCTGACGCGATGAACTGATCTTTTCGAGGAGACATTGCATGGCCAGTGGTCTTGGTGGTTTGAACAAGTCGCCCAAGGGCGTGGTGATCGGCCTAGCGCAACTGGCGCTGCCCGATCCGCATACGCGCGAGGCGCTGTGGGCACAGACGCAGAAAGTGGTCGGCATGGTTGCCAAAGCGCGACGCAGCAACCCGGGCATGGACCTGATCGTATTTCCCGAATACTCGCTGCACGGCCTGTCGATGAGCACGGCGCCGGAGATCATGTGCAGCCTCGACGGCCCGGAAGTCCTTGCGCTGCGCGAGGCGTGCAAGACGCACCGGATATGGGGCTGCTTCTCGATCATGGAAGCCAACCCGCACGGCAACCCGTTCAACAGCGGCCTGATCGTCGATGACCTCGGGGACATCCGCCTGTACTACCGCAAGCTGCACCCGTGGGTGCCGGTCGAACCGTGGGAGCCGGGCGATCTGGGTATTCCGGTCTGCGACGGACCGCGCGGCAGCAAGCTGGCGCTGATCATCTGCCACGACGGCATGTTCCCGGAAATGGCCCGCGAGTGCGCCTACAAGGGCGCCGACATCATGCTGCGCACCGCGGGTTACACCGCACCGATCCGCCACTCGTGGAAGATCACCAATCAGAGCAACGCCTTCACCAACCTGATGCAGACCGCAAGCGTCTGCATGTGCGGCTCCGACGGCACGTTCGACTCCATGGGCGAAGCGATGTTTGTCGACTTCGACGGTACGGTCATGGCTGAAGGGGGTGGCCGGGCCGACGAAATCGTCTGCTGCGAACTGCGCCCCGACCTGGTCCGCGAAGCCCGTGTGCACTGGGGCGTGGAGAACAACATCTATCAATTCGGGCATCGCGGCTATGTGGCGGTCAAGGGCGGCGCACGCGACTGTCCCTACACCTACATGCACGATCTGAGCGCAGGCCAGTACCGTCTGCCATGGGAAAACGATGTCGTGCATACCGATGGCAGCTCGTGCGGGTTCGCGGCCCCCGAGCGCGACTTCAAACCTACCCCCAGCAGTTGGGAGGAGTAATGCCATGAGCGAACGTCATATTGCATCGGCGCCCTACCCCTGGCCCTGGAACGGCCAATTGCATGCGCACAACACAGCCTTGATCGTGATCGACATGCAGACCGATTTCTGCGGCGTCGGCGGCTACGTGGACAGCATGGGTTACGACCTGGCACTGACCCGTGCGCCCATCGAGCCGATCAAGGCGTTGCTCGCCGCGATGCGCCCGCTGGGCTTCACCATCATCCATACCCGCGAAGGCCATCGCCCGGACCTCAGCGACTTGCCCGCCAACAAACGCTGGCGTTCGCAGCGCATCGGCGCGGGAATCGGCGACCCAGGTCCGTGCGGCAAGATTCTGGTACGTGGCGAGCCGGGCTGGGAAATCATCGACGAGCTGGCACCGCTGCCCGGCGAAATCGTGCTCGACAAGCCCGGCAAAGGCTCCTTTTGCGCCACCGATCTGGAACTGATTCTGCGCACTCGCGGCATCGACAATCTGATCCTGACCGGCATCACCACCGACGTCTGCGTGCACACCACCATGCGCGAAGCCAATGACCGTGGCTTCGAGTGCCTGCTGCTGGAAGACTGCTGCGGGGCGACCGACCCTGGCAATCATGCGGCGGCCCTGAGCATGGTCAAAATGCAGGGTGGCGTGTTCGGCGCAGTCGGCCATTCCTCAATGCTTCGCGACCTGTTGGGAGCATGAACATGCGCGCCCCGAGCCTTGAGACGATTGGTGCCAGCAAGCATTTCGGAGCGTTTCGCGCACTCGACGAGGTGTCCTTCAAGGTCCGCGCCGGCACCGTCCACGCCCTGCTCGGCGAGAACGGCGCCGGCAAGAGTACGCTGGTCAAAGGCATCATCGGCTACAGCCCGCTGCAGTCGGGCAGCATTCTGATCGACAACCGCGAACACGAGATTCGCACCCCGCGCGACTCTCATCAGTTGCAGATCGGCATGGTGTATCAGCACTTCACCGTCGCGCCGGGCCTGAGCGTGGCGGAAAACCTGGTGCTGTCGCGTGGCGATCTGCCGTGGCGTATCGACTGGGCCTGCGAGCACCAGCGTCTGGAAGCGTTCATGGCAAAAATGCCTTTTCGGCTGGACATCCATCGTCCGGTCAGCAGCCTGGCGGCCGGCGAAAAGCAGAAACTGGAAATCCTCAAACAGCTGTATCTGGAGCGTCGACTGGTCATTCTCGACGAACCCACCTCGGTGCTCACGCCACAGGAAGCCGACGAAGTGCTGGGGCTGATGCAGGCGATGGCGCATCGTGGCGAACTGACCGTCTTGATGATCACGCACAAATTTCGCGAAGTCAGCACCTACGCCGATGACGTCACCGTTTTGCGCAAAGGCCGCTGGGTGGGCAGTGCAGCAGTGGCTGACACCACCACACAACAGATGGCAGCGTGGATGATGGGCAACGCACAGGTGCGCGGAGTGAGCACCGAGCGCCCGGTGATGGCAGCTCGTCCGCCGCAGTTGCAGGTGACAGGCCTGGATGTGCCTGGCGACAAAGGCACGCTGGCGGTGAAAAACCTGTCTCTGGCCGTTCACCCGGGTGAGATCGTCGGGGTTGCAGGCATCTCCGGCAACGGTCAGCGCGAACTGACCGAAGCGCTGCTCGGCCAGCGAGCCTTCAGCGCCGGGCAGATAGCGGTCGACGGTCAGCCTTACCACGCGCGGCGTGAACAGATGCAGCGCCTGCGCGTGTTCAGCCTGCCCGAAGAGCCCCTGCGCAACGCCTGCATCGGCACGTTCAGCGTGGCTGACAACCTGGCCCTGCGCAATTTCGACCAGCCGCCGCTCTGCCGTCAGGGCTGGCGCCTGGATCGTCGCGCCGCAGGTGTGCAAGCACGCAGCCTGATTGAGCAGTTTCAGGTATCGCCCAACGACCCGAACCGGCCCATCGGCACTTTGTCAGGGGGCAACGTGCAGCGCGCTGTACTGGCCCGAGAGCTGACCCACGACGTCGCGGTACTGATCGTCGCCAACCCGGTATTCGGTCTGGACTTCGCCAGTGTCGCGCTCATTCACCAGCGCCTGATCGACGCTCGCAACAGCAGCACAGCGGTCCTTCTGCTCAGTGAGGACCTCGACGAACTGCTTAGCCTGGCAGACCGCATCGTGGTTATCCACGACGGCGAGCTGGTGTTTGAAACCAGTGCAGCGGACGCTGACCGTACCGAGCTGGGCCGACACATGGCCGGTGCCGAGCATCTCGCGGGGCAACCGGCATGATCAAGGTCAATGCGCGCCCTGACAGCTTCGCCTTCGACACGTCCCGGACCGCTGTGGTGATCATCGACATGCAGCGCGATTTTCTCGAACCCGGCGGCTTTGGTGCCGCACTGGGCAACGACGTCGCACCGTTGCAAGCCATCGTACCGTCCGTGCAACGCCTGCTGACGCTGGCCCGCGATGAAGGCATTGCGGTGATCCATACCCGCGAATCACACCGCCCGGACCTTGCCGATTGCCCGCAAGCCAAACGTGACCATGGCTCGCCGGGCCTGCGCATCGGCGATGCTGGTCCGATGGGACGCATCCTGATTCGCGGCGAACCCGGCAATCAGATTATCGACACCCTGGCGCCGCTCGCTGGCGAGTGGGTCATCGACAAACCCGGCAAAGGCATGTTCTTCGCCACGGATCTGCAGCAGCGGCTGACCGACGCCGGGATCACCCATTTGATCTTTGCAGGCGTCACCACCGAAGTCTGCGTGCAGACCAGCATGCGTGAAGCCAATGACCGGGGTTATCGCTGCCTGCTGATCGAGGACGCGACCGAAAGCTACTTCCCCGCATTCAAACGGGCCACGCTGGAGATGATCACCGCACAAGGCGGGATTGTTGGCCGCGTCGCCTCACTGACGGACCTGGAGCAGGCGCTGCAGACAAGGAGTACACATTGATGGACATCAACCTCCCCCACGTGGTCGCTGAAGTGACCCACGCCTTTCACGACTACGAACGCGCCCTGCTGGCCAATGAACTGACCACGCTGGATGCATATTTCTGGGATTCCGAACAGACCGTCCGCTACGGCGTCGCGGAGAACCTGCATGGCGCCGACACGATTGCGCGCTATCGGCGCCAGTGCCAGCCGGTCGGACCGGGCCGCATGCTGCTGCGTACCGTGGTGAGCACCTTCGGTGAAGACTTCGCCACGGTCAGTACCGAGTTTCACGATGGCGTCACCCAGCGCCTCGGTCGGCAGATGCAGACCTGGGCGCGACTGGAGGGCGGCTGGAAAGTCGTTGCTGCACATGTCAGCATTGACCTGAGCAGCCTGGAGCCACGCCCTTGAATTCCCCGAACACCACCAACGCACTGGCAGAAGACGTCTATCGGCGGCTCAAGCAGGAGATTTTCGACTTCTATCTGCTGCCTTATGACCGGTTCACCGAAACCCAGCTGGCCGACCGTTATCAGGTCTCGCGAACACCGGTGCGTGACGCACTCTACCGCCTCCAGCGCGAAGGCTACCTGGACGTCGAGTTCCGACGTGGCTGGTCAGTCAAGCCTCTGGATTTCAACCAGATCGACCAACTCTACGATCTGCGCATCGTGCTGGAGTGCGCGGCGGTCGAGCGCATTTGTGCATCCGCCGAGGTGCATCCGGAACTCACTATTCTGCGCCAGCACTGGTTGGTCGATCGCGACCGCTGGCAGATAGACATGCAAGTGGTCGCCGACCTCGATGAGCAGTTTCACACCCAACTGGTGGCGGCGTCAGGCAACCTGGAAATGGCCCGCATCCATCAGGAAGTGACCGAGCGCATCCGTATTGTGCGCCGCCTGGACTTCTTCAAAAGCGCCCGTATCGAACATACCTACCTCGAACACGCCGCGATCCTCAATGCCCTTCAGGCGCGCAAACGCGACGAAGCATTATTGCTGCTGCGCTCCCATGTAGAGATCAGCAAACTGGAAGTACGCAAACTGACGATTTCCATGCTCAGTGATGCACGACGGCGGTATGAGGCGTGAGCGTCTGTTCGCTTTGCGATCGGTAGCCAGGAGCTCATACTCAAATAAAAAGCACTTCTAGGGTTCCGGATAGATAAGCTGTTCAAGCTCTTCAATAGAGACTTTGCACCACTCCGGGACTTCGTCAACTTTGTATTCGACAATAGAAGCGTCTGTGATTTCTGCTTCGAGCTCTGCAGTATCTCCGGAGTTATCAAACAAGTATGCTCGGTTCGTCGCCTGGATGGCCTCCGGCAGTAACGCCAGGCATCTGTGATAACGAGTACGCACTTTCTCCGGGGTGACATTATGCCCGCCCTCGCCAACACGAATCGCGATCCGGTTGATATTGATACTCGGGTTTTCGGTAGCGACAAAATATAAATAGGTCCGGTATCCCATTGCCTTGGCTTTTTTGATGAACTCCACTTTGGAACGATCTGACATGACCGTCTCAAACGTGAAGCTGGCGGACTGATCAAGCAATTGATGCCTGATGAAGTCAGCAACCACCGAAGCGTGGTAGGACGTGAAGGTGATGCCTTCAATCAATAGCGATTGGGCGGTGATGACGAAATGCTCAGCCTGGCAAGCCAACTGTTCTCTTTCAATGAGGGGGTGGGACGAAAAAAACGTCCGGAAAGCCTGCTGGTCAGCGTCAATCGAAAAGGGAGAAAGATCCAGAAACCCGTTGTCACCCACCTCACGCTCAAGGTCGTCGGCATTGACGTAGATGTAAATCAGGTCAGGATGAAGTATGCGTTTGATGGTGCTTTTGCCTGAACCGTTGGGGCCGGCAAAGACACGTAGCCTAGGTACGGGCACTGGTAGCGGACCCTGGGCCGATCCTGAAAGAGCCCGTCGTTACCTTGCGTCTCGGCTTCGAGGCACAAACGACTTTCTCCGTGCCGTCCGCACATTCGGCGACGATAAATCCTCCTTTGGACAACAACACTGTCTGCCCGGAGGATTTTGCCTTCTCATAAGCCATTCTGGTTGCAATGGACGCTTTAGCCGGGATCTGGGCTTCCAGCTCCTGAATAGCTTCTTCAGACAGTATATTTTCTGGAGATCTGGGCATGAATCCTCCTCGTCAGCATGTTCAGTGCGAACCTCAATGGCCAGATCATAGCCCGAAAGCGCTTTTTTCGACACCGACGGATACTCATCAGTGTTACCAATCATGGCGCGGGCGAACTGACATATACAAAGCCGTAAGTCAGAACAAAGTGAATTGGGGCGCATCAACCAGCCCACCCGGACATCGACTCTCCCATGCAACCTTTTGAAACCCGCCCTGTCGTAACCATTAGTGCGTAATAGCACTTAGGCATCAGCAAGAACTCACTGTATTAAACATGAGCCGTAACAGCAGGTGCGATCCGCAGCTGACTGAGGGGCACGTTATCCAGTAGGTCACTCGTCGCTTCGACCAAACGTCTTTTAGCAACATCAAGTCTGTACGTGGTGCTGGCTGAAAAAAATCAGCTGAACCCGTCAGACGATCTCTTAGCGCAACTGGAAGAGGTCCACGGAACGCGTCCACGGCTTATGCGCTGCCGAACAGGATCCGGACTATACATGCATGCCATTCAGGAATAGCGATCGATGAACCCTCAGGGCTATGAGCACGACCACGTCATACCAAAGAATATTGAAGATGTTGCCAAGGTATTGCAGGCCGCTGCTCATTCCGCCTCGTGCAACGCCGCTCTGCTGATGGTATCCAGCGCTACAGGCTGGGAGCAGTTGGTCAGCGTTGGTCAAAGCCAGACCAAGGCGGACGAAGCATGGTTAAGGATGATCTCATCGTATGGAGACGTGGTGCTGGTCGGTCATGACAGCCCGGCGAAGGCAATCGAAGCGAATGGCTCAGGGCCTACCCTGATCTACGTCGCGATTCGTGGCTTCAGGCATGAGTTGCTGGGCGCGATGTTGTTGAGCAACAGCGACGACGCAACAGTGCTGAGCGCAGCGCAACGTTATGCGCTGCAGGCCCAGGCTGTTCATATTCGTACTTACCTGCAACCGGGACGTGATCCCGAAGCCAATAACCCGCTGGTCACCTCGTTCGAACGCCTGCGCTTGCTTGAATCGGTTGTCATCAACGCCAATGACGCGATTCTTATCACCGAAGCGGAACCCATCGATCTGCCCGGCCCGCGTATCGTCTATTGCAACCCTGCGTTTCTGGCAATAACCGGTTTCACGGAAGACGAAGTCATAGGTCGCACGCCACGGATTCTGCAGTGTGAGGACACCAGTCGGGCAACGCTGGACGTTATTCGCGAGGCACTCAGTCACTGGCGACCGGTTGAAGTCGAACTGCTCAACACCCGCAAGGATGGCAGCCAGTTCTGGGTCGAGCTGAGCATTGTGCCGGTGGCCAACGAAAAAGGCTGGTTCACTCATTGGGTATCTGTGCAGCGCGATATCACCGAGCGCAAGGAGTCCCAGCAACTGGCTCAGCGAGCTCGGCTGGAGTGGGAGGAAAAGCTTGCGTTACAGAGCCGGCTGGAGGAACGCGAGCGTATTTCCGAAGAGCTGACCTATATCGCTTTTCACGATGAGCTGACCTCACTGTTCAACCGCGCTTACTTGATGAACGAATTGACCACGGCATTTGTAACCCGTGACTCTCGTTACGAACGGGCAACGGTACTCTTTCTGGACCTGGACGGCTTCAAGGTGGTCAACGACAGCATGGGGCACCTGGCCGGTGACAAGTTGCTCAAGGCGGTCGCGAACCGATTGCAGACCTGCGTTCGCTCGAATGACGTTTTGGCTCGAATCGGCGGCGACGAATTTGCAATTCTGCTGATGGGCAAGGAGCAGCCGGAGACTGCCGTAAAAATGGCTGAACGTATCGTCAGTCAATTGCACACGGCAATACAGATCGAAGGCCAGGACATTTTCATCTCGTGCAGCATCGGCATTGTCACCGCAGGTGAAAGCCATACCAAGCCCGAAGAGTTGCTGCGTGACGCCGATGTCGCCATGTATTCCGCAAAAAAACAGGGCAGAGGACGCTGGAACATCTTCAACGCCTCGATGCGCGAGGCGGCCATCGACACGCTGGTGATTCAGAATGCATTGCGCCAAGCACTGGAAAACAAGGATTTCCTGGTTTTTTATCAGCCGATCTACAGCGGCGACTGTGAGCATCTGGTGGGAGCCGAAGCCCTGGTCAGATGGAACCACGCCACCATGGGCATCATTTCCCCCGATGCGTTTATCCCGATTGCCGAAGACCTCGGGATCATTCATGAGTTGGGGGCCTGGGTGATGCATCAGGCCTGTAGCGAAGTGCAGGCCTGGCGCAAGCAGTTCCCTCACCTGGACCTGAGGCTCAATGTCAATGTGTCCGGAAAAGAGTTGAGCCATCCCGGGTTCGTCGATCAGGTGACACGGATCATCGCCTCCACCGGCCTGCCTGCGGGCCAGCTGCAGATCGAGGTCACCGAATCGGTGTTTCTCTATCAGCCTGACGCGATCGCGGAGATTCTCCGGCAGATCAGGCAGCTCGGCGTGAGAGTAGCGCTGGATGACTTCGGTACGGGTTACAGCTCGCTCGGCTACATCGACCGTTACCCGATCGATGCCGTGAAGATCGATCGCTCCTTCGTGTCCCGAATGATGACGTATGAGCGCAGCGAAGCCATTGTCAGCAGCATCCTGTCGCTGGGCCGAGCACTGGACCTGGATATCACGGCGGAAGGTGTGGAGACAGCGGAACAATACAACCTGCTGCGCAAAATGGGCTGCCCTTACTTTCAGGGTTATCTGTTGAACAGGCCGATGCGCTCAGAGGCACTGTTGCATATCATCAAGTCCGCAGCCGAATGCACTGCCTGATTTACGCCGACGTTGATGGGCCGGAATGATTCCCGGCCCTCCCGCAGGGCTTCACGTCAGCCAGTGCCACAGCAGCAATGTCCCGATCAGCCCGACCACCGAAACGATGGTCTGCAACACCGACCAGACCCAAATGGTTTGCTTGAGTTGCAGGCCGAAGTATTCGCGGACCATCCAGAAGCCTGCATCGTTGACGTGGCAGAAGAACACCGAGCCGGCACCGATCACCAGCGCCACCAGTGAGGCCTGCACCGGCGCAAGCCCGGCCATCATCGGCGCGAGTATGCCTGCGGTCGTGGTGGTCGCCACGGTCGCGGAACCAGTGGCCTGACGCAGTGCCACGGCAATCAGCCAGGCGAGCAGCAGATAAGGCATGTGCGCACCTTCCGCCACTTTGCTGATGGTCTGGCTGACTCCCGCATCCAGCAACGTCTGCTTGAGGCCGCCACCCGCGCCGATGGTCAGCAACAGTACCGCGATGGGCGCGAGGCTTTTGCGCAATGTACCGCCGACGTGTTCACGGGAAAGCCCGTTGGCCCAGCCCAGACAAACCGTAGCAGCCAGCACCGCGATACCCAGCGCTACCAGCGGCTCACCGAGAAACTTCAAGGTCAGCGCGATGTTGCTTTCAGGCTCCAGGGCGATCTTGGCAAAGGTGCTGCCGAGCATGAGGATCACCGGCAAAAGGATGATCAGCAGCGAGATGCCGAACCCTGGCTGGCGACTGGTTTCAGGCTTGGCACTGAACAATTCACCGAGCTCGGCCGGCTCTGCAACGTGCATGCGTCCGGACAGCCAGTTGCCGTACAAGGGACCAGCGAGAATCACCGCCGGCACGGCAATGCACAACCCCAACAGCATGGTCAGCCCCAGATCGGCATGCAACGCGCTGACCGCAATCAACGGGCCGGGATGCGGGGGCATCAAAGCGTGCAAGGTGGTCATACCCGCCAGTGCCGGAATCGCGATTTTCAGCAGCGGCTGACCGGACTGACGCGCCATGACGAAGATGATCGGCACCATCAGCACCAGACCGACTTCAAAGAACAGCGGCAAGCCGATGACCATCGCCACCAGCGCCATTATCCAGGGCAACATGCGGCCCTTGCCCAGCCTGAGCAAGGTGGAGGCAATACGATCCGCCGCCCCCGACTCGGCCATCAACGCGCCAAGCATTGCCCCTAGCGCGATGATGATTCCGGCCTCGCCAAGAATGCTGCCTGCGCCTTTACTAAAGGCTTTTGCGACAGCCTCGGCTGGCAAACCCGCGCCGATACCGGCGATGAACGTGCCGACGAGAATGGAGAGAAAAGGTGGCAACCGGGTAGCGCTGATCAGCACGATGATCGTGGCAATGGCAATCAGGCAGCAGATAATCAGACGGGTGTCGTGAAACACCCAGGCAGCAGACGACAAATCCAACGCAGACCTCCTGGCATTCGTTTTTTCAGGACGCATTTCAGCGCGCACCCCGAGAGAGAGTCAGAAACAATTAGTTTCAATTGACCGAACGATACCGGAATGCGACATCGCGTCGCAGTTAATATTTGCCAAACCGCTCAGATACTTGGGCGCTGCACGGGGAGTCATGCGCGCGTTTTTTCCTGGAGGTATAGTGCCCGTGCAACCAGTGCTCGGTGCCTGCGGTCCAACTCACTGCACCCATTGTCCAACCGGCATTGCGTCACACATTATCTGATCAGAGCCGCGATCAATTAACGGATCACTCGACAGGAAATCAGATGACCTCATCCAGTCAGCGTCTTGCCTTGCTTGAAGCAGTTGTCGAACAGTCATTCAATGCCGTATTGATCACCGACGCCAATCTGGCCAATGGCGGCCCCTTCATTGTGTACGTCAATCCGGCATTCTGCTCCATGACCGGCTACACGGCCGAGGCATTGATCGGTGCCTCGCCACGGATCCTGCAAGGCCCGGACACCGATCCTCAAGTGATCGAGCGGATGCGCGAATGCCTGAGTGAAAGCCTTTTTTTCGAAGGGTCGACAGTCAATTACCGCGCGGACGGAAGTCCTTACATCGTCGAATGGAAAATTTCTCCCGTGCGCGACGATGCAGGTTCGGTGTGCAACTTTGTCTCTGTGCAGCAGAACATCAGCCCGCGCATCCGGGCCGAGCGTGAGCAACACCTGCTGGCGCAGGCACTGAACGCTGCGCTTGATCCGATTATCATCACCGACTGCAATTCCACCATCGTGTTTGCCAATGAGGCTTTTCAGCAGATCACTGGCTACAGCAGCAGCGAAATCCTCGGCGAAAACCCGCGGATACTGAGCTCTGGAAAACACGATGAGGCGTTCTATGCGCAATTCAAGGAAGCGCTGAAGAGTGGCGCCCCGCTTCGCACGACCTTCATCAACAAGCGCAAGGATGGCTCGCTGTTCTATGCGGAACACAGCATTTCTCCGCTGTGTAACCTGGAGGGCGCAATCACCCACTACGTCAGCATCAGCCAGGATGTGACCACACGCCTGGGCCGTGAGCAAAAGTTGCTGGAGATTGCTCACAGCGATCCGCTGACCGGGCTGGATAACCGTCGCTCAGCCGAGCATACGCTTGAGCGACAGATACCTGCGGTGAGTATGTCGGGCAAGCCGTTCAGTCTGATCATCTGCGATATCGATCATTTCAAGGCGGTCAATGACCGGTACGGCCATCCTGCCGGCGACAGCGTAATCACCAGCGTTGCGGCCATCCTCAAACAGCGTATCCGCCTGTTGGACGTCGCCGCCCGATGGGGAGGAGAAGAGTTTCTGATCCTGGTGCCCGACAGCTCGTTGAAACAGGCGGCCGAACTCGCGGAGCGCATTCGCAAGAGCGTTGAAAGCCTGGTGATTCCGGAAACAGGGTCGGTGACCATTTCTCTGGGCGTTGCAGAACTGAGCACCGGGGAAACGGCCGCCAGCCTCATTCAGCGCGCAGACCAGGCGCTCTATCAGGCCAAGCGCCTGGGCCGCAACCGTGTGGAATGCGCTTAGGCAAGGACCCGGCTTTCTTCGTCATCCGCGTCGTTCGCCCACGCATCGGAGTGAACACCGCTCATCGAAACCGGGCCTGTCATTACAACAGGCCCGGACATCGTGTCAGAGCTTCGGCAACTGTCCGATACGCCCCATCATCTCGGTGACGATCTGCAGATCCAGCAAGAACTGTCCGGTGGTCTTGAACTCGTTATCCGTATGGCCGGTGTATTTGACTTCGGGTCTTGCCAGACCGAACTGCACACCGTTGGGTAATGAATGGACCGACGTAGCGCCAGCCGACGTGCCAAAGGTGTGCTCCATGCCGAGATTTTCACTGGCAACAGCCAGCAGCGCCTTGACCCACTCACCCTCGGGATTGCGATACATCGGCTCGGCGATGGAATAGTCAAACACTGGCTTGATAGAAGTTTTTGTACTCCAGGCCGCAAGCTTTTCAGCGATTTCGGATTTAAGGACCTGCGGGGACTTGCCCTTCGGCACACGCAGATTGACCGCCAGTTTGAACGCCTTTTCATCCATTGCTACGTAAGTCAGGGATGCGGTCAGAGGCCCCATGAAGTCGTCGGAGAACCCGACGCCCAACTTGCTGCCCAGATAATCGAGCCCCCAGTTGTCAGCGGCATAGCGGGCAGCGTCGGTGATCTGGTTCTGTTTGAGCGCAACCTTGCCCCGCAGACTGTTGATGAAGTCCAGCATCCTCGCGACCGGGTTGACGCCGGACTGGGGTGCCGACGAGTGTGCGGATACACCGGTGACCGTCAGCTTGACGTCTTTGCCGTCGACGCGGGCATCGACCTCGAAGTCGCCGCCATTACTTTTCACGTACTCGGCACCGGCCTGTTGCAGGCTGGCAGCCAGCTCGGCAGGCTTGTCGGTCACCAGAGTGGCCACCGACTTCGATGGAATCTGATTGGTGGCCATGCCCCCGGTCATTGAAACGATCTCGGCGCCCTCGCCCTCGGCCTGGCGTCGAGCAAAGCTGGCCATGACCGTGCCGTAGCCTTTTTCTGCGATCACGACGGGATAACCGCCATCCAGCGCCAGGTTGTAGGCGGGCGTCGGGTTACGCTCAAAATAGTACGGGATGGCGTCGCCGGCCGTTTCTTCCGTGGTATCGATCAGCAACTTGAAGTTTCTGGCCAGCGGCAGCTTTTCTTCCTTGATGACTTTCATGGCATAAAGCGCCACCACGATACCGTTCTTATCGTCCTCGGTGCCGCGTCCATACATGCGATCACCGATCAACGTCACCTTGAACGGGTCCAGACGAGTGCCGTCAGGCAAGACCCAGTTGTCCAGCGTGACCGGCACAACATCGGCATGCACATGAATGCCCACCACTTCGTCACCGGCCCCGTCGAGCGACACTTCATACACACGGTTATCGACGTTACGGAACTTCAGATTGAAGCCCTCGGCCAGGCGCTTGATCGTGTCGGCGATCTTTATGAACGCCGGGTTTTCATGCTGGGCAACGCCGTCGACACGAACAGTGGGAATCGCCACCAGCTCGCGCAGGGTTTCAGTAGCCGCGCTGCCATACTTCATGCGGGTATACAGACCAAGCAGACGATGAATATCGTTCTGTTGCGATGCGGAAAGTTGCTTGTTGTCGAGAAAGGCGCTGATGGCCGGGCCAAAATCGGCAGTTTTCACCACATCAGCGCTGGCGAGATTGTTCAGAAACTGCCTGAAATCCTTTACCGATGTCTCACTGAATGTCTGGAGAATGACAGCGCTCTGTTGTGCAGTGACAGTGGCATTTGCCAGACTGGCGAACGACGAGAGACTGGCCAGTATCAAGGTGGAGGCAGCCAGTTTTTTGAGTGACAGGTTCATTATTGAAGGCATTCCTTGGCAGGCAACGTGCGGATTTTCTGATCGTTTGATCAGGAAGCGTTTCAACTTACACCAAGAGCAGTGATGCGAGAATCCCCTTCTAAAACGAAGCGATGCACTGGAGTGCTCTATGATCAAGCTGCTGATGCGCCTGAAAGCGCGCTTCGACCGAAAGTCCAAGGGGCAGCAACCTGATCGGTTACCGCCTGCGCAGCCTGCCGATCAGCAGGAATCCATGTCACGCGTGCGGGAAAATCTGGCTTGGCTGCCAGTCTATAAAGAGCCGGAACCACTGCGTTTTACGCCAAGACAGGTCAGGACATTTCTGCCACATCCCTCAAGCGAGACACGTTTGCCTGATGAACCTTCGCCGGGGCCCGACGATATTGACCAGCTGCTCTCCTACCTGCCACTGCTGTACCCAGACGGCGTGGCGATCAAGACTTATATCGTCAAGGAAAACACCTATTGGCCAGACTACTTTCCGGTAGTTGAAGCGTTTTATCACGCGGTGGCCAAAGACTGCTGGTGTGATATTGATTACCTTAATCATGGCGCGGCGGACATGCTCAATGACGACAGCTATATGGCCCAGGCAAACCTCGCTGATATACAAACCTTGCTGACCTACTGCATCAGAGGCGAGCGTTTTTGCGATGGCCACAATGGTGCGATGATCGAAAAAGGCTACGTGCTGAAGATCTTACGCAGGCTGGCAGTGTTGCGCGAGGATTGAAGTTCGTGACAATCAGTCAGAGTGTCGGGCCATAACAGTGTATACCTGACTCTTTCAAATGCGCTCCTGTGCACCGAACGATTTCAATAGCGTATGTCGGCTCCAGGGGCCACAGTAGCGTGGAAGACATGCGATCGGCACGTAACCGCAACGCGCGTACCATCTGGCGACATCGTCATCCAGCGTTTCGATCAGAGCGTCAGTACAGCCCCGCTCGATGGCCAACGCTTCAAGCCTGTTCAGGGTCTGCGCCCCGAGCCCTTTTCCGCGCGACCCGGCATCGATCCAGAGGTAACTCACAAACAGCCGCTGGAACTCGGTTCGGCCTGTGGCGCCGCCAATCAATAGATCGTTCTCCATGATCATGCAGGCGATCGGATCAGCCACTCCCCCTTTCGCTTCGGACAATGCGCGGCCATGTTGCAAGACGCCGTCAACAACAGCGCGGGTTTGATCATTGTCAATCTGTGAGCCTGTAAGCCACTTCCTCATGTAATCAACTCCTTGATAACGGACCGCAGGTACATGAGCATGAGCAAGATAAAGGCCAGGCACACGATCAACCGCAGTGAATTCTTCCCGCGCCGGACACTCCGAACAATACCGAGCGAATGCTGCAGATCATTCGCTCCCCACTGAGGAAGTCTGAATGACCACCGCATTCAAAGTTGGCGACGCCGTACACTGGAACTCCGAGGCGGGCCAGGTGCATGGCAAAGTCACTAAAGTACATGTGAAGGACGTTGAGTTCATGGGCAAACATCGGC
Organism: Pseudomonas sp. BS3767; assembly: GCF_900099665.1. NCBI lineage: Bacteria > Pseudomonadati > Pseudomonadota > Gammaproteobacteria > Pseudomonadales > Pseudomonadaceae > Pseudomonas > Pseudomonas sp. BS3767. Next base: position 346,808 of record NZ_FNCX01000003.1, on the reverse strand, counting down.
CTGCTTCAAAGGACGATCCGCAGTACGAAGTGAAGAGCGACAAGACCGGCCATTCGGCGATGCATCATGGGGATGCGCTCAAGCACGCGTGATTGCTCCGCGCCGCGTTGTGGAGAGAACGGTGTAGCGCACGTCTCACTTACGCGAGAAAGCTTTACCGATTGGCGCGCCTGCACCCGAAACGGATGCAGGCACGGTCCGTCAGATCACGCCACAGGCAGCACGATCACCGCCACCGCCCAGAGGTGCGGGGTGGTCGGAATGGTTGTCGCCGCCGGCGTGAACCATCAGCGCGTGGCCTTTGACTTCCGAGAGTTTCTTCAGGCGTGAGGCAAGCACCGGGTAAGTTGCAGTGCCGTCAGCAGCCACGTACAGCGCAGGCAGATCGCCTAGATGGCCATCGGCGTAAGGACCCAGGTGCTTGCCGGTCTTGGCCGGGTCGAAGTGACCGCCAGCCGCGAGGGCTGCGACCTTCTTGCCGTCCTTGGTGCCCGCTTCGCAACTGCCGTTTTCATGCACATGAAAACCGTGGATGCCCGCAGGCAGCTCTTTCAGATTCGGAGTGAACAGCAAGCCGTATTGCGTTTCGCTCACCGTAACGCTGCCGACAGGTTTGGGGGCGCCATCAGCGCTGACCAGATTGATCGGAACGTCCAGCGATGCAGCCTGAACACCGAAGGAGAAAACGCCAAGCAGACCTAGCAAAAGGTGAGGTTTCATAATTTCAATGCGTCCCTGATCTGATAATCGAATTGAACGTGGCGCCAGGCAGCACTGATGCTGCACAGCACGAACGTCTTTCATGCCACAGAGGTGTGACCACAGACCGGCGAACTTGATGCGAGGAAATGAGCGGGGAGTACTTGGGAAAGTAATGCAAAACATCACAACTGGCCTGCCGACACCAGGGTCGGCAGGCCAGCGCTGTTCACCTGTGCTCAGTTAACAGCACAGTGTTGCGGATCAGATATCCAGGCAGATCTTGCCGAAATGCTGATTGGTTTCCTGGTAACGGAACGCTTCGACGATGTCGGTCATCGGGAAGGAACGGTCCATGACTGGGCGCATGCCATTGGCATCGATGGCCCGGATCATGTCCTGTTGCTGAGTGCGACTGCCGACCAGAACGCCCTGCATGCGCAGCTGTTTGACCAGCGCCGGGACGAACTCCAGTTGGCCGGCAACACCGCTCAGAATACCGATGACCGAGATATGGCCAGCGACCCGGGCCGCGTTCATGGAGTGCTGCAGTGTCGAGGGCCCGCCCACGTCGATGATGTGATCCACGCCACGGCCGCCGGTCAGCTTGCTCGCCGTCTCGCCCCAATTGCTGTCCTTGCGGTAGTTGATCAGGTGATCAGCGCCCATGGCTTGCAGACGCTCCAGCTTTTCATCACTCGACGACGTGGCGATAACGGTCGCACCAACCATCTTGGCGAACTGCAACGCGAAAATCGATACACCACCAGTGCCCTGCACCAGAACGGTATCGCCGGCTTTCAGCGCGTCATCGACCATCAGCGCACGCCATGCGGTCAGACCGGCGGTGGTCAGCGTGGACGCTTCAGCATGGCTGTAGCCCTTTGGCGCAAGGGTGAACGAGGTGGCACGGGCAGTCACCTGCTCGCGGGCATAACCGTCGACGCCATCACCCGGCACCGTGACAAAACCTTCGACCAGCGGCTCGCCGCTGATCCATTCCGGGAAGAACGTGCTGACCACTGAGTCGCCAACCGCGAACTCGCTGACGCCCTCGCCCACTGCAGTGACTACACCTGCGCCATCGGCCATGGGAATGCGTTTTTCCGTCGGTGCCCACATGCCGGTAACGACCGCGAAGTCGTGATAGTTGAGCGAATTGGCATGCAGACGCACAGTGATCTCACCGGCTTTCGGTGCCAGTACTTCGCTTTCGCCCACGCTGACCTGATCGTAGCCGCCGCCAGCCTGCACGTAGATGGTTTTATTGCTCATGGTCAATCTCCTATCAATTCAACATTACGCAAAATGACGAAATGTATAAATAACGCTCAAAGCCTAGAGTTCTTTCTTGAGCCTGTCGGCAAACCGGTCTATGGCCTGCTCGTCACGGCGAAAATAAGTCCACTTGCCGATCCTCGTTGCCTGAACCAGCCCGGCACGTTGCAGGATGGCCAGATGCGCAGACGCGGTAGAAGCCGACAGGTTGGCCTTGGCCTGAATGTGCGACACACACACGCCTATCGCCGGATCACCGTGGTCCTGGGGAGGGAAATGGGCTTGCGGGTTTTTCAGCCACTCCATGATCAACATGCGAGTGTCATTGCCGACCGCTTTGATTTGCTCAAGAATCATGGGGCACAACATTACGCTTTTTTACGAAATGTTCAACCCCTGATTTCCCTCCCCCGGCCAACGGCATGTTTTGATTACAGCTTCACAGCGGCCTGACAAATGAAGCAATCTGTCGGCTCCAATAAAACCGACTGCACCGCTGAGAGCATCCAGACTCATGATGAATCTTAAATACAGCGCACTGACCGCCCTGCTGCTGGGCATCACAGGCATGGCTCAGGCTCAGGACTACACCTCGCATCTGGACAAGGTGCTGCAAGCTGGCCAGTTGGCTGTCTGCACCACTGGCGACTACAAGCCCTACACCCTGCTGCGCGAAGACGGTGAGTACGAAGGCATCGATATCACCATGGCCCGTTCACTGGCCAAGAGCCTGGGGGTGAAGGTGCAGTGGGTGCCCACGACCTGGAAAAACCTGATGCCGGACATGGTGGCCGGTAAATGCGACATCGGTATGGGTGGCATCTCTGTGAGTCTGGAACGCCAGAAAAAAGCGTTTTTCAGCAACACACTGGACGTCGATGGCAAAATCCCGCTGGTACGCTGCGCCGATCAGGCGCTGTATCAGACGGTCGAGCAGATCAACCAGCCCTCTGTGCGTTTGATCGAACCCGCCGGTGGCACCAATGAAGCCTTCGCTCGCGCTCATCTGCCAAAGGCGTCCCTGGCATTTCACGACAACAAGACCATCTTCCAGGAGCTGCTGGACAAGAAAGCTGACGTGATGATCACCGATGCTTCCGAAGCGCTCTACCAGCAGAAACGCATGCCCGGCCTGTGCGCGCTCAATCCGACCCGCTACATGCAATACGGCGAAAAGGCCTACCTGTTGCCACGTGACGATGTCACCTGGAAAGGCTACGTGGATCAGTGGCTGCACCTGAGCAAGGCCACCGGCGAGTATCAGCAGGCGCTGGGAGAATGGCTGGCAGTGCCCGCCGAGTGAGTGTGAAGTGGTTTTGCCGGGCACTGCCTTCGACGTCCTGCTGTGCAATGGTTGCAAGGCGTGTCCGGGTGAAATAGCGTGTTACGGCAACTCTCACTGGAAGGCAGCCAAACGAGCATGAAGCCCAGCAAACCCATCACCCGTGCGTACTGTGTGGAACTGCAGCAGGAGCTGTCGATCGCCGCGGCGCGACGCGAATACTTCTCTCAGGAACCGCCACGCGCACGCTTCGAGTTTCTCTGCTCAACCGAGGCGTGCAGGGCAATGGGCGCGAAGGTCACCGGGGTTCGCTATGACGTGAAACCACAGGACAACCCGACCTTCGTCGCCGCGCACTTTCGCGCCAACCCGCATTACGACCATCACCCGGGCTGCGAATGGGTGGATGAGCGCGCAGAAGCAGAGGAAGAACCGAACGAGCCGGTCGAAGAAACCGATGTACAGACACGCCTGCGCAAGGCCAAACGCAAGCTGGACGATTACATCGATATCTTCGACCCGGTCATCAAGGTGCCGACCAAGGAAACGTCCGGCCCGGAAAAGCCCGATGCTGGCGCTCAGCGCCCTGCTGCAACGCTTCCAGTCACAGAACCTGCCAAGGCACCGATTGCTCGCTACAGCGAAACGCGCACCAACAATCTGGAGCGGCTGGTGGACAGCTATCGGCAGGCCAAGGCCGAGCTGTCACTGGAAGACTTCAAGCTGTTGAAGCTGAAGATTCCGGGCCAGGGCGAAGTGTCGCTGCGCTCATATTTTCGCCATATCAAATACGCGCAATCAGGCGATAACGGCCGGGTGCTGTTCGGCGGCGGCCTGATCGAGCAGCGGTACGGGCTGGGCTTCAAGTTCAGGTTCTTCGACCGTCTTGACGGCAAACTGGTGACGCTCTATGTGTCGCCCGCGCAGATGCAGGCCTATCGCTCCAGCCGTTACATCAGTGAGCTGCTGAGCCACGCGGATGACGTGAAGTTTTTCACGGTGTATGCGCTGGGAACGGTCACTCAGAGCCCTTCGGGCAAAAGCTATGGCCTGGAGGTCGACGACTTGCGACATTTGGCGATTGTGCTGGGGCCGGCTAAAGAACCGGTTGAGCAAGGAAAAACACCTGAAGCCTGAACGTGTGGTCGGTGGTCGTTCCAGCGTTCGACGCTGGAACGATCCGGGTCAGCTCATCAGACCTTGACGATCCAGCCGGCTGGCGCCTCGATGTCACCGGACTGAACGCCGGTCAGCTCCTTGTACAGACGCTGAGTGACAGGGCCGACTTCGGTCTGGCTGTAGAACACGTGCAGGTTGTCCTTGTAGGAAATCCCGCCGATCGGAGTAATGACCGCAGCCGTACCGCATGCGCCTGCTTCCTTGAACTCGCCGATCTGGTCGATGAACACATCGCCCTCTTCGACCGTCAGGCCCAAACGGGATTTCGCCAGTTCGATCAACGAAAGTCGGGTGATACCCGGCAACACTGATGGCGACTTGGGCGTCAGGAACACATCGTCCTTGGTGATGGCAAAGAAGTTGGCTGAACCTACTTCCTCGATCTTGGAGTGGGTCTGTGGATCGAGATAGATGCAATCTGCAAAGCTGTGCTTCTTGGCTTCGGAACCGGGCATCAGGCTGGCAGCGTAGTTACCGCCGACCTTGGCCGCACCTGTGCCGTTGGGCGCAGCACGGTCGTAGCCGGAGATGACGAAATTGTTCGGCTTCAGGCCGCCCTTGAAATAGGCGCCCACCGGAATGCAGAAGATCGAGAAGATGAACTCAGGCGCCGTACGCACGCCGATGTTGTCACCCACACCGATGACGAACGGGCGCAGGTACAACGCGCCGCCGGAACCGTAAGGCGGGATGAAGCGTTCGTTGGCCTTGACCACCTGTTTGCAGGCGTCGATGAATACATCGGTCGGGATGTGGGGCATCAACAGACGGGAGCAGCTGCGCTGCATGCGCTGGGCGTTCTGATCGGGACGGAACAGATTGATCGAGCCATCCTTGCAGCGGTAGGACTTGAGGCCTTCGAAGCACTGCTGACCATAATGCAGCGCGGTCGACCCTTCGCTGATATGCAGCGTGTTGTCCTCGGTCAGTGAGCCCTGATCCCAGGCACCGTCGCGCCAATGAGAAAGGTAGCGCTTGTCAGTCTTGATGTAATCAAAACCCAGAGTGTCCCAGTTGATGCTTTCTTGACTCATAACGCCCTCTATCATTTTAGCGACTGCCTGGTCGAGTCAGGCCAATGCCTTATTCTGCCAGATCATTCGGGCCATGAGGCTCGAAATAAATGCAAACCGACATGGCATTTCTGAAGCAGCTCCGAACGCACAGGCGCTTTTCGTCCAGTCAGTTGCCCACTGGCCGTGATGTGGCCTGGCGCCGGCGAACATATGAGAGAAAGGCTTCCATATCACCGCTGCACAAGGTCCGTGCCACAGATTTGACCTCCTCCATGGGCCAGTCCCACCAGGCCGTTTGCAGCAGCAGTTGAAGAACATCCTCTTCAAAGCGCCAACGGATGAATTTGCACGGATTGCCACCGACAACCGAATAGGGGGCCACATCGCGCACAACCATCGCGCCGGCACCGACGACTGCACCGTGACCTATCGTGACGCCCGATACGATGAGCGCGTTGGCGCAGATCCAGCAGTCACAGCCAATGGTGACATCACCCTTGCTGGGGGAGTAATCCTTGATATCTGCCAATTGCTCGACCATGGCGGGAAATGGATAGGTCGTGATCCAGTCTGTGCGGTGCTCACCCCCCAGCAGAATCCTCACTCCTTTGGCAATCGAAGTGTAGGACCCTACACGCAGCACGGAATCATCACCAAACTCGACGATATCCGGCGTGCCATATGTGCCTACACCCACTTCAGCTCGCGGGTATTGCAGTCTGATCTTCTCCGCAAGCCTCTCCAGTTTGTCAAGTTTGCGTAGCTGCTTGCGTATTTTTCTATTTTTTAACAGCTCGATGATTTTCATATCTTCAATCACATATGTTTTGACCAGCAGGCAGCGCCTACCGATAGCTCAACAACAAACGCTTGCAGCGCCGCAAGGTTGTTCTGTTGATCTGCCTCCACGGAATGGACAACAGCAGACTCCAGGCATATCGCTTGTCCGCGATCGCGGCATATTTCAAGGCCTTGTTGATGGCCTGAGTGCGACCGCACTGGTATTCGCGATGGTCCCGATAAGGCTCGATGCTTTTCAAGTCAGCCTCTAGCAACACCTTGTACTTGCGTGAAAGGTTGTTCGAGTGACGTCGGTAGCGCGTAACGATCTCGGGGAGCACATGAATTTCATAGCCCAGATGGGCTATTTTCAATGTCGCCTGAAAATCCTGAACCTTTATCTGCGGGTCATAGCCGTTCGCATCCTTGATGGCCTTCATGCGGTACAGAGCGACCGGCGCGCCGACGACCACTGCGCCGCGCAATATGTCATCGAACGTCAGCCTCTCGATGTAATCGCGCGACTGACGTTTGATTTCATTGCCGTCACCATCCATGTAGCTGATCAATGCGCCGACACAGCCTACTGCGGGGTGATTGTCCAGATACTCGGCACGGATCCGCACCGATGAGGGAAGCATGATGTCATCCAGGTCCGGCGTGGAGAGGTAAACGCCCTTGGCATACCGCAGACCGTGGTTAAGGGCAGCACTGACACCCTGATTGGCCTGACGGTAAAGCTGGAAAGGATAGCGTTGCTGCAGGGACTCGAGCATCGCAATGCTGTTGTCGGTCGAGCCATCATCAACAACGATGACCTCGAAATTTCCGTAGTCCTGAGCAAAGATGCTCTGAATCGCAGCCTCAAGAAATCGCTCGGCGTTGTAGCAAGGGGCAACGATGGAAACCAAGGGGCTGGACGTGGGGTTCTGACTTTCTGAAGACATCATGGGTAGCAGCCATAATCATGATCAGCCCTGGCGGGCTCGGAAACCGGATATCTGTAACAGGTCGCTTGAAAACGGCACATCATGCGGCAAGCGCTCCTGATTTTCCATGAAAGGTCAAAAACGCCCTGCAAGCAGGCGTTTACAGGCACTTCAACACTGCCGACACGCCCTGTGTTTCATCCAGTGTAGTTCGGCACTCGAAAAAAAACCCCGTTCTTCGCAGAACGGGGTTTTCATAACGCGTATCAGGAGGAATCAGAAGGCGTAAGTCACCAGCAATTCTTTTGTCACCTGAAAGTCGACCGACATCATCACGCTCAACGCAGTAATGGTGAAGATCGAAAACACGAACAACTTGCGAGCCCAGACAGTATCGTCAACGGCCTTGTAGCCCTTCCAGGCCATGTACAACCAGTACATGCCCATACCCGCTGCGACAGCCAGGTAATTGAGACCCGCATAGCCACCGACGGTCAGCATCAGGGTCGCTACGAGGAACGCCAGGATGTAGAGCATGATGTGGCGCTTGGTAACCAGAATGCCGCGCTTGACCGGCAGAACCGGGATCTTCGCAGCACGGTAATCATTGAAGCGGAAGATGGCGATCGCATACGAATGCGGCATCTGCCACAGGCTGAACATCACCAGTAGCGTCAGGGCCGCAAAGTCGAAGCTGTTGCTCACTGCGCAGTAGCCAATCACCGGCGGCATGGCCCCCGAGAGACTGCCCACCAGCGTGCCGTGAACGGATCTGCGTTTCAGGTACAGGCTGTAAAGGCCGACGTAAATCACGAACCCGATCACTGCAAACAGTGCGGCCAACGGATTGGCCTCGGTGTACAGCAGGCCAACGCCTGCAATACCGAGCAAGGTTGCGTAGAGCAGCGCCAGTTTCAGTGAAACCAGGCCCTGCACCAGAACCCGGTTACGGGTTCTTTCCATTCGCTGATCGATATCGCGATCGATGCAGTTATTGAACACACAACCGGACGCAACGACCAGGGAAGTACCGATGACAGCAGCGAGGAACACGCCGAAATCGATATTTCCCTTAGAAGCCAGAAAAAAGCCACCTGCCACCGAAAGCACGTTACCGAAAATGATCCCCGGCTTGGTGATTTGGATAAAGTGCTTCAGTGACATCTGGTATTCCTCAATGCGCCATCATTTCGCGGTGGACGCTGAAAATGATCCACAGCGACAAGCCGACCAGCAGGACGATAACCATCGTGGTAAAGGCGAAGGCCATCACGTTGTTACGCTGCACGCTCGTGAAGTCCAGATGCAGGAAGTAATGCAGGTGCACCAGGATCTGGATGATCGCGAAGACCAGAACGATTGCGATCGTCATGTCCTTCGGCAGTGAAGGTGACATCACCAGGGCAAACGGAATGGCGGTCAGGATGATCGACAGTACGAAACCGATGACGTACGACTTCACTGAGCCGTGACTATTGTCTTCAGCGGAGTGATGCGAATTTGACATTACAAAGCTCCCATCAGATAGACAACGGTGAACACGCCGATCCAGACAACGTCCAGGAAGTGCCAGAACAGGCTCAGGCAGCTCAGGCGCGTCTTGTTGGTGTTGGTCAGGCCCCTTTTCTGGACCTGGAACATCATGATCGCCATCCAGATCAGACCGCTGGTCACGTGAGCACCGTGCAGGCCTACCAGGGCGAAGAACGCTGACAGGAAGCCACTGCGGCTCGGACCGTAGCCCTCTTCGATCAGGTGATGGAACTCATAGATTTCCATGCCGATGAAGGCAGCACCGCACAGGAAGGTCAGTGCCAGCCAGCCCAGTACCTGGCTTTTATTGCCCTTGTACAGTGCCAGCATGGCGAAGCCGTAAGTGATACTACTGACCAACAGGAACGCGGTTTCCACAGCCACGAATGGCAGCAGGAAGATGTCCTGGCCCGATGGGCCACCCGCGACACTGTTGACCATCACGGCGTATACCGCGAAGAACGAGGCGAACAACACGCAGTCGGTCATCAGGTACAGCCAGAAGCCGTAGACCGTCATGCCACCGCTGTCGTGGTGATCGTCATGCCCATGATCATGGTCGTGACCGTGATCGTGGGCTCCGGAGTTGATTGCAATATTTGACATTGTTTAAACCTGTTCCAGCGAGGACTTGACAGGAGTGTATGCACCGTTGGCCGCCAGGACCTTGTGATGCTCACCTTCAATACGCGCTACATCTTCAGCAGGCACCATGTAGCCCTGGTCGTCACGGACAGCGTGAGCAACGAAGACTGCAATGGTCGCAACCAGGCTTGCGCCTACCAGCCACCAGATGTGCCAGATGAATGCAAAGCCGAAGACCGTCAGCAACATACCCATGTACAGGCCGGTCGGCGTGTTGTTAGGCATGTGGATCGCCGAGTAGCGGGCAGGAACCTTGTAAGCGGTGCCGGCACGTTTTGCGTCGGTGAACGCGTCAATGTCGTCAGCTTTTGGCAGCTCGGCAAAGTTGTAGAACGGTGGAGGCGAAGACGTGGACCATTCCAGGGTATGGCCATTCCATGGGTCACCGGTCAGATCGCGGTTGTTGTCGCGGTCACGGATACTCACGAACAGCTGGATCAGCTGCGAAGCGATACCCATCGCGATCAGCACGGCACCGAACAGCGCGACGTCCAGGTAGATGTTCCACTCTGGCATGTCGGTAGCGTTCAGACGACGGGTCATGCCCAGGAAGCCCAGCGCGTACAGCGGCATGAATGCGACGAAGAAGCCGACGATCCAGAACCAGAACGCAGCCTTGCCCCACTTCTCGTTCAGGGTGAAACCGAACGCTTTAGGGAACCAGAACGCGAAGCCGGCGATGTAACCGAATACCGCACCGCCGATGATGACGTTGTGGAAGTGAGCGATCACGAACAGGCTGTTGTGCAGCACGAAGTCAGCACCCGGGATCGCCAGCAGAACGCCGGTCATGCCGCCGATCGAGAAGGTGACCATGAAACCCAGGGTCCAGAGTACCGGCGGAGTGAAGCGCAGACGGCCCTGATACATCGTGAACAGCCAGTTGAACAGCTTCACACCCGTCGGGATCGCGATCAGCATCGTCGCCAGACCGAAGAAGGCGTTGACGTTGGCACCCGCACCCATGGTGAAGAAGTGGTGCAGCCAGACCATGAAGCCCAGGATACAGATCGCACCGGAGGCGAAGATCATCGACTTGTGGCCGAACAGACGCTTGCCGGAGAACGTCGAGATGACTTCCGAGAACACGCCGAAGGCCGGCAGGATCAGGATGTACACCTCAGGGTGACCCCACGCCCAGAACAGGTTCACGTACATCATGGGGTTACCGCCCATTTCGTTCGTGAAAATGTGGAAGTCCAGGTAGCGGTCAAGGGTCAGGAACGCCAGGGTAGCGGTCAGGATCGGGAACGAAGCCACGATCAGGATGTTTGCCCAGGTGCAGGTCCAGGTGAAGATCGGCATGTCCATCAGTTTCATGCCAGGGGTACGCATCTTCAGAACGGTCACGAGGAAGTTGACCCCCGTCAGCGTCGTACCTAACCCGGATAACTGTAGCGCCCAGATGTAGTAGTCAACCCCTACGCCAGGACTGTATTGCAACCCGGAGAGAGGCGGATACGCGACCCAGCCAGTCTTGGCGAACTCACCGACACCCAGGGAGATGTTGATCAGCAGCATACCTGCAACCAGCAGCCAGAAGCTCAGGGAGTTCAGGAACGGGAACGCCACGTCGCGAGCGCCGATCTGCAGAGGCAGAACGATGTTCATCAGACCCGTGAAGAACGGCATCGCCATGAAGATGATCATGATCACACCGTGAGCGGTGAAGATCTGGTCATAGTGTTCAGGCGGAAGGAACCCTTCGGAACCGTTCTGGGCCATCGCCAGTTGGGTACGCATCATGATGGCGTCGGCAAAACCGCGCAGCAGCATGACCATGGCAACGACGATGTACATCACGCCGATTTTCTTGTGGTCGACAGAGGTCAGCCATTCAGACCACAAGTACGTCCACTTGCGGAAATAGGTGATCAACCCGACAACCGCAATGCCGCCGAGCGCGATCATGGCAAGTGTCACCATGACTATGGGCTCGTGGAACGGCACCGCTTCCAGACTTAATTTGCCAAACATCGTTTACTCCTCTGCCCCAGCAGCTGAATTTTTGCCTTTTTCCGCACCAGCGTCACCGGCCACTTCCTTCTCACCAGCAACAACCTTCTTGCCTGGATTCATACCTTCATACTTGTCGATGACGATCTGGAACAGGTTCGGGGTGACCGAGGAAAAGAGTTCGACAGGGTTGCGTTCGCTCGGCTTGATCAACTCGGCGTATTCGGCCGTGCCAAGCTTTTTAGGTGAGCTCTTGACTTCGCTGACCCAGCTGTCGAAATCAGCCTGGCTGGTAGCGATGGCCTTGAACTTCATGCCGGTAAAGCCTGCGCCACTGTAGTTGGCCGAAATACCGTTGAATTCGTGATTCTCGTTGGCAATGAGATGCAGCTTGGTGTGCATGCCCGCCATCGCGTAGATCTGACCACCCAGACCCGGGATGAAGAACGAGTTCATCACACTGTCGGAGGTCACCTGGAAGTTGATCGGAGTCTTGGCAGGGAACACGATCTTGTTGACCGTGGCGATGCCGTAGTCCGGATAGACGAATACCCATTTCCAGTCAACCGAGATCGCCTGGATGGTGACCGGCTTGACGTCCGAATCAAGCGGACGGTAAGGGTCCAGCGAGTGAGTCGAAACGTAAGTGATGTACCCCAGGAAGACCAGCAACAGCATGGGTACGCCCCAGACTGCGATTTCGATCTTGGTGGAGTGAGACCAGTCCGGCGTGTACTTGGCGGCCTTGTTCGACGCGCGATACTTCCAGGCGAAGATCAGGGTCATCAGGATGACCGGGATCACGACAATCAGCATCAGCAACGTTGCGATTACGATCAGGTTCCGCTGCTCGATACCCACCTGCCCTTTTGGATCGAGCAGAGGTACGCCATCGCATCCACTGAGCAAAAGCATACAGAAAAGGGCCAAGAAGCCAAAAAACCTGGGGTACCTTTTTTTACTCATTTCACGACCTCTAAAAGCAGCTTGCGCGGTGCAGTTGGGTTTCGACCGCCAACACTTCGCCCTGCCAGTGCCGGCTAATTTTTTTGAATTGAACAAGGGCCGCCAGCACGCACAGCGGCGTATCGACAAGTCCGGGTTTAGCTATGGATTCTTGTTTTTTGAGTTGCTGGAACTGCCCAAAACTTCGGGCAGACGCTTTCGACGCGGCCATTATACGCCCTCAGAGGCAAGCGTTGCGCTGCCTGTTCAGAGTGCACAGGGGACGCTCCAAGCCTCAAAATGCTGATCGTTCGGCCAAGCTGAACGACAAGTGACGGGGATTGTAGATACGTAAATTTTTAATGACTATGCCTAATTTTGTAACAGTTATTCTCTATATGCGTAACAATCGTCTTGCAAACGCCTCATTTCACTCGTAAAAAGCCCCGTATTCACGGGGCATTTTTTGCGAAAGCCCCTGTAGTTAGTAAGGTTTGCGGCGATTGCGAATGATGCACGCCGGTACCAGAACTGCGGTCAGGACAAACGCCGTCAGCGCCCATTGCGCGAGTGACAATCCGAGAACCGGCGGATATGGCGTCGTGCAGAAACCGCTTACCTGAAACCCTGTAGGGAACAGTGTAGCCAATGGCAGGCCATCGACAATTGGCTGCAGCACGTCGATACCGCAGCTGTCGGACGGATGGGCGAGGATCCAGACATGCCGGCCGGCCGCGGCAATGCCGCCAAGGGCGCTGAGGGTAACCAGGGTTTCAAACGCCGTGACGCTGCGACGCCCAGGCATGGCCGCGCCGATGAACGCAAAAATGGCGATGAACAACAGCGCGTAACGCTGCAGGATGCACAACGGGCAAGGCGCTTCGCCCAGGACGATCTGCATGTACAGGGCGCCGCCGATCAGGGCCAGGCAGATAATCCCCAGCAAAACCAGAAAGCGCTTTTCGCGTCTCAGGTACAACGTGTTGTCGCTCATTCACATACCTTACTGAACTGATGAAAGGGTTGGTCAACGCCATGCAGCGTGCGTCAGCAACCTGAACGGGGGTGGACGGCCTGGCTGAGCCGAGGCGTGCGCGATGATCATCTGTCTGATCCGGCAACTCAAGCATTGGCCAGCCATACGGGCGCATTTGCCAGCCGGATGGTCTGCGCGTCGGCAGATCCAAGACCGACAGGACGTTTTTGCGGGAGCCGGATGCAATGCCCTTCTATATATAGAAGGGTGCGTCAGTTTGTCGCAGCTCTTCTTCTATATATAGCTGCGGTATTTTGTCGCAGGGTGCCTTTCTGGCAAAGCACTACTGCGTGCGAACCCGCGACGCAGGTTGTCGGAATGCAGAGAGCGACAATCTGCCGCCCTCCTCCGGTTTGACGCAACCGAAGCCAGACTGCCACTATCGGGACGTGGGCAGTCAGTTTGTCGGGCCCGCTGCGGTGTAGTGCAACGACTTCCAATGGCAAGCGAACGGCGTGCTCGGCTGTCGGTTAAAAATCCTCAAGCCAGCCCGTCTCAGGTCGATAACCTGTCATAGAAAGTTGTCTGCCGCTACCAGGCGACGAAACACCTACAGCCAGAAGGTTCATATGTCCAAGAACGTCCGAGCAGATTCACTTTCGCTGCTCCTCTTCACGTTGCGCAGCGGCAAGCTGATGGCGATCAACCTGCTCAAGGTCAGCGAGATTATCCCCTGCCCTCCCCTGACCCATCTTCCCGAATCGCACCCGCACGTCAAAGGCATCGCGACGTTACGTGGCTCGTCACTGTCGGTTATCGATCTGAGTCGTGCGATCGGCGAGCGTCCGCTGGCCGATCCCGACGGTGGCTGCCTGATCGTCACGGATGTCAGTCGCTCGAAGCAGGGCCTGCACGTTCAGGCCGTCAGCAAGATTGTGCATTGCCTGACCACCGATATCCGTCCGCCGCCCTACGGGTCGAGCAGCAAGTCGTTCATCACCGGGGTCACTCAGGTCGACGGCGTGCTGGTGCAGGTGCTGGACATCGAAAAGGTGATCCACGGCATCGCCCCTGCGCAGATCGTCGTGCAATCGACGGAGCTGGCCAAAGAGGATGCGGAACTGCTGAGCAAGGCGCGGATTCTGGTCGTCGATGACAGCCAGGTTGCCCTGCAGCAGTCGATCATTACCTTGCGTAATCTCGGCATCGAATGCCACACGGCGCGCAGTGCCAAAGAAGCTATCGATGTTCTGCTCGACCTGCAGGGCACTGCACGGCAGATCAACGTGGTGGTTTCCGATATCGAGATGTCGGAAATGGACGGCTACGCCCTCACCCGCACACTCCGGGATACGCCGGACTTCAGTGACCTGTACATTCTGCTGCACACCTCGCTCGATAGCGCGATGAACAGCGAGAAGTCCCAGGTCGCCGGGGCCAATGCCGTGTTGACCAAGTTTTCGTCACCCGAGTTGACCAAATGCCTGATCGAGGCCGCACGTACGGTGGTCGCCCAAGGGCTCTGATCCCTGAGCGCACAGCGACACAACGTCCGAACCTGACCGACGCATCCGCCGCGCATTACTGGCTGATGCGTCGGGATCTCGCAGTGCCAGTATCATTCGCAGCCTGGCCGCATGGCATCCAGCCACACCCCTTCACCATTGATCGAGCCCCAGAGGTTCACCGCCTGCTGACCGTGGGTTACGGCAGCGCGGCAGGCTGCGTTGCGGATTATCCGGACTGGCTGGCCGCCTTCGAACACGATCCGGAATGCGACCCGTCGCTGTGCTTTCTGGCCATGCGTGATGCAACGGTAGTCGGTGTGATCGTGTGCTGGACCAGCGCATTCATCAGGGACTTGGTCGTGCACCCTAGTGTGCGACACAGCGGGATCGGCCACGCCCTGCTCAATCACCTGTTCGTCCATCTGCGTACGCGCAACGAAGCATCTGTCGACCTTCACGTCATGGAAAACAACTTGGCGGCGCGGCGTCTTTATGAGAAATCCGCAATGGCCTATCTCAAGCGTTTCGACATCCCTGCAGCCTGAACGCGCTGTTGACCCGCCCGGCGACTGGCGCACAACTTGCTTCCGGAGAGGTATCAAGCAGGTGAGTGACCAATTGTTGTCGCCCACCACATACCTCTTCGACGGATCATCGAGATAATGGACACCAAGTTTTCCTGCGTGGGTTGTGGCGGCTGTTGCACCGACCATCACGTACCGCTGACGCTCGGCGAAGCCACGCAGTGGGCAGCAGATGGCGGCAACGTCATCGTTCTGACCGAGGCATTTTTGAGCAATGGCTACGGGGTCTCCGAGACCCAGCTGACCCATGCCAGCCGTCGCTCGACCGAGGTGAGCAGTGGCAGCACGACAGCCTTCGTGGCGATCACCTTCGCGGCCTACAACGTGGGGCGCTGCCGGAATCTTGACGAGAAGAACCTGTGCCGCATCTACGAGCGTCGGCCGCTGGTGTGCCGAATCTATCCGATGGAGATCAACCCGCACATTCCGTTACGCCCGGACAGCAAAGGCTGCCCGCCAGAGTCCTGGGAGCAGGGTCCTGACCTGATCGTCAACGACAGGCTGGTCGATACGCAACTGATAGACCTGATCGAACAGTCGCGTCAGGCCGACCGGGATGAGATAGAGACCAAACAGCTGATTTGCCAGAAGCTCGGCATCCGTACCACCGCCCTCAAGGGCAACGGTTTCGTCGCCTATCTGCCGGACATGGGCGCGTTTGCCGCTGCCATCGAAGAAGTCGCAAATCCTGCGCAGGATGAGCGAGCCCAGGGCTCGAAGTGGGAGTTTCACGTGGCCGGCCAGCACGTCCTGGACACCCTGCAACAGGAAGGTGCCGAAGTGACTGACCGGCAGCCGGTTTCCTACCTGTTCATCCCGTTGCAGGCTGCCTGACAGGATCAATCAGGCAATCAGCGCTTGCCCATCGACCTGCGGGTGCCGGCCGGCGCTGCGCCCGGGGTCTTGTGGTGGCCGTGCTTGTTGGTTTTCTGATGCCACGCCGGCTCCTTTTTGGCCTGGGCAAACTCCGAAGGCTTGAACGGAAAGCTGAAAGGCGCAATGACAGCCTTCTTTTCAGTGTCTGCGGCGGAGTCGGCGGCGGCGTCTTGAACAGGGGGTTGTTCAGGAGTGGTCATGGTGTCACCAGAAAGTCGAATTGGCCGGGCAAATGCCCGCGGCCGCGCAGCATACATCAATCGCCGCACAACCGCCCGAGCCTCCTGTCGCCGTCATTTGTAGAACAGATCGACCATCACTTCGGCATTGAACGGTCCGGGCCGTGGCGTGCTGGTGTTCCATAGCAGTTCGGCATTGAAGTCCGCCCTGGCAGTGTTGGTTTCGCCCAGCAATTCCGCCAGATGGAAGGGTTCGTTGTAGCGTAACGGCTGACCATTGACTGCGCTGGTCATCCGGATCCCCAACGAATCATTTCCGACAGGGATCAGCAGCTCGCCAGACAGAGTGCCTGTCACCGGCCTGAAACGCGCGTCGATGCTGAAGGGCGAATCGCAGCTGCGACTGGTCAGCAGGGAGAATGTCTGGGTGGCAGTCACTTTGCCAATGGCCACTTGGTGTATCGCAACATCGCCAAATTCCACGGTTTCCGGGAGCACTTGGAGATCGGCATCGCAGGCCACGAACCTCAGCCCCCGCAGGTTATTGATCACATAACTGAGGCTGCGCCCTGACAGCCGACTCGGGTCTGTCGCGCCGCCCAGCTGAAAAAACCGGTAATCGAGCAGGTCACTGGCCACGCCGGAGGACGGTGTAGCGCCGAACTTCTGGATGAACACCGAAAACGCCAGGCTGAAGCGCACCTTAGGGCAGTTGTCGAGCGTGCTCTCACCCTCACGACACATCGGCAGGTAGCTCCCGGTACTGATCCTTCCACCGCCTTGCAGGTGATCGATGCCCTGCAGCGTCATCCCGGCGCGAATCCCCTGACCGATCGAACGATTGTCCGGATTCAGGTAGATAAAAATCTCCTCCGCGCCGGACTGCCAGCCCTCTCTCGCGCATTCGACCTGAACAGTCAGAGGTTCGGAACGCCATACCACTTCCCCGTCAGGACTCGACTCCGGGATTGCCACCGAACTGCTCAGATCATCGTGAATTTCGGTTTCGCCCGTCCCTTGAGTGGTACAGATCAGCGCGAAAGTGGAAGCCGGATGCAGTAACAGCACCACGGCAAGGGATCGCAGCCAGCCTCCGGCAGAGAGATGTTTCATATCAGCATTCGTCCTGAATGGAATTGTTTTTCGGCAGCCCGGCCGTAGTGGCTGTCTGCCCGGTGAGCTGTGCGCAATGGGTCCGTCGGCCGCCGTAGTCGGTCAGCGCCTGGTATGAAAAACGATGTGTGGCAGAGGGCTCGACACTTGCGGGCACAGCCATGGCAACCTGGGCGCCCGGCGCCAGCAGCAGATGATCGCCGAGCTGCACACCGTCGATATGCAGCGCTTGCAGAGCGGCGTGATAGGGCGTCGGGTTACTGACCGTCAGCAACAAGACGTGCGACGGGTCATGAGTCAGTGTCCACAGCAGCCGCGCGGGGGTGTCGGCCGGATCACCGTCAAGGCCGGGGGGCCGGTAGAACACGTTGATGCGTTGGCGCACGGCAATGTTCAACTGCCCCACGCCGTCCTGGCGTCGAGGCACCTCAAGCACATACAGATGCAGCAGAGACTCGTGCTCCTGCGGCATGCCCGAGCCCTGATACAGCACGCGCAAGGTCTGCCTGCCGCCCACCGCCAGGCGTGCAAGCGGTGGCGTGACCACGAATGGCAGCGCTTTGCGAAGCTCACCCGGGGTGTCGTCATCGTCCGCGGCGTCGCTGAGCCAGGCCTGCAAAAGCGCCTCGGACTTGCCGCGATTGCGCACTTCGAGCGTGACTTCGCGATACTGCCCGTTGAAAACCAGCCGTGTTCCACTCAGCGAAACAGCGCCGTGCGCCGCCAGGTCGCTTGTCAAAAGCACAGCCGTCAGCAGCGCCTTGCATGAGCCAGCGAAAGCGCTCATCGGCATATCACCCTGATCCGCTCGTAGGCTCGCGACGGGTCTCTGGGCGGTAGCGAGAATGTTGCCTGACAACGTTGATCGGATCAGCGCACCCACAGGCTGCCGGCGTCCTGCTCGCTGAGCACCAGCGCCTGACTGCCGGGATCGACCACTGCCAGCGCCCTGCCCTGCTCATCTTCGACACTGGCGCCCAGCGGCACCTTGCTGCCATCGGTGCGCACCAGTTCGAACTGCACCCGACGGCCCACATTGGCCTTGAAGCGCACCACCGGGATCGCGCCCCTGCGCGGCACGATCTGGGTGATGGCGTTTTCCAGATCGACATCAGCGCCCAGCTGCCGGGTATCCAGGCTGACCCAGTTGGTGCGGTAAGCCTGCGCATAAGGCAGAACCGCATAGCCGTTGCCGGCGGTCTCGACGTTACTGAACGACTTCAAGCGGGCGCCACCGACATCGGGCACCTGAACCAGTGCAAAGGTTTCCCCCAAGGCCTGCCCCAGGTTAACGCCACCGGCATGCGCTACCAGCGAACCAGCGGCGGACAGGCTGAATGCATCGTAATCCTGACCCTGGCTATAACCGGCCTCGAAACGGCCGAATGCCGTGCTGGTGCTGACCTTGCCTGCGCCGAAACTGCCGGAGGTACTGTCACGTCCAGCCTGTACCGAATAGAACGTGTCGCGATCGCCGGGCACCTGGCCGTTAAGACCGGTCTGCGCGTTGTACTCGCCGCGGCTGTCGCGCACCGCGTTGAAAGACAATCGCGACGAGCCGGGGCTGGATCCAAGCGGCAGGGTCACGCTCAGAGCAATACGATTGTCGGTGCTCGCGTCACCGCTTCGCCCGAAATCCTCGTTGCGTTCGACGGACAGGCTGTAATTGAGCGAACGCCAGGCTGCGTTATAGGACAGGTAAAGTTGCCGGGTCTTGCCGGGCAGGTTCCAGTAGCGCTGCTCTGAAGCAGTCAGGCTCAGCGACGCCGACTGGCCGGGCACTATCTGAGTGATGCTGAGTTCGAGTCGATCCCGCGCCAGGCCAGAGGGCAGTACCAGCCGCTGCGGGCCGATATCGCTGACGTGCTGGTTCAAGGTCCGGTATTGCTCGGTCGAATACCGGTAACCGGCCACTGCCAGCGTGGTGTCGGTGACGTCCAGCGTGTTGGCATAACGCACCCGCAGGCTCTGACCACTGCGCGCCTGCTGATCCACCTTGCTGATCGATCGGGTGAGGTCCATCGACACCGCGCCCAGCCCGGTGTTTACTCCCGTACCTATGTTCCAGGCCTGATAATCCTCGGCCAGTTGCAGCCCGGCAAACCCGGTGATCCGTTCGGAAAGCCCGTAGATCAGGGCTGCGCTGGCAAACGCCGGAGAGGCCTGCTGGTCGTCATTGTTGTCGACCTGCCCGCTGGCCAGGCTGTAGCGCAACGAGCCTGCGGGAACCATGATCGGCAGCGACGCGTAAGCCTGAGTGAAGTTTCGCACACGCCCGTCTGCTTCGATGACAGACACCGACAAATCGCCATTCGAGCCACTGGGATAAATATCGGCAATCTCGAAAGGCCCGGGCGACACAGTGCCGCTGTAAAGCAGAAAGCCGTTCTGGCGAACTTCCACGGTCGCATTGGTTTCGGCAATCCCGCGGATGACCGGGGCATAGGCCCGCTCGCTGTCAGACAACATGCCGTCGTCAGAGACCAGCGCCGCGCCCCTGAAGCGGACACTGTCGAAGACCTGCGAATCGGTAAACGTCTCGCCCAGCGTGAGCTGGCTTTTCAGGGCGGTGATGTCGCGCTGTGCGAACGTACGATTGCTGCGATAACGCCAGGGTCTGTCACTGCCACCCACCAGAGAGGACTCGTTGCGCAAACGCCAGGCACCAACGTTCAGCCCGTTTCGCAGCCCAACGTAGTACTGATCCGTTTCCAGGCCCTTGTTACGCCGACGGCTGCCATTGAAGTTGTAATTGATAAAGCCTGCGGTCTCGCCCTGATCCCAAAGCTCCGGCGACACATAACCGCGGGCACCGCGTGACATCACCGCTTGCGGCACACTGATCGTCAGTCGCAACGCACCGGGCTGATAGTCGACGCGGGCAAATTCGACACGCGCAGGCAGGTCGAAACAGGCCTGGGCAGACACCTCACCTGACGGCAGACGACTCAAGTCCAGACCAAAGCTCTGTAGCATCTCGAGCGACAGGCAGGGCTCGATCAGGCCTGACAGCGGATTTTTCAAAAAGCGGATATCCCGCCTGCCGCTCAGCTTGCGATTAACGTAGATATCAACCCGGTAAGTACCGGGCAGTACGCTATTGGAGCGCAGAAACTCCTGAAGGTCAGGCGGCTGATCGCTTCCCTGGATAAAAGCCGTATTGAATCTGCCTGCGCCGCTGCCACCCGAAGAGGCGGCCGACGCGCTGACCGCAACCATCAACGCCAATCCGAAACCGATACCCCGCGCACAGCGTCGGGGGTGAGGGAGCGCGCACTGGGCAATGACTCCCTTGTTAACTTCTTTGCGCCATTCCATAGCGGTCTTCACTCTACTTCGGCTGTCGCGCGCGTCGCGCAATCCTTTTACACAGACGCAGGTCTGCCGGGCGGTCTTGTCGCTGAGGCCCGACGGTTTGAACAGTGAACGCTGACAGTGGATGCGCCAGCTTATCGGGCCGACGCCTTGCCGGCGTTAACCGGTTGTTTATGGGTAAGGGCTGCCTGATAAGGCACTTGTCCGCCGTAGTCATTGAGACTGACGAAACTCAACAGCAACGGCGCACTTGCCGATGTGTGCTGTAACTGAATACGCAGACGCTGATGCGGCGCCAGCATCTGACTGTCCAGACGGGCAAGTTCGGTGTCATGCTGGCGTATGGAAACCCTCAGCATGGAGACATGATAGGGGCCGGGATTTTCGACCTGTACACCGGTGTCATCGACCCACTGCCAGTTCAGTTTTTCCGGAGCCTGCTGTGGATCACCCTGCAAACCATCAGGCCGGAAGAAGACTTTGATGCGCTGACGTACCGCGATCTGCAGTGTGTTTTCAGCTGCGGTCTGGGGAATTTCCTGAACATTGAGCCATAACACCGATTCACGATCGGTGGGCATGTCGGCACCGGAATGAATGATCCGCAATAGCTGCCTGCCACCCCCGGCCATACGCGCAAGTGCGGGTGTGACAATGAACGGCAGGTTCGGCAGACTTTCGTGAGTGCTGACCGCCGCCACAGGCGGTTCAAGCCAGGACTGCAGGAGAATCTCTCCCCCGCCACTGTTGTGAACACCCAGACTGACCTCTTTATCAGTGCCCTGGTAAATGACTCGCGTCGTATTCAATACAATGCCCGCCTGAACGGTGGATGCGCAGAACACCAACGCAACAAGCATCGTGTAGCGAAAAAAATCGGAAAACATGCTGGCGTTCGCCTTGAATTCGGTAGAGGACAGAGCGAGCACTGCCCGCCCCGCCCGACACGATTACTCGTAATCCATCACGAACGGCAGGAAGCCGTCGGCATTACCCGGATTGGTGGGCGTGCCGTTAAGCACATACACCGCGCCAAAATTGATTTCAGCGGTGGCTCCGTTGGCGCCATCCTTGATCAGCGTGGTGTCGACGGTTTCGTCACCACTCAGATCCATCAGCACACTGGACGCATTGAGCAGGCCGATACCGACGCCATCTGCCGCACCGGTGGTGCGCAGGAGTTTCGCATCGTTGTTGTCCAGGCCACTGCCGTTACGGGCAATAAGTCGCATCTTCACCATGTTGTACTGGTCTGCACCGGCACTGCAGTTGACCAGCAGCTGGATGGGGGCAGCCGTCTCGAATCGGCTTTCGCTCGATACACCGATATCGGAGAAGGACACGTTGCCCAGGTCGATATTGATTTCGCCAGGGTTGGTCCCCGCACTGACACCCGTGCCCGGCCCCACATCGCAGGAGATATTGGTCAGTGTTCCGTTAAAGACCATTGTGCCGTTGTTCGCAGCACTGGCGGTACCTGCCATGCCAACGCCCATTACGCCCAGAACTGCCAATGTAAGAGAACGCTTTTTCATGCTAACGACCTTCCTTGTGTTATTTCGTGTGTGCCCGCTATCGGACGGTGAGCACTATAGAGCCAGGTCTATTTCAATGCTGTCAGCCCGGTAACTTTCACCCCGCAGACAACACAACACGACACGCAGGACAGGTCTGTAGGAATAATTATAAGTCGTGCCCGGCACACTGATAAAAACCCTTTTCCATACAGAAGCGCGCCCTTACTCAGGTACAGACTAGCGACGCCTTGACGGTGGCCGAGGTTATGTATCGTTCAAACCTGGCGGGCACTGGACTGCCACTTGAAAACGTGACAGTCCGGACGAAAAAACACAACAGGCAGCTAGTTACTGATAGCTCAACGTAACGACGGCAGCGCGCGCCTGCAGGGCTTCTCCGTCGATAACCACGGCGGCAGGCAATACCAGATACTGCGTCACGAAGGGCATTGCCTGCTCACCACAGACATTGCGTTCGGTGCTCACATGAATAATGACCCCGGGTGCAACTTCCAGCGTTCTCGACTGATTACCGGGCACCGTTATCTCTGTACTGGAAACCCTGCAACTGCTGTTGACGATACTGCCACGCAACGTTATTGCACCGTCCTTTGCCCATGACACAACGGGAGTAGCCAGCCACAGCGTCGACATGATTGCGACCCACAAGTTTTTATCAAGGGACCGTAACTTCCACATCACTTTTCCGTTCGTTTTCTGACGGCTCATGGCGTACTCCATTCATTGACTCATACGATAAGTTAAGTTGATGAGAGAATGACCTGCCAGAAACCTACTTAGGAAAATGTAGGAAAACTCCTAGGACTTAATAAACATCTGGACAACTATCTCTTCAACATAGATATCGTCCAATTCCGACTTTTCTTGACTGCACGCCACACCCGCTGGAGGCTTTCTGACAAACCTGACAGCTGAAAGTCATTCTGTTGACCGGGTTTGCAGGCTATAAGGAAGCTGTAAAAAATATCTCTCCCGTACTGACATTTGGCGTTTTCTTCATATGCGCAGAAAGACCCTGACCGTCACCGCTGTCGTTCTGGTGATCACCTGTGTGGCGATTGCCGGCTGGAAACTGACACGCCCGGCCACGCTTCCCAAAAATGCCGCTGCCGCTGTGCCCGTCAAAGTGATCACGGTCAGTCTTGAAGACGTGCCGCGCTTCGTCACAGGGATCGGATCGGTGCTGTCGCTGCAAAGCGTCGTGATCCGCCCCCAGGTGGATGGGGTGCTGACGCGCGTGCTGGTCAAGGAAGGTCAGCAGGTCAAGGCCGGAGACCTGTTGGCAACGCTGGATGACCGCTCTATCAGGGCTGCGCTGGAACAGGCGCGTGCCCAGTTGGCGCAGAGCAAGGCGCAGCTGGACGTAGCGCAATTGGACCTCAAGCGCTATCGCCAGCTCACCCAGGAAAATGGTATCTCGCGACAGACGTTCGATCAGCAACAGGCACTGGTCAGGCAGCTCGAAGCCACGGCAAAAGGCAACGAAGCGAGCATCAACGCCTCACAGGTGCAACTGTCCTACACTCAGATTCGCTCGCCGGTAACGGGACGGGTCGGCATTCGCAATGTCGATGAAGGCAACTTCCTGCGCGTCAGTGATGCTGCCGGACTGTTTTCAGTGACCCAGATCGACCCGATTGCCGTGGAGTTTTCCCTGCCACAGCAGATGTTGCCGACCCTGCAGGGGCTGATTGCCGAGCGCGACGCTGCGACCGTCAAGGCGTATCAGGGCGACGGCGCGGCCAACGGCCTGCTGCTGGGTGAAGGCACGCTTTCATTGATCGACAATCAGGTGTCGGCAAGCACCGGTACGATCCGCGCCAAGGCTCAATTCAAAAACCCCGGCGAGCAACTCTGGCCAGGGCAACTGGTGACCGTGAAGATCCAGACCGGTATCGAACTCAACTCGCTGAAAGTGCCGCCACAAGTGGTGCAGCGCGGCGTTGACCTGCACTTTGTCTATCGGCTCACTGCCGATAACAAGGTGGAAGTCGTACCCGTCAAAGTGCTCTATCAGGACAGCGAGCAGACGCTGATCAGCGGGCCGCGTGCTGGCGATGTACTGATCAGCGACGGCCAGTCGCGGCTACGCCCGGGAGCAACGGTCGAAGTGATCAGCACGCCTGCTGCGGATGTCGCCAGCGCGCAAGTGGAGCCCGCACGATGAACGGCCGTGGTTCGGTATCGGCGTGGTGCATCGACCATCCAGTGGCCACCTTGTTGTTGACCTTCGCATTGGTACTGCTGGGGGTCATTGCCTTTCCGCGTCTGCCGATCGCGCCGTTGCCGGAAGCGGAATTCCCGACCATCCAGGTCACCGCGCAACTGCCCGGCGCCAGCCCCGAGACCATGGCGTCTTCGGTTGCCACGCCACTGGAAGTGCAGTTCAGTGCGATACCGGGCATGACCCAGATGACTTCCAGCAGCGCACTGGGCTCCACCAACCTTACGCTGCAGTTCACCCTCAACAAAAGCATCGACACTGCGGCCCAGGAAGTCCAGGCCGCCATCAATACCGCCGCCGGACGCCTGCCGGCCGATCTGCCCAATCTGCCAACCTGGCGCAAGGTCAACCCGGCCGACAGCCCGGTGCTGATCCTCAGCGTGAGTTCCAGTCTGATCCCCGGCACCGAATTGAGCGACGTCACCGAAACCATTCTGGCGCGCCAGCTCAGCCAGATCGAAGGGGTGGGCCAGGTATACATCACCGGTCAGCAGCGTCCGGCGATTCGTGTCCAGGCCGCCCCCGAGAAACTCGCCGCGCTGGGGCTGACCCTGGCGGACATTCGCCAGGCGGTGCAACAGACCAGCCTGAACCTGGCCAAGGGTGCCCTGTACGGCAAGGACAGTATTTCGACCCTGTCTTCCAACGACCAGTTGTTCAAGCCGCAGGACTACGCGCAACTGATTGTTTCCTACAAAAACGGCGCGCCCGTCCAGCTCAAGGATGTGGCTCGGGTCGTCGCGGGCTCGGAAAACGCCTACGTCAAGGCGTGGTCCGGCGATCAGCAAGGCGTCAACATCGCCATCTTCCGCCAGCCGGGCGCCAACATTGTCGACACCGTGGACCGTATCCAGCGTGAATTGCCACGCTTGCAGGAAATGCTCCCGGCCAGCGTCGATGTATCGGTACTCAACGACCGGACCCGCACCATCCGTGCCTCGCTGCATGAAGTGGAACTGACCCTGCTGATCGCGGTGCTGCTGGTGGTCGCGGTCATGGCGCTGTTCCTGCGCCAACTGTCAGCCACCCTGATCGTCAGTGCGGTACTCGGGGTCTCGCTGATTGCCAGCTTTGCGATGATGTACCTGTTCGGCTTCAGCCTGAACAACCTGACACTGGTGGCCATCGTGGTCGCGGTCGGTTTCGTGGTGGACGACGCCATCGTGGTGGTCGAGAACATCCACCGTCACCTCGAAGCCGGCCAAGGCATGCGCGAGGCGGCGATAAAGGGCTCCGGAGAAATCGGCTTTACCGTGGTGTCGATCAGTTTCTCGCTGGTGGCGGCGTTCATTCCGCTGCTGTTCATGGGCGGCGTGGTTGGGCGACTGTTCAAGGAATTCGCACTGACCGCAACCGCGACCATTCTTATTTCGGTGGTCGTCTCCCTGACCCTCGCGCCGACCCTGGCCGCCCTGTTCATGCGCGCGCCCACCCATCACCCGCATCAGAAACCGGGGTTTGGTGAACGCCTGCTCGCCTCCTACGAGCGCGGCCTGCGCAAGGCCCTGGCCCATCAACGGCTGATGCTTGGCATATTCGGCCTGACCCTGGCGCTGGCGGTAGTCGGTTACATCCTCATACCCAAAGGCTTCTTTCCGGTCCAGGACACCGCGTTTGCACTCGGGACCACCGAGGCAGCTGCTGACATCTCCTACCCGGACATGGTGGAAAAACACCTGGAGCTGGCAAAGATCGTCGGCGCGGATCCTGCGGTGCTGGCGTTCTCGCATTCGGTTGGTGTTTCAGGCAGCAACCAGACCATCGCCAACGGCCGCTTCTGGATCTCGCTCAAACCACGCTCCGAACGCGATGTGTCGGTCAGTGAATTCATCGACCGCCTGCGCCCCAAACTGGCCAAGGTCCCGGGCATCGTTCTGTATCTGCGCGCCGGGCAGGACATCAACCTCAGCTCCGGCCCGAGCCGCAGTCAGTACCAGTACGTGCTCAAGAGCAACGACGGCGAATTGCTCAACACCTGGACGCAACGGCTGACTGAAAAACTGCGCAGCAACCCTGCATTTCGCGACATGTCCAACGACTTGCAACTGGGCGGCAGCGTCACGCACATCGACATCGACCGCAGTGCTGCCGCGCGATTCGGCCTGACCACGGCCGATGTCGACCAGGCGCTGTACGACGCATTCGGCCAGCGGCAGATCAGCGAGTATCAGACTGAAGTCAACCAGTACAAGGTGATCCTTGAACTGGACGCCCAACAACGCGGCAAGGCCGAAAGCCTGGCGTACTTCTATCTGCGCTCGCCGCTGACCAGCGAAATGGTGCCGCTGTCGGCGCTGGCCAACGTCAGTGCGCCGCGCATGGGACCGTTATCGATCAGCCATGACGGGATGTTCCCCGCGGCGAACCTGTCGTTCAACCTGGCACCCGGGGTCGCCCTGGGCGATGCCGTGAGCATGCTCGATCAGGCCAAGAACGAAATCGGCATGCCCGCCTCGATCATCGGCAGCTTCCAGGGCGCGGCCCAGGCGTTCCAGAGTTCGCTGGCCAACCAGCCCTGGCTGATCCTTGCGGCGCTGGTGGCGGTGTACATCATTCTGGGCGTGCTCTATGAAAGCTTCGTGCATCCGCTGACCATCATCTCCACCCTGCCCTCGGCAGGCATCGGCGCACTGTTGCTGCTGTGGATGATGGGGCAGGACTTCTCGATCATGGCCCTGATCGGCGTGGTGTTGCTGATTGGTATCGTCAAAAAGAACGGTATTCTGCTGGTGGACTTTGCCCTGCAGGCCCAGCGCGAGCAGGGCCTCACGCCGCACGAGGCCATTTATGAGGCCTGCATCACCCGCTTCCGACCGATTATCATGACCACCCTCGCCGCCCTGCTCGGCGCACTGCCGCTGATGCTCGGTTTCGGCGTCGGTGCCGAGTTGCGGCAGCCGCTGGGTATAGCCGTGGTTGGCGGCCTGCTGGTGAGCCAGATGCTCACGTTGTTCACCACGCCGGTCATTTATCTGCAACTGGAGCGGCTGTTTCATCGACGCCAACCGGCGCCCGCCGCACCGACGCTGGCCCTGCAAAAGTGAGAGTTGCCCGATGCGCGTGCTGATTATCGAAGACGAAGAGAAAACCGCCGACTACCTGCGTCGCGGTCTGACCGAACAGGGCTATGCCGTGGACGTGGCGCGCGACGGGATCGAAGGCCTGCACCTGGCGCTGGAGAATGACCATGCGATCGTCATTCTCGACGTGATGCTGCCGGGCCTGGATGGTTTTGGGGTGTTGCGTGCGCTGCGTGCGCGCAAACAGACGCCCGTGATCATGCTGACCGCGCGCGAGCAGGTCGACGACCGTATTCGCGGCCTGCGCGAAGGCGCGGATGATTACCTGGGCAAGCCATTTTCCTTTCTGGAACTGGTCGCCCGCCTGCAGGCCCTGACGCGGCGCAGCGGTGGCCACGAGCCGGTGCAGATCACCATCGCCGACCTGTGGATAGACCTGATCAGCCGCAAGGCGACCCGCGCCGGCCTGCGCCTGGACCTGACCGCCAAGGAGTTTTCGCTGCTCAGTGTGCTGGCCCGACGTCAGGGTGACATCCTTTCCAAGACATCCATCGCCGAGATGGTCTGGGACATCAACTTCGACAGCGATACCAATGTGGTCGAAGTCGCGATCAAGCGCTTGCGGGCCAAGCTCGATGGCCCTCACGAGCACAAGCTGCTGCACACCATTCGCGGCATGGGCTATGTGCTGGAGAACCGCAGTGCGGGTTGATTCGATTGCACTGCGCCTGAGCGGGCTGTTCGCGCTGGTGGCACTGGTGGTGTTCCTGCTGATCGGCTGGGCCTTGTACCTGCAGGTCGACAAAAGCCTCGATTTGCTGCCCCGTGCAGAGGTGGATGCGCGCTACAGCGTGCTGGAATCGGCGGTCAATCGTTTCGGCAACCCGGAACACTGGCGCAAGATCAAGGCCAAGCTCACCTTGCTCAGTGAAGAGGACAAACGCCTGCGCTTCTGGGTGGTGAGTGACAATCCGCTCTATGAGTTCGGCAATCCCGGTGCGGACATTCGTCGTTTTGCACAGGGGCCGCTGGGCATGCACGACCTGAAGCTGGCGGACCATCCGTTTTCGTTCAAAGTGCTGGTCAGCGAGTTTCCCGCCAAGGAACAGCGTCCGGCCCTGCGCTTTCTGACTGCCATAGACACCGAGACGTTCTGGCACACGCAGCACTCGCTGCTGGTCGCCTTGATCAGCCTGGCCACGCTGGGCATTCTGCTCGCGTCGGCGCTGGGCTACTGGGTCGCGCGGATTGGCCTGCGACCGCTGACCAGCCTTTCGCAGGAAGTCCAGAAGCTCGCCCCGCCAAGGCTGTCCGGACGCTTGCAGTTGTCGCCGCTGCCACCGGAACTCGAGCAATTCGTCGCCTCGTTCAACTCCACGCTGGAACGCGTCGAGCAAGCCTACTCGAGGCTGGAGTCGTTCAATGCCGATGTGGCACACGAGCTTCGTTCACCGCTGACCAACCTGATCGGTCAGACTCAGGTGGCGCTGACCCGTGGCCGCTCTGCCGAGCATTATTTCGAGGTGTTGCAGTCGAACCTCGAAGAGCTGGAGCGCCTGCGCTCGATCATCAACGACATGCTGTTTCTGGCCAGCGCCGATCAGGGCACCAAGGTCAAGGCACAGATCTGCACCTCACTGGCTGAAGAAGTCGCGACGACGCTGGATTATCTGGACTTCATTCTGGAAGACGCGCACGTGCAAGTCCGTGTCCAAGGCGACGCCAGCGCACCCATTGAAAAACCCCACTTGCGCCGCGCGCTGATCAATCTGTTGCATAACGCCGTTCAGCACACTGGCGCTGGTGAAGTGATTGAAGTCAACATCGAATCCCGCGATGCCCATGTCACTGTCAGCGTGACCAATCCGGGCGTACAAATCGCTCAGGAACATTTACCCAGACTGTTCGAGCGCTTTTATCGGGTGGATGCCTCACGCAGTAACAGCGGCGCCAATCACGGCCTGGGGCTGGCCATCGTCAAGGCGATTGCCTTGATGCATGGCGGCACCGTGTTCGTGAACAGCGACAAGGGCGCCAATACCTTCGGCATCCAGTTGCCTCGCTGACACCTGAAAATACTGACTACATTGACCGTGTTCACGGTCCTCAGTGTGCGTCTGTTCGCAGCGTTTTAAATACAGTTGCTTTATTCACATTCCCTTCATATGGGGCTATAAGGAGCGTGTTATACACGCGTCAATAAGTTCCCCACCTAACTGATAATTTTATTAACCGATTATCAAGAATCATTCGTCTGCAGGTAGAACAACCGATGATGGTGTTTGCGTTTTCTCGGCAAGCCCGGCTCAAATGGACCCGTCCGGAGCTGATATTGATTTTCGGCAGCTCGGTTTCAATGCTCGCCATTCTGGCGATCGTGGCGTCTCTACTGGCCCAGGAGCGCGACGACGCAGCACAGACAGCAGCACGCGCAGCGTCCAATATCGTGCGTTTGATCGATGCCGACGTCATGCGTAATGCAGAACTTTACGACTCTTCACTGCAAGGCATGATCAGCGCGTGGCAGCGTCCGGACCTTCAGCAACTGTCACCTGAACTGCGCCAACTTGTTCTGTTCGATCGCGCCACTGCCGCCTCTTACAAGGGCGACCTGGTATTACTCGATAACCGCGGCGAAATAGTGGCTGATTCTTTGTCTGTCACCCCTCGACACGACAACTTCGCTGACCGCGCCTATTTCAAGGACCATGCAACAGACCGCTCTTTGACGCTACACGTCAGTGCACCGTACAAGACTCGCTGGGGCTACAAGGACTGGTGCATCAGCTTCAGCCGCCGCCTATCAGGGCCCAACGGCGAGTTCATGGGCATCGTGAGCGCAGAGATGCGTCTGGTGTATTTCAAGCACCTGTTCATGAGCCAGAATCTGGGCCGTGACAGCAGCATCAACCTGATCAATACCTCAGGCATTCTGATCGTTCGCTACCCGGAAATGGAAGGCCAGGAGTTGATCGGCAAGGATTACAGCCACAGCCCCAACTTTCAGCGCATCCTTCAGGAAGGCGATGGCAGCTTTGCCGCGATGTCGACGCAGTTGAATGCTCGTCGGCTGTATACCTTCTCCCGCGTCGGCAACTTGCCGCTGATCGTGGTGATCGGGCAATCCGAAGATGAGGTGTATGCCGTCTGGCGGCGCAATGCCTGGCTGGTCGGCTCCGCGACCAGCATATTGTGTCTGGGCATTTTGTGGCTGACCTGGCTGCTGTGTCGCGAGCTGAGAAGGCGCCACCGTGCCGAAGATGCACTGGCCAGCCTGGCCGCGACAGATGGTCTGACCGGGCTTGATAATCGCCGCCAGCTTGACGAAGCCATGGAAGTCGAATGGGCGCGAGCGCAACGCTCTGGCAAGCAGCTGTCATTGCTGATGATCGATGTAGATCATTTCAAGGCATTCAATGAGCGTCATGGCCATCAGGGCGGGGACGAGGCGCTGCGTCTGATTGCGCAGACCATCTCATACTGCATCCGTCGTCCGGGCGACCGCGTGGCACGCTATGGCGGCGAAGAGTTCGTAGTTGTGTTGCCGGAAACAGACTTGCCGGGTGCCATGCTGATCGCGGAAAAAATCCGCAAGGCTGCGGAGGCACTTCCGCTGTTCATGAATGCCGAGTATCCCATCACGGTCAGTATCGGGGTCGCTTCGGAGGTCGTCCGTCAGGGAGACAAGCTGGAAGCATTTTTCGGGGTGGCCGACAAGGCGCTGTATCAGGCCAAGGACAATGGGCGCAACCGGGTCGAGTACCGCAGTTCGGTTGCCAGAAAGGTGACAGACCCGGTCTGACCAGCTGCGTTCGGGCATAAAAAAACGCCAGACTGGCTGGCGTTTTTTCGGTTACCGCTGACGCATCGGATTACGATGCGGCGTGGGCTGCACGTGCTGCGTCACGCAGTGCTTTTACTTTGTCGTGGTTGGCCAGAACGCCAGCCTGCTGCTTTTCAATCAGCGCGATAACGTTAGGCGAAACGTTCTTGGCACGGGCTTTTTCCAGCGCTTCGCGGTAAGCCTTCTTGGCAACGTCTTCGCCTTTTTCAACTTCTTCCAGTACGGCCTTGTCGTCGTCGGAAGTAACCATCGACTTCAGGTTGACCCAGGCGCGGTGCAGTGCGCCAGATACGCTGGAAGAATCTTCAGGCTTGCCACCCAGTGCGGTCACTTCAGCTTGCAGTTCGCGAACGGCTGCAGCGACTTCGGTAGAGCGGTTTGCGAGGAACGATTTCACCTCGGCGCTTTTTGCGTGTTCTGCGCTGGTGCGGAAACCTTCTTCACCGTCTTTGCTGGTTTCGATCAGGTCATTCAGGATAGAGATCGTTTCTTTGTTGATATCAGTCATTTGATAATTTCCTAATGGCAGGTTGATACGAAAGTGTTCGATGTATAGGTAATTGCAGACACCGTGCCAGTTTTTGATACGAAAATAACTATTTAAAATCAATGACTTACGAAATTTTCACAATTACCCGTTCGTGACTTCTGCATGATCTGTCGTTTGGCCTGCATGCAGAATGCACGTATCGTACTGGCTGAAAGAGAAATACAGGCGTATCGCGGATGAATCCGGAAAAACTCAAGCTGCTGGTGACACAGGAAATGCCGTTCGGCAAATACAAGGGTCGGTTGATCGCTGATTTACCGGGGCATTATCTGAACTGGTTCGCCCGGGAAGGCTTTCCCAAAGGAGAGTTGGGAGGTCTGTTGGCGCTGATGCAGGAAATCGATCACAACGGCCTTGGCGCGCTATTGGACCCGTTGCGCACGCGTCCACGCCAGTCGTTCAAGGACAAGGGATAAACAAAGAGACGGTCCGGGGAAAAAAAACGGTGCTCCGGACCAGGGAGCACCGAAAAGCCATACAACCAACAACAACTTCCTTGTCGGAATCAGCAGCAAGGGCTGACTCCGAAATCCTGAAAATCAGTCAAACAGTGCCATTGCCTGCGCAGTCGCTTCCTGGATACGTCCCCAGTCGCCATTCTTGACCCATGCGTTATCGATCATCCAGGTGCCGCCCACGCACATGACGTTGGGCAGGGCCATGTAGCTCTTGAGGTTATGTTCGTTGACACCGCCTGTGGGGCAGAAACGCACCTCGTTGAACGGCCCGCCCAAGGCCTTGATCGCTGCCACGCCACCACTGATCTCAGCCGGGAACAGCTTGAAGCGGCGATAGCCCATGGCATAGCCGATCATGATTTCCGAGGCGCTGCTGACGCCCGGCAGCAGCGGCAAAGGGCTGTCGACCGCGGCTTGCAGCAGGTCTTGCGTGCTGCCGGGAGTGACGATGAACTGCGAACCGGCCGCTTCAGCGTCAGCCAGCATCTTGCGGTCCAGGATGGTCCCGGCGCCCACACACAGCTCGGGGCGCTGTTCACGCAGGATACGAATGGCGCTCAGACCGAACGCCGAGCGGAGGGTCACCTCCAGTGCAGTCATGCCGCCAGCGGCCAGTGCATCGGCCAGCGGCAGTACGTCCTGGTCACGGGCGATGGTAATCACCGGCAGAATCTTCGCCTTGGCGCAGAGTTCGTCGATCTGGGCAATCTTGTTCGCCATGCTGGTCAGCGACTGATTATTTTCATTCTGTGTCATGGCGACGGTTCCTTTGTTTGTGGGGCTTATCGGGGCTTATGGGCACCAGTAAATCTCGAGAGACGGGTTGAGAAAGGCACGCACCGGCATCTCGGCGAGGTCGTCGCCTGCCAGCGCGGTGCGCAGAGTGTCGAGTTTGGCCTGACCGGACACCGACAGAATCGGTGAACGCGCCGACGCCAGCAGGCGGCGGGTCAGGGTCAGGCGCTGGTGCGGCACGCTCGGTGCGAGCATGGGCAGGCAGCGGCGCTCACCTTGCAGGTCAAGGGCTTCGCTCAGATTCGGGCTGTTGGGGAACAGCGACGCGGTATGCCCATCGTCGCCCATGCCCAGAATCAGTACATCAATGGGTGGCAGCTCGGCCAGTGCCTGATCGGCAGCCTGAGCGGCTTCCTCGACACTGCTCGCCACGCTGTACAGGCCGAGAAACTTCGCCTTCGCCACAGGCCCCTGCAACAAGTGGCGGTGCAACAGGCCGGCATTGCTGTCGGCATGTTCGGTCGGCACGAAGCGCTCGTCCGCCAGACTGATGACGACCTTCGACCACTCCAGCGGCTGTGCCGCCAGACGCTGGAAGAAGGCGACCGGGCTGCGTCCACCGGACACCACCAGCGTCGCCAGACCGTTCTCGCTGATCGCCTGCTTGAGGCGTTCGGCGACAGTTTCAGCCAGTGCATCGGCCAGTTGCTGCGCTGTGTCGAAATCGTGTGCTACCAGCCCTGCTGGCAGCTTGAGGTCACATGTCGCCATACCAGGATCTCCCGTCGCGAGTAATCAGGGCAATGGAGCTCATCGGCCCCCAGGTTCCGGCCGGGTAAGGCTTGGGCGCATCGCCCGCCTTCTTCCAGCCAGCGATCAACTGATCACACCATTGCCAGGCGTACTCGATCTCATCTTTGCGGACAAACAGGTTCTGATTGCCACGCATGACTTCCAGCAACAACCGCTCATAAGCGTCGGGGACACGAGCGCTGCGGTAGGTGTCGGAAAAATTCAGTTGCAAGGGACCGCTGCGCAGCTGCATGCCCTTGTCCAGGCCCTGATCCTTGGTCATCACCTGCAAGGAAATGCCTTCGTCAGGCTGCAGGCGGATGATCAGGCGATTGCTGATCTGCAAACGCTGTTCAGGCGCGAAGATGTAGTGCGGCGGTTCTTTGAAATGGATCACGATCTGCGACAGCTTCTGCGGCATGCGTTTGCCGGTGCGCAGATAGAACGGCGTACCCGACCAGCGCCAGTTGCGGATATCGGCACGCAACGCGACGAAGGTTTCGGTATCGCTCTGGGTATTGGAGTTTTCTTCCTCCAGATAGCCAGGCACCGCCTTGCCTTCGCTATAGCCGGAGGTGTACTGGCCGCGCACCACCTGGGTGGCCAGACGCTCAGGGGTAAACGGGGCCAGTGCCTTGAGCACCTTGACCTTCTCGTCCCGGATACTGTCGGCGGACAGGTCGCTTGGCGGGTCCATGGCAATCAGGCAGAGCAGCTGCAGCAGGTGGTTCTGGATCATGTCACGCAGCTGGCCAGCCTGATCGAAGTAGCCCCAACGGCCCTCGATGCCGACCTTCTCGGCCACCGTGATCTCCACGTGCGAAATATGGTTCTGGTTCCACTGGGTTTCGAACAGGCTGTTGGCGAAGCGCAGAGCGATGAGGTTCTGTACCGTGTCCTTGCCCAGATAGTGGTCGATACGATAAACGCGGTTTTCCGGGAAAAACTGCGCAACAGCGTCATTGACCCGGCGCGAAGAGGCCAGGTCGTGACCGATGGGTTTTTCCAGCACGGCACGCGTGCGCTCAGCGAGGTTGACCGACGCAAGGTTCTCGCAGATGGCACCGTAGACCGAGGCAGGTGTGGCGAAATAGGCGATCAGGGTTTCGGCATTGCCGACGCGCTCGGCGAGTGCGACGTAATCCTCGGCCTTGAGGAAGTCGACATGCAGGTAGCTGAGGCGCGCCAGAAAGCGGCCCAGGTTGTCCGGCTCCAGTTCCGTCTCGGGAATGAAGCGACGCATGGATTTTTCGATGTACGCCAGATGCGACTCTTCGTCACCCGGTTCACGCGCCAGGGCAAGAATTTTTGTGTCTTCATGCAGCAGTCCAGCGCGATCAAGCTGATAAAGAGCCGGGAACAGCTTGCGTACCGCCAGGTCCCCCAAGGCACCAAACAGGGCAAATGTGCACGGTTCAACCGTAATCAAGGGCATAATGTTGGTTCTTTTATCAAGTTAGGCTACAAATACCTTTTTTAAAGGCGTTACTCAAGGCCATATGTAGTAATAACCACAACATTCTGCCTGAAAGCATATTCCAGTGGTGATCAACACAGGCCCTCAGTACGATAGGCCACCTTTGCTACAGGCTAAAGGGCTAATAAAAGCCCAAGGCAAAACCGTTGGTAAATCAGCCCCGACAAGGACTTTGAATGGACCGCGTAAGAAACCTCCTGGAGCAAATCCAGGGCCGACTCGACGAGCTGAACAAGGCCGAACGCAAAGTGGCCGAGGTCATCCTGCTCAATCCGCAGATGGCAACGCGGCTGAGCATTGCAGCGCTTGCCCAGGCCGCCAAGGTCAGCGAACCGACGGTCAATCGCTTCTGCCGTTCGTTCAGTGTCAGCGGCTATCCGGAATTGAAGCTGCAACTGGCCCAGAGCCTGGCCAGCGGCGCGGCTTATGTCAGCCGTGCGGTGGAAGCGGATGATAATCCGGAGGCCTATACCCAGAAGATTTTCGGCAGTGCCATCGCGTCACTGGACAGCGCCTGCCAGCAGTTGGACCCGGCCTTGATCAGCAAGTCTGTGGACATGCTCATCCAGGCGCGGCAGATCCATTTTTTCGGGCTGGGTGCCTCGGCGCCGGTGGCCCTGGATGCGCAGCATAAATTCTTCCGCTTCAATCTGGCGGTGACGGCGCATGCCGATGTGCTGATGCAGCGGATGATTGCGTCAGTGGCGCATACCGGCGAGTTGTTCGTGATCATTTCGTATACGGGCCGTACTCGTGAGTTGGTGGAAGTGGCGCGTATCGCGCGGGCCAATGGCGCGTCGGTGCTGGGGCTGACGGCAGCCGGCTCGCCGCTGGCTCAGGCCAGTACGGTGAGTCTGAATATTCCTCTGCCGGAAGACACGGATATTTATATGCCGATGACGTCGCGGATCATTCAGTTGACTGTGCTCGATGTGCTGGCCACGGGTATGACGTTGCGTCGCGGTGTCGACTTTCAGCCGCATTTGCGCAAGATCAAGGAAAGCCTGAATGACAGCCGTTATCCGATCGAGGATCAGGGCTGACTGGGTGTCGTTGACTATCGTTCCAACGCTCCGCGTAGGAATGCCTTTCGTGACGCTCTGCGTCACACAGCGGTTCTGTGATCCTCAGGTGGATCCTTGCTGAGCGCGAGTGAAGACGACGCAACTCACCCTGCCAGGCTGGCTTGCAGTTTGAGCTGCACCTGCTCTCCGGGCCGCAGGCTGAAGGTGTCGCCGGAGCCTGAGGCGGCTTCGACACGGACGAAGCCTGTGGTTTCGCTGCCGCATACGCCGAGAAGCGGTCTGCTGCCGGGGTGCCAGACGACGGTGTTGGTGCTGTCGCCGGTGTCGATGTTAAGCCTGCGCTGCCAGATCGGGTCCTGGAGCTGTAGGGCGCCGGCGTGTTCGAATACGCGCTGGCAGGCGCCTGCCACGCGCAGTTCGCCGTGTTGCTGACACGCCTGTCGGCTGAGTTCGTCATAGCCCTGTGCACCGTCGAGCCCCTCCAGCGCGACTTCAGCCACATCACCGATCCGCCAGTACGCGTGCAGCGCATGGCTGAAGTGACACGGCTCGCTGTCCTCGTGACGCGTGCTCAGACGCAGTTCCATGCCCTGCCCCAGTTCAGCATGCAGATCGACCTGCCAGTCCCACAGTTGCAAGCGCCAGTGCAGGCTCACGCCTTCTTCGCACTCACTGCTGTCGATCAGCTTCCAGTCCAGCAAACGCCCCCAGCCGTGCGCCGGCCAGCCGCTCTCGCCGGGATGCCGGCCATACCAAGGCCAGCAGACTGGCACGCCTCCACGAATGGCGCCCACCTGTGGCCACTGCGCAGCACACCAGAGCCAGGGTTTCTGGCCCTGCGGCTGAAAATGCAGCAGTTGCGCGCCCTGACGACTGAACACGGCCTGACATTGCGGGTGGTCGATGACCAACACATCGCGCAGTTGATGGCGCTCCCACTCGAAAGTCGGTCTGGCACGTCGGGATCGGAAGAAGCGCTGCAATGGATGTTCAGGCAGTTGCGCGTCGTGAGTGGTCATCGCCAATCGCGTCCCTGAAAAATAAAAGGATCAAGCCAAAAAAAACGGGCAGCCAGGCTGCCCGCAAAGCACACACGACCCTTGATCGCGTTACGCGTCAGTCAATAATCAGAACTTCGACTGGATCTTGATGCCCGCTACCAGCGCATCATCAACCTGGTCTACGCCACCAGGATGCTTGATGTACTGCAGGTTGGGACGCACGGTCAGCCAGTTGGTGACATGGAAGCCGTAGTAGATTTCAGAGTTGTACTCAGTGCTCTGGACCGGCAGGTAGCCAGGGTTGTCATAGTCATTGATACCGCTGATCTGGTTGGCCAGACGCACGCGATCCTGCACATCGTCGTTGACGTGGATACGGGCAATACCGATACCGATGTCATCTTTCGGACGCGAGTTGAACGGACCTTTGTACGTGAAACCGATCTGCTGGTAGTTGTCGACGAAGTTGGTCGCCTTGTCATGCACGGTGGCGTTGGCAAAAATGCTGAGGCCGCGCGAAGCATCGCCGTCATGCGTGGTCAGTTGTTGCTGAGCCACGACCCACCAGCCATGCTTGCTGCTGTGCGACTTGAACGCTGCGCCAGTCAGCGCTTGCGGCTGACCATTCACGTCTTCATAGACGTCGTTGGCGTTTGGCGTGCTCTTGTAGTAACCGACACGGTACTCACCGGGCAACGAGTTGAAGGATGGAGTCCAGACCAGTTCGACCGGCAGAATCATGCCTTCGGTGCCACTGCCACTGAGCTTGAAGCCGTTGCCTGTTTCCAGGTTGGACGGGTTCTGCTCGTACACACCCACCTGGGCATAGACTTCAGGCGTGATGTTGTACTTGATGCGCAACGCCCACTGGCTGATTGGCCAGTTGTACCAGGTGCTTACGTAGTTACCGACC
Source organism: Pseudomonas sp. BS3767 (assembly GCF_900099665.1). Lineage (NCBI taxonomy): Bacteria > Pseudomonadati > Pseudomonadota > Gammaproteobacteria > Pseudomonadales > Pseudomonadaceae > Pseudomonas > Pseudomonas sp. BS3767. Next base: position 308,438 of record NZ_FNCX01000003.1, on the reverse strand, counting down.
TGCGAGCCGCAGAATGACAGGTTCTGGAAGTCGCACGGGAAGCTGTTGAAGTCTTCGCCCGGACCGAAACGGCCGGCCTTGACGTCCAGCGCGCCGTCGAAGTACTTCTGCTTGATCCACATCTGCGTCAGACGCCAAGTCTGACCACGGCCCCAGACTTCCTGGGAGGAACTGAGTGTACCGGCGCGAGGATCGCCGATACGGTCATTGGAGATGTTGCGACCGCTACGTTCGGTGATTGCCAGCTTGAACTCTGCGTCCTGCCAGCCGAGAACTTTCTGCAAATCGACTTTCATGCCCAGCGCGAACTGGTCGCTGTAACGACCGGTGGTGTCGTCGTTGTAGCCGCCCTTCAGGTTGCTGGCCATCTCGGAAACGTATTCCAGCGAGAAGTCATAACCCTTGTCCAGCAACTCGGTGCGCTTGCCACCCCAGTCACCCGTCATCCAGGGTGAATCTGCGGCAAACGGCTCGGCGGCGTGAACGCTGCCTGCCAGACCCATCGCACCCAACGCCGACAGCTTGCATACCAACTGGAGCCGGGAAAGCGATTTACCTTTGTTGATCTTCTTCATCCCATCAATCCTCGTTTTATTGTTATTAGCTTTGGTAGACGTGTTACTTCATTCACTGCCCTGTGTTCGCTGGTCGGCCGTGCGTTTTGGCAGCAGACGGCCAGCCAGCGATGCTCGTTGCTGAATCAATTTATCACTTGCGGCTCGACCGGTGACACATTGTTTTCAGGTTCAGCCGCCAGTCGCGCTCCCAGCACCCCGAGACGCTCGCCGCTCTGGGCATCGAAAATCAGCACCCTGGCAGGATCGAATTGCAGGGTAAGGCTCTCGCCCACCTGCGGTGCGACATCCGGGGCGAGGCGACAGCAAACCTTGCTCTGATTGAGCGTGACGAACACCAGCGTATCCGGACCGGTCGGCTCGGTCACCTGGACCTCGGCACGAATGGTCGGCAGCCCGGTAGATTCAGCGCCGGCCAGCATAATCTGTTCGGGGCGAATACCAAGAATGATTTCTCGATCTTCAAGGCCTGCATCGGACACGCCCACCGGCAGCTCGCAACGGGCCTGACCACTGTCGAGCGCAGCGATCAACTGGCCATCCTTGCGTTGCAGGCGCAGCGGGATAAAGTTCATCGGCGGCGAACCGATGAAACTGGCGACGAACAGGTTGGCCGGATCGGTGTAGATCTGCTTGGGCGTGCCGAACTGCTGGACGATACCGTCCTTCATCACCGCCACCTTGTCACCCAGCGTCATGGCCTCGATCTGATCGTGGGTCACATAAACGGTGGTGGTTTTGAGGCGTTGATGCATCAACTTCATTTCGGTGCGCATCTCGACGCGCAACTTGGCGTCGAGGTTGGAGAGTGGCTCGTCGAACAGGTAGATCTTCGGTCGACGCGCCAGGGCACGGCCCATCGCGACACGCTGCTGCTGGCCACCGGACATCTGGCCCGGCTTGCGATTGAGCAAGTGCTCGATCTGCAACAGCTTGGCAACGCGCGCCACTTCAGCGTCGATGTCGGCTTGCGGCATCTTGCGGATCTTCAGCCCGAACGCGATGTTTTCACGCACGCTCATGGTCGGATACAGGGCGTAGGACTGAAAGACCATGGCAATGTCGCGGTCCTTGGGGCTGGTGCCGCTGACGTCCTGGCCGTCGATCAGGATCTCACCGCCACTGATGCTTTCCAGACCGGCAATGCAGTTCATCAGCGTGGATTTACCGCAGCCCGATGGGCCGACCAGAATCAGGAACTCGCCATCCTTGATCGACAGGTCGATGTTCTTGAGTGTGTCCGGCAGATTGCTGCCGTAGGTCTTGTTGACGTTGCGTAATTCGAGAGTCGCCATGATTACCCCTTGACCGCGCCGGCCGTAAGCCCACGCAGGAAATACTTGCCAGCCAGTACGTAGACCAGCAGTGTCGGCAGGCCGGCAATCATCGCCGCCGCCATGTCAACGTTGTATTCCTTGGCACCTGTGCTGGTGTTGACCAGATTGTTCAGAGCCACAGTGATCGGCTGAGAATCGCCGCTGGAGAACACAACGCCGAACAGGAAATCGTTCCAGATCTGGGTGAACTGCCAGATCAGGCAAACCATCACGATAGGCGTGGACATCGGCAGAATGATGCGCCCGAAGATGGTGAAGAAACCGGCACCGTCCAATCGTGCAGCCTTGACCAGCGCATCGGGAATGCTGACGTAGTAGTTACGGAAGAATAGCGTGGTAAATGCCAGTCCGTAGACCACGTGAACAAACACCAGCCCGGTGGTCGTATTGGCCAGCCCCATCTTGCCCAGTGTGAAGGATGCCGGCAGCAGGACGGTCTGAAACGGCAGAAAGCAACCGAACAGCAGCAGACCGAAGAACAGCTGCGAGCCCTTGAAGCGCCACATCGACAGCACATAGCCATTGAGCGCGCCGATTGCGGTGGAGATGATCACGGCCGGAACAGTGATTTTTATCGAGTTCCAGAAATAACCATCGACCAGGTCCCAGGCTTTTATCCAGCCGATTGCAGTCACTACGCTCGGCCAGCTCAACAGGTTGCCGGTGCCGATGTCCTCGGGTGTCTTGAAGCTGGTGAACAGCATCACCACCAGCGGCACCAGATAAATCAGACAGGCCAGCATCAGCACGGCGTAAATCAGAACACGACTGAAGCTGATGCCCGGTTTGCCAACATGACTAGTCATGGCGTTTGGTCCTCAGCTCGGAATACAGATACGGCACCAGAATCGCCAGGATCGCGCCGAGCATCAGAATCGCACTGGCAGAACCCATGCCCATCTGGCCGCGGCTAAAGGTGAACGAATACATGAACATCGCCGGCAGGTCGGATGAGTAACCGGGGCCACCGGCGGTCATCGCGGCTACCAGGTCGAAACTCTTGATCGCAATGTGCGCGAGAATCATCACGGCACTGAAGAACACCGGACGCAGGCTTGGCAGCACGACGCGCCAGTAGATCATCGGCAAACTCGCGCCATCCATCTGGGCCGCGCGAATGATCGACTGATCGACGCCACGCAGACCTGCCAGAAACAACGCCATGACGAAGCCGGAGGACTGCCATACCGCGGCGATGACCAGGCAGTACACCACGCGGTCCTGGTCAATCAGCCAGTCGAAACGGAAACCTTCCCAGCCCCAGTCGCGCAACATCTTGTCCAGGCCCAGGCCTGGGTTGAGCAACCACTTCCAGGCCGTACCGGTGACGATCATCGACAGCGCCATCGGGTACAGGTAGATAGTACGAATCATGCCCTCGCGACGAATCCGCTGGTCCAGCAGGACGGCCAGCAGGACCCCGATCACCAGGCTGATTGCAATGAACATCCCGCCAAAGACCGCAAGGTTCTTGCTTGCCACCCACCAGCGATCGTTGTCCATGAGACGCGCGTATTGCGCCAGACCGACCCATTTATAGGAAGGCAGGAACGTCGAGTTGGTGAACGACAGTGCGAATGTCCAGAGGATATAGCCATAGAAACCCACCAGCACGATGAACATGCTGGGGGCCAGCACCAGTTTTGGTAGCCAGCGTTGCAGCGCATCCATTGGCGAGGCTTTGCTGTTCGCAGCGACAGAGCTCATCGGGAGTATCCCATGCGATGTATCGAATCCAGGCCGCAGCCGCAGGTGAAATCAACCAGGGATTTCAACACTGCGGACGACGGTTAAAGGCGGTTCAGAACGAATTACTTGGCAGACTTGATGGCAGCGCCCAGCTTTTTGGCTGTTTCGGCCGGATCAGCTTTCGGGTCATTGATGTAGTTGGTCACCACATCGAAGAACGCGCCCTGCACTGCCAGCGTAGTTGCCATGTTGTGCGCCATGCTTGGCTGCAGACCACCGGTTTTCGAATCAGCCAGGAAGTCCTTCGCAGCGGTTTGCGCACACGAGTCGAAACCGTATTTGCTCATGTCGGACAGCATGTCTTCACGAACCGGGATCGAACCCTTGTTGATGCTGAAGACCTTCTGGAAGTCCTCGCCCATGGCGACCTTGGCCAGATCCTGCTGTGCGGCAGTCGTGCCCTTGTCTTTCTGCTTGAAGACGGCCAGCGAGTCGATGTTGTAGGTAAAGGCTTTTTCGGTGCCCGGGAAGGCTACGCACTGGTAATCCTTGCCAGCGACCTTTTTGGCTGCGGTCCATTCACTCTTGGCCCAGTCGCCCATGATCTGCATGCCGGCCTTGCCATTGATGACCTTGCCAGCTTCCAGGTTCCAGTCCTGGCCCTTGCCATCGGCATCCATGTAGGTCGCGACTTTCTTGAGTTCGGCGAGCGACTTGACCATTTCTGGGCCGGTCAACGCGCCGTTGTCCAGATCGACCAGAGCTTTCTTGTAGCCGTCAGCCCCCATTACCGAGAGCACGACAGCTTCAAAGACGGTGCTGTCCTGCCAAGGCTGGCCACCGTGGGCGAGCGGGATGAAGCCGGCTTTTTTCAGCTTGTCGCCTGCCGCGTAAAACTCTTCGAGCGTTGCAGGCGCCTTGTCGATACCGGCTTTCTTGAAGACTTCAGGGTTGATCCACAGCCAGTTGACGCGGTGAATGTTCACCGGTACTGCTACGTAATCACCGTCGTACTTCACGGTGTCGGAGACTTTCTTGTCCAGCAGGGAGTCCCACTTCTCGGACTTGGCGACCTCTTTCAGCGCATCGGTATCGAGCAGGCCGGTAGAGGCCCATTCCTGAATATCCGGGCCTTTGATCTGGGCTACACCGGGAGGATTTCCGGCAACCGCACGGCTCTTGAGCACGGTCATGGCCGTGGAGCCGCCGCCGCCTGCAACGGCGCCGTCCTTCCAGGTAAAGCCGTCCTTTTCAACCTGAGCTTTCAGAACATCGACTGCAGCCTTTTCGCCACCCGACGTCCACCAGTGCACGACTTCTACGGTGCCTTTGGATTCAGCGGCGTTAGCGCTCAGAGGGAACAACGAAGCGAGAGAGATGACAACAGCGAGACGTGACATGGAATTCATCGAATTGACCTTTCTTGTTGTTATGCATGAGCAAGTCTGGTGCTTGCGCTTCGTGGGAGTCTAACCAAGCCTGACGCGCCGACAGTAACGAAGGGACGCGTGATTGTCACAGGATGGTGACAATTGAAATCCCGGTGCAATCGCTAGCCAAAAGCCACTGTGCAGCGCGTCATTCCACAGTTCTCGGCAGGTACAACGTTACCCGCAACCCTCCGTCACGCAGGTTCTGCAGGCTGACTTCGCCGCCATGACTGTGGGCAATGTTGCGAGCGATGCCCAAGCCGAGACCGTAGCCCTGCTGCTGATTGCCTGCCAGACGGAAATGCGGTTCGAAAACGTGTTCGAGACGCTGCTCGGGAACGCCAGGACCTTCGTCATCGACATGCAGTACGAACGCCTGGGCATCGTCTTCGACTTTCAGATGCGCGCGATCACCGTATTTGAGCGCGTTATCGATCAGGTTGCCGATGCAGCGCTTGAGCGCCAGCGGTTTGCCTGAATAGGCAGCCTGAGCCTCACCCTGCTGCGTGACCCGCCCATTGCCGTCAGCAAGCAGCCAGGGTTCGACCAGACACTCAAGCAGCGCGTTGAGGTCTACCGGCTCGATGTTTTCATGAATATCAGTGTCCTTGACGCACTGCAGCGCGCCTTTGACCAGCAGCTCCAGTTCATCCAGGTCGCGACTGAATTTGCGTTGCAGTTGCTCGTCCTCGAGCAGCTCGACCCGCAAGCGCAAACGGGTGATGGGCGTACGCAAATCATGGGAAATGGCACTGAACAACTGCCCCCGCTCAGTCAGGTAGCGACTGATCCGTGTGCGCATGGCATTGAACGCCCGGCTGACCTCGATGACTTCGCTGCCGCCGCCCTCGACCACAGGTTCGACGTCCGCGCCCAGCGACATGTCCCGTGCGGCCCGCGCCAGACGCTTGAGCGGGCGGCTCTGCCAGTGCACCAGCAAGCCGATGAACAACAGCAGAAATGCGCTGGTCAGGACAATGAACGAGACCTGCTGAAGAGGCAGCTCCTGCTCCTCCAGCGAGGTGTAGGGTTCGGGCAGCAGCGAGGCAATGTAGAACCACTCGCCCGGCGCCATTTCGATTTGCGTGACCAGCACCGGCGGGTTCACCGGCTCGAGTGTCAGCGCGTAATGCGCCCACGAACGCGGCAGCTCGTCGAGCTTCAGGCCGCTGTTGAAGATCCGCAGTTCTTCGGGCCGCGCGAACCATACGGTGATGTCCGGACCATTGCCCAATCGCTGGCGCAGCACCTCGCCCACCACGTCCAGCACCGCCTGCTTGCGAGGGGTGGGCTGCATGATCTGCATGTCCAGCGGGTGATCGTTGAGTGACACCACGAACCGTGTGCCACCCATACTGCGTAACTGGTCGAGCACCATGGGCCGGTAAGCCAGCGGCAATGAGCGAAAGTAGCTGACACTGGCCGCCATCGAGTACGCCAGACTGCGCGCACTGGTCACCAGGCCTTCCATCTGCGTGGCACGCAACTGTGACAGCCAGATCACGCTGGACAGCGCCTGCGCCAAAAGAACTGCCAGCAAGGTCAGCAGCAACATGCGCCCCAGCAACGAGCGCGGCAGCGGCAGGCCGGTTCTCTTCGTGCCTGCCCCTGTCGGTTTAATAGCCGTTGCCCGCTTGCGAGTTGACGTTTGCGGCCAGCAGGTAACCACTGCCGCGAATGGTGCGGATCAGACGCGGTGACTTGCCGGTGTCGCGCAGACGCTGACGCAGGCGACTGACCGCCATGTCGACAATGCGCTCCAGCGGCATCAACTCACGCCCACGTGTGGCATTGCCGATGGTGTCGCGGTCGAGAATCTGCTGGGGGTTGTCGAGAAACAGTTTGAGCAGTGCGAAGTCGGCGCCGGACAGAATCACCTCTTCGCCGTCATTGTGAAACAGCCGGTGGCTGACCATATCGAGTCGCCACTCATCAAACAGGATCACGTCGCCACCCGGACGCTCCTGACCGAACTGGGCACGTCGCAACAGCGCCTTGATGCGGGCCTGAAGCTCGCGCGGGCTGAACGGCTTGCCAAGGTAATCATCGGCCCCCAGTTCCAGACCGATGACCCGGTCGGCTTCGTCCGAACTGGCGGTCAACATGATGATCGGCACATGCGGCTGACGCGGGTGCTGGCGGATCCAGCGACACAGACTGAAACCGTCTTCATCGGGCAGCATGACGTCAAGGATCAGCAGATCGCTTGGTTCGTCATTGAACGCTCGACGGAAATCCGCGCCATCGCCCACTGTGCGCACCTGAAAACCGGCGCGGCTCAGGTAGGTGTCCAGCAACTCGCGAATTTCCTGATCGTCATCCACCAACAGGATCGATTTACTGACTGAGCTCAAGTTGAAGCGTCCTTGTCTGGCTGTTAATTTTTGTTGTTATGCCATATCGCTCAGATCTGCGCACCAAACGCCTGCTGCAGGGCCACGCCTGAACCCATGAGGCCCGGGTATTCGGCCGTGACCAGCCGCACCGGCAGGCCATTGAAATAGTCGCTCATGACGCCCTTCTCGGCCATGGCGCGCTTGAACCCGCTGTTGATGAAGAACTCAGTGAAGCGCGGCACCACGCCGCCGACGATATAAACCCCGCCGAGGCTGCCCAGGGCCAACACATGGTTGCCGACCACTCTGCCGAGAAACACGCAGAATTGTTCCAGCACTGCCGCAGCTACCGGGTCGCCCGAGAGCGCAGCGGTAGTGATCGCCGCAGGCGATTTGAGCACCGGTTCGATGTCGTCCAGCGCGCAGCTGACCTGATACAGCAACAGCAAGCCCGCACCGCTGAGCACGACTTCGGCGCTGACATGTTCATGCTCGGCCATCAGCCGCGTCCACAGCAGCGCCTCACGCGCGGTGCCGATGGGCAGGTCGGCATGACCGCCCTCGCCCGGCAACGCCATCCAGCGACTGCCGTCGAGTTTGATCAGCGTACCGACGCCCAGCCCGGTCCCCGGCCCCACCACCACGCGCGGCCGATCAGGCTTGCCGACACCGTGGCAGACCGTCAGGTATTCATCATCCTTGAGCCGGGTCATGCCCAGCGCCATGGCGGTGAAATCGTTGATCAGCAGCAGTTCATCGACCTGCAGGTCGGCGCAGAACGCCTTGCGGCTCAATTGCCAGTGGCTGTTGGTGAACTGGAAAAAATCGCCATCGACAGGCCCGGCCACCGCCAGGCACACATGACCGATATCGCCGCGCTGCAGCTCCAGGTCCTGCAGATAGACTTCGATGGCCTTCTCCGGGCCCGCGTAGTCAATGGTCGGGAATACCCGGACAGAATGCAGCGTGTCGTCTTCCCAAATGGCAAAACGTGCATTGGTACCGCCTATATCACCGACCAGGGCCAACTTCACTTAAGCGTCTCCAGACTAGAGGTAAAGGCGCTGGCGCCTTGCTCTGCGGAGCTGAAGGCCATGCGCATGAATCCAAAAAGCTCGCGACCGCAGCCGACACTGTTGTCGATCTGGTTGATGGCCGGTTCTCTGGCGGCCAATTCTGACGCTTCGACCAGCACTTGTAACGTGCCTTTTACACCATCCACGCGAATCACATCGCCATTGCGTACCAGCGCCAATGGGCCACCATCAAACGCCTCCGGGCAGACATGAATCGCCGCCGGGATCTTGCCCGAAGCGCCCGACATGCGTCCATCGGTGACCAGCGCAACCTTGAACCCGCGATCCTGAAGGACACCCAGAAACGGCGTCATCTTGTGCAGCTCGGGCATGCCGTTGCAACGCGGGCCCTGGAAGCGCATCACGGCGACGAAATCGCACTCCAGCTCGCCGGCCTTGAAAGCGTCGGCCAGCTCTTTCTGATCCTGGAACACCTTGGCCGGTGCTTCGACGATCTGATGCTCCGGAGCCACCGCGGACACTTTCATCACGCCGCGCCCCAGGTTGCCTTCCATGACCCGCAGCCCACCTTCCGGCGAGAACGGACGGGCCACCGGGCGCAGGATATTTTCATCGAGGCTTTCGAGCGGCCCTTCACGCCAGACGAGTTTGCCGTCCTCCAGGAACGGCTCCTTGGTGTAACGGCTGAGTCCATAACCGGCCACGGTATTGACGTTTTCGTGCAGCAGACCGGCAGCCAGCAGCTCGCGGATCAGGAACGACATGCCGCCTGCCGCCTGGAAGTGGTTGATATCGGCTTTGCCGTTGGGGTAGACGTGACTCAGGGTTGGCACCACTTCAGACAGATCGGCCATGTCCTGCCAGGTCAGTTGAATGCCAGCAGCCTGAGCAATGGCCGGCATGTGCAGCGTATGGTTGGTCGAGCCACCTGTCGCGTGCAGCGCAACGATGGAATTGACCAGCGAGCGCTCGTCGACGATTTCGCCGATCGGCATGAAGCTGCCACTCTGTTTGGTCAGACGCGTCACCTGGCGGGCCGCCTCTGCGGTCAGCGCATCACGCAATGGCGTGTAGGGATTGACGAACGAAGCACCAGGAAGGTGCATGCCCATGACTTCCATCAGCAACTGGTTGGTATTGGCGGTGCCGTAGAAGGTGCAGGTTCCCGGACCGTGATACGACTTCATTTCCGAGTCGAGCAGCTCTTCGCGGGTGGCCTTGCCTTCCGCATAACGCTGCCGTACGTCGGCTTTTTCCTTGTTGGAGATGCCTGAGACCATCGGTCCGCCGGGCACGAAAATGGTCGGCAGATGACCGAATCGCAATGCGCCCATCATCAGACCCGGCACGATCTTGTCGCAGATGCCCAGCATCATGGCGGCGTCGAACATGTTGTGTGACAAGGCAATCGCCGTGGACATGGCAATCACTTCACGACTGGCAATCGCCAGTTCCATGCCCGGCTCGCCCTGGGTGACCCCATCGCACATGGCTGGTACACCGCCGGCAAACTGACCGACCGAACCAATGTCACGTAATGCCTGTTTGATCTGGGCTGGAAAGTGTTCGTAGGGCTGATGCGCCGAGAGCATCTCGTTGTAGGAAGAGACGATTGCCACGTTGGCGGCGTTCATCAGACGCAGGCTTTGCTTGTCTTCCGGTCCGCAGGCGGCGACGCCGTGGGCAAAGTTGGCGCATTGGAGCTTGCCGCGCATCGGGCCATCGCTCGCTGCGCCGCGAATCAATTGAAGGTAGCGCTGACGGGTATCGCGACTGCGGGCGATGAGACGCTCGGTTACTTCAAGGACGCGGGGATGCATGTGATGAACTCCAGGCTAACGTCTAAGGTCACCCGTAAAGACGGCTCCGGTTTTCGAGCAGTGACTGTCAGGGAGCAAAACCCTGATCTCGATCAACTGGGAGTGCCTTTCAGGCTTGTAGTTGTAGATAAAACAAAATATTGCCACTAAAAAGGCTTGTTTTCTATTTCTATGAGAATAATCTTGTAATTCCAACAACAAATTCAGAAGGACGGCTGTATGACTCTTCGTATTGCAATCAACGGTTTTGGCCGAATCGGCCGCAACGTCCTACGCGCACTGTATACCCAAGGCTACCGTCAGGACCTGCAGGTCGTCGCCATCAACGATCTTGGCGACAGCGAAATGAACGCACACCTGCTGCGCTTCGACACTGTACACGGCCCTTTCAGCGGCACAGTCGAGTGTGACAAGGACAGCCTGACCGTCAATGGTGACCGTATTTCGGTCAGTGCCATCCGCAATCCGGCCGAGCTGCCGTGGAAAGCGCAGGACATCGACGTGGTGTTCGAATGCACCGGTCTGTTCACCAGCCGCGACAAGGCTGCCGCGCACCTCACCGCCGGTGCACGCAAGGTGATTATCTCCGCGCCAGCCAGCGGTGCCGATGCCACCATCGTCTATGGTGTCAACCACGACACGCTGCGCCAGTCGCACCAGATCATCTCCAGCGCCTCGTGCACCACCAACTGCCTGGCCCCGGTCGCTCAAGTGCTGCATCGCGAGCTGGGTATCGAAAACGGCCTGATGACCACCATTCATGCCTACACCAACGACCAGAACCTGATCGATGTCTACCACACCGATCCGTACCGCGCCCGCTCGGCGACGCAGTCGATGATCCCGAGCAAGACCGGCGCTGCCGAAGCGGTGGGCCTGGTACTGCCGGAGCTGGCAGGCAAACTCACCGGCATGGCGGTACGCGTACCGGTCATCAACGTTTCGCTGGTCGACCTGACCGTGACCCTGAAGCGTGAAACCACGGTCGATGAAGTCAACGCGCTGCTGAAAGAAGCCAGTCAGCATTCCAAAGTGCTCGGTTACAACGCCCTGCCGCTGGTCTCCCACGACTTCAACCACAACCCGCTGTCGTCGATCTTCGATGCCAACCACACCAAGGTCAGCGGCAAGCTGCTCAAGGTACTGTCGTGGTACGACAACGAATGGGCGTTCTCCAATCGCATGCTCGACAACTGCCTGGCACTGCATAACGCGCAGTAACGGCGCAGCCGCGCTGAAGCATGTGCAGCGAGAGGTGTCCGGGTCATGGACGCTCGCGACCATGCTCAGCGCATGTCAGATCGATGCACTGCGGGTGGTGAAACTGTGCAGGCATGAAAAAGCGCCCGGTGCTGTTAAGCTGACCGGGCTCCCCGAACCTGCCTGTAGAGACCATGACGTACAAACCACCCGGCTCAAGACTTTCACGCCTTTTATACGGCATCCTCGCCTATACCGCGTTGGGCATAGGCATCGTTGCGATCTTCGTTCCCGGCCTGCCAACCACCGAGTTCATTCTGCTGGCCGCCTGGGCGGCAACACGCAGTTCGCCGCGGCTGAACGCCTGGCTGGAAAACCACCGCGTGTTCGGGCCGATACTGTACAACTGGCGTAATGGCCGACTGGTCGCGCGCAAGGCCAAGATCAGCGCCACCATCAGCATGCTCGTCTGTGCCGTGGTGATGCTGAGCCTGATCGGCCATGCCTGGTGGCTGTACCTGGCACTCTCGGGGATGGCGCTGGGCAATCTATGGATCTGGTCGAGGCCGGAACCGGACAAGATCGATCGTTAAGCGCAGGCATGAAGCGAGCGGTACTCTGCGCAAGGCTGAACCGTCCGCTCGCGAGGGGTGTCTGACTGAGCACACTCACCACTTGATGGAGTCACTTCATGTACGAGCCAGGCCATCTGCACCTCACCCACGTGGCGCTTCAACCGTCGGATATCAGCTATGACATCCACTTGCGCTACAACGTGGAGGAAGATCCCAAGCAAGGCACGTCCATGCACTTCACCATGCAGGGCGCAATCAACGGCAAGTCGTTCGAAGAGCAATTCCAGCTGCCCCGTGACCTCGCCTTCAACTTCGCCCACGACGCGAGTCGCATCGCAATAAGGCATGGCTTGCCCAACTCGGCCGCACTGCCCATCGCCCAGCACAAGGACTACGACCGAATGTTCGCGGACATTCGCGACAAACTCCACGCCAAGTCAGGTGACCCGGTGAAGCCGGAGCATCTGGAGTAAGCCAGCGCTGTCGAGGCCCGTAGAACGCCAGCGGGCAGTAGCGGGAGGAATCAGGCACGGAAAACACCATCGTGCCCACGCTGGAGCGTGAGCAGCGATAGGTGTGTGCAAGTCCACAAGCGGATTTCACCAAACCTGCCGCCACAAGGCATACTTGCCGCCCTCTCATTCGCGAACCGTCATCGCCCCATGCGCATCCATGTCAGCTTCATCGACCGCGTCGGTATCACCCAGGAAGTGCTGGCGATTCTGGGTGGACGCAATCTGAATCTGGACGCAGTGGAGATGGTGCCGCCCAATGTGTACATCGATGCGCCGACGCTCAGCCATCAGATGCTCGAAGAGCTCAAGGACGCGCTGTTTCGGGTCAGAGGTGTGGAAGCGATCACTGTGGTCGATATCCTTCCGGGGCAGCGTCGCCACCTGCAACTGGACGCGTTGCTAGCCGCCATGACTGACCCGGTGCTGGCTCTGGACAGCGCCGGGCACGTGCTGCTGGCCAACCCGGCACTCATCGCGCTGATTGGCCGGGAGCCCGCGGGTGAATCCATCGGTGAGCTGTTCAGCGACCCCAGTCTGCATGTCGCGTTGCTGGAAAACGGCTTTCGTCTGCCGCTGCGCGAGATCAACCTGAACGGTGAAGCCCTGCTGCTGGACGCCACGCCGATTACCGAAGCCGGCGCGCTGATTACCCTGTACCTGCCCAGCCGAATCGGCGAACGCCTGTCGGCCTTGCACCATGATCACGCCGAAGGTTTCGACGCCTTGCTTGGCGACTCAGCCGCCATTCGCACCCTCAAGGCACGGGCGCAACGGGTGGCGGCGCTGGATGCACCGCTGCTGATTCAGGGTGAAACCGGCACCGGCAAAGAGTTGGTTGCCCGCGCCTGTCACGCCAGCAGCGCCCGCCACGGCGAGCCGTTCCTGGCTCTGAACTGCGCAGCGCTGCCGGAAAACCTCGCTGAAAGCGAACTGTTCGGCTATGCCCCGGGGGCCTTTACCGGGGCCCAGCGTGGCGGTAAACCGGGGCTGATGGAACTGGCCAACCAAGGCACCGTATTCCTCGATGAAATCGGCGAAATGTCACCCTATCTGCAAGCCAAATTGCTGCGTTTTCTCAACGATGGCAGCTTCCGCCGCGTCGGTGGTGATCGGGAAGTAAGGGTCAATGTGCGCATTCTCAGCGCCACCCACCGCGATCTGGAAAAAATGGTCAGCGAAGGCTCCTTCCGTGAAGACCTGTTCTACCGCCTCAACGTCCTCAATCTGGAGGTTCCGCCGTTGCGCGAGCGCGGTCAGGACATTCTGTTACTGGCCCGATACTTCATGGAACAGGCGTGCGCACAGATTCAGCGTCCGGTCTGCAGGCTCGCACCCGGCACCTACCCTGCCCTGCTCGGCAACCGCTGGCCAGGCAACGTGCGGCAATTGCAAAACGTGATTTTTCGCGCGGCCGCCATCTGCGAACACACTCAAGTGGATATAGGCGACCTGGATATCGCTGGCACCGCCGTGGCGCGTCAGAACGACAGCTCGATCGACAGTCTCGAACATGCCGTCGAAACCTTTGAGCGCAATCTGCTGGAAAAGCTCTATGCGGACTACCCTTCCACCCGCCAACTGGCCAATCGCCTGCATACCTCGCACACCGCAATCGCTCATCGCCTGCGAAAATATGGAATTCCCGACAAGCGTTAGTCGATTAGCGTCATTTATCGAAAATATATTCCGAGAAGTTTCATTTAATAACTAATCTGCCGATAACGATCTGGTATTGTCCATGAACCTCTTATCATCCATTTGAATGGATGTCCGTAGTGTGATTACGGCCGTAATGGCATAAAGGTCAGGTAGTACCGGGAAGTCATATGCCAACCTCGCCAGTGGACCGCCCGCTCGTCGATGCCCAGTCTCGCGCTGAAAAAATCGTCGAATCCCGCCGCCAGAAAATCCTCCTCAAGACTGGTGCACTGCAGGATGCCATTTTCAACAGCGCCTATTTCTCCAGCATCGCAACAGACGAACACGGCGTTATCCAGATATTCAATGTCGGCGCCGAACGCATGCTCGGTTATCACTCCGAGGACGTTGTCGACAAAATCACACCTGCCGACATCTCCGACCCCGCCGAGCTCATCATCCGCGCAGCAGCCCTCAGCCATGAACTCAACACCCCCATCACGCCGGGCTTCGAGGCTCTGGTGTTCAAGGCTTCGCGTGGCATCGAAGACATCTACGAACTCACCTACATCCGCAAGGATGGCAGCCGCCTGTCGGCCATGGTCTCGGTCACATCGCTGCGCGACAGCGCTGAAACCATCATCGGTTATCTGCTGATCGGCACCGACAACACTGCGCGCAAACAGGAAGAAGAAGCTCAGGCACTGCTGGATCAGCGCTTGCGGGACCAACAGTTCTATACCCGCTCGCTGATCGAATCGAACATCGATGCGCTGATGATGACCGACCCGCAAGGCATCATTTCCGACGTCAACAAGCAGATGATGGCGCTGACCGGACGCACCCGCGACGAATTGATCGGTGCGCCCTGCAAAAACTTCTTCACCGACCCGGCGAGTGCCGATGCCGCGATCAAGCGCGTGCTCAGCGAGCACAAGGTCAGTGACTACGAACTTACCGTGCGGGCCTATGACGGCACTGAAACCGTGGTGTCCTACAACGCTGCCACGTTTCACGACCGTGACCGCAAGCTCAAGGGTGTCTTCGCCGCAGCCCGCGACGTGACCGAGCGCAAGCGTTTCGAGCGAACACTGGAAGAAAAGAATATCGAGCTGGAACACGCCAGCCACATGAAGTCCGAGTTTCTTGCCACCATGTCGCACGAACTGCGCACGCCGCTGAACGCCGTGATCGGTTTTTCCGAGGCACTCAGGGACGGCATGGTCGGCGACATGACCGATGCCCAGCGACGCTACATAGGCGATATCTTCAATAGCGGCCAGCATCTGTTGTCACTGATCAATGACATCCTCGACCTGTCCAAGGTCGAGGCCGGCATGATGACGCTGGAGCTAGAATCGGTGGATCTGGACGAACTGCTCGGCAACAGCCTGCTGATCGTTCGCGAGCAAGCCGCACTGCAACATATCCAGCTGAAGCTGGAAACAGAGGCCGACTTCGGCGTGCTTGAGCTCGACCGGCGCAAGACCAAACAAATCGTCTACAACCTGCTGGCCAACGCCGTGAAATTCAGCGAGCCCGGTGGCTGGGTGACACTGGCGGTGCGTCTGGTGCCGCTTGCTCAGGCAGGCCTTATCGACGGTGACTGGCCGACATACGGATTTGCGCTTCCCTCCAGCGACTGTGAGCAGTTTCTGGAACTGAGTGTGAGCGACACCGGAATCGGCATCGCCCAAAGCGACATGAACAAGCTGTTCAAGGCGTTCAGCCAGATCGACAGCGGCCTGGCACGCAAATTCGAAGGCACCGGACTGGGCCTGGCGATGGTCAAGCAGCTCGCCGAACTTCACGGCGGCTGCGTCGCAGTGGCCAGCGTGAAAGACCTCGGCGCACGCTTCGTTGTGTGGCTGCCCATCCGCTCAC
This sequence comes from Pseudomonas sp. BS3767, assembly GCF_900099665.1. Lineage (NCBI taxonomy): Bacteria > Pseudomonadati > Pseudomonadota > Gammaproteobacteria > Pseudomonadales > Pseudomonadaceae > Pseudomonas > Pseudomonas sp. BS3767. The sequence continues at coordinate 292,402 of NZ_FNCX01000003.1, read as the reverse complement.
CTGAATCAGCGGAGGCACGATGGCCCAGATCCTGATCATTGAAGACAACGCGGCGAATATGCGTCTGGCAGAGCTGTTGCTGACCAGCGCCGGGCACGCTGTGCTGTCGGCCGTCGATGCCGAAAGCGGCCTGAAACTGGCTCGCGAGCGCCAGCCCGACCTGATCCTGATGGACATCCATCTGCCGGAAATGGACGGCCTGACCGCCACGTCGCTATTGAAGAAAGACGCCGGCACAGCCGCGATCCCGGTGATCGCACTGACCGCGATGGCCATGAAGGAAGACAAGGAGAAGATCCGCCTGGCGGGCTGCAACGCTTATGTTATCAAGCCGTTGCGCTACAAGGAGTTGTACCGGGTCATCGACACCCTGCTGGAAAAAAATCTGCCTCAACAGTCCATTACCTGAGCATTCGATATGACCCAGAGCGCCGCGACCATCCTGATTATCGATGACGACGTCCATGTCCGGGACCTGCTGGAGGTGCTCTTGCAGAACCAGGGTTATCGGACACTGACGGCGGAATCAGGCGAGATGGCGCTGGCCATGGTCAAACAACAGGCACCCGACCTGATCCTGCTCGATATCATGATGCCGGGCATGGACGGCTATGAAGTCGCCACCCAGCTCAAGGCCGAAAAGGGCACCGCCAATATACCGATCATCATGCTCTCGGCTCTCGACGAGCAGAGTGCCCGCCTCTCGGGACTGGAGGCCGGGGCCGAGGAATACCTCAACAAGCCTGTGGACAGCGCCGAACTGTGGCTGCGTGTGCGTAATCTGCTGCGCCTCAAGTCCTTTGGCGACTACCTGAAAAGCCACAGCCTGATCCTCGAAGACCAATTGCAGCAGCGCACCATCGATCTCGAGCGCTTTCGCACGGTGATGGACGCTTCCGAAGACGCGATTTTCCTGATCAACCGCAACACCATGAGCCTGATCGAATTCAACCGCCGCGCCTGCCAGTTGCTCGGCTACACCGCTGAGGAACTGTCACACAAGACGCCTGCCGAACTGGGCGAAACGTCCATGGAGCAGCTTGAGGTCGTGTACGACCAGATCATTGCCGGCAAAGGCCCCAGCGAGCCACTGGAAACCCAGATTCGCGACAAGAGTGGCCGGGATGTCGAGGTCGAAATCCATCGCCAGGCGTACCGCACCGGCGAGGACTGGGTCATCGTCGGCATCGTGCGCGACATCACCCGGCGCAAGGAAAGCGACCAACGCCTGCTGACCATGGCCCACTACGACACGCTGACCGGCCTGCCCAACCGGGACCTGTTTTTTACCAGCCTGCAAATGGGCATGACCCAGGCGGCCATCAGTCGCTGGAAGCTGGCGGCCCTGACGGTCAATATCGACGGTTTCAAGAACATCAACGAAACCTGGGGGCATGTGTTGGGCGATGAGGTGCTGCTGGAAGTCAGCCGCCGACTGTCGAACTGCCTGAATGCCAGCGACACCCTTGGCCGCGTGGACGGCGATCAGTTCGCCCTGATTCTGATGCTTCGTCCCGGCCAGGCGGATACCCGGCAAACGCTCGAGCGCATCCGCAACGCATTGCGAGCGCCCTTCCACATAGAAGGCCAGAGCCTGGTCATGACCGCCAGCATCGGTATTGCGCTGTACCCGGAGGACGGCGAAGACTCACGCGAGCTGATCAGACACGCCTACACCGCCATGAACAGCGCCCGAAAAATCGGCCCGGACAACTACCGGTTCTATACGCCGCAGATGAACGCCGATGTTTCGGCACGCCTGGACCTTGAGGCTGCCCTGCGCGAAGCCGTGCGTAATCAGTCCTTCGAAATCGTCTACCAACCCAAGCTGGACCTGAACAACGACCGCATATGCGGGCTTGAGGCGCTGTTGCGCTGGCCACGCCCAGGCCACCCAGGCGTTTCGCCCGCTGTATTCGTTCCTGTACTGGAAAGCCTCGGCCTGATCGGTGAAGTCGGCAACTGGGTGGTCGACAGCGTCTGCGCGCAGATCGCGCGCTGGCAACGCTCCGGGCTGGGCTTGTTTCAGGTAGCGGTCAACATTTCGGGGCAACAGATTTCCAGCAGCAGCCTGGTTGCCGACATTCGTCAGGCCCTCGAAAAACACAATGTTGCGCCGCAGTGGCTTGAGGTCGAACTGACAGAAAGTTCGCTGATGGAAAATACCACGCACACCATCGCCACCCTGGGAGCGCTGCGGGCCAATCGCGTGAGTATTTCCATCGATGACTTCGGCACCGGCTATTCAAGCCTGGCGTACCTGCGCCGCTTTCCTATCGACAAGCTTAAAATCGACATCGCATTCATTCGTGAAGTGACCAGCAATCCACAGGACGCGGCCATTGCCAGAGCCATCATCGAGCTGGCTCACAGCCTCGACCTGCAGGTGATCGCCGAGGGTGTGGAAACCCCGGAACAACTGGCGTTCCTGAGGGAAAACCACTGCGATCAAATCCAGGGTTATCTGATCAGCAAGCCGCTGCCGCTTGAAGAGCTCGAAACGTTTTTGTGCTCACCGGAAAAGAAAGCCGCGTCAGGTAAAGGGTGACGCGCGACTGATGCGTTCAGCCTGCTTGATAACGATGACCACTGCGGGATGGATGCACTCACTGCAACCCACTCGTAACGAAAACGCTCCACTGTAACGATTTCACTCCAAAACACTTCCTTCCGTGCGTATCAAGGCCTTGATCAGTCAGGTATTTTCAAATACCTGACGACTGTAGCGTTTTCGCTACACCCAAGATCTAAAGGCTCAGTTAAAAAACATACAACCCTTTGATTTAATTAAAAAAACAAAACATGGCCGCTAAATTGCTAAGTCATAGCTCATATTGTTCGCGTGCTGCGCGAGCCCTGTTCTCCTAGGAGTTTGTATGAGCGATTTGCGATTCACCGTTGACCATGAATGGCTGCGTGCCGAAACCGACGGCAGCGTGACGGTCGGCATTACGCCCTATGCGCAGGAATCGCTGGGCGACGTAGTCTTCGTGCAGCTCCCGGAATTACAGGCCTACACTCAACACGCTGAAGTGTCAGTGGTGGAATCGGTGAAAGCGGCCAGCAGCATCAACATGCCGCTGGACGGTGAAGTCGTCGAGGTCAATTCCGCCCTCGACGCCACACCGGAGCTGGTCAATGAAGATGCCCTGGGTGCGGGCTGGTTCTTCCGCTTCGTTCCACAAGATGCCAACGCCATTAACGGCCTGTTGGATCAGGACGCCTACGACCGCCTGATCAAAGCCAACGCCGAAGCCTGAGGAGCACGCCATGACTGACCGTATTGAACTGAGCACTGCCAACGAATTCATCGCCCGTCACATTGGCCCCCGGGCGGCCGACGAGCAGGCCATGCTGCAAACACTGGGTTTCGATTCAATTGATGCGCTGAGCGAAAGCGTCATTCCGGAAAGCATCAAGGGCACCAGCGTTTTGAACCTGCCTGCCGGGCAGAGCGAAGCTGATGCGCTGGCCTCCATCAAGGCCATCGCCAGCAAGAATCAGCTGTTCAAGACCTACATCGGCCAGGGTTACTACAACACCCACACGCCAGCACCGATCCTGCGCAACCTGCTGGAAAACCCGGCCTGGTACACCGCCTACACGCCCTATCAGCCAGAAATTTCCCAAGGCCGCCTGGAGTCACTGCTCAATTTCCAGACACTGATCAGCGACCTCACCGGCCTGCCGATTGCCAACGCCTCTCTGCTCGACGAAGCCACCGCGGCCGCCGAGGCAATGACCTTTTGCAAACGCTTGAGCAAAAACAAGGCTAGCCAACAGTTTTTCGCGTCCAGCCACTGCCACCCGCAGACCCTCGACGTGCTGCGTACCCGCGCCGAGCCGCTGGGCATCACCGTGGTCGTAGCCGACGAGCACGAGCTGGGCGATGTCAGCGATTACTTCGGCGCGCTGCTGCAATACCCGGCCAGCAATGGTGACGTATTCGATTACCGAGAGCTGGTCGAGCGCTTCCACGCGGCCAATGCACTGGTCGCCGTGGCTGCCGACCTGCTGGCCCTCACCCTGCTGACCCCGCCAGGCGAATTCGGCGCTGACGTGGCAATCGGGAGCGCGCAACGCTTCGGCGTGCCGCTGGGCTTCGGTGGCCCGCATGCGGCCTACTTCTCGACCCGCGATGCCTTCAAACGTGACATGCCCGGCCGTCTGGTCGGCGTGTCGGTAGATCGTCACGGCAAGCAGGCCCTGCGTCTGGCCATGCAGACCCGCGAACAGCATATTCGTCGCGAGAAGGCCACCAGCAACATCTGCACCGCGCAGGTGCTGCTGGCCAACATCGCCAGCATGTACGCGGTCTATCATGGTCCGCGCGGCCTGACACAGATCGCCAATCGCGTTCACCACCTGACCGCAATTCTGGCTGAAGGCCTGAGCAGCCTGGGCCTGAAGGCCGAGCAGGCATTTTTCTTCGACAGCCTGACCCTGCACACCGGCGGCAGAACCGCTGCACTGCATGCCGCCGCACGCGCCAGGCACATCAACCTGCGCGAAATCGATGACCAGCGTCTGGGTCTGTCGCTGGACGAAACCACCTCGCAGTCGGCCGTCGAAACCCTGTGGGCAATCTTCGCCAGCGAAGGCCAGAGCCTGCCGGACTTCGCCGCATTGGCAGACAGCGTGCAATCGCGTCTGCCGGCCGGGCTGTTGCGTCAGTCAGCGATCCTCAGCCACCCGGTGTTCAACCGCTATCACTCGGAAACCGAGCTGATGCGCTACCTGCGCAAACTGGCCGACAAGGACCTGGCGCTGGATCGCACCATGATTCCGCTGGGCTCGTGCACCATGAAGCTCAACGCTGCCAGCGAAATGATCCCGGTGACCTGGGCCGAGTTCGGCAACCTGCACCCGTTTGCTCCGGCCGAGCAAAGCGCCGGTTACCAGCAACTGACCGACGAACTGGAGGCCATGCTCTGTGCGGCCACCGGTTATGACGCGATCTCGCTGCAGCCGAACGCCGGTTCACAGGGTGAATACGCCGGACTGCTGGCGATCCGCGCCTATCACCAGAGCCGTGGCGATGAACATCGCGACATTTGCCTGATCCCGTCCTCGGCGCACGGTACCAACCCGGCGACTGCCAACATGGCGGGTATGCGCGTCGTAGTGACTGCTTGTGATGCACGCGGCAACGTCGACATCGAAGACCTGCGCGCCAAGGCCATTCAGCATCGTGACCAGCTTGCGGCAATCATGATCACTTACCCGTCGACCCACGGCGTGTTCGAAGAAGGCATTCGCGAAATCTGTGGCATCGTTCATGACAACGGTGGCCAGGTCTACATCGATGGCGCAAACATGAACGCCATGGTTGGTCTCTGCGCTCCGGGCAAGTTCGGCGGCGACGTGTCGCACCTCAACCTGCACAAGACGTTCTGCATCCCCCATGGCGGTGGCGGCCCGGGCGTTGGCCCGATCGGCGTAAAATCCCATCTCGCGCCGTTCATGCCCGGCCATGCACGCATGGAGCGCAAGGAAGGCGCGGTCTGCGCAGCACCGTTCGGCAGCGCCAGCATTCTGCCCATTACCTGGATGTACATCCGCATGATGGGCGGTGACGGCCTCAAACGCGCTTCGCAACTGGCGATTCTCAACGCCAACTACATCTCGCGCCGCCTGGAGGAGCATTACCCGGTGCTCTACACCGGCAGCAATGGTCTGGTCGCCCACGAGTGCATCCTAGACCTGCGCCCGATCAAGGACAGCAGCGGCATCAGCGTTGACGACGTGGCCAAGCGCCTGATCGATTTCGGCTTCCATGCCCCGACCATGTCGTTCCCGGTCGCCGGGACGCTGATGATTGAGCCGACCGAGAGTGAATCCAGAGAAGAACTGGACCGCTTCTGCGATGCCATGATCAAGATCCGCGAAGAAATCCGCGCAGTTGAAAACGGCACCCTGGACAAGGATGACAACCCGCTGAAAAACGCGCCGCATACCGCTGCGGAAATCGTCGGCCAGTGGAGCCATCCTTACAGCCGCGAACAGGCGGTGTACCCGGTCGATTCGTTGATCGAGAACAAGTACTGGCCTCCGGTCGGTCGTGTCGACAACGTCTTCGGCGACCGCAACCTGGTCTGCGCCTGCCCGTCCATCGAGAACTATCAGGAAGCGTGACAGCCCCGCCTGGCATTGCCTGATCGCGCTGCGCGCACAGGCCGTGCCATTGGCACGGCCCGCTCAACAAGGAATCGAACATGTCCACAGAATCACTGCTGACCACTCCCCTGCACGCCCTGCACCGCGAACTCGGCGCGAAGATGGTGCCCTTCGCCGGTTACGACATGCCTGTTCAATACCCGGCTGGCGTAATGAAAGAGCACCTGCACACCCGCGCACAAGCCGGTCTGTTCGATGTCTCGCACATGGGCCAGATTCGCCTCACCGGTACGGATGCGGCCAAGGCACTCGAAGCCCTGGTGCCGGTGGACATCATTGACCTGCCGGTCGGCATGCAGCGTTACGCGATGTTCACCGACGAGAACGGCGGCATTCTCGATGACCTGATGGTGGCCAATCTCGGCAACGACCAGTTGATGCTGGTGGTCAACGCGGCCTGCAAGGATCAGGATCTGGCGCACCTGTGCAAGCACCTGGCCGGGCATTGCAAGATCGAACCACTGTTCGAAGAACGCGCCCTGCTCGCGCTGCAAGGGCCGGCCGCGGTGACCGTACTGGCACGCCTCGCCCCGGAAGTTGCCAAAATGACCTTCATGCAGTTCACCAGCGTCACGCTGCTCGGCGTCAAATGCTATGTCAGTCGCTCGGGTTATACCGGTGAAGACGGCTATGAAATTTCAGTGCCTGCCGAACAGGCTGAAGCCCTGGCACGCCGCCTCCTGGATGAGCCGGAAGTGGCACCGATCGGTCTGGGCGCACGTGATTCGCTGCGACTGGAAGCCGGTCTGTGCCTGTACGGCCATGACATGGACACACACACCTCGCCGATCGAGGCCAGTCTGTTGTGGGCCATTTCCAAAGTGCGTCGCGCCGACGGTGCGCGTGCAGGCGGCTTTCCGGGCGCCGAGCGAATCTTTGCCCAGCAACAGAACGGCGTCAGCAAGAAGCGAGTCGGCCTGCTCCCCCAGGAGCGCACACCCGTGCGTGAAGGTACCGAGATCGTCGATGAACAGGGCGCTGTTATCGGTACCGTATGCAGCGGCGGTTTTGGGCCGTCGCTGACCGGGCCGCTGGCCATGGGTTATCTGCATAACGATTACACGGCGCTGAATACACCTGTCTGGGCAATGGTGCGCGGCAAGAGAGTCCCCATGCTCGTCGCAAAAATGCCTTTTGTTGCGCAACGTTACTTCCGCGGTTAAATAGCGGCGTCAAAAAAACAGCAACACTTCGGTGTTGCTGAAGCGCTGTTCCCCAGCAGTGTTTCGTCAGTATTTCGAACACGTGAACAGCCTGTCATATATGCAAAAAATGCACCTATAAAGTGCAAAATGTTATGACGGATCAATCACCGTGCACGCGGCGCAAACACTGCGCATACAAGGCCAAAGCCCCGGAAATAGGGTGCCAAGCAAGGGGGTTGTATTTGTAACGGGACTTGGCGTAGAGTTTCCGAACTGTGTTTGCATGGGTCGCCGAATCTGGACCTGGGCAGTAGCTCTAGGTTTGCTACAACCCGTTCTACGTTTCTTACTTCCTGCAACCAGCCCCAGTGCTCTTTCATACGAAAGAGGCTGTAACCAATTCAAGTCAAGCGTCAAGGAAATAAGAAAATGGCTGAACGTCAGAGCGGTACCGTCAAGTGGTTCAACGACGAAAAAGGTTTTGGTTTTATCACTCCTGAGAGCGGGCCGGATCTGTTCGTACACTTCCGCGCCATTCAGGGTAACGGCTTCAAGAGCCTGAAAGAAGGTCAGAAAGTTACCTTTGTTGCGGTGCAGGGCCAGAAAGGCATGCAGGCTGACGAAGTTCAAGCCGAAGGCTGATAACGACGCAACCACGCAGATACAAGAAAGCCTCTGGCAGCGATGCCAGGGGCTTTTTTGCATGCGGGATTTGCAGGGCTCCGCAAGCGCCCATGAAAAAAGCCGACCCAAGGGTCGGCTCTTTTCAATAAGGCGGATGCATTACCCGGCGCGACGTAACAGAAGTACCCCGGCCAGCGCACAGGCGGCGGCAGGCAGCAGCACTGCCAGCAAAGGCGGGAAGCCGAACAGCAAGCTCGATGGACCGAGCAGGTCCTGAATGATGCGGAAGGTAAAACCGACCACCACACCGGTGAACACCCGCTGCCCCAGCGTAACCGAACGCAGCGGGCCGAAGATGAACGAGATCGCCATCAGCACCAATGCGACGGTCACCGCCGGTTGCAGGACCTTGGTCCAGAATGCCAGCCAGTAGCGGCCATTGCTCAAGCCCTGATCAGCCAGGTAATGCGCGTAGCTCCAGAGGCCGCTGATGGACAGCGACTCGGGCGGCATGATCACCGTGCTCAGCAGTTGTGGGCTCAGCGCCACATCCCAACGCTCGACCGGGGTGTTGATGACCTTGGTGCTGCCGTCATTGAAGTGCGTGGTGGTGACGTCCTTCAATTCCCAGTAATCGGTTTTGAAGTTGGCCTCTTTGGCAAAGCTGGAAGTCAGCATGTGGCGCTGATCGTCGAAACGATAACGTGTCACACCGAGCATCAGGCCATTGGGCTGTACCGTGTTGATGTGGATGAACTCATCGCCCTGGCGGTGCCACAGACCATGACGGGCGCTCTGCGCATCACCTGAGCCCTGCGCCAGCGAGCGCGCGGCCTGAGCCTGGTTCTCGGCGTAGGGAGCGACGTATTCGCCGACCAGCACGCCCGCGATCATCAGCAGCAGCATAGGCTTCATGACCGCCCAGACGATGCGTCCGATGGACACACCCGCCGCACGCATGATGGTCAGCTCGCTGCTGCTGGCCAGCGTACCCAGACCGATCAGGCAACCGATCAGGGCGGCCATCGGCAAGGTGTCGTAGACACGACGTGGCGCCGTCAGCATGACGTAGCTGAGGGCATCCGCCAGTGTGTAGGTGTCGCTGATATCGCCCATCTCGTCGATGAACGCGAACAGCGAGACCAGACCCAGAATGATGCCCAGAACCGCGAGAATCGCCAGCAGGACGCTTTTGCCAATGTATCGATCAAGCTTGACCACGAGTCACCTCCGTGACGCTGCGACGACTCGCCATCTTCAGACGCAGAGGCTCCCAATAGAACAGCAACAGGCCGATGGACAGGTAGATGGCATGCACCCACCACATCCCCAGACTGAGTGGCAGCTTGCCTTTCTCCAGCGAACTGCGCACCGAAATCAGAATGGCCAGGTACGACATATACAGCAGGATCGCCGGCAGCAGTTTCAGGTAACGGCCCTGACGCGGATTGACCCGTGACAGCGGAATGGCCATCAGTGTCACGATGAACACCGACAGCGGCAGCGAAATACGCCACTGCAACTCGGCCACGGAACGCGGTGCCGGGTTGCCGATCAGCTCGCTGGTCGGAATGGCTTCACGGTCGGTGATTTCTTCACTGATTTCCGGCTTGGGCAGCATCGCCCCGTAGGTGTCGTACTTGATCACGCGATAGTCGGCCGCCCCGGGATTGCCGTCATAGCGATAGCCGTTCTCGAGGATCAGGAAGCGACTGCCGTTGGGCCGTACCTCCTGGTGGCCCTTCTCCGCGACCAGCACGGTGATGCCGTTGTCCTTGCTCTTGTCGCTGGACATGCGCTTTTCAGAGATGAACACACCGGCCAGTTGCGAGCGGTCCTCCGACAGTTCCTTGGTGTAGGTGATACGCGTACCGTCGCGCAGCGCCTGAAAACGGCCCGGCACCAGCGTGTCGAACTCGGTCATGGCGTCCTGCTGATTGATCAGCAGCGAAAACTGCGTAGCGCCCTGCGGAGCCAGGCTGAAGCTCAGCCAGGCAACCAGCAGACCGACCAGCGTGGCCGGCCCCATGGTGATGGCCAGCAGACGCTGCTGACTCATGCCGGTGGCGGCCAGCACGGTCATCTCGCTTTCCAGGTACAGGCGTCCGTACGCCATGAGGATGCCGAGGAACAGGCCAAGGGGCAGAATGACCTGCAGAAAGCCCGGCAGGCGGAAGCCCATGATCAGGAACAGTACGCCCGGATCGAGTGCACCGGATGCGGCCTGCGCCAGGTACTTGATGAAGCGTCCGCTCATGATGAAGACCAGCAGTACGGCGCTGACCGCACTCAAGGTAAGCAGCACTTCTCGGGACAGATAACGGAAGACAATCAAACCAGACACTCCAGAGTTGTCAGGCTCAGGCAGCCAAACAGGGAAAATTTGTGAGCCACGGCAACCAGAGCTTCACGCCGAAAAAAGGCGTGGGCCTCAAAAAATATGCGGCATTATCCTGTGATTGTGTGTTTCTGTCACTGCGCACCGGGGATAGTTCGCACATAGACGCCAGACAGGCAGCTCTGCGGGGTTGTCAGCAGTCGTGCAGCGGGGTCAAACTGCAAGGCTTAGCGCAGGCATCGCCCCTGAAAACACTCAGGCCATGCCGCGTGCGACATTTATATTGCGACTCTCATCGTCTATTCGGGGACCCCACATGGAATTGGTTGTTAAAAGCGTAAGCCCAGAAACCTTGAAAACCGCAACGCTGGTGGTCACCGTCGGTGAAAGCCGTGTACTGGCCGGTGCGGCCAGGACGGTGGATATCCTCAGCGGCGGAGCCATTTCGCTGATCCTCAAGCGCGGCGATCTGGCCGGCAAGGTCGGCCAGAGCCTGCTGTTGCACAATCTGCCCAACATCAAGGCCGAACGCGTGCTGCTGGTGGGTACGGGCAAGGAAGACGAGCTGTCGGACCGTCAGTTGAAAAAACTCGTCGGCGCAGCGCTCACCTGCCTCAAGGGCCTGGGCGGTACCGATGCAGCGATCGCGCTCGATGACCTGGCGGTGAAAAACCGCGACACCTATGGCATGGCTCGTCTGCTGGTCGAAGCCCTGGCCGACGGTGAATACGTCTTCGACCGCTTCAAGAGCCAGAAGGCCGAAGTTCGCGCCCTGAAGAAAATCACCCTGCTGACCGACAAGGTCAAGGCGGCCGATGTCGAACGCGCGTCGACTCACGCTCAGGCAATCGCCACCGGCATGGCACTGACCCGCGACCTCGGCAATCTGCCGCCGAACATCTGCCACCCGACCTACCTGGGCGAAGAAGCCAAGGCGCTGGGCAAGGCACACAAGAACCTGAAAGTGGAAGTCCACGACGAGAAGAAACTGGCCGACCTGGGCATGGGTTCTTTCCTCGCGGTAGCACAGGGCAGCGCCCAGCCGCCGCGCCTCATCGTCATGAACTACCAGGGTGCCAAAAAAGGCGACCAGCCGTTCGTGCTGGTCGGTAAAGGCATCACCTTCGATACCGGCGGCATCAGCATCAAGCCTGCCTCGGGCATGGACGAGATGAAGTTCGACATGTGCGGCGCTGCCAGCGTGTTCGGCACCCTGCGTGCGGTGCTCGAATTGAAGCTGCCGATCAATCTGGTGTGCATTCTGGCCTGTGCCGAAAACATGCCGAGCGGCACCGCGACACGTCCGGGCGACATCGTCACGACCATGAGCGGCCAGACCGTCGAAATCCTCAACACCGACGCCGAAGGCCGTCTGGTGCTGTGCGATGCACTGACCTACGCCGAGCGTTTCAAGCCGCAGGCGGTCATCGATATCGCAACCCTGACCGGCGCTTGCGTCGTTGCACTGGGCGGCCACACCTCCGGCCTGCTGGGCAATAACGACGCGCTGATCAATCAGTTGCTCGACGCGGGCAAACAGGCCGATGACCGTGCCTGGCAGTTGCCGTTGTTCGATGAATACCAGGAGCAACTCGACAGCCCATTCGCCGACATCGCCAACATCGGCGGCCCGAAAGGCGGCACCATCACCGCGGCCTGCTTCCTGTCGCGCTTCACCAAGGCCTACCACTGGGCTCACCTGGACATCGCCGGCACTGCATGGCTGAGCGGCGGCAAGGAAAAAGGCGCCACCGGGCGTCCGGTTCCGCTGCTGACCCAATACCTGCTCGACCGCGCCGGCGTATAATAAAAAGAGACCCTGGCGTATCGACTGCACAGTCGATACGCCTCCGGTTCTGGAACCCACATGACTCAAGTCGACTTCTACATCCTGCCCAGCGCCGATCCTGCGGCCCGCCTGGACTTTGCCTGCAAGCTGACGGAAAAGGCCTGGCGCCTGGGTCACAAGGTCTATCTGCATTGCAGCGATGCTGCGCAGCGTGAGGACCTCGATGCCCGGCTCTGGCGTTTCAGAGGTGAAGTGTTTCTACCCCATGGCGACGCCGAGAGCGATCACGATGCTGCCGTGGTACTGGGCCTGGGCGACGACTCGGGCGAACACAGTGACCTGCTGGTCAACCTCGACCTGAGCATTCCGGCCTTCTTCAAACGTTTCGCCCGCGTGGCCGAAGTCGTTGTCGAAGACCCCGCCATACGTCTTGCCGCACGCGAGAGTTTCCGTTCCTACCGCGAACAGGGCTATCCTCCGCAAGATCACCGACTGCAGCGCCTTTGAGGACACGATGGATACTTCAAAAAAAGCTGAATCCGCGCACTTGCTGAACGACCTCGAGTCGATCCGTCAACTGCTCGGCGATGACCCCGCTCACTCCCCCGTGTCGAACGACACGGCTCGTCCCGAAGGCCAGATTCCCCTGTTGTTCGATGTCGTCGGCGCTCGCCCCGACGCGGCGTATCAACAGGACTTCGACGAAGACGACATCCCGACACTGACACCTGATGCCCATACAGCGCACGCCCCGCAGGTGCAGCAGACAGCCCAGCCGCAAGCGCAGCCCAACCCTGATGCACTGTTACATCTGGACAGCGAGTTGCGCGCAGCCGCGCAATTGATCATGCAGGACGTGATCGACGACTTCGCCCCGCATATCGAGAACGAAATCAAGCGTCGGCTGGAGGCAAGGCTGGAGCGGCTATTGGCGCAGCAGCAGAAGTGAAGTTTCTGGCTCGGGACCCGCACCTCGGGTAACTGACTGCGAGCGTATCAGAGCCGCCAGTGGCCCCTCGGACCACTCGCCGCTTACTGACAGATCTGCCAGTTGTGGCCCGGCACTTATGGCTTGTCGCTGGCCGTCAGGTCTATACTTACCGGTTTCCGAATCAATGCCACAGGTTCCCGCCGAGCATGGACAAGACTTACCAGCCGCACGCCATCGAAACTTCCTGGTACCAGACCTGGGAGTCCGAGAACTACTTCGCTCCGCAAGGCGTGGGTGACTCGTACACCATCATGATCCCGCCGCCGAACGTCACCGGCAGCTTGCACATGGGCCACGGTTTCAATAACGCGATCATGGATGCACTGATCCGTTTCCGTCGCATGCAGGGCCGCAATACGCTGTGGCAACCGGGCACCGACCACGCCGGCATCGCCACGCAGATGCTGGTCGAGCGTCGTCTCGAAGCGCAAGGCGTAAGCCGTCATGAACTGGGCCGCGAGAAGTTTCTGGACAAGATCTGGGAATGGAAAGCCGAGTCCGGCGGCAACATCAGCCGTCAGATCCGCCGCCTGGGCTCGTCCGTCGACTGGAGCCGCGAGCGCTTCACCATGGACGACGGCCTGTCCGAAGCGGTGAAGGAAGCCTTCGTGCGCCTGCATGAAGACGGCCTGATCTACCGTGGCAAGCGCCTGGTCAACTGGGACACCAAGCTGCACACCGCCATTTCCGACCTCGAAGTGGAGAACCATGACGAGAAAGGTCATCTGTGGAACCTGCGTTATCCACTGGCTGACGGCGCAAAGACCGCCGAAGGTCTGGATTACCTGATCGTGGCCACCACTCGCCCGGAAACCATGCTCGGTGATGCCGCCGTCGCCGTGAACCCGCAGGACGAGCGCTACAAGGCGCTGATCGGCAAATTCGTCGAATTGCCTCTGGTAGGCCGCCGCATCCCGATCATCGCGGATGATTACTGCGATCCCGAATTCGGCACCGGCTGCGTAAAAATCACCCCGGCCCACGATTTCAACGACTATGAAGTCGGCAAACGCCACAACCTGCCGCTGCTGAACATTTTCGACAAGAATGCCAACGTATTGCCTGCCGCTCAGGTGTTCAACCTCGATGGCACGCTGAACGAAAGCGTCGATGGCAGCCTGCCTGCCGCCTACGCCGGGCTGGACCGCTTCGAAGCGCGCAAGCAGATCGTTGCTGCATTCGATGCCGCCGGGTTGCTGGTCAGTGTCGATGATCACGCCCTTAAGGTGCCGAAAGGCGACCGTTCTGGCACCATCATCGAGCCGTGGCTGACCGATCAGTGGTACGTCTCCACCAAGCCATTGGCCGAGCCTGCGATTGCCGCTGTCGAAGACGGCCGCATCGCGTTCGTGCCCAAGCAGTACGAAAACATGTACTTCTCGTGGATGCGCGACATCCAGGACTGGTGCATCAGCCGTCAGCTATGGTGGGGCCACCGCATTCCGGCCTGGTACGACGAATCCGGCAAGGTTTACGTCGGCCGCGACGAAGCCGAGGTCCGGGCGAAAAACAACCTGGGGGCGGAAATCGCGCTGCAGCAGGACAACGACGTACTGGACACCTGGTTCAGCTCGGGCCTGTGGACCTTCTCCACGCTCGGCTGGCCGGAAAAGACCAAGGCACTGGAGACCTTCCACTCCACCGACGTACTGGTCACTGGCTTCGACATCATTTTCTTCTGGGTCGCCCGGATGATCATGCTCACCATGCACCTGGTGAAGAACGAGGACGGTACGCCGCAAGTCCCGTTCAAGACCGTCTATGTGCATGGTCTGGTGCGCGACGGTCAGGGCCAGAAGATGTCCAAGTCCAAGGGCAACGTGCTTGACCCGCTGGACATCGTCGACGGTATCGACCTCGAAACGCTGGTAGAGAAACGCACCAGTGGTTTGATGCAGCCGCAACTGGCGAAAAAGATCGAGAAGCAGACCCGTCAGGAATTCGCCGAAGGCATCGCCAGCTATGGCACCGATGCCCTGCGCTTTACCTTCTGCTCGCTGGCGTCCACCGGTCGCGACATCAAGTTCGACATGGGCCGCGTCGAAGGCTACCGCAACTTCTGCAACAAGATCTGGAACGCGGCGCGCTACGTACTGGACAAGGGCGAAGACTGCGGCCAGAACGGCGAAGCGGTCGAACTGTCGCTGGCTGATCGCTGGATCATCTCGCAGTTGCAACGCACCGAAGCCGAAGTGACCCGCCAACTGGATCAGTTCCGCTTCGACCTCGCTGCCCAGGCATTGTACGAGTTCATCTGGAACCAGTATTGCGACTGGTATCTGGAGCTGTCCAAGCCCGTACTGTGGGACGAAACAGCGCCGGTCGAGCGTCAGCGCGGCACACGCCGCACGCTGGTCCGCGTTCTGGAAGTCGCGCTGCGTCTTGCGCACCCGTTCATGCCGTTCATCACCGAAGAAATCTGGCAGCGCCTCGCGCCGCTGGCCGGTGCGCAAGGCAAGACCATCATGCTGCAACCCTGGCCGGTGGCCAACGAAGCACGCATCGATCAGGCGGCCGAAGACGACATCGAATGGCTCAAGGGCCTGATGCTCGCCGTGCGTAACATCCGTGGCGAGATGAACATCGGTCCGGGCAAGCCGCTGCAACTGTTCCTCAAGAACGTCAGCGCCGAAGATCAGCGTCGTTTGAGCGAAAACGATTACCTGCTCAAGAAGCTCGCCAAGCTCGAATCCATGACCGTACTGACCGAAGGCGCAGAAGCCCCGCTGTCCGCCACCGCGCTGGTCGGTGACATGGAAGTGCTGGTGCCGATGGCCGGGCTGATCGATAAAGGGGCCGAACTGGCGCGCCTGGACAAGGAAATCCAGCGTCTGCAAGGCGAAGTGCAACGCGTCGGCGGCAAGCTGTCCAACGCCGCCTTCGTCGACAAGGCACCGCCTGAAGTCATCGCCAAGGAGCGCGCCAAGCTGACCGAAGCCGAACAGGCACTGGGCAAGCTGGCCGAGCAACACGCACGCATCGCCAGCCTGTAAGGTGGCCAGAAAAGCCAGCCCGATTATGGGCTGGCTTTTTGTTATCTGAACTTCTGTACTGACTTATTCGCGAGCAAGGCCTGTCACGCCGAAGGCGACACTTCGCTTGCTCGCGAATAAGCCTGGCAACTCAACCTCACGGCTGACAATCGAATCCATGACCGATACCCGCAAACCACCGCGCAAGAAGCCTCAGCGGCCAGCCAAACCTGCTGCGCCGCGTGAAAAGGCCACGTTGCACCCGCGCAATCGGCATCAGGGCCAGTACGACTTTGCGAAGCTGATTAAATCCAGCCCCGAACTGGCAGCCTTCGTGATCCTCAATCCTTACGGCAAGGAAAGCATCGACTTCGCCAATCCGCAGGCGGTACGGGTGTTCAACCGCGCGCTGCTCAAAGCGTTCTATGGCATTGCCCATTGGGACATTCCGGCCGATTACCTGTGCCCGCCGATTCCGGGGCGCGCGGACTATCTGCACTTCCTCGCCGACTTGCTGGCCGAGGACAATGAAGGCGTGATCCCACGCGGCGCATCCATCAAGGCGCTGGATATCGGCACCGGAGCCAATTGCATCTACCCGCTGCTGGGGCACAGCGACTATGGCTGGCAGTTCGTGGGTTCGGACATCGACAGCACGGCCGTCGCGGCGGCTACCACGATCATCAAAGCCAATGGCCTCAGCAAGGCCATCAGCGTGCGCCAGCAGGGCAATCGCAAGCAAATCCTGCTCGGGTTGCTCGACAGCAGCGAACGCTTCCACGTGAGCCTCTGCAACCCGCCCTTCCATGCTTCGCTGGAAGAAGCGCAGCGTGGCAGCCAGCGCAAATGGCGTGCACTGGGCAAGGCGGATCCCAAGCGCAAGCTGCCGGTTCTCAACTTCGGCGGGCAATCTCAGGAGTTGTGGTGCGAAGGCGGCGAGATTGGCTTCGTGACCCAATTGATCCAGGAAAGCGCCACATTGCCGGGCCAGGTGGTGTGGTTCAGCACCCTGGTGTCCAAGGCATCCAACCTGCCGCCGATCCAGAGCGCCCTGAAAAAAGCCGGCGCGCTTGAAGTGAAGGTAGTCGAGATGGGCCAGGGCCAGAAACAAAGCCGCTTCGTGGCCTGGACCTTCCTTGACAAGGCACAACGCACACCCCACTGATAAGGCTATCGTGCCGCATCGACGATCGTGCGACGCCACGTCGGCAGGCCTTAATCTCGACTATCGTGCGACGCCGCGTCGGCAGGCCTTAATCTCGATTATCGTGCGACGCTCCGCGTCGCATGCCGTTCTGGACGCTCTGCGTCCTCTCTTGAGTATGCAGTGCAGCACAGATCTGTGACGCGGAGCGTCACGCAAGGCATTCCCACGCTGGAGCGTGAGGAACGATAATCTCAACTACCGTACGACGCTCCGCCGACATGCCTTAGCCACGACTATCGTGCGACGCTCCGCGTCGCATGCCGTTCTGGACGCTCTGCGTCCTCTCTTGAGTATGCAGTGCAGCACAGATCTGTGACGCGGAGCGTCACGCAAGGCATTCCCACGCTGGAGCGTGAGGAACGATAATCTCAACTACCGTACGACGCTCCGCCGACATGCCTTAGCCACGACTATCGTGCGACGCTCCGCGTCGCATGCCGTTCTGGACGCTCTGCGTCCTCTCTTGAGTATGCAGTGCAGCACAGATCTGTGACGCGGAGCGTCACGCAAGGCATTCCCACGCTGGAGCGTGAGGAACGATAATCTCAACTACCGTACGACGCTCCGCCGACATGCCTTAGCCTCGACTATCGTGCGACGCTCTGCGTCGGCATGCCGTTCTGGACGCTCTGCGTCCTCTCTTGAGTATGCAGTGCGGCACAGATCGGTGATCAGACGCCCACAAAAAAGCCGTGCCCGGTTAACCGGTGCACGGCTTTTTCACAGCAAGCGGTTGCTTACTTGTTGATCGAGTCGGTCAGCACTTTGGCTGGAACGAACTTGATAACTTTCTTGGCAGCGATTTCGATGGCAGCGCCAGTCGAAGGGTTGCGGCCAGTGCGAGCCGGACGCTCTGCAACTTTCAGTTTGCCGATACCTGGCAAAGTGATTTCCACGCCGTTTTCCAATTGGTCGGCAACAATTTGGCCCAATTGCTCAAGAGCATTACGCGCGGTGGTTTTTGGCGCGTCGATAGCTTCAGCGATATCGGCGATCAATTGGTCTTTAGTAAGAGCCATGGTGGTGTTCCTTCCCTATCAAATTCATTTGGATTGCAGAGCGCAACGTCGGCCCGTGGCCAGGCAACGAACCTGGCCACCCGCTAGCAGCCACGATTAATCGCGAAAGTGTAGATACTGAAACCGGGTAATGGTTCGACCTACGTGTGCGCTAACTGCATGCTTGACGCGCTAAGTGCGCAAGACCGCGCAAAACTAGCACAGAGCCGGGCAAATATCCGCCTCTACCTATCCTTTTGGTCAGGTTTTAATGCTAATTGCACAAAAAACACCCAGCAAACACTCGCTGCAGGCGAAAACCAGCCTGCCCCGGGCCATCAGGCGCATGCGTGCGTTACACTGGGCACCTTGCAACGAGCCGCACGCTCTTCACCTTTTTCAGCCGAGAAGCCCATGCCGATCCGTCACTGCATCGTCCACCTGATCGAGAAGAAACCCGACGGTACGCCCGCTGTTCTCCATGCACGCGACTCCGAACTCGCTGAGTCCCAGGCCATCGAGAACATGCTGGCCGACCTCAACGAAAGCTATAACGCCAAACAGGGCAAGGCATGGGGCCTGTTCCATCCCGAGTCCGGCGCACATCCATTCAGTGGCTGGCTGAAGGAATACATCGACGGTGGCAGCGACTTCACGGCGTTCTCGCGGGTGTCGGTCGAGCACCTGCAAAAGCTCATGGAAGAATCCAATCTGTCAGTGGGTGGCCACGTGCTGTTTGCCCATTATCAGCAAGGCATGACCGACTACCTGGCCATCGCCCTGCTGCACCACAGCGAAGGCGTGGCAGTGAATGCCGAACTGGACGTGACCCCGTCCCGACACCTGGACCTTGGCCAATTGCACCTCGCCGCCCGGATCAATATTTCCGAGTGGCAGAACAACAAACAGTCCAAGCAATACATCTCGTTCATCAAGGGCAAGAACGGCAAGAAGGTTTCCGAGTACTTCCGCGACTTCATCGGTTGCCAGGAAGGCGTGGATGGCCCCGGCGAAACCCGCACCCTGCTCAAGGCGTTCAGTGATTTCGTTGAAAGCGAAGACCTGCCGGAAGAATCGGCTCGCGAGAAGACCAAGACCTTGGTCGACTACGCCAGCAGTCAGAGCAAGATGGGCGAACCGATGGGCCTGGAAGAGCTGTCCGAGCTGATCGACGAAGATCGTCCGCGCGCGTTCTATGATCACATCCGCAACAAGGATTACGGCCTGTCCCCGGAAATACCGGCGGATAAGCGCACCCTCAACCAGTTCCGCCGCTTCACCGGCCGCGCCGAGGGCCTGTCGATCAGTTTTGAGGCCCACCTGTTGGGCGACAAGATCGAATACGACGAAACCGCCGGCACCCTGATCATCAAGGGGCTGCCGACGCAACTGACCGACCAGTTGAAGCGGCGGTAATCAACATGCTGCTGCGCACCCTGAAGAAGTTCGCCCTGATCATGCTGGTGGTAGTGATTTACCAGAACTGGGGCAGGATCGAGAATGTCGTCAACCCTCCCCCGGCAGACGTCGCGCAGCGCTACAGCCAGGCAAAAGTGGTGATGTACGCCACCGACTGGTGCGGCTACTGCAAGCAGACCCGGCGTTTTCTGGACAGCAAGGGGATTGCGTATCAGGAGTTCGACATTGAGAAGTCGGAAGAAGGCCGCAAGGCCTATGAAGCGCTGGGCGGCAGAGGCATCCCGCTGATCGACGTCAACGGCACGCTGATCAGGGGGTTTGACCCGGATCAGATACTGGCAGCGCTGAAGTAGCCTACCTGACTATTGTGCCAATGCTCTGCGTCCTCCTTGCGACGCAGAGCATCGTAGAACCTCAGCGCTTCTCGATCCGATAGCCCATTCTCGGGAAGTGTACGTGCACGACACCTGCACGTTCGTCCTCGCGGCGCAGGATCAGTTCTTCGCGGCCGGTAAATACCAGCTCGCCCTCAACCGCTTCGACGCCATAGTCGACTGCAGAAACCGCGACCTTGTCGCCTGCCTTGAAGCCATTTGGATCGACGAAGGTTTCATCCGGTAACGACGCAGGCGTGGCGTTTCTGGCGATGTCGATGGCATCTGCCGAGCTCAGGTCGCTGAACGTGCCATGGCCAAAACCCAGCACACGATCGAGCCAGGCCCTGACACTCGGATAATCATCGACAAAGGGTGCAGTGACCGGCGTCTGCTTGAGAAACCACAATGTATGGGCGACCGAGAAATCGGCAATCGACGGTACGCCGAACAGGAAGTCACCGCCGTGCGAGAGTTGCAGTTCCAGACGCGACATCAGCGTAGGCCATTGATGTTTGACCTGCTCCACAGGCGGGCGCGACGCAGTGCCGCCGTTGAACAGCGTCGAACGGTCGGCGACGAACGCCTTGGCGGCGTCTGGTGGCACCTTGGCAAAGCGCACAGCCATTGATTCAGGCTGAAACACCAGGCTCACGGCATGCATGAACAACACCGAATCGGCCCAGGCGGCCAGGCCGGTAACCGTGAACTCCTGTCCCTTCGGATAAAACGCTGGCGACGCTTTTTCCTGCTCCAGACGCCGCGCCATCAGCGCAGTGTCACAGTAGATGTCCGCACCCGCCTGCAACACCGGGGTTCTGCGATAACCGCCCGTCAATGCAGTCAGGTCAGGCTTGGGCATGATCGAAGGGATAGTCACCGAACGCCATGTGAGGCCTTTGAAGCCCAGCATCAGGCGGGCTTTTTCGGCGAACAGCGAAGTGGGGTAGTGGTGAAGGATCAACTCGGACATGTTCAGCCTTTGTGCACATGGGAAAAACACAGCTTAACCCGCAGCACCCTGCCCGCACACAGCCTCAAACTGATGGGACGGCATCACGCTCATGGATCGATGACGTTGCGTAGCTGGCAGCCAACGCCTCTTTGGCGCTTTTTTTGAGCTTCTTGATCAGCCGCTCATGGCGCAACGCCTCGCCCTTGCTGGGCCATTGTTCAACGTAGACCAGTGCCATCGCCGGACTCGAAGAGAAAAAGCGCGCGCCCTTGCCGCTCTGGTGCATAGCGAATCGGCGCTGCGGATCATCACTGATGCCACAGTACAGCGAGCCGTTGGCAGCGCGCACCAGATAGACAAACCAGGGTTTGCCGACCGCCTGTTCGGCAGTCGGCGCACTCGCGGTGCTGGCAACCTCAGGCACGGCGATTCTCTGAAAAGGTCTTCAGACCCTTGAGCGCCTGAGCCCTCACGGCGTTGCGTACCAAAGGCGTCCAGCCAAGCAACAGGCCCTTAAAACCCAAGGCCTGACGCGACCAGCGCCATATGTCGAAATGATCGTGATGCTCGCAGATCTTGCCATCGCGGAACATGAACCGGGCCTGAATATCGTTCACCACCGTGCGCCCGGTCTGGCTGAACAGGTACGTCGCCACCCAGTGCGCGCTGCCAGTCTGGTCATCGGCTCGCACCTGATCGAAGACCACCGAGAAATTCTTCGCCCGGGAAGTCAGCATGCGCCACATGTCGCCGACCTGAGCGCCACGCAATTCACCAAAGGCCGGGTCGCTGAACAGCACGTCATCGGTATAACAGGCACTCATCGCCTCGGCATCCAGCTGCGCAAACGCCTCATAAAAGCGGGTGATCAGTGCGCTGTTGGCCTGACTTTGTTCCTCGTAGTTCATGCGTGCACATCCCTTGGCGAATTATCCGTGCACGATAAGCGGCGCCGCTGAAAATGGCGAGGGTTGATGGCGCATCAGCCATCACTTTTACCTGTCCGCATAACGATTTCGCGCTGCACTGAACGCCTCTGAATTTTCAATCACCCAAGTCCACAGCGGAATCATTTGTACCAGCAGCCCCATGCCCAGGTCGGTCAACGAATATTCCACCCTGAGCGGCTTCTCGCAGTAGTCATGACGGGTGATCAACCCGTCCTGTTCAAGCTGGCGCAAGGTATGAGTGAGCATGCGCTGAGTGACACCGTGCAGCTTTCGGCGCAATTCGGCATGGCGCAAAGGGCTGCTGACGCCGAGGGCATGTACCACGCCCAATGACCACCGGTTTCCGGCGTGGCCGAGAATATCGCGCTTGAGACCATCCTCATCATCGCTGAGCGCAGCACAGGCCGCTTCGGAGCGTCTGACCACTTCCTGCGCGTCCAGCCCGCCCGGTATCACCGATGTGCCTACTTTTTGTATGTCGACAGGCATGCCAGCATCTCTCCCGCCTGAATTGAAAGACTGTCCAAAGGGGTCACCATGCAAGCCGATAACGCAAACGTCAAACAACGCATTCTGGTAATAGGCGCAGGAGAGCTTGGGCTCGCCGTGCTGCGAGGGCTGGTCGAGAAAGCCGGAGCATATGACTTGAGCATTGCCGTGCTGCTACGCCAGAGCAGCTTGAGCACTCAAGCGCCCGCCAAGCGTGTGGAAATCGAAGAAATCCGCGCGCTGAACATTGCCATCGAAACCGCCGATCTGGCCGATGCCACCGTGGACGAACTAGCCACTGTCATGAAGCGCTATGACACGGTAATCAGTTGTGCGGGTTTTACCGCTGGCCGGGGCACTCAACGCAAACTGACCGATGCGGCGCTCAAGGCCGGCATAAAACGCTACCTGCCCTGGCAGTTCGGCGTTGACTACGACCTTATCGGCCGGGGCAGCCCTCAGGATCTGTTCGATGAGCAACTCGATGTACGAGAAAAGCTGCGCGCCCAGCAGCAAACCGAGTGGTTAATCGTTTCGACCGGTATGTTTACAAGCTTCCTGTTCGAACCCGCGTTCGGTGTCGTCGATCTGCAAGGCGGTCGTATCAATGCGCTGGGCAGCCTCGATACGGCCGTGACAGTCACCACCGCAGAGGACATTGGCAGGCTGACCGCTGCCATCGTGATGCACGAGCCGCGCATAGTGAATCAGGTGGTGTACACCGCTGGCGACACATTGACGTACGCCGGGCTGGCCGATCTTGTGGAGCGTGTCACGGGGCGCGACATCGAGCGGCACGTATGGAGTGTTGCGCAGTTGCAGGCCGATCTGACGGAAATGCCGGATGACAATCTGCGCAAATACCGGGCAGTCTTTGCCATGGGCCGAGGCGTGGCATGGGACGTCGCCCGTACCTACAACGCGAAATCAGGGCTGAGCGTCACCAGTGCCGAACAATGGGCCCTGGCCAATCTGGCTCAGACCTGAAGCAGCTCAAGCCCGGTCCGAACGATCAACAATCATCGAAAATCAAACCTTCTCGCTACTGACCTGCACCTGCAGCGCCCGACCGGCACCCATGCCCGCGATGATGGCGCCCAGCCCGAGTACCGCGAAGATCCAGCCAATCGCGCTCCAGCTGCCGGTCATGTCATGCACCACGCCCACGGCAAACGGGCCGGTCGAGGCGATGGTGTAGCCGAAGCCTTGCGCCATGCTCGACAGATTGGCAGCGACATGTGAGTCACGCGAGCGTAGGACGATCAAGGCCAGCGCCAGACTGAACGTGCCGCCCTGCCCGATCCCCAGCAGGATCGCCCAGCCCCACAGACCACCGAGTGGCGCGTACAGGCAGCCGAACAGGCCGATCAGGGTCAGCGACATGACCAGCATGATCGCCAGACGCTGATCCTTGCCGCGTGTGGCCAGATAGGGCACCGCCAGCGCGCTGAGGACTTGCGCGATGATCGAGCCGGACAGCAGCAGACCGGCCTGGGTCGGCGTCAGGCCGCGACCGATGAGGATCGACGGCAACCAGCCGAAAACGATGTACGACAGCGACGATTGCAGGCCCATGTACAGCGTGACCTGCCAGGCCAGTGGATCACGCAACAAACCGCGGACCCGGTAGACATCGCGATGCGTGCCATGCACCTCACGCGCCTGCGGAAGCCACAGCGCTGCGGCAATCAGCGCAGGAACCAGCCAGAAACCCAGGCCAATCTGCCAACTGCCACCAACGTACTGACTCAGCGGCACCGTCGAACCCGCTGCAATTGCTGCGCCCAGGCACAAGGCCATGGTGTAGACACCGGTCATGGCTCCGGCCTTGCGCGGGAAATCACGTTTGACGATACCCGGCAGCAGCACGCCGATGATTCCGATGCTCGCGCCCGCCAGCAGACTGCCGGAAAACAGCCCGATCTGGCCAAACAGACTGCGCACTGCCAGACCTGCTGCCAGCGTCAGAAGCACCACCAGAACCACGCGCTCACTGCCAAACCGGCGGGCAAGAATCGGTGCCAGCGGCGCGAACAAGCCCAGACACAGGACCGGCAAGGTGGTCAGCAGTCCGGCTTCGGCGGCGGACATGCCGAGGCTGTATGAAACTGTATTGAGCAGTGGCGCAATGCTGGACAACGCTGGGCGCAGGTTGAGGGCAACCAGCACCAGGCCCAGCAACAGCAGCCAGGGGCGCTTCAAAGCAGAATGGGGTTGATCGGTAGTCGGTTGGGGGCTGGGTTGAGCCTTGGCAGTCATCAGTTTCTCGGTCATCAGGTATGTCGACCCTTTTCAGGGGGTCGGTATCCTGTTGGAGAATCATCGCGAATACAAGGTTCAGCGTAATTGCATACAACCCGAACAGCACCGACAGGCATAAAAAAACCGGGCACATGGCCCGGTTTCCTTGTTCAGCAGATGTCCACTCAGTGAATGATCTGGCTGAGGAACAGCTTGGTACGGTCGCTCTGCGGGTTATCGAAGAAGTCGTTCGGCGCAGCCTGTTCGACGATTTCACCCTTGTCCATGAAGATCACCCGGTTTGCCACGGTACGGGCAAAGCCCATCTCGTGGGTTACGCACAACATGGTCATGCCTTCTTCAGCCAGGCCGACCATGGTGTCGAGCACTTCCTTGACCATTTCCGGGTCAAGCGCCGAAGTCGGCTCATCGAACAGCATGATCTTCGGCTTCATGCACAAGGCACGGGCAATCGCCACACGCTGCTGCTGACCACCGGAAAGCTGACCCGGAAACTTGTGGGCCTGCTCCGGAATACGCACACGCTCCAGATAGTGCATGGCGATTTCTTCAGCCTTCTTTTTCGGCATGTTACGCACCCACATTGGCGCCAGCGTGCAGTTCTGCAGGATGGTCAGGTGCGGAAACAGGTTGAAGTGCTGAAACACCATGCCCACTTCACGGCGAATGGTTTCGATCTGCTTCAGGTCCGAGGTCAGCTCGGTGCCGTCGACGATGATACGACCCTGCTGATGCTCTTCCAGACGGTTGAGGCAGCGAATGGTGGTCGACTTGCCCGAACCCGACGGGCCGCACAGCACGATACGTTCACCCTGACGCACATTCAGGTTGATGTCCTTGAGTACATGGAACTGGCCGTACCACTTGTGTACGCCCTCCATGCGGATCATGCCTTCAGCGCCCAGAGGCTTATTGATAACTTCACTCATCACAAAACTCCTAACGCTTGTGGCCTGTGTCCAGCTTACGTTCCAAATGCATGGAATAGCGGGACATACCGAAACAGAAGATCCAGAACACCAGGGCCGCGAAGACGTAGCCTTCAGTGGCCATACCCAGCCATGCCGGGTCGGCGGTAGCCTGCTTGACGCTGTTGAGCAGGTCGAACAGGCCGATAATGATCACCAGACTGGTGTCTTTGAACAAGGCAATGAAGGTGTTGACGATGCCGGGAATAACCATCTTCAGCGCCTGCGGCAGGATCACCAGCCCCATGCTGCGCCAGTAACCCAGGCCCATCGCCGCGGCTGCTTCGTACTGGCCCTTGGGAATGGCCTGCATGCCGCCACGCACCACTTCGGCAATGTACGCGGACTGGAACAGGATGACGCCGATCAGCGCACGCAGCAGCTTGTCGAAGTTCATGCCCTCTGGCATGAACAGCGGCAGCATGACCGACGACATGAACAGCACGGTGATCAGCGGCACGCCGCGCCAGAACTCGATGAACGTCACGCACACCACGCGCACAGCGGGCATGTTTGAGCGACGACCGAGCGCCAGAACTATACCCAGCGGCAAGGCACCGACGATACCCACGGTAGCGATCACCAGGGTCAGCATCAGACCGCCCCACTGGCTGGTCGGTACGTTGGTCAGACCGAACGCGCCGCCATGCAGCAGGTAGAACGCAACAACCGGATAGATCACCAGGAAGGCGATACCGTAGACAGCCTTGCGTGGAAACTTCGAAATGAACAGCGGCGCAGCGCCGACGATCGCCAGGATAGCGGTCAGGTCGACCCTCCAGCGCAGCTCATTGGGAAAGTAGCCGTACATGAACTGACCGAAGCGCTGCTCGATGAACACCCAGCAGGCGCCCGCCTTGGTGCAGTCTGCCTTGGTCGTGCCGACCCAGTTGGCGTCCAGCAGGGCCCAACTGATGATAGGCGGCACGACCAGATAGATCAGATACAGGGAGAACAGGGTCAGCAGGGTGTTGATCCAGCTGGAGAACAGGTTCTGCCGCATCCACGCCATCGGGCCGAACACTTTGCCCGGTGGTGGCATATCAGGTTTGAAAGTATGAGTTGTCATGCGCTTTTCCTCACCGCTCGATCAGCGCAATGCGCTTGTTGTACCAGTTCATCAGCAGGGAAATGCTGATACTGATCGCCAGGTACACACTCATGGTGATGGCAATGACTTCAATCGCCTGCCCGGTCTGGTTGAGCACCGTACCGGCAAACAGGGAAACCATTTCCGGATACCCGATGGCTGCTGCCAGAGAAGAGTTTTTCGCCAGGTTCAGGAACTGACTGGTCAGCGGCGGAATGATCACGCGCAGCGCCTGCGGAATGATCACCTTGCGCAGCGTCGGCCCAGGGCGCAGGCCCAGTGAGCGGGCAGCTTCGGTCTGACCGTGGCTGACCGACTTGATGCCGGAACGCACGATTTCAGCGATGAACGCCGCGGTGTAGATGGTCAGTGCCAAGGTCAGGGAGATCAGTTCAGGGATCAGCACCCAGCCGCCCGTGAAATTGAAGCCCTTCAGTTGTGGCAGTTCCCAATGCACCGGGCTGCCGAAGATCAGCATGCTCAGACCGGGGATGACCAGCAACAATGCCAGGCCGACCCAGAACTTGTGAAACGGCTGGCCAGTGGCTTCGAAGCGTTTGTTGGCCCAGCGCACCATCATGACGATGGCGATCACGGCAACAACCAGACTGACCAGGAATGCCCAGGCGCCTTCGGCAGGCAACGCTCTGGGCATGTTAAGCCCGCGGCTGCTGACGAAGAACATGTCCAGATAACCATGCGCCTGACGCGGACCGGGCAGCGTGAGGAATACGGCGGTGTACCAGAACAGGATTTGCAGCAGTGGCGGAATGTTGCGGAAGACTTCGACATACACGGTGGCCAGCTTGCTGATCATCCAGTTCGGAGACAGACGAGCGACACCAATGACAAAGCCCAGCAAGGTCGCCAGGACAATACCGATAACCGACACCAGCAAGGTATTCAGCAAACCGATGACGAACACACGGGCATAACTGTCCGCTTCGCTGTAGTCGATCAGGTGCTGAGCAATACCGAAACCGGCACTGTTTTCAAGAAAACCGAAGCCCGAGGTAATACCACGGTGTTGCAGGTTGGTCTGGGTGTTGTCGAAGATGAACCAGCCCAACGCGATCACCGCCACGACAGTGATGATCTGAAATAACCACGCGCGCACTTTCGGATCGCTCAGAGAGAGCTTTTGCTTGGGTGCGACGATTTGCTTTTCCATGAAATGCCCCAGGAAAAATCCAACAGAACAACGCCCGACAGGCTGGGAAGCCTGTCGGGCGCCGGGTCAATCAACGAATAGGTGGAGCGTACTGGATGCCACCGGCATTCCACAGAGCATTCTGACCACGCTTGATTTTCAGCGGGGTGCCTTCGCCCAGGTTGCGTTCAAACACTTCGCCGTAGTTACCGACCTGCTTGACGATCTGCACGACCCAGTCTTTCGGCAGCTTGAGGTCCTTGCCGTAAGTACCGTCGGCGCCCAGCATACGGGCTACGTCGGGGTTCTTGGTCGACTTGGCTTCAGCTTCAACGTTCTTGGAAGTGATTTTGGCTTCCTCGGCGTTGAGCATGGCGAACAGGGTCCAGCGAACGATCGAGAACCAGTCTTCGTCGCCTTTACGCACGACAGGGCCCAGAGGCTCCTTGGAGATCACTTCAGGCAGAACAATGTAATCGTCCGGCTTGGCCAGCTTGCTGCGCTGTGCGTAGAGCTGCGACTGGTCGGAAGTCAACACGTCGCAACGGCCGCCTTCCAGCGACTTGGCGCTTTCGTCAGAGGTGTCGAAGGTGATCGGGGTGTATTTCAGGCCGTTCGAACGGAAGTAGTCGGAGACGTTCAGCTCGGTGGTGGTACCGGCCTGGATGCAGATGGTTGCACCGTCCAGTTCCTTGGCGCTTTTCACGCCCAGCTTGTTGTTTACCAGGAAGCCGATACCGTCGTAGTAGGTAACGCCGGTGAACACCAGGCCCATGCCCGCATCACGGGAACTGGTCCAGGTGGTGTTACGCGAAAGGATATCGATCTCGCCGGATTGCAACGCGGTGAATCGCTCCTTGGCGTTCAACTGGCTGAACTTGACCTTGGTGGCGTCGCCGAACACAGCGGCTGCAACGGCGCGGCAGACGTCAGCGTCGATACCGGTGATCTTGCCGGTGGAGTCCGGAACGGAAAACCCTGGCAGGCCATCGCTGACGCCGCACTGGATGAAACCCTTCTTCTGAATAGCGTCAAGCGTGGCACCGGCGTTGGCAGCCCCGGTCACACCGAATGCGGCCAAGGCGGTGACGACAGCCAGGGTAGATTTCAACATCTTCATTCAAAAACCTCCAGTTTGCTCTTTGTTGTGTAGGTGTCTCAGTCGCGTCGCACCTTTGTGAGGCGCTAATGACCCGTGCTGGCTTATTTTTGGGTCATGCAACGCTGGGCCTGAATCATGAATTGCCTGCAGGATCATCCCGTCATTCGTCTTCATCATTCAGAATCGGCCCCGTGGACTGAAACCCCATGATTTTCCCGGACCGGAGCGGTACAGGTTGAATCGTGCCGCGAATCCTGACGCATGGACTCCCGAGCTGCTTTTCGATCGCTATAAGTAATAGCCTTATAGTGTTACCGAACGATGTGAGCGACTCGACTCCAGTCCTGCTGTAGCAAAGCCCGTACCAGCATGCTGGCTAAGTCGAATTAGCGACAGGTCAAGACAAAAACTTGTAACCTTGCGACATCTTCTTTCATTTTTAATCTACCCGCGCACCTTATTAATGCGTTCAAAAAGAGCCCGCGCACACAAATGGAGCAGTCATGAGCGATTCTTTGATCATTGAACCTTCCAGCCCCGCCGACGCCTGCGTTATCTGGCTGCATGGACTGGGTGCCGACCGCTATGATTTTCTGCCGGTCGCCGAGGCGCTGCAGGAGTCGTTGCGCACCACCCGCTTCGTACTGCCTCAGGCACCGACGCGCGCCGTGACCGTCAATGGCGGTTATGAAATGCCCAGCTGGTATGACATCAAGTCCATGAGTTCAGAGGCCCGGGCCATTGATCATGATCAGATGGAAGCCTCGGCGCAGAAGGTGCTGGACCTGATCGAGCAGCAGCGCGACAGCGGCATCGACCCGGCGCGAATCTTCCTGGCCGGTTTTTCCCAGGGGGGCGCGGTGGTCTTGCACGCTGGCTACCGTCGCTGGCAGGGCCCATTGGGCGGCGTACTCGCGCTGTCCACTTATGCCCCTACATTCAGCAACGAGATGACCCTGTCGGCGAGTCAGCAACGCATCCCGGCCTACTGCCTGCACGGCAAGCACGACGCGGTTGTGCATTACCCAATGGGCCGCGCCGTCTACGACCACCTCACCGCCCAGGGTGTAACCGTTCAATGGCAGGAATACCCAATGGAGCATCAAGTGTTACCGGAGGAAATTCGCGACATCGGCGTCTGGCTGGCTGAACGGCTTCGCTGAAGCGCTCTGAGCCCCTTGCGACGGACCGCTTTTGTAGCTCGCCATGGATGGCACTACGCCGAGCACGGTTCTTGCTTTACACTGCTCGGCGTACATTCCTTAACCAATTGATGAGATGACCGTGCTCAAAGCACTTAAAAAGATGTTCGGTAAGAGCGAGGCTGAGCAGCCTGCGCCTACTCCGATAACCTCTATTCCCACCTCTCCCGCTGCCACAGGCGACACACCGGATCATGCTGTCCAGACTCAGGCTCTGGACACAACCAGCGAGCCCTCCAAAGCCAGAGCGCCGCGCACCGACAAGCCGAGGGCCGAGCGCCCGCGTCGCGAGCGCGTGACAAAACCGCCCGCGCCGGCCTGGAAACTCGAAGATTTCGTCGTCGAACCCCAGGAAGGCAAGACCCGCTTCCACGACTTCAACCTCGCGCCTGAACTGATGCATGCGATTCAGGACCTGGGTTTCCCGTACTGCACACCGATCCAGGCGGGCGTACTGGGCTTCACCCTCAAGGGCAAGGATGCGATCGGACGCGCCCAGACCGGCACCGGCAAGACCGCTGCGTTTCTGATCTCGATCATCGAACAGCTGACCCAGACGCCGCCGCCTGCAGAACGCTACATGGGTGAGCCGCGCGCGCTGATCATCGCACCGACCCGCGAGCTGGTGGTGCAGATCGCCAAGGACGCCGTCGACCTGACCAAGTACACCAACCTGAACGTCATGACGTTCGTCGGTGGCATGGACTTCGACAAGCAGCTCAAACAACTCGAAGCACGGCACTGCGACATCCTGGTCGCCACGCCTGGCCGCCTGCTGGACTTCAACCAGCGCGGCGAAGTGCATCTGGACATGGTCGAAGTGATGGTCCTCGACGAAGCCGACCGCATGCTGGACATGGGCTTCATCCCGCAGGTACGTCAGATCATTCGTCAGACGCCGCACAAGGGTGAGCGCCAGACCCTGCTGTTCTCCGCGACCTTCACCGAGGACGTGATGAACCTCGCCAAGCAGTGGACGACGGACCCTTCGATCGTCGAGATCGAATCGCTGAACGTTGCCAGTGACAACGTCGAACAGCATATCTATGCCGTCGCCGGCGCCGACAAGTACAAGCTGCTCTACAACCTGGTGACCGACAACGGTTGGGAACGGGTGATGGTCTTCGCCAACCGCAAGGACGAAGTCCGGCGCATCGAAGAGCGTCTGGTGCGCGATGGCGTTAACGCGGCGCAGCTGTCAGGCGATGTGCCTCAGCACAAGCGCATCAAGACCCTTGAAGGCTTCCGCGAAGGCAAGATCCGCGTGCTGGTCGCCACCGATGTGGCCGGTCGCGGCATTCACATCGACGGCATCAGCCACGTGATCAACTTCACCCTGCCCGAAGTGCCGGACGATTATGTGCACCGCATCGGCCGTACCGGTCGCGCCGGCGCCGATGGCGTGTCGATCAGTTTTGCCGGTGAGGATGACTCTTACCAGTTGCCCGCCATCGAGGAAAAACTGGGCCGCAAGATCAGTTGCGAGACACCGCCGACTCATTTGCTCAGGGCCGTGGTACGCAGCAACGCCTGATGCTTACTTCCAGCGATCAGCCGCTTGGTGATCGCTGTGACGACCTTCCACCCAGCGCGTGCCTTCTGACGTGTTTTCACGCTTCCAGAACGGCGCGCGGGTCTTGAGGTAGTCCATGACGAAATCACAGGCTTCGAACGCCGCCTGACGGTGCGCGCTGGCAACGCCGACGAACACAATCGGCTCGCCAGGCTCCAGCGCCCCTACCCTGTGCAACACATCGACGCGCAGCAACGGCCAGCGCTGTTCGGCCTCGGTAACGATTTTTGCCAGTGCCTTCTCGGTCATCCCCGGATAGTGCTCCAGAAACATGCCGGACACTTCGCGCCCGTCATTGAAATCCCGAACATAGCCGACAAAACTGACCACTGCGCCGATGCCGAGGTTGGCAGCATGCAGCGCGTTGACTTCAGTGCCTGGGTCGAAGGCTGCCGCCTGGACGCGAACGCTCATCATCAACCTCCGGTCACGGGCGGAAAGAACGCGACTTCATCGCCATCGGCCAACGGCTCGGTCGGCTTGCACAGTTCCTGGTTGCGAGCACACATCAGGTTCTGTTCGGCAAGCACCTGCCAGGCCTCGCCACGCTGCAGCAGCGTCTGGCGCAACGCATCCAGCGTAGCGAACTCGCCTTCGACGGACTCGTTGTCCACGCCCAGGACTTCACGGTAACGGGCAAAATACTGGACCTGAACCTTCATGACGATACCTGTGCCTGATCGGCAATGAAGTGACCGCTCTTGCCGCCCAGCTTCTCCAGCAGCCGGACCGACTCGATGACCATGCCCCGGTCTACGGCCTTGCACATGTCGTAAATGGTCAGCGCGGCAACGCTGGCGGCCGTCAGGGCTTCCATTTCCACACCGGTCTGCCCGGCCAGCTTGCAGCTCGCGGTGATGCGCACGGCATCATCACCCTCAGCGGCGAGGTGGACCTTGATGCTGGTGAGCATCAATGGATGGCAAAGCGGGATCAGATCGCTGGTTTTCTTCGCCGCCTGAATACCGGCGATACGTGCGACGGCAAACACGTCACCCTTGGGATGACCACCGCTGACGATCATTTGCAGCGTCGTCGGCAGCATGCGCACAAAGGCTTCGGCCATCGCCTCACGGGACGTCACGGCTTTATCCGTGACATCAACCATATTGGCGCGACCCTGGGAATCGAGATGAGTGAGCACAACGTTACTCCTTGGCAGAAGCAAGAAGTGTAGAGGGAGTGGCAGTTACACGCTACAAGCCGTGAGCTGCAAGCAAGGAACCCATTCACACATGGGCTCCCCGCATGCATCTGATTTACAAATGACTCTCCGCGTATTCGGCCAGTATCGAGCGAGGCACGCCCTGCAGGGTGATGTGCACGCCGTTCGGGAAGTCCTTGAAGCGCTCCGTCAGGTAGGTCAGCCC
Organism: Pseudomonas sp. BS3767; assembly: GCF_900099665.1. Lineage (NCBI taxonomy): Bacteria > Pseudomonadati > Pseudomonadota > Gammaproteobacteria > Pseudomonadales > Pseudomonadaceae > Pseudomonas > Pseudomonas sp. BS3767. The sequence continues at coordinate 259,257 of NZ_FNCX01000003.1, read as the reverse complement.
GGAACTGGTGGCCGACAGGTAAGGGGTGTCGATCTGCGCCAGGTTGCCCAGGCAGACCACTTTGGAACCGGCACCGGCACGCGTGATGATGGTTTTCATCTGGTGCGGGGTCAGGTTCTGGCATTCATCGATCAGAATCAGACTTTGCTGGAAGCTGCGACCTCGAATGTAGTTGAGGGATTTGAACTGCAACGGCACCTTGCTGAGGATGTAATCGACACTGCCATGGGTGTTTTCGTCATCCATGTGCAGCGCTTCGAGGTTATCGGTGATAGCGCCGAGCCACGGCTCCATCTTCTCCGCCTCGGTGCCGGGCAGGAAACCGATTTCCTGATCCAGCCCCTGAACGCTGCGGGTGGCGATGATGCGCCGATAGCGCTTGGTGACCATGGTCTGCTCGATGGCAGCGGCCAGGGCCAGAATGGTTTTACCCGAGCCCGCAGCGCCTGACAGGTTGACCAGATGAATATCCGGGTCGAGCAACGCAAACAGCGCCAGCCCCTGATAGATATCGCGCGGCTTCAGCCCCCAGGCCTCCTGATGCAGCAAAGGCTCCTGGTGCATGTCGAGAATCAGCAGTTCGTCGTTCTTGACGCCTTTGATCCAGCCGACAAAACCCTGCTCATCGACAATGAACTCGTTGATATGAACCGCCGGCAGCATTTCAGTGAGCTGCACGCGGTGCCAGGTACGACCGCGCTCCTGACGCGTATCGACCTTGCTGACGCGGTCCCAGAACGAACCGGTCATGTCATGGTAGCCACGCGACAACAGTGAAACGTCGTCGACCAGTTGGTCTGTACTGTAATCCTCGGCAGCAATGCCACAGGCGCGCGCCTTGAGGCGCATGTTGATGTCTTTGGTCACCAGCACGACGCTCAAGTCCTTGTTGCGCGCATGCAGGTCAATCAATTGGTTGATAATGATGTTGTCGTTCAGGTGCTCGGGCAGCAGGCTGTTGGGTTCCTCGCGTTTGCTCATCAAAATCGACAGGTAGCCCTTGAGCACGCCTGTACCACGATCGATGGGCACGCCCTTCTCGACTTCCTCCGGCGAAGCTTCGCCCAGGGTCTTGTCGATCAGACGGATGGCCTGACGGCATTCGGCAGCAACCGAATGTTTACCGGCCTTGAGTTTGTCCAGTTCCTCCAGAACCGTCATGGGAATGGCGACGTGGTGTTCTTCGAAGTTCAGCAGTGCGTTTGGATCATGAATCAATACGTTGGTATCGAGCACGTAAAGGATTGGCTGGTTGGTGGAAGGGGTGCGTCCGTGGTCATCCATACTCGCTCACCTTTGTAGAAGCCGGGCGACGCAGAACCACGACAGGACTGCGCCACGAAAAGGCCGCCGGATTCTCCCCTTCAGGCAGGGCAGAAATGTCGCTCAAGGTGGGTCTTGGAAGACGCCACCTGTGTTGCAGGTTTCGGCGGTCTGTATTCGTAATACAGCAAAAGGGATGACAGAAAAAAGCTCTTTGACAGTTTTTTGAAGTTTATTTCACAGCCTGACGAATAGGACTTGGCGGACGTACCCCGCACGTTTAAAGTCGGAAGTCCGCCCACGCCGAATCTGCCTTCATTCCCCTTCAGGCGCAGCCTCTTCACTGCTCTGCAGCCCTTGTTCTTCGGGCGCTTCAGAGATATTTCGGCAATCGTCCCAGATCAACTCGCTTTGCGCTGTATTGGCCAGCAGCAATGGCAGCGCCGACTGCGCCTTGTTGGCCACATCGTGGAATACCACCGTCCCTTTGCGCCAGAGCAGCATGAGGGTCAGTACACGGTCGCCCACCTGCTCTGCAGAAAGCCTTCCGGTGTCGTCTTCGGCGTCGATATTCCACAATGACACGCGCAAATGCTCGGTGCGGAAGAAGTCGCCGCTGTCGGCACGTCGATGGCCATAAGGAGGGCGAAACAGCGGCACGAAGTTGTCCGGCAACACCTGCTGAACCAGTGCCGCGCTGCGTTGCACTGAATTCTGCCAGTCCAGCCACTGACTGTGCGAACGGTACTCCCAGCCCTGGATGCCCACACACTGCTGGCGATACAGCGCCTGCAAACCTGCAACCGACGTGCTGTCGAGACGCTCCTGAAGACTCTTGCCCAGCACGAAGAAGGTGGCGGTCATTTTCTGCTGGCGCATAAAGTCAGCCAGCCAGTCGGTACCACCGTCGGCCGGGCTCGGGCCACTTTCGAAGTTGAGCATGAAGGTGCGATCCGGCATCTCGTCGCCGCTCATCTCATCGGAGTTGTAGCGTTCGATCTCGCTGCTGGTCTGCGGAAACAGGGCTGCCATGAACAGCAGCTCGTTCAGGTAACGCTGGTGGAATGCGGCGCTGGGTCTGGCCCAGTTGGCGTAGAACGAATCGTTGGATACCTGGTATTCCTCGGCGCGCTGCCGCAACTGATCCATGTCCTCGACCAGCACACAGAAATTGGCGTCCTGCTCACAGCTCTTCTGCGCGTTCTGGTAGTTCTCCAGCAACCGCAGCCACAGCCGATGACGAACCACATTCAACGACGGCACGTTGACGAAGCGCAGGCCGAGGCGCTGTTTGAGGCCCTCCTCGTCGAGCTTTTCGCTCAGGTACAACTCGTGGGCAAAGGCGAGGATCTCCGCACGCGACGCGACGTCGAACAACCCCGGCGTCTCGAGCCGTTCAGGCCAGACGCTGCGGTCAATGGTGGCGATGACCGGCGCTGCCGCCTGCGCCTGAAGCCAGAACAGACCTGCACACACTGCTAAAACGATACGCAAACCCGATGTCCTCTCGATCAACCATTAACGTCATGACCAGCGCGCCACTATAGCTGATATGCGCCGGGCTTCTTATGTCGGCGCGCATACAAAGCCGCAGGTCATGCTGCCATCACCCGCGGAACGGTCTCTATCGCCACCATAGCTGGAGTCGCAGGCTGTCAGCCCCTAGAATCCACGGACGATAAAAGGAGACGATTTCATGCTGATGGTGATTTCCCCGGCAAAAACCCTCGATTTCGAGACACCGCCCACGACCGGCCGCTTCACTCAGCCGCAGTACCTGGACCATTCCCGGGTGTTGATCGAGCAGCTGCGTGAACTGACGCCGGCGCAGATCAGCGAACTGATGCACCTGTCCGACAAGCTGGCCGGATTGAACGCGGCACGCTTTGGCAGCTGGAACCCGGACTTCACCCTCGACAACGCCAAGCAGGCACTGCTGGCCTTCAAGGGTGACGTCTATACGGGCCTGGAAGCGGAAACGCTGAGCGAAACGCAGCTCGACTACGCGCAGGGCCACTTGCGCATGCTGTCAGGTCTGTACGGCCTGTTGCGTCCACTGGACCTGATGCAGCCCTACCGGCTGGAAATGGGCACCCGGCTGGCCAACGCTCGCGGCAAGGACCTCTACGCCTTCTGGGGCACGCGGATCAGCGAATGGCTGAATGAAGCGCTGGCAGACCAGGGCGACGACCTGCTGCTCAACCTGGCCTCGACTGAATACTTCTCTGCCGTCAAACGTTCGTCGCTCAAGGCAAGGATCATCGACACCGAGTTCAAGGACTTCAAGAACGGCCAGTACAAGATCATCAGCTTCTATGCGAAAAAAGCCCGCGGCATGATGAGCCGCTTCGTTATAGAAGAGCGCATCAACGATCCCGAAGCATTACAAGCGTTCGATGCACAGGGCTATCGTTACAACCGCGAACAGTCGACCCCTGACAAGTTGGTGTTTTTGCGCAACATCGCAGAACACTAGATGATGTAACCGTCGTGTAACAGAGCGCTGTTACACGGCCTGTCCTACGATCCAACACCAAATGCCAACTTCATGACGCCAGACAAACGTCAACTTTTCGACTCGCCACTCACGTGCGATTTTTTCTTAAAAAAAAATCCATTTTTTTAACTAGTGGCGTTTCAGCTTTTTACAGTAGTGGCACTTTCATATTCACCCCTCTACACCCCTCGTAAATCGAGGCTTTTAAGAAAAAAGCCATCATCTCGATACCCTCCCTGTGACAAATCGGATACCGCAAAATCTGCAAATCAGGACGAGCGGCCAGGAACTAAATACGAATTCATACGCTCCTACATCCCGTAACAATTCTGGGCTGACGTGTAAGAGATCACTTACAGGTCGCCTCGAAAAACGGGAAGTTACCGACACGGAAGCCAGGCCCACGTGATCCTGGCGTCAGGTACCAGAACTAAACTCACATCACTAGTTGATGTTGTAGACAGGCGAAGCGCCGAACCGGTGTGATGCGCAGGATTCGAACAGGACGGCCCTGGCTTGCGCCAGAGGCAGGCTTACCGAGGTCCGCCGTCAATCGTCGAACAAGGAGTGGTTTACTGCATCCAAGGAGAGCAAGGCCCTGACCGAACGGACAGGTTACTTGCCGCTTGCACTTAGTGTCATTTGAGTTCGCCTTACTTGTTTTGGGCACTCACTCATTAAATATGCCTGCGTTAGTTCCACGGCGTTGTTAGCCGTGAGGGATGGCGCGTGACATCTGCTGGCCAAAATTAATATCCAGCCAATTTATGGCGTGAAAAATCGAGGAGAATACGATGCGTATCAGCATATTTGGTTTGGGTTACGTCGGTGCAGTCTGTGCCGGTTGCCTGTCTGCCCGCGGTCACGAAGTAGTTGGTGTGGATATTTCCAGCACCAAGATCGACCTGATCAACAACGGCAAATCACCTATCGTTGAACCGGGTCTGGAAGAGCTGTTGCAGAAAGGTATCAGTACCGGAAAACTGCGCGGCACTACAGACTTCGCCGAAGCCATTCGCGCCACCGACCTGTCGATGATCTGCGTCGGTACGCCGAGCAAGAAGAACGGCGATCTGGAACTGGATTACATTGAATCGGTGTGCCGCGAAATCGGTTATGTCCTGCGTGACAAAGCCACTCGCCACACTATCGTGGTTCGCAGTACCGTACTGCCGGGCACTGTTGCCAACGTTGTTATCCCGATTCTGGAAGACTGCTCCGGCAAGAAAGCCGGTGTTGACTTCGGCGTCGCCGTCAACCCTGAGTTCCTGCGCGAAAGTACTGCGATCAAGGACTACGACCTGCCGCCAATGACCGTGATCGGCGAGTTCGACAAAGCGTCGGGCGACGTTCTGCAATCGCTGTACGAAGAACTCGATGCACCGATCATTCGCAAGGACATCGCTGTTGCCGAGATGATCAAGTACACCTGCAACGTGTGGCACGCCACCAAGGTTACTTTCGCCAACGAAATCGGCAACATTGCCAAGGCCGTCGGCGTCGATGGCCGTGAAGTGATGGACGTTGTCTGCCAGGACAAGGCGCTGAACCTGTCCCAGTACTACATGCGCCCTGGCTTCGCATTCGGCGGCTCCTGCCTGCCGAAAGACGTTCGTGCCCTGACCTACCGCGCCGGCAGCCTGGACGTTGAAGCTCCCCTGCTCAACTCGCTGATGCGCAGTAACACGTCGCAAGTACAGAACGCTTTCGACATGGTTGCCAGCTACGACACCCGCAAGGTTGCACTGCTGGGCCTGAGCTTCAAGGCCGGCACTGACGATCTGCGTGAAAGCCCGCTGGTAGAGCTGGCCGAAATGCTGATCGGCAAGGGCTTCGACCTGAGCATCTTCGACAGCAACGTTGAATATGCACGCGTTCACGGTGCCAACAAGGACTACATCGAATCCAAGATTCCGCACGTTTCCTCGCTGCTGAACTCGGACTTCGACCAAGTCATCAATGACTCCGACGTCATCATCCTCGGCAACCGCGATGAGCGTTTCCGCGCCCTCGCCAACAAGACCCCTGAAGGCAAGCGCGTCATCGATCTGGTGGGCTTCATGGCCAACGCCACCAGCGAAGACGGTCGTGCCGAAGGTATCTGCTGGTAAATCAGCCGCAAGCCACAAGCGCCAGGCTCCAGGCCACAGGCTCAAGCAATGTGCTTGCAGCCTGGGGCTTGAGGCTCGCAACTGACTTAGGGATACGATTATGCAGAGGCTCAAGCACGGCCTGTTACAGGCCGCAGGTTGGCTGTTCTATTTAAGTTTACTCATGGGCCTTGCCGCGGCATTGCCTACCAGTATCTTCGACTCACAGTCGAAGAACTTTATATTCCTGATTGGCGCCGTTGGTATCTGGCGCTACTCGATGGGGATCACGCACTTCGTGCGCGGGATGATTTTCCTGTACATCGTCTACCCGCACTTGCGCCGCAAGGTTCGCAAGCTGGGCAGTGCAGCAGACCCGTCCCATGTGTTTCTGATGGTCACCAGCTTCCGCATCGACGCGTTGACCACCGCACAGGTCTACAACTCGGTTATCCGCGAAGCCATCGACTGCGGCCTGCCGACGACTATCGTCTGCTCGCTGGTGGAAATGTCCGATGAGCTGCTGGTCAAGAGCATGTGGGCGAAGTTCAACCCACCGGAGCGCGTCAAGCTGGACTTCGTACGCATTCCGGGCACCGGCAAGCGCGACGGTCTGGCCTATGGCTTCCGCGCCATCTCGCGTCACTTGCCTGACAGCCGTGCCGTGGTTGCAGTGATCGACGGCGACACCGTGCTCAACGAAGGTGTGGTCGCCAAGACCGTGCCGTGGTTCCAGCTGTTCGACAACGTCGGCGGCCTGACCACCAACGAGTTCTGTGAAGTACGTGGTGGTTACATCATGAGCGAGTGGCACAAGCTGCGTTTCGCTCAGCGTCACATCAACATGTGCTCGATGGCCCTGTCCAAACGCGTGTTGACCATGACCGGTCGCATGTCGGTGTTCCGCGCAACCGTGGTAACCGACCCCGAGTTCATTGCCGACGTGGAAAGCGACTCGCTCAATCACTGGCGTCTGGGCACCTTCCGCTTCCTGACCGGCGACGACAAGTCCAGCTGGTTCAGCCTGATGCGCTTGGGTTACGACACGTTCTACGTGCCGGACGCAGCGATCAACACCGTGGAACACCCGCCCGAGAAGAGCTTCCTGAAAGCCAGCCGCAAGCTGATGTATCGCTGGTACGGCAACAACCTGCGTCAGAACTCGCGTGCACTGGGTCTGGGCGTACGTCGCCTGGGGATTTTCACCAGCATCGTACTGTTCGACCAGCGTGTGTCGATGTGGACCTCCATCCTCGGTCTGACCGTCGCCCTGATCGCCAGCTTCAAGTATGGCGGCGCGTTCCTGTTGATGTATCTGCTGTGGATCGGCATGACCCGTCTGATCCTTACCCTGCTGCTGTCCCTCTCGGGACACAGGATCGGGCCTGCCTACCCGATCATTCTCTATTACAACCAGATCGTCGGCGCGCTGATGAAGATCTATGTCTTCTTCCGCCTGGACCGCCAGTCCTGGACTCGCCAGGACACCAAACTAAGCCGCGACATGGCCAGCTTTCAGGGCTGGTTCAACACGTGGTCGTCCCGAACCATGACTTTCTCGGCTGGCACCATCTTCGTCGCTGTGCTGTTGACGATGGTTTGACCGGGCCAACGGATTAATCGCTTAAGTAGGAAAAATAGCCATGAATACAGCCGTGAATGCGAACGTCGTACATGAATCCGAAGCCCAGCGCCAACACGCGCGGATCAAGATCCCTGCCAAGCTGCGCCTGCTGAATGATCAGCCCAACGCGCCACTGGTACGTGTCGAAGACCTGTCGGCCGGTGGCCTGAGCTTCGTTGCTCCGTCCGGGCAGAAATTCAGCGAAGGGCAGATCGTCAAGGGACGCCTGCAATTCATCATCGACAACCTTGGCCTGGCCATGGACGTCGATCTGCAGGTGCGCTCGATCGACAACGCCAGCAACCGCATCGGTTGCCAGTTCCAGAATCTGGAACCTCAGGACATCGCTACCCTGCGCCACCTGATCACCTCGCACCTGTCCGGCGAAGTCGTCACCCTGGGCGAAGTGCTGGCCACGCTGCAGCGCGATAACTTCACCAAGGCACGCAAGGTCAAGGGCAAGGACAGCGGCATGAGCGCCATGGGTCGCCTGCGCGCCGTGACCTTCAGCCTGGGCGTGTTCATTGTCGGTCTGGCCGCTTTCGGCTTCATCTTCAAGACGATCTACGGCCTGTACTTCGTCAGCCATGCATCGGCTGGTCTGGTCACCATTCCAAGCATGGACGTGACCATGCCGCGTGAAGGTACCGTACAAAGCCTGGTCGCCCAGAATGGCGAAGCCGCCAAAGGCGCGCCACTGGCGTCCTTCAACACCAGCATGCTGGAAATGCTCAAGGGCAGCCTGACCGGTGAAGACCTGCAGCCAGCCAAGATCGAAGAGCTGTATGGCAAGCAGATGAGCGGCACCATGACCAGCCCGTGCGATTGCGTCGTGGCTCGCCAGCTGGTTGCCGACGGTCAGTTCGCGTCCAAGGGTCAGGTGATCTTCCAACTGGTGCCACGCAACGCGCCGGCCACGGTTGAAGCTCGCTTCACCTATCGCCAGTTCAACGACGTCAAGCCAGGCACACGTGTCAGCTTCCAGATCGCTGGCGAAGACAAACTGCGCACGGGTCAGATCATCAGCAGCACCAACCTGAGCGACGCCGACCTGTCCACCGACATCCGCGTGCAGATCAAGCCTGACGAAAGCCTGAGCAGCTCGCTTGCCGGTCGCCCTGTCGAAGTGGTCAGCGATCGCGGCCCGTCCGTGAACTGGCTGATCGATAAAGCAATGGCTGCGGGTCTGTAACCATGAACAGCCCACTACGACGCCTGTCGACCCCCACGCTACTGAGCCTCGCCGTCGCGCTCGGCCTGAGCGGCTGTGCCGGCCTGCCTGATCAACGCCTTGCCAATGAAGCCCTGAAAAACGGCGACACTGCATTGGCGGAGCAGAACTATCGGCAGCTGGCGGACCTGGGCTACAGCGACGCGCAAGTCGGCCTGGCTGATATTCAGGTCGCGACTCGCGACCCGGCTCAGCTCAAGCAGGCCGAGGCTACCTACCGCGCTGCCGCGCAGACCTCCCCCCGGGCGCAGTCGCGCCTGGGCCGTCTGCTGGCTGCCAAGCCCGACGCTACCGAAGCCGAACATCGCGAAGCCGAAGGCCTGCTGAAAAAGGCCTTCGCCAATGGCGAATCCGGCACGCTGATCCCGCTGGCGATGCTGTATCTGCAATACCCGCACACCTTCCCTGAAGTGAATGCGCAGCAGAAGATCAGTGAGTGGCGCGCTGCCGGTTATCCGGAGGCAGGTCTGGCCCAGGTGCTGCTGTATCGCACTCAAGGCACATATGCTCAACACCTCGATGAGGTCGAGAGCATCTGCAAACAGGCGCTGTCGGCCACGGATATCTGCTACGTCGAACTGGCCACTGTCTACCAGACACGTGGCCAGGCCGAGCAGCGCACGGCCTTGATCGAAAAGCTCAAGAGCGACTACGCCGCTGGCCGCGTCAATGCTCAACGTGTGGACAGCGTCGCGCGTGTACTGGGTGACTCCACCATCGGTACGCCAGACGAAAAGACCGCTCAGCAATTGCTGGAAAACGTTGCGCCGGGCTACCCGATCTCGTGGGTCACGCTGGCCAAACTGCTTTACGACTTCCCCGAACTGGGTGACGTCAACAAGATGATGGAATACCTGAACAACGGCCGCGCGGCAGACCAGCCTCGCGCCGAGCTGCTGCTTGGACGCCTGTACTACGAAGGTAAATGGGTCACGCCCGATGCCTTCAAGGCCGAGGAGCACCTGAAGAAAGCCACCGCCACGGAAATCTCTGCCCATTACTACCTGGGTCAGATTTACCGTCGCGGCTACCTGGGCCAGGTCTACTCGCAAAAAGCCGTGGACGAGCTGCTGACCGCCGCCCGTGGTGGCCAGAACAGCGCCGACTTCGCCCTTGCGCAACTGTTCTCGCAGGGCAAGGGCACTATGCCCGACCCGGTCAACGCCTGGGTGTTCGCGCAACTGGCGCTGGCCAGTCAGACCCCGCAAGCGACCGAGCTTGCCGAGGCCCTCAATACACAACTGCCGCCTGAAAAGCTCGCCACCGCCAAAGACCTGTTGGCACGCGAGCAAAAAGTCCGGGGCGCTAACGCCACTCAGAACGCGATGGCATTGCAGGCCCTGCAAGAAGAAAAAGACGGTGAGGAAGCATTATGAAGTTGAATCCCCTGATGGCCGCCGGCATGGGCCTTGGCTTCACCCTGTTGTGGGCCTGCCCGACACTGGCAGCGCTGACCGAACAACCGCAAAATTTCGGTATCGAAATCAAAGCCACGGCGCAGGCCGAGGATGATCGCGATCTGGGCACCCGTTCGGGCGGCGACGTCAACGGTGTGGGCCTGGATCTGCGTCCCTGGGTCTATGGCGAGCGCGGCGACTGGAGCGGTTACGCGATGGGCCAGGTGGTCACCGCCACCGACATCATTCAGACTGACCCGCTGGAGCAGAGCAACAGCGACGGCAGCGGCACCCAGACTTCGCGTGGCACGGCCAGCGAGCGCGAAGCCGACAAGACCTACGCCGCACTGCGTGAGTTCTGGATCGGCTACAGCGGTTTCACGCCCTACCCTGGCGAGATCCTGAAAGTCGGTCGTCAGCGTCTGCGCAACGACGACGGTCAATGGCACGACACCAATATCGAGGCCATCAACTGGTCGTTCGATACCACGCTGCTGCGCGCTGAACTGGGTGCTGCCCAGCGTTTCAGCGAATACCGCACCGACCTGACCGAACTGGCACCTGACGACGAAGATCGCAAGCACCTGTTCGGCTCGGTCAGCTACCAGTGGACACCAGGCCATTGGGCCGGTATCCGTGCTCACCACAGTGCCGACGACGGCAAGCTCAAGTCGCAGGGCCAGGTGCTGGATGATCTGGACAAGACCTCCAATGGCGATCTGACCTGGGTCGGCCTGCAGGCTGACAGCGATGCCTACAACTATCGCAGCAACACCAATCAGCTCAACTACTGGGGCAGCCTGACCTGGCTGAACGGAACGCGCGACGAGATCGGCGTGACCTCCGCTCCCAACGACCAGTTCATCGCCGGCGAAAAGAACAGCCGTGACATGAATGGCTGGGCCACCGACCTGGGCCTGCGCCTGCGTCTGGACCCACAATGGCAAGTCGGCGCCGCCTACTCGCGCGCCAGCAAGGACTACGTCCAGAACGGTCTGGAAAGTAACCGCTCCAACTGGACCGGTACGCGTTCGCGCATCCATCGTTTCGGTGAAGCCTTCCAGGGCGAAATGGCCAACGTGGAAACCGGCTCGCTGTTCGCCTCCTGGCAGATGAACGAGGAATACGACGCGTCGCTGATCTACCACAAGTTCCGTCGCGTGGACGGCAACACCGGTATCGGTGGCTCGGGCATCAACGCGGTGAACGACAACCAGAACGGTACGTTCAGCTCGCTGCCGCTGGAAGACGGCAGCAAGGACCTGGGTCAGGAAATGGACCTGGTCGTGACCAAGTACTTCAAGCAAGGCCTGCTGCCGGCTTCGCTGAGCCAGTCGTTCGATGAACCTTCGGCACTGGTGCGCCTGCGCGCAGGTGTCTTCAAGCCAGGCGACGCGTATCAGAACAACGTGGACAGCTACATGCACCGCGCTGTTGTCGACGTCATCTGGCGCTTCTGATGCGAACCGCCAAAGGAGTGCCAGAGATGAACAGTCATACAAGCAACGGGCGTAGCCGACACTGGCCGCACACCCTGCTCGAAAGCGCACTGCTGACCAGCGCCCTGCTGCTGGCCAGCGGTGTGGCGCTGGCCAACGCGCCTGTCGTACCCGACACACAGAAGGCGGTGGTCAAGGAGTTGCACCAGGCCAAGACCTACACCATCACCAGCCCGCCGACCGAGCCGTTGGAAATGGCCAAGCCGGTGTTGCCCGACCTCAAGGGCTACACCGCCGAAGCCGCCCTGAAAAAGATCGTGCGCAACAAACCGGGCAAGGTCACTGTTTCACGGATGATGGAAGAAACCGGCCTGAAGGAATTCATCGGCGGCGATAACAAGATGGCCGAATGGGTCAACCGTCAGCGCGGCATCCCCCAGGCCATCATGATTTCCGACGGCTACGTGAGCCTGCAGGACCTGGCCAGGAAGGTGCCCAAGCAGTTCCTCAACGAGGTTTCGCCAGGTGTCTACGTGGCGCGCCTGCCAATCCTGATCAAGGAAACCGGGATCTTCGAGATCGACAGCAAGACCAAGGAGTTGCGTCTGTCTCAGGAAAAGGGCTCGTTCATCGTCAGTGAAGGCAAGATGCTGATCACTCACACTCAGGTCAACGCCTGGAGTGAAACCCGCAACAGCCTGGCGACCTATCGCAAGCCTGACGAGTTTCGCCCTTTCCTGCTGACCTGGGGTGGCTCGGAAACCTGGATCGCCAATACCAAAATGGCGAGCATGGGCTACGACCAGAGCAAGTCCTATGGCATCAGTATTTCCCAGTACACACCCAACACCGCGAAGATTCTCAAGCGTGCCGAACCGACGGGCTGGATCATCGATTCAGAGTTCTCGGACATGTGGTACGGCTTCTACTGCTATGAAACCCGCGACTTCGTGGTCAAAGGCAACACCTACCGCGACAACATCATTTACGGCATTGACCCGCACGACCGTTCGCACGGTCTGATCATCGCCGAAAACGACGTTTACGGGACCAAGAAGAAGCACGGGATCATCATTTCCCGGGAAGTCGACAACAGCTTCATCTTCCGCAACAAGAGCCACAACAACAAATTGTCCGGCGTGGTTCTGGACCGTAACAGCGTCGGCAACATCGTCGCCTACAACGAGATTTACCAGAACCACACTGACGGCATCACCCTGTACGAAAGCGGCAACAACCTGCTGTGGGGCAATCGCGTGATCGCCAACCGCCGCCACGGTATCCGCGTGCGTAACAGCGTGAATATCAAGCTGTACGAGAACGTCGCCATGGGCAACGGCCTGATGGGCGTTTACGGCCACATCAAGGACTTGAGCGACACCGACCGCGACATTGAGCTCGATCCGTTCGACGCTCAGGTCTCGCTGATCATGGTTGGCGGCGAACTGTCCAGCAATGGTTCCGGCCCGCTGTCCATCGACTCGCCACTGAGTGTCGAGCTGTATCGCGTCTCGATGCTGATGCCCACCAAAGAAGTCGGCATCAGCCTCAACGGCGTCCTCGGTGAGCGCCAGGACGAAATCCTCGACCTGCTGGTACGCCAGAAGAAAGCCGTATTGATCGACCCCGTCGAAAGCCAGACCGAGCTGCGGGAATGAGGAAGGGTATTGTTATGCACGCACATCTGATCAAGCTGTTGAGCCTGTCCAGCCTCACCGCCGCCTTGATGGCCGCCGCTGGTGTCGCTCGGGCAGACGACTCGCAAGCGCCGACGTTCAAGGCCGAGCCTTGCTGCTCACTGTGCCCGGCCGCACATGATGCGAAAAACTACACCACGCGCTATCAGCAGAACTTCACCACGCTGGTCCAGGCTCAGGGTGACTGGCTGTTCCGGACTCAGGAAGACCTGCGCACCGAGTTCGACACCACGCCTGCCGGCTATCGCCGCATGAAACAACTGCACGATGCGTTCAAGAGCAAAGGCGTCGAACTGGTCGTGGTGTATCAGCCGACCCGTGGCCTGGTGGATCGCAACAAATTGTTCCCGGCCGAACGCGACAAGTTCGACTACGACAAGGCGCTGAAAAACTATCAGGCCATGCTTGGCCGCTTCAGCAAGATGGGCTACTGGGTCCCTGACCTGTCGCCGTTGACCAACGAGCAGCAGGCGCATGACTTCTACTTCCGCGGTGACCAGCACTGGACGCCGTATGGCGCACAGCGTACGGCGAAGATCGTCGCCGAAACCGTGAAAAAGATTCCGGCCTACGGCGATATCCCCAAGCGTGAGTTCGAAAGCCATATTTCCGGACGCATGGGCAAGACGGGCACTTTGCACAATATGGCAGGTCAATTGTGCGGTACCAGCTACGCGATCCAGTACATGGACCAGTTCACCACCGAGCCCAAGGGTGAGGCGGGCGACGGCGACCTGTTCGGCGATTCCGGTAACCCGGAAATCACCTTGGTCGGTACCAGCCACAGCGGCAAGAACTACAACTTCGCGGGCTTCCTGCAGGAATACATGGGCGCTGACGTGTTGAACGTGGCGTTCCCTGGTGGTGGCCTGGAAGGTTCGATGCTGCAGTACCTGGGCAGTGAAGACTTCCAGAAGCGTCCGCCGAAGATTCTCATCTGGGAATTCTCGCCGCTGTATCGCCTGGATCAGGAGACCATCTATCGCCAGATGATGTCGCTGCTGGACAACGGCTGTGAAGGCAAGCCTGCCGTCATGAGCGCCAGCACCACGCTTAAGCCGGGTACCAACGAATTGCTGGTCAATGGCAAGAATGGCATCAAGGACATTCGCAACGGCAGCAATCAGATCGACATCAAGTTTGACGACACCTCGGTGAAAGTCCTTCAGGCCAGACTCTGGTACATGAACGGTCGCCATGAGGATCTGAAAATCGAGAAACCGGAAACGTCAGACACCGATGGACGCTTCGCCTTTGAATTGCGCGAGGATGAGGATTGGGCCAACCAGCAACTGCTGGCGCTGGAAGTCCAGGGACCGGAAGCAGGCACGGCACCACAAAAAGTCGAAGCCAAAGTATGCAAACGCAACGTGTTCCCGAGCGCTGCGACACACACCGCTCAAGCCGGACTATGAGGTGACTTATGCAGACTCCTAAACTGATACGCCCTACCCTGCTGTCGATGGCAATCCTGTCATCGATGGCGTGGGCCACGGGCGCGTCCGCCGCACTGGTTCCACCCAAGGGCTATGACGCCCCGATCGAAAAAATGAAGACGGGCGATCACAACTTCAGCTGTGAAGCCATTCCAAAGCCCTACACCGACAAGCTGGTCTTCCGCAGCAAGTACGAGGGTTCGGACAAAGCACGCGCAACGCTCAATGCGGTATCCGAAGAAGCGTTCCGCGACGCGACCAAGGACATCACCACCCTTGAGCGTGGCGTCAGCAAAGTCGTGATGCAGTACATGCGCGACGGTCGTCCGGAACAACTCGATTGTGCGCTGAACATGATGACCACCTGGGCCAAGGCCGATGCGCTGGAGTCGCGCGAGTTCAACCACACCGGCAAATCCATGCGCAAATGGGCACTGGGCAGCATGTCCTCCGCCTACCTGCGTCTGAAGTTCTCCGAGTCGCACCCGCTGGCCAATCGTCAGCAGGACGCGAAGATCATCGAGACCTGGTTCAGCAAGCTGGCCGATCAGGTGGTCAGCGACTGGAGCAATCTGCCGCTGGAAAAAATCAACAACCACTCGTACTGGGCTGCCTGGTCGGTGATGGCAACCGCTGTCGCCACCAATCGTCAGGACCTGTTCGACTGGGCCGTGAAGGAATACAAGGTCGCTGCCAATCAAGTGGACAAGGACGGTTTCCTGCCCAACGAGATGAAGCGCCGTCAGCGGGCACTGTCGTATCACAACTATGCACTGCCGCCGCTCGCGATGATTGCCAGCTTCGCCCAGGCCAATGGCGTGGACCTGCGTCCGGAAAACAATGGCGCCTTGAAGCGTCTGGGCGACCGGGTGCTGGCCGGCGTCAAGGATCCTTCGATTTTCGCTGAACACAACGGCGAGAAACAGGACATGACGGACCTGAAGAAAGATCCGAAATTCGCCTGGCTCGAACCGTACTGCTCGCTCTACACCTGCAGCCCGGATGTGCTTGAAGAGAAACACGAAAAGCAGCCATTCAAGACATTCCGTCTGGGCGGTGACCTGACCAAGGTCTACGACCCGACGCACGAGAAAGGCGACAAGGGCGATAACGACGGTTCGTGATTCACAGAGTTCTTTGTGGGAGCGAGCTTGCTCGCGAAGAGACACGCCCAGGCGCTGAATCCGTAAGACCGGACCTCGCCTGAGCTGCTTCACCGACAAGCCGTAACGCGACGTGTTTTACCCCCCAATTTCAACGGGGGGTTTGGGGGGGCTTTAGCCCTTGAATGTTGGACAAACGGAGAGATAAGGATGGTTTTCTCATCCAACGTGTTCCTGTTCCTGTTCATGCCGATTTTCCTCGGCTTGTACTACCTGAGCGGGCAACGCTATCGCAATCTGCTGCTGCTGATTGCCAGCTATATCTTCTACGCCTGGTGGCGAGTGGACTTTCTGGCGCTGTTCGTCGGCGTGACCGTCTGGAACTACTGGATCGGTCTCAAGGTAGGCGCAGCAGGTGTGCGAACCAAGCCGGCACAGAAATGGTTGCTGCTTGGCGTGATAGTGGACCTGTGTATTCTGGGCTACTTCAAATACGCCAACTTCGGCGTGGACAGCATCAACGCAGCCATGACCTCGATGGGTCTGGAACCGTTCATCCTGACTCACGTGCTGTTGCCGATCGGTATCTCGTTCTATGTCTTCGAGTCCATCAGCTACATCATCGACGTTTACCGCGGCGATACTCCGGCCACGCGCAATCTGATCGACTTCGCTGCATTCGTCGCGATCTTCCCGCACCTGATCGCCGGCCCTGTGCTGCGTTTCCGCGATCTGGCCGACCAGTTCAACAACCGTACACACACGCTGGACAAGTTCTCCGAAGGTGCCACGCGCTTCATGCAGGGCTTCATCAAGAAAGTGTTCATCGCCGACACCCTGGCGGTGGTCGCCGATCACTGCTTCGCCCTGCAAAACCCGACCACCGGCGATGCTTGGCTGGGTGCGCTGGCCTACACCGCGCAACTGTATTTCGACTTCTCCGGTTACAGCGATATGGCTATCGGTCTGGGTCTGATGATGGGTTTCCGCTTCATGGAAAACTTCAAACAGCCCTATATCAGCCAATCGATCACCGAGTTCTGGCGTCGCTGGCACATCAGCCTGTCCACCTGGCTGCGTGACTACCTGTACATCACCTTGGGCGGCAACCGTGGCGGCAAGGTCGCGACCTACCGCAACCTGTTCCTGACCATGCTGCTCGGCGGTCTGTGGCACGGTGCCAACGTCACCTACATCATCTGGGGTGCCTGGCATGGCATGTGGCTGGCGATCGAAAAAGCGGTCGGTATCAACACCAAACCCTACAGTTTCAACCCGATCCGCTGGGCACTGACCTTCCTGCTGGTGGTCATAGGCTGGGTCATCTTCCGCGCTGAAAACCTGCATGTCGCCGGTCGTATGTACAGCGCCATGTTCAGCTTCGGAGAGTGGCAGCTGTCGGAACTCAACCGCGCCAGCCTGACCGGTCTGCAAGTGGCAACACTGGTGGTGGCGTATCTGACGCTGGCGTTCTTCGGTCTGCGCGACTTCTACCAGAACCGCGAAAAAGACACCGGCAAGAGCGCCAAGGCTGACGGTCCTGCGACCGCCCAACCGGGCACCATCAAGGCCGTTCCCGGCGATGCTCCCGGCAGTCTGCACCTGCCAGGCTACACCGTGGGCAGCGAAGCTCAGGTGCAGCCTGCGTACTGGGTTGCCGACTGGCCACGTTACGCCATGCGTGCACTGATTCTGCTGCTGTTCGTGGCTTCGATTCTCAAACTTTCGGCGCAAAGCTTCTCGCCGTTCCTTTACTTCCAGTTCTGAGGAGCCTGACATGACGCGTTCATTACGAATCCTCTACATCGCCATCTTCCTGGCCATTCTGCTGGTCCTGGGCGTCTGGTCGCTGCGCAGCTTCAGCACCTTCTCGACGTCGGCCGAGACCACTGTGCTCAACGGCAAATGGACCAAGGCGGCGGAAACTCATTACGACGATGAGTTCCCGATCAAGCGCCTGGGCACCAACCTCTGGGCGGCGCTGGATTTCAAACTGTTCAACGAAGGTCGTCCGGGCGTCGTGCTCGGCAAGGACCAGTGGTTGTACACCGACGAAGAGTTCGATGCGGTTGCCAACGGCGAGCAGAACGAAGCCGACAACCTGGCGATCATTCAGGGTGTGCGTGACGCGCTGGAAAAACAGGGCACCAAACTGGTCCTGGCGATCGTTCCGGCGAAAACCCGTCTGTACCCGGAACACATCGGTGACAACAAGCCTGCCAGCCTGCACACCGACCTGTATCAGCAGTTCCACGCTCAGGTCGCCAAGGCCGGGATCTTTGCCCCGGACTTGCTGGCGCCGCTGCAAGCTGCCAAGCAACAGGGCCAGGTTTTCCTGCGCACCGACACCCACTGGACGCCAATGGGTGCCGAAGTCGCCGCGCAGCAACTGAGCGCCGCGATTGCCCAGAAAACACCACTGGAAGGTGAACCTGAGCAGTTCGTCACACAAGCCAAGGGAACCGAAGCCTACAAAGGTGACCTGACTACATTCCTGCCGCTCGATCCGTTGTTCAGCAACATGCTGCCCAAGCCGGACGAGTTGCAGAAACGCAGTACCGATCCGGTAGCAGGCGAAGCGGCAGGCGGTGACGCACTGTTCGCAGACAGCGACATCCCGGTGGGTCTGGTGGGCACCAGCTACAGCGCCAACCCTAACTGGAACTTCGTCGGCGCCTTGAAAGAAGCGCTGCGCAGCGATGTCGTCAACTACGCCGAAGACGGCCATGGCCCGATCCTGCCGATGCTCAAGTACCTGCAGACCGATGCCTTTAAGAACACCCCGCCGCAAGTGGTGATCTGGGAGTTCCCGGAGCGCTACCTGCCGGCACACAACGATCTTGGCGAGTTCGATCCGAAGTGGA
The DNA here is from genome assembly GCF_900099665.1 of Pseudomonas sp. BS3767. NCBI lineage: Bacteria > Pseudomonadati > Pseudomonadota > Gammaproteobacteria > Pseudomonadales > Pseudomonadaceae > Pseudomonas > Pseudomonas sp. BS3767. Next base: position 240,616 of record NZ_FNCX01000003.1, on the reverse strand, counting down.
TCGCCGAGCTGAAGAAATCGCGTGACACCCAAGAAAACGTGGCGCTCAACGCCAAACAATCCGAGTCGCCCAACCGGGCGCAAAACTGAGAGGACTGACTCATGACTTTCAACACTACTGCCAACCGTTCGGCCGCAAAACGCATTTTCAAAACCTGCGCAATGGCCGCAGGTCTGGGCCTGATGTCCCTGCAGGCTTTCGCCGGTGACTCCGCCCTGTACGGCCCGACCGCACCGAAAGGCTCGACCTTCGTGCGTGTCTACAACGCCAGCAACGCTGAAATCAGCGCCACCGTTGGCAACACCAATCTCAACGAAGTGGCGCCACTGGGCAGCACTGCGTTCAGCTTCATGCCGCAGGGCGACTACACCGCCAAGCTGGGCAGCCAGAGCCTGCCGGTGAAACTGGCGGGTGATCACTACTACACCATCGTCAACAACGCCAGCGGCAAGCCACAGCTGGTCGAAGAGCCACCGTTCAAGAACAAGCAGAAATCCCTGGTTCGCGTGCAGAACCTGAGCGACAAGTCGCTGACCCTGAAAACCGCTGATGGCAAGACCGACGTGGTCAAGGCTGTAGCGGCCAAAGGCACCGGCGAGCGTGAAATCAACCCGGTCAAGGTCAGCCTGGCGCTGTACGACGGCGACAAGAAAGTCACCGATGTGAAACCTGTGGCACTGGAGCGTGGCGAAGCCGCTGTGCTCTACATCACCGGCAGTGGCAGCAGCCTCTCGCCAGTGTGGGTCAAGCCACCGGTCGCTACCCGCTAAACGGATTATGCCGGTCGGTTCAGGGCATCAGCGTTGAACCGACCCGCGCGGAACAAGAACAAGACAGAAACGACAGACACCTCGTACGGCCCTAATTGAATGCTTTTGGAGAAACAAAATGATTCCAGTTATCTTGTCAGGCGGTAGTGGTTCACGACTCTGGCCGCTTTCGCGTAAACAATTCCCTAAACAGTTCCTGGCGTTGACCGGCGAGCACACCCTGTTCCAGCAAACCCTGGAGCGTCTGGTGTTCGAGGGCATGCAGGAGCCTATCGTGGTCTGCAACAAGGACCACCGTTTCATCGTCAACGAGCAACTCGCTGCGCTGAACCTGGAAACCCAGGCGATCCTCATGGAACCGTTCGGCCGCAACACGGCACCCGCCGTTGCACTGACTGCCATGAAGCTGGTCAACGAAGGCAACGACGGCCTGATGCTGGTGCTGCCAGCCGACCACGTCATCGAAGACCAGAAAGCCCTGCAACGCGCACTGGCACTGGCGACCGTCGCCGCAGAGCGTGGCGAAATGGTGCTGTTCGGCGTACCGGCCAACAAGCCTGAAACCGGCTATGGCTACATCAAGTCCACCGCCGATGCCCTGCTGCCGGAAGGCGTCAGCCGCGTGTCGCAGTTCGTCGAAAAACCTGACGAAAAACGCGCCAAGGAATTCGTCGAAGCCGGTGGCTACTACTGGAACAGCGGCATGTTCCTGTTCCGCGCCAGCCGCTTCCTGGAAGAACTGAAAAAGCATGATCCGGACATCTACGACACCTGCCTGCTGACCCTTGAGCGCAGCGTGCAGGACGGCGACGCCCTTGAAATCGACTCCTCGACCTTCGCCTGCTGCCCGGACAATTCCATCGACTACGCGGTCATGGAAAAAACCCAGCGCGCCTGCGTCGTACCGCTGTCGGCCGGCTGGAGCGATGTCGGCTGCTGGTCGTCGCTGTGGGAAGTCAACGCCAAGGACGCCAACGGCAACGTCACCAAGGGCGACGTCGTCATCCAGGACAGCCGCAACTGCATGATCCACGGCAACGGCAAACTGGTGTCGGTGATCGGTCTGGACAACATCGTGGTCGTCGAAACCAAGGACGCGATGATGATTGCCCACAAGGACAAGGTCCAGGGCGTCAAGCAGATGGTCGCCACCCTCAACGAACAGGGCCGCACCGAGACCCAGAACCACCTCGAAGTGTACCGTCCGTGGGGCTCCTACGATTCGGTGGACATGGGCGGTCGCTTCCAGGTCAAGCGTATCTCCGTCAAGCCGGGTGCCTGCCTGTCGCTGCAGATGCACCACCACCGCGCCGAACACTGGATCGTGGTATCCGGTACTGCGCAGGTGACCTGTGACGAGAACGTGTTCCTGCTCACCGAAAACCAGTCCACCTACATCCCGATCGCCTCGGTGCATCGCCTGCGCAACCCAGGCAAGATCCCGTTGGAAATCATCGAAGTGCAATCGGGCAGCTACCTGGGCGAAGACGACATCGAGCGTTTCGAAGATATCTACGGTCGTTCGAACGCGCTTGAAGCGGGTGTGAAGACGCAAACTATCGCTCGTTGATAGGGTTTTAGCTGCACGCTACAGGTAACACAGCCCTCGACAACTCTTTGCGTAGATTTATACGCAGAGAGTTGTCGGGGGCTTTTCATTTGCGCGACGTCCCCCTCCCTGGTTCTGTAGGATGTCCAGCATTACCTTTGCTGGAGACCTGCATGTTTATCGGCATCCTGTTAATCCTGACCTGGCTCATCCTTCTGCTCCGCTACCCGGCGAAGGCCTTGCCCGTCTCGCTGGCTGCGGCGGTCGGGCTTGGGGCGGTGGCGGCCATCGTCATCTGGCAGGACAGCCGGGAAACACGCCAGCTTGAGCGTCTGGATATCCGCCTGAGTTACGATCCGCAAAACTGCCCGGCAGATCGTCCGTTGCAGGTCAGCATCACCAACACCAATCAGGTCACCCTGCAGGAACTGCGTTGGCGAATAGCGGCCTATGCGCCTGGTGATTCAGTGAATCTGATCGACAACACCTACGCATCCGCACGCTATCGCGGCCCCGGTGAACTTCAGGCCAAAGGCACGTGGCAGGATTGCGTGCCGGTGCCGGCACTGCGCAACGGGTACCGCCCGCAAACCCTGGAATTTCGCGCAGAACATCTACAAGGCAGTTTCTCGGACTGACCACAAGGATCTCCTTCATGCCCATCGCTTTGATTACAGGCTGTTCCAGCGGAATCGGCCGTGCTTTGGCCGACGCGTTCAAGGCCACTGGCTATGAAGTCTGGGCCACTGCGCGCAAGACCGACGATGTCGCGGCACTCAGTGCAGCGGGTTTCATCGCCGTACAACTGGACGTCAACGACAGCCTGGCGCTGGAGCAACTGGCCGCCGGTCTGGAGCACAGCGGCCTGGATGTGTTGATCAACAACGCTGGCTATGGCGCGATGGGTCCCCTGCTCGACGGCGGCGTGCAGGCCTTGCAGCGACAGTTCGAAACCAATGTGTTTTCCGTCGTTGGGGTGACCCGGGCGCTGTTTCCGGCACTGCGCCGCAACAAGGGGCTGGTGGTGAACATCGGCAGCGTATCCGGTGTGCTGGTCACGCCGTTCGCGGGCGCTTATTGCGCATCCAAGGCGGCGGTGCATGCGCTCAGTGATGCGCTGCGTCTGGAGTTGGCGCCATTCGGCGTACAGGTGATGGAGGTTCAGCCAGGCGCGATCGCGTCGAGCTTTGCGCAGAATGCCAGCCACGAAGCCGAGCAGTTGATCAGTGAGCAATCGCCGTGGTGGCCGATTCGCGAAGGCATTCGTGCACGCGCCAGAGCTTCACTGGACAACCCTACCCCCGCCACAGCATTCGCTCGTGACTTGCTCAAGGCCGTGCAACACACCCATCCGCCACGCCTTCTGCGTCTTGGCAACGGCTCACGCCTGCTGCCGCTGATGGCGTGGTTGCTGCCCAAAGGGCTACTGGATATGGGCCTGAGAAAACGCTTTGGATTGAACACCGACTTGTGACGCAGTGCGTCACGAACTGCATTCCCACGCTGGAGCGTGCGGAACGATCACCTGCCTACCGTGTGACGCTCCGCGTCGGCATGCCGTTCTGGACGCTCTGCGTCCTCAAGCATCAGCCGTCTACCGGCCTGACAATCACCGTGCAGGTCATTCCCGCTGCCAGAAGTACGCCTTCAGGTATAGCGTCCAGATGGATACGCACCGGCACTCGCTGGGCCAGACGCACCCAGTTGAAAGTCGGGTTGACGTCGGCGATCAGTTCGCGGCTTTGCGGGTTGTCACGGTCGTAGATGCCGCGTGCAATGCTTTCGACATGACCCTTGAGCACCTCGCCGCTCATTAACTGCATATCGGCAGGATCGCCCACGTTCAGGTGCGGCAATTTGGTTTCCTCGAAGAAGCCGTAGACCCAGAACGAGTTCATGTCCACCACGGCCATCTTCGCTTCACCGATACGCGCATAGTCACCGCGATGGACATTGAGGTTGGTGACGTAACCGTCCACCGCCGCCAGTACCCGCGTGCGTGACAGGTTAAGCTCGGCCGCCTCCAGTTGCGCCTGGGCCAACTGGTAATCGGCCAGGGCCGAGGTGGCTACGTTACTCGCGTCGTCACGATTTTCCGCCGAGATGACCAGTTCATCCATGTCGGCACGCCGCCTGGCATTCAGTTTGCGCATCTCCCAGGTTGCCTTGCGTGAAGCCAGTAACGCCTGCGCTTGCTTTACGGCGATCCGGTAATGCTCCGGGTCAATCTGCATCAGCAGATCGCCACGCTTTACCCACTGGTTGTCACGCACCGGCACCTCGACCACAGTGCCGGACACATCGGCGGCCACGTTGATGATATCGGCGCGCACCCGGCCATCGCGGGTCCATGGGCTATCCATATAGTCGATCCACAGCGTACGACCGATCCAGAGCGCGACTGCCAGCACCAGCAACGTGGCAAACAGACTGAAGAACTTTTTCATCCAGAGATTTTTCCCGACTCAGGCGTCAACGATAAAGGGGCAGCGCCAACGCGCCGAAGATGCAGATAAACAGGCTCAGACGCAGCAAGGCCGGGTGCCAGAAATGCCGATACAGGTCAAAACCGGCCAGCAGACGGTCCAGCGCCCATGCCAGAACCACGGCCAGCAGAAAGATCAGCGTGAGGGTCGGCATATACAGACCGTGGAAGGCTATTTCACGCGGCATGGGCGACTCCTGAAGCGGTTCGCGCAACGCCATAAGCGGCCAGCGGCGATTGCGGGTCCAGCAGTGACGTGCGGATAAAGTGCAGGTAGCTTTTTACCCGGCGCAGCACCGACGTATCGAAATGCGAGGCGAAGGGTTCATCGGCCTCCTGCACCCGCTTGATGGCCTGATCGACTGCCGAGAGACAGCGCTGCAGATTGACCGCATCAGGCTGGATGAACAGCCGCACCAAAGCGCGCCCCATGACTCGCAGCGCGATGCGCCAGGGCTGGTACTCGGCGTAAGCAGGGTGAATCGGCAGCAGCGCCTGTTCATGGCGCAGCTCGATAATGGCGTGGCCGATTTCCAGCACCACGAACATCCAGCGCAACAACTCGCGCTGAACCAGCGGTTTGCCAATCGCCAGGCCGTACGCCTGATGCATCAGGTCGCGGGTCTGGCTCTCGAAGCTTGAGCCCAGACGCTTGAGCGGCGCGCTGATCGCAAACACCACTTGATTGCGCAAGGCCTGTTCCAGGCGTTGCCACATCCAGCGGCTGTTGGGCGGCAGGATGATTGCTCCGGCAGCGGCACAGATCAGCATACCGACGACCATCGCGAGGTAATCGTTGATGAAGGTGTAGGGGTCGTAGACCGTCAGGTTGTCCGGCACCGAGCCCAGGCTGAAAAAAATCAGCAGCCCCAGTCCGTATCCCGTCCACTGTGGACGTGAGCCCAGGTATGCACCGAGCACAAACACCGGGGCCAGCAGCAGGCACAGCAACGGAAAACCGTCGATGTGCGGGAACAGAAAAAAGGTCTCGATAAATCCCGACAGCGCGCCGAGCAATGTACCGCCAGCCATTTGCAGCGACATGCGTCTGGGGTTGTGGGTGGTCGACGACAGAGCAACGGTGGCCGCCGAGGCCAGGACCATGCTCGCGCCGCTGGGCCACGCGGTCAGCACCCAATACACACTCATCAGACCGACCACGCAGGTCGCCCGGGCGCCGGCTGCCAGCGCGGTCATCCAGTGGGTACGCGGTACGAACGAGCCCTTCCACTGTTCACGCTCATGGCTGTGGTCGGCCAGTGATGCGTGGGTTCGTGCGTAGTCGAGCAACTCGCTGAGCAGGCGGTACAGCAGCTCGAACGAGGTGTGAAAGTCCAGTCGTTCGGCGTCGCTGGGCAGGGTGTGCTCCAACTCGGCGCGCAGGCTTCTGACCCGTTCGGGGAAGTGCGCCCTGCACGACTCCAGACGCGTGACCAGCAGCGCCGCGTCATCGTTGGTCAAGGCGCGGTCGGCGAATCCGTCGAGCAGCTCTGCAAGGTTTTCAAGGCCGGGATCGATATGCTTCAACACCTGATCGGCCTGTTCGAGACGCAAACGCTCGAGCAATTGGTGCAGGGCATTGAAGCGCGTGGTGACCGCCATGAATTCGCTGTTCAAACGGTTGAGTCGACCGTTGCGGCGACGCATGTGCGGGTCTTCGAATACCGTGACGCTGCGCAGCCCTTCAAGGCCGATGGCCTCGGCCACAAAACGTACATTGCCGGTTTCAAATTCAGTGCGTGAAATATCGCCGCGCAGGCCGTTGACCACGAAGCGCGCGAACCCGCCGAAGCGCAGATAAAGCGCGTTGCGCATCGCTGCGCTGGAGCTCTGCGGCAGCACCGCTGCGCTGATGGCCGTGGAACACAGGATACCCAGAGTGATTTCCAGTACACGCCACACCGCCGACATGAACGAACCTTCCGGATGCGCCAGGGCAGGCAGCCCCACCATGGCGGCGGTGTACCCGGCCAGCACAAAACCGTACGCACGAAAGTTGCGATAGCGCGCCGCACCGGCCGAACACAGACCGACCCAGAGCGCGAGGCTGCCGAGAAACGGCAGCGGGTTCTGCGCAAACAGGGCCATCAACAGCACCATCATCGCCGACCCGGCCAGCGTCCCCAGCAGGCGATAAAAACTCTTGGCGAACACCTGTCCGCTCTGTGGCTGCATGACGATGAACACCGTGATCATCGCCGTGTGCGGCTGCGGCAGTTCCAGGCGCAGTGCCAGCCAGTAGGTGAGGAATGCGGCGAGCAGCACCTTGAAGATGTAAACCCAGGTCACCCCGTCACTGCGCGCCCAGCTGTGTAATTCGCGACGCCACGGCAGGTCGGTGATGCGCTGTAGCGAGGCGATCATTGCCCGCCCCCGGACTTGGCAGCAGTGTCAGCGGAATGACCACTGGGATTGCCACTCTCGCCACCGTCACCGCCCAGCGCAACCACCAGCCCGGCGTAGGCTTCCAGCCGCGCGGCCTCGACCTGCTGCTGAATCTGCTGCTGGCGGAACAGCTGCGTGCGCGCATTGAGCACGTTCAGGTAATCGGTCAGACCGCGCTGCCAGGCGATCAACGCGATGTCGTAGGTCTTTTGCGCAGACGCCACCGACTCGGCAGCGAGTGCCTGCTGCTTGTCCATCGAGGCACGCCGAATCAACTGGTCGGAGACACTTTTCAGCGCCATCACCAGCGTCTGGTTGTAATGCGCAACGGCCTGATCGTAAGCAGCCGACGCCTGCCCCAGTTCCGCCCGCAAGCGTCCAGCGTCGAAGATCGGCAGGCTGATGGCCGGCCCGACCTTGTAACCCAGTTTGCTGCCGGTCAGAAACTCCAGCATGCCGCCGCCCGTGGCCATGTAGCTCAGGCTGCCGACCAGATCGACATTGGGATAAAAGCCCGCATGCGCGACGTCGATACCGCGCGCCTGCGCCGCCACCTGCCAGCGAGCGGCCACCACGTCAGGCCGCTGGCCCAGCAGTTCGGCAGGCAATGTCGAGGGCAATGTGAGTGAGGTGTGCAAGGACAGCGCAGGCCGCTGCAAGGCCGCACCCTGCCCCGGCCCCTTGCCTGCCAGCGCGGCCAGCTGGTTTCGACCCAACGCGATGGCCTCTTGCAGCGCGTCGATCTGCCGATGCGCCTCAGGCAGCGGGGTTTCGGCCTGACTGACATCGAAGTGCGTACCGATCCCGCCCTTGAGGCGACGCTGCGCCAGGTCGAGTATCTGTTGCTGCTGGGCCAGTGCCGCCTCGGCGATATCCAGTCGGGCGTAGTCGAGGGACAGCTGGATGTAGGCGCGCACCACGTTTTCCTGCAATTCGAGCTGCGCCTGACGCTGCTCGGCAGCACTCACGTGCGCCAGATCAACGGCCTGCTCGCTGGCGTTGCGTTCACGTCCCCACAGATCCAGCGCGTAGCTCAGGCCCAGTGACGCATTGTTGTCCCAGGTGCGAGTATCGGCCAGCGCGCCGGGGCCATAAAACTGATCCTCGGGCCAGTCGTGACGCATCAGGCTGGCGTTGCCTTGCAGTTGCACAGCCTCGGCGGACTCGGCGACCTGCGCCATCGCTCTCGCCTGACGCACACGAGCCGCGGCAAGTGCCAGACTCGGGCTGCCCAGCGTCGCCATATCGACCCAGTGGTCCAGTTGCGCATCGCCGTAGGCACGCCACCATTGCGCTGCGGGCCAATGGGCGTCGAGGGCAGCGCTCTGAATCGCCTGATCCGTGGCCAGGCTGTCGGCGTGCAGGACAGTGCCCTGCGGTTTGATTCCATGTGTTCCGATACAGCCGTTGAGGACCAGCGTAAAAGCCAGGATACCGACGGGCCAGAGCCCTCTGATGATGCGACGCGGCACAGCTGCAAGTTCCCGAACGAAGGTGACACACCTTGAATGGCGGCGATTCTAGGCGGCGCTCGACGCGGCGATAAGCGGGGAGATTTGTGAATCTTTGTTACTGAAACGGCGATAATCCTTTGGTCTGGATACATGCATCCGTTACTTCATGTCACAATTTGCCATCTACTCAGAGAAGTACCCATGGACACCCTGCAAAACATGCGTGCCTTCAGCTGCGTGGCGCAAGCGGGCAGCTTCACTGCTGCCGCCGCCGTGCTGGATACCACCACCGCTAACGTCTCGCGCGCGGTCTCCAACCTTGAAGCACATTTACAGACGCGCCTGCTCAATCGCACCACCCGGCGCATAGCCCTCACCGAAGCAGGCAAGCGTTATCTGTTGCGCTGCGAACAGATTCTCGCCTCGGTAGAAGAAGCCGAGGCCGAAGCCAGCGACGCTCATGCCCGCCCGGCCGGGCAGCTCAAAGTGCATTCGATGCCCGGCGTCGGCCAGCATTATGTGATCGACGCCATCGCCCGTTACCGGCGCAGCCACCCGGACGTCGCGTTCGATCTGACCATGACTCACCGCGTGCCGGACTTGCTGGAAGAAGGCTATGACGTGTCGATCGTGCTGGCCAGCGAACTGGCTGACTCGGGCTTTGTGTCTCAGCGCCTGGGCATTACCTACAGCATCGTGTGCGCATCCCCCGAGTACGTGAAAACGTTCGGCATGGCCCACAAGCCTGCCGACCTGCTGAATCATGCATGTCTGCGTCTGGTGAGCCCGGTGTTCCCGCTGGACAAGTGGCTGTTCGACGGCCCGGAAGGCCAGGAAATGGTCACCATCAACAGCTCGCCACTGCTGGTCAACTCTGCGGATGCGATGAAAACTGCGATTTCCAGCGGCATGGGGATTGGCATTCTGCCGATCTACTCGGCGATCGAGGGGCTGCGCAACGGCACACTGGTGCGCGTATTGTCCGATTACCGCTCGCAAGAGCTGAACCTGTACGCCATCTATCCGTCACGCCAGTATCTGGATGCGAAGATCAGAACCTGGGTTGAATACCTGCGCGGTTCCCTGCCGGAAATTCTCGCTGCCGATGAAGCCGATCTGCATGTGCAGGCTCTCAAGTCATCGTACTGACATCGTACAACTGCAAAAAGCGGCTGCCAAAGAGCGGGGAGGAATGTTAGCGTGCTACTCATTCAACCGCTCAAGAGTGACTGCCCAATGAAAAAAACCGTACTCGCCTTCAGCCGTGTTTCTCCTGAAATGGCCGAGCGCCTGGCGCAAGACTTCAACGTGATCGTGCCCAACCCCAAACAGGGTGATATCAACGCGCAGTTTGCAGAAGCCTTGCCTGAATCCCACGGGCTGATCGGCGCAGGCCGCAAGCTGGGTCGCGAACAACTGCAGAACGCCACGAAGCTGGAGGTGGTGTCCAGCATCTCGGTGGGCTACGACAACTACGACGTCGACTACCTGAGCGAGCGCGGCATTCTGCTGACCAACACGCCGGATGTACTGACCGAAAGCACCGCCGACCTGGGCTTCTCGCTGATCATGAGCAGCGCTCGCCGGGTCGCCGAACTGGATGCCTACACCAAGGCCGGACAGTGGACGCGCAGCATCGAACCGCCGCACTTCGGCACCGATGTGCATGGCAAGACGCTGGGGATCGTCGGCATGGGTAACATCGGCGCAGCCATTGCCCGCCGTGGTCGTCTGGGTTTCAACATGCCGATTCTGTACAGCGGCAACAGCCGCAAGACCGAGCTCGAACAGGAGCTGGGCGCACAATTTCGCAGCCTGGATCAATTGCTGGCCGAAGCGGATTTCGTCTGCCTGGTCGTGCCGCTGAGTGAAAAGACCAAACACTTGATCGGCCGCCGCGAGCTGAGCCTGATGAAGCCCGGCGCCATCCTGGTCAACATCGCCCGCGGCCCGATCGTCGATGAACCCGCGCTGATCGAAGCGCTGCAGAACGGCACCCTTCGCGGTGCCGGTCTGGACGTCTACGAAAAAGAGCCGCTGAGCGAATCGCCGCTGTTCCAATTGAAGAACGCGGTGACCCTGCCGCACATCGGCTCAGCCACCACCGAAACCCGCCAGGCCATGGCCGACCGCGCCTACGGCAACCTGCGCAGCGCGCTGCTCGGTGAACGACCACAGGATCTGGTCAACCCGCAGGTGTGGCAAGGCTGAAGCCCGCGCCTGCGGATCGGCCGGAAAGGCACGATAGCCACCAACTCAGGCCAGTTTGCCGCCGACCACGACGGCAACCGGTCTGATCTTCCTGAACACCAGCACGTTGCCGACCATCACCAGCACCAGCCCCAGCAAGGCAGCCAAGGTCCACTGATAGCCTTCCACCCAGGCGGAGATATTCAGCGCCACGACCGGGAACAGCACCGTGCAGTAAGCCGCACGCTCCGGCCCCATGCGCCCGACCAGGGTCAGGTAGGCAGTGAACGCAATCACCGAGCCGGGGATCACCAGAAACAGCAGTGAGCCTACGTAGCGCGTGTTCCATTCGAAGGTGAACGACGTGCCGCTCAGCAGGCAATACATGCCCAGTATCGTTGCCCCGTAGAACATCCCCCACGCATTGGTGGTCAGCGGACGCAGACCGGCTTTCTGCTGCAGGCTCGACAGCATGTTGCCCGCCGAGAAGCACAGCGTGCCGAGCAAGGCCAGTCCCAGGCCGATCAGGGTCTGCCGGCTCGCGCCATGCCCGGACATTTCAGGCCAGAACAGACAGGCCAGACCGATCAGGCCCATGGCGCCACCGGCCAGTACATTGCTGGCGATTTTCTGGCGAAAGAACACCCGTGCGTTCAGCGCATTCCACAGTGTCGAGGTCGAGAACACCACCGCGATCAGGCCACTGGGTATCCACTGGCTGGCCGTGTAGAAGCACATGAAGTTGACGCAGAACAGGCACACGCCCTGCGCCAGGCAAATCAACTGGCCACGACGATTGACCGGCTGCAGACGCTTGCTCAGCAACAGGAATGCAAACAGCACCAACGCTGCCAGGGCAAAGCGATAGACGATCGATACCGGAATCGCGACATCGCCGAGTTGAAGTTTCAGAGCGATCCAGGTGGTGCCCCAGATCAGCACGGTCAGCAGATAAAGCGAGAGGTTCATGGTGCAGGCTCCTTGATGAGCCATCAGTCTGCTGCGTGCCGGTCTGCCAGCGCTTGCACAATCTTGCGCATTTGCTTCAAGCGCTACTGGCAGCGGCGTCGCCAGCGAGTAGGATACAAATCCTAGAGGAATCGTCATGCCCACCATTGAATCCATCCAGGTCTTTCAGGCCCTGAACAGTTCGCCCAATGCCCATCTGGAGCAAAGCGCGCCGCTGGGCGACGGGTTGGTGGCGGCGTTGTGGAACAATCGGCATGACTCGCAGGAATATCACGCACCGACCCACCATACGCTGTCGTGCTATATCGAGGACGGTACCGGGACCTTTCGCCGCGGCAGACCCGACCAGAAAGGCGCGCCGGGCAAACTGTGCATCTTGCCTGCCGGCCATGAGTCCGCCTGGGTAGTGAATGGCGAGATCCGTCTGGCGCATCTGTATTTCAGCCCGGAACAGTTTGCGCTGGGCTGCGTGACCCTGCTGGACCGTGAGCCGCGCGAGATGCAACTGCGGGAAAACACCTTTCTGGAAGACCCCGCACAGGCGGCACGCTTCCGGCAGCTGATTCGCCTGAACTGGGCAGAACCCGGCGAGCGCCTGCTGACCAGCAGCCTGGCGCACGAGATGGTCAGCCATGCGCTGCTCAGCCAGGCTGGACTGCGCGAAGGGCTGCGCTTGAAAGGCGGCCTGGCGCCGCACCTGCGCCGGCACCTGGTGGACTTCATCGAAATGCATCTCGCCGACCCGCTGAGCCTTGGCCAACTGGCCGGCCTGTGCGCGCTGTCGGAATACCACTTCGCACGCATGTTTCGCGAAAGCTTCGGTTTGCCGCCGCACCAGTACCTGCTGGCGCGGCGTATCGAGCGGGCGCGCCAGTTACTGCGCGGCACCGGCAAGCCGCTGGGCGAGATCGCGCTGGCCTGCGGGTTCGCCAGCGCCAGCCATTTCAGCAACCGCTTTCGTCAGGCCACAGGGGCGACACCGGGTGAATACAGAACGGCGTTAGGCCAATAACTGACCTACCGCGGCCAACGGGCTCAACAGCGCCCCACACCCCGCCAGTGCCAGCACCCAACGCGGACGGAACGACAGCAACGCAACCAGCAACACCGCGCTGCCCATCAGCGCAGCGAACCAGTACACCGTCCCCATCATCCAGCCACAGTCATGAACCGCAGCCCACGACGACAGTAACAGCGCCCCCCAGCCGGCCAGTTTGAGCAGCCGTCGCCGCGGTTCGGTCAACGGCCCCTTGAGCAGTTCACCGTAATGTCGGGCCATGGACAGACACAGGCACGTGAACCCCACATAACAGAGCAAGGCCGCCAGCATCATCAGGGGGCCTCCTGAGGTACGACCGGCAACGAGACGCGGGAGGTTTTACCGGCAGGCGCAGCCTTGAACTTCAGCGCCGCCCAGCCCAGGAACAGCCCGATGACCAGCACCGTCAGGTCAAAAGCCGCCAACATCAGGTTTCCTGACATCAACGCATCCAGCAGATAGCGACCGCAGATCAGCAGATCGAGCACCGGCAGACCGGCGAACAGCAGCGCGCCGAGCCACAGTTGTTCTCGCCATGCGCTACGCCCCTTGCGCAGCGCAGCATGCATGACTGACACGGCCCAAACCGTGAAGAACGCGCTGACCTCCCAATCAGCACGCCCGACGAATCCGACAGGCAGCAAACGATTGGCCCAGAAAAAGCTGGCCACGGCGATCATCAACCCGGACATGCTGGCAATGTTCAGCACTTCGACCACACGCAGTTCCAGCGGCAGCACGCCGGTCTTGGCGTGTTTGAGCTGACGCTTGCCCAGCCACATCACCAACCCGGTGCCGATCATTGCAGTCCCGGCGACACCAAAAATGAAGTACAGCCAGCGCAGCAACGGTTCGGCGAAATGGCCCACGTGCAGGCCATACATCCCGCTGGAAATCAGCAGCGCCAGCGGGCGCTCGGGCACTTCGTTCAACAGTTCGCCGCTGGCACCGCTGAACGTCAGCGCCCCGCCCCGGTCCGGCACAATGCTGCCCTTGTCGTCACGCGTCAGCAGAATCGAAGCGGTGCTGTCGCCCGGATTATTAACGATAACCCGACCCACCTGACCGCTGTCCCATTTCGCATTCGCTGCGTTGACCAATGGCGCAAGCGCCACCAGCGGCGCAGCGGTGCCTTCGCGCTTGACCGTTTCCGGAAACGGATAGGCTTCGCTGTAGAAGGCCTGGACGGTGTCGTACTGGCTGAGAATGCTCGCGGGCATCACCATCGACATGAAGATCACCAGACTGCTGTAAGTGATCATCAGGTGAAACGGCAGCACCAGCACGCCCAGCGCGTTATGCCCGTCCAGCCAGGAACGCTGGCCCTTGCGCGGACGAAAGGTGAAGAACTCCTTGAAAACCTTCTTGTGAATGATGATGCCGGTGATCAGCGCGACCAGCATCACCATCGCGGCGCTGGTTGCCAGCCAGCGGCCCCAGGGATATGGCATCTGCAGTTGATAGTGAAACCGGTAGAAGAAATCGCCACCGCGTGTGTCACGCGCCTGCACCTCACTACCGGTCTGCGGATCGAGCAGCTTGCGTACGAAGTTGTTGCGCTGGCCCTGTTTGCCTTCGGGCAGCCAGCCGACCATCAGGCCGGGCGTGCGCTGATCGGGCAGACTGATGAACCAGCGCGTAGCCCCGGCGGCATGGCTTTGCAGATAAAGCTGAGCCTGTTGCACGCTGGCGCCTGCATCAAGGGCGCGCACCGGAATCTCCGGCTGCATCCAGTGGGTAATCTCGTCCTTGAAATAGGAAAGCGTGCCAGTCAGAAAAATCGCGAACAGCAACCAGCCAAACAGTAAACCGACCCAGGTGTGCAACCAGGCCATCGACTGGCGAAAACCCTCCTTCACAGCAACCACCGACCACAGGCGTAGGCCGCGCCCAGCAGTGCACAGGGCGTCAGCACCCCGACCCACGCCTGCAGCGCCGTGCGGCAGGCAAAACACCAGAGCACCGCGCCCAGATAGGCGAGAAACGAGAACATCATCCCCGTCACCACCGCTTCGGCGCGGGTAATCGGCAGCCATTGTGCGATGCAGGTACTGAACAACGACGCCAGCAGGTAACCGGCAAATACCGCAGCCAGTGTCCGCGAGACAATGGCAATGCGATAGGCCGCCGTCACGCCCCTGGTTCCGGTTTTTGCCGTGCGCTTTTCCGGCAACGGGCGGCTTGCGGTGGTGACATCCATCAAAGGGTCTGCATTGATTCATGAAACCAGGGAAGCCGGTCACAAGCGGCCAGGAAGGGGTCGCAACAAAAGCCGGCGGTGTGCGCCATTCATCCCGAACGGGACAAATGAACCGCAATATTAATGATAAATATTCTCATACGCAAAAGAGTCTGCCAGAATCCACGCCATCAATGAGTCCCCGTGGATTGTTTCCCCGTGATGCCCGTCGCCCACTCCGCTCTCAATCACACTGTCGAAGGCCTGTACAGGGCACACAACGTCTGGCTGACGACCTGGTTGCGGCGCAGGCTCGGCTGCCCGCACAGCGCGGCAGATCTTGCGCAGGACACCTTCATCAAGGTCCTGGGCGCACGCGATACGCCGCAGATTATCGAACCGCGTGCCTTTCTGACGACGATTGCCAAGCGCGTGCTGTGCAATCACTACCGGCGTCAGGACCTGGAGCACGCTTACTATCAGGCACTGGCCGCATTGCCGGAGAGCGTGGCGCCTTCGGAAGAAGAGCGGGCGATCATTCTCGAAACCCTGGTGGAACTCGATCAACTGCTGGACGGCCTGCCGACCCTGGTCAAGCAGGCGTTTCTGCTGTCGCAGGTCGACGGTTTGAGCCATGGCCGGATCGCTGCCGAACTGGGTATTTCCATCGCCACGGTCAAGCGCCATCTGCACAAGGCCGCCCTGCGCTGCTATTTCGCCCTATGAACACCAACAGCGAGTCCCTGAACAAATCCGACATCTCGCCCGCCGTGGCACAGCAGGCCGTTGGCTGGCTGCTGGAAATGCAGGAGGGCACGCTGGATGCCCGCCGTCAGCACGCCTGGCAGCTGTGGCTCAATGGCAACGTCGAGCATCAACGGGCGTGGGCGCACATGCAGCGGGTCAATCAGCGCCTGAGTGGACTGTCCTCGCCGCTGGCGCAC
This sequence comes from Pseudomonas sp. BS3767, assembly GCF_900099665.1. NCBI lineage: Bacteria > Pseudomonadati > Pseudomonadota > Gammaproteobacteria > Pseudomonadales > Pseudomonadaceae > Pseudomonas > Pseudomonas sp. BS3767. Next base: position 224,652 of record NZ_FNCX01000003.1, on the reverse strand, counting down.
GCGGCACTCAATGCGCCGAAGTCCGCCAGCCGTCGGCATGCGTTGAAGCTGCTGTTGCTGCTCGGCGCAGGCTCGGCAGCGGGCTGGAGCCTGCGCGAGCAGATCGCCCTGCAACCTTTGCTGGCCGACTACGACAGTGGCGTGGGTGAACAGCGCAAAGTGGCGTTGAGCGACGGCAGTCAGGTGCAGTTGAATACTGCCAGCGCGGTGGATGTGCGTTTTGATGCTCAGCAGCGCCTGATCGAACTGCTGCAGGGCGAAATCCTCATGACGGCCTCGGCGGACACGCGCCCGCTGAACCTGTTGAGTGCCGAAGGCTCGGTCAGGGCGTCGACAGGCGCCAGTCGTTTCAACCTGCGTCAACTGAATGGGCGCACGCAGTTGGCCGTGTTTGCCGGAGCCCTTGAAATAGTCCCTGCCGGCAAGAGCGGCCCCGGTTTGATGCTGCTGGCCAGCCAACAGGTGACGTTCAGTCGTGATGCCTGGGACAAGGTTCGTCCGCTGGACGCAGGCAGTGGCGCCTGGGCGGACGGGATGCTGGTGGCGTCGCGCATGAGGCTGGTGGATTTTCTTGCAGAGTTGGGCCGCTACCGCCGCGGTCGTCTCAATTGCGATGCGAAGGTTGCAGGGCTGCTTATTTCCGGCAGTTACCCGCTGGCCGACAGCGAGCGCATCCTCGACATGCTCGAACGCGCCCTCCCGGTGCGCGTGCAACGCTTCACGCGGTATTGGGTGAACGTGCAGGCGCGGGTTTGATCGTGATTGCTCGTTTCCACGCCGGGTCCTCATGGTGACGTACACATCCTGAAGAGCCCGAAATACGGGACTGAAACTCCGCTGACTATCGTCCCCATGCTCCGCGTGGGAATGCCGTTCGTGACGCTCTGCGTCACACAGCGGTTTTTGGATGACAGCTGGATTTGCGCTGGCCGGCTAAAATTTTTCAAAAAGCGTGAGCCGTTTTTCGACCCTCGCGTGACAGACAGGGAAAGCCTCTCTCAACCTTCCGGTCAAAGGACTCCTGCATGTCAGCCCGCCCTACTCAACTTTCACCGCTGGTGCGCACATTGCGCCATGTCATTTTCGGTGCCAGCCTCTCGGTCGGCAGTCTGTCGATGGTGCAGGCCGCAGAAGTCGCACCCAAGGTGTATCACATTGCGCCGAGCGAGCTTGAAGCGGCGCTGAGCCAGTTCGGTCGTGAGTCTGGCGTGCTGATTTCGTATGGTTCGCAAATCACCAGCGGCCTGAAAAGCCGTGGCCTGGAAGGTCAGTACACACCTGAGCAGGGCCTCAACGCCTTGCTCGAAGGCACCGGCCTGCAGGCCATGGCCGATGGCAATAACGGCTTCACCCTGCAACCGGTCAATGCTGTTGGCGCGCCGATCGAACTGGGTGTCTCCACGGTGGTAGGCGACTGGCTGGGTGCGGCGCAGCAAACCAACGTTTTCGAACATCCCGGCGCACGTGACGTGATTCGTCGTGAGGAGTTCGAGCGGGTCGGAGCGACATCGGCGCGTGAAGTGCTCAATCGCATTCCGGGCGTCAATGCGCCGGACAACAACGGCACCGGCAGCCACGACATGGCGCTGAATTTCGGCATTCGCGGCCTCAATCCACGCCTGGCGTCGCGTTCTACCGTGCTGATGGACGGTATCCCGGTGCCATTCGCGCCCTATGGCCAGCCGCAACTGTCGTTTGCACCGATCAGCATGGGCAACATGGACGCAGTCGATGTGGTGCGTGGCGGTGGCGCAGTCCGTTACGGTCCGCAGAACGTGGGCGGCATCGTCAACTTCGTGACCCGCGCGATCCCTGATGCACCTACTCTCAAAGGCGGCATACAAACCGAGACCAGCCCGTCGTCCAGCCACGACGGCTTCAAGACCACCGGCAACCTGCTGGCCGGCGGCACCGCAGACAACGGCCTGGGCGGTGCGATTCTGTATTCCGGCGTGCGCGGCGGTGACTGGCGTGAACACAGCGATACCGAAATCGACGACCTGATCCTCAAGGGTAAATACCAGATCGACGAAGCCAACAGCCTCAACGCCATGGCACAGTACTACGATGGCGAAGCGCAGATGCCCGGCGGCCTGAGCGTCAAGGACTACGACGCCGACCCTTACCAGTCGACGCGCCTGAAGGACAAGTTCTGGGGCCGTCGCACGATGTTCAACTTCGGCTATCGCTACGAACAGGACGCGCGCGTCTTCACCGCCAACACGTTCTTCACCAAGACCCTGCGCAGCGGCTATCTGGATCAGGGCAGCTTCGTTTCCCTGTCGCCCCGCGAATACTGGGTACGCGGTCTGGAAACGCGCTTCTCGCAAGGCTTTGCGCTGGGCGAAACCTGGCATGAAGTCGGCGTTGGCTACCGCTACGTCAACGAAGCCGGTCACGAACTGCGCTACCGCGAACCGGTCACCGGCAACCTGCCGACCACCGCCAGCCGCAACGACCGCGACACACGCGGCGCGACCGAAGCGCATGCGTTCTACATCGACGACCGCATCGATATCGGCAAGTGGACCATCACGCCGGGCGTTCGCTACGAGATGATCGACACCGCGCAGAACAACAACCTCACCAACGCACGCTACCAGGGCGACTACAGCACTGCGTTGCCGGCGTTGAACGTGCTTTATCACCTGACCGACACCTGGAACCTGTACGCCAACACCGAAGGCTCGTTCGGCAGCGTGCAGTACAGCCAGATGCCTAACCGCGTCACCGGGGATGAAGTCAAACCGGAAAAAGCCCGCACCTGGGAACTGGGCACACGCTACGACAATGGCAACCTGCGGGCCGAGATCGGCGCATTCCTGATCAATTTCGACAACCAGTACGACAGCAACCAGACCAACGACACGGTGATCGCACGCGGCGAGACGCGCCATCAGGGCATCGAGACCAGCGTCAACTATGCACTGGAAGGCCTGAGCCCGATGCTGGCCGGCTACGATATCTACGCGACCTACGCCTTCGTCGACGCCACGATCCGCGAAGACGGCCCGAACAAGGGCAATCGCGTGCCGTTCTCGTCAAAGCACAAGGGAACGATGGGCGTCAGCTACACCGAAGGGCCGTGGAAGCTCAATTTCGACAGCTCCTTCCAGAGCGACCAGTTTGCCGACAACGCCAATACCTCGACTGAAAGCGCCGATGGCAGCACCGGCAAGATCCCTGGGTACATGCTGTTCAGCACCCGAGCCAACTACGATTTCGGCCCGAAACTGTCTGACCTCAACGTAGCGGTCGGGATGAAGAACATCTTCAACCGCCAGTACTACACCCGCTCGTTCGACGACAACAACCGCGGCAAATACGTCGGCGAACCGCGCACGGTGTACGTACAGACGTCGGTCGCGTTCTAGTTTCGGACGCCAGAGCGCGAGAGCAGTGTTCTCCCGGACACCTCTCGTTCCTCACGCTCCGCGTGGGAATGCCGTTCTGGACGCTCTGCGTCCGTTCCCGATTCGTAACCTCGCGCCAGGGCAGCCATTTTTTGCTGCGAAATATTTCTTACACATTGGGGTTGAATTGTCAGGCCATTGCCGCCAACACTGTGAATGAGCGCAAACGAAATCGATTCCGCCAGGAATCGTGCAGTCCAGCCTCGCACGAGCAAGCCCTAATAAGGATTAACTATGCAAATCCAGGTCAATAGCGATAATCACATCGAAAGCAGTATCCGACTGGAGGAGTGGGTTCGTACCACCGTTGAAAGCACGCTCGAACACTACGATGAAAACCTGACCCGCGTGGAAGTCCACATCCGCGACGAAAACGGCGACAAGCCTGGCCCGCACGACATCAAGTGCCAGATGGAAGCTCGCCCCAAAGGACACCAACCCATTTCTGTTTCCCACAAGGCCGATACGGTAGATCAGGCTGTGGATGGCGCTGCTGTAAAACTCGATCACGCCCTCGAGCATCTGTTTGGCAAACTGCGCGGCAAACGAGGCGCCGCACCGACCATTGCCGAACAGGATGAAGATCCGGTCAGTCCGGACGCGCTGCTCGAAGAAGAATTTCTGGAAAAAGAGCAGGAGAAAGAAGCCGCTCGTCTGACCTGATGCTTCACTGACACGTTTTGCAAGAAAAGGGCGAACCGGCAACGGTTCGCCCTTTTTGTTCGCCATGGGTTCACGCCCCAATCAGTACGCACCACAAACGCTCGCTGCACAGCTTTGGCCACCTTGACCCGTCGCTAGCCTCGCCGCCATTTCGATCGCCGGGTGCCGTCCATCGAATTTAACATTCAGCGCCGTGCAGCCCGAGCGCTGTACCTGAGCACTATCGGCGAGCAAAAAAACATGCTGCTCGCTTCCATGAGCAGGCAAGTCAGCCAGTCATACCGACAAGCGTTCAACACTCATCCCGCAGCTCCGCAGCACGACGCTCAACGTCAGAACCTGGACAGTGGGCGAGTACGGTTTCGACCCCGTCTTTACGAATCTCTGACGTCAAGATTCGGTTGTCGGAGTGTCAGACAATCACTCGAAAAAGTCATAAGCAAAACGCATTCGCGAGACGAGCAGGCCATGTCCGGCAGCTGTTTTCGCCCGGCTTGGAAAGCACTGTTCTCAACCGAACTGAACGGCTCGTCCTGTGGCAAAGCCAACCAGGAAGCGGCTGCGGAGTGCGCCCGCTCGGCGGCTTCTAGCGCATCGCCCCTGCAATATGGCCCGAACCATGCAAAGCCCTGTAGTACGCGCCACGAGGCAGGCCATCAGGACGGCCACTTTCTGGCGCGAACTGAACGTCGTGAATGCGTCAAAGCTTCTCTAAACGAAACCCTGTCATCAACGCGAAAGACGACAGCAACACCGTCAGCAGCAAGCGCAGGAGTAACGCAACCGCTGATCAGTCGTCGAGAACCAAAAGGACTAATACCCGGTCAACTTATGCAGACCATTGAGCAGGTGAATGATATGGACAATCCTTTTCAGATGATCACGGACACGTTTCACCCTGACTATCGGGTGAATCTGAGCATTCAAGGGCTGGACGGCAGCATCATGCTGACCTTGTCCAACGAATGCGGCGTCGTTGCCAAGCGCTTGATCAGCGCTGCCCAACGCAATGACCCACAACGCCTGCGCAAGCTGATAGAAAGCGTGCAATTCGGCATCGCCATCGAACGTGGCGACAGCGCGATCAAGATCCTTGCAGCGATGACTGATGGCGCGACGCTGAAAAAGACACCTGTCCCGGCCAATGGTCTGTGGCCACAGAGCCAGGCAACGGTGAATGCCGGGGTTTGATGCACTCCTGCCCTTCCCCGCTGTGCAGTGCCGTTGTTGGCACTGCACAGAGCAAGACTATCCCGATGCCGCTCAATATTTTCCAGCCTGCTTGAACGGGCTTTCCCCCCAGTAAAACCGGCCTTTCGCTATCATTCCCCCTTCCTCCTCTTCAGCAAAAGTACAGATACATCCTGCTACAACAATCCTTGCGCAGAAACATTCGAGCGACTGGGCACTGAGCTCAGCGCCACTGCACCTGCGGTTGATTCCGAGGAGGCAACATGTACTTACGTTATGGGGTATTGATCGCATCACTTGCGATAGCGTCAGGCTGTGTCGAGGAGCGCGTGGTTCATGAACGGCCGCATGTCCATCACGAATACGTTGAAGAAGTGATCGCGCCACAACCGCCACCGGAACGCGTCGTCGAGGTGGAACCGGCGCCTCGTCCCGGCTATATATGGGCACGCGGTTACTGGCACTGGAACGGCCAGCGTTTCGTGCCGGTGCATGGCCACTGGGAAGCAGAGCGTCCCGGCTATCACTATGTACATCCGCACTGGGAAAGCGCCGGTGACGGCTGGCACTGGCGTGCCGGGGTCTGGCTGAACTGATTGGGCTCCTGTCCAGCAACATTGCTGGCGGCATCTTGCACAGATGCCGCCACTGCCTTCGATCAGATCTCGCCCTTTTCTTCCGTCACTGCACCTTTGACGGTGCTGGACGAATCGGGAATCTTCGCTGACGGGTACTTGTACGACGCATAGCGCACCACCAGAATCGCAAACGCCAGCAACAGGATGCCGCCACACAGGTAGATGATGCCGATGTCCGGCGGGTTGTGATGGGACACGTCGGAAATCAGCAGCCGGGTCAGTGCAGTGATCGCAACATAGATCAGGAAGCGCACGGGCATGTGGTTGGTCTTGAAATAAATCCCGGTCATCGCCCCCAGTTCGAGGTAGATGAACAGCAGCAGGATGTCATCGACCGTGACGTTGCCTTTCTCGACCATCCCCAGGAATGCGACCACTGACGCCCAGGCAGTGATCGCGCCGATCGCGAACAGGGCGAGAAAGTGGAAGCTCTCCACACACAGGTTGCCCAGTGACTCGGCCTGCGCATGTACGCGGTGTCTTATCTTTACTGCCCATTTATTCCCCATGACGCGTTACCTCTGAACCTTCGTTTATGCCGACCGGATGATGCCGGGTACTCGTGACACCCTTGTGGCCTGCTTTTTAAAGCAGGAACAGGGCCATAGGCTATGGTTGAGAGCGCGGCGGGTTGTCGCAAGGCACATTTGCAGCGCAAAAAAGATGCGTAAACGCCACTATTCAGGCGGGGCTTGATTGGCACATGGCTTTTACTGTATAAAAACACAGTAATCGAGAAATCGCTTCTGCTGTTGCGTCGCAGGCCAGCCTCCCTAAAGGTCTTCACGCAGTGCCCCGCTACACCTGACCGGCGCGCTGGTCATGCACGATCAATGCTTTGCATACCCGCTGGTCAGAGCACGACGCCCTGAACGTCCGGGTCTAGCCCTTTCAACACTGGATAAGACGACGAGGCCAAAATGGCTGTTGAAACCCTTTACCGCAGTACCCGCGATCTGGAGACTACTTTCGTGGACCGTAAACTCGCCGATGCGCACGACCAAATGCTCGAGCTGGCCGAGCTTCTTACCGACGTCCTGATCAAGAACGTGCCGGGGATCTCGGAGAAGCATGCAGAGGACGCGAGCATTTACATGGCCAAGAATCGCGCCGTGTTCGCCGCGGCGTTCAAGAACAACGCGACCGCGCTCAGCGAGCTGTCGGAACCGGCCGAGGCGAAAGACTGATTCCGCTGTGGGCTGCGACTCCCCTCATTGCGAGGGGGTCGCCAATCATTCTCATTTAATGGCTGGGCAATCACCCGTATTGCTGCTACAACTCAATACTGTATATGCCGCGCAAATTTGAACAGCATCTAAGCTAATTCCTAACATCCCGTCTGCCGCTCAGTGTGTCAAACTCGGTACATAATCAAAGTTCCCAAGCGTCATTATATCAGCGTCATTTTTGTGAACCCCTTCTCTCTTCCTGTCATTAAACAGGCGTCAGGATTCTGCTGTAGTGACACACACCTCGCTGTTGATATTTTTGTTGGAACTTTTTGCCATCATCCAGAATTACAGCGAATAACCCAGCACTCAAAACAGCAGGAAAAGCGTTACCAAGAGCCCCCGAAGACCCCGTATTCATTGACCTAAGCGCCTTTTTTCAAAAAATACAACCCTGTACTGACCGTGGTGAAAAACTAAAGTTCCTACCCATTGTTACTTTGAAAAATACTTAATAAAACGTTTTGCTTTATTATCTTGTTCTGCTAATAATCCCGACAATTCCGGGTAACAAGGCATATTGCTACATTCACACTGAAGTGAACATCGAGCCACAAACTCCGATCTTTCCGCCCGAGAAACTCATCAACTCGCAGTCTCACCAAGCTGTTCTCAGCCTGGTTTTTGCTGCTGTGCGGCGCGCTAAAGGCGCGGGAGGAAATAATGGCTGGTCTGCACCCCAGAATGAAGGTCCTTTCCATTTTCGGTACTCGTCCGGAGGCCATCAAAATGGCTCCCTTGGTCAGAGCATTGGCTGCAGAGCCGGGTATCGACTCAAGAATCTGCATTACCGGGCAGCATCAAAGCATGCTGCAACAGGTGCTGGACATGTTCGAGCTCAAAGCCGACTACAGCCTCGATGTGATGCGCCCGGATCAGACGCTGAATTCTCTGACGGCTGCGCTTTACGCGGCGATCGACCCGATTCTGGACGAGATGAAGCCGGACAAGGTGCTGGTTCATGGCGACACCACATCAGCGATGGTGGCGGCCATGTCGGCCTTTCATCGCCGCATCCCCATCGGCCACGTCGAAGCCGGTCTGCGCACCGGCGATATCCGTCAGCCGTGGCCTGAAGAGATGAATCGTCGCTGCATCGATCTGATTTCCGATCATCTGTTCGCGCCTACCGCCGAGTCGCGCCGCAACGTGCTGGGCGAACGCCTGCAGGGCATCTCGTTCGTGACCGGCAACACCGTGATCGACGCCCTGCACCTGACGGCCCAGCGAATCGACAGCAATCGCCAGTTGCGTCATGCCCTGGATCGCCAGTTTTCGTTCCTGGTGCCCGAGCGCAGGGTATTGGTGGTGACCGGGCATCGCCGTGAGAACTTCGGCGACGGCTTCCTCAACATCTGCAAGGCGCTGGGCGAACTCGCCAGGCGTGACGACATACAGATCGTCTACCCGGTGCATCTGAACCCCAACGTATTGGGGCCGGTGACCGAGCACCTGGGCGACCTGCCCAACGTGCACCTGATCAAACCGCTGGACTACCTGTCGTTCGTGCGCCTGATGCAACGTGCCCACGTCATCCTCACCGACTCCGGTGGCGTGCAGGAAGAAGCGCCGTCGCTGGGCAAGCCGGTGTTGGTCATGCGCGATGTCACCGAGCGCCCGGAAGCGGTCGCAGCGGGGACCGTGCGCCTGGTGGGCACCGAAACGGACGCCATCATTCGCGGCGTGAACGCCCTGTTTGACGACGACGCCCTGTGGCAGAACGCATCCCGCGCAGCCAATCCTTATGGCGACGGCAAAGCCAGCTCACGGATCGTCGATGCCCTGATGGGCCGTCCGGTGGATGAATTTGTCGCCGAGCTGCCGCGTCAGCGCCAGGACCCGGTGGACATGCAACTGGATACGCGAATCAAGCCTCAGCACGAACATGCAGAGTTGCGCTCGATGGCCAGTTAGCAAAAAGGACGCGCAGGCAGCGCAAACAAACCCTAAAACAATCCGCAGGAAGCAGTCCGCAAACGATACGGGCACCCGGTTCAGACCGAGTGCCCGAAAAACGTTGTAGCAGACCGGCAGCCTGTATCAAGACCCAATGGCCTTGAGCCTTTACCGAGATCTGCACGATGAAATCTTCCGTTGCCGTAAACATGGGCGCGTTTGGCGTACTTGCCTGCGGGATGAGCCTGCTGGCGCTGATGCCTGCATTCGCCCTGGCTGCCGAAAGCCCCCTGACCCAGGCGATCAACCGAATCACTGCCGACAATCGCCAGGAGCGCGTGATCGAGCTGAGGGAGCTGGGTATCGATCGCCCGATCATCCTCAATGCTACCGACGCACGCCGCGAACTGTACCTGCCGGTGCCGGCCAATGTGCCATTGACCGAGGCCACGCTGAATTTCGATGCCAGCTACCTGAACGGCGAGGCTGGCCGCAACACGCTGCTGCTGTCGCTGGACGGATATCCGGTACGCGCGCTGGGCCTCAATGAAGAACAGGGCAATGCCAGCGCGACGCTGGGTGTCGACAAGGCAGCACGGGAAAGCGGTTCGGTACGACTGGGGATCGCCTGGTCGTCGGTGATCTCGAAAGTGCTTTGCGAAGACGAACGTGCGATCGGCAACGTGTTGCGCATCGACCCGCACACGCGCCTGACGTACAGCTATGACGCCAGCCAGTTGCAGGACGTCGGCGCGGTATGGAATGCACTGCCCGGCAAACCCGGCCTGCTGGTCGCACCCGGCACATTGTCGAACGCCAGCTACGATGCCGCCTGGCGTCTGGGCGTAGCGCTGGAGCGCATCGGCAAGCAGGCACGCATCCTGCCGTTTCCTGCGGTGCAGGACAGCGTGGACCTGAGCGGCCTGACTATTCCAGCGGAACTCAAGCAGATTCCGGCGTTTGCAGGGCTCGAAGGCAAGGGCCAGTACACCCTGCGCGACCCGGCGGAAATCGGTGCATTGTTGATGCTTGGCCAGACACCTGCGTTGCAGGCCGACCTGGCGATCAGCGATCCACAGCTGCTCAAGGCCATCGACGACGCCATGGACGCTCTCCAGGCGCAGGTGCAGGGTCTGGATGCTTCGGCGGCCAGCGCACTGGGCCAGTGGCGCGAGCGTCACATCAAGAAGCCGCTCGCCAACAGCACCGGGGATGACGTAAGCCTGGCCCTGCTGGGCAATCGTGCGCTGCTGATGATCAAGCCGGAGTCGGCCAACAAGGCCATTGGCCTGTTCAGTTCGGCGTGGAACAAACTGGCGCGCAATCGTCAGCTGACCATTGGCGAAGAAGCCGCCATGCCGCTGAGCGAAGACGGTCGCGTCGCGCTGACCCGTCTGGGCGGCAAGCCCGGCACGGTGGATGTGCTGGCAAAAACCGACTGGAGCGCCTCGTTCCCGCTGGGCAGCGTTGCCTATGACGGTCGGGTACCGGTGACTGCGATGATCGATATCGCTGCCGCCCCGGGCGCATCGGGTACACCACCGGTTGCCACGCTGTTCCTCAACGATTACCTGATCGGTGCGATGCAACTGACTGCCGATGGCAAGAAAGAGCGCATCGAAGCCCGCATTCCGCAGTACGCACTGGCGGCGCAGAACGTCCTGCGCGTGTCCTTCCAGCGTCAGCCGGTCAGCAACCAGTGCCTGGAAACGCCGCAAGCGTTCCCGATCTCGGTATTGCCGACCAGCCACATCGTGCTGGACAAGGTCACGCCTGACGAAAACTTCTCGGGCATGGCGGCACGCTTCGCCACCGACACGCAGATCATGGTGCCCAAGGGCTACCTTGAGCGCCCGGCCAGCAGCCTGCCGCAAGTCATCCGCATCGCCAGCGCTTCCGGCGTCTCGCCGTTGCGTGCACAGCTCAGCGTCAGCGATGACGCCAGCGTCGCCGTGACACCGGCCAAGGCGTTCCTGGCCTTCGAACTGCCGGTCAAGGACGGGGCCGAGTCGGTCAAGGCCAGCAACGACGGGCACCTGCTGATCAACCACAAAGAACAGACGCTGCTCGACCTCAAGTCGCTCAACCACCTGGCTTCGCTGCAAGTGATCGAAGCCGGCGGCCAGCACGGCATGGTCTATCGCTCGTTGGGCGGTCAGGCCCCGGTTTTCGAACGTCCGTTACTGCTGGAACGTGGCAACGCCGCGGTGCTGGCTGACAGCGGCCCGATCGCCACCTTCGACGCCAAGGACCCGACCGGCAGCCAGATGATCGAGGAGGAGGAAAGCACCGGCATCGACGCCTGGCGCAAACCATCGCTGCTGTGGCTGATCCCGGCCGGCATCGTACTTTTTCTCATTCTGTTGCTGGCTGGCCGTAGCGCCCGTCACAATCGCTCGTAACAGGCCGCCGCAATGACGTCGCTCTATTGGCCTTACTGGCTGGCCCATTACTACAGCGTGCTGGAAGTCGCGACGATCGTTGTCGGGCTGATCATTCTGGTATCGAGTATCGATGACCTGTTCATCGATATCTGGTACTGGTCGCGGCGGCTGTACCGCAAGTTCACCGCCGAACGTCGCTACCGGCCACTGACTGCCGAGCAGTTGATTGCCCGCGACGAGCAGCCGCTGGCAATCATGGTCCCGGCATGGCTGGAATACGACGTCATCGCGCCGATGATCGAAAACATGGTGTCGACGCTCGACTATCAGAACTACGTGGTGTTCGTCGGCACCTACATCAACGACCAGCGCACCATCGATGAAGTGGAGCGAATGCGTCGCCGCTACAAGCAGTTGCACCGCGTGGAGGTGCCGCACGCCGGCCCCACCTGCAAGGCCGACTGCCTGAACTGGGTGATCCAGGCGATTTTTCTGTACGAAAAGACTCACGCCGTACAGTTCGCCGGGACCATCCTGCACGACAGCGAAGACGTGCTGCACCCGCTTGAATTGCGCCTGTTCAATTACCTGCTGCCGCGCAAGGACATGATTCAGTTGCCGGTCGTGTCGCTGGAACGCAACTGGTACGAATGGGTGGCCGGCACCTACATGGACGAGTTTGCCGAATGGCACGGCAAGGATCTGGTGGTACGCGAAAGCATGACTGACACCGTGCCTTCGGCTGGCGTCGGCACCTGCTTCTCGCGGCGTGCACTGATGGTGCTGGCGGATGAAAACCAGAACCAGCCGTTCAATACCGAAAGCCTGACCGAGGACTACGACGTCGGCGCGCGATTGGCTAAGTACGGTATGCAAGCGATCTTCGTACGCTTTCCGGTGCAATTTCGGGTGCTGCGCAAGTCCTGGTTCCGCAAGCCTTATGAATCGACGCTGGAAATGCCGCTGTGCGTGCGCGAATTCTTCCCGGACACCTTCCGCACCGCCTTTCGCCAAAAGGCGCGCTGGACGTTGGGTATCGGCTTGCAAGGCTGGGAGCAAATGGGCTGGACTGGCTCGTTGGCCAACCGTTACCTGCTGTTCCGGGATCGTAAGGGCGTGGTGACATCGTTCGTCAGCATCCTCGCTTACTTTATCCTCATTCAATTGCTGGCGTTGATTGTGCTGCGCTCCAGCGGACTCTGGAACACCAGCTTTCCGACCCCGTTTGAAACCACAGGTCTGATTCAGTACCTGCTGGTGGCCAACGGCATCGCGTTGCTATGGCGAATCCTGCACCGCTGCTACTTCACTACCGTGCTTTACGGCTGGCAGCACGGTTTGCTGTCGATACCGCGCATGGTGGTCGGCAACTTCGTCAACTTCATGGCTGCAGCGCGCGCCTGGCGGATGTTTCTGGTGGGCAAGGTGCTCAACCGCAAGCTGGTCTGGGACAAGACCATGCATGACTTTCCGTCTTCCGACCTGATTGCCGTAGCGCCACGCCGCCTGGGTAGCGTGCTGCTGTCCTGGCAAGCCATCAACGACGAAAAACTGCAGACCGCACTGGCTGAACAACAGACCCGTCAGCTGCCGCTGGGCAGGATTTTGCTTAGCCACGGCTGGCTCGACGATGAAACCCTGGCTGAGGCCATCGCTTTTCAGAACGACCTGCCACGGGTATTCGACATTGCCGGCAAACGTGCGACAAACGATGTGCTGGCCGATGAGTTCTGCCTGCGCTGGCGTGTCGTGCCGTTGCAAATGAATGCGCTGGGTCGCCAGGAAATTGCCGTGGCCAGCCCGCTGCCGCCTGATGGTCTGCAACAGATTACCGAGCAACTGGGTGCCGAGCCGGTGCAGTTGATTGCCCGTGAAAGCGACATCGTCGCGCAGTTGCGTCAGCTTCAGGTGGTCGAGGGTCAGCCGCTTCCAGCCAGAGCGCCACTGCTCGGCGATCTGCTGATCGAGCAAGGCCTGCTGGACCGCGAAGTGTTCCAGAAAGCCATGCTCGGCTACCGCCCGCATGTGCATGGCCGGATCGGCGATTACCTGGTCGACATCGGCGTGCTGTCCAGAGAAACCATCGAACAGGCTGTGGCACGTCAGCACAACCATTACCGATCTGACGATCAAACGGAGCAGCCACTATGAAGCGCCCCTTCATCCTGTCGCTGCTGGTGAGCGGCCTGGGTCTTGTTGCACCGCTCAGCCAGGCGGAAACACTACCCTTGCCGTTGACCGGACCCGCCTATGCCATCGCCAACGAAGCCTACATGGCCTACAACCGCAAGGACTACGACCTGGCCATCGCCAAGGCGCGCGAAGCGTTGCGTCAGCGTGCGGATGCCGATCAGTTGCGTGATCTGATTGCCCTGGCAGAACGTGACAAATACCGCCGCGATCACCCGGCCCGCTTCCCCAAGGCGCGCCCCAAGCCTGGCTACCTGGAAGGCAATCAGGCGCTGCGTGCCTACGCCAACCGCGACTACGACGGCTCGGCCAGTCATGCACGCAAGGCCATTGCCCAGGCACCTAAGAATCTCGATTACCGCATGATGCTGATCGAGGCGCTGCAACGTCAGCAGCGTCTGGACGAAGCGCAGGCAGCGATCAACGAGGCCGAGCAGGCACTGGGGCCGCAACAGGTCCTGACGCGTCGTCGGCAGGCGATTCAGGAGCAGGTGGCGGTCGACAAGGCAGCCACTGGCTATAAAGCATTGGCACGCGGCGATAACGACACCGCAGTCAGCGAGGCGCGGGAGGCTGTGCGCAGTTTTCCCAAACAGATGGCCTACCGCAAACTGCTGGTCAGCGCATTGATCGCTCAAGGGCAGTATGCCGAAGCGCGCTCTGCGGCCACCGAAGCGCTGGCGCTGAATGGTAACGACGCTACCCTGCTCGTCCAGCGCGGACAAATGCGTCAACGCCTGGGCGATCAGGATGGTGCACGTCAGGACTTCGCTCAGGCAATGGCGGTCGGCAACCTGCCGCTGCGTGAGCAGGCCTCGTTGTATGCCGCCATGGGCCAGCCGAGTGAAGCACTGCAACGTCTGCAGCAAGCTCGCGATGCGGGCGAACTGCAACCCGGCGATGAAGTGCAGATTGCCTATTTCCTCAGTCAGGCGGGCGATGATCAAGGCGCACTGGATACGTTCAAGCGTGTCGACCGTCAGTCCGGTCTCAAGCCCCGCGAAGTACAGGATGCCGCCTACAGCGCGATGCGCACATCGGATGATGCGCAAGCCATCGCCTATTTCAAACGCGTCCTCGATTACCAGCAGACCGGCGATCTGCAGATGCCCGCGCAACAGGTGTTCGACACCCGACGCGCCGTGTCTGATCTGTCCCGTGAATGGGGCCTGACCAATACCACGACTTATCGCGGTGCCAGCACCAGCAGCGGCCTGAGCGGCGCGCCCGGCGGCAGCAATGACAGCGTGCAGAACAGCACCGAAGTGTTCTGGCGACCCTTCGGTTACCGTAACGCGCGCTTCGTCGAGCTTTACGGACGCGTCACCGACACGCTGTGGAGCAAGGAAGGCGACTCCGACACAGGCGCGGACGCCTTGCAGGGCGCGCTCGGTATCCGGGTCAAACCGTTCAGCGCAGTCAACGTGATCGGCGCCTTCGAACGCACCTTTCCGCTGGGCAACTCGAACGCCGACGGCGACTGGCTGGTGCGCCTGGGCTACGGCTCGAGCATCGGCACCGACCTGCGCGTCGATGTACCGAGCTGGTGGACTTCGCAGTTGTACGCTGAAGGCGGGCGCTATCTGCAGGACAAGCGCAACTATTTCAACAGTGAATGGCAGGTCGGGCGCAGCTTCCGTCTGGACAGTATCAGCCCGCGGCTGGTGGTGTTTCCCCACGTAGTCGCCGCAGTGGACTACGATTCAAAGATGCGCAGTGAAGTCGACAGCCTCGGCCGTAGCAGCACATCATCCGGTAACGCTGGCGGTCTTGGTGTCGGTACGGGCGTGCGTTACTGGTTCCGTGAAGACAAATACAAGGCACCGCAGTCGTATGTCGATTTCTCCGTGCAGTATCGCGAGAAGGTATTTGGCGATGACCGTGCAGAAGGCGTCTTCGCGCGCGTGACGTTCTCGTGGTGATCCACGCCCGTCATCCATCAGGGAGTAATGTTTGAAGGCTCTGGCCGCACTGCTGCGACAGGCAACATTGATCAAGACCTCGGTGGCCGCCCTGCTGGTGGGGGCGATCGCCCTCGGCACCAGCGAGCTGTATCTGCTGATCCAGCCCCAGGGCCCGGGGGTTGTCGGCATCGTCTGGCAACCGGATAACGCAACGGTAGGCATAAGCGGCAACTGGGACAGGCTCGGCGCACGGCAATTGCTCGTGCAGTGGACGGCGGTCGATGATCAGGCGTTCATACCGGGCACCCCGATGACCAGTGTGCCGGTGCTGCCGGACTGGACACGGATCGGCAAGGAGCCGTGGGCCCAGGAAGTGATCCTCGGACTGGCCGGGTACTTCAGCGAAACCCGCTCGCGGGACAATATCGAGCAGCTGGCGGTGCTTTCGGCGCAACTGGCCAAGGTGAAAACGCCGCTCAATGTCACCGGCTGGTACTTCCCCGCCGAGGTCGACCCCAGCTGGAGTCGTGCCAAGGAGTTACCGGCACTGCTGGCGAAACTGCCCAGACCACTGTGGATCAGCGTCTACGACGGCGCCAATATCGGGCCCGCCGCCACAGCGGACTGGCTGAAAACCTGGCTGCCGGACGATATCGGTGTGTTCTTTCAGGATGGTGTGGGTGTCTATGCCCGCACCGCTCCGGTTGCCCGCACCTACGCCGACGCCCTGCGCAAACGGCTGGGCAAGAATCGCGTCAGAATCATCGTCGAAGCCTTTCGCCCGCAGGTAGGCGGCGGCTTCCGCCCGGCAACGGCGGCCGAACTGAAACCGCAGATTGCAGCTTTCGATGGCTATCCGCTGTACCTGTTCGACGGTCCTCACTATGTGACACCCGACCTGATAGAAGCCCTGAACAAGTAGAAACACGTGGCGCTGGACGAAATTCGCGCACAGGGCTACAAAGAGTCTTCGCACTGGATTTCGAGCCGCACGGAGTGGTCCATGACGCCACGTCAGCATTGCCTGGCCTGCCTGCAACAGACACCGCCCTCGGTGTTTGAAGCTGCGTTATGGGTGTCGACCGAACATGACGCACATTTCGAGTGGCATGAGGTAATGAGCGAAATGGCCCAGTTGCAGCGCCAGATAAATTCAGCGCTGCCTGTCCTGCCTGCGCCTGAACTTGCCCAACCGCTGTTACGGCAACTCAATGCCCTGGGCTTTCAGCAGAATGACTGGAACCCTCCCAAACCCGATTCGGCCCTTCTGCACAAGATCGTGCTGCAGCGTCGAGGTCAGCCACTGGGGCTGGCAATGATTGTGCTGGAGATCGCACGGCGCCTGGACATTACCCTGGAAGGCGTGAATTTCCCGGGTCACTTCCTGTTGCGCGTGCCGGGTGCCGATCATCTGCTCGACCCCTGCAGCGGGCGCAGGCTCTATCCCGCTGACTGCCGCGAGCTGTTGATCAGGCAGTTCGGCCCAACCATGCAGCTGCGCGCCGAGCATATGACTCGCGCCACCCCGACCAGCATGCTGCAACGGTTGTCGCGCAACCTGCGGCATCTGCACCAGATCAACGATAATGTTCTTGCGGCGCTCAAGGATGCCGACCGCATCGTCGAACTGGGCCAGGCCACCAGCAGCGATCACCTGGCCCGCGCCAGCCTTTATCAGTTGCTCGAATGCCCGCAGGCCGAACGTTTCGATCTGGAACGCGCGCTATTGCTCAGTGAAGACCCGATGCAAAGACTCCAGCTTGCCGAGCGCCTGAGCCGCTTACCGTTAAACCACCGCGTTCATTGAGCAACCGGCTCATTCGCTGCGAATTGTTACCCGCCAGGTAATGCTGCATATCCTGTGCGGGGATTTTTCGGGCGCGTGATGGCGGTTAACCTGCGCGCGTTAAATCGACGTGGATTTGCAAGCTCCCTTGATCCTGCGTTTTGTTTGGCCGCCGTGCAGGTCTCTGTGCAGCGGCCTTTTTTATTGCCCGCAGATTAATACTCTCCGCGTTATATCGTGCAGCCTGCCTCAGCCCTTGGCATCCGGCGTTCTTTTGATCAGCCCCTTGTTTTCCATGTCCTTGATCTTGCGCATCTCGTAACTGTCGCCCGACTCGGCAAACACCTGAAGATTCTGCATGATATGGATGGTCCTGATGTAATCAGGCAATAGCGCCTTGGCATATGGATCGCCGCTCAGCGCCTTCTCTTTCATATCGATGATCCGATTGGCAAAAAACTCCAGCGCGTTGATTTCCTTGCTGGGGTCGACCAGTTTGCCTTTCTTGTCGAACTCATCGCCTGCGCGACTCATCAACTCGGCGGTGTGATTATCGATCATGCCGAACTTGTATAAAATCATCCCCGCTCTGTTGAGATCCTTGGGGGTTATCTGTTCGGGATTGAAGCCCTTGAACAGCGGCTTCATCTTGCGCTTTTCCATCGCCAGCGCATTGAGCGCAATCGAATTTTCACCCACCTCCTGAAGCACCTGGGTTACCTGTGCCGCAGCCTTCTTGACCTTGACTCGTTCAGGAGGCGCGGCGACGCTTACCGGTGGAAGTTCGCCCCATATTGATTTGGCCATGTGTCACTCCAGATATGAATGTGTTCGAACTTCATATCGGAGTGGAAGATGCTTAATTAATAGACCTGCAAAAATCCATACTCGACCTACAGGGCAAAAAGACAGTTCTTACATAACACAGTGAAACTTCCCATATACAATTAAGCACCCCCCTTAAAGATGCGCACACGTTCAACAAACACTCTCGTCTTGCGTCAGCTAGCAAAGGCGGGTTAGTTAACGTACTTCTGCAGGTTGACCATCATCTCTTTCAACGCTTCGCCAGTGTCGGCAGGATGCGCTGCGTTGACGAAATCACCAATCGCCTGCCACTGCTGCGCAACGTCTTGCGGGCTGAAACCTGTCTGCGGGTCGAAGCAGGCCCCCTGACTGCGCTGCCAACGGACCTTGCCGATCCAGCCGCCGCCCACTTCGAACAGGTCGCCACTGCTCTGACATTGTTCGCTGCACAGGTACACCACCAGCGGGCTGACCAGTTCGGGCTTGAGCAGCTCGAAGACATTAGCGGGGATCAGGCCCTCGGTCATGCGTGTGCCGCCCGTTGGCGCTATGGCGTTGACGAAGATGCGGTTCTTGCGACCTTCCAGCGCAAGGGTGCGGGTCAGCCCGTAAAGCCCCAGCTTGGCCGTCGCGTAATTGGCTTGCCCGAAGTTGCCGTAGATACCGGACGTCGATGACGTAAAGATCACCCGTCCGTAGTTCTGCTCGCGAAGGTAAGGCCAGGCGGCATGGGTGACTTTGTAAGCACCCTCGACATGGACGCGATAGACCAGATCCCAGTCGGCGTCCTGCATGTTGGCGAAGGTCTTGTCACGCAGGATGCCCGCGTTGTTGACCAGCACATCGATGCGTCCGAATGCGTCCAGCGCATGCTGCACGATGTGGCCGCCCTCGGTCACCGAATCATGATTGGCTATCGCTGTGCCGCCTGCCGCGCGAATCTCGGCGACGACGCGATCTGCGGCAGACGCGCTGGCACCTTCGCCATGCGCCGAACCGCCCAGGTCATTGACCACCACCCGCGCGCCATGTTTCGCAAACAGCAGCGCATGAGCCCGACCCAGCCCACCCCCTGCGCCGGTCACAACCACGACTTTATCGTCAAAACGTACTGACTCACTCATCGCTGGCTCCATGCCTCAGGAATACGTTGCGATGAGTATCGTCCACGTCCGGCACAGCCACAATCAACACTGCTGTGCTGAATCATGCCCGATAAAGACGCGCGATGTTTTCAGCCCAGGTGCTTGATGAACGCTTCCAGCCAAGGCTCGGCGTCGGTTTCCGGGGTGACGCTTTCGCTTCCGTCCAGACGCAACATATCCTGGACTTCGGTAACGCCCATTTCAGCGAACAATTCGCGCATCTGCTCACCGCCCGCGCAGAAGGTGTCGCCGTAACTGGCATCGCCCAGTGCAATCACCGCGCCGGGCAAGCCGCGCAGTTCGCCTGGCAGACCGTCGCGCAGCGCTGAATAAAGAGGCATGAGGTTGTCGGGCAACTCACCCATGCCGGTGGTCGATGTCACGGCCAGGATCGCCTGAGGCTCGAAGGCGAGCAGCTCCGGCAACATGAGCCGGGGATTGACGAGCGTCTCATGGCCGGCGGCACGCAACAAGGCAGCGGCGTGTCTGGCGACTTCCTCGGCCGATCCGTAGACCGTTCCACACACGATGGCGACTTTCATGGTTATTCCTGCAGCAGCTTAAAAAAGTGAAACATTATGCCTTAGAATGCCGTCTGAATTTTCTACGGACCATTCTGCCTTCGGTCTGCCCGGAGAAACACAGCAGAGTTGAAACACTTGAATGAAAAAATATGATGAATGGTCCGAACACATTACGGAATCAATGGTCTTTGTTCTCAATAACCGGTTAGACCGAGCCTCCGCCCATGCAACCTGATTCACTACTCACCCAGGCTGAGCTGGATTTTATCCAGAGCATGCACCGCAACCCTCAGCTGAACGTACGTGACAGTACGCGTAGCCTGCTGGTCAACGGTGGCATCCAGATTCAGGATCTGCTGACCCGACTGGCCGCTCATGAGCAGGTCACGATCCATGCGCAGTTCGAGAATCAGCAGATGAATTTCCCGCTGCATCTGGTCGAGGACGAATTCCACGCACTGCATCTGGAGCTCGGCGCGCCGAGTATTTTCGAGGAAGGCCCGAAGATCCGCCCATGGCGGCTTGTGCTGGAAGAACCCATCCCTCTCGAAACAGAAAAGGGTGCATTGACGGCACTCTGGGTTCATGAGTTGTCGTTCAAGGGTGTGTTGCTCGAGTACCGCAAGGAAGGCAAGCTGCCGAGAAACTTTTCCGCCTGGTTCAACCCGCCGGGTCAAGCGCCCATTCCGATGCGCGGCAAGCTGGAGCGAATGATCGGGCAAAACGTCGGTGCCTATCATTTCAGCAAGCATGGCAAGGACGATGCCGAGCGCTTGCGCCAGTACATCCTGCAAGAACATCGTCGCAAGCATCCATCCTTGCACAAGTAACCTGCCTGCCCGACAACGCTCTACCGGTCTATCAGCGTTTCAGGAATAATCCTTGCTTGCTGTTTACGTGAAGCTGTCGCGACCCACCATCCCGGATCGCGGCATGTGACCTCCCTACCCGGGAATTTCACGCCTCTACCGGAGATATACAATGTCTACCTCACCCGTCACCTTGATGGTTGCACGCCGCGTGGCGCAGGGTCGCTACCATGAAATGATGGCCTGGCTGCACGAAGGCGAACAGTTGGCCACGGACTTTCCAGGGTATCTGGGTTCAGGGGTACTGGCGCCGCCGCCCGGCGACGACGAATTTCAGATCATTTTCCGCTTCACCGATGAACACACCATGCACGCCTGGGAGCATTCCGCCTCCCGACGCTCCTGGCTGGTGCGCGGCAGCGGTCTTTTCGCACAACCTTCGGAGCATCGGGTCAGCGGCATCGACGGCTGGTTCGGCGCAATCGATCAGCGTCCGCCACGCTGGAAACAGGCTGTCGCGATCTGGCTGGCGTTTTTTCCCGTGTCGCTGATCTTCAACTTTCTACTCGGCCCGTTGCTCAATCATCTGGACCTGTTACCGCGCATCATGATCAGTACAGCGGTGCTCACCCCGCTGATGGTCTACCTGTTCATCCCGCTGTCCACGCGCCTGCTCGCACCCTGGCTGCAGAGCACGCCTGCACCGGCACGCCCGACGCAATCACCTTCCCCTCGCTAGACTCATAAAGACCTGTACACCTTTACACCTCGGTACAGGTCTTGGTCGCGTCCCAGCCCCGCTCGTTCCCTCAACCTCCCCGTGCTCAGCGCCTTCGAGCACTGCCTCGGCGAGTTTCATGATGTCCAGGGTTGTACAAAAAAATTCTCTGGTATAACTTTGCCTGTAAACCGGAAGAAACAATCGACCGTACAATCCCCGTCCACTACGGATAACCGATACGTGAGCTGTCGATGGCAATGTCTTCTGCACCTATCCTGATCACCGGCGCCAGCCAGCGCGTGGGCCTGCATTGCGCCTTGCGTCTGCTGGAACACGGGCAACGGGTGATCATCAGTTATCGCACCGAGCACGAAAGTGTGACGGAACTGCGCCAGGCCGGCGCGGTGGCCATCCACGGGGATTTTTCCTGCGAAGCCGGCATCATGGCTTTTGTCGAGCTGTTGAAAACCCAGACCTCGAGCCTGCGGGCCATTGTCCACAACGCTTCCGAGTGGCTGGCAGAAACACCGGGCGATGAAGCCGACAACTTCACACGCATGTTCAACGTGCACATGCTGGCGCCCTACCTGATCAATCTGCATTGCGAGTCGTTGCTGACCGCCAGTGAGGTCGCTGACATCGTGCATATCAGCGATGACGTGACCCGCAAGGGCAGCAGCAAGCATATCGCCTACTGCGCAACCAAGGCCGGCCTGGAAAGCCTGACGCTGTCCTTCGCCGCCAGGTTCGCCCCACTTGTCAAAGTCAACGGCATAGCACCGGCGCTGTTGATGTTTCAACCCAAGGATGATGCGGCCTACCGCGCCAACGCCCTGGCCAAGTCGGCCCTGGGCATAGAGCCTGGTGCAGAAGTGATCTACCAGAGCCTGCGTTACCTTCTGGACAGCACCTATGTCACCGGCACAACACTGACCGTAAACGGCGGACGGCACGTCAAGTAAGCCGCCCCGAGGATCATTCTGATGAGTTCGTCCCTGCCCCAGCACTATCGAGACATTCTGCTCGGCCTTGGTGAAGATCCAGACCGCGAAGGTCTCCTGGATACGCCGAAACGCGCCTCCAAAGCCATGCAGTATCTGTGTCATGGCTACACCCAGAGCGTCGAAGAGATCGTCAATGGCGCCCTGTTCGCCTCCGACAACGATGAAATGGTCATCGTCCAGAACATCGAGTTGTACTCGCTTTGCGAGCACCACCTGCTGCCGTTCATAGGCAAGGCGCATGTGGCGTATATTCCGACCGGCAAGGTACTGGGCCTGTCGAAGATCGCACGCATCGTCGACATGTTTGCCCGCCGTCTGCAGATTCAGGAAAACCTGACCAAACAGATTGCTGATGCGATTCAGAAAGTCACCGGAGCCGCCGGTGTGGCTGTGGTCATCGAAGCCCAGCACATGTGCATGATGATGCGCGGCGTCGAAAAGCAGAATTCAACCATGAACACGTCAGTGATGCTGGGGGCCTTCCGTGACTCGAGCAACACACGCATGGAGTTTCTGCAATTGATCGGACGGAGCAGACAATAATGGCAAGACTCGAACCTGGCACCGCGCGCATCCGGGTCAAGGACCTGCGCCTGCGTACCTTCATCGGCATCAATGAGGACGAAATCCTCAACAAACAGGACGTGCTGATCAACCTGACGATTCTCTATGCCGCTCAGGAAGCGGTCCGGGATAACGACATCGAGCATGCCCTCAACTATCGCACCATCACCAAGGCCATCATCCAGCACGTCGAGGGCAATCGCTTTGCCCTGCTGGAAAGACTGACCCAGGAAGTGCTGGATCTGGTGATGAGCCACGAGGCGGTGACCTACGCTGAAGTGGAAGTCGACAAGCCGCATGCCCTGCGCTTTGCCGAGTCGGTATCGATCACGCTCGCCGGTCAACGCTGAAACTCTTATCATGACCTCAACCGTCTACTGAAAAGAGCCCGTCATGACCGAGCAAGAACGCCTCGAACTCGAAGCCGCAGCCTTCCGCCGACTGGTCGCGCATCTGGACAGCCGCAAGGATGTCCAGAACATCGACCTGATGAACCTGTCCGGCTTTTGCCGTAATTGCCTGTCCAAGTGGTACAAGGCCGCCGCTGACGAAAAGCACATCGACCTCAGCCTCGATGATGCGCGCGAAGTGGTTTATGGCATGCCATACAGCGAGTGGAAAGCCCGCTATCAGAAAGAAGCGAACGCCGAACAACAGGCGGCGTTCGTCAAGGAAACCAAACAACATGACTGATCTGAATTCCCTGCGCACCCGCCTGCGCAGCGGCGAGCATGCGTTTGCCGACACCCTGGCGTTCATCACCGAAGGCTACGACTACCAGCCTCAGGCCTTCAGAAACGGCGACGTCGACAATGCTGCCGGACAAAACGAAGGGTCGTGCAAGACGCTGGGCCTGGCGCTACTGGAAGGCTTGACTGACGAGGAGGCACTGCTGGCGTTCGGCGAGCATTACCGCTCGGTACAAGCCACACCTGAAGGCAGCGACCACGGCAATATCCGTGCGCTGATCGCGAATGGTCTGGCGGGTGTGAAGTTTGAAGGCGAGCCGCTCAAGCGCAAGGCTTGATCGGCTGGGTTGAAATCACATCGTTCTAGTGCCCATACCTGGGCACTCCACGCTATACACGCGTCCTGGTAAACCCGGAAAACGGGGTTAAACACAACATGAGGCAGAGTACAGCCCACTGTGGGAGTGAGCTTGCTCACGAAGGCATCGGTTCAAACACCCTGTTTCTGGGGAATGTGCTGACCTCCTCGCGAGCAATGCGGATCGCTCCGCTCCCATAAGATTTGTGTATAGCGATGAGCGCTTGGGCACGAGAGCAAATCAGAACGATACGTCAGCCAGCCCGTCCAGGTAGCGCTCGACGTCCAGTGCCGCCATGCAGCCGGCACCGGCCGAGGTAATGGCCTGGCGATACACGTGGTCAGCCACGTCGCCGGCAGCGAATACGCCTTCGACGCTGGTCGCCGTGGCGTTGCCTTCACGGCCACCCTGCACAACCATGTAACCGTCTTTCAAGGCCAGCTGACCGTCGAACAACGAGGTGTTTGGTGTGTGGCCGATCGCGATGAACACACCGTCGACTTTCAGCTCGCTGCTGCTGCCGTCGTTGTTCTTCAGGCGCGCACCGGTCACACCCATGTTGTCACCCAGAACTTCGTCCAGTGTGGCGTTGAGCTTGAGTTCGATCTTGCCCTCGGCGACACGTGCGTGCAGCTTGTCGATCAGGATCTTCTCGGCACGGAAGGTTTCGCGACGGTGAACCAGGGTCACCTTGCTGGCGATGTTGGCCAGATACAGCGCCTCTTCAACCGCCGTGTTACCACCACCCACCACTGCGACTTCACGGTTGCGATAGAAGAAGCCATCGCAGGTGGCGCAGGCAGACACACCCTTGCCCATGAACGCTTCTTCCGATGGCAGGCCCAGGTAGCGGGCGCTGGCGCCGGTGGCAATGATCAGAGCATCGCAGGTGTAGGTTGCGCTATCGCCCTGCAGGCTGAACGGCTTGCCAGCCAGGTCAACGGAATTGATGTGGTCGAAGACAATTTCAGTCTCGAAACGCTCGGCATGCTCGCGCATGCGTTCCATCAGCGCAGGACCGGTCAGACCGTGCGGGTCGCCTGGCCAGTTATCAACTTCTGTAGTCGTGGTCAATTGGCCGCCAGCCTGCATGCCAGTGATCAGCAGAGGCTTGAGGTTGGCGCGAGCGGCGTAGACCGCAGCGCTGTAACCGGCAGGGCCGGAACCGAGAATGATCACTCGGGAATGACGTACGTCTGACATGACACACTCCTATCGACCGACCGTTTACGCCGCGGTCGGGACGGCTGGATAAAAAGGACCACCGAAACGCTTGGGGAAGCGTCGTTTGGTTCGGCAGGTCCTGAAAATTCTGACCTGAAGGACAGGTCCTAGATTGCCGAACAGCCTATCGGGGCCGCAGAGGTTAAGGAAATATCGTTTCACAATCCACCCTATAGGTCACTTCTATAGCGCGGGCGCTTGAAAGCGGCGCCATCCGGATATTCTTCGTCGAAGGATACGCCACAAGTCTGACATGCTCAAAAACCGTCGGCGCTCCGCTCTTTCATGGCCATCACAAAGCCGGTAAGGTCACGCCTTTCAAGCACTCGGAGACTCCCATGCCCGCTCCCGCCCTTACCGGCCCGCAATACCTGAGAGAGGGCCTGAAACTGGTCCTCAGCCCTGGCTTGCGCTTGTTCGTTCTACTGCCATTGAGCATCAACGTGGTGTTGTTCTGCGGCCTGATCTATCTGGCGGTGCACCAGTTCGAGCTGTGGGTCGACACCTTCATGCCGACCCTGCCCCACTGGCTGAGCTTTCTCAGTTATATCCTCTGGCCACTGTTCGTGGCGCTGGTGCTGCTGATGGTGTTTTTCACTTTCACCATGGTCGCCAACATCATTGCCGCACCGTTCAATGGGTTTCTGTCCGAAAAGGTCGAAGCCGTGGTTCGTGGCGTAGACGAATCGCCCGATTTCAGCTGGGCCGAACTGGTTGCCATGGTGCCCCGCACCCTGGCCCGCGAAGCACGCAAGCTGGGCTACATGCTGCCACGCATGCTCGGCCTGTTCATCCTGTCGTTCATCCCGGTCGCCAACATCATCGCCGCCCCGCTGTGGCTGTTGTTCGGGGTGTGGATGATGGCGATCCAGTACATCGACTACCCCGCCGACAACCACAAGCTGGGCTGGAACGAAATGCTCGGCTGGCTGAAAAGCAAGCGCTGGCAAAGCCTGAGCTTCGGCGGCATTGTCTACGTCGCCTTGCTGATCCCGGTGGTCAACCTGCTGATGATGCCCGCGGCAGTGGCCGGTGCAACGCTGTTCTGGGTGCGCGAGCGCGGCGCGGATGCGTTGCCGGTGACCCACGCACGAGGCTGAATGCCGACCTGCCGGGCCGCGCCATGCGGTTCGGCACACCCGAAGAAAAATCACACGCATATAAATATGCACCGCAACTCACCCCGCCAACCAAGGCTAAATGGGGCCTCAATCAATCCGTTCATGTGAAGCCAGCTTCCATGAAACTCAGCGACACATGAACTTAACAAGGAAGTTAAATCATGAATGCTCAAGTAAATCCTGCTGCACTGACCACCGACAACGCAACCGTTCAGGAAAAGATCCGCGCCTTTCTGGTCAGTGAACTGGCCGAATGGTCGATCAATCCGGACGACGTATACATCAACGGTGTGAACGCCCCTGAAGAAGGCGTGGTCATCAGCTCCAATTCGCTGACAGCCGAAGCCGCGAACCGTGTTTTCGAGAAAGATGCCCCTGCCTATTCCACCCGTACCGCCGGCCTGTTCACCGTCGCCTATTCGTATGCCGATGAACATCGTCTGGATGCACCGGACCTGGCCAAAGTGGGCGAAGTGATCGGCCAACTGGTTCGTGATCTGGGCTGATCGCCCTGCTTGACCGGCTAAGTGACGACGACGCCTGAGAGCGTGCCGAACAGATAATGAGTTATCTGTTCGGCACTCCAGCATTAAAAGGGAAACTTCTTACAGCTATATATCAGCACTCTTACAAGCAGCTTATAGAACTCCATTCCGTGTAACGGCAGCGACTTGCCGCAACCCGACACTGCTTGCCGAGATATGAAAAAACATTACACGTAGGAATATTGCGTAGGACATATCTTCCCGACCTCTAATACAAGACCGCAACGACGTAGGAACAACCAATACATTAAATATGGCATTACCCTTGCTTTCCTGATTAAAAAACAGGAGTAATCGCTATGGAAATAAAAACAGAATCTGCCGCAGAACAACTCTCCTCCTACCGACCCGCATCCCTCGAAAGACTACCGGAAAACCGTTCAGGTCAGTTTGCAAGCCTGTTGAACGCTGCCATCACACAGACGGAGAAAAAACCTCCAGCCGCATTACCCGCAACACTCGGCAGTTCAGCAATGTCCCGCTCAACTCGCTTCATGGATAGCATGACGATCGAACAACGCAGATCCATTGTGGAGGATAAAGAATTCGTGCCTATGCCTGCAGCAATGGAACGTGCGCGAGGGATTTTCAAATGACCCACACCGACAATGTTTCGCCATTCCTGAACGTTACACCGTTCGGTGTACGGTACAAAACAACACCACGCCCCCCGGCATCAACACCTGAAAGCTTCGCTAGCGTACTTCAAGAAGCCGTCCGCGAAAAAGAAACACCTCACTGCGCAAGGACAATCCTGCGAGGAGGAGAGCTCAGGCCCAAGTTGATGGCACAAGCTCAAAGCAGTCCGGTCGAAGCGAGCTTCCTGGCCAGACACTATGCGTACAATTCATTGACTGGCGAGGGAGTGGATCTATCTGATTACCCCGTGATTCGTTACTGCGCCACGGGCAAGATAGTCACACCCGAGTCGAGCGCTTACTTTCAGAAAATCGGGGGGTGTATGCAAAAAGAGCGAACAGCCCTTTATGAAGAAGAATATTTGAAAGGTACGCCTGCGGCCAGGATACTTGAAAAGATACTAAACTTTAACGACGCTCTTCCTCTCGCATTTCGTGACATGGCAAATTGGTAGCCTGAGCGCCCTCCCTGTCTGGGGGAGGGCGCTTGTGAGATTACCAATCGACAGTTATTCGCCCTTGCTGTCCAGCGACTGGCACCCTTCCCGCCTCTCCAACCTTCATCGTGTAATAGAACTTGCGACGTGCAGACTGATTACCGAAAAACGTTGTGGACCCCGTTCGCTGACGTGATACGTTCAGGCATACGCTGACACCTTGGCACAAGTAGACCTCAAGCCCCTGAGGCCAGCCCAACACGCTCCAGTTCCAACTGACACTTTTGATCGTCGCTGTCACAGGCGCATGCCTGCTTACTGGCAGCTCAGCGGTGTGAACATAGCCTTTTGAATGAATAACCGGCAGAGCAATCGACGATTGATAGTTTCCAGCCAGTGCAAGGTTCGAAAAGGCTAAAAGTGCCAAAGCAATTCCTGAAGCCGAACGAGCCCATTTCAATTTATTGTCGTTAAATTTCATTTCACTTCCCTAGTATATTGATAAGCAGGAACAACTAAAAATCCAGCCATTCCAAACCAACGTTAACGAACCACACGATTCGATAACCCGACATTACTAGGCAAACAGATAATATCAACACGTATCAGAACGGACTACACGCTTTTAGGAAACGATGTGAACACCTGTAGGAAGCCAATTAACTTTATCGTGAGTTTTATTGAAATCATTGTACAGCTTATGCGTTTACCTATTAACTATCCCGCGCAGCCTCACACCAACCTCCTCACCTTACCGACGCCCTATCACCAATCCATCACACAACCGCCACATAACCGAAATGTAACCCGCCGAAACTGCTCCCATGAGCCAAATTCTTAATGTCACCCTGATTACTGAAACCTTCACTCCCGAGATCAACGGCGTTGCCAATACCCTGGGGCGTCTTTGTGAAGGGTTGCGGTTGCGCGGGCACCGGGTCGAGCTGGTGCGGCCACGTCAGAACGACGAGATCGGCGTGGGCGCTGCAGAGGACCTGCTGCTCTGCCGGGGCTGGCCGATACCGGGCTATCCAGGGTTGCAATGGGGTCAGTCTTCTATGCACAAGCTGTTGCGCCGCTGGCAGCGGCGTCGACCGGATGTGCTGTACATCGCCACTGAAGGCCCGCTGGGTTTGTCGGCGCTACGGGCAGCTCGGCGCTTGGGAATAGCGGTGATCAGCGGCTTTCACACCAACTTTCCACAGTACACGCAGCAATACGGCATGGGGTTTATCACTCGGCTGCTGACCCACTACCTACGCTGGTTCCACAACCGCTCGCGCATGACGCTGGTGCCGAGCATCAGCCAGAAGGTGGAACTGGAGCGGCGCGGCTTTGAAAGGATCGAGTTGTTGTCTCGTGGTGTCGACAGCCAGATGTTCAACCCGTCCAGGCGTTCGCAGGCTCTGCGCGAAAGCTGGGGCCTGCAAGCAGGTGATATCGGCGTCATACACGTCGGCCGCCTGGCACCCGAGAAAAACCTGGGCTTGCTCAAAGCCAGCTTCGAAACCCTAAAGGACAGTTACCCGCAACGTAATATCAAACTGATTGTTGTCGGCGATGGACCGCAGCGCCAGCAGCTTGAGGAGCAGATCCCGGATGCGATCTTCTGCGGCACTCAGCGCGGTGAAGTGCTGGCCATGCACTATGCCTCGGCAGATATGTTTCTGTTCCCCAGCCTGACCGAAACGTTCGGCAACGTGGTCCTTGAAGCGCTGGCCTCAGGGCTGGGTGTGGTCGCTTACGACGAAGCCGCTGCCGGGCAGCATATTCGTCATGGCCACAATGGGGCCTTGGCCATGCCGGGTGACGAGGCGGCATTCATCGATGCGGCGCGCTGGTTGCTGGAAGACAGCGAAACATTGCGCCGGGTGCGCCTCAATGCTCGTCAACACGCCAGTCGCCAGGGCTGGACGGCGATAATCGATCAGTTCGAACGGCAATTGCGTGAGGCCTGCCCGGGCGAAAAACCTGTAAATGCCAAAGAGATCAGGCCGGTAGCCAGCAAGAAGATCAGACCAGTGTCATCAGTGCGTCTCGACTGAAAGGCAGGATGTCCTGCTCGCGGCCCTCGCGCACTTTCAATGCCCAATCCGGATCGACCAGCAGCGCACGTCCCACCGCCACCAGATCGAACTCGTCGTTGCCCAGCCGCTTCATTAGATTTTCCAGGCTGGCCGGCTGAGCGACCTTGTCGGTGTTGACCATGAACTGCAGGAACTCGCCGTCCAGTCCGACGCTGCCGACAGTAATGGTCGGTTTGCCGGTCAGCTTGCGCGTCCAGCCCGCCAGGTTCAGGTCGGAGCCTTCGAACTCAGGCTCCCAGAAACGCCGGGTAGAGCAATGAAAGATATCCACACCAGCATCGGCCAGAGGCTGCAGAAACTCGCCCAGCGCCTCGGGCGTTTGTACCAGACGCGCGGCGTAATCCTGCTGCTTCCATTGTGAGAAACGGAAGATGATCGGGTAGTCCGGGCCCACTGCGGCGCGCACGGCCTTGATCAGTTCGAGGGCAAAACGTGAGCGGTTGGCGAGGCTGCCGCCGTACTCGTCGCTGCGCTGATTGCTGCCTTCCCAGAAGAACTGATCGACCAGGTAACCGTGAGCCCCATGAATTTCGACACCGTCCATGCCAATTGCCTTGGCATCGGCGGCAGCCTGGGCGAAGGCCGCCACGACTTCGTCGATGTCCTGCTTGCTCATGCCATGCACCAGCACCTGACCGTCCTTGACCTTCTCCATCGGCCCGTAGGCAGGCACGCTGCCATCCGGCTCGGTGCCAGGACGGCGAACTGCGCCGACGTGCCAGAGTTGCGGAACGATGCTGCCGCCCTCCGCATGTACTGCCTCGACCACCTTGCGCCAGCCGGCCAGTGGCGCGTCACCGAAAAATTGCGGGACATTCGGATAACCGTTGGATGCCTTGTGATCGACCGTCGTACCTTCGGTGATAATCAGCCCGACACCTGCCGCCGCGCGCCGCCGGTAGTACTCGACGACCTTCGAGTTGGGCACGTGCCCTGGCGAAAACGAACGGGTCATGGGGGCCATGACCACACGCGATGACAGCTCCAGGCTGCCCAGACGGAAAGGCGTGAACAAGGCTTCTGCCGACATGCGCAACTCCTGTGAAATGGTCGATTGTCATCAGGCGCGCAGAGTATCGCCGGGCGTCTGCGGTGGCCCAGTACTATTGATCTGGCTGATTTGAGTTCAAAAGCGACGAGCGCGCAAGAAAGCCGGGCGAATGCGAAATGCTACCCCGGCTATACGATCAGCCTTGCGCCAGGGCCTTTTCAATGGCCTGGATCACGGCAGGATCATCCGGAGTGGTACGCGGAGAAAAACGTGCGCTGACACCACCGTTCTTGCCGACCAGAAACTTTTCGAAGTTCCAGGTGATATCCCCGGGAAACTCGGCACCCTCGCCCGCCAGCAAACGGTAAAGCGAGTGACGATCAGGGCCGTTGACGTCGAGTTTTTCACCCAGCGTAAACGTCACGCCATAGTTGAGCTGGCAAAACTCGGCGATCTCTTGCTCGGTACCTGGTTCCTGCCCGGCAAACTGGTTGCACGGCAGACCCAGTATCTCCAGGCCTTGGTCCTTGTACTGCTGATAGAGGTTTTCAAGTGCCGCGTACTGCGGTGTCAGCCCGCATTTGGACGCGACGTTGACCACCAGAACCACTTTGTTCCTGAAATTCGCCAGCGGCAGTTCCTGGCCACCCAGCGCTTTCAATTTGATGTCGTGAAAAGCACTCATGAGAACCCCTTTTGAAACAAGTCGCCCCAGGCTACAACCTGAAAAAAGGCACCGTGACCGCACGCGTAACGAAAGTCGTCATCGCAGAACAGCCAGGGCGCCTTTTCAGTGCCTGAGCTTAGCAGCACAAATCAGTGTTGATGGCCGCCTTCACCATGAACATGGCCGTGCGCCATTTCTTCTTCACTGGCATCACGGATGGCCACAACCTTCACGTCGAAGTTCAGACGCTGACCCGCGAGCGGATGGTTGCCGTCAACGGTGACATCGTCGCCTTCCAGATCACGGATAGTCACGATCTGCATGCCGCCATCCGGGCCGGAAGCGTGAAACTGCATGCCGACTTCGAGCTTGTCGACGCCTTCGAACATGCTGCTGCTCAGGGTGCTGACCAGTTCGGCCGAGTACTCACCGTAGGCGTCTTCGGGCTCGACGGCAACGTTCAGCTGGTCGCCTACTTCCTTGCCTTCCAGTGCCTTTTCCAGGCCCGGGATGATGTTGCCTGCACCGTGCAGGTAAACCAGCGGCGCACCACCGGTAGAACTGTCGATGACCTCACCAGCGTCGTTGGTCAGGGTATAGTCAATGGAGACAGCCTTATTGGCGGCGATCGGCATGGGGACAAGACCTTTTGCTTAAGATTGAAGAACGGGCAAGTTTAACCAAGCAATCGCCCGAAAGCGAACGCAACTCTGACGGACGGCCCGCTTTGAAAGGTTCAATCGTTATCGATCTGAGACAGGACGAGCACGGGCACTGGTTCGCGCTGCTGTCGTGCGGCCACACCCAGCACCTGCGTCATGATCCTCCGTGGCAGTCACGCCCTTGGGTACTCGACCCTGCACAGCGTCAACAGATGACCGGTAAAGCCTTTCGTTGCGGCTGGTGTGCGAACGCCGCAGATAACGATAGTCTTGCCGCAGAGAAATCGCGTTAGACGGTTTCCGGACTTTTTCGGTCGGCAGCGCTTCCCTATGTGCTGCGACCCCTTGCACTGCTCAATCGAGAAGCCAGTATGCAGACTTTTTTTATCGCCCCCACTGACTTTGGCGTGGGGTTGACCTCCATCAGCCTGGGACTGGTGCGCACGCTGGAGCGCGCCGGCTTGAAAGTAGGCTTTTTCAAACCGATCGCCCAGCCACACCCCGGCGATCTGGGCCCCGAGCGCTCGACCGAACTGATGGCTCGCACCCACGGCCTCAAGCCACCCAAGCCTCTGGGGCTGGCGCATGTCGAACGCATGCTCGGTGATGGTCAACTGGATGAACTGCTCGAAGAGATCATCAATCTTTATCAACAGGCAGCGGTCGGCAAGGATGTGCTGGTAGTCGAAGGCATGGTCCCGACCCGCAGCGCGAGCTATGCCGCGCGGGTCAATCTGCATTTGGCCAAGAGCCTGGATGCCGAAGTCATTCTGGTCTCCGCCCCGGAAAATGAAGTGCTCGCCGATCTGTCGGGCAGGGTCGAATTGCAGGCCCAGCTGTTTGGCGGCCCCAAGGACCCCAAGGTGCTGGGGGTGATACTCAACAAGGTGCGTACCGAAGAGAGCATGGAAGTCTTCGCCTCGCGCCTGAAAGAGCACTCGCCGTTGCTGCGCAGTGGCGACTTTCGCCTGCTGGGCTGCATTCCGTATCGCGCCGAACTCAACGCACCGCGTACCCGCGATGTGGCCGAGCTGCTCGGCGCGCAGGTGCTGAACGCAGGCGACTACGATCAGCGCCGCATGACCAGAATCATCATTTGTGCCCGTACCGTGCTCAACACGGTTCCGTTGCTCAAGCCGGGTGTGCTGGTGGTGACGCCGGGTGACCGCGACGACATCATCCTGGCGGTGAGCCTTGCAGCCATAAACGGCGTACCGCTGGCCGGCCTCCTGTTGACCAGCGATACCGTGCCCGACCCACGCATCATGGAGCTGTGTCGCGGCGCGCTGCAGGCGGGGCTGCCGGTGCTGTCGGTCAGCAGCGGCTCGTATGACACGGCCAATCGCCTGAATCAGTTGAACAAGGAAATCCCCATCGATGACCGCGAGCGCGCGGAAAACATCACCGATTTCGTTGCCAGTCATCTGGACGCCAACTGGCTGCACCAGCGCTGCGGCACGCCCCGCGAGCTGCGCCTGTCGCCCGCGGTGTTTCGCTATCAGTTGATCCAGCGCGCGCAGGCGGCCAACAAGCGCATCGTACTGCCTGAAGGCAACGAGCCGCTGACCATCCAGGCCGCCGCCATCTGCCAGGCGCGCGGTATCGCGCGTTGCGTGTTGCTGGCCAGACCCGAGGAAGTGCACGCCGTTGCGCAGGCGCACGGCATCGAGCTGCCGCAGGGGCTGGAAATTCTTGATCCGGACCTGATTCGCGAACGCTATGTTGCGCCGATGGTGGAACTGCGCAAAAGCAAAAGCCTGAATGCCCCCATGGCCGAGCAACAGCTCGAAGACCCGGTGGTGATCGGTACGGTGATGCTGGCGCTGGACGAGGTAGACGGGCTGGTGTCCGGCGTCATTCACTCCACCGCCAACACCATCCGCCCGGCCCTGCAACTGATCAAGACCGCGCCAGGCTGCACGCTGGTGTCTTCAGTGTTCTTCATGCTCTTTCCCGAGCAGGTGCTGATGTACGGCGACTGCATCATGAACCCCCATCCGAGCGCCAGCGAGCTGTCCGAGATTGCCTTGCAGAGCGCCGATTCGGCCACTGCGTTCGGCATCTCGCCGCGCGTGGCGATGATCAGTTATTCCAGCGGCAACTCGGCCAGCGGCGAAGAGGTCGAGAAGGTCCGCGAAGCGACGCAACTGGCACGCGAAACCCGCCGCGATCTATTGATCGACGGGCCGCTGCAGTATGATGCGGCCGCCAACGAACAGGTCGCCCGACAGCTGGCTCCGGACAGCGCGGTCGCAGGACGCGCCAACGTGTTCGTGTTCCCGGACCTGAACACCGGCAATACCACGTACAAGGCGGTGCAACGCAGTGCCGACTGTGTGAGCCTCGGCCCGATGCTGCAAGGCCTGCGCAAACCGGTAAACGATCTGCCGCGCGGCGCGCAGGTCGACGACATTGTCTACACCATCGCGCTGACAGCCATACAGGCCGACACGCTGTCCTGATACCTGACACGAGTGCCGCAGAGCAGTCTGCGGCTTCCGATAACTTGCGGAGCCATCTCCTTCATGGATTTCCTGCCTGCCCCGTTACGCGGCGTCATTGCCTCGCTGTTGCTGGCGCTGAACACCATCGTCTGCTGCACGGTGCTGTTCGCGGTCACGATCCTCAAGATCTGCCTGCCCTTCTCTGCGGCACAGCGTTTCACCGACTGGCTGATGAGCCATATCCATGAAACCTGGATCGGCAACAACAATGCCTGGATCAAACTGCTGTGCCACACCCGCTGGCACCTGAGCGGTCTGGAAGGGCTGGATTACAAGCACTCGTATCTGGTCACCAGCAATCACCAGAGCTGGGTCGACATCATGGTCTTGCAGTACGTGCTCAACCGGCGTATTCGCCCATTGAAGTTTTTCCTCAAGCAGGAGCTGATCTGGGTTCCGGTGATCGGTCTGGCGTGGTGGGCGCTGGGCTTTCCATTCATGAAGCGCTACTCCAAGGCGTACCTTGCCAAACACCCGGAAAAGAAAGGCAAGGACCTGGAAACCACCCGCCGCACCTGCGCGAAGTTTCGCCATAACCCGGTGGGGATTTTCAACTTCGCCGAAGGCACGCGCTTCACGGCCGGCAAACACGCGCAACAGAACTCGCCGTTCCGCCACCTGCTCAAGCCCAAGGCCGGCGGCATTGCTTTCGTGCTGGATGCGATGGGCGAACAGCTGGAGTCGATCATCAACGTGACCATCCATTACCCTGGCGGACAACCCGGCTACTGGGACCTGCTGTGCGGTAACGTGAGGGAAGTGGTTGCGCACTTCGAAGAGATCAAAATCCCGCAGCAGTTTCTCGGCAAAAATTACGACCAGGACGGCGAATACCGCCTGGAATTCCAGCAGTGGATCAATACGCTCTGGGAAGAGAAAGACCGGCTGCTGGACAGCCTGCATGAGCAGTATCCGGCGCAGCATGGATAGTGACTCATGGGAGCGAGCTTGCTCGCGAAGAGGCCATCACCTTCGCGAGCAGGTTAGCTCCCACTTCTTTGCCCCGCCGTCAACCAGCCTGCGAGCGGAGCGACATTGATCAGTACTGCTGACCCGGAATCGGCTTGAGGTTTACCTCGACACGGCGGTTCTGGGCGCGACCGTTGACGTCGGCGTTGCTGGCAATCGGTTGGTCAGGCCCTGCACCGCGCACTGACAGGTGCGATTGATCGACGCCTTGCGAAGTCAGGTAAGTCGCGACGCTCTGGGCACGCTGTTGCGACAGGTCCATGTTGTGCTGGCGACTGCCGGTGCTGTCGGTATACCCGACAATTTCAATGTTGTTCTGGTTGAACTGCTTGAGCGAACTGGCCAGGTTGTTGAGCGGCGAATAGAAGCTGCTGGCAATGGCCGAAGAGTCCGTCGCGAAGGTGATGTTACCCGGCATGATCAGTTTGATCTGGTCACCCTGACGCTGTACCTCGACACCAGTATTGGCCATGCTCTCTCGCAACGCAGCTTCCTGCTTGTCTGCGTAATAGCCGTAACCCGCCGATGCGGCACCCGCCACTGCAGCGCCGATCAGGGCACCCTTGCCGCGATGATTGTGATCGATGGCCGCACCGGCTACCGCACCCGCCAATGCGCCGAGCCCGCCGTACTTGGCCGTTTTGCTCATACCACCGGAGCTTTGCGCCTGGCCTTGATTGTCATAGGGATTGGATGTTGCACAGCCGGAAAGCATGGCTACGGCGGTGGCAACAATGATCAAACGACGCGAGGTAAACATTCAGGAGCTCCTGGTTTTGACGAACGCTGGTAACCGGATTAGAGCATACCCGCTATCAAAAATTCCTTAACCCGTGCTGAACCGCCCGTCTTGCGGGCTTCTGCGCGCATCGCTCAGCGACGCTCCTCGCGAATGTAAGGTTCACCCAGTGCACCGGGCTGGCTGCTCGATTGCCGCTTGCCGCTCGCCACCCAGACCATGACCAACAGGGTGACCGCGTAGGGCGTCATCAGGACGAAATACTGAGGCAGGCGCACGCCGGTTGCCGCCAATTGCGGAATCAGTGCCTCGATCCCGCCGAACAGCAAGGCGCCAGCCAGCGCACGCCAGGGCGACCAGCGTGCAAATATCACCAGCGAAACCGCAATCCAGCCGCGCCCGCCAGTCATGTCGGCGATCCACATCTTGGTGCTGAGCACGGCAATGAAACCGCCGGCCAGCCCCATCAACGCAGAACCAACGACAATCGCTGCCAAGCGGTAACCAAGTACGGAAATACCTGCGGCATCGGCGGCCTGCGGGTTCTCGCCGACCGCGCGCAGACGCAGCCCGGTGCGCGTACGATCGAGCAGCCAGACCACCGCGATGAAAATCACCACGGTCAGGTACACCAACGGGTTCTGCACAAAGACCCGGCCCACCACAGGCAGCTCGGACAACGGCCACAGCTCGACCGCCTGCAAGCCGCTGACCGGGCGGTTGGTCCAGCCCAGCAGCGTGCCCAGCAACCCGGTCAAGCCCTGACAAAAGAACACCAGCGCCAGCCCGGCGATCACCTGATTGATCCGCAGCACCAGCACCATCAGCGCAAACAGCAACGACACCAGACCTGCCGCCGCCATCGACGCCAGCAGCGAAAGGCCAGGCGAGCCGAGGCTCAACTGCATGCCGATGCCCGCCAGTGCGCCGACCAGCATCAGCCCTTCGACGCCCAGCGCCAGTACGCCGCTGCGCTCGATGAGGATCAGGCCCAGCGCTGCCAGGGCGAACGGCACGGCAAAATCCGGTGCGCTGCCCAGCCAGTGGGAAATAAGCTCCATCAACGTTCTCCTGCCTGAATGCGCCGCAGGCGATGGCGGATGAAAAAGTCCGAGGACGCGACGCAGATCACCAGAATCGCCTGGATCAGTTGCACCATCGAAAACGGAATCTGATAGAACACCTGCAGATTGCGTCCGGCGACGAACAGCATGGCGATCAGCAGCGCGACCACGGTTGCGGCCACTGGATTGTTGCGGGCCAGAAAAGCGATGAGAATCCCGGAAAACCCGTAGCCCTGATAGAACGATTGGGTAAGGCGCCCCTCCTGCCCCGAGGTCACGACAAAACCTGCGAGCCCCGCCAGCGCGCCCGACAGCAGCACGGTGCCGATGATCATCTTGCGCACCGGGACGCCCACGGCCCCGGCGACCTTAGGGTTGGCATCGACGAAGCGCAGGTACAACCCCGCTCGCGAAACACCAACGAACCACAGGGTCAGACCGGTGACCAGCAGCGCCAGAGGGATCGCCGCGTTATACCCGGCAAACAGGTCGGGCAGCCGCTCGAAGCTCTGGAACGCGGGGGAATAGGGAAAGTTGTCTCGCGGGTCCTTCCAACTGCCGTACACCAGGTGCAGGAGGAAATTGGCGGCGATGTAATTGAGCATCAGCGTCGAGATGATTTCGTTGACCTGCCACTTGAGCTTCAGCAGCACCGGGCCCAGGCTCCACAGCAATCCGCAGATAACGGCTGCCGCCATCATCAGCGGCAAACGCAAGGCCTCCGGCCCCACCTGAAACAGCGAGATAGCCGTAGCGCCAATCGCCCCCCAGATCATCTGGCCTTCCAGCCCCAGGTTCCAGAAACGTGCTCGAAACGCCATGCACCCGGCGAGCCCGACCATGATCATCGGCGATGCCTGAAACAGCACTGCCTTGAAGTTTTGCCCATCGAACACCGTCTGCACGACGAATTCGTTGAGCAACTCGTCAGCAGGCACGCCAGCAAGAATCAGAATGGTGGTGCAGATCGCCAGCCCGATCAGCAACGCCAGGGCAATGATCAGCGCCTGCAATAGCCAGCCGGTCTGCTGACGAAGTTCCAGGGTGTAGCGCCGCGCCAGCAACGGTTGCCGTGCGGATTTCATCGGATGTACTGATTCAGTCATGGCTCACCATCGCTTTGCCGATGGCTTGCCGGTCGGCAGGGTGCGCGAACTCGGCGACGATGCGCCCGCCGTTCATCACGCCGACACGGTCAGCCAGGGCCAATACTTCGTCCAGATCCTCGCTGATCACCAGCACCGCAGCGCCCGCGTCCCGAGCCGCTCGCAAGCGGGCATGCACCGCCTGTGTGGCACGCACATCCAGGCCCCGGCTCGGGCTGTGCACCAGCACCAATTGCGGGTCGCGGCTGAATTCGCGGGCGATCACCAGTTTCTGGGCGTTGCCTCCCGACAACAACGCAGCTTTCTGATCGAGAGAGCGCACGCCCTGTACGTCGAAGTCCGCCACGGCGCGCTGCGCATCCTGTTTCAGACGCTTGTAGCCCAGGCGCCAGAAAGAGCCGTATTGCCCGCTGTGGAGGTTGCCGATGGCAAAGTTCTCGGCCACCGACAGCGACCCGGCCAGCGCCGCGCCGTAGCGGTCGGCCGGGATCGAGGCAATGCGCAACTGCCGACGCTGATCGGCCGACGCGCCGCGCAGATCGCCAAACCCGGCCACATGAATTTCACCCTCAGTGGCTTGCGGAAGCCCCATCAGGGCGTTGGCCAGTTCAGCCTGACCATTGCCGCCCACGCCTGCGATGCCGTAAATCTGCCCGGCGTGCAGGCTCAGGTTGACACCGTTGAGCGTACTGCTGCCGACGCTGCGCAAGTCCTTGACCTGCAAACGCACCTCGCCGGGTGTCGACGGTTGATGTTCGGCAACCTGCACGGACTCACCTACCGTGAGCTGCACCAGTTGCTCGACACTCACCTTCTGCGGGTCAAGGGTTTGCACGGTGCGCCCGCCACGCATCACGGTTACCCGGTCGGCATAGCGTTTGACGTCAGCCATCTTGTGCGTGACCAGAACCACCGCCGCGCCTTGTCGGGCGAATGCCTGAACAGTCAGCAGCAGACGCTCGGCCTCCTGATCGGTCAGCACTGCTGTCGGTTCATCGAGGATCAGAATCCGCGCACCGGCCAGCAGCACCTTGAGGATCTCGACACGCTGCTGCTCGGCGACTGACAGGCTGTCGACGGTACGCGCCGGATCAATCGCAAAACCCAGCGCCTCGGCCTTGCCGACAATCTCCTGTTCCAGCGCACGCAGACGCTTGCGATAGCTGCCTTCGCCAGGTTGCTCGGGCAGCGCCAGGAGAATGTTCTGCGCCACCGTGAACGGTTTCACCAGCTTGAAGTGCTGGTGGACCATGCCGATCCGGTAACGGCTGGCGTCCCTCGGCCCCTGAAGCTGAACCGGGTTGTCGTCCAGCAGCAGGGTGCCGGTTTCCGGTGCGTACAGCCCGGCGGCGATGTTCATCAGTGAGGACTTGCCTGCACCGTTTTCGCCCAGCAGCGCATGCACTTCCCCCCAACAGGCGGTGAAGTCGGCATCGATCAGCGCCTTGAAGCCATCGAACGATTTGCTGATGCCGGTGAGTTGCAGCGCATTGACCTGACTCATTGCTGAGTCTTCACGCCTTCGACGAACCAGTCCATTTTCCACAGGTCCGGGTCAGACAATTGCTGACCGGCCGCCACTCGCTCCTTACCGTCACGATCGGCCAGCGGACCGCTGTAGATGATTTTCCTGCCGGCCAGCAGCTCGGCGCGCTCGGCCTCGATCTTCTTGCGGTCTGCATCGGAAATGATCGTGTCCGCAGTCAGCTTGATATCGGTACCGCCCTGCTGCATCGACAGCAGCGCGCCGTTGGCAGGCGGCGTCCAGTTGCCGGCAATGATTTTCTTCAGCTCCGGCCCGAGGAAGCGATCCCAGACCCACAGCGAAGAGCAGACCGTCGCCTTGGGGGCGAACTCGCTCAGGTCACGATGGTGGCCGGTGCCATGAATGCCCCGCTCCTGTGCGACGATCTGCGGTGTCGGGCTGTCGACGTGCTGACCGACCACATCGGCACCGTTGTCGATCAGCGCCATGGTGGCCGCGCGCTCCTTGACCGGATCGTTCCATGCACCGGTATAGACCACGTTGACGGTGGCCTTCGGATTGATTTGCCGGGCGCCCAGTTCATAGGCATTGATGGTCCAGTTGACCTGGCCGAACGGGTTGGCGGCGACGAAGCCCAGCTTGCCGGTCTTCGAGGCCGCACCAGCGGCCATACCGCACAGGTACTGGCTCTCGTAGGTACGCCCGTAAAACGATTCGAGGTTGGGCGCATTGGTGGTGCCCGAGCCATTCAGGAACGCGACTTTCGGGTATTTTTTGGCCAGTGCAAGAAAGGTGTCGGAGTAGCCGAACGCAGTGCCGACGATGATGTTGGCACCGCGTGCGATGAGGCGGTCGACCACCGGCGTAATGGCCGCGGCGTTCTCGGGCACGCTCTCGACGTACTGGATCTTGGTGTCCAGATCCTTTTCAAGCTTCACACGTGCTTCGTCGAAGGCCTGAGTCCAGCCGCCATCATTGCGCGGGCTGATATACACCATGGCGATTTTCGGCTTCCCTTCGAGGGTCAATCCTTCAGCCTGAGCGAGGCCGACCGCTCCCAACGCTACGGCCGCACACAATGTCCCGGGCAACAGTTTCTTGTACATAGACGTTTTCCTGAGGGTAATGGCCGATGAGGACCGCACACGCAGGCATTAGCAGCATCCATGCCAGTACAGGAAAAACGCTACGGAACAACGACCTGACGCCATCGAGACGAATAAAACAGATCAAATGGTCTGAATCAGAGCACTTGGTTTGTGCAGGACGTCCGCGCACTGCGCAGGCGGGGTGCGCGGGTCAGGGCCGGCGCCCCCCGTTCACAACTTGCGCGGCAGGATCCCGCCCAGAACCATGCTGCGCAGGCTCGCCAGCACTTCTTCGAAAAACACCGGATCATCCAGCGTCTTGCCGGTCACGGCCTCGACCTGAGTGCGGAAGTCGGCGTAATGCTGAGTGGTCGCCCACAGAGTGAAAATCAGGTGATGCGGGTTGATGGGGGCCAACTGGCCGCTGTCGATCCAGTGCTGAATCACCGCCACCTTGGCCTGCACCGTGTCACGCAACGGGTGCTGCAACTCGCCCTGAATCAGCGGTGCGCCCTGCATCACTTCCATGCAGAACAGCCGTGATTCGGCCGGATGATCGCGGGACATCTCCAGTTTGGCCTTGATGTAGGCACTGATCGCCTGCACCGGCTCCTTGTCGGCGGTGAAGTGCACCAGCGGGCTCAGCCATACCTCAAGCAACTGGCGCAGCACGTTCAGGTACAGGTCGTCCTTGCTGCTGAAGTAATACAGCAGGTTGGTCTTGGAGACGTCCGCCAGGCTCGCGACCTGATCCAGGCTGCTGCCGTGCACGCCATAGCGGGAAAATATCTCCAGCGCCGCATCGAGAATCAGCGTGCGCTTGCCTTTCATCAGGCGCATGCGCCGCTTCAGGGATGTCGCACTGGGTTCGCGGGTCGTCTTGACCACGGTCTCCGGCTTGACCTTGCGTACGCGCTTGTTCGCCGGGTCCGCCAGGGGAGGTTTCTTGTTCACGCACATCCATCCAGTGATGCCGAAATGAGCGGGCATCTTAACGGGCGCAGCTGTTTTGTCGATACGGATTGCCTGCGCCGTCAGCCCTGCCCCATCTGCGTGCGCCCTGCACAAACCAAGTGCTCTGATTCGGACCAAATGGTCTGAAATAAACCATGAAAACTTTCAAGCCTTTGAATAAAAACAACAAAATTTTCTGGCCCGCTTAATGCAGAAGATCAAGAGACGATTGAAAGACGATTCAAGTGCCGCCAGTCGCGCCTTGGCACGCATCGACCCACGCAGAGAGGCCTCATATGGACATTGGTATCTTCATCCCCATCGGCAATAACGGCTGGCTGATTTCCAGCAATGCTCCGCAGTACATGCCGACCTTCGAGCTGAACAAACAGATCGTGCAGAAGGCCGAGGGCTACGGCTTCGACTTTGCGCTGTCGATGATCAAATTGCGTGGCTTCGGCGGCAAGACGCAGTTCTGGGAACACAACCTGGAGTCGTTCACGCTGATGGCCGGCCTGGCCGCAGTGACCAGCCGGATCCAGCTGTTCGCCACGGTTGCCACCCTGACCATCCCGCCCGCCATTGCCGCGCGCATGGCCTCGACCATCGATTCGATCTCCAATGGCCGCTTCGGGATCAACCTCGTCACCGGCTGGCAGAAGCCGGAATACGAGCAGATGGGCCTGTGGCCGGGCGACGAGTTCTTCCACACCCGCTATGAATACCTGGCCGAATACGCTCAGGTTCTGCGCGACCTGTGGGCCACCGGCAGCAGCGACTTCAAGGGCGAACATTTCAGCATGCAGGACTGCCGCGTCAGCCCTCGCCCACAGGCCGACATGAAGCTGATCTGCGCCGGTCAAAGTGAAGCGGGCATGGCGTTCTCGGCGCAATACGCTGACTACAACTTCTGCTTCGGCAAAGGCGTCAACACCCCCACGGCCTTTGCGCCAACCGCACAGAAACTGATCGAAGCCAATGAAAAGACCGGCCGCAACGTCACTTCCTGTGTGCTGTTCATGATCATCGCCGACGATACCGACGAAGCTGCACGGGCTCGCTGGGAGCACATCAAGGACGGTGCCGATGAAGAAGCGATCGCCTGGCTGAGCGAGAAAGGTTCGGCGGATAAAAGTGCCGGTTCCAATCTGCGGCAGATGGCCGACCCGACCTCAGCGGTCAACATCAACATGGGCACGCTGGTGGGGTCGTGGGCCACAGTGGCAAGAATGCTCGACGAAGTCGCCAGTGTGCCGGGGACCCAAGGCGTGATGCTGACGTTCGATGATTTCGTCAAAGGGGTCGAAGACTTCGGCGAGAAAATCCAGCCGCTGATGACCAGCCGCAAGCACATTGCGCAACTCAAGGAGGTGGTCTGATGACGACCTCGGTAACCGTCGCAGGCGTTGACCTGCCGGACGTGCAGCCCGCCCGCGAGCTACCCGCCCGTCCCGAACCGCTGCGCATGAAACCCGGCGAAACCGCGCTGGTAGTGGTCGACATGCAGAACGCCTACGCATCGCTCGGCGGGTATCTGGACCTGGCCGG
Organism: Pseudomonas sp. BS3767; assembly: GCF_900099665.1. Classification (NCBI taxonomy): domain Bacteria; kingdom Pseudomonadati; phylum Pseudomonadota; class Gammaproteobacteria; order Pseudomonadales; family Pseudomonadaceae; genus Pseudomonas; species Pseudomonas sp. BS3767. Next base: position 180,906 of record NZ_FNCX01000003.1, on the reverse strand, counting down.
GTTCGATGTCAGCAGCACCGGGCCGGTCATCGCCAATATCAACAAGGCCTGTGCCGCCGCACGTGCGGCAGGCATTCCGGTGATCTTTTTCCAGAATGGCTGGGACCCGGCCTATGTCGAGGCCGGTGGCCCCGGCTCACCTAACTGGCACAAGTCCAACGCCCTGAAAACCATGCGCAAGCGCCCTGAACTCGAAGGGCAACTGCTGGCCAAGGGTGGTTGGGACTACCAGTTGGTCGACGAGCTGACGCCACAGCCTGGCGACATCGTGGTGCCGAAAATCCGCTACAGCGGCTTCTTCAATTCCAGCTTCGACAGCGTGCTGCGCAGCCGCGGCATTCGCAATCTGGTGTTTACCGGCATCGCCACCAATGTCTGCGTCGAGTCGACCCTGCGCGACGGTTTTCATCTGGAGTATTTCGGCGTGGTACTGGCTGACGCGACCCATCAGGCAGGCCCCGAATTCGCTCAGCAAGCCGCGCTGTTCAACATCGAAACCTTCTTTGGCTGGGTTTCCAGCGTCGATGACTTCTGCACCACTTTCAGCCCTGTCGGGCAACCTTCGTGAGGACATCAGTATGACCAAAAAAGCGATCATCCCTGCCGGCACCAGCAAACCCATCGCGCCGTTCGTACCGGGCTCCATGGCCGACGGCGTGCTCTATGTCTCGGGCACGCTGCCGTTCGACAAGGACAACAACGTGGTACACGTCGGCGACGCCACCGCGCAGACCCGTCACGTGCTGGAAGCCATCAAAACCGTGGTCGAGACCGCGGGCGGGACGATGGACGATGTCACGTTCAACATGATCATGATTCGTGACTGGGCCGACTACGCCAAAGTCAACGAAGTGTATGCCGAGTATTTCGCGGGCGAGAAACCGGCCCGTTACTGCATCCAGTGCGGCCTGGTCAAACCCGAGGCGCTGATCGAAATCGCCAGCATCGCCCACATCGGCTGAATCGCGACTGTGGGCAGTTGACGCCCACCCGGAGAAAACCCATGTTCCATGAGTTTCATGCCTGCCAGCATGCCGATGCACCGACCCTGGTGCTCAGCTCCGGGCTGGGCGGGTCCGGTCGCTACTGGGCGGATGACCTGGCACTGCTGACCCGCGATTACCGCGTGCTCGTCTACGACCATGCCGGAACCGGACGCAGCCCTGCGGTGCTGCCGGCGGATTATTCGATCCGGCACATGGCTATCGAGTTGCTGGCCCTGCTCGATTCACTCGGTATCCAGCGTTGCCATTTCATGGGCCATGCGCTGGGCGGCCTGGTGGGTCTGGAACTGGCCCTGCTGCGTCCGGAACTGTTGCAAAGTCTGGTACTGATCAATGCCTGGAGCAGCCCGAACCCGCACAGCGCGCGCTGCTTTTCAGTGCGCAAAAAACTGCTGTTGAACAGCGGACCGGAGGCCTACGTACAGGCTCAGGCGCTGTTCCTCTACCCGGCGGACTGGATCGCCGCCAACGGTCCGCGGCTGGCCGATGACGAAGCCCACGCGCTGGCGCATTTTCCCGACACCGACAACCTGCTGCGGCGTATCCATGCGCTGGAAACCTTCGACGTGGAGGCCGATCTTGCGCGCATCCACACCCCGACCCTGTTGATTGCCAACCGCGACGACATGCTGGTGCCCTGGCAGCAATCCCGGCACCTGGCCAACGCGCTGCCGAATGCAACGCTGGCGCTGCTGGACTATGGCGGCCATGCCTCGAACATTACCGATCCACAGCCCTTCCAACGCGCCTTGTTCGATTTTCTCGGCACACAACCCTGAAAGGACTCATTTCATGACTACTTCCTCTGCAGCTCCCACCATTCTGCCTATCGCTGCTGTCAGCCAGCTGGCGTTTCGCGAGGCGATGTCCAGCCTGGCCGCCGCCGTCAACGTCATCACCACCGATGGCCCTGGCGGACGTGCCGGCTTTACCGCGACCGCCGTGTGCAGCGTGACGGATCAACCGCCGACGCTGCTGGTCTGCATCAACCGCAGTGCATCGGTGTATGACGCTTTCATGGAGAACGGCACGTTGTGCGTCAATACGCTGGGCAACGGTCAACAGGACTTGTCCAACCTGTTCGGCGGCAAGAGCTCACAGCAGGAACGCTTTGCCTGCGGCCAGTGGGAACCCGGAGTGACCGGCGCGCCGATCCTGGACGGTGCGAAACTGGCGCTCGACTGCAAGGTGAGCCAGTCGATCAGCGTCGGCACGCATGACATCCTGTTCTGCGAAGTCGTGGATATCAGGCATCAGAGCGGCGCAGACGCATTGGTGTACTTCGCCCGTCGCTATCATCACCTGCCGAGCGAAACGCCAGTGTCATGAAGGCTTTGCCGGCTGACTGGCGGACTTGCAGAATGAACCCACCGGAATGCACCAAATAGGCATGATTTTTTGCGACACCTCCGCATACTGGCATTGTGAGATCAGGATGATCCTTGCAGTCAATGAGGTGAAGTCATGTCGGTCCATAGCGCCTGCATCCTGCTGATACCCGCCAGCAGCCCATCGTATGCTCGTCGCGCTTACCCGCCGCCTGGCATGCCTATGCACGCGGGTGGCTGAGCATGCTGAAGAAAATACCTGTGGCTGAGCTTGCCCTGGGCATGTACATCCACAAAATCTGCCGCCGCTGGACCAATGATCCATTCTGGATAGGCCTGGTCGAAGTCATGCTCGATGACATTGAAGTGCTCAGGCGCATCCAGCAATCGGGCACCCAGGAAGTCTGGATCGAAACCGGCAAAAGCCGTGTACTGGCACCCGGGCCCTCGGCCGCCTCGACAGCGCCATCGGCCAGCGACGATACGACTCCGACCAGTCTCGAAAAGGAAGTTCTACGCGCCAGGGTGATCTGTGGACGGGCCAGAGATGCGGTCATGTCCATGTTTACCGAAGCGCGCATGGGCCGGGCCATGGATGTCGGCAATGTGCAATTGCTGGTGGAAGAAATCTCCAACTCGATCCTGCGCCATCCGCACGCGCTGATCAGCCTGTCACGCCTGAAGACATCCGACGAATACACCTACATGCACTCGGTGGCGGTCTGCGCGTTGATGGTTGCGCTGGCCAAACGCATGGGCATGCCTGACGATCAGGTCCGTGAGGCCGGTGTGGCCGGGCTGATGCACGATGTCGGCAAAATGATGATCGCCCCGGCGGTGCTCAACAAACCGGGCCGCCTGACCCGCGACGAATTCGAGATCATGAAGGCCCACCCCGAGCTGGGTGTGAAGATCCTCATGGAGACGCAGCCCGTGGCAGCGTCGGTGATTGACGTCTGCCTGCATCACCACGAAAAGGTCGACGGGTCGGGCTACCCGCATGGCCTGAAAGGCGACCAGATCAGCATCTTCGCGCGCATGGGCGCGGTCTGCGATGTGTATGACGCGATTACTTCCGACCGCCCTTACAAAAAGGGCTGGGGCGTTGCCCATTCGATTCGCGAAATGGCCTCGTGGAAAGGGCATTTTGACGATGTGGTGTTTCAAAGCTTCGTCAAGACCGTGGGTATTTACCCGATCGGCACACTGGTACGCCTGGAGAGCGGGCGCCTCGGCGTGGTGGTCGAACAAGGTCAGGCATCGCTGCTGAAACCGAAAGTGAAGGTGTTCATGTCAGCTCGCACCGGCAAGACGTTCGCCGCGCAAGTCATCGACCTGACTTGCCCTTCCGACCCGGACGGGATCGTCAGAATCGAAAAACCCACCGACTGGGGGCTGGAAGAAGTCGATACGCTGTGGGCGGGCAGCCCGGCCTGAGCGGCCCGGTGAACGCCACCGCTGTCAACCCAGCAAGCCCAGCGTCTTGGCCCTCGCCACCGCTTGAGTACGACGCTCGACCCCCAGTTTGCTGTTGATATGACTGGCGTGGGTCTTGACGGTGTGCAGAGAGATGAACAGCTGCTCGCTGATCTCCTGATTGGAACAGCCCTGTGCAATCAGTTGCAGCACTCCCAGTTCACGCACGCTGAGGCAATCGCCGCCATGTGCCGGCTCGTGCAACGGCGTGCAACAGACCGGGAGTTTTTCCAGCAGCGCAGCTCGAACCCGACAGGGTGGCAGTTGCAGCAGTTGCTCATGCAGCCACTGGGGGTGCTCGGCAATCAGCGCCTTGAACGGTATCAGTGCGCCGCCGGACGCTGCGGGCAGGCTGCGCAGCAACAATTCCCGCGCCTCATCGCGTCGCGCCTGGCTCAGCAGCAGGCCGATCTGCTGGGTCATGGCGATCAGTCCCAGCAGTTTCGCCCCCACCTCCTGAGCGCGCAGCTCAAGCGCCCGCAAGCGCCGCTCGCAGGCAACGCCGTCACCCTGTAGTCGTTCAAGTACGGCACGCTGCAACTCGATGTGTTGCGGCAATTGTGGATGGCATTCGGGGGCCGCAGCGCCGAGACCGCCGTTGTAGGTTTGCGTCAGGCGCAGCAGCCATGCTTCGGCAAGGTCCATGCGCCCCTGCAACAGCCACAGCTCGCATTTGACCAGGGTAATCATCGCCAGGTAGTAGACCGGCGGCACGTCCCAGATGTGCATCAGACGTTCGGCCTCGGCAAGCTCGGCGAAGGCTTCGGCAAAGCGGCCGGCGCAGCCTTCCATGGTGGCGATCACGCAATGACCGATCAGCACGCTGATGTCGCGGCAGGCGCGCGCCTCGGCCAGGCCGGCCAGTAATAACACCCGCCCCTCGTCCACCTGCAGGCGCAGGGTCAGCAAGTAGCCTTCATACAGCGTCAGACGCGCGCGGACCGCGTACAGCCGAACGGAGGACAAGCCTTTGAGGCGTTGCTGCCCCTGCCGTACTTCCTCGAGCGCGCGCAGAATCTCGCCCCGTGCCTGCAGGACTCGGGCGCGGTCGTAATGCGCCAGCGCCTCGAACAACGGATTGGCGACCCGCTGAGCCAGCTCCAGCGCATCACGATTCAACACGCGGGCGCGCCACAGATCACCGTTGGCAACCGCGAGGTTGGCCAGTGTCGACAGGCACACCAGCCGCTGCCCATAACGTTTTTCCGGCAGGCTCAGCAGGGCTTCGGTGCAATAGCGCTGAGTCTTTTCGCTGTCTCCACGGCCACGGGCGATGATGCCGCTGAGCGCCAGCCACTGGGCGAGCATGGATTTCTGAGCCGTGGCCGAGGGCGCCGGCAGAAACCGGCTCAGTTGATTGGCCAGTTCTTCGGCGGCATCCAGCTGGCAGGCCAGCCCCAGCGCCCAGGCGTAGAGCACGATCAGGCGTGGCGTGCTGGTCAGCAGGTCATCCGGCAAATCCATCTTCCAGCGCAGCAGCATGCCGACGTTCTGTTCGGCCAGCAGTTGCTCTTCCGAGAGGTTCTGCACCAGATTGGCCGCCACATCCAGATGCCCGGCGCGTAACGCCTGCTCGACCGCTTCGTCCAGTTGGCCCTGAGCGCTGAACCAGCGGCAGGCATTGAGGTGCAGACGGGTCGGTGGTGCACCGGCCGCCTGACGCGCGCGCAACAGATCGGAAAACAGATGGTGATAGCGAAACCAATGGCCCTGCTCGTCCAGCGGCACCAGAAAAACCTGATGCGCCTGCAGATAACCCAGCATCTCAACACTGTCATGGCTGTCCCGCGCGGCGTCGCACAGCTCGGCGCAAAAGCGTTCCAGGCAGGCGGTGTCATAGAGAAACGCCTGAACATCGGCAGGCAGGCAGTCGATCACTTCTTCAAGCAGGTACTCGCGAATCAGCACCTCACTGCCACGCAGCGCCTGAGGCAAGGCGCTTTCGTCGCCGGCTTCGGATGCCGCCAGCAACCAGAAGCGTAGCCCGGCGACCCAGCCTTCGCTGCGCTGAATCAGGCTTTGCAACGCCTCGCTGTCGAGCGACCCGCAGTGCCGCTCCAGCACTGCCATGGATTCGGCGTGCGTGAGGCGCAGGTCCTGTTCGTTGATTTCCAGCAACTGCCGCGTCAGACGCAAGCGTGCCAGATGCCAGTCCGGGCGCTGTCGGCTGGTCACCATCACCACCAGCCCGGCCGGCAGATGATTGAGAAGGAACTGCAGGCAGCGATCGAGTACCGGTCCCTGGGCCAGATGATAGTCATCGAGCACCAGCAGCAGCGGCTTGCTCAGTATCAGGTGCATGGCCAATTCGTCGAGCAGGCCGTCGAGCCACTCCTCGAAGGCAAACGGCTGGTGGCGCTGGCGCATCTTCAGCAGGCTCATCGCCTGCACGCCCAGTTGCGGGAAGAACTGTTGAAGGCTGGCCAGCAAACGCTCGAGAAAACGGCCCGGGTCGCTGTCCCGCGCGCTCAGACCCAGCCATACGTTTTGCCAGTTGTCCGGCAACCCCTGACAGAACTCGACAGCCAGCGAGCTCTTGCCGAACCCGGCCGGGGCGCAGATCAGCAGCAGTCGGCCGCCAAGCCCTGCATCGAGACGCTGACACAGGCGCGCACGGGGAACATAACCCTCAGGCAGAGGTGGACGGAAAAATCGCCCTTCCAACGCAGGAATCGCGCCGTCTGCAAACCCTTGCATTCGGGACAGATCAGTCATGGCCGGCTCGTGTAGGAATCGTTGTTTCGGCATCGCGGTGTTCGGAGACTAGCGGGTAAATCGCTACTTTTGAAAGGCCATCACCGAAAAGACTGTAACAAAATTCCTACAGCTTATAAGGCCGCTTTCCACAACTGAAAAAGCCCCGATCAAGGGGCTTTTCAGGCGTACAAGGCAGGCGCTGCGCTACAGCGTGTATCGATCAGGTATCAACGAACCCCTTCCTGACGCAGCGCGTTGGGGGTGAAGTCGCTGGTGCCGGCCGTGAAGCCGAACTCGTAGGCTTTCTTCTCTTCGTTCTTCATGCCCAGCGCCACGTAGCGACCCGATTGCAGGTCGTACAGTGTTTCTACCGCGTACCACGGCACTTGCTTGTCGTAGTAGTTTTCCGAGTGTGCCTCGGCCACGCGCCACAACTGACCACGCCCGTCGTAATGGTCGATGACCGCAGCCTGCCAGGTGTCTTCATCGATGAAGAAGTCACGCTTGGCATAGATATGACGCTGCCCTTCCTTGAGGGTAGCGGTCACGTGCCAGACGCGGCGCAGTTCGTAACGGGTCAGGTCCTGGTTGATATGGCCGGCCTTGATGATGTCGGCGTACTTGAGCGTCGGATCGTCCAGCTTGTGGCTGTTGGCGGCGATGTACATTTCCTGCTTGCCGATCAGTTTCCAGTCATATCGATCCGGCGCGCCGTTGTACATGTCGAGGTTGTCGGAGGTGCGCAGCCCGTCGGACGCGGTGCCCGGCCCGTCATAGGACACCTGCGGCGCACGCCGGACGCGGCGTTGACCGGCGTTGTACAGCCAGGCCGAACGCGGCTCCTTCACCTGATCGAGGGTTTCATGCACCAGCAGCACGCCACCGGCCAGACGCGCCGGGGCGGTGACTTCCTGCTTGAAGTAGAACAGCACGTTGCCCGGATTTTTCGGGTCGAAATCCCTCATCTTGTCGCGAAACACGAACTGATCGGAGAAATACACCAGGCTGTAGGAGCCATTGGGCTGTGGCGTAGCCTGGGTGACCAGACGCTTGACGCTGCCGCCCCGGTAGCGGGTGATGTGGTTCCAGATGACCTCGACACCGCTGGCCGGGATCGGGAACGGGATGGCCGTGTCGAAGTTTTCCAGACCACTGCCGCCGCCGACCAGCTTGGTGGTGGTGGCATTCTTTTTGATCGCGGCGAACACGTCATCCGGCACGGTGGCACCGCGATGGGTCGGGTAGACCGGAATCCGGTAGCTGTCCGGGTAACGCTTGAACATCGCGTATTGGCCCGGCGCCAGCTTGTCCTTGTACTGCTCGACATTGGCCGCGGTGATGATGAACAGCGGTTTTTCACTGGCGTAGGGGTTGGCAAGGAAACCCTTGCTGTCCACCGCCCCGGCGTTTTTCGGCATCGGGCTCCAGGCCGGAATGGTGTTGGCCGCATTACCGGCCTTTTCCGCGCCCATCGGCGTCAGCGAGGTGCCCAGCTTTGCCGCTTCGGACTCGGATACCGCAGCCATCACCCCTGTCGCCAGCAGCGACAGACCCAGAACCCCGGCTTGCAACAGACTTTTTGTTATTTTCATGTTCATCGTCATCCTGAAAACCATGTTCTTAGAAGTTCATGCCGAAGCTGAGCGCCACGAAGTCCCGATCATCGACCGTGGTGTACTTACCATCAAAGAAGTTGGTGTAGGAAAGGTTCGCGGTGTAGGTGTTCTGGTACTCGGCATCGAGCCCCAGGCTGACGGCCTTGCGCCCTTCTTCGAAGTTGCCGCCAGGGCCGGGTGAATAGCCTTTGACGTCATGCGACCAAGCCACGCTCGGCTTGAGGTTGACCCCGGCGAACACGCTGTTGTAATCCCAGATGGCGCGGGCGCGGTAGCCCCAGGAGTTGGCAGTGGTAAAGCCGTCGTCTTCGCAATAGCGGGTCAGGTTATTCTGCTCGGCACCGGTCAGCGTGCCGGCGTTCAGCGTTGCGCATTGACCGCCAGGCAGCGGCCCAGGGCCATACACCGGATCGCGTCCGTAACGGATTTTGGAGGTGCTTTCGAGCCCGCCCACATGCGTCCAGCCCACTTCACCGACCACCGTCAGACGCTCTGCGCCCATGACCTGATCGAAGAACTGGGTAAATGTGGTCTGCATCTGGGTGATTTCTTTGCGGCGATAACCGGCTTGATCCGTATTCGGCTGACCGCTGAGCAGCGACACGTTGGGGTTGAGCGGCGAAATGCCCGAATAGAGGATGTCGGTGGTGTTGACCTGAATCGGTGCGTTGGGGCGGTAGCTGATCTCGCCGCTCCACGCCGTGCCGGTGGGCAGCGTGGTCGAGAAGCTCAGGCCGTACAGGCGAATGTCTTCGGGGTACTCAACGTAGTAACTGGAGTTGCCCGCCACCACCACCGGCAGCAGGCTGGGGGCCAGCGCGGCGGCAGTGCTGGCAGGAATGCCGTTGCGAACCAGCGAACCGACCAGCCCTTGCGGACTGAACGAAGCGGCCGAGCCGCCGCGCCCGCTGAAAATCGGTGCACGGCTGTGGTAATTCATCATGTACGCGCCGAACTCGGTGTCCAACGGTTCGAAGTTGTAACGCAAGGCGAAACCGAACTGGCCGCTGTCGCGCGCATCGCGGTCAGGGCCTCGACGCACCACCGCGCCCTCATCCGGGTTGCCGAACACCACGCCCTGCTGCGACAGCGAATTGAACACCGCACCGCGCGCGCCGGCTGGCAAACCGGCCGCCGTCAGCGAGCTGTTCAGGCCGCTGCGGCTGCGCAAGACCGCCAGGTTGTTGTTGCAGCCATCGGCAATCACATCGGGTTGCGAGAAGAAGGTGCCGCAGTTGTCGACGACCGTCTGATCCCATTCCAGCTGGTAGAAACCTTCGGCAGACAGGTTGTCGGTCAGGCTCTGGGACAGGTAGAACATGTTGACCGGAATCAGGCCTTCCTTGATTTCCGAACCGGGTCGCCGGAACGCCGAGACATCGATCGGGTTGACGCTGTTGATGCCGCCCTGAATGAAGGTACTTTCACCCCAACTGATGACCTGCTTGCCGAAGCGCACCGCGCCGGGCTGATCGGCAATCGAATAGTTGTGATAGACGAAGGCGTCGAGCAGCTGGAACCCGGACGACTTGGCGCCCTCCTTGCGGCCCGAGTCGCTGATGTCCTTGAACTCGCGGTTTTCATCCTTGAGTTCGAAGTCGTACCAGTATTTGCCGCGCAGGAAAACGCCGGTGTCGCCGTATTTCAATTCCAGATCATGAATGCCCTTGAAGATCTTCGAAAACGTCTCCCCACGCTTGAAGTTCAAGTGACCGTCATCGGACGTCTGCGACAGACCACGCCCACCGTTGTTGGCGCCGATCAGGTTCTTGTTGGGATTGGCCGTCGACCAGCTCGCGCCCACCGACAGCGAGGAGTCAAAACTGCCTTCGATCTCGCCAACGTTGAAGGTCACGGCAAAGGCCGGGCTGGCGAGCGATGAGGCAAGGCTGACAGCCAGAGGCAGCCTGGCCCGACGCCAGAAGGGGGATGTGCTTGTCATCGACGCTACTCCTTGTGTTTTATTGTTATGGCGGTGGGGAAATCCAGAAACGAATCAGTCATCGAATCAACACACACGCCAGGTCCGCTCTTGCCATTCCCGGTGCTGACTATAGCCAGCACACTCTGACGCTAGATCCCTCTAAAGTGTGATTTGCACGACCAACGCCTCTGGACCGCCCGTTTCCGGGAGGCCGCCAAAAAACATGTGGCGGGGAGGATGGCGTAATTTGCAAATTTGGCAAGTCACAGAGCAGGACCTGCAGCGCAGACACGTGCCGTCGCCGACGGATACGGCACGCCCGAGGTGTCAGAGGGTCGACAGAAAGGCACTGTTGCTGCTTTGCCACTCCACGATGTCCAGGCGCATGCGTTTCTTGTCCAGCTTGCCGACGCTGGTCTTGGGAATTTCGGTAACAAGCGCGATCTGGCTGGGAATGGCCCACTTATTGATATGACCTTGCTCGACAAACGGCTTGAGGTGATCCTTCAAACCCTTGGCGTCGAGCTGGTGGCCATCGCGAATCACCAGCAAGGCAAACGGCCGCTCTCCCCATTGCGGATCGGCGATGCCGACCACTGCCACTTCGCGCACTGCCGGATGGCGACTGCACAAATCTTCGAGCTCCAGCGACGAAACCCATTCGCCACCGGTCTTGATCACGTCCTTGATACGGTCGCGAATGTCGATGAAGCCCATGCCGTCCAGCGTCGCCACATCGCCGGTGTGCAACCAGCCGCCCGCCCACAACTCGGCGCCTTTTTCGGGCTCGCGAAAGTAGCTTCCGGTCAGCCAGGGCGCACGCAAAACCAGCTCGCCTTGGGTGTCGCCGTCGGCCGGGAGGAAGTTGCCCTGTTGATCGATGATGGCGGCCTCCACCAGCATCCCCGGCACGCCGGCCTTGATCCGGTAGGTGATGCGCTCGTCTTCACTGCCCGCTTTCAACTCCTCGTTGATGTGCGCTACGGATATGAGCGGTCCGGTTTCGGACATGCCGTACGCGGCAGTGAGCTGGATGCCACGGGATTTGGCGGCCTGATACAGGCTGCAGGTCAGGGAGCTGCCGCCAATGATGATCTTCCAGCCGCGGAAATCGACATCCTGGGCAGACTTGGCGTTCAGGAGCATTTGCAGGATGGTCGGCACGCAATGAGAGAAGGTGACTTTCTCCCTGCGCCAGAGCTCTACCAGCAACTCGGGATCGTAGCGGCCGGGGTACACCTGCTTCAGACCAAGCATGGTTGCGGCATAGGGAATGCCCCAGGCGTGCACGTGAAACATCGGCGTGATCGGCATGTAGACGTCATCGCTGCCGAGCAGCCGGGTGCTGTCGATACAGCCCATGATGGTCGCCACGCCCATGGTGTGCAGCACCAGTTGGCGGTGGGTGAAATATACCCCCTTGGGGTTGCCGGTGGTGCCGGTGGTGTAAAACGTGGTGGCGACTGAGTTTTCGTCGAAATCCTCGAACACGTATTCGGGGCTGGCCGCCGCCAGCAGGGTCTCGTACTCGCCCACGAGGTTGGGCAGCTCGGCGGTCTTGTCTGGCAAATCGGTCAGCAGCAGGGTCTTTTCGACCGTATTCAGATGTTCGGACATCGCCTGATACAGCCCGGTGAACTCGCTGTTCACCAGCACCAGACGGTCATCGGCGTGATTGATGGTGTAGGCGATCTGCTCGGGAGAAAGCCGCACATTGACGGTGTGGATGACCGCGCCAATCATTGGGATGGCGAACATGCACTCCAGGTAGCGGTGGCTGTCCCAGTCCATCACCGCCACGGTGTCGCCGGCTTTCACGCCCGCCGCGGTCAGTACGTTGGCCAGGCGGCAGATGCGTTCGTTGAGGGTGGCGTAGGTGTAGCGGACCGAATCACGGTAGATGATTTCGCGCGTCTTTTCATAACGACTGCCGGACAGCAGCAGGCGCTTGATCAACAGAGGGCACTGATAAGCGCCATCGGCGGGCGGAAGAACGCGAGTCTGTAACATATGAAGCCCTTTTCAAAGTCCACAGGCGTGGCTGGAAATATGGACTCTAGGGCCTCGAGCTGCCAGTGAAATCAGTAAAAGGGATGATTTGGCGAGACGCCCCGTGCTGTCTGCAAGGGGCGTCCGGGTTGCTGCATATGCTCGGTGTTAGGCGTCCTGAATTCAGGTTTCAGCGGACCTCGGTCAGCGCCAGCTTGATGCCCAGCGCGATCAGCACGCCGCCCATGGCCCGGTCGAACCAGTGCCCCATGCGCGCGAATCCTGCGCGTACCCGGGCCTGGCTGAACAGTCGCGCCACCAGACAGAACCACGCCGCCGTCGCCACCGCGAGATACACGCCGTAACCGCCCTGCACCAGCAATGGCGTGTGCGGATTGATCACCACGGTGAACAGCGAGAGGAAGAACAGCGTCGCCTTGGGGTTCAGGCCATTGGTGACGAAACCGCTGATGTAGGCACCGCGCGCCGTGCGCTCGCCGGGAGTGGCCTTGATGGCGGCATCGCCCGTCTCAGAGGCCGGTTTGGCGCGCAACGCCTTGATGCCGATGTACAGCAGATAGGCAGCGGCTGCCCATTTCAGCGCGTTGAACAGCACGATGGACTGGGAAACGATAATCCCGATCCCCAGCAGCGAATAGCCCACATGCAGAAAGATCGCCGAGCCGACGCCCAACGCCGCCCAGGTCCCGGCCTTGCGCCCATGAGTCACGCTTTCACGCACCACCACCGCGAAATCCGGGCCGGGACTGGCAACCGCCAGCAAGTGAATCAGCGCAACGGTAAGAAACTCTGCCCAGTACATGTGGGACCTCCTGGAGGATTGACGTCTGACCCGGCAGATTACGCTGTCTGGTGTGTCCGCAACAGGTGCCCGCATTGATGCGACGCAGGGCTTGCTCTAACTATCGTGCGACGCTGGAGCCTGGGGAACGATCATCGCAACTATCGTGCGACGCTCTGCGTCGCATGCCGTTCTGGACGCTCCGCGTCCTGCTGGCCCATATCCTGTTAGACTGCGCGCTTTTTCAGGAGCCATTCCATGGACCCGCGCAGCGAAGTGTTACTCCGTCAGGCCGAGCTGTTTCAGGGCTCGCTGTTGTTGGTCGGGCTGCCCGCCGATGACCTGCTCGGAAAACTGCCGGATGCCCGTGGATGGTGCTGGCACGCCGGTGATCAGGCGGCGCTGGACGCACGTTTTGAAGGGCGCGTGGATTTCGGCGTCGAAGCGCCACAGACTGCCTTTGAAGCCGCCGTGCTGTTCCTGCCCAAGGCACGCGACCTGACCGACTACCTGCTCAATGCGCTGGCCTCACGACTGGCCGGGCGCGAGCTATTTCTGGTCGGCGAGAAACGTGGCGGTATTGAAGCGGCTGCCAAGCAACTGAGCCCGTTCGGTCGCGCACGCAAGCTGGACAGCGCCCGCCACTGTCAGCTGTGGCAGGTCACGGTCGAGCACGCACCGCAAGCCGTCAGCCTGGAAAGCCTCGCCAAGCCCTACCAGATCGAATTGCAGGACGGCCCGCTTACCGTCGTCAGCCTGCCCGGCGTGTTCAGCCATGGCCGCCTCGACCGTGGTTCAGCCCTGTTGCTGGAAAACATCGACAAGCTGCCCAGCGGAAACCTGCTCGACTTCGGTTGTGGCGCCGGAGTGCTGGGGGCGGCGATCAAGCGTCGTTACCCGCACAACGAAGTCATCATGCTCGATGTCGATGCCTTCGCCACCGCCAGCTCGCGCCTGACCCTGGCCGCCAATGGCCTGCAAGCCCAAGTGCTGACCGGTGACGGCATCGACGCAGCACCGATGGGGTTGAACACGATTCTGAGCAACCCGCCGTTCCATGTCGGCGTTCATACCGATTACATGGCAACGGAAAACCTGCTGAGAAAAGCCCGCCAACATCTTAAATCAGGCGGCGAACTGCGCTTGGTGGCGAATAATTTCCTGCGTTATCAGCCGTTGATCGAAGAGCACGTCGGGCAGTGCGAAGTCAGGGCGCAAGGCAACGGTTTCAAAATCTACAGCGCCAAACGCCCCTGAAATAAGCACTTGCCGAAACGTTTTCGCGGAGGCAGAATCCGCTCCGTCCTAGGGGAGTAGTCTCCCACGAGCGCCATGCTCGTCCGGCACGTATCAACATACTTGGTCCTCAGACCATGGTACGTGCGACCCGGAATCCGCTCAGACGGATCGGTGGTTTGACAAGACCTATGACACGAACACCTTACCCGGGGCGGGGAGGTCGTACGTGTCATAGCCGTGTCGGCCCGCCCCTTAGGAAACCTGATGCTGGAATCATTCTTAATCCCTACCGCAGTGGTCGCACTCGCCGAAATCGGTGACAAGACGCAGTTGCTCGCGCTCATTCTCGCTGCGCGCTTTCGCAAGCCCTGGCCGATCATCGCAGGCATCGTTGCCGCAACGCTGGCCAACCATGCAGCAGCCGGCGCTGTAGGTGCGTGGTTCAGCAGTTATCTGTCAGACGCAGTGCTGCACTGGATACTCGCCGCCAGCTTTACCGCCACGGCGCTGTGGACACTGGTTCCGGACAAGATGGACGATGACGAAGCCAGCACGGCACGCAAGTTCGGCCCGTTCATGACCACGCTGATTACGTTCTTCATCGCTGAAATCGGTGACAAGACGCAGATCGCCACGGTGATGCTGGCGGCGCAGTATTCCTATCTGTGGCTGGTCATTCTGGGCACCACGGTGGGCATGCTGCTGGCCAACGTGCCGGTGGTACTGGCGGGCAATTTCGCCGCCGAGAAACTGCCACTGACCCTGATCCGCCGACTGGCTGCCTGCGCGTTCTTCGTGCTGGCGCTGGTGGCGGTTTACAAGGCAATGCAAGTCAGCGGCTGGGTGTAATGCTGGCCCGTAGCGTTGCAAAGACACTCGCAACGCTACGGACGACTCATTCACTCAGGATTTGGGGGCAGCCTGATACAGCGGCATGACTTTCGGAATCGCAGCCTGCAACGAAGCGATGCGACTTTCCGAGGCCGGGTGAGTGCTCATGAACTCAGGCTGCGAACCACCGGAGTTCTGGGTCATCTTCTGCCACAGGGTGATCGCCGCATTCGGGTTGTAACCGGCACGTGCGGCCAGTTCCAGACCGAGCAGATCGGCTTCGTTCTCGTTACTGCGGCTGTTGGGCAGTGTCAGGCTGTAGTTGACCACGGTATCTGCCAACGCCAGGCTGTCCTGTCCCAATCCCAGCAAGGCACCTGCGCCCTGCTTGGCCATTGAAACGCCGTATGCCTTGGACATCGCTTCACGCCCGTGCTCGCGCAGGGCATGGGCGATCTCGTGGCCCATGACCGCAGCGATTTCATCGTCGGTCAGCTTGAGGGTATCAATCAGACCGGTGTAAACGAAAATCTTGCCGCCAGGACCACAATTGGCGTTCAGCTCGTCGCTCTTGATCAGGTTGACTTCCCACTGCCACTGCGCCGAATCAGGCCGCAATTTGGGCGCCTGGGCAATCAGTCTATTGGCGATTGCATGAACCCGCTTGGCATTGGCGCTGGTGGTGTCCAGCACCCCTTTGCTGGTCGCCTCGCCAACGGTCTGCTGGTAGGACTGGGCGTACATTTTGTTGACTTCATCCGTGGAGAGCATGCTGAACATGTACTGTTTGCGCTCCACACCGACCGAGTCGCCACTCGTGGTATTGACTGCCTGACACCCGCCGAGCAGCAACGCAGCGCTCAAGGCACAGAAGGCAAATGAAGGACGCATGGTGTATCTCCTTGTGTGTAAAACGGTCAGTCCCGGGGCAGACCTCTGCGCCAGATACCGGCCAACTGGCATCTTGGTCTTTGACAGGGGTGGATGGTTCCCGCAGGTGTGTCCAGTTTGTATCAGATGTACTTCAACGCGGATATCGGATTTGTCCGATTCGGTGTTTTTTGCCGTCCCCGCCTAGCTTAATGGCGTGAGGCACTCGGGCGCATTCAGCTTGGGATCGTTGACCAGATTGGCCAGAGGCCGTTCGCGCAGCGCCGTCTGCGGGGCAGCCAATAACGCTTGCAACGTCGGCAGCGGCGTGTCGGCGGCCAGCCAGTCTTTCTGACCCTTGGCATCCAGAATCAATGGCCGACGCTGGGTCGCAGCCGCCTGGGTGACCACCGCGACGCTCAGGTACGTATGCCCCTGCACCGGGTAGGCTTCCCAGATGGCGGCGAAAAACAGCGCGGCGCCCTCCCCCGGCGTCAGCCAGAACGGACGCTTGCGCACCGTGCCGCGCCACTCGTAAAAGCCGTTGGCGGGCAGCAGGCAGCGGCGATGGGTAAAGGCGTCACGAAACATGGGTTGCTCGGCCACGGTTTCGGCGCGGGCATGGGCGGGTGTTTTCGACAGATCGGTGAGCCAGGCCGGCGTCAGGCCCCAGCGCGCGCGCACCAGCTCGATACCGTCAGCGTTTTCGGCGGCGCGCATGATCAACACCCAGTCGGCTGGCGAAATGTTCCATTGCGCCTGCTGATCGGCAGGAAAACCGGGCAAGGCGGCAAAGGCAGGGGTCCAGCGAAACAGGGCGTAGCGTCCACACATGGGGGCTAATCAGACTCTTTTAAGGTGCTCAGCACACCAGTACATCGGGGAAGTCGTCCGGCTCATCGCCAGACAGAGGCGAGGCGCTATTGTACGCAGTGATCAACGCTCGTGCGCGAGCGACCTGCGCATCTTCGACCCTGAGTGCCAGCAGCCCCAGCCCCGGCAGCTCGCCCATCGCCCCGAGCAGATCGCGACCGGCCAGATGCGCCTTGATGCCTTCACTGGCGAGCATTGCCAGCAGCAACTCGGCCTCCATCAGGTTCTCGGGCTCGTAGATCTTCTGCATCACTCGTTCTCGCTGCGAACGTCCAGATTCCAGTCTTCGCCGTCGGTCTGCAGGTCGAAAATGATCGGGCGGCAACAGACCGGACAGTCTTCAATGTACTGTTGATCGCCACCGGAAAGGTCCAGTACGGCTTCGACAGGTTCGCCGCAATAAGGGCAGTCGTAACTCTGTAATTCCTGCATCACGGTCTCCGGGATCAGTTATGCGTATAATTGACCCATTCTTCAGAAGGCAGTTTTAACAAATCCGTCTTCTTTTTACCCTATTCGATTCAAACAAGAGAGCATGATGGGCGAATTTGATGCCATCCGACCTTACAACGATGCAGAAGTCCCCGCCGTCTTGGCACGTCTGCTGAGCGACAAAGCCTTTCTCGCCATTCTGACCCGATTCCGCTTTCCCCGCCTCGCGGGCGCATTCGGCTGGCTGCTGCAGCCTACCCTGGCGCGCAAGCTGCGCCGCGAGTTTGCCGGTATCGACTCGGTCGCCACGCTGCAGGACAAGGTCGAATATTACGTCGACCACACGATCGAACGCGCCACGGACGGGGTCACCTACACCGGCGTCGAACAGCTGAAGTCCGGTTGCGCCTACCTGTTTTTGGCCAACCATCGCGATATCGTCATGGACCCGGCGTTCGTCAACTACGCCGTGTACCACGCAGGCCTGCCCACTCCGCGCATAGCGATTGGCGACAACCTGCTGCAAAAGCCATTCGTCAGCGACCTGATGCGCCTGAACAAGAGCTTCATCGTGCATCGCTCGATCATCGGGCGACGCGAGAAAATGGCGGCTTATCAATTGCTGTCGGCGTACATCAATCACTCGATCACCAAGGACTGCCAGTCGATCTGGATCGCTCAGGCCGAGGGCCGCGCCAAGGACGGTGACGACCGTACCGAGTCGGCGATCCTCAAGATGTTCCACATGAGCCGCAAGGATGAGCCGTTTGGCGACGTGATCCGTTCGCTGAACCTGATCCCGGTGTCGATCAGCTACGAATATGATCCGTGCGACAGCGCCAAGGCCCGCGAGCTGTACATTCGTGCGACAACCGGCGTCTACACCAAGACGCCGGGCGAAGACGACGTGAGCATTGCCCTCGGCATCACCGGCTATAAAGGCCGTGTCCACGTGAACTTCGCACCGCCGATCACCGAGTATTTCGAGGACACCAAGCAACTGGCCATCGAGATGGACCGGCAGATTCTCGGCGGCTATCGGCTGTTCCCGGTGCATTACCTGGCTTACGCGCAGTGGAGCGATGCCGATCCGGCGCTGGAAGTGCCGAAGGCTGACGCACTGTTCCCGGCCGATGAACTCGAACGCGCCAGGGAGGAGTGGGAAAGTCGCCTGGCTGGCACGCCGATCGAGCACCGCCCTTACATGATTCAGCAATACGCGACACCGGTGCGCAACCAATACCGCGTCAAGGCAGGGCTGGCGCTTTAAGAGTCGGAACGTCTATCGCGCCCATGCTCCGCGTGGGTACGCCGTTCTGGATGCTCTGCGTCCGGTCTTGAGCGCTTCAGCGCGCCGTGACGCAGAGCGTCACCCAAGGCACTCCCATGCTGGAGCGTGAGGAGCGTGAGGAGCGTGAGGAGCGATAGGTATGCGGGAGAGCACGTGTCATGCCCATGCTCCGCGTGGTCATGCGCCCCGAAATATTCTGCATGACAATTCTCTGCCGCTGTCACCCCAGCGTCATACTTCGCCTGCATTGTGTGGCTCCTCGAGAAACGGACTTCCCTCTCTTTGGAGCTTGTCATGCTGCATGCAAAAAATCAGGATCGCCTTTATCTCATTGCCCCAAGCGATGAGCAGCAGGAGTTGATCGATGGCCTTGCCTTCAATGTTCAGGACCGCCACTGGTTGGTCTACTGCGCACTGGGCGGGCATGTTCATTATGATCTGCCGGATCTGGATCAGGACACGGGGTTGAGTTTTCTGGACTTTTACCAGCAGGCAGCCTGATACCAAACCCGGAACAGCAAAAAGCCCGGCCCCCCCTCAACAGGGGCCGGGCTTTTTTTATCGCGATGGTTAGAGGCTTACTGCGACAGGGTCGAACCGATGGTCGGGTCCTGGAACACGCGGGTCAGTGCGTCGCTCAGCACGTCGCTCACCAGCTTGGTGTTGGTTTCCTGATTCGGCGCCATACCGAAACGCTGATCCAGCGATGCGGCGTAACGACCACTGTAGGTGCGACCGTTATTGCGCACGTCAGCGCGGAACGTCGAGCTGATGGTGGCTTCAGTCACATACAGACCTTCCTTGGGCGACTGGTACTTCAAGTCAGCGAGGGTCACGGTCAACTGCGGAGCGCTGCCGCCCTGGGTCGGCGTAAAGCCCAACAGGCGCACGGCGGCTTCAGCCTGGGCCTGGAGCTTGGGAACGATATCGGCACCGTTGACGCTGATCGAACTGGTTTCCGGGTACATGCCGCCGCGCGTGCCCAGTGTCGGGCCAGGACGGCCGTCGACGACACGCACCACCACAGGCTGCCCGCGCCCTACCGGCGCCAGCTGCGCGTTGAGCTTGGGCGTGGGGCTGAGTTGTTGTGGGCTGTGGGCGCAACCCACCAGGGTCAAACTGCTTACAGCAAGCAAACCGAACAAAATGCGACGCAGCATGCTCATTTCTCCATGGGCCAGACACTGAATGTGCCGCAGTATAGCGGCCTGTAACAGCCGCTAACCAGAGGCCACTGACCGTTAAGCCTCGGACATTCGACACGCATCGGGGTTCACGCAGCAACGCAGGGCGAGATTCATCCGGCACGGTGTAATCATGGCGTCACATCCACGCGGCAGACTCGCCTCCATCGCACAGACGCTCATTCACGTCACAGGAGCTGCGCCATGAATCTGTTCCGGTCTCTGTTCACTGCACGCCCCCAGCATCGCCACTACGCGCGTATCGATCAGGCAGGCATCTGCCGTGCATTCAAACACTGCGCGCAACGTCCGACCGGCGTGGAATGGGTTGAAGTGACCGAGCAACGGATCAGCTGGCTGAATCGACCACTGCCCGCCAGCGCACGCGTGACGCAGCGTAGCGAACGCTCAACGCGCGGCCAGTTGCTCACCGCCTGACCGGAGAGCGAATAAAAGTCATTTAAAGCGATCAATTCCTGCCATTTCATCGCTATAATCTCCCCCCGATTATAAGGACGTCTCCTGATCGGGCCTCGCAGCACTGCTAATCGCCGTATTAGCGCCTTCGTAATGCCCACAGAGAGCCGCCCACACAGGTCATTTGCGCACGAGTGTGCTCGATGAAAGGTGAAGAAAGCTCGAATCGAATCGAACCTTTCCCGCCCGTCAGCGCCTCACTCTTTATGCTCCTGACCTGCCAGCGCTGTCATCGCAGCCATTTCGAGGTTTGGTTCGCGTTCCCAAAAGGACGTGAAAAACGGGTTTCACTACTTCACAAGAGTGTGGCGAGCAAATGAATAGGTACGCGTTTGTAAATGCACCATCAGCGTCTGAACCGACTCTCTTGAACAGGACTGACCGCGACTGCGCCTCCATGACCGGAGCCTGACGCCATCGGCAGGAGCCAATTGCACAAGGGGCTCCC
This sequence comes from Pseudomonas sp. BS3767, assembly GCF_900099665.1. Taxonomy (NCBI): domain Bacteria; kingdom Pseudomonadati; phylum Pseudomonadota; class Gammaproteobacteria; order Pseudomonadales; family Pseudomonadaceae; genus Pseudomonas; species Pseudomonas sp. BS3767. Next base: position 160,425 of record NZ_FNCX01000003.1, on the reverse strand, counting down.
TGACGATGGTCGAATGGCCTCGCAGGCCTGGAAATGCGTTCATGAAGCAATGATGAACCATGACCGGACCTGACCGGGACCTGCGCTTTGGATGCGAAAAATTGCGAAGAATCGGTCAGGCGATCCTGGCAAGGCGCACGAGGGTAGACATTTGATCCAGCCCACGAACACCTGGCAACCAGCCTCAGGATCGTATGCCGTCAATTTGGTGCTGCAGATTTTGGAGACGCGTTAATGGCGCATAAAGAAGCAGTCGATGTAGTACTGGTCGGAGCGGGCATCATGAGTGCCACTCTGGCGGTATTGCTTAAAGAGCTCGACCCCGGCATCACGCTGGAAGTCGTTGAGCTGATGGATTCCGGTGCTGCAGAGAGTTCCAACCCGTGGAACAACGCCGGCACCGGCCACGCAGGTCTGTGCGAGCTGAACTACACGCCGCCTGCGGCTGATGGCTCCATCGACATCAAGAAAGCGGTGCACATCAACACCCAGTTCGAAGTCTCGAAACAGTTCTGGGCCTATCTGGCACGCAAGGGCACCTTTGGTTCAGCCAGATCGTTCATCAACCCGGTCCCGCACCTGAGCTTCGTGCAGGGCGAAAAAGGCATCTCGTTCCTCAAGACCCGTTTTGAAGCCATGAGCAAGCATCACGCCTTCTCTTCGATGGAATATACCGAAGACAAGGCAAAGCTGGCCGAATGGATGCCATTGATGATGCCGGGGCGGCCTGCGGACGAAAAAATTGCCGCAACACGCATGATGAACGGCACCGACGTCAACTTTGGCGCGCTGACCAATCAACTGCTCGGCCATCTGACCAGTGCTCCAGGCACACAGATCAAGTACCGCAGCCGGGTGACCGACCTGACCCGCAACGGCGCTGGCTGGACCGTCAGCGTCAAGGACGTGAATGGCGGAGGCACGCGTGAGATAGATGCCAAATTCGTGTTCCTCGGTGCCGGTGGCGCAGCGTTGCCGCTGTTGCAGTTGTCGGGCATCGAAGAAAGCAAGGGCTTTGGCGGCTTTCCGGTCAGCGGTCAGTGGCTGCGTTGCGACAACCCGGAAGTGGTCAAGCATCACCAGGCCAAGGTCTACAGCCAGGCCGCCGTGGGTTCGCCGCCAATGTCCGTGCCGCACCTGGACACCCGCGTGGTCGATGGCAAGAAATCCCTGCTGTTCGGACCGTATGCCGGCTTCACCACCAAGTTCCTGAAACACGGCTCGTTCCTCGACCTGCCGCTCTCGGTCCGCGTGGCCAACATCAAACCGATGCTGGCGGTGGCGCGCGACAACATGGACCTGACCAAATACCTGGTCAGCGAAGTGATGCAATCAATGGAGCAACGCCTGGAATCGCTGCGCCGCTTCTATCCGGAAGCGAAAGCCGAAGACTGGCGTCTCGAAATCGCCGGTCAGCGCGTGCAGATCATCAAGAAAGACGCGAAAAAAGGCGGCGTGCTGCAATTCGGCACCGAGCTGGTCTCCGCAAAAGACGGCTCATTGGCCGCCCTGCTCGGTGCGTCACCGGGTGCATCGGTGACCGTGTCGATCATGCTTGAGCTGCTCGAACGCTGCTTCCCGGAGAAAACCCGCACGGAATGGGCGACCAAGCTCGAAGAGATTTTCCCGGCCAGGGAAAAGATCCTCGAAACCGATGCGCCGCTCTACGAGCGCATCAGCGCGCAGAACGACGAGGCGCTGGAACTGGTCGAGAAAAGCAGCCAGGAACACAGCTTCGCCTGACCCTACCGCTGCTGCTGTGCTGTAACAAAAAGCCCCGTGAGCCTTTACCAGCCACGGGGCTTTTTATTGGGTGTATTGCAGGTGCCGGTCAGAGGCTTCGGGACAGTACGGCAATGTGCTCCGGGCCAATTCCGCAGCAGCCGCCAATGTGCGTGGCGCCGCGCTTGACCCAGTCTGCCGCCCACTGCTGATAGCCCTGCGGGTCAAGGTCTTCACGCAGCTCATCCAGACCGTCGTTGGCCGTGGCGTCCTTGGGTTGCGGCGGGAAGGCGTTGGCATACGCACCAATGGCTATGTCGACGTTCAACGACTTGAACACCTCACGCGCCGCGTCGATTGCGCCGCCGATCACCTCTGGCTGGCTGCAGTTGAACAGCAGCGTGGCGACCCCCATTGCTGCGGCGGCCCTGGCGGCGTCGGCGACCGGCTCGCCTGAGCGCAGACGCGGAGTTTCGTCAGCGTCCTCATCCTGCAGGGTGAACGACAGCCAGAACGGTTTTCCGTCATTGGGCAGCCCGGCGCGGATGGTCTGCGCTTCGAGAATGCAGCTCTGGGTTTCGGCCAGCCACAGGTCGACATACGGCGACAGCCCGGCAACCAGTGGTTTCAGCACATCGGCAGCCTGCTCCGGCTGATACAGGTCAGGGCGATAGGAACCGAACAGCGGCGGAATGGAGCCCGCCACACGGGCGCGTCCGCCAGAGGCATCGGCCGACTCGCGCGCCAGTTGCCCGGCCAGCGCTGCCAATGCCTGACCTTCGCGGGCAAAACGTTCTTCGCCAATATGAAACGGCACGACGGCGTAGCTGTTACTGGTGATGACCTGAGCACCACTTTCGATATAAGCGGCGTGTACCGCACTCACCGCTTCGGGTGCTTCACTCAATGCCAGAGCCGACCACTCCGGCTGGCGAAACGGGGCTCCGCGACGCTGCAGTTCACGGCCCATGCCGCCATCGAGAATTACAGTTGTGCCTTGAGTCATATGTGATCTGCTTATATGTATATGAAAAAAACTCATTATGAGTCAGTCTTGTATAACGTATTTAATACGGCCCTTTCATCAAACTACAAACACTTTTTCAGGGGAAATCTGTGAATTATCGCGCTCTGCTGGGCATCGGCCTGGTCACTCTGGCGGCCTCCACACACGCTATGGCCGGCGCCACGCTGGATCGCGTGCAGAAAAACAAAGAGCTGGTCAACGTCCTCATGGAAAGTTACCCGCCCTTCTCTTTCCTGAATGACAAGAATGAACTGGACGGCTTCGATGTCGACGTCGCCAAGGCCGTGGCGCAGAAACTGGGCGTCAAGTTGCGCCTTGAAACGCCGTCCTGGGACGTGATCGCCGCAGGCCACTGGAGTGGCCGTTATGACATCTGCGTCTGCTCGATGACACCGAGCAAGGCCCGCGCCGAAGTGTTCAACTTCCCGGTCGAGTATTACGCCTCGCCTGCGGTGATCGTAGTCAACGCCTCGGATGATCGTATTCATTCGGCCAAGGACCTGAGCGGCAAGAAGGTCGGTCTGACCAGCGCCTCCAGCTATGAAAGCTATCTGAACAAGAATCTGGTCATTGATGGCGCCGAAGACAAGCCACTGCAGTACCCGTTCGAAGACGTACAGATCGCCCCGTACGACAACGACAACGTGGCCTTTCAAGACCTCGGGCTGGGTGCTGGCAAGCGGCTGGACGCGATACTCACCAATCTGGTGACCGCAAAACCGCGCCTGGATCAGGACAAGCGCTTCAAACTGGCGGGCGAGCCGCTGTATGAAGAACCCAACTCGGTGGCCATCGAAAAAGACGATCCGGAATGGGACGCCAAGGTTCGCCAAGTCTTCGCCGAACTCAAGAGCGACGGCACCCTGAGCAAGCTGTCGCAAAAGTGGATCGGTGCTGACATCAGCAAATGACTTCCTTTCAGTCCCAGCGCCCACCCGAGCAGGCCGAGCAGAGCCTGCTCAAGCGAGTTTTCGGCTTCCGCACACGGCTTTACCTGACCTGGCTGGCCATGTTTGTGCTGTTCGCCGGTTTCTTCCTGAGCTTCGATCTGAAGCTGTCGATCATCCTCGACAAACTGCCGAATCTGATCGGGCTGCATCTGGCCCCCAACGGCTTTCTGCAGGGCGCGGCGCTGACATTGTTCGTGTCAGTGTGCTCGATCGTGGTCTCGGTGGCGCTCGGCTTTGTCACGGCACTCGCGCGGCTTTCCAGCAGCGCGGTGGCGTTCGGCATCGCCAGCTTTTACGCCTCGTTCTTTCGCGGCACGCCGCTGTTGATCCAGATCCTGCTGATCTATCTCGGCCTGCCACAACTCGGCATCGTGCCCGGAGCCATCACGGCGGGGGTGATCGCGCTGTCGCTCAACTACGGAGCTTACCTGAGCGAGATTTTCCGTGCGGGCATCATCGGCGTCTCTGCCGGACAGCGTGAAGCCGCGCTGGCCCTGGCCTTGCGCCCGGCGCAGATCTTCTGGCGCGTTACCCTGCCCCAGGCCATGCGCACGATCATTCCGCCGACCACCAACCAGTTCATCTCCATGCTCAAAGACTCCTCACTGATTTCAGTGATGGGCGTCTGGGAAGTGATGTTTCTGGCACAGTCTTACGGCCGCTCCAGCTATCGATACATCGAAATGCTGACCACCGCAGCGGTGCTGTACTGGATCATGTCGATCGGGCTGGAGTTGTTGCAGTCACGATTGGAGCGGCATTACGGCAAGGCGTATCAGGCGCGCAAATAACTGCGGCTTTCGTCCTTACGCTCCGCGTGCGGTGCAGCGCAGCCGTGTGACGCAGAGCGTCACGAAATGCATGCCAACGCGGAGCATTGGCACGATAGGTGTTCTCTGGTGCGCCTCTCGTTCCTCACGCTCCGCGTGGGAATGCAGTTCCGGACGCTCTGCGTCCAGCCCTGGCAGTGCGGAGCCTTGGCAGGATAGTCAACCGCGGGCTTTCTCGATCAGTTCGATGTATTCATCGGCGTTGCGCTGATCCTTGATCAGGGCAATGAAATCGTTACCGTGCTCGTCCTTGCCATCGAAGTCATGGCCCGCTTCCTTGAAGAACACCAGAAAGCGTTCGAAATCGTTGATGCGCAGCCCACGGTAGGCCTTGATCAGCTTGTGCAGCGACGGCGAGGTAGCATCATACGGCTCGAAATCGAGGAACAGTTTAATCTGCTCATCGCCGATCTCATCGCCAATCAACTGCTTCTTATCTTTACGCATTACAGGCTCCAGCGGGTCGCAGACACTTTCACGGTCGGGCAGTTTACCCTCCGGCGAGCGCCGCGCTCAACGCGCACGTGCAGAGGTGGTGTGCAGATCAGCCCAGATGTGCCCGTTGGCATAACTGAGGAACTGGCAATAGACCTTCTCGTTGCGCAGCAAGTCCACCAGCACACGGTATTGGGACAGCGGGTAATAAAGCGTCAAGGTGCGCGACGGCTCATCATAGGTCGGCTTTTTAAGGCTTTTGCTATCACCGCCATCGAAGTGCACGAGCACCTGGGAGATGGACGCGCCCTTGTTCAGCGACTTGCCCTTGAGGCGCAGCGACAAGGGCGAGGTGACCGGAATCGGCTGCTGACTCGACTGCCGCTGGTTACCGGCAACGATGGTGTATTCGGTGACACGCATCAACTGTTGCTGCTCGGGCACACCTTCGCGCAGGCTCAGGTCGTCAGGCGGCAGGTATTGATCGTGCATGGGGCTGGCCGAAACCGGCGCAGCAGGTGCGGCAACTGCCAGACCAGACAACAGCACCAACGCCACGGCGCCGGGAATCAGTAGCTTCATTGAGGGTTTCCATATAATTGCGAATCGACGACCGCCCCTGTTCGCAGAAGCGGCCGTCAGAATGCCTTACATCCCTTTGACCGCATAGATACCGGCAGCGTTACGCCAGTAGCCTTTGTAGTCCATACCGAAACCGAAGATGTAGCGGTCGATGCACGGCAGGCCGACGTAGTCGGCTTTCAGGTCCGGACGGGCCTTGCGGTCGTGGTCCTTGTCGATCAGCACGGCGGTGTGCACGGCGCGGGCACCGGCGTGTCGGCAGAAGTCGATGATGGCGCCCAGGGTGTGACCTTCATCGAGGATGTCGTCGATGATCAGCACGTCACGGTCCATGAACGAGACTTCCGGCTTGGCTTTCCAGAACAGATCACCACCGGTGGTTTCGTTGCGATAACGCGTTGCGTGCAGGTAGGACGCTTCCAGCGGGAAGTTCAGGTGGGTGAGCAGCTTGCCGGAGAAAATCAGGCCGCCATTCATGACGCAGAACACGACAGGATTGCGCTCGGCCAGTTCGGCATTGATCTGCGCGCCGACGCGGGCAATGGCCGCATCCACTTCGGCCTCGGTGTACAGGCAGTCAGCTTCGCGCATGACTTGACGGATATGCTCGAGATCAGCGGACATGACGCTCTCCAGGTAAGGCAGTTTGAGAAAAGCGGGCAAAGGTACGCATCCGTTCAAGCCAGAGCAAGTGATTCTGGACTAACGTTGCGTGTGTCTTGCAAAAGCCGCGAACGTCGAAGCTTCGTAACGATACTGCACGTGCTTTAAGACAGTAACAGCTGAATAGATTAACCTAGACCGATTTTTGCCCCGCTGGAGCCTTTCCCCATGCCCATTCGTGAGATCCGTCACCCGCTGATCCGCCACAAGCTCGGCCTTATGCGCCGCGCCGACATCAGTACCAAGAACTTCCGTGAGCTGGCTCAGGAAGTCGGCGCGCTGCTGACCTATGAAGCCACGGCCGACCTGACCCTGGAAAACTACGACATTCAAGGCTGGGCCGGTACGGTGTCAGTCGAGAAGATCGCAGGCAAGAAAATCACCGTCGTGCCGATTCTGCGCGCCGGTATCGGCATGCTGGACGGCGTGCTCAGCCTGATTCCGGGTGCCAAGGTCAGCGCGGTCGGCGTGGCCCGCAACGAAGAAACCCTGCAGGCACACACTTACCTGGAAAAACTGGTCCCGGAAATCGACGAGCGCCTGGCGATGATCATCGACCCGATGCTGGCCACCGGCAGCTCGATGGTCGCCACCATTGACCTGCTGAAGAAGGCTGGCTGCAAGGAAATCCGCGCCATGGTCCTGGTCGCGGCGCCCGAAGGTATCGCTGCCGTAGAGCAAGCGCACCCGGATGTGATGATCTACACCGCCTCCATCGACGAGCGTCTTAACGAACACGGCTACATCATTCCGGGCCTGGGCGATGCCGGTGACAAGATTTTCGGCACCAAGCAGAAGGACGCGTAACCCGATGACGCAGCAGGAGTTCAACGATCCACTGTGGCGCACGATTCTATCCGGCGCGCAAATGCTGTTCGTGGCCTTTGGCGCGCTGGTCCTGATGCCGCTGATCACCGGGCTCGATCCGAACGTGGCACTGTTCACCGCAGGCCTGGGCACGCTGTTGTTCCAGATCGTCACCGGGCGTCAGGTGCCGGTCTTTCTGGCCTCGAGCTTTGCCTTCATCACCCCGATCATCCTCGCCAAGGGCCAGTTCGGTCTGGCCGCGACCATGGGCGGTGTCATGGCGGCAGGCTTTGTGTACACCTTTCTCGGTCTGGCCGTGAAGATCAAGGGCACCGGTTTCATCGACCGCCTGCTGCCTCCTGTGGTGATCGGGCCGGTCATCATCTCGATCGGTCTGGCGATGGCGCCGATTGCAGCCAACATGGCGATGGGCAAGTCCGGCGATGGCGTGCAGTTGATTCCTTATCAGACCGCCATGCTGATTTCGATGCCGGCCTTGCTGACCACACTGATTGTGGCGGTGTTCGGCAAAGGCATTTTCCGTCTGGTGCCGATCATCTCCGGCGTGCTGGTGGGCTTCGCGCTGTCGTTCTACTTTGGTGTGGTCGATACCAAAAAGATTGCTGACGCCGCCTGGCTGGCCTTGCCGCACTTCACCGCACCGGAATTCAACTGGCAGGCGATTCTGTTCATTGTCCCGGTCGCCCTGGCCCCGGCCATCGAACACATCGGCGGGGTGATTGCAGTCGGCAGCGTGACCGGACGCGACTACCTGAAAAAGCCGGGCCTGCACCGCACGTTGTTCGGCGACGGCATCGCCACCACCGCTGCCGGCCTGTTCGGCGGCCCGCCCAATACCACCTACGCCGAAGTGACTGGCGCGGTGATGCTGACCAAGAACTACAACCCGCAGATCATGATCTGGGCGTCGTTCTTTGCCATCATCCTGGCGTTCATCGGCAAATTCGGGGCGCTGCTGCAGAGCATTCCAGTCCCGGTAATGGGCGGCATTCTGTGCCTGCTGTTCGGTTCGATTGCCGCAGTGGGCATGAACACCCTGATCCGCCACAAGATCGACCTGGCCGAAGCGCGCAATCTGGTGATTGTCTCGGTCACGCTGGTGTTCGGGATCGGCGGCGTATTGATCGGCACCGGCAACGGACCGAACGATTTCGGCCTGAAAGGCATTGCCCTGTGCGCCGTGACCGCCATCGCCCTGAACCTGATCCTGCCGGGCAATGACAGCTGGAAGAACAAGCAACTGGATGATCAGTTGCCTTGACGCTTCACTTCTTGACTATCGTGCCAATGCTCCGCGTTGGCATGCAGTTCCGGACGCTCTGCGCCCTGTCCTGAACATGGGGTGCGGCGCAGATTTGTGACGCGGAGCGTCACCCAGGGCATTCCCACACTGGAGCGTGAGGAACGATAAGCGTCTGGAAGAACACTATCGTGCCCATGCTCCGCGGTTCAGCGCATCACAACATCAACGGCGCACGCTCGCACAGCCTGTTCAGCTCTTTCGCCCAGTTGGGGTCGTCGTTCAGGCAAGGGATCAGGATCAGTTCCTCTCCGCCCGCTTCCTTGAACTGCTCGGCACCGCGGTCACCGATCTCTTCCAGTGTCTCGATGCAATCAGCGACGAACGCCGGGCACATGACCAGCAGCTTCCTGACACCTTTCGCCGCCAGTTCATCCAGATGCGCTTCGGTGTAGGGTTCGATCCACTTGGCGCGCCCCAGACGTGACTGGAACGACACCGACCACTTACCGTCAGGAATGCCCATACGCTTGGCGAACGCCGCCGCCGATTGTATGCACTGCGCGCGATAGCAGGTGGCGAGCACTTCGGCGGGTGCGGTCATGCAGCAGTCGTCCTTCAGGCAATGCTTGCCGGTCGGGTCGAGCTTGTGCAGGTGCCGCTCGGGCAGACCGTGGAAGCTCAGCAGCAAATGGTCATAAGGTTGCTCCAGATGCGGCCGCACGCTTTCCACCAGTGCACTCAGGTACTCGGGCTGATCGTAGAACGGCTGCAGAACCGAGAACTGCATCTTCAACGATTTGGCGCGCACCACGCGTTTGGCTTCTTCAATGACCGTGGTCACCGTGCTGTCGGCGAACTGCGGGTACAGCGGCGCCAGGGTGACTTTCTTGAAGCCCTGCTCTGCCAGCCGCGTCAGCACGGTTTCGATGGACGGCTCGCCATAACGCATGGCCAGTTCGACCGGCCCGTGCGACCACTCCTTTTTCATCGCCTGCTGCAGACGCTTGCTCAGCACCACCAGGGGCGAACCTTCATCCCACCAGATGGACGCATAGGCGTGTGCGGACTGCTCGGGCCGCTTGATCAGAATCAGCGAGACCAGCAGCCTGCGCACTGGCCATGGCAGGTCGATCACATAAGGATCCATCAGGAACTGGTTCAGATAGCTGCGCACGTCTGCCACTTGAGTAGAGGCAGGCGAACCCAGATTGACCAGCAACAAAGCGTGATCGGTCATGCAACATCCTATTCATTTCAACAGCGTTCAGTGGCGACCCAGCAAATCCTGCAAGGCGGTGTCGAGTTCGGTGTACTTGAATGTAAAACCAGCTTCCTGCAAACGCTCCGGCCGTGCACGCTGGCCACCGAGCAGCAATACCGAAAGCTCGCCCAGCAATACTTTCAGGGCCAGCGCCGGCATGGGCATGAATGCCGGCCGGTGCAGAATGCCGGCCAGGGCCTTGGCAAACTGACGATTGCGCACCGGTGACGGCGCACAGACATTATAAGGACCCTTTGCTTCATTCAGATTCAACAGAAAATCAATCGCGGCGATTTGATCCTGGATGTGAACCCACGGCATCCACTGCCTGCCATTGCCGATCGGCCCGCCCATGCCGAATTTGAAAGGGGGTAACAGACGCTGAAGAAAACCGGCACGATCGGACAGCACCAGGCCTGTGCGTATCAGCACCACGCGCACGCCCAGCGCCTCGGCGCGTTGTGCGGTTTCTTCCCAGGCGTTGCACAGCTGGCTGGCAAAGTCTTCCTTGGCAGGCAGCGAGGTTTCGTCGATTTCGCGCTCGCCACTGTCGCCATACCAGCCGACTGCAGAGCCGGAAATCATCAGCGCAGGTTTTTGCTCGCGAGTGCCCAGCCATTTCAGCAGTTGCTCGGTCAGGCCGACGCGACTTTCCCACAGCAACAGACGGCGCTTGCGGGTCCACGGACGATCCGCAATGGGCGCGCCCGCCAGGTTGATAATTGCATCCACCGGCTGCGTACCCAGCTCATCAAGGCTGGCAATGCCACGCACCGAAGGGCCGCACAGCTCGACGACGTCGGCGGGTTTTCGGCTCCATACCGTCAATTCATGGCCTTGAGCAGACCAGAAACGGCAGAGCGCTCGTCCTATCAAACCAGTACCACCGGTCAGCAATATGTGCATGGCAGATAACCTCGCGTGGCGTAGGTGACAATTGGGTAGTCTTATTTTTACCAGTGACGCTGTCCGTGACGCTGGTCCGGAAAACGAAACTGTCAGCTGAACCATAGGCCACAGCAGAATGAAACGCAGCCTCGAGGCCTTTGCCCGAGTCGCTGAACCGTTCGACCTTGCCAGTGGCAATGTGACTCAACCGCTAAATTCTAAAACCACTGCAAGTTATACCAAACAAGAAGATTGTACAGGTTTTAACTACGGCGTAGTCTGTACAGACAAGGTAACGAGGCCCCTATGACTGTCCCTATCGCAATCATCGGTACCGGTATCGCCGGACTCTCCGCAGCCCAGGCGCTGACATCCGCCGGGCATCAAGTGCACCTTTTCGACAAGAGCCGCGGCAGCGGCGGTCGTATGTCCAGCAAGCGCAGCGACGCAGGTTCGCTGGACATGGGGGCACAGTATTTCACCGCCCGTGACCGACGCTTTGCCACCGCAGTCAAGCAGTGGCAAACCCAGGGTCACGTCGCCGAGTGGACACCCTCGCTCTATAACTTTCATGGCGGCAGGCTCAGCCCCTCTCCGGACGAGCAGGTGCGCTGGGTCGGCACGCCTGGAATGAGCGCCATTACCCGGGCGATGCGCGGCGATCTGCCGGTGTCGTTCTCGTGTCGCATCACTGAAGTGTTCCGTGGCGAACAACACTGGAACCTGCTGGATGCCGAAGGCGAAAGCCACGGCCCTTTCAGCCATGTGATCATCGCCACCCCGGCCCCTCAGGCCACTGCCCTGCTGGCTGCTGCGCCGAAACTGGCCAGCGTCGTGGCAGGCGTGAAGATGGACCCGACCTGGGCCGTGGCGCTGGCCTTCGAAACCCCGTTGCAGACGCCCATGCAGGGTTGCTTCGTGCAGGACAGCCCGCTGGACTGGCTGGCCCGCGACCGCAGCAAACCTGGTCGCGACGCCACGCTCGATACCTGGGTGCTGCACGCCACCAGCCAGTGGAGCAGGCAGAATCTCGACGCTTCCAGAGAACAGGTCACCGAACAGTTGCACGGTGCATTCGCGGAATTGATCGATTGCACCATGCCCCCGCCAGTGTTCAGCCTCGCCCACCGCTGGCTGTACGCACGGCCTGCCGGCTCTCACGAATGGGGCGCCTTGTCGGACGCCGATCTGGGCATTTATGTCTGTGGCGACTGGTGCCTGTCCGGGCGCGTGGAAGGCGCATGGCTGAGTGGCCAGGAAGCAGCGCGCCGACTGCTGGAGCATGTGCAATGAATCAGATCAACCCGCGCAAGCTGCTGCTGTCGAAATGGACAGCCGCCACCCCGCTCAACCGGGAAAAGCACTTCCTGGTCACCGAGCTGTTCAAGGACGAAGAAGGCACTGTGCTGGAAATCGAACTGCAGGCTGTGCTGACCCAGCGCAGCGAGCGGCTGCCGTGGCAGGTGTTGCAACAGGCGAATACCTGGCGAATGGGCTGGAAGTAGCTTTTACCGCCCTCTACAAAGAATTTGACTTGTACAGTTACACCCCTATGATGAAGACAAGTTGTACAGCACGAACTATCTGTACAAGTCTTCTGTAGAGGTGACTGATGGCGACGTCCTTAATCGAAAAACCCAAACTCGGCATCAGTGCCTGCCTGATGGGTGCCGAGGTTCGCTTCAATGGCGGACACAAGGAATCTCATCTGTGTACGCAGGCGCTGAGCAAGTATTTCGATTTCGTCCAGGCGTGCCCCGAAGTCGCTATCGGCATGGGCATCCCCCGCGAGCCGATCAGGCTGGTAGGCGACGCAGAAAATCCAAAGGCGCTCGGCACGGTCAATCGTGACCTGGACGTTACCGAGGCATTGGCGGATTACGGCATACAGATGGCCGATGAGCTGAGCGATATATGCGGTTACATCTTCATGCAGAAATCCCCGTCCTGCGGTCTGGAGCGCGTCAAGGTCTACCGCGAAAACGGCTCTCCGGTCGATGGCGGTGGTCGCGGGATCTATGCGCAGGCCTTTTGCGAACGTCATCCCGATCTGCCCGTTGAGGAAGACGGCCGGCTCAACGATGCGGTGCTGCGCGAAAATTTCGTCACCCGCGTGTTTGCCTATGCCGCCTGGAAACAGCTGTTGAAGGAAGGCATCACCCGGCGCGCCCTGACCGAATTCCACTCGCGCTATAAATACCAGCTGATGGCCAACGATCCGGTGCAGTACAAGGCGCTGGGCAAGATGCTCGGCAGCATGGGCCGCACCGACCCGAACGAAATCGCGCCGCTGTACTTCAGCCAGCTGATGGCGGCCTTGAAAAAGTGCGCCACGCGCAGTACGCACACCAACGTCCTGCAACACCTGTGCGGTTATTTGAAACAAACCATTACCAGCGAGGACAAGCAGGAAATCCAGCAGGTCATCGCCCAGTATCACCAGGGCATCGTGCCACTGATCGTGCCGCTGACGCTGCTCAAGCATCATTTTCGCCAACATCCGGACCCCTATGTGGCACTGCAGGTGTACATGCAGCCCCACCCGGAAAACCTCAGCCTGCGCAATGCGATTTGACTCATGAATGAAACAGACACAGAGGTGCCGGGCGACTGGCTGCCGATCCGCGAGGTCGCACGACAGACAGGTGTCAACGCCGTCACCCTGCGCGCCTGGGAGCGGCGTTACGGACTGATTGTCCCGCACCGCACCGCCAAAGGTCATCGGCTGTATTCGGACGAGCATGTGCAGCGCGTCATGAAGATTCTGACCTGGCTCAACCGTGGCGTGTCGGTCAGTCAGGTCAAGGGCCTGATCGATGACAATCGCCAGGACGCTCTGCCGCCGACCAACGACTGGGACGCATTGCGTCAGACCTTGCTGGTCGCGATCGGCGAGCTGGCCGAACGCCGGGTCGATGACGTGTTCAATCAGGCGATGTCGCTGTACCCGCCGCGCACACTGTGTGAACAGTTGCTGCTGCCGCTGCTGGCCGAACTGGAACGGCGCTGGCAAGGCAAGTTCGGCGCACAACTGGAGCGCACGTTTTTCTACTCCTGGCTGCGCAGCAAGTTCGGCGCGCGCATCTATCACAACAACCGTCAGCTCAATGGCAGCCCGTTGCTGCTGGTCAATCAGTCCGATCTGCCGCTGGAGCCGCATCTGTGGCTCGCGGCCTGGCTGGTGAGCAGCGCCGATTGCCCGGTCGAGGTGTTCGACTGGCCATTGCCGGTCGGCGAGCTGGCGCTGGCAGCCGAATACCTCAAGCCACGCGGCATATTGCTGTATTCCAGCAAGTCGCTGAACGTGACCCAGCTGCCACGATTGCTGGCCAATATCACCTGCCCTGTCGTGCTGGGCGGACCAACGGTGCAGATCCATAATGCCGAGTTGCTCGTACAGGCCAACGAGATATCTGGACTGACCCTTGCCCACGACGTACTCAGCGCTCAGATCGAGCTGGGCAAGCTCGGACTTATCTAAGGACTTCTCATGCAACTGATCTGGCTGCGCAGCGACCTGCGCGCTCAAGACAACACTGCCCTGACCGCCGCCATGGAGCGCGGTCCGACGCTGGCGGTTTACCTGCTCAGTCCCGCGCAGTGGCGCAGCCATGACGATGCCGACTGCAAGGTCGACTTCTGGCTGCGCAACCTGGTCGAGCTCGAGAAAGCGCTGGGCGAGTTGAATGTTCCCTTGCTGATCCGCGAGGCGGACACCTGGGACCAGGCGCCTGAAGTGCTGGCAAAGCTGTGCACACAGTTCAAGGTCGAGGGCCTGCACCTCAATCAGGAATACGGCATCAACGAGACCCGTCGCGACCAGGCAGTGCAGAAGGCGATGGAAAAAGCCGGTGTGCACTTCAACAGCTATCTCGATCAGCTGTTATTCAAGCCCGGCAGCATCCTGACCAAGACCGGCAACTATTTTCAGGTATTCACCCAGTTCAAGAAGGTCTGCTACACCCGACTGCACGAGGCCATGCCGCACCCGGTGCGCACCCCGAAAGCGCAGCCGGCACAGTCGATAAAAAGCGATCCGATTCCCGATCAGGTCAAGGGCTTTGCCACGCCAGCGAAAGCGTTGCGTGACCTGTGGCCAGCCGGTGAGGCGGAAGCCAGACGGCGCATGGACGCCTTCGCCGACGAGCAGATCAGCTACTACAAGGACGAACGAGATTTTCCGGCCAAGCCCGGCACCAGCCAGCTGTCGGCCTATCTGGCGGCCGGGGTGATTTCGCCGCGCCAGTGCCTGCACGCGGCCCTGGCCAGCAATCAGGGCGAGTTCGAGACCGGCAACGTAGGCACCGTGACCTGGATCAACGAGCTATTATGGCGAGAGTTCTATAAACACACGCTGGTCGGCTACCCGCGCGTCTCGCGTCATCGCGCCTTTCGCCCGGAAACCGAGGCGTTGAAGTGGCGCGATGCCCCCGAAGAGCTGCGCGCCTGGCAAGAAGCGCGCACCGGGCTGCCGATCATTGACGCAGCGATGCGCCAGTTGCTGGAAACCGGATGGATGCACAATCGGCTAAGGATGGTCGTTGCGATGTTTCTCACCAAAAACCTGCTGATCGACTGGCGCGAGGGCGAGCGCTTTTTCATGCGCCACCTGATCGATGGCGACCTGGCGTCGAACAATGGTGGCTGGCAGTGGAGCTCGTCCACCGGCACCGACTCGGCGCCCTACTTCCGTATTTTCAATCCGTTGTCGCAGTCGGAACGCTTCGACCCCGAAGGCGTTTTCATCAAACGCTGGCTGCCGGAACTGGCGGATCTGAATAAAAAGCAGATTCATGACCCGTCGTTAATCGGTGACCTGTTTGGCGCGGCTGACTACCCGAAACCCATCGTCGACCTGAGCAAAAGCCGCGCCCGCGCCCTGGCAGCGTTCAAGGCCCTACCGGCTCGACAGCCGGCCGCAGGAGTCGAACATGGCTGATTTCCTGCATCGCTTCGCCGAAGGTTTTGCCGCGCTGAACAAAGACAACCTTGACCAGGTTGCCGAGCTGTACAGCGAAGACGTGTCGTTCAGCGACCCGATGCACGATATCCACGGCCTTGCCGCCATGCGCCGCTATTTCGGCGAACTGTACGCCAACGTCCAGGACCTGCACTTCGACTTCCACGCCTTCGACGAGGTGCGCCCCGGCGAGGGCTATCTGGTCTGGACCATGAGTTATTCGCATCCCCGTCTAGCCGCCGGCCGGACAATTCAGGTAGAAGGCTGTTCGCACCTGAAGTGGCGCGACAAGGTTTATCGGCACCGGGACTACTTCGATGCCGGTGCATTGCTCTACGAACATCTGCCCATCATGGGTCGGGTCATCCATTGGTTGAAGAAGAGGTTGGGATGAGCACTCCTGTTGCACGACGCATCTGGTTGACCGGGGCAAGCAGCGGCATTGGCCTGGCGCTGGCCAAAGAACTGCTCAACGCCGGTCATCGGCTCGCGCTGACCGCCCGCACGCTTGAGCCATTGCAAAACCTCGCAAACGTTTATCCCACGCAGGTGCTGCTGGTGACCGGTGACATCACCGACCCCGAGCAAGTCAAGGCGATTGCCGGCGATATCGCGCAGCAATGGGGAGCCCTGGACACCGCCATCTTCAACGCGGGCACCTGCGAATACATCGATGCCCGGCAGTTTGAAGCGGCCATGGTCGAACGCGTGGTGCGCACCAACCTGCTGGCCAGCAGTTACTGCATCGAGCACGCATTGCCGCTGCTGCGCAAAGGTCATCAACCGCATCTGGTCGGCGTCGCCAGTGCGGTGACCTACCTGGCGCTGCCCCGCGCCGAAGCCTACGGCGCGTCGAAGGCCGGCCTGCGTTATCTGCTAGAAGCCCTGCGTCTGGATCTGGCCAGCGAAAACATCGACGTGACGGTGGTCAGCCCTGGATTCGTCGACACGCCGCTGACGCAGAAAAACGATTTCCCCATGCCGATGCGCTGGCCGGTCGAGAAGGCCGCCAAACATATCGCCAGCAAACTGGGGCGCAACAAACGCCCCTTGGATATCGCCTTTCCGGCGTTGTTCATCTTCAGCATGAGCTTGCTGGCCCTGCTCCCGGCACGCGCCCGACTGGCCCTCGGCAAACGCATGGCGCGCAACGAATCGTCGAATAAGGACGCGCAATGAAGATCGCAGTCATTGGCAGCGGGATCGCTGGCCTGACCAGTGCCTACCTGCTCAACCGCGCGCATGAGGTGACCGTGTTCGAGTCTTCGGACTGGATCGGCGGGCACACTCACACGGTGGACGTGCAGGTCGAGGGCCGCGCCTACGCCATTGACACCGGTTTCATTGTTTTCAACGACTGGACCTACCCCAATTTCATTCGCCTGCTAAGCCAGCTGGGTGTCGGCTTCAAGCCCGCCGAAATGAGCTTTTCGGTGCATGATCCGCGCACCGGCGTGGAATATAACGGCAACAACCTCAACAGCCTGTTCGCCCAGCGCAGCAATCTGCTGTCGCCACGGTTCTGGGGCATGCTGCGCGATATCCTGCGTTTCAATCGCCAATCGGTCGATGATCTGGAAAACCAGCGCATCGCGGCGGACACCACGCTGGGCGAATACCTGAAGACCGGCGGTTATGGCCAGCGCTTCATCGATCATTACATCGTGCCTATGGGCGCGGCGATCTGGTCGATGTCGCTGGCCGACATGCTCGGCTTCCCGTTGCAGTTCTTCGTGCGTTTTTTCAAGAATCACGGGCTGCTCTCGGTCACCCACCGCCCGCAATGGTGTGTGATTCAGGGCGGTTCCAGAAGTTATGTGGAACCGCTGACAGCCTCGTTCCGCGAGCGCATTCGTCTGTCGTGCCCGGTCACACGTGTCGAGCGTGACAGCGAAGGTGTGACACTGCACAGCGCCATGGGCAGCGAACGTTTCGACAAGGTGGTGTTTGCCTGCCACAGCGATCAGGCCCTGGCCCTGCTGGCGCAGCCATCGAGTGCCGAGCAGTCGATTCTCGGCGCCCTGCGCTATGCCGAAAACGATGTGGTGCTGCACACCGACACGCGACTGCTGCCCAAGCGCAAACTGGCCTGGGCGAGCTGGAACTACCGCTTGGGCGGCGGCGAACAGCAATCGGCCGCCGTTACCTATGACATGAACATTCTGCAAGGGATCGAGAGCGACACGACGTTCTGCGTCAGCCTCAACCAGACTGCCGCCATCGACCCGGCCAAAATCCTTGGCCGCTACCGCTATGCCCATCCGCAATACAGCCTCGGTGCGATCGCTGCACAGGCGCGCTGGGAGGAAATCAACGGGGTCGATCACACTTGGTACTGCGGCGCCTACTGGGCCAATGGCTTCCACGAAGACGGCGTGGTCAGCGGCCTGCGTGTCGCCCAGGCCTTTGGTGAAACGCTGTGAACAGCGCCCTCTACAGTGGCTGGATCAGCCACCGGCGGTTTGCACCGCGCGCCCATGAATTCACCTATCGGATAGGCCTGCTCTATCTGGATCTGGATGAGCAGGACAGCGTGCTGGGGCTTTCCCCACTGGCAGGTCGGGGGCGTTTTGCGCCGTTCTCGTTTCGTGAGCGAGACTATCTGCCAGAGCTGACCGGGCAAGGGCTGACGCTCATCGAGGCGGTCCGCGAGCGGGTCGGCAAAGCGTTGGGCCGCATTCCGTCGGGTCGCGTCTGCCTGCTGACCCAGGCACGCAGTTGGGGCCTGTCGTTCAACCCGGTGAGTTTTTTCTACTGCCATGAGGCCGACGGCACACTGGCCGGCATTCTGTGTGAAGTCACCAATACCCCGTGGGGCGAGCGCTACAGCTACGTGCTGCCCGCCACCGGTGAAGGCCATCAGCATTTTGCCGTGGCAAAGGCCTTTCATGTTTCCCCGTTCCTGCCACGTGATCTCGAATACCGCATGAGCTTCAGCCAGCCCGCCGAACGTATCGGTGTACACATGGCTGACTGGCAAGGCGAGCTGAAGATGTTCGACGCCACGCTCAATCTGACCCGCCAGAATCTGAACCGCAAGACGCTGCACCGCTATCTGATCGCTTATCCATGGATGACCGCGAAAACCTGTCTGGCCATTTATTGGCAGGCCATGCGCCTGCTGGTCAAACGCATACCCATCTTTTCCCATCAGGCCGCTGACGGCGAGTACCGTGCTGCCGCCGCGCAATCCAAGGACTCACTCCATGAAAAGCAGTAGCAGTAGTTTTTCTGCCAATCTGGGCACCAATGGTTTGACTGCCAACCTCTTGCGTCGAGGCGTGCTGAGGCAACTCGCAGGACTGCGTAACGGCCAGTTGGTAGTAATCGAACGGGGTGAGCGCCATGTGTTCGGCAAGAACGGCGCACTGATTCAGGCTGAAATCCACATTCTCGATTCGGCAGCCTGGGGCATGGTCGCCAGCAACGGTTCCATCGGTGCGGGTGAGGCCTTCATTCATGGCTACTGGACGACACCAGACCTGACGGCGGTGGTCCGGGTGTTTGTCAGCAATCTGGATGTGCTGGATGCGATGGAGGGCGGAATGGCACGCCTGACCCGCCCGCTGATTCATGCGCTGCACTGGCTCAACCGCAACACGCGCGAAGGCTCGCAGAAAAACATCGCGGCCCACTACGACCTGGGCAACACCCTGTTCGAGCAGTTTCTCGACCCGACGATGATGTATTCGGCCGCGCAGTTCCTCAGCGAAGACGACACGCTGGAACAGGCGCAGTTGAACAAGCTTGAGCGTATCTGCCAGAAACTTGCCTTGAAACCCACCGATCACCTGCTGGAAATCGGCACCGGCTGGGGCAGCATGGCTATTTACGCTGCGCAGCACTACGGCTGCCAGGTGACCACCACGACCCTGTCCAAAGAACAGTTCGCCTACACCGAGCGACGGCTGATCGAACTGGGCCTGCAGGATCGCGTGACGCTGCTGCTGACCGACTACCGTGACCTGACCGGTGAGTATGACAAGCTGGTGTCCATCGAGATGATCGAAGCGGTCGGCCATCGCTTTCTGCCCACGTACTTCAAGCAATGCGCGGACCTGCTGAAAAGCAACGGCATGATGCTGTTGCAGGCGATCACCATCCGCGAGCAGCGTTACGCACAGGCCAAACGCAATGTGGACTTCATCCAGCGTTACATTTTCCCCGGTGGCGCCCTGCCCTCGGTGGCGAAGATGCTCGACATCGTCGGCAGCGATACCGACATGAACCTGCTGCACATGGAAGATTTCGGCTTGCACTACGCACGCACCCTGCGCCTGTGGCACGACAACTTCAAAAACACTCACGGCAAACTCGCTGAGCTGGGTTACGACGAGCATTTCCTGCGCCTGTGGGAGTTTTACCTGTGCTACTGCGAAGGCGGCTTCCTGGAGCGGACCATTGGCACCGCGCAACTGCTGCTCGCCAAGCCCGAAGCGCTGCGCGAACCCTTGCTTGGGCGCTTCAATGCTTAAATCCATCGCCAATGCGCTGTTGTTTCAGATCGGCTGGTTCGCCTGCGTACTGGGCGGCAACAGCTTCTGGCTACTGATCGCCATCGGCGTTCTGGCGGTGCATTTTATGTGGATCAGCTCATGGGCAGCCGAAGGCCGGCTGATTCTGACCGTGACCTTGATCGGTATCGTGCTGGACAGTGCCTTGATGACACTCGGCGTTTTTGATTTCGGCACGGGCGGCTATCTCTTGCCGCTGTGGCTGGCGCTGTTGTGGGCGGTGCTGGGCACCACGCTCAATCATTGCCTGGCCTGGACGGCGAAGCCACTATGGCGCGCAGTCGTGCTTGGCGCTATTGGCGGCCCGATGTCGTACTATGCCGGCTCGCAACTGGCACAGGTCCATCTTCCCCTTGGAGTGTGGCCAGGCATGCTGGTGCTGGGCCTGGTCTGGGCGGGTGTATTTCCCCTGCTGCAATGGCTGGCAGCCCGCGCCGCCAGACACTCGGGAGAACCGCTCTGAACGCTACACTCATTCCGCTCGCAGAGATCCACGGCGAAGAACCCGCAGTCACGTGTTCGACCTGCGCAGCCTGCTGCTGCCAACTGGAAGTGATGCTGATCACCGATACGGGCGTGCCTGAGCGTTACATCGATACCGATGAGTGGGGTGGCGAGGTCATGTTGCGTCTGGATGACGGCTGGTGCGCTGCGCTGGATCGCAACACGATGATGTGTACGATCTACGAGAAACGCCCGTTGATCTGTCGTGAATTCGAAGCGGGTGCGGAAGATTGCCTGAACGAACGCAAAGGGATTGCGACGGCTTATCTCTGATCAGTGTTGCCTGGTTGATAACTATCGTTCCCACGCTCCGCGTGGTAATGCATTTCGTGACGCTCCGCGTCACACGGCGGTTCTTCGACATCAGGTGAATTGGTGCCCGACTCAGCTCACCTTTTCGCCCCTCGGCGAGTTACTTTGATAAGGCCAAAGTAACCAAAGCCTTTCGCTCCTGTTTCCGACCCGACTTCGTCGGGTTCCTTCGCCCTGACACTGATCCGGGGGCCGCCGCAACGGGCCATCCTTGGCCCGGTGCGGCTTGCTCGGCGTTCTGCCTCGCATCCCCCGGATCAGCGCCAGAACTCAGCCGTCACTAACGTCGCACTCTGCGTTGTCAGTGCCATCGCGATAAAAAAGCATTTTATGCGCAATGGCTTTGGGCAGGGCATTACGTTGTGCTGTAGCGAAGCGTTGGCACGAATGCCAGTCAAATCAGAACGGCATCTTGTAGTGCAGTGCGTAGCTTTCTATACCGTCGTTCGGCTCTTTGATGCCGGCGTTGGAGTAGTGGGTCGCACGGATACCGACTTCATGCCCGCCCGCGAAGCGCAGACCAAAACCGATACGGTCTTCGAAGTTGAAGGCAGAACCGAACTTGCGGTCTTCAACCTGGGTGTTGGAGAACACCGAGACGCCGATACCGGCTTCTACGTATGGCTTAACGTTGCCGTTGCCGAATTCGTAGACCAGAACAGGGGAGAACGACAAGCTGTGGTTATCCTTGTAGTCCTTGCCATCCCAATAGGTGTAAGCGCCATCCCAGTAGCCGGTCAAACGGCCGATGTCGCTTTGCAGCCAGGTTTTATCCCAATCGAACTGCACGCCCAGACGATAAGTCATGGTCGACTCGCCGGTCTGACCGACCGAAAACTCAACACCATCAGCCTGCGCGATTGAAGCTTGCCCTGCCAAAGCGGCCGCAATCACGGCCAGGCAAAAGAGTCTCTTCATGAGAAACGTCCTAAATATATTAAATTGTACGAAAAGTGTTGGAATTCATCAGCCGCTTTTATAGAAGCCGCGGAGGCGACGTTAGTTCACCCCAAAAGCGCCTTTTTTCACGTTTTTTTTACAAACGGAAGCTTCTCACATCGCCGACGTTTTGCGACAAAAAAGGTAGGATTTTTCTGAAATTGTCCGGTATGTCACTAGACCAATACACGGTGTCGCGCGCGACACCACTGGCAAGCAGGCCGGACCGTGCCAAAAGACGCTGCAGCTGTCGCGCCACTGCGGCTCCGGTGTCGATCAGGGTGACCGATTCGGGGAGCATTTCGCGCAGCAATGGCTTGAGGAACGGGTAGTGCGTGCAGCCCAGAATGATCGTGTCACAGCGCGCTGCCAGTAGCGGCTCTACATAGTGCTGCAGCAACTGACGGATTTGCGGGCTGACCAGATCGCCGGTTTCGATCAGTTCGACCAGCCCGGGGCACGGCTGGGTCACGACCCGCACATCGTTGGCAAAACGGTCCAGCAAGGCCGCAAAGCGGGCGCTTTGTAGCGTTCCGGTGGTCGCCAGCACACCGACGACACCGCTGCGGGTCGCCTCGGCAGCCGGTTTGACCGCTGGCTCCATGCCTACAATCGGCCAGTCCGGGTAGCGCTGACGTATGTGCGACACACCTGCTGCCGTGGCCGTGTTGCAGGCGACGACCAGCGCCTTGGCACCCTGCTCGCGGAAAAACCCGGCAATCGTCAGGCACCGCTCGATGATGAATTCGGGAGTCTTTTCGCCGTAGGGAATGTGCCCGCAGTCCGCCAGATACAGCAGCGACTCGCTGGGCAACAGCTGACGGACTTCATTGAGCACTGACAGACCGCCAACCCCGGAATCAAAGATTCCGACCGGCGCATCGCTGCCATGGCTCATATGAACGTCAAGCATGCTCGCCCTGCACGCTGGCCGGACCACAGACGCTGCACGCCGGGTCTCGCTTGACCTTCAGTTCACGAAAACGCGTGCTCAAGGCGTCGATCAATAACAGTCGACCAACCATGGGTTCGCCAAAACCGGCCAGCAGCTTCAATGCTTCCAGCGCCTGCAAGCTGCCAACCAGACCGACCAGCGGCCCGATGACACCCGCTTCGCTGCAGGTCAGCTCGGCTTCGCTGCCATGCCCGTACAGACAATGGTAACAAGGGCTGTCCGCACGACGCGGATCGAACACCGACAACTGCCCTTCGAGCCGGATCGCCGCTCCGCTGACCAACGGCTTGCCGGCAGCGACACAGGCGGCATTGACCGCTTCGCGGGTGGCGAAATTATCCGAGCAATCCAGCACCAGATCGACAGCCTGCACCGCCGCGTCCAGTGAGTCGGTATCCAGCGCTGCGCGATGAGCGACAAGGGTGATCTCGGGATTGATCGCGCTGAGCCGGGCGATGGCCGAATTCACCTTGGCCTTCCCGATGCTCTGAGTGTCGTGGATGATCTGGCGTTGCAGGTTGGTCAGGTCGACGTGATCGAAATCCGCCAGATGCAGCTCACCAACCCCTGCGGCGGCCAGATACAGGGCCACCGGCGAGCCAAGCCCGCCGACGCCCACGATCAGCGCACGACTTTGCTTGAGTCTTAGCTGGCCGTCGATATCGACGTGTTGCAGCAGAATCTGGCGACTGTAGCGCAGCAGCTCCTGGTCACTCAGCACGGCTTGCATCCGAACGTGATGCGCTCATGCTCGCCCAGATCACGGCGCGTCTGAATACGCTCGAAGCCCTGGCGAATCAGCAGTTCACGCACCGCAGGCCCCTGATCGTAGCCGTGTTCCAGCAGCAGCCAGCCATCCGCATTGAGGTGTGCAGGCGCCTGTTCGATGATCGTGCGCAAGTCATCCAGCCCGTCGGAACCGGCCACCAGCGCACTGCTCGGCTCAAAACGCACGTCACCAGCCGACAGATGCGGATCGGCGTCGGAGATGTACGGCGGATTGCTGATGATCAGGTCGAACTGTCGACCTTGCAGGCCACTGAACCAGTGACTTTCGAAGACTTCGGCGTTATTCAGTTGCAAGCGCTGCCGGTTGCGTTCGGCCAGGGCGACGGCCTCTGGCACACGGTCAACCGCGGTGACCTTCCATTGCTGGCGTTCGTTGGCCAGCGCCAGCGCAATCGCGCCGGTGCCGGTGCCGAGGTCCAGCACCTGAGCGGGTGCGAAGGCAGGCACCAGTTCCAGAGCGGCCTCGACCAGCATTTCGGTCTCGGGACGCGGGATCAACGTGTGCGGCGCGACTTCCAGATCAAGCTTCCAGAAGCCCTGCTGGCCGAGAATGTAAGCGACCGGCTCGCCCTTGCGGCGGCGCTCCATGTAACCGGCGAATGCCACCGCGGCTTCGGTGCTGACGATGCGCTCGGGCCAGGTGTGCAGAAAACTGCGCGGTTTGCCCAGCGCTGCCGCGAGCAGCAACTCGGCATCAAGGCGTGCAGTCGGTGAATCGGGAAGCTCGGCGCTTCTGAGTACACTTGCGATGATGGTCATTTACTCACCCAGTGCCGCAAGTTGATCAGCCTGATATTCAGCGAGTAGCGGCTCTATCACTGCATCGACCCCGCCCGCCAGAACTTCATCCAGCGAATACAAAGTCAGGTTCACGCGGTGATCCGTCACTCGCCCCTGAGGGAAATTATACGTACGTATGCGCTCGGAACGATCGCCCGAGCCTACCAGCAGCTTGCGTTCGCTGGCGATGGCATTGGCCGCCGCGCTGGTCTGCTGATCATTCAGTTTGGCAGATAGCCAGGACATTGCCCGGGCTCTGTTCTTGTGCTGCGAACGCTCTTCCTGACACTCGACGACAATACCCGACGGCAAGTGGGTAATGCGGATCGCCGAGTCGGTCTTGTTGACGTGCTGACCACCGGCACCCGAAGAACGATAGGTGTCGACCCGCAGGTCGGCAGGGTTGATCTCGATCGCCTGCTGCTCGTCAGGCTCCGGCAACACCGCCACCGTACAGGCAGAGGTATGAATACGGCCCTGGGATTCGGTCTCCGGCACACGCTGCACACGGTGCGCGCCGGACTCGAATTTCAGCTTGCCATAGACGCTGTCACCCTCGACACGCGCGATGACTTCCTTATAGCCGCCATGCTCGCCTTCGTTTTCGGACAGAATCTCGACCCGCCAGCCACGCCGCTCGGCGTAACGCGAATACATGCGGAACAGGTCGCCGGAGAAGATCGCCGCTTCATCGCCGCCGGTGCCCGCGCGGATTTCCAGAAACACGTTACGACCGTCGTTCGGGTCCTTGGGCAACAGCATGCGCTGCAATTGCGCTTCCAGCTCGACCAGTTGCTGCTTGGTTTCGCGAACTTCCTCGACGGCCATTTCACGCATGTCCGGATCGCTGTCCTTGAGCAGCGCCTGTGCGCCCTCCAGGTCACCCTGCACCCTGAGCAACTGCGCGTAGAGCGCAACGACCGGCTCCACTTCAGCGTATTCACGGGAATAGGCGCGAAAGCGTGTCTGATCGCTGATGACTTCCGCGTCGCCGAGCAGCGCGGTCAGTTCCTCGAAACGGTCGCTGAGCACATCCAGCTTATTGAGCAGTGAAGCTTTCATTGCGGGGTTTTATCCGTCGAGCCCTCACCGAGGGCAAATAGTTCCTGGGCCATGGCCAGCGCATCGACGCGACCTTCGGCAGACAGCTTCTTGAGCTGCACGCTCGGTGCATGCAGCAATTTGTTGGTCAGGCCACGCGCCAGCTGGATCAGTACGTCCTCGGCATTGCTGCCGTTGGCCAGCATACGTTGCGCCTTGCTCAGCTCTTCGTCACGCAGCCGTTCGCTTTGTTGACGATAGGCACGCAGCACATCGACTGCGGCCAGTTCGCGCAGGCGCGACATGAAGTCCTCGGCACCCACGCTGACCAGTTGCTCGGCGGCCAGCGCCGCGCCCTGACGGCTCTTGAGGTTCTCTGCTACCACTTCATGCAGGTCATCAACGCTGTACAGGTAAACATCGTCCAGCTCGCCGACTTCAGGCTCGATATCCCGCGGTACGGCGATATCGACCATGAAAATCGGTTTGTGCTTGCGCAGCTTCAGCGCACTTTCCACGGCGCCCTTGCCCAGAATCGGCAACTGACTGGCCGTCGAGCTGATCACGATGTCGCTGTTGACCAGTTCCGCCGGGATGTCCGACAGCAGCACCGCGTGCGCGCCGAACTCGGCGGCGAGCATGCTGGCGCGTTCCAGCGTACGGTTGGCGACCACGATACGCTTGACGCCCAGATCATGCAGATGCCGGGCGACCAGCGTAATGGTCTCGCCTGCACCGATCAACAAGGCCTGGCTGCGTTGCAGGTCACTGAAAATCTGTTTCGCCAGGCTGACTGCGGCAAAGGCCACAGAGACCGGGTTCTCGCCGATGGCGGTGTCGGTACGCACCTGTTTGGCGGCGCTGAACGTCGCCTGGAACAGTCGACCGAGCAATGGCCCGACCGTGCCGGCTTCGCGGGCAACCGCGTACGCGGACTTCATCTGGCCGAGAATCTGCGGCTCGCCGAGCACCAGCGAATCGAGCCCCGAGGCGACACGCATCATGTGCCGCACGGCAGCGTCATCTTCGTGCACGTAAGCACTGGCACGCAGTTCTTCAAGACTGAGGTGATGATAATCGGCAAGCCAGGCAAGAATACTGTCCGCGCCGAGGTGCTCGTGTTCGATGTACAACTCGCTGCGGTTGCAGGTCGAGAGGATCGCAGCCTCGCGGCTTTCCGTCAGTTGGCAGAGCTGCTGCAATGCCTCGACCAGCTGTTCCGGGGTAAATGCCACACGCTCGCGAACGTCGACCGAGGCGGTCTTATGGTTGATACCGAGTGCAAGGAAGGCCATTCAGGGTCGCAGGTGGTGACGTGAAGCCGGTAATTGTCCTACTTCGATAAGCTCAGAACAACCACCACATATTATTGTCCCACTACAATCGCTCGTCGCAGACCGTGCTTTCGGGTCCGCGACACTGCAAACACACGCATTGCATCAGTTTTTCCGACGGCTGTGGGTTTTGCCAACAGCCTTGTGTCATGATGCTCACACCGCAGGTAAGCCGCCCTTCTTATATATGAATAGATCCTCCGCGTTGTTCCTTGCTCTCGCCTTTCTGGGCGGCTGTCAGTCCATGACTCCCGCCTCGTCACAGCCTGTGCCCGCTCAAAAGGACGCCCCGCCCGCGCCTGAAGCCAAGCCGCAGGTCTATGGCTCGTTCACTCAGGACACCCTGGTCAGCCTGTTGAGTGCGGAGCTGGCTGGCCAGCGCAACCGCTTCGACATCGCCCTGGACAACTACGTGACCCAGGCGATCAAGACCCAGGACCCGGGGGTCTCGGAGCGCGCTTATCAGATTGCCGAGTACATGGGTGCCGATCAGTCGGCGCTGGATACCGCATTGATCTGGGCGAGGAACGCACCAGGCAATCTTGAAGCGCAACGCGCCGCCGCCATTCAACTGGCGCGCGCCGGACGTTACGACGATTCGCTGGTGTACATGGAGAGGGTCCTGCAAGGCCAGGGCGACACGCACTTCGATTTCCTGGCCCTGTCGGCGGCCGAAACAGATCCGGACACCCGCAATGGTCTGCTCAAGAGCTTTGACCGATTGCTGGGCAAATACCCGAACAACGGTCAGCTGATTTTCGGCAAGGCGCTGTTGCTGCAACAGAACGGCGATTCCGAACAGTCGCTGAAACTGCTTGAGGACAATCCGCCTAAAGAAGGTGAAATCGCGCCGATTCTGCTGCACGCCCGTCTGCTGCAAAGCATGAACCGAGGCAAGGAAGCGGTGCCCCTGCTGGAAAAAAGCATCAAGAAATACCCCGACGACAAGCGCCTGCGCCTGACCTATGCGCGCATGCTTGTCGAGCAGAACCGCATGGAAGACGCGAAAGTGCAGTTTGCCGCACTCTTGCAGCAGTATCCGGATGACGACGAGCTGCGCTTCTCGCTGGCCCTGGTGTGCCTTGAAGCCAAGGCCTGGGACGAAGCGGCGGGCTATCTGGAAGAACTGATCGCCCGTGGCGCGCATGTCGATTCAGCGCACTTGAATCTGGGCCGCATCCACGAAGAGCGCGATGACCCGCAAAGCGCGCTCAACGAATACGCTCAGGTAGGCCCCGGCCCGGACTTCCTGGCGGCGCAATTGCGCCAGGCCGATATTCTGGTCAGCAACGGCAACGGTGCCGAAGCCGCCAAACGGCTGTCCGAAGCCCGCGCCGAAGAGCCCGATTATGCCGTGCAGCTGTACCTGATCGAAGCCGAAACCCTGACCAGCAATGATCAACTGGATCGTGGCTGGCAGGTATTGAATCAGGCGCTCAAGCAATACCCGGATGACGCCAACCTGCTGTACACCCGCGCCATGCTGGCTGAAAAACGCAATGATCTGGCGCAGATGGAAAAAGACCTGCGGACCATCATCAAGCGCGAGCCGGAAAACGCCATGGCGCTGAATGCGCTGGGCTACACCCTTTCTGATCGCACCACGCGTTATAGCGAAGCCCGCGAACTGATCGAAAAAGCTCACCAGATCAGCCCTGATGATCCGGCAGTGCTCGACAGCCTTGGCTGGGTGAACTACCGCCTGGGCAATCTGGACGACGCCGAGCGCTACCTGCGTCAGGCACTCGAGCGCTTCCCCGACCACGAAGTCGCCGCTCACCTGGGCGAAGTACTCTGGGCCAAGGGCGAGCAGCGCGAAGCCAAAAAAGTCTGGGCCAAGGCCCTGGAACAACAACCCGACAGCACCGTCCTGCGCAGCACACTGCGACGCTTGACCGGATCAGAGACCCTTTGACGTTATGTTTTTGCGCCATGTAATCGTATTCAGCCTCATCGCCCTGCTCACCGGCTGCGCCGGCCTCACCTCCCGCGAAGCCGTTCAGGGCAAGGGTGACCCCGCGCAATGGCGCGAGCACAAACAACAACTGAGCAGCCTCGATGGCTGGCAGATCAACGGTAAAGTCGGTATCCGCGCGCCGAAAGACTCCGGCAGCGGCACCCTGTTCTGGCTGCAACGCCAGGATTATTACGATATCCGCCTGTCCGGCCCGCTCGGCCGTGGTGCAGCGCGGCTGACCGGCAGGCCCGGCGCCGTGGTGCTCGAAGTCGCCAATCAGGGCCGCTACGAAGCCACCTCGCCAGAATCACTGCTACAGGATCAACTGGGCTGGAAGCTGCCCGTGTCCCACCTCGTATGGTGGGTACGCGGTCTGCCGGCACCGGACAGCAAAAGCAGCGTGACACTCGATGGCGACAGCCGGCTGGCCAGCCTTGAACAGGATGGCTGGCAGGTGGAATACCTCAGCTACGTCGAGCAGAACGGCTATTGGCTGCCAGAGCGCGTCAAGCTGCACGGGCAGGATCTGGATGTCACGCTGGTCATCAAGGACTGGCAGCCTCGCAAACTGGGGCAATGACCATGAGCACGCCACAACTGGTTTTGCCTGCCCCGGCAAAACTCAATCTCATGCTGCACATTCTGGGACGTCGCCCTGACGGTTATCACGAACTGCAGACGCTGTTTCAGTTTCTCGATTACGGCGACGAACTGGGCTTTACGGTTCGCGAAGATGGCGAGATTCGCCTGCAGACCGATGTTCCCGGCGTTCCGCATGACAGCAACCTGATCGTCAAAGCTGCCCGAGCGCTGCAAAAACAGTCCGGTTGCACACTGGGCATGGATATCTGGCTGGAAAAACGCCTGCCCATGGGTGGCGGTATCGGCGGCGGCAGCTCGGATGCAGCGACCACCCTGCTGGCCCTGAATCATTTGTGGCAGCTCGGTTGGGATGAGGATCGTCTGGCGCGACTGGGGCTGACGCTGGGCGCCGATGTACCGGTTTTTGTGCGTGGACATGCCGCTTTTGCTGAGGGCGTCGGCGAAATTCTCACCCCGGTGGACCCGGAAGAACCGTGGTATTTGGTGCTCGTTCCGCAAGTCGCTGTAAGTACAGCAGAAATTTTTTCAGATCCGTTGTTGACACGCGACACGCCGCCCATTAAAGTGCGCCCCGTTCCCAAGGGAAACAGTCGAAATGACTGTAAGGCGGTTGTAGAGAGGCGTTACCCAGAAGTACGTAACGCTTTGAATTTGTTAGGTAAATTTACCGAAGCAAAATTAACCGGAACTGGAAGTTGTGTGTTTGGGGCCTTCCCAAACAAAGCTGAAGCTGATAAAGTCTCGGCCCTTCTTACAGAGACCCTTACGGGGTTCGTAGCGAAAGGAAGCAACATCTCGATGTTGCATCGTAAGCTGCAAATTCTGTAGCAGGAATTGAGTGCCAGGCACTCGATTGATTCAATACAGGGGCGTCGCCAAGCGGTAAGGCAGCAGGTTTTGATCCTGCCATGCGTTGGTTCGAATCCAGCCGCCCCTGCCATTTTCTATACTCATCCAGGTTACCCTCAGCCTCTAGGTACTGCGCGTGTCCAAGATGATGGTCTTTACGGGGAATGCCAACCCCGATCTCGCTCGGCGTGTAGTACGTCAGCTGCATATCCCACTGGGTGATGTTTCTGTTGGAAAATTTTCCGACGGTGAAATCAGCACTGAGATTAATGAAAACGTCCGCGGTAAAGACGTCTTTATCATTCAGCCGACCTGCGCACCCACGAACGACAACCTGATGGAACTCGTCGTGATGGCTGATGCCTTCCGTCGCTCCTCAGCGTCCCGAATCACTGCTGTGATTCCCTACTTTGGTTATGCCCGCCAGGATCGCCGTCCGCGCTCCGCACGTGTTGCAATCAGCGCAAAAGTTGTCGCTGACATGCTGACCGTGGTGGGAATCGATCGTGTACTCACGGTTGATCTTCATGCTGACCAGATTCAGGGCTTCTTCGACATTCCGGTAGATAACATCTACGGCTCCCCCGTTCTGGTGGATGACATCGAAGATCAGCGCTTTGAAAACCTGATGATCGTTTCCCCGGATATCGGCGGTGTCGTGCGTGCACGTGCTGTCGCCAAATCCCTGGGTGTCGATCTCGGGATCATCGACAAACGCCGTGAGAAAGCCAATCACTCCGAAGTGATGCATATCATTGGTGATGTCGAAGGGCGTACCTGCATTCTGGTTGATGACATGGTCGATACCGCCGGCACGCTGTGCCACGCGGCCAAGGCCCTGAAAGAGCATGGTGCTGCCAAGGTCTTCGCTTACTGCACACACCCTGTGCTGTCGGGTCGGGCGATCGAAAACATTGAAAATTCCGTGCTGGATGAACTGGTGGTGACCAACACCATCCCGTTGTCCGCCGCCGCTCAAGCCTGTGGCCGTATCCGTCAACTGGATATTGCCCCGGTAGTCGCCGAAGCGGTTCGCCGCATCAGCAACGAAGAATCGATCAGCGCGATGTTCCGTTAACTGACATCACGCAGACGAAAAGCGCCCCGCCCTGACATCCGGTCAGGGCGGGGCTTTTTTGCCCATACCATCCGAGCGCTGGTCGCAAACGCAACGGTGGATGTGGTTAATTTGGAGATACAACATGAACGAATTTACCCTGAATGCAGAACAGCGTTCCGACCTGGGGAAAGGTGCGAGCCGCCGCCTGCGTCGTCTCGCTAGCCTGGTTCCAGCTGTAGTCTACGGTGGCGACAAAGCCCCCGAGTCCATCAGCATGCTGGCCAAGGAAGTTGCCAAACTGCTGGAAAACGATGCGGCCTACAGCCACATCATCGAGCTGAACGTTGGTGGCAAGAAGCAAAACGTCATCATCAAGGCGCTGCAACGTCACCCGGCCAAAGGCCACGTGATGCACGCTGACTTCGTGCGCGTTATTGCCGGCCAGAAACTGACCGCAATCGTGCCGATCCACTTCCTGAACGAAGAAGCTCCGGTCAAGAAAGGCGGCGAGATCTCGCACACTACCACTGAACTGGAAGTGACCTGCCTGCCGAAAGACCTGCCAGAGTTCATCGAAGTTGATCTGGGCACGCTGGAAGTAGGTGACAACGTTCACCTGTCCGAACTGAAAGCCCCTAAAGGCGTTGAGTTCGTCGCTTTGGCACACGGTACTGACCTGGCAATCGCCAACGTCCACGCACCGCGTATCGTCAAAGACGAAGAAGAAGGTGAAGCTGAAGAAGGCGCTGCCGAGTAATTCATTACTTGGTAACGTCGGAGTTGCTCAGGAGACATCGCGAGCGATAGCAGGCAAAGCGGGCGAGATCGCTGAGTTTACATCATGGTAAATGAGCAGTTTTCGTCCACATTGCCGCTGTCGTCAGCGGTTCAACCCTCAACTCCAAAGGAAGAGCCCCTGTCGTGACCGCCATACAACTGATCGTGGGCCTGGGAAATCCAGGCGCCGAATACGAACAGACCCGGCATAACGCAGGGGCTTTTTTTGTTGAGCGTATTGCTGCGGCGCAACGAGTCAATCTCGTTCCCGAGCGCAAATTCTTTGGCCTGACCGGGCGCTTCACGCACCAGGGTCAGGATGTTCGTCTGCTGATTCCCACCACTTACATGAACCGCAGCGGCCAGGCTGTCGCGGCACTCGCCGGCTTTTATCGCATCCCGGTCGAGTCGATTCTGGTGGCGCATGACGAACTTGACCTGCCTCCAGGCGTCGCCAAACTCAAAGTAGGCGGCGGCCATGGCGGTCATAACGGGCTGCGCGACATCATTGCGCAGCTCGGCAATCAGAACACATTCCATCGCTTGCGGCTTGGCATTGGCCACCCGGGCGATGCCAGCAAGGTATCCGGCTTTGTCCTGGGTCGAGCGCCACGCGCCGAACAGGAAAAACTGGACGCCAGTATCGACTTTGCCCTCGGCGTGCTGCCGGATATCTTCGCCGGTGAATGGAACCGGGCGATGAAAAACCTGCACAGCCAGAAGGCCTGACATCACTCGAGGGGAAACACCATGGGATTCAATTGCGGCATCGTCGGCCTGCCTAACGTCGGCAAGTCCACCCTGTTCAACGCCCTGACCAAATCTGGTATCGCGGCCGAGAACTTCCCCTTCTGCACCATCGAACCGAACAGCGGCATCGTGGCCATGCCCGACCCGCGTCTGGCGGCCCTGGCAGCCATCGTCAACCCGAAACGCATCCTGCCGACCACCATGGAGTTCGTCGACATCGCAGGCCTTGTGGCAGGCGCTTCGAAGGGCGAAGGCCTGGGCAACAAGTTTCTCGCCAACATCCGCGAGACCGACGCCATCGCCCACGTGGTGCGCTGCTTTGAAGACGAGAACGTGATTCACGTTTCCAACAGCGTCGACCCCAAGCGCGACATCGAGATCATCGATCTGGAACTGATCTTCGCCGACCTCGACAGCTGCGAGAAGCAACTGCAAAAGGTCACCCGCAACGCCAAGGGCGGCGACAAGGACGCAGTGGTCCAGAAAGGCCTGCTCGAGCAGTTGATTGCACACTTCAGCGAAGGCAAGCCTGCACGCAGCCTGATGAAGAGCATGAGCAACGACGAGAAAGCCACCATCCGTGGCTTCCACCTGCTGACCACCAAGCCGGTCATGTACATCGCCAACGTCGCCGAAGACGGTTTCGAGAACAACCCGCTGCTGGACGTGGTCCGCGCCATCGCCGAAGAAGAAGGCGCAATGCTGGTGCCGGTCTGCAACAAGATCGAAGCCGAAATCGCCGAGCTCGATGACGGCGAAGAAAAAGACATGTTCCTTGAAGCCCTGGGCCTCGAAGAACCCGGCCTGAACCGCGTAATTCGCGCTGGCTACGAAATGCTCCACCTGCAGACCTACTTCACCGCAGGCGTCGAAGAAGTCCGCGCCTGGACCGTCCGTGTCGGTGCCACCGCACCACAAGCCGCAGGCGTGATCCACACCGACTTCGAAAAAGGCTTCATCCGCGCCGAAGTGGTGGCGTATGACGACTTCATCCAGTTCAAGGGTGAGTCAGGCGCCAAGGAAGCCGGGAAGTGGCGTCTGGAAGGCAAGGAATACATCGTCAAGGACGGTGATGTGATGCATTTCAGGTTTAACGTGTAAACCAAAGGAAGCGTCCGGCGGGATCTCGGCAAGTGCAGATCCCCCTATCACGAAAGCCCCATTATCTGGGGCTTTCGCGTTTTTATGCACGGCCATGCTCAAGCGCTCCACCCTATCGCAGGCACCCTCAAATTTTTGATGGGGATGTCTGTTTTTCTATGTAAAATGTCGTTTTTTAACCGTCGCTCATCCACGTCATTTAAACATTCACGTTTAACGCAGCAGATGTCTGAAAGGCGGCAGCCGATTAGCGATTGTTTCCACGGACCGGGCAGAGCCTTGTCATAACCCAAGGTAGATACTCTTTTGAAGATCTTAGTAACAGGCGGTGCAGGCTTCATCGGTTCGGCGGTCATCCGGCACATCATTGCCAACACAACCGACTCCGTCGTTAACGTCGACAAGCTGACCTATGCAGGCAATCTAGAATCGCTGCAGTCAGCTGATCAAAGCGAGCGCTACGCGTTTGAGCATGTCGATATCTGCAACCGCGAAGACGTGGATCGGGTTTTCAAAGAGCATCAGCCCGATGCCGTGATGCACCTGGCGGCCGAATCGCATGTTGATCGCTCGATCACTGGCCCTTCGGAGTTTATCCAGACCAACATCATCGGCACCTATACCCTGCTTGAATCTGCGCGTGGCTACTGGAGCCAGCTGGACGAAGCACGCAAGGCCAACTTCCGCTTTCATCACATTTCCACCGATGAAGTGTACGGCGACCTGGAAGGTCCGGAAGATCTCTTCACCGAGACAACCCCTTACCAGCCAAGCTCACCCTACTCGGCCAGCAAGGCCAGCTCCGACCACCTGGTACGCGCCTGGAGCCGCACTTACGGCCTGCCTACTCTGGTGACCAACTGCTCCAACAATTACGGCCCGTGCCATTTCCCCGAGAAGCTGATCCCGCTGATCATTCTCAATGCGCTGGAAGGCAAACCGCTGCCTATCTACGGCAAAGGTGATCAGGTTCGTGACTGGCTCTACGTAGAAGACCACGCCCGCGCATTGTACAAAGTCGTCACCGAAGGCGAAATCGGCGAGACCTATAACATCGGTGGTCACAACGAGAAGCAGAACCTCGAAGTGGTCAACACTGTCTGCGCCCTGCTCGACCAGTTGCGTCCGGACTCAGCCCATCGCCCGCATGCCAGCCTGATCACTTATGTGCAGGACCGCCCGGGCCATGACCTGCGCTACGCTATCGATGCCAGCAAGATTCAGCGCGAGCTGGGCTGGGTGCCGGAAGAAAGCTTCGAATCCGGCATCCGCAAAACGGTGCAGTGGTATCTCGATAACCCCGAGTGGGTTGCTCATGTAAAGAGCGGAAGCTACCAGCAATGGATCGACAAGAACTACACAGCGCGCGCCGATAAATGATGAAGATTCTTCTGCTGGGCAAAAACGGCCAGGTGGGTTGGGAGTTGCAACGTTCACTCGCTGTAGTGGGTGAAGTAGTGGCTCTTGACCGCCATACCGTATCGACGGCCTATGGCGACCTTTGTGGCGATCTGTCTGACCTGGAAAGCCTGCGCAATACCATTCGCAGCGTGAAACCTCAGGTTATCGTCAACGCCGCAGCCTATACCGCTGTCGACAAGGCTGAAACAGAGCGCGAGCTCGCGCATACGGTCAATGCCCTGGCCAGCCAGGTCCTGGCAGAAGAAGCGCGCACGCTGGACGCCCTGTTGGTTCATTACTCGACCGACTATGTGTTCGACGGTTCGGGCGACACCGCCTGGAAAGAAAGCGATGCGGTGTCGCCGGTCAACTATTACGGCGCAACCAAACTTGAAGGCG
The DNA here is from genome assembly GCF_900099665.1 of Pseudomonas sp. BS3767. NCBI lineage: Bacteria > Pseudomonadati > Pseudomonadota > Gammaproteobacteria > Pseudomonadales > Pseudomonadaceae > Pseudomonas > Pseudomonas sp. BS3767. Next base: position 124,971 of record NZ_FNCX01000003.1, on the reverse strand, counting down.
AGCGACTTATCGCTGCCTCAGGCTGCAAGCACCTGATCTTCCGTACCAGCTGGGTTTACGCGGCACGTGGCAACAACTTTGCCAAAACCATGTTGCGCCTTGCAAAAGATCGCCCGACGCTCAATGTGATCGCCGATCAGATTGGAGCGCCTACAGGTGCGGAGTTGCTGGCCGACATAGCAACGGCAGCCCTGCTTCAAACGCTGGCGAAGCCGGAGCTTTGTGGCATCTACAACCTGGCACCTGCCGGCGAAGTGTCATGGCATGCCTACGCGCAGTATGTGATTGATTTCGCCCGCGCCAACGGGGAACCCCTGGCGGTAGAAACGATCAATCCCATCGGCACGATCGAATACCCTACACCCGCGCAACGCCCTCTGAATTCGCGTCTGAACACAGAAAAGCTGCGCCACAATTTTTCTCTGCACCTGCCTGACTGGCAAAGTGGTGTAGCCCGAATGCTCATGGAAACTCTGAACAAATGACCACCATTAATCGTAAAGGCATCATCCTGGCCGGCGGCTCGGGCACTCGTCTGCACCCGCTCACCCTTGGCGTATCCAAGCAGATGCTGCCTATCTACGACAAGCCGATGATTTTTTACCCTCTTTCAGTGCTGATGCTGGCGGGGATGCGTGAAGTCCTGATCATCTCGACACCAGAAGACTTGCCAAGCTTCCGCAAGCTGCTGGGTGATGGCAGCCAATACGGTATTCAGCTGACTTATGCTGAACAACCTACCCCTGACGGCCTGGCACAGGCGTTCATCATCGGCGAAGAGTTCATCGGTGAAGATCCTTGCTGCCTGATTTTGGGCGATAACATCTTCTACGGTCAGCACTTCTCCGACAACCTGCGCTCGGCCAGCCAGCAGACCAGCGGCGCTACGGTCTTCGGCTATCACGTTTCCGATCCTGAGCGCTTTGGTGTTGTCGAGTTCGACGAAACCGGTCGCGCCTTGAGCATCGAAGAGAAGCCTGCAGCACCGAAGTCGAGCTATGCAGTAACCGGCCTGTACTTCTACGACAACCAGGTCGTCGAAATCGCGAAGAGCATCAAGCCTTCCGAACGTGGCGAGCTGGAAATCACTGATGTAAACCGTGCCTACCTCGAGCAGAAGAGCCTGACCGTAGAAATTCTCGGTCGTGGCTTTGCGTGGCTGGACACAGGTACTCATGAGTCGCTGTTGGAAGCGAGCCATTTCGTGCACACCATCGAGCAGCGTCAGGGCTGGAAAGTTGCCTGCCTGGAAGAGATCGCCTACACCAACGGCTGGATCACGGCCGCTCAGTTGGGCGAACAGGCTCAGAAGCTGAAGAAGACCGGCTACGGCCAGTATCTGCAGAAGTTGCTGGATCTGGGCTCGTTCTAAGGCTGCAAACCTCTATCCAATACCGCAAGGCTGCGAACAGTATGTCATCTGCTTTTCCCACGGTAGCCGTGCTGTTGGCAGCCTATAACGGTATGGCGTGGATAGAGGCGCAACTTGATTCAATCCTGAAGCAGAAAAACGTCTGCGTCAGCGTGTTCATCAGTGTCGATACCTCCACGGACGGCACTGAACCATGGTGTGCCGACTACGCTCAGCACCATGCGAGTATCTCCCTGCTGCCGCCTGCCGGACGATTTGGCGGAGCGTCACGCAACTTCTTTCGCTTGATCCGGGATGTCGACTTCTCGACATTCGATTACGTAGCGTTCTCAGATCAGGATGATATCTGGCACCCGGACAAGCTTCAGCGCGCCGTAGCGGCTTTGGCGCCGGGTCATCATGATGCCTATTCCAGCAATGTCACCGCATTCTGGCCTGATGGTCAGCGCGTACTGCTGGATAAGGCTCAGCCTCAGGTCCAGTGGGACTATCTGTTCGAAGCTGCAGGCCCCGGCTGCACCTATGTGTTGAATCGCCGGCTTGCAGATGCCTTCAAGTCATCCCTCCTTTCCCACTGGGATGCAGCTCAGGCCGTCAGCCTGCACGACTGGTACTGTTACGCATTTGCTCGCAGTCACGGCTTCCGATGGCTTATCGATCCGGTTTCCGGCATGGACTACCGTCAACATGCCAACAACCAGGTTGGAGCCAATACCGGACTTGCTCCACTCATCAGTCGACTGAAAAAGATTGCTGACGGATGGTGGGCCGGGCAGGTATTGCTCATTGGCCGTTTGACCGGAAACAACCAACTGCATACTGCGGGGAAGCACGGGAGTACGCGGCTGTCGTTCCTGAAACTCGCTTTCAAGGCACCGCAATGCCGCAGGAGACCGAGAGACAAGATCTTCTTCATTATTGCCTGCCTTACAGCAATGCTAAGCAAGCGTTGACCGTCAAATAACCACTCGTACCCTATCAGGCCCAGCCAGAGCGATATAGCCTGATTAAACCAGTGATCAGGCATCGCAACCTTCTGAAAATACGGGTTTTCAACATCTGCGCCCAAAGCCAGAGAGGACTTCAGCCGCCGCATGGCCAGGCATCGGTCACAGCACCGAAACCGCTTAATTTCGCTGGGCACCGAATGTTCTCCGGCGGCGGCTTATGTTAATGTGCAGGCCTTTGTTTTCGGTATCAAAAGCGCAAAGAAGCCGGTGTAACCGGGGTGAGCGGAACCAGCCTCGGAAGGTGGGGTCACTTGTACCGCCCAACCAAGGATGACAAGGCTCCAGTCACCCATACGGCCATGAGCTCAGATACCGGACGCGCTTCAATTCGTAAAACCGTCCTGCCATGAAGACCTTGTGTTGCTCATCGTCGGAACCTACGTCGGAAAACTACAAATAGACGATGCATGCCTCGCGCGCCCCAGTCATAAAAGAACTACCCCCTTATCCAGCGCAGACATTTTCCGCCCAGGTGGACAGTCTATGGCGCACCCGACGCCCATGAGCCTCGATATCGTAAAACGCGTTTTAATGGCGCAATCAAATTTCATGGCGCAGGCTTTTTTCAACACACGCCTGCCCCAGCCAGGGCCTTATGAGCAGACCCTGATGAGCATCCCGGAGATACGTTACCTATGAATGCAACACGCCTCGCCATTCCAGACGTCATCGTATTTGAGCCCAAGGTTTTCGGAGACGATCGCGGTTTTTTCTTTGAAAGCTTCAACCAGAAGGCATTCGAAGAGGCCGTTGGGCGTTCTGTAACGTTCGTTCAGGACAACCACTCGCGTTCGGTGAAGGGCGTTCTTCGCGGTTTGCATTACCAAATTCAACAGCCACAGGGCAAGCTGGTCCGAGTCACCGTAGGAGAAGTCTTTGACGTTGCGGTCGACCTGCGCAAGAGCTCCCCGACCTTCGGCAAATGGGTAGGGCTGCATCTCACCGCTGAAAACAAAAAACAACTGTGGATTCCGGAAGGCTTTGCCCACGGCTTCGTTGTACTGTCCGAAAGCGCCGAGTTCCTTTACAAGACCACCGATTACTGGGCGCCTGAACATGAGCGCAGCCTTGCCTGGAACGACACCACCGTGGGCATCGACTGGCCATTCGGCGAAGCGCCCTCTCTGTCCGCCAAAGATCAGAAAGCCGTCGTATTCGAAGACGCCGAGGTGTTCGCTTAATGAACCCTCATAAAACCCCCTCGGCAGGCCCTTTACGGCTCGTCAGTAGCCTGTGGACCAACCGCTCATTGATCTCGCAAATGACCAAGCGAGAAGTCATTGGGCGCTACCGCGGCTCGGTGATGGGCCTGGCGTGGTCATTCTTCAATCCGGTTTTGATGCTGGCGGTATATACCTTCGTGTTCTCTGAAATCTTCAGCGCGCGTTGGGTCGGAGTCGATACCGGCAAAGGCGGCTTCGCTATTCTGCTGTTCGTCGGGATGATCGTGCATGGCTTGTTTGCAGAGTGTGCGAACAGAGCACCTTCTTTGGTGATGAGTAACAGCAATTACGTCAAGAAGGTGGTGTTTCCTCTGGAGATTTTGCCGGTTATCACCTTGGGTTCGGCGCTCTTCCACAGTTGCATCAGCCTTATTGTGCTGGTGATCGCACAACTGTTGATCTCGCACACGCTTTTCTGGACGGCGCTGTTGTTTCCGCTGATTCTGGTGCCGCTCATTCTCGGCACACTGGGTATCAGCTGGTTTCTCGCATCCCTGGGTGTGTACTTGCGCGACGTCGCGCAGGTCATTACGGTTCTGACAACCGTTCTGCTGTTTCTGTCGCCGGTTCTTTACCCGGTGGCGGCGCTTCCTGAAGTCTATCGCCCCTGGCTGCAGATGAACCCGCTTACCTACATTATCGAAGAGAGCCGTAGCGTACTGCTGTTCGGCAACCTCCCGCATTGGGACAGCCTGGGTATCGCCATCGTGATTGGCGCGGTAATTGCTGTCATGGGGTTCTGGTTTTTCCAAAAAACACGTAAAGGATTCGCTGATGTCATCTGATCAACCGGTTATCAGCGTACAAAACGTCTCGAAGTGTTTTTACACGTATGACAAGCCACACGACCGCTTGAAACAAGCCTTGGTACCTAGAATTCAGCGCTGGTCAGGGCAGCCGACCACTACCTATGGCAAGGAGTTCTGGGCCCTGCGCGACGTCAGCTTCGACGTCGGCAAAGGCGAAACAGTTGGTATCGTCGGCCGCAATGGTTCAGGCAAGTCAACCTTGCTGCAGATCATCTGCGGAACATTGAACCCGACTGTTGGCGAGATTCACACGCGTGGCCGGGTCGCGGCCCTGCTGGAGCTCGGTTCGGGCTTCAACCCCGAGTTTACCGGCCGTGAAAACGTTTATCTGAACGCTGCTGTACTTGGGCTGACGCGTGACGAAGTAGACGAGCGTTTTGACGCGATCGCCGGCTTTGCCGATATTGGCGAGTTCCTTGATCAGCCGGTCAAATCCTACTCGAGCGGCATGGCCGTACGCCTCGCATTTGCAGTCCAGGCCCAGGTCGATCCGGAAATCCTTGTCGTTGACGAAGCACTTTCCGTCGGCGATGCACGATTTCAGGCCAAGTGCTTCGAGCGCCTCAGGCAGCTGAAAGAAAATGGCACCAGCATCCTGCTCGTCACGCACTCCAGCGAGCAAGTGGTCACCCACTGTAATCGCGCGATTTTGCTGGAAAAGAGCAGGATCGAGATGATTGGCGAATCGCGCCCGGTCATCAACCGCTACACGGACCTCCTGTTCGGGCGTGAGAAGAGCCCTATCACCGACAAGAGTCTGGACCTCGCCGAAGCAGAGCGGGTGGAAACCGCACCCGTCGAAGCCGACAAGATAGCGCTGCGTTTTGATGAAGACGTGTACGCCAGCAGGCCTGGTTATAACCCTCATGAGTACCGTTGGGGGGATGGCGCTGCAACACTGCTCGACTTCCATATGAATGCATCGGGAAGGGAGTTTCCCAACAGCGTTGAATCGGGCGAGGAAATCGTTCTTGATCTGGCCCTGCAATTCAACCGCACTGTGGTCAACCCGATTATCGGCTTTACGATCAAGACCAAAGAGGGTGTCACCGTATACGGCACCAACTCTTACATGCAGGATTGCGAGGGCGCAGGCCTGATAGGCAGCGCTGGCAAACAGGCAAAAGCGCGAGTGAAATTCAGAAACGCGCTGGCGACCGGTGATTACTTCATTTCCATTGGTATCGCCTCTCGGCAAAGCGAAGATATCGTGCCTCACGACCGGCGCTATGATTCGATACATTTCGTCGTAGAACCTACTCCGAAGCTTCTGGGCTTGATAGACCTGGGCGCCTCCATGGAAATTGAACCGGTACTTGTTGATGTTTGAGCTTGATAAATACGGCTATAACCTTGATGCGGACACAGGGGTTTGGGTGCGTTCCGATTACCAGGGCATCGCCTACAGCGATGGCGACAACTCCGAGAACGAACTGGCGAAAATCGTACGTGAGGCGAAGGACGTATCAGTACTGTCCAGCGAGCTTCCGCAATATTGCACCGATTGGCCGAAGCTTTATCACCTGACCTCCAGCCGTGGAAATATCTTTCGCCCCTTCGAGAGCCTTATCAAAGGCAAATCGATTCTTGAAATAGGTGCCGGATGCGGCGCAATCAGCCGTTACCTCGGCGAAGCAGGCGCCAAGGTTCTGTCTTTGGAGGGTAGCCCGCGCCGCGCCGCGATTGCTTCCAGCAGAACCAGAGATCTGGATAACGTTACGGTACTGGCTGAGCGTTTTGACGATTTCAAGCTTGATCAGCAGTTCGACGTCGTAACACTCATCGGCGTTCTTGAATACGCCAGTATGTTCAGCGCAGATGCCGATCCAGCCTTCGGCATGTTGAATCGCGTTCGAAAACTGCTGAAGCCCGACGGCCATTTGTTTATCGCCATCGAAAATCAGCTCGGCCTGAAATATTTTGCAGGCGCGCCGGAAGATCATGTCGGCGTCGCCATGTATGGCATCGAAGGACGATATGTAGATCGGCAGCCGAAAACATTTGGCCGTAAAGAGCTACAAGCGCTTATTGCCCGTGCAGGGTTCATGGCGTCAGACTTTCTATCGCCCTACCCCGATTACAAGATTCCGAATTCGATCATTACTGAAAGCGGCTTCAGGTCTCAAGACTTCGACGCGGCTGCGCTGGCTTGCCAGAACACTCGAAAAGACCCACAACTGCCTGCGAACACGACGTTCAATCTGGAAAGAGCCTGGCCCGTTGTGATTGATAACCATCTGGGTATGGACCTCGCCAACTCTTTCCTGGTCGTTGCCTCATGCAAGCCGGAACAGGTCGTGCCAGGTGATACCCTCGCATTCCACTACAGTACGGGGCGCAATGCCGAATATTGTAAAGCGACCGTGTTCGTCGACACACCAGAAGGTATCAAGGTTCGTTACCATCGTCTTAGCGACAGCCCTGTTACCGAAAACCCGGGAGATGCGCACAGGTTCATTCTTCCGGACGCTCATGGTTACGCCAAAGGCTCGCTGCTTAGCCTGAAATTCTATGAGGCTGCGTCAACTCATAACTGGGACGTTGGCACATTCACACCGTTCCTGTCGTTGTATGTGGACAGTCTCAAACAACTTCTCGCCTCAGAGGGCCATGACCTTGCGCTCGATAACGTAGAGGCGCGCTTGCCGGGTCACTACATCGACGCGGTGGCGCAAAACATCATCCTTGATATCGAGGGCAAGCCACACCTCATCGACATCGAATGGGAAATGGCTGAGGGTATTGAGCTGGGCCATTTGCTGATGCGTGGCTTACTGCTGCTGATTGCCAGCGCGGTTCCTTTTCACCCCACCGCAACCATGATCAGCAGGCGCGACTTCATCATTCAATTGTTGGCCAGCATCGGTCTGACTGTGACGGATCAAGACCTCAATCGCTTTGCCGCGCTGGAAGCCATTTTCCAGGAAAAAGTGACCGGTCGTGAAGCCGCCAGCTTTCTGAATTGGGCGCCCGATGCGACGATCCAGAAAACTGGTTCGCAAGCGAACGAAGTGCCTAAACGGGCGACGCTTTATCTGGGCGATGCCGCAGGCGCGTTCTCTGAAGACCGAACGAAAAACCAGCGTGTTCATGATGGTTTTCAGACGGTTATTTTCGACGTCCCCGCTTCAGCCCGGTGCGCCTCTTTACGTTTCGATCCAACGAACGTCAGACAATCATTTTCGATCAGTACCATCAAGGCCTATAGCGCGAACTCAGAACTGTGGGCGTGGCACGACGATACGCATGCGCCATTGACCGCTGCGGGTGTTACCGCATTTTCCAGCGATGCCAATGGCACGTTGTTCATGGCACTCAACGACGATCCGCACGTGATGTTACCTGCCGATCTCAATGCGCTGATTACCGGTAAATCATTCAAAGTCCAGATATCGTTCACCTTGCTCACAGAAGGTCAGGTCGCTGAACGACTTCTTCAACAGGAAGAAGAGCTCAAACAGGCACTTGAAACAACAGCGGATCAGAACCTCAAGGAACACTCGGCACTGGAAGCGATCGAGGCGGCAAGTCTGGCCGAGCAAGAGAGCCATCGCCAGGCATTGGCTCACATAGAAAATGAAAACCTGTCCATTCAGGAAAGTTATCGTCTGGCCGTCCAGGAACTCGAGGCTGCGAATGCTGCACTTCAGGAGAGTCATAGCCAGGTGCTGGCGACTCTTGAAGCTGAAAGGCTGGCTGCGCAAGAAGCTCACCAGCAAGAGCGGGAGGACCTGGAAGCTCAAAACCTCGCCCTGCAGGAAAATCTTCGACTCAAGTTAATCGAGGTCGAAGGCGAGCGTTTGGCAGCGCTGGATGCTCACCACACCGCGATCAGGGAGCTTGAAGCCGAAAATCTGTCATTGAAAGAAAGCCATCACCTGGCACTGACAAGCCTTGAAACGGAAACTATGGCTCTGAAACAGAACCAGCGCCGTGAAATGACAGGGCTTGAAAGGAAAAACCTGACGCTGATGGAGAATCATCGTCTTGAGCTGGAAGCTAAAGATACTCATATTCATAACCTGAATCTGAATATCATCTCTATGCAGTCTTCCTATAGCTGGCTGGTAACAGCGCCACTCAGGAAAGTGACAAGGACGCTTTACAGAGCGAAAAGCAACATCACCTCGCTACCGATGATCATTCGACGCGGTGGTGGTTTGCTCAGCACCGCCAAGAAAGCCTACCAGGTATGGCAGGTTCGGGGGGTTGCTGGCGTCATTGCTCAAGCACGATGGGCCAAGGGTGACGCAACGCAAGCATTGCACGGCAACAGGCATGATTACGTACTCTGGGTTCAGAAGTACGACACCTTGGACGATGCAAAAATCAGTCGTATCAACGACGACATTGTTGGCTGGGGTGACGGGCCAGTCATCTCCATCATCATGCCCGTCTACAATCCGCCACTGGAATTACTGCGCGAAGCGGTAGAGAGCGTCCGCGCCCAGTTATATCCGCGTTGGGAGCTTTGCCTCGCTGACGACGCCTCGACTGATCAGCACGTGATCGACTACCTGAAGTCTCTGAGCGCGCAGGATGACCGGATCAGAGTCGTCTTCCGCGAACACAACGGGCATATATCCGCGGCCAGTAACTCGGCCCTGGAGGTTGCCACAGGCGAATTCGTCGCGTTGATGGATAACGATGACTTGCTGCCTAGGCATGCGCTCTACTGGGTGGCACGCACCATTCGTGAGAATCCGGACGCGGGGCTCATCTACTCCGATGAAGACAAGATCAGCACAGACGGCACGCGCAGCTCGCCTCACTTCAAGTCAGACTGGAATGAGTTCCTGTTCCGCTCACAGAATATGGTTTGCCACCTGGGCGCCTATCGTCGAGATCTTGTCAACGAAGTCGGGCAGTTCCGGGTCGGCTTTGAAGGTGCACAGGATTATGACCTGGCATTGCGCTGTGTAGAAAAGCTTGAGCGAAACCAGATTATTCATATCCCGCGCGTGCTCTACCATTGGCGGATACACGCCGGCAGCACCGCCATGGCGGGTGACGAAAAGCCTTATGCAGCACTGGCCGGGGTCAAGGCACTGGATGAGCACCTGCAACGTAAAGGGGACGTCGGCGTTGCCGAGCTCTCCTCTCTGGGCATGTACCGTGTTCACTACAAGCTCCCGGCTTCCCAGCCGCTGGTCAGCTTGGTAATCCCGACTCGAAATGCCCATGCACTGGTCAAACAGTGTATCGACAGCATCAAGCGGCTCACTACATACACGCATTACGAAATCATTCTGATCGACAACGGCTCTGACGAGCCTGAATCACTTGAGTATTTTGCTCAGCTAGATCAGGAAGAGAACATTCGCGTCATGCGCGATGAAGGCCCTTTCAATTACTCGGCACTCAATAACGCGGCAGTGCGCATTGCAAATGGCGAACTGATCGGACTTATCAATAATGACATTGAGGTCATCTCGCCTGAGTGGCTGAGTGAAATGGTATCGATAGCTCTGCAACCGGGCGTGGGCGCCGTAGGTGCGCGTCTCTGGTATCCAGATGACCGCTTGCAGCACGGCGGCGTTATCACCGGCCTGGGTGGGGTAGCGGGCCATTCCCACAAGAATCTACCCAAAGGCGCACCTGGCTATTTTTGCAGGGCGGAGCTGATTCAGGAGCTGTCAGCGGTGACGGCTGCCTGCCTGATTATCAGAAAATCGACTTTTGAACAGGTCGGTGGTCTGGAAGAGGAGCATTTGAAAATTGCCTTCAACGACGTGGACTTCTGCCTGAAAGTCAAAGAGGCAGGCTATGTAAACGTCTGGACGCCTTTTGCAGAGCTCTACCATCACGAGTCCGCCACGCGTGGGCTGGAAGACACACCGCAAAAACAGGCACGCTTCACGAAAGAAATCGAATACATCAAGTCGCGTTGGCCTGATATTCAAGCTGACTATGCCTATAGTCCGAACCTGACGCTGGATTACGAAGATTTTAGTATGGCGTGGCCTCCTCGTGTTCAAAACACATACGAGCGGATCGGTTAGTACTATGTACCAGCATTAACGGAATATGACTCAGCACAAGGTGCCCGGCTTCAAAAATGAAGTCAGGCGCCCAGCAAAGGATTGGCGAAAATCATGAGAAGTCGAGAGATAAAGAGCGAATCCTGCGAAGCGCAAAAAAATACAGAATCCAATCAAGAATCGAGATCATGCTGAATAATAAGCTCAATGCGGTATTATTAAAAATCGTCATCTTTCTTCTCTTGCTAGGGGGGGTATGGCTATCTCCCTTGTGCGCCCCTACTCTCAAGCTAGTCGTGTTATCCGATACGGCTAGCCAATCTCAACTGTACACAAGCCAAAACGCGATTTTTTCCGAAGAGCATTCGGAAACTCAGCCTCTGCCCGCGGGAAAAACAGAACTTCGATTTGGTTTGGCTAACGCTGTTTCGCCTGCAAGATGGGACCCTGCACAGTCGTCCGCCAATATAAAAGTCTCCAGCATTTCAATTACTATCGCAGGTATAGCGCTTCCTGACGCCAACATAAGTATTCAACCTGCAAACCAGATTACAAGCTTGGTCAAATCAACTGATGGATATGTAATATCCATACCGTCAGACGCAAATGACCCACAAACCTCCATCCAATTTAATGACAGCAACATCGTAACCGTCAAGATAATTGTGTGTATCGTAATAGCTTGCCTGATGTCGCTGATCATATTTTTCCAGAAAATTATCAGCGCTGCGATCAACAAATATCTACTCAGCGCCACCCACCAAGTGGCCAGATTCAAGACACACTGTATAAAACATAGATTTTCAAAAAAAGAATTTTTCATTCTATTTTTAGTGGCGACCGTACTCAATAGCTATTTCATTACCAACCTATCATTATCTATTGATGATGAAATGGGCGCTTTGAGGACCGACCCCGAAATATGGATTTCTCAAGGCCGCTGGGCAGTCTATCTAATAGAGCGATTCTTGCTACCTTTGCCAGCAATTCCATTTATTCCATACCTTATACTGGACGTAGCTCTGGCACTGTCATACATGTTACTCGTAAGAGCGCATGGCGCAATGCCAAGCTGGAAATCATATATCGCATTTCCGGTGTTTTGCAGTTTTCCAACATGGTGGTTGATAGGCGAGTTCTCATCCAATGTGCCTGCCGTAGCACTCGGACTATTTCTAACTGCGACATCCGCATATCTTTCGGCCCCCTCACTGAATCTGGAAACATCAAAGAAATCGAAGTTTAAGACTCTTGCAATTTGTCTAATGCTTGCAACCGCTATATCCTGTTATCAGTCACTTATATTATTTTATTTAAGTGTCGGGCTAGGCGTATTATTAATCGGCGCCATTTCCACCACCAACAACATGACATACTGGATTCTCAGAGGCGGTCTGCGCTATCTGTTTTTAGGAATCGGCGGTATGATCAGCTATTTTCTTTTAAATAAAATCTTTCAAGATATCTCAGGATCGTACAGCGCTTATTTGAGCGGATTTGTAAAACTCGACCAATTTATCGACCACCCTTTAGCAGCATCACTACAGATCTTTGACGAAGCCAAAAGCCTGTATTTTGGCTCTGCCTATTATTTTGGAACCTCTATAGGACTCGCACCTTACATATTGTTAGGCTCGACATTAACTGTTTTGATAACCGCTTATAGAAAGAATAAAATACTTTCAGCTTTAGTGTGGGCACTCGCATTAACGACACCGTTTTTACTGCATTTCCTAGCGGGTGCAGGCGGCATGCCTATGCGGACAATGATTTCACTTGCTTATGTAGCATGGCTGATGGTGTTTATTTTACTGACCGCAACCCGAGCTTTTTCACCTATTATCTTCGCGCCCATCGCTCTTATTTACATCATCCAACTCCTAGATGTGAATTCTCAATATATTGCCTCAGCGACACTTACTCAAAAGCACGATGAATTGCTCGCCGCTGATATTTACAGAAGAGTAGGAGAAATCGACAAAAGCTTCGATAGAACCAAACCCGTAAAGATCGATTTTTATGGTCATAAGAAATTCGAAACTGTCTACGCTAAAGCCTGGTCATCGACTACTCAAGCCTCATTTTTTGATTGGGACAACGGAAATATCTTAAGAATACTTACCTACATGAAAATCTTAGGCTACCCCAATTTATATGCTGTCGATAAAGATGCCGCAAGAGCACTGACCCCCGTATTTATGACAATGCCTGTCTGGCCTGCACTCGGCTCTGTCATAAAAGTAGATGACACCTACCTGGTAAGGCTCAGCAAAGACGCTGACCCTACTCACTATTAATTCAGGATAAGAATCATGAACACAAAAGATAATGTCCCCCTGTTCTCAGCGGCCTTGGCAAATGCAGGCCTCGATTTCATTACACCTTTGACAAAAACACTTGATAGCCATTGGTACGTTCTGGGTCAAGAAGTCGCACACTTTGAACGTGAGTTCGCCGACTACGTAGGCGTCAGTCATTGTATTAGTGTTGCAAACGGCTCCGATGCTCTCGAGATCGCGTTAAAGGGATTGAACGTGGGCATCGGTGATCGCGTAATCGCCGTCGCCAATGCTGGTTTCTATGGCAGTACGGCGATTCATGCGGTCGGTGCCGAGCCGGTTTACATCGACGTCGACCCTCAAACACTTACGCTTTGTACTGAATCATTAAAGTCGCTGGTTGACAGCAAACCCTCTGCAATAATAGTTACGCATTTATATGGTCAACTCGCCAATATCGAAGCTATCGTTGCTATTGCCTCCGCTGCTGATATACCCGTCATCGAGGACTGCGCACAGTCTCACGGTGCTCGTCGTAATGGAAAACAGGCTGGCAGTTTTGGAACGATTGGCTGTTTCAGCTTTTATCCGACCAAAAATCTGGGTGCCCTGGGTGACGGCGGCGCCATTGTCACGCACAGTGATGCATTGGCATCACGTGTACGGCAACTGCGCCAATACGGCTGGTCACAAAAATACGAAGTGGCCATACCAGGTGGCCGCAATAGTCGTCTCGATGAAATTCAAGCGGCAATTCTAAGAGTCAAGCTGCCCCATCTAGACACGTGGAATGAACAGCGGCGATCAATTGCGAAACGTTACAACGCGGCGTTTGCGCAACTGAATATGCAACTCCCCTATTCAACCGGTGAAGATTTTGTCGCACATCTATATGTAATAAGAGTCGAAGACAGGGCTGCACTTTCAGCTGCGCTCAAAGAGAAATCCATCAGCACGGATATTCACTATCCTATTGCCGATCATCATCAGCCAGCTTACAGCGTCGCTGCTAATTTTTCGCTTGCAGAAACTGAGCAAGCATGTAATACCGTCATCTCCCTGCCCTGCTTCCCAGGCCTCAGTGACGACGAGGTTGATCGCGTCATCGCTGCGGTCACTGCGCACTTTTCCAAGGAGATATGATTTTGCTGACGTTGGTCATTCCCGTCTATCGTAATGAGAGCAATCTGCCCGACTTGCTCGTTGCTGTGACGGCGCTTGATGAGCAGCTCGGACACGACCTGGAGGTCGTGTTCGTTGTGGACGGCAGCCCTGATCGCTGTTACGAAATACTCAGGGAACAACTGCCGTCACAATCGTTCAAGTCCAAGCTGATTCTGCTGTCCAGAAACTTTGGATCATTCATGGCGATCCGTACGGGTCTGCAGCATGGCAGTGGCGACCGTTTTGCGGTAATGGCTGCAGATCTTCAGGAGCCGCCGGAACTGGTTCTGGAAATGAACACGGTACTGATGCGCGGCGATATCGACGTTGTGGTTGGTGTACGTGAAGGTCGTCAGGACCCATGGGCAACGCGGACTGCTTCAAAGATTTTCTGGGGCTTTTACCGTCGCTATGTCATCCCTGAAATACCGCCAGGCGGCGTCGATATGTTCGCCTGCAACAAGGCTTTTCGGGATACTCTGCTGACCCTTGAAGAGCGTCACAGCTCTCTCATCGCGCAGATATTCTGGATGGGCTATCGCCGCGAGGTAGTTACCTATACCCGGCAGGAACGGGTTCACGGTACGTCTGCGTGGACACTGCGTAAAAAAGTCAATTACCTGATGGACAGCGTATTCTCCTTCACGGATATGCCTATACGTATATTGACCCGCGTCGGCGCGTTCGGCTCTACATTTGCAGCGCTGTTCGGTGTGTTCACACTGATCGCCAAGCTCGAAGGCAGAATTGAAGTACCCGGCTACGCAATGATCATGCTGGCCATCACATTCCTCGGCTGTTTGAACCTGCTGGGATTGGGCATCGTCGGCTCTTATGCATGGCGCACTTACGAAAATACAAAGAATAGGCCCTTGGCCATCCCGATGCGGATCGAGGGATTTGGAGAAACACATGAGCAGCGGTAAGGATTTCTTTGTTCACAGCCATGCGCTGTGCGAGTCCGAGAATATCGGGAAAGATTCGCGGGTATGGGCGTTCGCACATATCCTGCCAGGCGCAAGCCTCGGTAGTGAATGCAACGTCTGTGACAACGTCTTCATCGAGAATGACGTTATCATCGGCGATCGGGTGACGCTGAAATGCGGTGTACAGGTATGGGACGGCATTACCATTGAAGACGATGTCTTCATCGGTCCTAACGCCACATTTACCAATGACCTGTTCCCACGCAGCAAAGTCTATCCACAGAGTTTCGCGCGTACCATCATCAGAAAAGGCGCCTCACTGGGTGCTAACTGCACGATTCTTCCGGGTATCACCATCGGCATCAACGCCATGGTCGGCGCAGGTGCCGTCGTTACCCGCTCTGTGCCGCCTAACGCTATAGTCGTAGGTAACCCGGCCAAGATCATTGGTTACGTGGACGCCAAGCCTGTCAACGCCAGTAGCGAGACGCGCCCGGAAAAAGCCGCACCAGGCGTAACCGCCACGTCGGTGAAGAACGTTACCCTGCACACCATGAATGAAGTCGCGGATATTCGCGGTAGCTTGTCGGCGGGCGAATTCGAGCGTTCGGTACCCTTCAAGTCCGAACGTTACTTCTTGGTCTACGACGTACCGACCGCCGAGACTCGAGGCGAGCACGCACACCGTATCTGTCACCAGTTCCTGGTTGCCGTGAAGGGCTCGGTTCATGTTGTAGCGGATGATGGTGTCAATCGTGAAGAGTTTATTCTCGACAAGCCGAATCAGGGCATCCACCTGCCGCCGATGACGTGGGGTATTCAGTATCGCTATTCTCAGGACGCCGTGCTGTTGGTATTTGCGTCGCATTACTATGATGCCGGGGACTACATTCGTAACTACGAAGAATTCAAATCCCTGATCGCAAACGCTGAATAATGGCACGATGATGAATCAGGCTGTTTCAAAATTCTTAAAACAGGATTTTGCCCGATTCCTGATGTCAGGCGGTTTCAACACCGCCCTGACCTACGGAATCTATCTCATTCTGTTGATGTTCCTGTCCTATAAAATCAGTTACACGATTTCTTATGTGACCGGAATATTACTGGCCTATGTTCTGAATCGATTCTTTGTCTTCAAGAGCCATCAGGGCCTGCGCTCTGTGATCCTGCTGCCGCTTATTTACGCGATTCAGTATTGCTTGAGTCTGGTCATACTCTGGTGTTGGGTTGAAAAGCTGCAGTTTGACGAAAGACTTGCGCCTTTGGCCGCTATCGCCTTAACTCTGCCAGTGACGTTCATCCTGTCAAAATTTGCGTTCGCCGCCAAGGCCGAGAAGAGCCAGTAAGCTGCATGGTCACGGCGGGACAAACGTCTTGCTTGATCAGTATGAGGCAGGTGTCGGTGACTACCGACACCTGCCTCAACCATAGCTCTTAGCAGGCTACATACCACCTGCCAGATCAGTAACACGCGGCGGGAACGCTACCGAAAAGTCTTCCGCAGATATAGTCAGGTTAGGGTTGTAGTAAGGGTCGTGCTTGATAATCGCACGCCACTTGTTCTGCATGTACTCGACTTCACTAATAAACCGCTTTATTTTTTCAGGCGTATCCTCAAAGCCACGCGTCGCCGACTCATGATGGTAAAGATCTGCATTCGGGGTCCAGATATTCTGATACCCGGCCTGCATGATCTTCAGGCACAAGTCCACATCATTGAAGGCAATCTTCAGGTCCTTGGCGTTAAGCCCGCCTACTTCCTGAAAGACTGACTTTTTCACGACCAGGCACGCGGCTGTCACTGCAGACATACCCTGAATCAAGGATGCCCTTCCGAAATAGCCGTGATGCCCCCTTGGCAGCATTTTATGAGCATGCCCGGCGAGGGTGAGTGGCCCCATGATGACGCCACCATGCTGTAGCCGCTCATCGGGATACCACAACCGTGCACCAATGGCTCCAGCGTTAGGCTGCAACGCCAGGGACACCATTTCATCCAGCCACTCTGGGTTGATGACTTCGATGTCGTTATTGATCAACCCGATGAGCTCACCCTTGGCGTGCTCTACGGCGTTGTTGTTAAGCGCGGAGTAGTTGAACTCCCCGTCGTCACGAAGCACGGTGACACCCGTCAGGCGTGAGAGCATCTCGAAATACTGCAGCGACTGCGGATCATCAGAACCGTTATCCACCAGAATGATTTCGTAGTTGGGATAAAGCGTCTTGTGACGAATGCTCTCAATGCATTGTTTCACCAAGGCATAAGCGTTCCGCGTAGGTATGATCAAACTGACCAGCGGCTTGACAGCAGGCAGGTCGTAATGAACACGGTACATACCAAAATCCAGTAGCTCGGCATGCCCGGCTATTCCAGATCTTTTCAGGTGTTCATCAAGTGCTTTTTGCCCGGCATTTTGTGCATAAGGCTTTTCGTCAGTGGACATCGCCGTGCTACCGGCGTGCATACGCCAATGATAGAGAACACGAGGGATATGGATAATCTGAGTCGCATTGACTTGCTCAACACAGCGAAGCGCCAGATCATAATCCTGGGACCCTTCCATGCCGACCCGGAAACGCCCGACTTTATCGACAAGTTCTTTTCGGTACACGCCCAGGTGGCTGATCATGTTATGCGAGCGGAAGAGGTACGGGTTCCAGTCGGTTTTAAAATAGGGCGCCGATCTTACGCCCTGCTCGTCTATCTTGTCTTCATCCGAATAAATTACCGCGGCATCAGGGTGACTATTGATTGTTTTTGCAACCCAAAACAAGGCGTGCTCAGGAAGGGTGTCATCGTTATCCATCAGGACAATGAACTCACCTGTTGCGACATCAAGCGCAGAATTGCTGGCCTTCGAAATGTGACCATTCTGTTCGCGATAAGTGACTTTTATCCGATGGTCTGATTTGACACTCTGCTCAAGAAACAGCCGAACACGGTGATCGGTTGAAGCATCGTCGGCTATGCACAATTCCCAGTTGAAATAAACCTGGGTTTTTATGCTTTCTATAGCTTCTCTCAGCATGTCGATAGGCGGATTGTAAACGGGCATGATGATGGACAGCAGCGGCTTCGTTTTCCAGGCTCCCATTTCCTCATACATGCAAAGGCGATCAATATCGTCAATTGTGTCGAACTCTTCGACCCATTGTGTGTACGTATTGACATGCTCTGGCGCGTGTTCTGAATGAACGACTTCTGTTGTTTCTGGCTCGACGGTATACGTAAGCACACCAGGAGCAGGAAGTGGCGCCGCGGTTTGCTGCCCGCTGCGCGCCCGTCGAATGGCAGCAACTATTTTTCTAAGCGGAGACGTTATCTTCCAACTGGTCGAGCCTTGTAGCTCCATAATGGTGAGATTCAGATTATGAATATGCGTATCTCGCTCAATCAAGGCCGCCGCGAGCACTGCTTCCTTTCTGGCCAGTTTTTGCTGTTCTAAAACCAGCTCTCGCTGCAGCCTCTCTATGACAGCAGAAGATTGCTTTTTCTGAAGCGAGTTCTCGTGGCGGAGACGCTTAAGCATGACTCAATGACCTCGTAATTTCTTTTAAATTCTTCCGAATACACCACGTTGCTCTTACGGCAAGACGGTCACTCGCACTCCTGTCGACAAATCGTATATTACACGACTTGTCTGTGACGGTTTAGCTTCTGACAACAGGTCAATGCTATCAAACTTTCCGAAGTTTCCTTGACACGCGCATGGCCTAACAGGGTTGGGCGTGACGGATGTCTGGCGATTACCTTTATCAGACGGGCTTTGCTCCAAAGCCTCAATCAGCTAAAAGACTGATGACCTGGAGACAACCCGGTGCGCATTTCTTAAACCCTGCCCAAACAAGCCGCCAGGATCAGGCTCAAATTGCCCTGTACAGTCTGCCGGTAGATCCCGGCTTTTCGAAGCGTGAACACACGTTTGAACAACCGCTGCCTGCGACCGCTTTCAAAGTAACCCAGCACGTGCCGACTTTCCTCGGTGAGCACACACTCCATATCCTTGAGGATCGCCACGTTGGCATCGTTCCACTCGGCAAATCGCCCTGAAAGCATCTTTCGAAATCGTATCAGCCTTTCTCGAGTGCTCGCATTGGCGCCGATCAGGTTTCCGCGGTGTTGGCGATAGTAGAGGCAGGGGTCGGCGTCATAGAACACCTGACCGCCGCATCCGGTCACCAGAAGATAGGTGAGCCAGTCATGCGCGATCAGAGGAGCGTGTTCAGGCAATTTGGCCAACAAACCACGGGTCGCCTGATTGATCAGCATGGTATTGGCGCCTGCCAGGCTCTGAACCAGGGCGTTTTTAAAAGAGGGCGTTTTTTTGAACAGCGGAGAAACCCCGATTACCTTCAAGTCTGCATCGACCAACCGGGTTCTGGAGCAGTAAAGCGCCGGCGTATCGGGCTTCAATAGCTCAAGGCGCCCCACGCTTCTCTCCAGCTTGTCACTGAACCAGACGTCATCCTGATCACTGAACGCAAAATAGTCGGCGTCTATTTCAGGGCGTTGAACCAGCGAGACAAAGTTCTCCGCAAAGCCCTTGCAAGGCCCGCTGAAAATGACCAGCCGCTCTCGCCCCCAGCGGGCCTGGTAGTCGGACAGTATGTCAACGGTGTCATCAGTCGATGCATCGTCGGAAACATAAAGAACCCAATTGCGAAAGGTCTGAGCAAAAAACGATTCGAGCTGCTCACGAAGATACGCAGCCCCATTGTACGTGCACATCAAAATGGCGACGCGAGGGCGACCTGACGCCTCGGATAAACCTCGACGCCGTAGCGGGTTTGCACCGTCCGCCCTGTGTTTTTCGGTGAGCTGCGTTCTCAAGAAACCTTTCGCCTGCAAAAACCGCGCATTTTACGCCTTGTATCGACTCCCGTCAGTTATCAAATGATTGAATGCCTATCCGTTGATCCAACTTTTATACGTCCCCTCACTAAAACGGAGAAACCGGCGGTTTTCACCACGCCGGCTCTTCGTTCTGATGCGGCAAACTACCCAGTTATCCCAACCGGAACCGCGCCGTATTGTCATTCAGCGCCCGACTGCCCTGACTCAAGGTATCCGCCGCCTGATTGACTGCGCGGGCACCTTGCAGCAAACGCCCTGCGGCCTGATCGACCTGCTGGATGTTGCTGCTCACTTCATCAGCGGTCGACGCCTGTTCTTCCACGGCGGTCGATATCTGCGCCAGCGTATCGGTCACACCCTGCACTGCCGTGGCGATTTCGCCCAGGCGGACGCCCAGCCCGGTCACCGACTGCGCATCGTTGACGGCTTGCCCGCAGGCCGCTTCCATCAGGTTGACCGCCTGCGTCACGGTGGAGCGCAAGCTGTCGACCGTGCCGGCGATCTGGGCGGTCGAGGCCTGGGTGCGCTGGGACAGGCTGCGCACTTCATCGGCAACCACCGCGAACCCGCGCCCTTGTTCACCGGCGCGTGCCGCCTCGATGGCTGCGTTGAGGGCCAGCAGGTTGGTTTGTTCGGCGATGCCGCGAATGGCATCCACCACCGATTGAATCTGCTGACCCTGCTCGCTGACCCGACCCAGCGCGGCGGCAGTTTCGGTCAGCCGCTGATTGAGTTGCTGGATACTGTCAGTGGTGCGCTGGCTGTCCTGGCTGCTTTGCTGAGCAATCTGACGCGTCTGCCTGGCGCTTTCCGATGCCTGTTCACAGCTTCTGGCCACGCCTTGGGAGGTGGCGGCCAGCTCGGTGGCTGCTGCGGCGATCTGACTGATCTGTTGTTGCTGGTCTTCGACCTCGCTCAGCGTTCCGCTGGACTGGGCATTCAGCGTCAGCACCGCATCGCCGACGCGAACCGTTTCCTGATTGACGCCCAGCAGGCTGGTACGCAGTTGCACCACCGCGACGTTCAGCGCGCGACTGATGGCAGCAAGCTCGTCACGGCCCTGCACAGCGACTTCCACACACAGATTGCCGTCACGCAGGGACTCAGCCAGCGTGGTGATGCCTTTGGCGCTATTACGGATCGAGGATTGCAGACAGGCGAACAGATAGATTGCCATGATCACCAGGACACAGAAGATCACTGCCATCGGGATGAACTCGGTGTTGGAGCTCTCGTGGTAGTAATCGAGACGTCCATTGAGCGCGTCAAGCGATTGCCTGCGCAAATCTGCCGTGCTGCCGGTCAGGGTGTCGATGCTCTTTTCGAACTCTTCAGGCTTGAGCTTGATGCTGCCGCCGAAAACACCGTCATCAATGACCTTAAGCTGTGTCTCCAGCACTTGTATTACTGCAGCGTACTTGTCCGCCCAAGGCTGCAACTGCTCGGGAAGCTTGGACAGCAGCAGGCCGGCAGCCTTTTGCATCTGATCCTTGGAGTCATCGATGCGACCGCGCAGATCGCGCATTTGCAGACGGCTCTGCAGACTGAACTGACCCGATGCCACCGACGTCTGCCCGACACTCGACAGACGGCCGATACGCTCGATCAGGTCCGGCACTTGCTGGGTGGAGAGCTGCATGAGCATGTAGGTTTCAAGCCAGGGGTCGAGAATCAAACCGCTGTCCATCGCGATCTGCTCGCGCAGCGCCTGGACCAAGTTCAGCACCGTAGTGAATCGGTCATAGCCATCAGGCCACCAGCCCACTGTGCGCAATGATGCCGTGTCCAGACCGGTGACAGCGGCTTGAAGCGTCTTGAACCGGTTCATGGTATAGACAGGCGCCTTTTCCTCGACCAATGCGGCCTGAACGCCTTCCAGCGCCTTGGCAATGCGAGGGATCCCCGCATCGACGTTGGCCATCGCCGCCTTCGCTGCCGGGGTCGGCTCGCGCAGGATATCGGCGGCTTTCCAGCGTGCGGCATGATCGCGCTGAGCGGACAGCTCGATGTTCAGATCGTCGAGCGCCAGCAACTGACGCACGCCGGATTGCTCCCCGGAAATGACATCGAGCTTGTTGCTGTACTCCTTGGTGATGACCCACGCGCTGCCCGCCAGCGGCAACATGAACAGCAGGAACAAGACCTGAAACTTGCGAGCAAAACCAAAATGTCCCATCAGGCGCATGCCTGGTGACAAAAGACTGTTCATGTCCTGCGACTCCCCGTGAACACCTGCCAGATCTGCACAAACAGAGGCGATGCCTTTTGTTGGAAAAACACTAGCAGCAAAATGCCATGTTATTGTTTCAATGACGATACGCGTCGCCTCAGATTGGTACGCAAAGTGTCGCCATTCGTTGTTTTTGGCGTCAAAAAGCTTCTCAAACGAGCTATCAGGCACAACCAAGCAAGAACCGGACCGCCCAGCCGACGGGAAAAGCGCTTTACGGCAGTCATTTTCTCATCCCGTAAAAGCTCGAAACCAGGTGCAAGCTTTTGCAGCAGTGGCTCGCGATTTCAGCAAGCCGCGAAAAGATGTGGATCGAAGAGTTGATTCCGATGCTCGGTAAGCAGGCCGAGCAGGCGCAAGGCTCACAGAAGCCAAAAAAGCCGCAAGCTGGCCAGCGCGCTGCACCCGGACCGTGAACAGGATACCGATGAGCGCGAACGGACAACGGCGCTAAGGCCTGACTCAGGGAGCGAAGGGAGATGGCCGAGTGCTATTCGATGACCTGAAGATACTCGACACCCTGTTCCGGTAAGCGCCCGGAAAGACGTTCCGACAAGCGCTGCCACCTAACCGGTTGATCGCACGCAATTATTTTTCACAACAACGCTTGACACATATGCGTTCTCCGAGAATAATGCGCGCCACTTGGCTACATAGCTCAGTTGGTTAGAGCATAGCATTCATAATGCTGGGGTCCGGGGTTCAAGTCCCTGTGTAGCCACCAAGTACCTGTTTACAGACGTCTACAGCAGTCTATAAACAACATCAAGAAGCCCGCCTCGTGCGGGCTTTCTTGTTTCTGGCTATCTTTCCTTGTATCCCCCTATATCTACCCACCGTGTATCCCAGCGTGTATCCTTCGAAAATAATTGAACCGAAGGGATACAAGCCGTGAAACGGTCTGAAATCAAGCGCCGGCCGCTCTCCGACACCACTCTTGCGGGTCTTGAACCGGAGCTGAAGGAGTACCGCGAGCTCGACGCCAACGGCCTTTACTTCCGCGTGAAACCTGACGGACAAAAGTCTTGGCAGTTGCGCTACAAAAAAACAGACGGTAAGTGGTCCTGGCTCGGGCTGGGCGGATACCCCGAGGTCAGCGGCGCAGCGGCCAGAGCAAAGGCTGCAGATCTTCGCGCCGATACGGCCGAAGGCCGAAACCCAATGGTGACAAAGCAGGCGCGCAAGGCAGCAGAAGCCCAGGCAGCAAACGATACATTCGAGACGCTGGCCCGCGAATGGCATGCCTCGCGCATCGGCGGCTGGGACGCAGGCACGGCCAAGCGGATCATGGGAGCGCTTGAGCGTCATGTGTTTCCCACTTTCGGCCAGCGCCGATACACCGGCATCCTCTCCATGGAGTGGATGGAGCTGCTTCGGGGTTTGGAGCAACAGGGCATTCTTGAGCAGATGAGCCGAGTGCGTGCTTACTGCAAAGATGTCTACGATCTGGCTCGCGTGACCGGCCGTGCAGTGAATAATCCTCTTGAAGGCATCCACAAGTTCCTTTCCAGCGGAAAAGCCGAGAACTATGCCCACGTCTCGGCCGAAGAGTTGCCCGCCCTCCTTCGTGCCATCCAGTCATACCCGCACGCCAAAGACGTACAGTTGGGCTTGCGTCTTCTGACCCTGCTTGCGGTGCGTCCCAGCGAGCTGCGCGAAGCCCAGTGGTCCGAGTTCGATCTGGAAAAGAAGCTGTGGACCATCCCAGTTGAGCGCAAGGGCCGCAAAAAAGGTCGAGAGCACCTAGTGCCGCTTTGCCGCCAGGCCATTGAGTTGTTGGAAGAGCTACGCCCTATCACCGGCGCGTATCCCCTGCTCTTCCCCGGACGCAGCGACCGAACCAAACCGCGCAGTGACACCGTATTCCTGATGGCACTGCGCCGGATCGGCTATGAAGGCCGCCAGACTGGCCACGGCTTTCGTCATATTGCGAGCACCACACTCAATGAACACGGCTTCCCGGCCGACCATATCGAGGCGCAGCTCAGCCACAAGCCTCAGGGTGTCCGTGGCGTTTACAACAAGGCGCAGTATCTGGCGCAGCGCACGACCATGATGCAGTGGTATGCGAACTACCTCGACGGCCTCGCCGGGGGCGTTGTTGTCCAAGGTGACTTTGGCAAGCGTGCCTGATTGCTTCCCTCTCCATTGCAGACAGATATAGACTTAATGCGATTACTGTTCGGACGGCCAGCAGTTAGCTGGAAAAGCCCATTTGCTTTAGCTCGAAGGTGCAAAGCGGGCTTTCGGCCCGACGGGCTAGCCATGTATTCAACGGGGAGAGTGTCCCAGTGAGCAAGATTGACTGCGCGCAAGATTTACCCGAATGGTTCGATCTGGAGAAGTATCGAGAGTGCGACCACTTTAATGTGAATGAGTGGTACAGGCAGTTACTGGAAAGGCAGAGCCTTTTCAAGGCGTGCGCTTGCCTGACCAACCCTGACTCAACTGAAAAATGGTGCTACGACTGGTACGAAGACGCTGTCGAAGAATTCAGGGAGGCGCCCCTGGAGCTATCGCCATCGCTTTCCGATATTGAAGTTAAACGTCAATCCGTTAGTGCCTTGCGCGCTTATGATTTGCACTTAACGGCAAGCGAGGAAATGTTCGCACTGGGCGCGGAAAAACCTCACGACGTTGACTATCGCGTTCTTTTCAAAGGCTCATGGCAAAAAGAAATAGAGGTCCTGACGAGAGGCTCGCCGTACTTTCAACCTGCAATAGTTGTGGACCTGGGAGCCAATGATTCCACCCTGAAGGCGGCCTTCGCTATCTGGCTGGCGGAAGCCCGTAAGCAATCCCCTGATTTTTCGCCGAGCCGCAGCAAGCCCAATTGGCGGCGGTGGGCGCGATATGGGTTATTGCCCTACATAGACCTCTGGATCTGGAGCATAGAAACGAAAACCCATATCCCTGATCGTGTAATGTCATCAGCAATAAGCAGTTATGACGCGGGTGAAGCGAACTTGAGGAAGACCGTAGTGCCTCTCGCAAACGAGCTGATGGCTGATCTTTCCCCTCTGCAAGCTTTAGTGGCACTTCAGGCAGCTTCAGCCAATGCTGAATCTTTTGACAAGTAAAAGATTCCGGAAAACTTCTCCCACCTAAACTCGGATCGAAGACGCCCGCCTATCTGCTTAACCTGTCCCCGTCCTCATCAATAACGGGAAACAGATATGAGCAGCCTCCGCCAGCTTGAAGTCAACTCCGCTAAAGGGTTCGACCCCGCGAATACAATTATTCGCTTCCCTGAGGTCGAGGTCATCACCGGCCTCGCCCGCGCCACTGTCTACAAGCGCCTCAAAGATGACCCGACGTTCCCGCGCCCAGTGCCGCTGAGCAACAGCAAGTCACGCGGCTCGCCAGTTGGTTTTGTTCTGGCCGAGGTCCACGCCTGGGTTCGCCAGCGCATGGCGCTGCGCGGGGAGGCTGCATAAATGGCAGACAAAAAAAAGGCCGACCAACAGGCCCGCCTCGAAATATCTCAAATAAAGAATACCAGCATCAACGCCCAGAACGCACGGTTTATACAGCGTCTTCGCTTAGGGTCGATTGACACGTTCACCGCAATGCGCGAGCTGAATATCTGCCGACCAGGCGCGCGCATTTGCGACCTGCGCAACGCCGGGTATCGGATCGACACAGCCCGGATAGTCCTCACTGATGAATGGGGGCGCACCCATCGTGGTGTTGCCTTGTATACGTTGATGTCCGAACCGAGGTCCGCCGCGTGAATCCCTTCGACTGGCTCTACTGCATCGGCCTCGCTGTTGTTCTCGCAGTGTCACAGATCCCCCATTGCCAAATAGTCGAACTGCGCCCTCTCGACTCAGAGATGAGTGCCGGAGCGCTGCTGGCCGAGGCACAATCAAAATGACAACACCATTCATGATTAGCGACCGGCGGTCGATAACTGAGATTGCACGTAAGCGCTTACGCGGTTATTGTCCTTCCCGTCACATTGCTGACAACGACCTTGGCGGGTCGAACGATTTCAGGCGCAACAGCGCCCCCATTACGATTGCAGGCGCTTTTTTTGTGCCCGCATTATCGTGTTATGGCGGGTTGCGCAGGAGCACCCTCGGGTGCGCCGGGTTCCTGAATCACCGGTCCGCCAATCTTGCGCAACTCGCCACCCCTCTCTGCTTGGCGGCAGGCTGTGGTGGCTCTCATGATTCGGGAGCTACACCCATGAAACACGCCCTCATTCCGTCCGCACTCAGCGCACTTGCTCACCGCCGCATGGCCTTGAGCGCTCTCCGCTCAAACTCATCCCTTGCTGTACGACTCAACCGCTACAACTCCCACATGGACCGCGCCCGCGCTCTGGAAAATGCTGGGGGTGCACAATGATCGTCTCGAAAAATAAAGCACTGCCACCGCTGCAATCCATCAAGTTCGGCGCTCGCGACGATATGAACCACCTGATCCAGGTGATTCAAGGCGGCGATAGTGGTGAGGGCCTGGCGCTGGCCGCCGATCTGGCTCTGGGGGTAGAGCGTCTTTGCGCTCGTCTCGACGTTGCAACCAATGACGGCGAAGACCCTGTAACATGCGTGGAGCTTCGATCTCTTGGCCTCCTTGCTGGCACTGCTGCAGCGCTGGTTCAGTCGGTGCGTTACAGCCTGCGCGATGATCAGGGAGCTGCTCAATGAACGATCATGCCCTTATCGATTCCGAACTGGTCAAAGACCTCAGGGAAATTCTAACTCTGCTGGCGCTCGCCTCTGCCGTAATGGCCAGCCCGACCACTCCGCCACTCGTGGCCAAGGTGATCGCCGTCATGGCCCAGCACACAGCCATGACCTGGGCCGATCTGCTAATTACGGAAATTCACGTAGTTGGTGGGGGTGATCAATGAAATCCATGATCTGGGTCGACCTGCTTCCCACAAACGACACCATCGCAAAAATGAATGCTGATGAGCTTGATGCGGTGATCCGTGCGACCGATGACTACATGCATACCCTGGCGCATGGAATTTCAGGCATTGGCAACCTGCTGGCTTGTGCAGCGGATAACGAAAACTCCGGCCTTAGCCCAGAGGCAGTAGTCAAGGTTGGGTGGATGCTGGAAAGCCTCGGAGGACTTATCGGCACTCTTTCTGATGCTTCCTGCAGCGCGACAGTGGAGGTCTGCAACAGGACACTGGAAGCCAGCAAGGCTATGCGCAAGACAGGTGCTAAATGAACCTCTACTCCGAGCACCCGGCGCTCTGCGGTATGAACACCGAGCAGCTTGCCGAACTGGCGCTGTACGGCCTTCGATATCGGGCCTTGGGCGCACATAACATCGATTTCAGCGCCCCATCCAGGCTTGATGTTTATTGGACTGGCGAGCGCATGGTGAAACAAGCAGTCAAGATCTCGGTGAAGGCCTTCGCATCTGGCTGTCCGCTCGCAAGTCAACGTGATGGCGAGGCGATTGGACACCTCACGGCGTTGTTCAACTGCGGCGTTATCAACAATGCCATTTACATGGAACAGTGGAAACGCCTGAATAAAACGAAACCTTCGTAGTTATGCGCGGCTACAGCAAAACGTCGGCCAGATAGAGGTTTAACAGCATGAATTTTCAAAACGATGCACTTGCGTCGACGGGATCGGCTTGCCTGAAAAAAGCCAACGAACTGTTCTATGTAGTTCATCCGAAAGCGCCCAAGCCACTGCTGGGGCCTTTTTTGACTGCGGAGGACGCCGAGTGCGGGCGAGTTGTGATGCGTAGTTCTGGCACCGCCGTAGAGGCTCGTCAGGTTGGAGCGATTGACGAATTCACCTACTGGCACGCGATCAATAACGGTCAGGTCATGCAGGCTTTTGCAGTAGTAGCGCGGGAGCAACTGCAATGAAATCCAGGCCAAAACTGTCCGTAGTGGGCGATGACCCAGCCAGCCGGATTCTTCAACGGCTGGATGGCGTAAAGCCGTCCGGCAAGAACCGTCACATGGCGAAATGCCCGGCGCACTTGGATAAATCCCCCTCATTGAGCGTGTCCAGCACCGACGATGGTCGGGCATTGATACACTGCTTTGCCGGCTGCTCATCCGAGGACGTTCTCGCCTCAATCGGCCTGGAGTTCAAGGACTTGTTCCCAGGACGCCTGACCGCTGCAGATCGCTCCGAATATCGGCGTAAATCGCTCGAGAGCGGACGGGAGCATGCGCGGATCATTCAGCAAATCGCAGCAGTCCAGCTTGAGCGTGGTGAAAGCCTGAGCGAGATCGACTCCGAGCAACTGCAAGAGGCCGTAAGGCGTGAGCGCGAGATCTGCGACGAGCTGGCCGGGTTTGAGGTGGAGCGTGGCCAGCGCATCACGCCAGACCGACCGTGCTGGGCAGTCCATGAGCAGTGGGTGATCAACGAGAAAGGACGGCGTCTGCGCCCGGGGGTCTACTGGCACGGCTTCAAGCGCGGCGGTGCCGAAGAGGACGAAAACGAAGATGATGCCAGTGACCGCCCTATCACCGACGAGTGGATTTCTACACCGGTGACAGTGGTTGCCCGCACGACCAACAGTGACGATGGCAGCGAGGGCCGTCTGCTCCGCTTGGCCACCGAGGGCGGTATCAAGGAATGGATCATCGCCATGGAAGTGTTCGGCGGCAGCGGCGAGGATGCCCGGCGCGCATTGTTCGGCATGGGCGTCATCATCGCGCTCAAGAAACGCGGAACGTTCATGGAGTACCTGCTCGACCAGCGCCCGGATGAGGTGTTCGCCACCACCAGCCGCCCGGGCTGGCATGAGTCAGGCGCGTTTGTGCTGCCCGGACGAACGCTGGGGAGCGCCAAGGTACGGTATCAGGCCAGCAACAAGGCTCAGGTGCTGTTCAGTCGGCGTGGCGAGCTGGACGGCTGGAAAGCCGAGGTGGCTGCCAAGTGCGAAGGTAATCCGGTACTGACACTGGCAATCGGGTGCGCACTGGCTGGCCCCCTGCTCAGTCTGGTGGGCGTGCTGGGCGGCGGTGTTCACTTGGTTGGCGACAGCTCGAGCGGCAAGTCATTGGCGCAACTGATCGGCTCGTCGGTGTGGGGCGACCCCGGGATCTTCGCGGCCAGTTGGGACATGACCAAGGGCGGTCTGGAGATCGAGGCTTCCAGCCGTAACGACACCATGCTACCGCTTGACGAGATCAAGCGCGCAGATCCCAAGCGCGTGCAGGAAATGGCCTACTCGCTAGCCAACGGTCAGGGCAAAGGCACGATGACCCGCGACCGCGAGGCCCGCGGCAAACTGAGCTGGCGACTGTTGGCGCTATCGAGTGGCGAGCGCTCTCTGTCCGAGCACGCGGCCATCAGCGGCAATGCGGCGCACGCTGGTGCTGAGCTGCGCATGGTCGACGTGAACGCCGGTACACGCACTCACCGCGCCTTCGACGAGCTGCATGGCCTTGAGGGTGCCGACTTCCACCGCCTGCTCACCGTGGCAGTGAGTGCGCATCACGGCCACATCGGCCCCGCATTCGTGGAGCATCTGCTCGCCAGTGACGACCGGCCCGGCCTGCTGGAGGACTTCGCCAGAACCAGAGCGCAATTCATGGAGGACAACGCCCAGGCCGGGCGCGTGGCAGATCGCTTTGCGGTGATTGCCCTAGCGGGCGAAATGGCTATTGCCTATGGTCTGCTCCCTTGGACACCTGGTAGCGCCCTGGCCGACTGCCAGTTGCTGTACGGCGAATGGCTTAATCAGGTGGGCAGCGGCAATGCCGAGGACCGACAGATCCTGGCTGGCATTCTGGACTTCATCGATAAGCACGGCACAAGCCGCTTCTCGGACGTGAACGACCAAGTACCCGACACCAAGGTGTTCAACCGTGCCGGCTACTGGGAGTTGTCCGTGGGGAAACGCCTGTACCTGTTCAACAAGTCAGCCATTGTCGAAGCGGCCCACGGACATGGCTTGAGCCGCGTGATAAAGGCGCTGGAGGCCGGCGGGATGCTTGCCAGACGTGACACCGATCGTGAAAGCCGCAAGACGAAGAAATACCGAATTCCAGGTGGAGGTTCGGCACGCCTGTACGTGATTGATCCAGAGGTCATGGACGGTGAAGGTGGCGGCGCATGAACAACACCTTTATCACCGAGTGCAAATGCCCGAGTTCACAGGAACCTATTTTCTTGGGGAACAGGGGGAACGGGGGAACAGCCAGTATCTATAGGGCCTGGAGCCGTTCCCCCTTATTGAATGTATGGGGAACAGGGGGAACACAGACATGTTTTTGAATATAAGAGAACCAGCCATTTCGCACATCTGGTTATCACTGTTCCCCCGTTTTTTAGGTGGGGAACATGTACCCCCTCTGAAAGCCCCGGAAACATTGGCTGTTCCCACTGTTCCCCCGTTCCCCCGATTTTTTTTCACAGGCACATATGAGAGTCATCGCCAAACCGGGCAGATCCGGCAATGAGCCTCCTATCCGGCCTGCTGGATGGCCTGCCTCCCCCGGCAGCCGCATCACGACCAAACCTGACGAAAAGCACAGCGGATCGACCACTGCTCACGCTGATCGAGCGCGGTAGCCGCCAAACAACACCAGCGCGCACCTACACGCATGCCGCGAAAGCCACGCCTGAATGGCGGCATGCCCGGGACCAGTACATCAGCCACGTCATGGCATGCCGCAATTGCAGCATGCCCACCGGCCGCCACTGCCCTGCTGGTGCCGATCTGCGCATCACTTACGACCAAACGCCCATGGAGATACACCAATGACATCCAGCGTTCTCATGAGGCTCTGCAATATCGCCTTGAAGCCAGGTATCAGCGCCAGCACCCAGCTCATCACCGCTCGGCGGATCTGTCGTATCGTGTCTGAAAGGCTTGATTACATTACTGCTGAGCGGCGGGCCTTTCGTTGCGAGGCGAACAAGCTCAAACCGTTCCTGCCATTCGCCAAACAGGCCATTGCGGACATTGGGCTGCAAGCGCTGGCACACCGTGAAGTCGAACGCATTGGAGCGAGAACCATCCTTTCAGGGTTTGGAAAGTCGTTTATTTTCGACCATGAGGGACTGGCCGAAGCGCTGGGCTTTGAGCGGATGTGCGATCTGCTGAACGTGAATCCTGTCCACCGTCATCAGGCTGCCGAGGATGGCGACACAAGCCTGCAAGGCATAGCGTACCTGTCACAACTGGAAGACAGCTCATCAGGCTACGGCGAAGACTGGGGCGCTGGCGGGCCAATCTACCGCGCCTGCCACGCAGCAATGATCCAGTTCATCCGGGAATGCCCAGAGGACCAACTACCCGATCTATTTGAGCCTGGCGCACCAGTCGTTCCAAGGCCACCCCCTCACCTCACGCTGCATTGATTTAATACCGCCTGAATGCTCTTGAATGACCGCCAGTGAGGGACGGCTCAGTGATTCGTTCATGCGCGCCACAATTCGACTTGGTGTAATTTCGTGGCGCGGAAACCACATCCTGCACCTGCCATACCGAAACAGGAGACCAAGTGCTTGTTCTTTCGGAGATGTGCTCAAAGCTGAGCACATCTCCGAAACCATCGTTGTCCGAGCTACGCGTGCAAACCGCGGCAAGCAACCTTCGCCGTGTTCTTACTTTTTCAGGAGCTTTCGCCCAAGCTTGTAACTGCCCCAGCCGACTCCGCCGAGAATCGCTGCACCGCCAACAGCACAAGCGACAATAGGGAGTATCGCAGTGCCCGCAGCCGTGCCTGCTATGGCCACGACGCCTCCCGCTATTCCTCCCCCGCCCGTAGCAATCGCGCCTCCTCCCGCCGCCGCAATAGTTGCCGTTGTTGCTGCGGCTGATGCTCCAGCAGCCACAGCGGCGGCGGCAGCTGCCTCTGCTGCCGCAACACCTATTACACCCACGCCATAGGCGGCCCCAAGACCTGCACCAGCGGCCGCACCTACGCCTACAGCAGCAACTTCACCAACCTGTTCCGTCTTCATGCAGTTTCGCAGCCCATCATCCAAGATTGAACCGCAATAGTAATGCAGGCCATGTGATATCACGCAACAAAAATCGATTTCAGCCATCCACGTCGCGCCACGCTTCCGCTTGCTCCAGTTTCGTGGCGCGAGCTCGTCGTCGGATACGCTGGATGTACTTATATTTGAGCTTATCTGCTGGCTGGGCCGGTTGCTCGGCTCAGTGCCTGGCTGCGCTGCAGATGCTGCTGGAACTGCGTGCCACGATTTGGCTTGCCCTCGCTTCACCGCATATGACACATTAAAGCGATGCTCGTAAAGCCTGGAGAACAGGAATGCGGACATACCAATAAACTAAAATGGACATTGGCGCGACATTGCTAGGACAGGTGGCCTGACTAGCATGATCGATAGCCCAGTAAAGGATTGATATGGATAGTCATAATTTGGGTTATGCGCTAAAAATTAGAGCCAATATTTACAACACTCGAAGTATTGTTAATGAGCACGTAGAAAAGCCGCCTCGTGACTGGGATGGCTTGGAAGTATTAATCTCAGAAGAGACCAAAGACAATCAGGAGCTTAAAGAAGCCCTCTCTTCATATCTGAAAAGCGAACTCGAAAACAACTATAAAATTCTAAGCCTATATCATTTATCTACAAAATCGGCAGATTCATTTCGTAAACTTTCCGCTTCTGTCACAAAGAAAATCACCTACCCCTATCCTGCCATTCTTTCAGGCGCTAAATTAGCTGGGCTCTCGCAGCTTCATTTCGTGGTCAGCAGTGAGTCGACCCAAGAGTACACCAGGATAGTACTATCTAGACGCAGGACGTTTACACTGCGTAAGAAAATAGATAAAGCAGATTTAAGCGGATTGCCCGCCCACACTCTAGACATATATGACGATGTGTATGGCGTTTCCAATTATCATTGGCAAACATTTGATGTCATCACCCTGAACAACAAAACCAATATCCTAGAGATACGGGCGGACTATACTCGGGCTGAAAACAGCTACCAGAACGGCAAACAAATCGAGCTCTCGCTTGGGGAGACACTTGGATGGATTGTATTTAACTGCAGCTCACTAGGACTGAATTTCTCACCAGACGCTGCAATGAATTTGTTCCCGGCCATCCAATACTTTACGTTCAATGCCGAAGGATATATAAGCAAGCTCAACTTTATGACACCACAAGGATCAATTAAACAAGACACCATGAAGCGTGGCGAGGATTTACGTAGCGAGCAATTTTATGCAAACGGGTTACAAGCTGTAGCTGGCGCGATTACTCCTTTCGACATATCTGTTATTTGGCACATACCAAATCGATTTAGTAC
The DNA here is from genome assembly GCF_900099665.1 of Pseudomonas sp. BS3767. Classification (NCBI taxonomy): domain Bacteria; kingdom Pseudomonadati; phylum Pseudomonadota; class Gammaproteobacteria; order Pseudomonadales; family Pseudomonadaceae; genus Pseudomonas; species Pseudomonas sp. BS3767. The sequence goes on along the minus strand of NZ_FNCX01000003.1, from coordinate 91,881 downwards.
TGGACAGGAAGTAGAGCTTACGCTGCCAAGCACCATTTCTGTTGCGACAGCTGGCTCGAGAGCTGCTCTTACATATGCTATACTCCGTTTCTGTAGTACGGAAGAAGAGACACGCTTGCTGATAGACAAACTTCTTGAGGCACTAAGAGCATGAAGATCAATCCCGAGCTGGTTGAGAAAATCGAAAAAGATCTTTCAATATTTGGCCTAGCCGTCTGCGCCCTCAACATAGTAAGATATATTGCCGGAAGAACAGTCAAAAGCGAGTTCTACATATCCTTATCGGATTTTCTTAAAGAGATACCCAATTGCTCCTCAAGTGAAACCGAACAAGTTATAAATTACTTGGCGACGACAACCCCCCCAACACTCACAAGAACTTATTGCTTTGTCGATGAGGAAAGTGTTTTTCATGAATTAGGTGACGATGCTCTTATCCTATTTCAAGAGTCGAATAAGCTTTATCACCCTTCTTCTGGAAAATTAGTTGAGGAGGAAAGTGTGAACATATTTCTTCTTTACAAGACAAGCATCGACAAGGTTCTTGTACAATGACTATTTTGACTGATGCGGATAATGTTACGAGAATCATAACAGCCGATGGGTACTTTGAAGATAACGCAACGTCATTTTTTTCCCTGAGAGCTTACAGTCATTTCGTGGAGATCACTGAGAAAGCGTTGCAGAAAGCGATCCATTTGCTTGAGGCTAACCCTAGGTTTCTTCAGGTGGGTGAAGATGATATTACCAATATGATCTGCGTGGCTATGAGAATGGCTGGCATAAACGTTGAACATGACTCGATGGAAGGGGGTCACGCTGATCTCGTGGTGAAAAATGTCAGATATAAGTGGCTTGCGGAGGCGAAAATCAAGGATGATTCGTACGATTACGGATGGCTCTGGGATGGATTTATGCAGCTGACGGAAAGGTATGCTACTAACACTGCAGGAAATAACCGAGCGGGATTTTTAGTTTACATAAAGCAACCTAACTCGAAGCGCGTGATGAAGCGCTGGCAAGATCGCATGAGTGAGGCCGAGGGTTACAGATTCTCGTTCGCCGACTCAGACTTTCCACTTTCATTCAAAAGTACTCACGAACATACTCGTAGTGGCGAAAACTGTGACGTGACGCACTTTTCACTAAGCGCTTATTTTCAGCCTGTGGTGTGATTGCCAAGGCAGGCCAAAATGAAGTTGGGTCAGCCCGGTTTAAAACTGCAACATCTCTATTCCGATCGAAATCATCCTTACCTTTATCGGTAGCTCGCTGAATGCCTTGGGCAAGCCAAGGCCTCAGTTCCCCTCCTCATCCGAAGTCACTATCGCAGCATAAGCGCACGAGCAGAAGCTTCCAAGGCTTGAGCCTTGGCCTGTACAGATCTTTCGCAATGCGCGTCATTCGTCAACAGGGCTCGCTCAACGCACTCGTATGCCGATAACTCAAGGTCGTGCTTTTTATCCAAAAAGCTTAGACATACCAAGCCGACGCCTATCATCAATAAAAAGTAAAAGACATATAAGGGAGCAGCAATATTCATAATTTTATTCACAAATACGAGAAATTTTGTCGTGCAAAGTAACTCACTTGTTCCACTGTTCCAAGGACTAAAGCAGCGCGACTCATGCAAACACCTCGAAGCTCGCTACCATAGCTACTACCTTCAGTAAGACCAGCTTTTCATTCTAAGCGTTTCGCACCCTCCCCTGCTGGGCAGACGCAAGCCGCCGCAGCCTCATATCCTCCTTCACCTCAAGCACCAACGCAACGATGTCGCGGATCGTGATCAGTGCCGTCGTGTCGATGCATGTCACGGTGAATTCTTCCGCCTCGGTGGCTAGGTTGGATATCCGGATCGTCATCGAGCCGCCCGGAGCGATATCGCATACGCACTTCATCGGCAAAAATACTGCCTCAATGATAGGCCTCAGGTCCATTGGGGAGTTCATTCGAGACATCCTATGTCGCAGGTCGGGAGAATTCCTGAGGCCTGCATCGCGCGGAGTGTAGGTGGCAATTCACACTTTGCTGATGCAATTACCTGCTGGCGTTGAATTAAATGCCACTCCCCCGCCACGCGACCCTCAGTCGGATAGATCGACCCTCATTTGCGGTAAGTTCGGCGGCCACGCTCACGAGTCTCGCAGGGTAAATATCAATTCCCCCCTGCTCGTCCGGCACACACCGTCCACAAGTTTTCCGAGATAGCTCTCGTGCATCGAGTAGGCAGCGCCGTCTATCACTCGTAAGATCACCGCTCGATCCGACCTGATGACCCCTTCGCTATCCATCGTGCCCAGCTTGGTATTGTTCTGGCCGTAGACGCAGAGTCTGACTTTGATGACGTCCATGTTTTCTTGCTCCTTGGTGAACAGCTCTAACCATAGCGGATGATCATCACTCTGCTGAGCGAGCCGACGGAGCGCTTATCTGGCTTGCGCATATAGGGGCCCGAAATGCTCACCGCGAATGGATCAGCGCAGGTTTTCAGGTCGATCCGGTCACATATACATAGGCCATCACAGCCCCAGGGGCCGACCATGCAACACATCACCGATCTGCATCACATCTGCTAACGGGCTCGTTGAGTCTGAGATTTGATGAGGGGCGTGCGCGACGAATTGATGGCAAGGTAGAATCACCCTTCATCTATGGAGGGTTGTACTGTGCGTAATTTGGCGATAACTGGATTGATTTGCCTCTCGGCCATGATGGCATCTGCGCCAGGGCTCGCGGCGATTAGCGATACATCAATCGCGGCATGCTCAGCAATAAAAGGCGACGTTCAGCGACTGGCATGCTTCGACAAGATTGCCGATGACGCAGGGCTCGCGGAGAAGACAACGCCAACTAAAACCGAGGGATCGGGGAAGTGGTACACCGCCACCAAGACCGACCCTTTGAACGACAAGCCTGTTTACACGGCGGCTTTAGGGTCTGAAGGCGGCACGGGCAGGTCGGTAGAAAGCGTGGTCATGCTTGCACGCTGCGCCGACGGTAAGACTGAGCTTTTCGTTAACTGGTCTTCATTCATCGGTACTGACGACACAGACGTTACCTATCGCATAGGCAAAAGCAAGGCCATTACCAGGTCTTGGCAGATATCCACTGACAACACTTCGACCTTCTATCCGGGCTCTCCGATCAAGGCTATGAAGGAAATGATGGAGTCAGACAAGTTTATCGTTAACGTAACCCCATATAGCGAAAGCCCGGTCACGGCGATCTTTGACATCTCAGGCGCAGAAGCGGCGTTTGCAGATATCAGAAAAGGATGCAGTTGGTAATTTCAATCTAAAGCCTCGTCAGAGCCTGCCACTGAGCGGGCTCGTGTGCTACCAGCACCGACCTCTTCTCTTAACCTTCTGCTCAGGCGCGGCTTCCCGCACCAGCATCTGCTCCTTCCCCTCAGACACAAGCCGCACGATATCGCGTATAGAATTCAGTTTTGCCGTGTACATACCAGCCATTGTGAACTCAAGCGCTTCACTGTCATTCCGCTACGATTCCGTAAGTCTATTGGCGGCATTGGGCCGTTCTACATGCGCTGATCCGATAAACGTGACAGACGGGGCATGGCGCCGGGCTAATGATCTGCGAGACCATGCGGTCAATTCTTGACAGAACCTAGACAGAATCGACCATATGGCCGCGATAACTCCCGAAATCAAAACCTTTATCGTCCAGGCGTTAGCCTGCTTCGATACACCCTCACAGGTGGCAGAGGCCGTAAAGACTAACTTCGGGGTGACTGTGTCCCGCCAGCAGGTCGAGATTAACGACCCAACCAAGCGCTCCAGCAAGGGGCTGGCTAAGCGCTGGGTGACATTATTTGAAGATACCCGGGCAAACTTTCGCGAAGCTATTGCCGAGGTCCCAGTAGCGAATCGGGCCTATCGCCTGCGTGCGCTCGGGCGAATGGTGGAAAATGCTGAGGAGCGTGGGCATCTTGCTCAAGCAGCGAAGTTGCTGGAGCAGGCCGCCAAGGAATGTGGCGACATGCACACCGTGCGCGGCAACGTTAGCGGAGAGCCGGCGGCTCAAATCTCTCCGTCGCACTAGGTTGACCCAGCTTCGCCCAACACCTGATCAGCACCGTCCGTCAAGATCGATTCCCGCACGCGGAACCTGACATTCAAGAGGTCGATGCGAAGCTCGCGTGCAGATTCAAATGAGCAGTTCGCACTGGTATCCAGCTTGGTATCCAGGCTTTTGCAGCTATTTCCAATGGTTGAATGATCGTTCTGCGAAAACCAACCCCATGAATGAGGCCTAAAGTAGCTTTGGCCTGCGATGAGATCGAGCGATATGTCAACAATTGTCAACGTTTGGCGTAATGGCTACCACTGAGGTAACCAAGGTGGTAACAAGAGGTGATAACCACCAAGCCGCTGCGCTCACAGAATCTCGCGCCACAAATTCACGTACTGTCGTTTCGTGGCGCGGAACAACTCTCTCCCATTAGGGCGGCCCTCGCCCAAACTCAATCTGAGGCTGAGCCGCTGAGCCGAAAACTCACCCCTGTATCACTTTGCCTATCGGCGACTTACTGGGACAAAAACGCCCTTCAAGATTTCACCGACCATCCGCTTTCCGTGGTTCTCTTAATCTATTACTGTCTCGTTCTATGTATCACTCTAAGTGCACCCTAAAAACACTGGTTATATGCGCATATTAGCTCTAATGTCGTCTCTGTAAGGCTTCATCCAGCCAGCAGAGGAACAATCCATGTCAACAACCAGTAAGCAGCGTGGACAACAAGCCAAACCAACCCGTGCAGAAGTCAAAGCAGCCTGGAGTCGTCTTCGTTCAGCGGCTGACCAGGGTAACGTTCAGGCGAGTGCTTTGCTCATCGCGTTGACTGAAAACAAGCCGGTGCTTGGCGTGCACGCCTAAGCAAAACGAGCACCCGGAGCAGTTAACACTGCATGAAATCACGACTTAGCTCATCAGGCCATGGCGAACTATCAGTGGACGCTGTCGGTTGGCATCCACTCCATGAGATGACGCTCACCGAGCTCATGACGGCCTATGCCAATGCTTTTAAAACACCTCAAAACTGACATCCAGCAAACCAACCCATCTTTCGACTACTTCTTGGTCGCCAACGCGCCGGCCGGCTTAATTACGCAAGAACACATAGCGGGACTGTACGTCGCGCTCAGGAGCTTCTGATGGCCCTTACATCCCGTTTAGCGCTTGAGGTCGACAGCCGGAGCGCACAGCAGCAAGTAGACGATCTTCGCCGGGGCCTGATTGCCCTTAATGATGCAGGCCTGCGCAGCGGGCCGGTACTGTCCGGAGCTTCCAGGGCAGTGAGCGACACTGGTCGCAATTCCGCGTCAGCAGGTGCCCAGGTTCAGGGGCTCGAAAGGCGCGTGCGCTCGCTGTCATCGGCGGCCGCTGGCCTGGCTGGACCGCTTGTTGCGGCAGTCAGCACGAAAGCGTTTTACGACGCAGCCGAGGCTTACAGCACTCTCACAAACCGCATGAAGCTGGTGACCGATGGTGCTGGTGAGCTGGCCACGGCACAAAAGGCTGTGTTCGATATCTCTCAGAGTTCCTATCAGCCGCTCAATGCCACGGCCGAGTTGTATCAGCGGATCGCGACCAATCAGAAAGAGCTGAAACTGACCGGAGCAGGCGTTGCCGGCGTTGTCGGAACCATCAGCAAGACGCTGGCTATCTCCGGCGCTTCGGCGGCATCAGCCAGTGCAGCGCTTGTCCAGCTCGGCCAGGCGTTCGCTTCAGGCGTGCTGCGCGGCGAAGAACTGAACAGCGTCATGGAGCAGGCCCCTGCATTGGCTCAAGCAATCGCCGCAGGCATGGGTAAGACCGTCGGGGAGCTGCGCGCACTCGGCGCTGCCGGGCTTCTGACAGCGGACGCGGTTGTAAAGGCGCTGCAATCACAGCAGCAGGCCGTCGACCAGCTTTTCGCCAGGACTGCCGTGACGATCGGCAACAGCATTACCGCGCTGGACAACTCGTTCACCCAACTGGTCGGCAAGATGGATCAGGCCAGCGGTGTCAGCGCAACCATATCATCTGCATTCGTTGCCGCTTCCAAGTCCATGGACGCGCTGACCAGTGATTCGTCAGCCACCTACCTCATGCTTTCCCGGGTGTCGAATGCAGCGGAAACGCTCGCCTACATCATCGGCGGTCGACTGGTTCTCTCTACGGGCCAGGCCATCGCCAATTTAGCACTGTCGACCAAGGCGTCTATCCAGCAGGCCGCTGCGCTGTACAGCGCTACCGCTGCAACGCTGACCGCAAACAAGGCTGAGGCAGAGTCAGCGAAACAGGCGGTGCTGAGCGCGCAGTCAAAGCAGGCCGACGCAAATGCGACGCTCGCACGGGCAAATGCCGAGCTGGTAGCAGCAGAACAAAAACTAGCTGCCGACCGGATGCGCCAGGAGTCTGAACTCAACAATATGAGGTCTGTGCAGGCGGCTTTGGTTGCCGAGCGCGAGTTGGAAGTGTCCAGGCTGTCGAGCCAGATATCCGAACAGGGTCGAGCTGCAGCACGCAACAGAATGGCTGTAGCGAGGCTCGACGAAATCAAAATAATCAAGCAGATCCAGGCCGCCGAAATCCAGTTGGCAGCCACCACGACCGCTGCGTCTGCCGAGATTCAGCAGGCCTACGTCGTGAGGTCTGCAGCAGCAGCGGGGGTAGCGGAGACCACCTTGGCCGCCAATGCCGCCATACGAGCCTCAGAGACAGCCACAGCAGCAGTGACGACGGCCAGCAAGGCGCTGCTTGTCGCGAGCGCTGCCGGACGCGGCTTATTGGGGCTTCTGACCGGGCCTGTCGGCTTGATTGCCATGACCGGCGCGGTTGCCTACTCATTCCTGAGCGTCGGCGATCGAGCTGACGATGCATCCAAGTCACTGATCAGCCATAACGCCACCGTCAGCGAGACGGTAAGCGCATACAAGGCCCTGTCGGCTGAGCAGCAGCGCCTGCAAAAAATCACCTGGGCCGACCAGCAGGCAGCAGCGTTGGACAAGGCATCATCTGCCCTCGACGACTACGCCTACAAGGTAGAACGGGGCATCACCCTCGGGCCGTTTGCCGATCAGTTCCGCAGCATGATTGCCGAGGTCGAATCAGGAAAGCGAAGCCTCGACAGCGTCACGCAGTGGATTCAGACGAACAGCAACGCGACCCCTGATTTCATTCGTAAGCTGGCCGAGCTGGCCGCGACGCAACAGACGAATACGGCCTCGGCCGCAGACCTGGCCACGAAGCTGGGCACCGTCGATGCGGCCACGAAGGCAATATCGCAAAGCACTGGGAATCTCACGATAAGTCAGAGCGGTTCAGGCTCTCAGACGAAGGCGCAAGTCGCTGAGTGGGAAAAGTACATCGCAAAACTGACTGAATCACGCGACCTGATCGGTGCAAACGCGAAGGCCGAAGCCGCCCTTCTGGCCCAGAAAATGGGGCTGACCAAGGCGCAGGCCGCTCAATCCAGCATTGTGGCCGAGCAAACCGACCTTCTGAGAAAGTATGAAAGCGCGGTCAAGGAGGCAGACAAGGTCCAGCAGGCCGCACTTAAGGCCCAGCTTGTCGCCTTGTACACCCAGCAGCAGGCAGCAGAGGACGCGACCGCAGCGGTCAAGAAGAGTCACGAAGATGCAGCCAAGGCCGCCGAGGCCAGCGCCAACAAGCAGATAAACCAGATGCAGCGCGTCATAGATAAAGCGCTCACTCTGAGCAAGGGCACAAACCTGCTTTTGCTGCCACAGACGAAACAGCAGGCCCTGACCGGTGCCGCCCTTCTTACAGGGGGCTCTACCGTCAAAAAGACCGCTCCGGCTCGCCTGACGCCCCAGCAAATGGTTGATGCAAGAACGTCTCAGATCGAGCAAGGCACCACGGTCAACAAGAACGCCGGCAAGACGAAGGCCTTCCAGGAGGACGCTGGCACGAAGCTACTCGATGACGCCAGGCAGCGTTATGCGGTCCTGCAGCAGCAAAGCCGGGAGTTGCTGATACAGGACGGCACAACCAGGTCCATCGGTGCCGAGCAGAAGAAGCTGGTCGAACTGGAAACAGAGATCGCCCAGCTCAAGGAGAAAAAGACGCTCACTGCCGCGCAAAAGCAGGTTCTGGCCATGGCCGATCTGAACCTCGCACAGCAGAAGCAGAACGCGGCACTGGAGAAAGAAAACGAACTGCGCAAGCTTGCCACCGAGGAAACCCAAAAGCTGTTTTCCTTTCAGGCGAACCTGAATAGCCAGCTCGTCAAAGACCGGACCGGACTGAACAACAGCCTTTCCGGGCTCAGCATGGGCGACCAGCAGCGCGCCAGGATGCAGGAGCAATTCGGCATTCAGGAGCAGTACCAGTCGCAACTGGATGCGCTCGCAGCGCAGCGCAACGAAGACAAGATCACCCCGGAGCTGTACGCCAAGCAGACCGCCGCACTGAACGCAGCGCTACAAAGCCGTCTCGCCATGCAGCGTCAGTATTACATCGACGTCGACCGCGCAGAGCAGGATTGGACGCTGGGCGCCAGCTCGGCAATGCAGACCTACCTCGAGCAGTCCCGAAACGTCGCAGGACAGACAAACCAACTGTTCACCCGTGCCTTTGGCAACATGGAGGACGCGGTTATCAACTTTGTGAAGACTGGCAAGGCGTCATTCAGCGACTTTGCCGACGGCGTGGTTTCCGACCTCATCCGCATTCAGTTGCGCCAGGCAGCCGCGGGCTTCCTGGGCACCGCGTTCAGCTTCCTTAGTGGCGGTAGTGCGGCGCTCGGCCAAGGCGTCATGACCGGATCAAGCCAGACCATTTCCAAAATCGGTTATTCAGGTGGCGGCTTTACTGGCATCGGTGGCAAGTACGAAGAAAAAGGCGTGGTGCATGGCGGCGAGTTTGTCGTCAAGAAAGAAGTGGTCAGTCAGCCCGGCAATCGTGAGTTCCTTGAGCGCATGAACGCAAACAAGAAGGGCTACGCCGACGGCGGGTATGTCGGCAGTGCTGCATCCACATCCAGGGCGTCCAGCTCTTCAGCGTCGGTAAGCATGCCAACGATCGAACAGAACTTTTACTTTCAGGGAGGCGCTGACGAGAACATGGCACAGAATCTGAAGCAAGCGGCTGACGATGGCGCAAGTCGGGGCATGAAGGGTGCCTACGAGATGATGTTGCGCGACCTGCAGCGAAATGGCCCGGCTATGCAACTCATCAGGAGCAAGCGATGAAAATCAGCGATATCAATATGCCAGAGTTGATCGAGGCGCTAAGCCAGGCTCTGGTGCCGGTGATCTTCAAGGGCATGGAGGCAGAAACGCCTCCCCACGTCTGGCGTGAGCGCGCGCAACTGAGCGCTGACGTCATGGGCCGCTTTATCGCGGTGATCCATTGCGGTGAAGAAGTCGGACCGGAGGTTGTCAAGCTGACCGAGATTTTCACGAAGCAGATGAGAGAGAGCTATGCCGAGTCGTTCGGCACTTTGCTCGGGCCTCGGGGCAAGTTCAGCACGGTGTAAACAAAGGTATGCCTGAGCAGATACGGGCATATCGTCGCATATTAGATCTTTTCGCTTGATATGTGACACCCAAAGTGCAACAGTATTAGTGAGACACTTAAACTGATACGGGAAGCACTTCATGTTCATCCGCGCATACCTCAGAGCATCGACAGACGAGCAGGACGCCGGCCGGGCTCGCGCCTCGCTCGAGCAGTTCGCCAACGACCATAATAAGGTCATCGCCAGCGTGTATCTGGAGAATGCCAGCGGAGCGGCCGCTGACCGGCCGGAGTTGCTTCGCCTTCTCAAGGATGCGCGCAAGGGTGACGTGCTGCTGGTGGAATCCATCGACCGCCTCTCGCGTCTGCCGGTGGATGACTGGCAGAAGCTCAAGGCCGCGATTGACTCCAAGGGGCTCCGCATCGTTGCGCTTGATCTTCCGACTAGCCACCAGGGGATGCAGGATACGAAAGGCGATGAGTTCACCGGCCGGATGCTGGGCGCGATCAACTCGATGCTGGTGGAGATGATGGCCGCTATCGCCCGTAAGGATTACGAGCAGCGGCGCGAGCGCCAAGCGCAGGGGATCGAGAAGGCGAAAGCCGAGGGCAAGTATCAGGGGCGCCCGGTGGATACCGATCTGCACAAGCGCGTAAAGGAGCTGTTAAAGGCCGGGTTGGGCATCCGCGCTACCGCCCGACACGCTGACTGCTCAACTACAACCGTTATGAGAATCAAAGACTCAATCACAGCATAGAGTGGCTTACCGCCCTTCCCTAGCATAACGCCCGACGTCAGTTATTCACTCAGCAACGGCGGTGGGGATACCCATGACATGAGCGCATCGACACTGTCCACGCTACCAATAAGGTTTCTTCCTTCCTGAACCTTATTAAGGAGCTTAGATCGAGCCTCCTCACTCAAGTCGGCTGAGCGATTGATGATGTCATCGAAAAAATCCTCAACCTTCCTATCCGCGCTCCACTTTTCGATGATGCTCAGGAGGTCGTGTAGCGCATCTTTCCGAGTTTTGATTACTAGTGAGCGCTGATACTCCAGCTGAGCAATTCTTCTCTCTTCCTCCCAACGTTTCCGCTCCAAATCTGCCTCTCGATGAGCTTCCGCAAGTCTGGGGCCCAAGGAGGTAGCGCTGCTAATCAACGAATGTACGATTTCATCGATCTGCTTCGAGAGGCTTAAATTTTGCTCCGTCCAAGTTTGTGTCCAATCGACCAAAGGGTAAGGGCTGTATGCTCTGAGGCAGAGTCGTTTAGTTGGAGCTCGATCAGTAATCACTTGGTAGCGCGCAGCTCTGGTTCCGCTCCACAGTCCTGGCTTGAGCTTTCTAGCCTCACTTACAGGCAGGTACTTACCGTCGATATAGACGACCTCTTTGTCGGCCGTTTGCTCATAGATCGTCAGGCCGATTGCTAGCTCACCGATAAATACCAGAGTTGGCCGAGCGGGTGCCCAATTGCTTGTTTCAAATACCGAGCGTATTAGCCGGCCCTCTTCCTCATCGAGAGCCTTGCGCGCGTACCCGGCCTGACCACAAGCGACGGAAACCTGATGTTGATAGTCGCGAAAACGGGTCGCTATTTTCTGAAGGATCATCGCCGCCCTGCGAAGAGTAGGCTCTGTAACTACGAGGTCAGGTAGATTTCGTTTCTTTGGCTTGAGATAACCGTCGCCCTCTACCCTGCCATCGGTGAACGAATCTAGCGATCCCATCACCATCAAACGGCTATCACTTCGGCCTTTCAACGCAGCATCAACGGGCGCAGCTCCCTTACTGCGGAGTAGCTGATCACCCTTCCTCCACTCGGCAGGGTCTCCAACCCTCAACTTTGGGAGAGGCGGAATACTCAGCTTTTGTCCCGACTTCTTTCTCGCCCAATAACCCCGGGGTGGACAAGGTACGTTCAGGCGGGCACAGACCCGTGACAGAAAAACCGCTGATACTCCGTACTTGGGAGCGAGGGAAAGCATGGGCGTGGCCCATACTTCGGCGTAGAGAGTATCTCTATGAACGCGGTCCTGATCCATCCCACTGCCCTTGTGTTTCGACGTGCGAGCATTCCGTGATTACGCTCGCATCTTTCATAGTAATCGTCAAAACGCTTTCCTCCAGCCAGCCAGATCTACAATCCATCAGTCGGCTAGCTCGTTGCTTCAGCGCGGCTCCTTCAGTAAGTTGAGACTGTCGAGAGTTCGTTTTTTCGACCGGTTAGCCTGGTATCCATTAATCATGGCGCTCGCTGCGACAGGCTGACCGTTACTATTCCCTAGCTGTAACGCTGCTATGCGATCAGGTCCTTTCTATTGACCGACGATCAAAATGCGGTTGCCCTGCCCATAATTGTGCGCAGGAAGTACGCACGTTTGGTACGCATTCGTGTACATACTGGCAACAGTTTCGCACAGAGGTACGCACTTCCGATTAGCAACCACCAAGGCGCGAACCAGGCCGCTCGCCTGTTATCAAAACTATGGTTGCCAGGCGATGGTTTCCACTGTGGTTTCCACCAGAACGTAGATGTTTTGACTGGCAACCTCGGCGCCGCATAGCACATTGTCCGACAGTGCCATGGCGCGCCTCCAATGGGAAAGCAGCTATGATTGGCCATCCGACCTCAAGGGAAAGCAAATGACGAGTATTGTCTGGGGTCGCCATCCCCAAGAGGCTTACGACAACCCTTATGAGCATGAAGCCCAACAACAATTCCTGAGGGAATGCGACGCCTTGCTTCGCGAAATAATAAAACGCCTCAGGCCGCACACGCTGAAATACCATCGCGACGAGCAGTCACTGCAGAAGGCAACTTGGCTGATCACCATGGACTTGCTGGCATCACTCCTGGACTGCGTGGCCTTACTGAAGGAAACGCGGCACCGGCCAGTTGCTCGGGTCTTCCGGGACGCGGTTGAAGCAATCGACGTGATGCGCTTTTTGCACGCGGAATCCCCAAAAGCCGAGTTGGCTTTGAAGAAGTGGTACGCAAACAAGACGATTTCTCACGGTGAAATCCGAAAACTGATCGAAGCATTAGACGGCATGGACGCGGCCATGGAACGAAGAATCTTCTATCAGGAACTATCTAAGTTCACTCACCGAACTTATCGAGCACTTCTCCACAGCATTTCACTCGGTCGGGACGATCTAATGGTTCACGATAGCCACGGTTCCGGTCTCTTAGTTCTACCGCAAACCATAGCTGCCTACATGGCCGTGCTGGGCGACATAACAATTCAGGCGAGTGGGAGTGTCAGCTCTACCGGACTGCTCTCCCCTGATGAAGTGGTTGAGGCATGGGGTGTGGCTTTGGAGATCCATACGGTCCCACGACGCTTCGCAATGCGTGTAAAACTTGGCCCTCCACTTTGACCATGCTTTGACGAAATGTGAGACAGGCATGAGACGGAATCCGAAGTGGGTGGGCGTCCGGGGCATATTCAGCCCGGGCTGCGTCAAAGTTGCCGCTTGGCCATCTCTTACCCATGGCAGACCCGAGACGGATTCTGTACAGGCTCTGGACGGATTGCGCGGCAACGGGAAGGCTGCCGAAATCCTTGACAACCCTAGACGGAGCCTCGACGAAATTTAGTCAGGTCTTGACGGATTCAGCAGGCGCCACAAGCAGCTTTAACGCTGAAAGGCACGCAGGACAAGGCTTTGCGGGCACTTGCGCAGCATGGTCAGAGCCAGCCTTGTCAATAATTCAAGAGATGTTCGTCAAGGCAACTGCCCGATAAATCACCCGGCCAAAAAATCAGCGGGATGGGGGTGGATTTGCGTTACGCGCAAACTGCGTTGAGTTGAAATGCATTGTGTCCGCATCCCGTATATGGTGCCTCTAGCGTCGAACATGAGGTTAGGCGCATTCAATGTATTTAAAGGAGCGCGCTTCATGCAGAGTGGCTTTCGATTTATCGCTGTGCTTGCCTATGTTGTTATTGCGGGTTGTGCAGGTGAAAAATCTGTCCCTAGAGATTCGGCTGTTGTCACCATATCCGCCTATGGCCCTGATCTGTTCGGTCAGCATGCACACGGTGTCGGGGGGCGCTTGGATGTCCTAGAGTCTTCGGAAGGGACAACCCAACTTAGCTATCCGCCCATGGATTTACGTTCCTGTAACCAATCTAAGACAGACTGCTCGTTGGGCCTAGGGGTAGTTGATGGCACCGCCAAAGTCATTTCGTCGAGTGCAGCCGGCGCAAAAGTGGCAATCAACCTCAACTACAAAGTGGGGCGGAGCCACTCCATCAATGCAAATGGCTATCAATCCAAGCAAGAAATACCGTCTGATGTGAAGGCATTGCATGCCAATCAGATAATCTCGAAGACAATCGATGTTGCTTATGGGGAGGTCTTGCACATGTCGCTTGCATACGGTGTCGATGTCGCAGTGTGTGCCCAGAAGCACTATGCGGGACAACTCATGCCGGACCGGAGCGTATGCAAGGGGTATTGATGATGGCATACCGCTCATCGGGTATGTCGTACAAAGCTCCAAGAGCTTTCGGCAGCCGCAAAACGGGCCATAAACATCTCAGCAGACGTCGCCGTGTATCCCCAGCTGTATCCCTACGAAAACCAACATAGATAATATCTATAAATTACAATAAGTTGCCAAACCAGTTCAAATGTCTGTGTACCACCAAGTACCGATTCACAGTTTTCTTCTGATCACTGTGAATCAACAAGAAGCCCGCCTCGTGCGGGCTTTCTTGTTTCTGGCCTTCCCGTTTTGCCACACCTCTTATGCCCCCAGCCCCCCTGCGTGTGCTTAAAGCACGCCTCCGGGATTTCAGGACGTCTTCGGGAAACGGGTTTCCCTAGCGAGCGCCAACCAGGCCTCGGCCGCAGGTGACAAGTGCGCGTTCTTGCGCCATGCCAACACCATATGCCAATCCGTATCCGGCTCGTCCAGCGCAACCAATCGAATCCCGTCGTGATAGTGCTTCTGCGCCAGCATCCTCGGCAAAAATGCGACACCCAGCCCTGCCGAGACCAGATCCACAATAAAGTCGACCTGACCACTGCGTGCAGTCACTTTGGGCGTAACGCCCTTGCGGTCGCAGGTCAGTTTGATCATGGTGTTCAGTGCAAACCCCGCCTCGAAGAGGATAAACGGCGTTTCGGCCAGGTCTTCAATGACGACTCGTTTGCGCTTGGCCAATGGATGGTTCTCTGCCATGACCACCACCACCGGCTCGATACGCACATCCTGGTAATCGAACTCTTCACTGAACGAGTTCATCTTCAACAGTGCAGCCAGCTCGACTTCTCCCCACGCCAGGCACTCATGCAGTTTGCTCGCGCCGTGCTCGGTGAGCTGAATATCGATATCCGGATAGCGGGCGCGGTATTGAGTGAACATGGCGGCGAAAAGCGCACCACTGCCCACGGGTGGCAGACCGATGCGCAACACGCCGCCCTTCAAACCACGCAGGTCGTTGAGCTCGGTCAGCAGATCGTTGCGCTCGGCCAACAGGGTCAAGGCGCGGCGGTAGACGATTTCACCGGCGGCGGTCAGTTCGCTGCGGTGGCCAATGCGGCTCAACAGCGGCGTGCCCAATTCGTCTTCAAGGGTCTTGACGGCCTTGCTGACGGTGGACTGAGTGAGCGATACCACGTCAGCGGCCTGGGAGAAGCTACCCTGACGCACCACTTCGACAAAAGTGCGTAATGTTCGAAGGTTCACAAGTATTCGATTTCCGACTGAATTCAAGTTGTATTAGTTGTTTTGATCATAGTCGGTTTTTCCGTAATCTGAACCTGCCGCTCACCCCTGGCGGCCTTGGTTCGTAGATTTATTCGCTCAGGAAAACGTCATGATTATTTCTTCGGCATCCGATTACCGTGCAGCGGCCAAACGCAAACTCCCGCGTTTTCTGTTTGATTACATTGACGGCGGTGCGTATGCAGAGCACACGCTGCGTGCCAATGGTTCGGACCTGGCCGATATCAGCCTGCGCCAGCGGGTCCTGAAAAATGTCGATAACGTGAGTCTTGAAACCAGGCTGTTTGGCGAATCCCTGGCCATGCCGATTGTCCTCAGCCCCGTGGGCTTGAGCGGAATGTATGCGCGCCGCGGTGAAGTTCAGGCAGCCAAGGCCGCGGCGAACAAGCGGATTCCATTCTGCCTGTCGACGGTGTCGGTGTGTTCGATTGAAGAGGTAGCGTCGCAGAGCAAGCAGGCGATCTGGTTTCAGCTGTACGTGCTCAAAGACCGTGGCTTTATGAAAAACGCTCTGGAGCGTGCCAGGGCAGCCGGCGTCACGACGCTGGTCTTTACCGTCGACATGCCAACGCCCGGCGCGCGTTATCGCGATGCGCACTCGGGCATGTCCGGGCCTTATGCCGCGCCTCGACGCATTCTGCAAGCCATGACCAAGCCGGACTGGGCGCTGAATGTCGGCCTGCTCGGTCGCCCTCATGATCTGGGCAATATCTCCAGATACCTGGGCAAGGCCACCACGCTGGAAGATTATGTAGGCTGGCTGGCGAACAACTTCGACCCGTCCATCAGCTGGAAGGATCTGGAGTGGATTCGTGAGTTCTGGGAAGGCCCGATGATCATCAAGGGTATTCTAGATCCGCAGGATGCCAGGGATGCGCTGAGTTTTGGCGCGGACGGCATTGTGGTATCCAACCACGGCGGACGTCAGCTGGATGGCGTGCTGTCCACCGCCAAGGCCTTGCAGCCTATTGTTCAGGCGGTCGGCAGTGACCTGACGGTGCTGGCCGACTCCGGCATTCGCTCGGGTCTTGATGTGGTGCGCATGCTCGCTCTTGGCGCCAAAGGCATGTTACTCGGACGCTCGATGGCTTATGCGCTGGGCGCCGATGGGCAGCGTGGCGTCGAGAATATGCTGGATATTTTTGCCAGGGAAATGCATGTGGCGATGACGTTGACCGGGGTGACATCGATTGAGCAGATCGACGAAAGCATTCTTGTTAAAGCAGTTGCTTGAAGGCCGGGACTGGATCGTTACTCAAGTCGGCCTTTCGACGAACTGCATTTTTCACTTTGAATGCCTGGTCTATGCTCGAAAATGCTGGCTCAAGACGAGCCAGCATTTCTCTTGAAGGAGCGAAGCATGCGTAAACTCGTACTCTCAATGACTGCCGCCCTCTTCCTGGCGGGTGCTGTAGCGCCCGTGGCCTTAGCAGAGAGTGAGCTCGAAAAGGGTGTCCGACACGATAACCGTGAGCTGGATAAAGGTATCGATCATGACGCCAAGGAAGTGGACAAAGGTGTGAAGCACGACGCCGACGAGGTCGACAAAGGTGCGAGGCATGACGACAAAGAGCGTCACAAGGCTGACAAGCATATCGATAAAGAAGTTAAAAAAGATCTATGACCAAAAAGCCTGCCATTGAGCAGGCTTTTTTATGGGCGGATGACGCTGTAACGTCCGGCGGGTTTGATAAAACACCTACGCACAGGTGCTTCTAGCCCTCACCCTTACAGACCGGGCCATCTACTCAGGGCAAGTGGCCCGGCCTCTGTCACTGGATGTACGGTCAAATCTTGAAACTGTCGACCAGTTGTTTCAAACGTCCGGCCTGTTGCGAAAGCGCAGCACAATCCTTGAGCGTTTCATTAAGGTTGGCCACGCCTTGTTGATTGAGCGTGTTGATCTGATTGATATCGATATTGAGTGTTTCGACAACAGCGGTCTGCTCTTCTGTCGCCGCAGCGACGGATTGATTCATGCCGTCGATATCGCCAATGCGCCGCGTTACATCGCGTAGACGACTACCGGCCTGATTGGCAACTTCGACACTTTCCTGACTCGACGTCTGACTTTCATTCATGTTGAGTACGGCGTGCTGAGAGCCGGTCTGCAGGCCGCCAATCATCTTGTGGATCTCGTCGGCAGATGTCTGGGTGCGATGCGCAAGGTTGCGCACCTCGTCGGCCACTACCGCAAAACCGCGTCCGGCTTCACCCGCGCGGGCAGCTTCGATAGCGGCGTTGAGCGCCAGCAGGTTGGTCTGCTGCGAGATGCCTTTGATGACATCAAGAATGTGGCCGATGTTTTCGGTGCTGGCGTTGAGTTGCTCGATCTGCGTGCAGGAATCACTGATCTTGGCCGACAACGCGCTCATGGCGTGGATGGTCTTCTCGACCACTACCTGACCGTCTTCTGCCTGATTGCGGGCCTCACTGGCCTGGATCGAGGCGTCCGATGCGTTGCGGGCAATCTCCTGGGTTGCAGCTCCCAGCTCGTTGATCGCTGCAGCGACGCTGTTGGTCCGGGCGCTCTGCTCATCGAAACCGACGATGGACGAGTTGGAGGAGTTGACCACCCGCTGCGACAGGTCATGCACCTGAAGCGTTGCGGAGGAGACCTCAGCGATGGACGCATGCACGCGCTCCACGAACTGATTGAACGAACCACCCAGTGCGGCGAACTCGTCCTTGCCCTGAATGCTCAGACGCCGGGTCAGGTCACCCTCGCCCTGGGCGATGTCCTGCATCGCACGGCCCATGTCGGTCAGAGGGCGCATCAGCGCGCGAATGAGCAGGCTCAACAGCAACGCAATCACGGCAACGGCAATCAGCACGGCAACCATCGCCGAGCTGCGAAACTGGCTCAAGGGCGCATAGGCCTTGTCCTTGTCGATCGACAGACCGATGTACCAGTCAGCCGAGGGCAGCCCGGTAATCGGGGTGAATGACAGCAGCCGTTGCTGACCATTGAGGGTCACCTCACGCAGGCGCGCGTCCAGGCTGATGGTCTGTCCGGGGTAGATGTCCTTGAGGTTTTTCATCACCTGTTCCTTGTCCGGACTGACGATGATCTGCCCGTCGCCACTGACCAGAAAGGCGTAACCCAGCCCACCGAATTCGACCGAGTTGATGATCTTGACCAGCGTGTCGAGGCTCAGATCGCCACCGACGACACCGGTGACCTGACCTGCCGCCTTGACCGGGCTGGCGATCGTTACAACCAGGCCACCCACGGAAGCCTGATAAGGCGCGCTGAGAATGGTTTTGCCCGCGTCGACAGTGGACTTGTACCAGGGCCGCTGGCGAGGGTCGTAGCCCGCAGGCATGTCCACGTTGGGCCGCTGAGTGAACGTGCCTTTGCTGTCACCGACATAGGTGAACTGGAAGGTCGATACCAGCGCAGACTGCGATACCAGCCCGCTGAGATCGGAATTGACCCCCTGAAAGGCTACGTTCTGGGTGAGATTTTCCAACACCAGAATGCGTCCGCTCAGCCAGTTCTGGACGCTGCTGGCAGTCAGCTGACCCGCTTGGCCCACGGAGGACTCAAGGTTCTGGTTGATCGTCTTACGTTGCAGGTAATCGTTGTAAAAGGTGAACAAGGCGAACGCCAGCACCACTACACCGGCCGCGGCCAACAGGATCTTATGACGAAACTTCAAATTCATGACAAGGCATCTCAAAAGGACTGCTAGAAGAAAGCTCAGATGCCAGAGCAACTTGCGACACAAAAAATGTCATGCCCTGCACACACAATGAACCTACAACGAATAGGGTTTTAATCGCGTAAACACAGCCAATAGCGTGCCTTTCCCGTGAAATGCTGCGCTGTACTCCAATGACGTTGGCAGTGCTTTATAACGGTGTGCCGACGCAATTGATATGCCTGAAAAAAATACTCGGCGCGTCTTGGAACTTTCTTTATTTTTTATTTCAGCTTGGCCGGTCCCTGCCGATAGCGTCTGTATACCTCACCCTGCCCTGACCTGTATGCCATACCTTTCAGGGATAACACCGTTTCAATGGCAGTTGTTGGAGAATTCAATGAGTAGCTGGTTTGCAAACATCAGCGTGAATATGAAACTGGCCCTTGGGTTCGGTCTAGTACTTGTTTTTACAGCCATTCTTGCATTGACTGGCTGGACCAGCATGAGCGGGCTGATCAATCGCAGCAACTGGATGAGTGACATTACTTCACTCAATGCCCAGTTGACCAAACTGCGCGTGACACGCCTCCAGTACATGGTGGCCGACGGCGACGAGAAGGTTGCCGAAACCGTGCAGACTTCGCTGGACAGCTTCAAGGCGTATCAGGAAAAACTTCGGGCCTCGTTCAAAAGTCCCGAAAACGTGAAAATGCTCGATCAGTTGGGCATCGTGATCGCTGACTACCAGAAGTCCCTCAACAATATGCGCAGTGGCTACAAGGCCAGCACTGCGGCTCGTGATGAGCTGACGACCCATGCTGTCAAAAGCCTCGCGGTATTCGAGCAGCTTGTGACTGAAGTCAAAAACATGGACCCGGCTGACGCCAACCGCTTCGAGCAGTACCGACTTGTCACCGACGCAAAAGATGACTTGAGACTCGCACGCTATGAAGTGCGCGGTTACACCACCAATGCCACACCCGAGACCGAGCAGGCAGCCGTCTCGAAACTGGATGCGGCCATCAAGGATCTGGATGCGCTCAAGGCAACCTTCAGCGGCACTCAGGCCGATCAGCTCAGGCAGCTGGAAACCTCGTTGATGGCGTACCGGGCGACCTTGCAGAACTTCAAGGCCGCCACGGGCACGATTGTCCAGGCGCGCAAGGAAATGACCACGCAAGGCCAGGATATCGTCAAGATCAGCGAGGACATGTACAAGCTGCAACTGGATCGCCGCGATCAGGAAAGCGCACAGGCGCGTACCACGCAGATTGTCTGCACACTGCTGGCTATCATTCTGGGCATCATCGCCGCAGTCATTATTACCCGGCAGATTACCCGTCCTCTGCAGGAAACCCTGGCGGTGGTCGATCGTATCGCATCCGGTGACCTGACCCAGACCCTGGCCGTGACACGCCGAGATGAGCTCGGCGTTCTGCAGCAAGGCATCCAGCGCATGGGCACCACACTGCGCGAGCTGATTGGCGGTATTCGCGACAGCGTCGTACAGATCGCCAGTGCCGCCGAAGAACTGTCGGCGGTTACCGAACAGACCAGCGCTGGCGTCAACAGCCAGAAAGTCGAAACCGACCAGGTCGCCACCGCCATGCACGAGATGTCGGCGACGGTTGCAGAAGTGGCGCGTAACGCCGAACAGGCCTCGCAAGCCGCTTCCAACGCCGACCGCGAAGCGCGTGACGGTGACAAGGTGGTGGGTGAAGCGATCGCCCAGATCGAGCGACTGGCCAACGAAGTGGGTCGCTCGGCCGACGCCATGACTCAGTTGGAGCAGGAAAGCGACAAGATCGGCAAGGTGATGGACGTCATCAAGGCGGTGGCGGAACAGACCAACCTGCTGGCGCTCAACGCTGCTATCGAAGCAGCGCGTGCGGGTGAAGCCGGACGTGGTTTTGCCGTGGTTGCCGACGAAGTCCGCGGCCTGGCACAACGTACACAGCAATCCACCGTGGAGATCGAAACACTGGTCGCTGCGTTGCAGAGCGGTACGCGCCAGGTGTCCAGCATCATGCTCAACAGCCGCGAACTGACCGTCAGCAGCGTGACCCTCAGCCGTAAGGCTGGCACGTCGCTGGGCAGCATCACGCAGACGGTGTCGAGCATTCAGGCGATGAACCAGCAGATTGCCGCCGCCGCTGAAGAGCAAAGCGCGGTTGCCGAAGAAATCAGCCGCAGCATCGTCAACGTGCGCGATGTCTCCGAGCAGACGGCTTCGGCCAGCGAAGAAACCGCTGCGTCCAGCGTCGAACTGGCGCGCCTGGGCGGGCAATTGCAAACGATGGTCAGCCACTTCCGGATCTGATCACCCAGCGTTGACATCAAGCCCGGTCTTTACCGGGCTTGATTGTTTCTGCACTCCTGACAGTCACGCCTGTGGCGGCTGCCCGTTGGATGCCGACAGGCCGCCATCGACCGGGAGGTTGACGCCGGTCACGAAGCGCGCGTCGTCACTGGCCAGGAAAGCGATCACATCGCCGACGTCTTCGGCTTCACCCGGGCGACCCAGTGGGATGCGCTCCATGAACTTGGCCATCAACGCTTTGTCACCGAGCATATCTTCGGTCAGCTCGCTGCGGGTCAGTGAGGGGCAGACGGCATTCACGCGCACGCCGTCAGCACCATGGTCCATGGCCAGCGAACGAGTGAAGTTGGTGATCGCGCCCTTGGCCGCGTTATAGAAACTCATGCCCCAGTCGCCGCCCAGACCGGACACCGACGAGACGTTGATGATGTTGCCTTTGCTGGCGATCAGTGCAGGCATGGCGGTGCGGGTGCAATAGAACACGCCGTCCAGGTCCACGGACATCAACTCTTTCCAGTCCTCTATGCCCAACTCGGTCACTTTGCCGGACTTGACGATGCCGGCATTGTTGACCAGCACATCCAGGCGCCCGAAGCGCGTCGCCACTTCCTTGAACAGCGCTTCCACGTCGCTCGGGTCGGCCACGTCCGCGGCTCTGACCAAGTGCCCTTCGCCCTTCAGTTGGGCGGCTACTTTGGCCAGCTTGTCGTGATTGCGGCCGACCAGCACGACGCTTGCGCCTTCCTCGGCAAAACGTTTGGCGGTCGCTGCGCCGATTCCGGAACCGGCACCTGTGACGACGACGACTTTCTGGGTGAAACGATTCATTCGGCAGTCTCCAAAAAGTAAATGGGATTATCGGGTGGACTGCACACCCGGCCGCCGCGTTCACTCGCATTTAATTTTGGTATCAGTGGCGCTGTAAATGGCCGGTGAATCGTTAAACCTCGACCATGGGTGCGTTGACAACGCCGCAGCGGTCTGCAAATAATCCCCACGGTTGTACGACAACCTATAACGCCAAAAATAAAAACAACACCGAGGCCAGTCCATCATGAACACTCTCGCCGCGCCTGCTCGCTCGATCAGCAAGGGCTCAATCATTGAAGCCCTGATCAGTGACGTATTGTTTACTGAAAACTCGCACTACCAGACACCCTTCTCGATTAACAACATTCGCTGAAACACAGCGAACGGTACTCGGCCGCCTGCAGGTCGAGGCCATGCCTGGCGACAGGCATCACGTAATCCTCGAAGGTGTCGGCCGCCGCTTGCGCGGGGCCAGGAAAGGGGACGGTTTCACTAAACAAGGGAGCACAACAATAATGACATCTCACACTACCCGCTCACGCATCCTGCTGGGCTTCGGCGGTATGACGCTGATTTTCCCGATGCTCGGCATGGCCGAAGGTTTCGTCGACGACACCAAGGCCACGCTCACCCTGCGTAACGCCTACTTCAACCGTAATTTCACCAATCCTGCATACCCGAGCAGTGCCGCGCCACAGAGCAAGGCCGAGGAATGGACACAAAGCTTCATTCTCGACGCCAAGTCGGGCTTTACTCAGGGTGTGGTGGGTTTCGGGGTTGATGTGCTGGGCCTGTATTCGCTCAAGCTCGATGGCGGCAAGGGTACGGGCGGCACTCAGCTGCTACCGATCCACAGCGACGGGCGTCCGGCCGATGATTTCGGGCGTCTGGGCGTGGCGGGCAAGGCGCGGGTTTCCAAGACCGAGCTGAAGGTCGGCGAGTGGATGCCGGTGCTGCCGATCCTACGCTCCGATGACGGTCGTTCGTTGCCGCAGACGTTTCGCGGTGGCCAGGTCACGTCCAAGGAGATCGACGGCCTGACGCTGTATGGCGGCCAGTTCCGCGGCAACAGCCCACGCAACGATGCGAGCATGGAAGACATGTCGCTGAACGGGCGAGGCGCATTCACCTCGGACCGCTTCAACTTCGGCGGCGGCGAGTATGTCTTCAACGACAAGCGCACCCAGGTAGGCGTCTGGTACTCGGAACTGCAGGACATCTATCAGCAGCAATTCTTCAACCTGCTGCACAGTCAGCCGCTCGGCGACTGGACCCTGGGCGCGAACCTGGGTTACTTCATCGGCAAGGAAGACGGCAACAAACTGGCCGGCGACCTGGATAACAAGACGGCCTACGCGCTGCTCTCGGCCCGCTATGGCGGCAGCACCTTCTATGTCGGTCTGCAGAAGCTGACGGGCGATACCGCGTGGATGCGCGTCAACGGCACCAGCGGCGGCACCCTGGCCAACGACAGTTACAACTCCAGCTACGACAACGCCAAAGAGAAATCCTGGCAGCTGCGCCATGACTACAACTTCGCGACGCTGGGCGTACCCGGCCTGACCCTGATGAACCGCTATATCAGCGGCGACAATGTGCACACCGGCAACATCACTGACGGCAAGGAATGGGGCCGGGAGTCTGAACTGGCCTACACCGTCCAAAGCGGTGCGCTGAAGAATCTGAACGTCAAATGGCGCAACTCCAGCCTGCGTCGTGATTTCAGCACCAACGAATTCGACGAAAATCGCGTGTTCGTCAGCTACCCTATTTCGTTGCTCTGAAAGCGTGGCAGAGCCTGTTGGCCACGGCAGGTTTTGCCTTGTTACAAATGTATCCGGCCAAGTGCGTGCACAGCCCGTTTTTAGACCTTGGCCGCGTTGACAATCAGCGTATGCGGTGCCGATAATCCGGCAAGTCATACGACAACAGATGACAAAAATAACAATCGGGACTTCTCTCATGGCATCGGCTCATACCACTCAAACTCCCTTCAATCGCCTCCTGCTGACCGGCGCGGCAGGTGGCCTGGGCAAGGTATTGCGCGAAACTCTGCGCCCTTACACAAAAGTGCTGCGGCTTTCCGACATTGCCGAGATGGCGCCCGCTGTCGACGGCAGTGAGGAAGTTCAGGTCTGCGATCTGGCCGACAAGAACGCCGTGCACCAACTGGTCGAAGGCGTCGACGCGATCGTGCATTTCGGCGGTGTGTCGGTCGAACGCCCGTTCGAGGAAATCCTCGGCGCCAATATCTGCGGCGTGTTCCACATCTACGAAGCCGCCCGCCGGCACGGCGTGAAACGCGTGATCTTTGCCAGCTCCAACCACGTGATCGGTTTCTACAAGCAGACCGAGACCATCGACGCGCACTCCCCTCGCCGCCCGGACAGTTACTACGGTCTATCCAAGTCCTACGGCGAGGACATGGCCAGCTTTTACTTCGATCGCTACGGCATCGAAACCGTCAGCATCCGTATCGGCTCATCGTTTTCCGAACCGCAAAACCGCCGAATGATGAGTACCTGGCTGAGCTTTGCTGACCTGACTCAGTTGATCGAACGCTCGCTGTACACGCCAGACGTGGGCCACACCGTGGTCTACGGCGTCTCGGACAACAAGACCGTCTGGTGGGACAACCGCCTGGCCAGCAAACTGGATTACAAACCGAAGGACAGCTCGGAAGTGTTCCGCGAGAAGGTCGACGCCCAGCCGCTGCCGGCAGCCGATGACCCGGCAATGCTTTACCAGGGCGGTGCCTTTGTGGCTTCAGGACCGTTCGGCGACCAATAAGCAGCGCTTTCCCCTCGCAGCACTCTGGAGACACGAACCGTCATGGATGCCGAACTGATTGTCGATGCACAGAACGCCACCGGCGAAAGCCCGGTCTGGAGCGTGCGTGATCAAGCGTTGTACTGGGTGGATATTCCCAAGGGCGAGTTGCATCGCTGGGATTTCAATCAGGACAGCACGCGCAGCTGGAAAGCGCCGCAGATGCTGGCCTGTATCGCCGCCGACAATCGGGGTGGCTGGGTGGCGGGGATGGAGAACGGAATCTTTCATTTGCAGCCCTGCGAAGACGGCAGCCTGATCAGCACGCTTCTGGCCAGCGTCGAACACGCGCAGGCAGGCATGCGCTTCAATGACGGCCGCTGCGACCGACAGGGTCGTTTCTGGGCGGGCACCATGTTTATGGACATGGCCGCAGGGGCGACGGTGGGGGCGTTGTATCGCTACAGCGCAGGCCAGACCACGCTGAACGCACAACTCAAGGACTTCATCGTCCCCAACGGCCTGGCGTTCAGCCCCGACGGCAAGGTCATGTATCTGTCCGACTCGCACCCCGGCGTGCAGCAGATCTGGGCCTTCGATTACGACACCGACAGCGGCACGCCGCGCAATCGCCGCCTGTTCGTTGACATGAACCATCACCTGGGTCGTCCCGACGGTGCGGCGATCGACACCGACGGCTGCTACTGGATCTGTGGCAACGACGCAGGCTTGGTTCACCGCTTCACCCCCACCGGCAAACTCGACCGTTCACTGGTCGTGCCGGTGAAAAAGCCGGCCATGTGTGCCTTTGGCGGCCCCAATCTGGACACGCTGTTCGTAACGTCCATTCGCCCGGGTGGCGATATTAGCGATCAGCCACTGGCTGGCGGCCTGTTCGCCCTGCGACCTGGGGTTCAGGGCCTGGAGGAACCCACGTTTCAGGGCTGACAGCGCCCTGCCGAAAATCCCGTAGCTCTACCAAAAATAACAAAATCGGAGATATCCATGGACTTCAAACGCAAGCTTCTCATCGCCGCACTTCCGCTGGCCTTCTGTGTGTCAGGCATGGCCCACGCTGATGTCAAAATCAAGTTCGCCGAGGTTCACCCTGCTGGCTATGCGCCGGTCGTGGCAGAACAGAACATGGGCAAGAAACTCGAAGAACAGTCCAAGGGCGAGATCAGTTTCAAGATGTACGCGGGTGGCGTACTCGGCTCCGAGAAGGAGGTCGTTGAGCAGGTGCAGAGCGGCGCCGTGCAGATGACCCGCGTCAGCCTCGGCATCGTCGGCCCGGTAGTGCCGGACGTCAACGTCTTCAACCTGCCGTTCGTGTTCCGTGACCAGGCGCATATGCGCACCATCATCGATGGCGAGATCGGCCAGGAAATTCTCGACAAGATCACCAATTCGCAATTCAACATGGTCGCCCTGGCCTGGATGGATGGCGGCACCCGCAACCTGTACACCAAAAAGCCCGTACGGCAGATTTCCGACCTCAAAGGCATGAAAATCCGCGTTCAGGGCAACCCGGTGTTTATCGAAACCATCAACGACATGGGCGGCAACGGCATCGCCATGGCCACCGGCGAAATCTTCAGCGCGCTGCAGACCGGCGTCATTGACGGTGCGGAAAACAACCCGCCGACGTATTTCCAGCACAACCACTACCAGAACGCCAAGTTCTTCACCATCACCGAACACCTGATCCTGCCCGAGCCCATCGTGATGGCGAAAACCACATGGAACAAGCTCAACCCCGAGCAGCAAGCACTGGTGAAAAAGCTGGCGCGTGAAGCGCAGATGGAGGAGCGAGCGCTGTGGGACAAGTCGTCAGCCGATGCCGAGACCAAGCTCAAGGCCGCTGGCGTGGAATTCATCACGCTGACGCCTGAGCAGAAGAAAGCCTTCTACGACGCGACTCAACCGGTCCGCGACAAATTCGGCGCGCCTTACAAGGATCTGATCAGCCGCATCGAAGCGGTCCAGACCAATCCGGCACTGGCTGCACCCAGTACCCCAGCGGCCCAATAAGCCTGTCCGATTACGCAGCGGGGACGAGCACCAGCTCGTTCGCCGCCGCAGTGGTGAGCCTTATGAAAAATACGCTTTTGCGCATCAACGACACGCTTTATCGGGTCTGCATCGGCATTGCCGGTCTCTCGGTGTTGATCATGACTCTGATCATCCCCTGGGGCATCTTTGCCCGCTACATACTCGGCAGCGGTTCCAGTTGGCCTGAACCCACCGCCATCCTGCTGATGGTGGTGTTTACCTTCTTCGGCGCCGCCGCCAGTTACCGGGCCGGCGCGCACATGGCTGTGTCAATGGCTGTGGAGCGCATGCCGCAGCAGGTGCGCAGAGCCGCCAGCGTGGTGGTGCAGATTCTGATGGGGATCGTGGCCCTGTTCATGATTTTCAAAGGCTTCAAGCTGTGCGCCACCACCTGGAATCAATTCGTCGGCGAACTGCCGTTTCTGCGCGTCGGTATCTCTTATCTGCCGATTCCTCTCGGCGGCCTCGTGACGCTGGTCTTCGTTCTGGAAAGGCTGTTGCTGGGTGACCAGAGTCATCGCGCGGTCATGCATTTCGACGTCGTTGAAGAAAGCGAAGGTGCCGCATAAATGGACGCTTTTATACTGTTGGGCAGCTTTATCGCGCTGATCCTGATTGGCATGCCGGTGGCCTACGCGCTAGGCCTTTCAGCCCTGATCGGCGCCTGGTGGATCGACATCCCGGCCGATGCACTGATGATCCAGATTGCGGGTGGCGTGAACAAATTCTCGCTGTTGGCGATTCCGTTCTTCGTGCTGGCCGGAGCAATCATGGCCGAAGGCGGCATGTCGCGACGTCTGGTCGCGTTTGCCGCAGTGCTGGTGGGCTTCGTGCGCGGCGGCCTGTCGCTGGTCAATATCGTGGCTTCGACCTTCTTCGGCGCGATCTCGGGTTCCTCGGTGGCCGACACGGCCTCGGTGGGTTCGGTGCTGATCCCGGAAATGGAACGCAACGGCTACCCGCGAGACTTCTCGACGGCAGTGACCGTCAGCGGCTCGGTGCAGGCGCTGCTGACACCCCCCAGCCACAACTCGGTGCTCTATTCGCTGGCGGCAGGCGGCACGGTGTCGATCGCGTCGCTGTTCATGGCCGGGATCCTCCCGGGTCTGCTGCTCAGCGCAGTGATGATGGGCCTGTGCATGATCTTCGCACGCAAGCGCAACTACCCCAAGGGTGAAGTGATCCCGCTGCGCCAAGCACTGAAAATTGCCGGTGAAGCGCTTTGGGGCATGATGGCCATGGTCATTATTCTCGGCGGCATTCTGTCGGGGATTTTCACGGCCACCGAGTCGGCGGCTATTGCCGTTCTCTGGTCGTTCTTCGTCACCATGTTCATCTACCGCGACTACAAATGGCGCGACCTGCCCAAACTGATGCACCGGGCGGCACGCACCATTTCCATCGTGATGATCCTGATCGGTTTTGCCGCCAGCTTCGGTTACATCCTGACGCTGATGGAAATCCCGATGAAGATCACCACCGCGTTCCTGACCCTGTCGGACAACCGCTACGTGATCCTGATGTGCATCAACGTGATGTTGCTGCTGCTCGGTACGGTCATGGACATGGCGCCGCTGATTCTGATCCTGACCCCAATTCTGTTGCCGGTCATCGTCGGCGTCGGTATCGACCCGGTGCACTTCGGCATGATCATGCTGGTCAATCTGGGGATCGGGCTGATTACCCCGCCGGTGGGCGCGGTGCTGTTTGTCGGTGCCGCTGTGGGTAAAGTCACCATCGAAGCCACGGTAAAAGCACTGGTGCCGTTCTATGTTGCGCTGTTCCTGGTGCTGATGCTGGTGACCTATGTTCCTGCCATCTCATTGTGGCTGCCGAGCGTCGTGCTCTGACGTCTCCAGTTGCAAGGCTGCCGGAGCGCTTGAAAGCGCTCCGGCATGCACCTCTGTTGTCCAGCCAAGGAGGCTGGTTTGCGTATGTCTGCCCCTGCCCTGTTTCCGCGCCACATCGCCGTGCTGATTCTGGCGCTGCTGGCCTGTTCGTTTGCCGGCAACCACATCGCGGCACGCATTGCCTTCGATCATGACACCGGCCTGCTGCTGGCCATTCTCTGTCGCTCCGGCGTGACCTTGCTGGTACTGACCAGTCTGGTGCTCTGGCAGCGTGAAAGGCTCAGCCTGCCTGCCAGTACCTGGCGCTGGCAGCTGCTTCTGGGGTTGCTGATCGCCACGCAGAGCTTTTGCATCTACTCGGCGGTAGCGCGTATTCCGGTGGCCCTGGCCTTGCTGGTGGTCAATGTCTCGCCGATCCTGCTGGCGTTGCTGACCTGGGCATTGGGCGGTGCCCGGCCAACGCGGCGCGCAGCCGGCCTGATGGGCCTGATTCTGTTTGGCCTGACGCTGGCGCTGGATGTGCCACAGCGCCTGTCGAACCCCGGCAGCAGCGAGCCGCGATGGCTGGAGGGTGTCGCCTACGCGTCGACCGCGGCGGTGGTGTTCGCCTTTGCGCTGTGGATTACCGATAACAAACTGGCGGGCATGCGCGGCAGCGTACGCAGCATGCTGACCATGGCCGTGGTGTTTGTCGTCGCAGCCATCGCCGGCAGCAGCGGCGTGCTGCCCGGCGGCGTGGGTCTGCCAAAGAGTTCTGTCGGCTGGACCGCACTGGCCAGTCTGGTGGTTTTGTACGGGCTGGGTTTCTCGCTGCTGTTCATCTGCATGGCACGGCTGGACATCGCCCGCAACGCGCCAGTGATGAACATCGAACCGGTGGCCAGCCTGCTGTTTGGCTGGCTGATTCTCGATCAATTGCTCAGCAGCGGTCAGGTGGTCGGCGGGCTGATCGTCGTCAGCGGCATCGTGCTGCTGACCTGGCGTCGCGCCCAATCGCCTGACTCTCAATCATCCAGAAAGGCTTTGAAGCATGTCCACGAACGTACTGACCCTTGAAGATGGCCTGACCCGTCTGACCCTGGCCCCCGACATCGGCGGCAGTATCGTCAACTGGATCGTCCTGGCCAGTGGGCAACCCCTGCTGCGCCCCAGCGACGAACAGGCTCTGGCGGCCGGGACGCCTCGTCGGCTGGCCTGCTACCCGCTGGCACCCTGGTCGAACCGGATCGGCAACGGCGGTTTCGAGACACCAGACGGCTGGCTGGCCCTGGAGCCGAACAGCGCCAACGACCCGCTGCCGATCCATGGCAGCGCCTGGCAGCAGGCATGGACCGTCATCGAGCAGAGCGCAGAGCAGGTCTGCCTGCAACTCGACAGCCAGACGCCATTCGCCTACCGCGCGCACCTGCGCTACACCCTGCACGACGGCAAACTGAGTATCGAACTGACCACCACTCATCTGGACAGCCGCGCCATGTGGCACGGCCTGGGCTTGCACCCTTACCTGCCACGCACGCCTCACACACGCTTGCAGGCCAAAGCTGCGCAGGTCTGGCTGTGCGACGAGGCAGGTTTGCCGAATGAGTTGCAGGATCTGCCCACCGAATGGGACTTCCAGCACAGCAACAGGCTGCCCGAAGCACGACTGGACAACGGCTTCACCGGCTGGGACGGCCACAGCGTCATCAGCCAGCCGGACCTGGGCTATGAACTGCACTGCCACGCCACCGGCAGCGAGTACTTTCTGGTGTTCTGCCCTCCGGGACTGAATTTCTTCTGTTTCGAGCCCGTCAGCCACCCGGTGAATACCCATCATTTGCCTGGGCATCCGGGGTTGAAGCTGTTACGGCAGGGGGAGTCGATGGGGCTAGGGGTCAGTCTGCATCACAAGCCCTTGTAGCAGGCTGTTTCATGCCTTCCCTGGCCATCTGTTACTGGGCAATCACCAGTGTTGAAAGACCCCTAACGCTGGTTACGCCGGTCGTCTTGGCGCAATCGTTGCTCAATGTGGACTCGATATCGCCAAGTACAAATGTACTCATCGCCTTGGCATTCTTGTACCGGCCATCGACGATTTTTCCGACACCCACAATGGTCGTATTCAGATTACCGATATTATTGAGCGTCGCACTGAACTCGTAAGTACTGGTGGCGCCATCGCTCCAGTTGATGACCCATGTAATGGTCGGCGTTTGCAGCAGCAACGACTGACAGGAAAAATTCGCCTGAAAGTTTTGACTGGACGAAGCGCTGACTGCCAGAGGAAATGAAGGAGAAACACAGGGCCCCCAGTTGCTTGTCGTCGATACATTGACCAACTGATCGGTGTTGGTCAGTCCCGGCGACCAGTCGGCAGTGTGAGTCCCTGTCAGACAGGTCGCCAGGTTCGCAACCTGAGCCTGTGATCGCTCAGGCGCAAAAATAAGCCCCATGCAAACGATGATCAACAACAGGGTGGCCAGCGAAGATGAAACGCGTGCAACGCGAGTATCCATGTTTGTCTCCATGACATTGATGACATCCAGAACACAAAGTAATCATTTAACGTTAATGACTCTACTGTCAGAAATGACAGTGGCCAAAGACGGCAAGATCTGGCCCGCGGCCACTGCCATGGCCGGATCTGCAAGTCAAACCGCCACTCATCACATCCTGTGATCCACTCCCCCCCCCCGTTACGTAACACCTCTGCATAGCGAACCAAACCCACACAATGGTGATCAGAAGGTGGATCATGCGCATAACTGCCAGTCTCAGGACCTTCTGTCACTTGTCCCCCTCTCACAGCGAATCGACAATCACCCGACTTTGGATCGATGAAGTCACCGCCGTGGCCCGCCAGAGGGACCGCGATAGCTTCATGCGCATTTACGATCACTTCGCTCCGCGCCTGTTGCGCTACCTCACCGGGCTGAATGTGCCAGAAGGTCAGGCCGAAGAGTTGGTGCAGGAGGTACTGCTCAAACTGTGGCACAAGGCCGACTCGTTCGACCCGGCCAAGGCCAGCCTGGGGACATGGTTGTTTCGCATCGCACGCAATCTTTACATCGACAGTGTGCGCAAGGACCGTGGCTGGGTGCAGGTGCAGAACTCGCTGGAACAACTTGAGCGTCTGGAAGCTCCGGTAGATCGAACACTCGATTACAGCCAGCGCCAGGAACAACAACTCAACATCGCCATCCAGAACCTGCCTGCCGATCAGGCCCGAGTGTTGCGAATGTCGTATTTCGAAGCGCTCAGCCACCGGGAGATTTCCGAACGCCTGGGTATGCCGCTCGGCACAGTAAAGTCCTGCCTGCGCCTGGCGTTTCAAAAATTGCGCTCGCGGATAGAGGAATCATGATGGGTCCACAACATCATCCGGACGACGCCACGCTGGTCAGTTATGCCGCAGGGGCGCTGTCGCAGGTCATCTCGTTAGTCACTGCCGCGCACCTGGAGCGCTGTGCCGAGTGCCGGGCGCGGCTCAGGCAGGCCGAGGCGATTGGCGGTGTGTTGATGCAGCAGCACACCAGCAGTGTGGTGCCGCTCAAGGGCAGATCGGCCATGCTGGCGCGGCTTGACGAGCAGCAAGCGGGGCTTTTACCCGCCCTGCACTCGATGCCGGCGGCCAATCAGGACCCGGACCTGATGCCGGTCTGCATGCAGGCGCATTTTGGTCGACACCTGAGCACATTGAAGTGGAAGACCCTGATCCCCGGCGTACAACGAGTACGCGCCGAAGGCATCGAACAGGGCAACCTGATGCTGCTGAAAATCGCCCCCGGCGTGAGCATGCCGGTCCACAGCCACGAAAGCGGCGAGATGACCATGGTCCTCAAGGGCGCGTATTACGACGTGCAGGGGGAGTTCGGACTCAACGATGTGGCCGACCTGGACAGCCATATCCATCACCAGCCCATCGCCTACCCCGACCGGGAATGCATTTGCGTACTGGCCACTGAATCGAAGCTGCGTTTTCACGGGTTGCTGGCGCGGATGATGCAGCCGTTTTTCGGGATTTGAAAAACGGCCGCTGCGCCCGCGGTCAGCGCTGGACGGTGACGCCCAATGAGGCCAGCGCATCCCAGTAGCCCGGGTAGGTCTTGCCGACGCAATCAGGGTCGAGAATGCGGATGCCGGCGATCTTCAGGCCCGCCAGCGCAAAGCACATGGCGATACGATGGTCGGAGTGGGTGTCGATCAAGGCATCGACCGTAGTGCCTGCCAGCGCCGGGTTGGCGTTGACGATCAGATCGTCACCCTCTTCGACCGCCAGGCCGGGTGCGATGGCGCACAGGCCGTGGGACAGTGCCGATATGCGGTCGCACTCCTTGACCCGCAGGTTGGCGATACCGACAAAGCGCACCGGCTGACGATTGAAGGCGGCCAGTACGGCCAGCGTCGGAATCGCGTCCTGCATCTGCGAGCCGTCGATCACGGCCGGCATGTTCGGGAAGCTGGCGATGATCTGGCTGGCCAGCGCATCGGGTTGCGTGAACGCGTCGCTGGCCACGCCCAGGTCGATAGCGCCCTCGGTCAGGGCCTGCGCAGCCCACAGGTAAGTGGCCGCCGAGGCATCCGGCTCGATGTGGAAATCCGTAGCGCGATAACCGGTAGCCGAGACTTTCCAGGCGGCGTCGCCGATGGCCTGAACCTCGGCACCGAACGCGTGCATGGCCGCTAGCGTGAGGTCAAGGTAACCACGCGCACCGATCTCGCTGCCTGTCAGTGCAACTTCCACAGGCCCCTTGCCACAGGCACCGGCCATCAGCAGTGCCGACACGTACTGGCTGGACAGGTTGCCGTCGATTTCGATACGACCGGCCTCAAGACCGCCCTTGCCCTTGATGGCCACCGGCGGGCAACCGCTGGGTGCGCTGACTTCCACGCCCATGCGCTGCAAGGCATCGACCAGCGGCCCGATCGGACGCTTGCGCATGTATTCGTCACCATCCACCACGAAGTCGCCTTCGAAGTTGGCCAGTGCCGCGGTCAGAAAGCGTGTCGCCGTCCCGGCGTTGCCGAGGAACAGCGCCTGCTGCGGCGCCTGCCAATGCCCGCTGCTGGTGACCACGAAGGTGCTGTCATCCGGCTCGTCGACCTGCACGCCCATCAGACGCAGGGCTTCGGACATCACGCGCGTGTCGTCACTCTTCAGCGCGCCGGTCAGGCGGCTGGTGCCTTTGGCCAGCCCGGCCAGCAACAATGCGCGGTTGGTGATCGACTTGGAGCCCGGCGGGCTGACACGCCCGACCAGCGGGCGCTCGACAGGCAAAACAGTGAGGGTGGCTTGAGGTCGCATGATGTCCCTGAGCGTCAGCGGAAAAATCGCGATCCTAGCACGAGCGGGATCAAGCCCGCAGTGCCGGTTTCATTCATCGCCAAGCCCGGGCGCGGCTCAGCTTTTCGCTGAGCCCGACAGTTGCTGCAGCTTGTTGTTGGCCGCCAGCAACTGATTGCGGTTGGCCGCGACGTCGGTAACGTCATATATCACCAGACACACATGGCTGATCGCCCCGGTGGTCGAGCGCAGCGGGAACAGGGTGGTGTTCTGATACATGAACTCCTCCTGCCCGGTGATCGGCTGATAATTCTTGAAACGCACCAGATACGGCCGCTGCTCCCAGATGGTGAACGCCGGCGTGCCGAGGGTCACGACGTTATCGATTTTCTTGCTGAACCACTTCGCGTTGACCTCCGGAAAAATCTCGAAAAAGGTCTTGTCGACTGCCACGTAGGGCACCACACCCGAGCGGTTTTCCATGAAGGTATTCCAGACCGTCACGCGGTAGTTCAGGTCCAGCACCACGATGCCTACGTCAATGTTCTGCGTGACGGCCAGCAACCAATGAAGCTCGTTGATTTCAATAGCGTTGCTCATGGGTCAGCTCATCATGTAGGCAAGTTTTTTGGTAAGCAGCTCGACCGAATCTTCGGTGAACAGCATCAGCAGATCGAAATGCAGATTGTGGCCTTCCACGCTGTAACTGATTTCGACCGCCAGGGTCTTTTTCCAGCGCTGTTGATTGATGCGGATAAGCTCGTCGATGCCGCCCTGTGCACCCAGCAACTGGGGATGGCCCTGCGAAAAGGCAATGTCGATCTGTTCGGCAATGCCGCTCAGGCAGGCGCCGATCAGGATCGTGGACAGATCGAGCAGCATCTCCATGTCGGAACTGTCGGAGTGATCGCCGCCCATCAGTTGCGAGATTCCGGAGATTTCCGAATCATGAAAAATCAGCAGCGCTTCACCAGAGATACCGCCACCGATGTAGCCCTGACACACCGCGGTCAGACGCTGGTCGCTGTGAGCGTCGGCCAGCGCCATGTGCAACTCGCCAACTTCAAGCATGTTGACGTTGGGCACCGGCAGTTGCACGAACACGCCCAGCACCTTGGCCAACAACGCCGCTGCACGGCCCATGGCGACGTTGATGGTTTCGCGGAAGGCATCCTGAAAGCTGATCACCCCGCCCTTGTTGTTGAGGGCCGGCAGTGCAACCGGTGACGCGGCAGGCTTGCCCAGCAGGCCAAGGCGCTCCAGTGTGCTTTTGAGTTCGTCCGGGTCGGCGGGTTTTTTCAAAAACGCCAGCGCGCCCAGCTCCATGACCCGACGAACGGCCTCGTCCTGCACGTCGCCCGACACCACAATCACCTTGGCGTCGAGGTTTTCGGCACGAATCGCCGTCAGCGTCTGGTAACCGTCCATCACCGGCATGGTCAGGTCGAGCAGGACCACCTGGCCCTGACCTTTACGAATCGCTTCCAGGCCTTCCTGCCCCTGGGTGGCCAGCGTGACCGACACATCCCAGTCTTCAGGTAGCGCGCGCAACAGCTGCTTTCGCGCCATGTTCGAGTCATCGCATATCAATAGCGCAAGCGTGGACATCGTGTGGTTCTCACTGCAGGAAAATCAGGCTGACCACGGCGGACAGCACATATTCGTTAGACGGCACCATCGGAAGCGACTGACATCGAGCCTATAACGCGAGATCAGCAACATTCAAACTAAACCTATAGCCTAAGTCGGTGATTTTTGAAGTTTCTGTAGTTTTATTCGCAATTAGTTGCTGCGAATCACTATCACGACGTCTGAAACGTGCCTATTATCAATTGATAGATTCAATTGCAATCACTCGATAGACAGGTGTGCCATGTCTTTGCCCATAAGCGACTACCATCCGGCCCTGCCCCGGCAGGACGATTTCTGGCAACACCTGGGTATCCCCGCACGAGGCGCGCGGCTGTACTCGGCGCTGCATGACGGCTTGCCGTATGAAGTCTTCGAACGTCTGGCGCATTACACCGACCTGAACCGCTCGACCCTGGCCGAGCATCTGGGCATAGCGCCGGCAACCTTGCAGCGACGCCTGAAGGTGCGCCGCTTCAACGCCGAAGAAAGCGATCGGCTGTTCCGCCTGGCAGCGGTGTACAAGGCGGCACTGGACCTGTTCGAAAACGACGCCGAAGCGACTCGCCTCTGGCTGGCCAACCCGGTCTACGGGCTGGGCAATCGCAGGCCACTGGAAATGCTCGCGACCTCGGCAGAGGCTCAGGCAGTGCTCGACCTGATCGGCCGCCTGGAACACGGGGTCGTGGCGTGATAGCGGTCTATCGACTGGTCAAGCGCAAATGGCTGGCACAGGCCTTCGATGGCGAGGGCGCCAAGCTCTACGGCGGACGCTGGAACAGCAAGGGCAACGCCTGCGTGTACTGCGCGGGCAGCGAGTCACTGGCGCTGCTGGAAGTGCTGGTGCACCTGAACAACGCCACTGTGGCTCAGCACTACACGATGCTTGAGCTGCAGATTGCCGAGGAGCACGTCCTCAATGCGCGCCCGGACACTCTGCCCCGCGACTGGCGTGAAGAACCCGCGCCACCGGCAACCGCCTCGTTCGGCGACGACTGGCTGGCCTCCGCTCAGAGCGTGGCACTGGCAGTGCCCAGCGTGATCATCCCGCGCGAGTCCAACTACCTGCTCAACGTCCAGCACCCGGAGTTCAGGGCGGTAGTGGCAACGGCCAAAGAACTGGAGTTTGTGGTCGATCCGCGTTTGGGGTGAACTGGCCGAACGGTTAGCTCGGTTATGGGGGGCTTTTGCTGTCCCATGGGTTCAAAGCAACGTACGCCGCGACCAATGCATTCAGCACCAGAAGTAACGCCTTAACACTGCGATGGATTACAAAACCGGCAACACTACGTGCGGCCGCTGACCAGTCCTACACCAGCATGCGTTTCAATTGCGTGCCTGAAAGCCTGAACAAAAAAACAACTACCTATACCTATGTACCGCACTTCGTGACTATTAATACTAGCTAATATCAAGGAGATATTATTCGGCGATTTAAACCTTAAGGATAAGCACATGCCGCAAAACGTCATTACTCTTCCACCCACAATCGTAACACCTGGCCAGCCGTTGCCCAGGCCATTAGGCCCGCTATCGGGAGCCGGAGTAATCGCCAGACCGCTGCGATGGGACGGCAGTATTCCTGCAAACCATGAGATGGATGCATTCTTCAGTAAAAGGGGTATAAGAAACGAACAGTACACGATATCCATTATCGTGACGGCCTCTTCAACACAGCAAAATATCCATCAGTCTTACATAGACTTTTTGCCCCTCCTTCCGGCTGACGTTGACGCGGAAATTTCTGCCGGTGTAGGAGATTACCCCTTCTCTGAGTTAGAAAAGTCTACGATTGAAAAAAACGTGGTGGACAGCCTGATTTCACAGCGCGCTGCTGAGTTAGCCAAAAGCAAAGAAGGCGCTCATGCTTTCTTTGGCAGGCATGCATTGGCGGTAGATATTAAAAAAAACGCTGTGGATTTTTTAAATATCTTTCAAACAAGAAGAGACCTGGGCTCTCCCCTTGACGTTTATAAAAGCTGGGAAGCCTCAGTTACAGCAGCCTACAGAGCAAAAATTCTTGAAGAGAAAATCAGGATTCTCACAGAGAGGTCTGTATCACTGAGCCATACTATTGCTGCAGCGCAGGCCAGGGAGGACGCACGTATCGCGGCAGAAACCGAGTCGACGAGGCTTGCCGTTGAAGCTGCAGAGCACGCTCGACTTGCTGCCGAAACCGCTGAACAAGCCCGAGTTGCAGCGGAGGCTGAAGCCAAGCGAGTAGCGGATGAGCAGGCTCTTCTTGCTGCCGAAGCAGAAGCTCGCCGAGTAGCTGCCGAAGCGGCTGAACAAGCTCGTATGGAGGCAGAGACGCAGGCCCAGCGTGACGCTGACGAGCACGCGCGCGTGACGGCAGAAGCTCAAGCGCTAGAAGCGGGCAAGACGCTCAGGCTCCCGGAAGCTGGTACACCGCAGTTGGGTGCAGTTGCAGGAGTCATTTCCGTTACGGCAGGATCCGGTCTCTTTCTGGACGCTACCATTCAAGCCGCTATCGAACTATTAACTGCTCTCGCAGGCACGGCTGTCAGCTCTACCACAGCCGTAGGCATCGGCACGTTGCTGTACTCCCCTTCGCTTGGCAATGGAGAGTTACCGGAAAGAATGCTGGACCTTCCGGCCAGAGTTCTGATGCCTGATCTGCCCGACGCCTTGAATGACGTGGCGGCAACGGGTGGAACGGTCGATATGCCCTATAGAATTTACGGCGATCAGTCGAAGTATTCAGTCGTGGCAACACAAGCCGAAGGCGGATTTTCTCCCAAGGTGCCTGTGAGGGCTCTGATACTGGACCCAGTGGCCAACGCCTACACCTTTAACACTTCGGACACCCCGCCCATCACCTTGACGTTTCCAATCGCAGCACCTGGAAACAGCTCAACGACGACGGTGGCGCAACCAGTCGAAACTCCGGCGTACGCTGGAATTACACTGGAGCCTATCGAGGTGAAGGCCGAACCTTTACCCGGCACCAGTCAGATGGACATTCGGGATGCCATTTATGTTTACCCGCTAAATTCGGGTCTGCCTCCGGTCTATGTGGTGTTCAACAGCCCCTATGAAGGGGCAACAACCAAAGGAGAGCATAGCGGTCGAATGTACGATCCTGAAAAAGCGGGCGGCCCCACCCAGAACCTCGACTGGACAACCGCCTCAGTCACTCAGGACGGCATTGATCTCGTTAAGCTGCACACAAGCCGATTCGGCTCATCAGATGCAAATACTATAATGATCAATCGTCTGGAAAAATTTTGCGTGGCGAGTTAGCCGTGACGGATACTGATAAAAGATTTTACACCCACGAGCTCAGGGAATTAGAACGTTACAGGGCACTGGGGGTGGCTGATGGCGTGCAAGGTAACGTATGGAATAACGCTCATACGGCAGCCCTTGAGGATTATAGAATTAACGAAAATCGTGATTTTCTTTACACCGAAGCGGCTCTATCGGCTGGAGACAAACAAGATCATGCAGACGCATTGAGAGGCCAATAAAATGACCAATATCAAAGACATTATCATTAATGAAACCGTGGCAGATGTATTGGCAGTCTTTGCTCTAAATTTGTCCCAACCACGAATAGACAGACTCTACACCGCTTATAAATTTGAGGCTCTCCAGTCCGGTGAGCTCTGGGGCACTTATACCAGACTTTTTCGTGAAGGCATTCTGGCTTTAGATGAAAAAGGTCGCACGGCTAAAGGCCCCCACTGGAAGGAACCCGCTTTCATCGCTGAGAAAAAATATACTGTTGAATAAACACCACCCTGCCTAAAGAGCGCCCGGCTTCGGCCGGGTGTTCTTCCATCTAAAGTTCGATATTCGTAACAGCAGCTCTAACAGGGTATGCCCGACGTTTATTTTACAGGTATATCTAACTTTTCGATCGCCACATAAGGCGTCTGCAGATCCCGTTCGGGGATTTCCCATATGAGCAGTTTGGGCGGCGTCTGGCGGAAGGCCGGGTTGTCGAAGTAGACGTTGGCAGCGCCCGAGAACTCGCCGCCGTCCCTGGCGAAGTTACCAATCGGGGCGCCGAGTTCGCGCTGTAGAAACCCGACAAAACCCGAATTGCGCGAGAACGACGTGCCGATCAGCGCGACGTTGGGCAGGTTACTGTCGCCGAACAGGTCGTCCAGGTTGTCGCTGCCAGTCGCTGATTCGCTGGCAAGCTCGGTGATCTGCGTGGTGGCTACGCTTTGCGGCGCAGGTTGTAATGACGACGGCAACCAGTCGAGTCCGGCGAGGCGCACCAGATCGCCGGGGCGTTCGGCAATGGGTAACGTCTGAATCTGGAATTGACGCTGCGGAGTGGCCTGAATGCCGGCTTTTTGCACTTGCAAGCCGATGGCTCTGGCGGCGCTGTTGGCGCCACTCTCGCTCCAGTGCGTATCAGTACGCAGGTAAGCTGTTTCGCCCAGCGGTTGAAGGGTTGCGGTCAGGTCCAGAGCATCGACGCCAGCCGCTTGCAAATCATGCGTCCATTGCTCGACACGCGCCTGCAATACGTCAGGCCGGTAGAGACCACACAGTCGGGTGGCGGCAATGCGACTTTTGTCCGGGACCACGGCGACCAACAATTCGATACCGCGTTTTTTGAGGCTGCGCTGCACAGCGATCACCGCCTGGGCTTTGCGCTGCGCATTGGCCTGCGCGTCGCGATTGAGCCTGAACTCATCGGTCAGGAACAACCAGCCCGGACACCCCTGGCGCACACGCGGGCCGGTGTCGTGGAACAGCAGCCAGCTCGCACCGCGCTCGATATTGGCCGCATGCTGGCTCAGAAAGCTCACGGACAGTTGTTTCGCCAGTTGGTGAGTCACTTCGCCGTGCAGCGCTGCGTCGAGGGTCAGCGGCCTGGGTAGCAGCTCGACCTTGCCGCTGACCAGCAACATGCCCGAGGCCAGCAAGCCAACGCCGAGGAACAGCGCCAGGGTAATGCCCGCCACACCACAGGTGCGCACGGCCAGTTCAATGGGTGGAGGCGGTACAGCAGACGGAGTAGTCATGGGCACCGGCCTCAGAACTGGAAGTACAGAAACGGAACCGTTTCGCGGCTGGCAATCAGCGCGAACGACAGCAGAAATCCGGCCACCGGCCACAGCGCGGCGCCATAGACGAATAGCGTCCGGTTGCCGAAACGCTGCTCACAGCGAGCCTGCAGCAACGGCGCGAGCACGCAGGCCACACCCAACAAGGCGGCCATGCCGTGTGCCGGGCGCAGGGTCACGGCCAGCGCATCGCCCAGGCCCAGGCCGTGCAGGCCGAACTGCCCGGCATACATGTTCATCGCGGTGGCAAAGTCCGGGGCGCGAAACAGCGTCCACGCCAGGCACACAAACAGCAACGTCAGCAGGTGCGCCAGCGGCCTTGGAACAGCAGGCAGATTCGAGCGCGACCAGGCGCGATCGACGCACAACGCCACACCATGCGCCGCGCCCCAGAGCAGGTAATTCCAGCTGTCACCGCCGTGCCACAGACCGGCGATGGCCATGGTCAGGAACAGGTTGCGGTAGGTGTTCCAGACGCCGTGCCGATTACCGCCCAGCGCGATGTACAGGTAGTCGCGCAGCCAACTGGACAGCGACAGGTGCCAGCGTCGCCAGAAGTCCTGAATACTGCGGGCCAGATAAGGCCGGTTGAAGTTTTCCGGAAAGTGAAAGCCGAGCATCAGTCCCAGGCCGATGGCCATGGCGCTGTAACCGGCGAAATCGAAGAACAGTTGCAGCGAGTACGCCAGGCAGCCAAGCCACGCATCGATCAGCGACGGGGCCGGCAGGTGAAAGGCCACATCGACCAGCGGCGACAGGGTATCGGCCACCAGCACCTTCATGCTCATGCCGATCATGAAGCGCCGAGCGCCCAAGGCGAAGTTCTGCCGGGTGAAGTAACGCTGCACCAGTTCACGGCGCACCCAGTCGTAGCGAATGATCGGGCCGGCAATGGAATGGCCGAACATCGAAATGTAGGTCGCGTAATTGATGAAGCTGCGCTCGACCGGCACGGTATGCCGATGTACGTCCACCAGATAGGAAATCGCCTGCAGGACGATGAACGACAGCCCGGCCGGCAGCGCCACCCGCTGCCAATCGAGCGGCATCGCGCCATACCAGGTGATCAGCGCATTCCAGGTGCCGGCGACGATGTTGGCGTACTTGTACCAACACAGCACGGCGGTGTT
This sequence comes from Pseudomonas sp. BS3767, assembly GCF_900099665.1. Lineage (NCBI taxonomy): Bacteria > Pseudomonadati > Pseudomonadota > Gammaproteobacteria > Pseudomonadales > Pseudomonadaceae > Pseudomonas > Pseudomonas sp. BS3767. The sequence continues at coordinate 50,129 of NZ_FNCX01000003.1, read as the reverse complement.
GAACACGATCAACGCCACCAACAGCCGCACTCGCCCTTTCGAGCCTTGCCGCGCCCGGTCGACCAGCAGACCGCCGACCCAGGCCACCACGGTCAGCAGCATGTGCAGCGCCAGAAACAACGGGCTCAGCCAGCCGTAGAACAACCAGCTGCCGATCAACAGCACGACATTGCGCCACGCCGCAGGGCTCGCCGTGTAGGCCAGCAGAAAAGCGGGCAGGAACACCATCAGAAACTCGAGCGAGGCAAATACCATGACGACGAAAGAGCCTGATCAGTTGGACAATGTGTCCGTGGCCGACAACAGACGCGGGCCTGTGGCGGACGGCACCAGCAGCACGCTGTAGCGCTCGCCGGCCTTGAGCTCGCCCAGGTCCAGCGGCGCGCCGACAGTGGCGTTGGCGCAGACGAGTTGCACGGAAAGGCTGACCGGGTTGATCGAACGGCGTTGCAGGGTGCCCGTGGCAACCGACTTGAACAGGTCGGCGCTGCGACCGGCAGGACGCAGGCTCGCCTCACTGCATCCGGCATCCAGGCTGAAGAACGCCAGCGAGGCTTTCAAACCGTTGAAGTCATCGGGCTGTTCACGGACAGTCACCGGCTGGAGGCTACCGTCGGACTGTGCGGTGAGTACGACGGTGGCGAACTCGCCGGGCTCGACGCTGACGTCCATCGGCAGTTTTTTGTCGCCGCTGACCAGTGTGCCCTTTATCGAACTGCTGGCCTGCACCGGGAAAAACAGTGAAACCGGTTTTGCGTTGTCCAGTTGCAACGGCGCCTGGCCTTCACGAGCGATCACTTGCAGCGGCGCGGTGGCCGCATTGACGAAGCGAATGAACGCCGAATCCTGCGCAGGGCCGGTGGGATACAGGGCGATGTCGGCCGCCTGCGCTTGCACGCCCAGCAATACGGCAACCGCACTGGCGGCGATCAGGCGCAAGGCGATCATTGTCTGGCTCCTGCTGCGCTGACACTGCTGACCGGTAGTTTGCCCAGTGCATCACCGATCGCAGTGCCCCAGGATTTGTAACCGGCCACGGTAAAGTGCTGGCCGTCGGTGGTGATCCACTGGCCTGGCTTGGAAAAACTCAGCGAGTCGATATAGGTGCAGGGTGCCACGTTGCTGGCCAGGAACTGCGACATCAACTGGGTCCGTGCGTCGTTCTTCTGGTACATGCCGCCCGCCTTGCCCCACGCCGGGCCGACCCATGCGCATTTGGTGCCGGTGGCGGCAATGGCCTTGGTCAGGCCGGTTACGCTCTGCCACGCCCAGGCTTTGGGAAACGAAGGCTTGTCATACGAAGCCATGGTGTCACCGATCACGATGACCACCAGGTCGGGCTTGTCGGCAGCGATCAGTTCGCTAATCGGCGTAGTAGTCGCGTCACGACCCTTGATGACGATCTTGCCGTTGCCTTTCTGTTCGGCACCGCAATCGACCTTCTTGCTGATCAGCCAGTCACCGGCACTGGCCCCGCAGGCGCCAATCGAATGCACGATCGCACCCTGACGGGTCAGGTTGTCATGCAGCGGCTCCATCAGGTGGTCGGCCAGACTCATGTGGCTTTCTCCCAGGACCAGAAGGGTCATACCGGCAAGAACGGAAGGCATCGAATTTCTCCAGAAATCAGTTGGAATAAGGTGAACGGTAAGGGCTGACCGGCAGCTCCATGGGGCCAGTCATGTCCTCGAACATGTAGCGCAGGTAAAGCGCTCCGCTGAACTGGCGATAGTCGCGGGCGTTGTCCAGGCCCAGGTTGGCGCCCAGGAACAGGCTGGAATCGAGCTTGTATTCCCCAGCCGCGCTCAGGTTGTAGCCCACACCGGTCTTGCTCTGCCCTGAGTAACGCTGGCCGGAAGCGGCTTGCAGAGTGCTGTCGTCGGGGAAGAATGCGGCGCCATCCTGCTTGAAGTGCTGCACGCCGACCGAACTCTTGACCTGATAGCTGAAGCGCTCGGTGCGCTGCGCCCACATCACCGGCACGCCGATGGCGTAGAAGTTCTGCGGACTGAAATAGCCACCATGACCGTAAGTGAAGTAACTCTGGTCGTTGGCGTAACTCATGCCCATCAGACTCAGGCCCGCGGTCAGCTTGCTGTCCTCGGCATTGCGCAAGTACCAGTAGACGCCACCACCGACTTCGCCACGGGTGTTGGATTTGACGTTGGTGCCGACCAGCTTGTGCCAGGAACCGTAGCCATAGCCGCCAATGGTCTGATCGTCATAGCTGATCTGCCCGCGGCAGCCGTTGGCGGTCACCCCGCCCCAGGACAGACCGCTGCGCTCGTCGGTGGAACCGGCAAACGAAGTCACGCTGTCTGTCACCGGACGCCGTGACACGTTGAGGCCATAACGCAGATCAGGGTTATTGCCCAACGGCCGGTCGACGCTCACGCCGCCTGCGACCGTGCTGTATTTGAAACCCACGGGGGTGGTGCCGATATCAGCCTTGAGGCCCTCTTCGGGGCGTTCGAAGGCGACCGCCAGACCGACGCCCTTGTCGCTCTGCGAACCTGCTGCGCCGGCCGTTCCACCGCCAAAACGAGCGCCCGCATCGGATTTCACACTGCCTGCATTCAGCGACACCGGCGTGACGCGCACGGCCACGCGGTTATCGCCGGCCGGCACGTTGATCTCCAGCGGCGTCTCGACCACAGTGAGCTTGCTCAGGCCGGACTCGCTGTTATTGCTGCGCACGGCGAGGCCCTGACTGACGAAGCCGCTGCGCTGTTCGAGAATACGATTGAGCGCCTGCTGTGCGCTGCTGGCCTGATCGCGGTCGCCAGCAGCCAGAAACGGATTGCCACGCACGCTTTGCGCACGTCCGGCTGACAACGGTTGCTGCGCAGCGCTCTGGCCGGGGTAGGCCGTTTCACGCGTGGCCGGCAAGCTCGTCGCCGCCCCGCCGCTGAGCGACACCTGTGCCGGTGCCGGGATGGCAGACGCTGCGGCCAGGCTGCGTGAACCGCCCGCCGCGAACGGATTGGACGACGTCACACCCGACCCGCCCTGCGTAGCCATCAGACGCTGTTTTTCGCTTTGTTCGATGGCCACAGCCTTGCGCAGCAACTCGGTGGCCGCGCCGGTCTGGCCCATGCTCTGGTAGATGCGCGCGGCCTCGGTGAGGGTCTGCGGGTCGTTGCGCTGCAACGCGCGGAACTGGCTCAAGGCCTTTTCGGCAAAGGCATAATCATGAGCCTTCACGGCCGCGTCAGCAGCCCCCAGGAGTACTTGCGGATCGTTGGGCTTACGCTGCAACAACGGCTTGTAGAGTTCGAAGGCCTTGGCGCTGTCACCGTTGGCGGTGTACATCCGGGCGAAGGCCGACACCGCCTGAATGTCGTCCGGACGCTGGGCCAGGGCCGGGGCCAACGTGTCATACGCGCCAGCCAGATCGCCGCCCTCACGCAGCAAATCGGCCTGACGAATGCGGTAGCGATACAGCAAGTCATCGAAGCGTTTACGGGTCTGCACGCCCATGGGCTGGCCCTGCATAGTGCGCAGGATCGCATTGACCTGCACGTCATCCTCCGCCGCGAGCAACAGGCTGGCGTATTGCAGCAGCAAATCAGGTGACTGCGCAGGTGCCTGAGCGATGGCTGCGCGGGCCATTTCCCGGCCACGCTCCGGCTCGCCGGCGTCGATGTAGGCACTGGCCAGCGTGAGCTGACGCTCCGGGCTGCAGCTGGCGACCGGTTGCAGGCGATCGAGCAGCGCCAGCGCTTCCTGACGCTGACCGCGCCGGGCGATACCGATGGCCAGGTTGATCTGCACGGTCATGTTGACTTCGTCGGCAAGCGCCTTCATGTCCGGGGTGCGCTGGTCGACAGGAATGCGCGCAAAGGTAGCCTGCGCGTCCTGCCACTGGCCCATTTCCACCGACAGCAACGCACTGGTGTAGAGCGCGTCGATATCGTTGGGCCGAGACTTGAGCAACTCGTCGATCAACACGCGGGCCTTGGGCGCCTCGTCAGTCTTGAGGTACAGACGCGCCAGGTCGAAACGCGTCCAGACACTGTCTGGATCATTTTTTACCGCATCCTTCAGGGCCGCCTGAGCGGCACGCAGATCGCCACGTTGCTCGGCCAGCCGTGCCGTCTGCGTGGCGCGCAAGGCCTTGAAGCGACCGCTTTCGCCCAGCGCTGCCTGTTCGGCAGGCGACAGGGTATCGAGCAGGCGCAGCGCTTCATCGGCCTGGCCGCTTTGCGCCAATACGTTGATCAGCCCGCGCACGGCTTGCGGATTGCCGCGCTGGGTCGCCAGCACTTGACGATAGCCCGCCTGGGCCGCGTCGAGTTGACCGGCCTGGGCCTGCAAATCGGCCTGAGTCAAACGTACATCGATGCTGCTGGGGTTCTGCCGCTGCACCTGAGCCAGCAACTCTTGAGCCTTGCCGATCTGCCCCTTGGCCTGCAGGTCGCGGGCCTGTTGCAAGGATGTCCAGAGCTGAACACTCTCGAGGGCGCTTTTCCAGCGTGTGCCACCAGGCTGGCGAGTCGCGCGGGTCAGCAACTGCTCCGCTTCGGCCAGTCGATTCTGTTGCTGGCGGACCACGCCCAGCCCACCCAGCGCATCGGCATCGTCGGCCTTGATTTTCAGGCGCGCGGCAAATGCTTGTTCAGCAGCGGCATGATCATTTTGCTCCAGCGCCTTCAGCCCACGCGCCACCAGCGGATCCTGCTGCCAGCCTGAGGCGCCGCCACCGGCGTGCTGCTGACGTCCCTTGTTGAGTTGATCACGAATGTCCTGATCATCGGCATGGACCTTGAGGAACGCCTCGAACAGCGGCACTTGCGCCGCCGTAGGCGGACCGATCCAGACCAGCGCCATGCGCCAGCTCTGATCAGCGTCCCCGGCGATGTCCGGGTGCGTACTCAGGCGCGCCAGCGCAGCGATCCCTTCGGCCCGGGTGTCTTCGCGGCGGGCCAGATGCTTGGCGAAAAACAACGCCAGAATCGAGTCGTCCGGATTCTGCCGGATCAGGCGTTCGAAGCCTTTGCGCGCTTCAGGCCAGTCCGCGCTGTTGAACCCCAGGTTGGTGTAGTACTCGCGCCCGATCGTGCCCTCGGGCAAACGGCCGTTGAACAGTTGGCGAAAGACCCCGGTCGCCTTGTCGCGCTCACCGGCATCGGCGAGGCGTCGGGCCTCATCCAGCAAGGCCTGATTCTGCGGCTGAGCGAGGGCGATGTCCTGCTCCAGTTGCACCGACTGCCACGGCACTGGCGACAGGGCCTGCAGACGAGCCAAGTAAGTCTGCGCCTGCTGCGGCTTGTTCTGTTTGACGCCGATCAGCCCCATGCCATACAACGCGTCGATCTGATTGGGGTCGATCTGCAGCACCTTCTGCCAGACCTCGGCAGCCCGCACCGGGTTCGAGCGAGCCTGCCAGTACTGGCCCTGCTCGATCAACTGCGCCTCGGCGGTGGCGGCCTGAGCCTGAGAAACGCTGGCTGCGATCGCGGCAACCAACCCGATGACTAACGTGTGGCGGCGCGCGGGCATGACGTCTCCCAGGATAATTTGAGGGTTCCGTCTTCACGGAACTGATAGCGTTTTTCGACCCAGCCCAAGGCAAACAGGCTGAGCATGAGGTTGTAATAGGCCGGTTCAGTGCGGTCTTTCGGGTCACGGGCCAGCGCCTGGCTGACCCCGGCTTCGACCCTGCGCTGTTGCTGCTCGGCCAGCCAGGTCTGACCCTTGGCGTGGAAGTACGGCAATAGCGCCGCCGAATAACCGAAAGGCCCCTGCCCCTCGCGTGTACCGCTGACCACCTGGACCTTTTCCGGCGGCGTACCGCTCGAGGCAGTGCTGCTCGACATCCCGTCGAGACGGGCCAGCAGGCGTGCTGCCAACGGATCGGACGCAGGTGTCATGCCCGCCCAGAGGTAAACGCGAATCGCGTCATAGCTGCCCAGTTCGCCTGTGCTCGGATCGACCACGAACAGACCGCTTTTCGGGGAGGTCCCGCGGTAGCCAACCCAATCGGCGATAAAGCCCTTGGGGCTCGATGCGTCGATCAGCTTCGCGGTGTTGTCGGCAATTTCCTTCCATGGCCCGCCGGGTGCTTCTTTCGCCAGGCGCCGTAGCAGCGGAATGGGCAGGTAGCTGGCGTTCAAGCGCCATAGATGGTCGGGCTGCGCGAAACCTTCGGGGCCGGGCAGGAGCATTTTGCCGAGCCCCGGCAGATTGACCACCAGCCGCAACTCTACGTTCTTGAGCAAGGCCAGCGCATCGTCGCGATAGGTCGGGTGCTGCCAGACGCGCGCCGCTTCGAGCAGCGCGTAGACGATCCACAGGTCGGCATCGGACGCGGAGTTGGCGTCTTGAAGCGTCCAGTTGCCATCCTCGCCCTGCCCCCACAACCAGCCCGGCAGACGCGTTTTGACATCAGCCCCCATCATGTTCGCGGCGGTCCACGTCCACAGCGCGTCGAAGCGCGCGCGGTCATTGGCCATCAGCGCAAAGAGCATGCCGTAGGACTGACCTTCGGAGGTGCTGTGGTTGACCTTCAGGCTCGACTCCAGCATTCGGCCGTCGGCCTGCACATAGCGCGTGGCATAGTCCTGCCAGAACGGCCAGGCCACAGCATCGCACGCGCTGTTCGCCAGCACCGGCGTCAGGGTCGCCGACGCCAGCAGGCCGACCAGCCAGCCCGAGGCGCGGCGCAGTTTCAGTGCACGGAGCGGCATGGCTTATTCCTGCTCCAGACGGCGCTTGGCGAGTGAGCGCAGGGTCAGGTAGGCAACTCCGGTCACCAGCACCACACCCACGGCAACCACCAGCAGCAGCCACAGCACGTTGCGCGACATCAGCCACTGCACGTATTTGATCGGCCCAAGGTCACCAACGTAGTACTTCTGCTCGGCAACCAGCGCCTCGACCGAATCGCCGCGTACCACTACCAGGCTGCCCTGTACCTTGTCGCTGCTGCTCAGCGCACGGGCAACGTCGCTCATGCCGCCGGGCTGACCGCTGGAGATCAACACGACACTGCGCCCCTTGTGCAGCGGCGATTCGAAACCGGTCAGGAAGGTGCTGCGCGCGTCACTGGAAAACGCCATGGCCACCCGCGCCCGACGCTGGTTTTCATCCGGGTCCGGGCTCATCCAGTCGCGCAGACGGAAGGCCAGATCGGAAAGCTCGAAGCCCTGTTGCTGAGCATTGCCGGAAATCGGCAAACGGTCGGCCCACTGTTTGAGCAACGGCTGATCGCTGCCCGAGGACATGACCAGAATGTCCTTGTCGGCGGCACTGGCGATCTGTGCAGCGTGAATAACCGACACACCGGTCGCCGGGTAACCGGTCGATTCGCCGAAACGACCCAATACGCTCAAGTAAGCGCTGACATCTTCAGTACTCGGCTGATCGGCCAGCACCACAGCGGTCTGCGACAGGTCCGCCAGGCGTGTGAACGGAAACCCGGAATCCTTGAACACACCCAGGTTCGGCATGGCCATGAAGTGGTCGTAACCGCTGAAATCCAGCGTCGATTCCGGATCGATGCTGCCGCGCATGTTATCGATGATGATGTCGCCACATTCGCCCTGCTTGAGGTAATCGAACATGTAGCGCAGTTGCAGGCGCGATTGCAAAGCCACGGAGTTAAGCGGCAGGTACACATGCGCTTCACGGCTGATCGTGTCATCGCCGCCCGTCAGTCGCGAGACGATCGAGTTGTTCAGGTTCCCGATCGACGGCAGCGGCTCGGCCTTGATCAGCGTGTCGTTGAGGCTGACCATGATCGACGAATTGTTCGAGCGTTCCTGCGGTGTGTAGCGGTATTTGAGGTTCAACGGCACGCCGTCTTCACGCCAGCTGAACAGGTCTGGCGGCAGGTTCAACGGCACGGTGATGTCACCCGGGTCGTAACCGGAGACGTTGAGTTTGTTGGCAGGCATCAGCTCGCCCAGTTTGATCGGCCGATCACTGGGCAGCCAGTTCGGCGCGTCATACGGTTTGCGCGGCGCGAGCAGGTCGACACGCTCGATCAATGCGCTGCTGCCGACCAGACTCTGACCGCCGACCACCAGCGCATTGACCGCCCGCTTGAGTTCCGCCGAATCACGCCCGGTGATCACCAACAGCTTGCTGTTCGGGTCGTTGGGATGGGTCACCATCGTCAGGGTCGGGCCTTTCGGCGCAGGCATCGTCAGCGCGCCGAGCTGCAATGGACCATCGCCCTTGAGCAATACCAGCGCATTGCCCTTGGCCGGCAGCTCATTGAAGTGCGCCGGGAAGCTGGCCATGCGCGAGCGGGTCTTGGCCGCGCCAATCCATGAAGCCAGCGCGCCTGCAGCTTCGAGCGTCGCGTTATCGGGTGCCGCGCCCATCACCACGGGCAGATTCACGTCACGGTCATCGCGGCGGTCGAAGAACGGCAGCGGCAGAATCGCCAGGTTGTTGGGCAGCGCGAATGGCGTGACACGGATGTCCAGACGCGTGTCATTGTTGATCCGTGCCCAGAGGCTGGAATGCTTCGGGTCTTCGCAGCTCATCGTGTAATGGCCGATGAACTGCAGGCTCAGGCGGTTGAACTCGGTGATCATCTGCGGCGGAATCTCGATCACCTGCGTCTGCGGCTTGCCGGCACCTTCCTTGGGCAACGGAAGGGTCGCGGCCACTTCATCGTTGATCATGACGTTGATCTGCGACAGGTCCGCCAGCAACGCCGGCGAATAGCTGTAGCTCAGCGACAGGCTTGCGCCGGTCACCACCTGATCGGCACGCACATTGAAGTTGACGCTGTCGGTGGCTTCCACACCGCGCAGGTTCATCGGGTAATTGCGCCCCAGTTGTTGCAGCGTCACGCTGTAACCCTCGTTGGCACCCGTCGTTTCAGCAGCGCTTGCCCACATCCCGGTGGAGAGCACGGACAACGCACAAGCCAACAGGGCCCATGAGCGGCGAACGGCGAAGCGTTCGGCACCGAGAAAATACCGTTTAGTCATGACTACTCAATCCATCAATTTGCGGGAGGTGGGGAGATTTTTTTACGGGTCGGCAGTAACCGGCTGAAATCCTTGCGAGTGGCCTTGAGCAACTCGACGACGCCACGAACACCGATGTGGCTGACTTCGCGCAGCGCAGACAGCGGTGTGTCCGGCTTGCCGCGGCCCCAGGTCGACGCCCAGGTGTCGGCACGGCCAAAGGTCAGGCGTACCAGCTCGCTCTGCTGACGCAGCGACAGATCATCGAAACGAGTGCCCAGATAACCGTCGCGGCAGAACATTACCGTGGCAGGGAAATGGCTGGTCTGCGTACCGCGATACAGCGACACCGTGATGCTGTCGCCACTGTCGATGCCCGAATCGGCGGGCATCACCAGTCCGAGGCCGGTCTGGGAAAAATCCTGAGTCACGGCGTCGAATACCACGCCATCGGCGCGGGTAACGCGAATCGGCAGTCTGGCCTGGACCCGCGGCTCGGTACGCACCTGACGGATCTCGCTGGCCACCGCAATCGCAGCGCTGGTGATGATGATGTTGTAGATCGTCCAGGCCATGTTGATGACGATGGTCAGGGTGATCGCATCGTTATTCCAGCCCAGTTGGTAGAGGCTATAGATACCGAGTGCGAAGACCACTGCGTTCAGCGTCAGCAGCACGATGTAAGGCCGCGCCAGCGTCCAGTCGAAAAACTTCTCCTCGACCACTCCGCCCTTGTCGGTCACGTTGAAGCCACCGAATTTCGGATTGACCAGCGCCATCAGCACCGGGCCCATGATGTACCACGCCAGCACCGCCTCGTAGACCTCGTTCCAGAACGAATGGCGGAAGCGGCCCTGAATCCGCGAATTGGTCAGGCTGGCGTGGGCCAGGTGCGGCAACACATAGGCGGTGATCATCAGCGCCGAGGCGTGCATGACCTCGGCGCCGAACAGCAGGTACGCCAGTGGCGCGGTGAGAAACACCAGACGCGGCAGGCCGTAAAAGAAGTGCAGCATCGAGTTGGCGTAGCACAGCCGCTGGCCCAGTGACAGACCTTTGCCCAGCAGCGGGTTGTCAGTGCGAAAGATCTGCGCCATGCCCCGCGCCCAGCGAATACGCTGGGCAACGTGACGTGACAGACTTTCCGTCGCCAGCCCCGCCGCCTGGGGAATCGCAAGGTACGCCGTGTTGTAGCCGGCCCGGTTCAACTTCAGCGCTGTGTGCGCATCCTCGGTCACGGTTTCAGTGGCCACACCACCGATGTCCAGCAACGACGAGCGCCGCAACACCGCACAGGAGCCGCAGAAGAAAGTCGCGTTCCACAGGTCGTTGCCGTCCTGCAGCAGGCCGTAAAACAGCTCGCCCTCGTTAGGCACGCTGCGGAATGTATCGAGATTCTTTTCGAACGGGTCGGGCGAGAAGAAAAAGTGCGGCGTCTGCAGCATCGCCAGTTTCGGGTCCTTGAGAAACCAGCCCATGGCGACCTGCAGAAAGGAGCGGGTCGGCACATGGTCGGCGTCGAACATGGCGATGTACTCGCCATTCGTGGCCTTGAGCGCTTCGTTCAGATTGCCCGCCTTGGCATGTCGATTGTCGCCGCGGGTCAGGTAGCCGACACCGATCTGTTCGCAGAACTCGCGAAAATCCTCGCGACGACCATCATCGAGCACATAGACCCGCAGCTTGTCGCGCGGCCAGTCGATGGACTGGGCGGCAAAGATGGTCAGTTTGACGATGCTCAGCGCCTCGTTGTACGACGGAATAAACACATCGACGGTCGGCCACTGGCTGGAATCGCTCGGCATGATCACCGGCTTGCGCTGCAACGGCCAGGCTGTCTGCACGTAACCCAGCACGATGACGATCAGCGTGTAGAACTCGGCGATGATCAGCCCATAGCCCAACAGGCTGTCCAGCCAGTTGTCGAAATCCAGGGTCGAGGTCAGGCGCCAGTACATGTAACGAAACGAAGCCAGCAACGACAGGGTCACCAGCGCCAGTACCGAAATACGCCCCGGTATCCGGCGAATCACCAGCATCGCAGCGAAGCATGCCAAGGCAAAAAAGCACTGTGCATAGAGGTCCAGCGGCACGGTGACGACCAGCGCCATCAGCAGCAGGCCGACGACAATCGCCACGCTTTTCAAGGTGCGTCGCAGGGTCGTCGACAGACCGCCGAACCACGCCAGCAAAGCATGCAGCCACAATGATGAGCGCGTCCGGGGTACGGACGCGTCGAGCGACAGGTTGGTCATGACAATCGGTTCTCTTCTACGTCCTGAGTCAGCAGTCGGGCAATCAGCACATTACTCAGCACGCGAAGGTCTTGGGTGCCGGGAGAGGCGCTCGGAACCTGGACCGCGTTGTGGCCGTAGGCCAGCGCTTCTGCGAGCGCGTAATCATCGCGAACGACGCCCAGCAGGCGCTCGCCCAGACGTCGCGCCAGTACGTCGTACATGTCGCGACTGAAGGTGCGCGAAGCATCGAACCGGTTGATGACGTAATGACAGGCCGGCGGCTGCGACCCCGCCAGAACCGGCTCGAGCCAGCCCTGCATCTGATCCAGTGTCACGTAGCACGCCGCATCGGCGGTCAGCACCACCAGGACCTGGCTGGCAGCAGTCAGCGCCTGTTGCAACATGCGCAGGTCACCGCACGGCACATCGAGAATCACCACGTCGCGGGCATCGAGCTGCATGCGGGCGATCTGACGGACCAGCCAGTGTGGATCGTTTTCCTGAAAATGCTCGAGGGAACGACGCTCATCGAGCGGCAGCGCGCCATATGGCAAAACCTGCGTGTCGCAGGAGCCGGTCAGCAACAGCGTGCGCCAGTTTTCGCCGCTCAGGCTGGCACCGCCGAGGCCGGCCACATCCGGGCTGGCATTAAGGTGGTGCATCAAGGCGTTTTGGGGGTCGAGATCGATCGCCAGTGTCTGCGCGCCGGGCACTCTGACCAGGCTGGCCATTGCCGCGCTGAGCGTACTTTTACCCACACCGCCCTTGGCTGACACCACCGCAATCACGCGCGCCGATGTTCTCGGCGGCTGGCCCTTGAACAGCGATTGGACCAGCGCTTCGTTGTTGCGTGCCTGCGCTTCAGCCTGGCGTGCCTGTGCGGCCTCGGCAAGCAGATTTGCCAGGACGCCGGAGGCTGCACCTTTGGCTGTCGGGGTCATCTGAAGGTCAGGTGCCGTGTCAGGCGTCTCGGCTGATTGCGCCGCACAGGTCTGCTCAGGCACCGATTGATCAGTTACGCGTGGCGGCGTAGCAGGAAAGACACTGTCTACGGGCGTTTCGTGGTAGTCCAGGCTGTCGTCGATCTCCAGATAACCCTCGGAGCTCGCGCCAAAACGCTGAAACAAATTGGCCACATCGTCAGCTCGATTCATCCGGAACGACCTCAAAAGGGGCCGCTACGCACGATCCCTGTGTAAATGCATTAATACCAATGTGTAATGTCATTATGACAGTGTCAAGAAACCGATATATGTCGTCCACAATTTACCGATGAACGGTAAATTGTTCTTTTCTTGACATATTTCTGGCGTTGAAAAACCGTGCATTTGGCTGTTTCAAATGCGTTTGGAAGGAAAACGGGTGCGAAAAGATAGCTACCTGTCCATTGAGCAGGACGGTAGCTATCGAGGTGAGAGGATGTCAGTGGCTAGCAGGAGCCGGGGTTGTTGCAGGAGCTGTTTCTGCGGACTGAGGCAGTGGCATGCCCTTGGGCCACAGCAGCCAGATATTGCCTTTCTGCTTCATGTCGCCAGCCAGCTTGCCCGCCTCATCGCCGGTCCCCCAGAACAGGTCGGCACGTACCTCACCGGCAATCGCACCGCCCGTGTCCTGCGCCGCGACCGGACGGACCACGCTGCTGCCATCCGGCCGCGTCGTGGAGAGCCAGAGCAGACTGCCCAACGGAATCACCTTGCGATCGATGGCCACGCTGTAACCGGGGGTCAGCGGCACATTCAACGAGCCGCGCGGGCCTTCGTTGCTGTCGGGGTTACGGGCGAAAAACACGTAGCTGGGATTGCTCGCCAGCAGCTCGCTGATACGTTCCGGATGCGCCTTGGCCCAGGCGGCGATACTGCCCATGGTCACGTCTTCCTTCTTCAACTGACCCTGCTCTACCAGCCAGCGACCAATCGCGCGATACGGGCGACCGTTCTGATCGGCGTAGCCCAGACGCAGCTGCGAGCCATCCTCCAGACTCACGCGCCCCGAGCCCTGAATTTGCAGGAACTGCAGATCCATCGGGTCGGTCAGCCAGGCAATCACCGGCGCGTTCAAGCCTTGCGCGCTGATCGTCGCAGCGTCGTCGTAAGGCTTGAGCACCCTCCCCTCAAGCCGACCGCGCAGCCGCTTGCCTTTGAGCTCGGGGTAAATGCTGTCCAGATTGACCACGATCAGATCGTCCGGGATGCCATAAACCGGCACATTGGCGGTGGTGGTCTGGGTCAGGCTGCCCGGATAAACAGGCTCGTAATAGCCGGTGATCAAACCATCGGCACTGCCTCCATCGGCGCGCAGGCTGTAGACCTGCAACTGCTCCTGCAAAAAGGTGCGGATCTGCGCCGCATCCGGTGCGGCCGCGAGACTCACCGCCGCCGCACACGTCGGCCCCCACACCGCATCGGCTTTCAAACGAACACAGGCGCTGCGCCAAGAGGCAAAACCGGCCTGCAAATCCGCGTCGGACACCGCTGGCAACGCGTCCCAGCCGGCCTGGCTATAAGTGGTGTGCGGCGCCGCAGGCGGCGTCACCGGCTTGTCGGACTTGTCACACGCGGTCAGCAACGCAGCCAGTGGCAAAACCAGCGCCAGGCCCCGCAACCATGGTTTGAAAGAGAGCATCATCAGTAGCACCAATCCTTTTACAGCCCGCAGCAGGCTGGTGGGTGAAAGGTGTCATTGTGGCTGAAGCGGGCAGAGGGGCCTAGGGTTTGTCTGAAAAGTCAGCCTGAATGATGCGGCGTAAGAGAAAGATAGAGTCGAGCAAATCAGCGCTCATGAGTGGTACGCGTTGCGCCGTTGCGGCACGCCCCCCCCTTTGTACCTGATAACAGATAGGCTGCATTCAGAGGGACTTTTAAAATACGTCAGTAGACTGCTGCCATGCTGAAAGCGTCTATGTATTCGCCATCTCGATAGGCGAATTTCCTGTGCGTCCCCTCTATGACAAAGCCATTCTTTTCATACAGTGCGATAGCGGGCTTGTTATCAACGAGAACAGTAAGCTCCAGGCGCTTTAAATTCATCCATCGCGAGGCAGTGGTAGTGAGCTCGTTCAATAACAAGTCACCAATACCCTGGCGATGATGGTCGTCTGCGACCCCCATCCAGAAATCAGCTACGTGCTGTCTGCGCCCCTGAAAACGATAGAGCATGGCGCAGCCGACAACCACGCCATCCCGCTCGGCAACCAGGGACAGTCCAGAAGCACTTCGACTTTCAACAAGCTTTTTTATGTCGTTGATTGACTGGTACGGCATACGAAGCGTCCACCAACGGAATACCGGTTGTTCAAACATATCCGCCAGCGGAGACCAGTCACTGTCTGCCATGGCACGGACGATCAAGCTCATTTCAGCCCCCTCACTAACACTGCCCTTTCGGCTACCCATCTGCTTACTGTCAAGGCTTGCCCGGATGCGGCTCCGGATAGTCGCGATTGATGTCGATGGGCTTGGCGTACGGCCCGGCCCAAAGCTGCTCGTGCAACTGGCCGATGCGTTTGGCCATCGAGCCGTCGTGCATCACCACTTCAAGATTGCGCGAGTTGTCGAGGTAGCCGCCCAGCCAGTTGCTGGTGCCTACCCAGGCCACCTGATCATCAATATCCATGGTCTTGCTGTGGATCACGCGTGCATAGGGGATAAAACCCTGAGCCGCCATCGGCAATGTGACGACGCGCACCTGCACGTTGGGCACCAGCGCCAGGCTCTTGAGGTAAGCGACTTCGGGCATGCCGGTGTTCCAGTCGGACACCATGAGCTTTATCGACACGCCGCGGGCGGCCGCACTGCGCAGGGCATTATCGATGACCGCATAGTAAGGCCGGGTTTTCTCGGGCCCGTAGGACAGAGGCGCGTAATCCAGTAACTGGACACGAACCTCGCTTTTGGCTTGCACCAGCAAACGCGGCAGTTCGGCCTGGGAGTCGACGACCCCTGGCGGGTTATAGCGCTGCGGGCTGGCGGTCAGGTAGTTGCCGTTGGGCGATGGGCTATCGATCGGGTGCGGCACGGGAGCCGGTTTGCCCTCGGTAATGGCAGCCTGGGCAAGCCAGTCCTGATCGAATATGGCCTGCGTCTGGCCCACGATGGTCGGCTCGTCAATGCGCAGGCCGGTTTCGTGGATGTGCTCCAGTGAGCGCCAATCGAAGTTCTGACTGCCGATGAACGCCTGTCGGCCATCCACGACCAGAAACTTGGCGTGAATGATGCCGCTGCCCGTGAGCTTTGCGTAGGGCAGTACGCGCAGGGTGAGATTGGGAATGGCGCGCAGTCGTTCAAGGGTCTGCGGGTCGGAAAGTTTCAGGCCTTTTTCTTCCAGCAGAAAACGGATTTTCACTCCGCGCTGCCCGGCTGCCGTCAGGCTTTCAAGCACCTTGTCCATGACCGAGCCTGCGTGGTCTGCGACATAGAACTGTTCGATGTCGATACGCTCGCGAGCCCCGTCAAACAGCTCCCGCCAGACCTCGTCGGGTGCTCGCAGGTCAGGCGTCTGCAGGTCAGACCCGACCGGCACGGTGTGGACCAGCTCGAAACCCGGAATGGCGAAATCTGCCTGCGCGCACGAACTGCCCAGCAGTAACACTGCGATCACGGCGCGGTAGCTCAGGGACAGTCGACGATACGAAGGGTAATAGGGCATTGCGAGCCTCATCGCCAGACACAGACAAGATGGTGCATGCCAGAGGCACGCCCCGTTAAGTGGATCAGGCCGTCCGGTATTTCGGTTGAGCCGAAGCAGCCGGATGCTCGGCTTCGTCATGCACACGTGCTCCGCTGGAAGCGCGGATCAGCAGGATCTTGAGTTGGTCGTTGATGCGTTCCAGGCTGTCCTGAAAGTAGTTGTGAAAGACCACGCAGAACAAGGCAATGGCGATACCCAGCCCAGTCGCGAACAGCGCTGTACCGATACCGGCGGAAATCTGCCCGGGATCGGACACCCCGGCACTGGCCAGGGCCTTGAAGGTATCGATGATACCCAGAATCGTCCCCAACAAGCCCAACAGCGGCGCAGCGGTAGTAATGGTTTCGATCAGCCAGAGGCTGCGGGCCAGCGGTGCGCGAGTGCTCAGGTACTGGGTTTCGATGACATCATCCAGATCCCTGCGCGAGCCCTGCGCATTTTTTTGCGCCAGCACCGGCAGGACCATTTCCAGCGGCAGGCTGGTCCGGCGTGTCAGCGTCTCCGGCAGATCCTTTTCACTGTGCACCGAAGCACCGAGTGCCGTTTGCAACGCCCGCGACTGGCGACGCACGTAAGCAAAGTAGATGCCTCGTTCGATCGCTACAAAGATCGCTATCGCGATGGCGGCGTACATCACATAGAACGTGATGTCGTGAAGCTGATTCATGTCCATGGCACGGACCTCTGGTCAATGAAGATTAGAAATTGGCTTCAAGAGAAACGGTAACGGTACGCTCGACCCCGACGATGTAGGCCGGGTCGCCGTCGCGGAAACCGCTGTAAGTGCCCGCGTTGGTTTTGGTGGTGTACACGCCGTCCAGGTATTCCTTGTCGAACAGGTTGTCGACGTTCAGACGCAGAGTGGCGTCCTTGACGATTTTCTTGTCCACCGGAAGGTAGATCCCCGCGCCCAGATTGAAGATGGTGCGCCCCGGAATGCTTTCGTCGTTGGTCAGGTCGCCATACAGCTTGCTGGTGAGCTTGGCGCCAAAGGTCCCGTAATAACTGCCGTCGTCGTAGCCGATGTTGGCGGCCAGCATGTTCTTCGGCACGTTGGTAAATTGCTTGCCGCTGGTGGGCAGCTCAATGGCGGTGCCGTTATTGAAGACGGTCAGGTCATCTTTCTGTTTGGCGCGGGTGTAGGTGTACGAGGTGTAGTAATTGAAATGGTGCGG
Organism: Pseudomonas sp. BS3767; assembly: GCF_900099665.1. Lineage (NCBI taxonomy): Bacteria > Pseudomonadati > Pseudomonadota > Gammaproteobacteria > Pseudomonadales > Pseudomonadaceae > Pseudomonas > Pseudomonas sp. BS3767. The sequence goes on along the minus strand of NZ_FNCX01000003.1, from coordinate 33,104 downwards.
CAGCAAGCCACTCCACTCCAGTTCCAGCCCGCTGTTGTCGACTGCACCGGCGTTGATGTCGGCAAAGTCGCCGTTGATATCTTTTGATGACACCTGCCGGTCCTTGAACTGCAGGTAGAACAGCGTGGCCGCCAGCGTCATGTCCTGTTCGGTGTAGCGCCAGCCCAGTTCGTGGTTCCAGCTGGTTTCTGGCTTGCTGTCGATGGAGCCGGTGCCCGGGTCATACAGAACGTAGTTCTGCGGCACGCGCATGTTGCGTGACAGGCTGTAGAACAACTGGTCACGCTCATCCAGCTGGTATTTGAGGCCGACGTTCGGCAACAGCTTGTTGTAGGTCTGGTCCCGTTTTTCCGGCCGCTCGGTCAGGCTGCCGTGGTTGGTGCCTTCGCGCTCGACATTCATGTAGGCCAGGCCGCCGACCAGCGTCCAGTCCGGGGCGAAATACCAGGTGTCCTGAGCCCAGACTTTTTGGGCAGGCGTCACGGTATAACGGTCACGGCCCTGGATCTCGTTGCCGTTGGCATCGACCATGTAGTCCGAATCCGGCTGGATGCTTTCAGGCTTGCCATTGCTCTTCAGGCGGATGAAAGGCTGAGTCTGCGACTGTCGCGCGCGTTCATACCAGTAGCCGACCTGTACGCTGTGTTCGTCGTTGACGTCCCAGTTCAACTTGGTGGTGATCCCCGGACGCCACGTCTGGGTGCGCGACGGCCGGTAATAAACGCCAGTGGTCGATGATCCGTCTGCGTTATAAGCCGCCGCCGTCGGCAGGTTGCTCAGGTCGAACACACCGTTCTGGTTCGAACCGCGGTTGAGCGCATAGGAAGAACTGTTCACGCCGCTGCCATTACCCCAGAAATAATAGGGGATGACGGAAAGAGACAGGTTGTCGGCCAGTTTGAATTGGGTATTGAGCACGCCGGTGAACGTCTGGAACGGGTTCTGCGCCAACTCGTAGTAGCTGGACAATTTACCGTTGCTGCCCAGCGCTGGCGTCGAAGGATAAGGGTCAAACTTGCGCCCGTTCTGCTGGAACTGACTCTTGGTGAGCTGGCTGTAGCTGTTGTTGTCCTGCTCGTGGTATTTGAGGATCAGGTTGGCGGTATTGCCCGAGCCCATGTCGAAGAAACTGTTCCACTCAACCTTGTCGGCACGCACCGCGCCATCGCCGCGCCATTTCTGACCTTCGGTGTGAGACATCGACAGCCAGTTGCTCAGCCCGTTGATCTCTCCGGTGTTGAGTCGCGCGAAGGTCTTGTAAGTGCCATTGCTGCCCGCCACCTGCTTGACGAATGCGCCGGTTTCCTTGGTGGGCCGGATGGTGACGATACCGATGTTGCCGCCGCTGGAACCGATGTGCGGGCCGTCACTTTCGGCAGAGCCTTGAGTCACGAAAATCTGATCGATGTTTTCCGGATCCCCCAGCAGATTGGAATACAGCGCGTAGTTACCGGAGTCGTTGATCGGCATACCGTCCACCGACATGCCGACCTGATCGGAGTTGAGCCCGCGCATGGTGAATTTGAAACCAGAAAGACCTGTGGCGTCTTCGCTGGAGATATTCAGGCCCGGTGTGTACTTGAGCTTATCGATCGCATTCCCGGTCGCCGTCTGCTTGTCGAGCGCTTCCTTGGTGACAGTGGAGCGCGCCTTGATGCTCTCCTCCTGCACCATGTAGCCACCCCCAACCGTCGCCTTGCCTTGCACACCAATGGTGCCGACATCACTGCCACTCGAGTCGGCCATAACCATGCCGTGACTCATGCCCGCGGCGACCAACGCAAGGTGAATTCTGGAAAACTTCATCACTCTGTTCCTTGTCAGTGCTATTGCACGCTGTAGTTGAAGGTGGCGGTGAAGCGCTGTTCGCTGCGTCCACCAAAGGCTTGCTCGGGAAACGGCTTGACCTGCTTGATGCGTCGCAGACTGTTGGCGGCTGCGCGGTTGAGCAGCATGCTGGAGGCCTGGGTCTGAATGCCGGAGTCCAGCACTCGCCCCTGGCGGTCGACCAATAACCACACCACAACCTCGCCACTCGGACGCTCCAGTGAGGCCTGACGACCAGTCGGGTATTGTTTGTAACCGTCCAGCTCACTGCGCAGCCCTTTGAGGTAGCCACCTTCCATACCCTGGGTGTCGACCTTCGGCGGTGCGGGTGGCGCAGGCGGTGACGGCGGCGCAACCGGGGCGTTGGCGATCGGCTTGCTGGGTGCCTGAACCGGCTCGACGGGTTTTGCCACTGCCGGTTTGAGCAAGGGCTTAGGCCTTGGTTCTGGCTTGATCTCCGGCTTGGGTTTTGGCTTGGGAACGGGCTTGGGCGGCGGTGGAGGTGGCGCCGGTTCGGCCTCTTCGCTTTCGACTACAGGCGGCGGAGGTGGCGGCTCGTCAGGTTGTACCGGAGGCGGTTCGGGCTGCGTCAATGGCTCAGGGGCGGGCTGCTCGGGCTCGACCAGCGCCAGCTCGACGGCAGATTCGTCGTAGACCGACTCCATTTTCAGAGGCCGGGTCTGTACACCAATCACGATTGCGATGAGCGCCACCAGAGCAGGCAGGCCGCCGAGCCACTGACGTACACGAAACAGGAAATACATGGTCAGGATTTGCGCGTGGCGATGGAGACTGACGTGAAACCACCCAAACGCAGGGTGTCCATGATCTCGACCAGACGAGCGACTTCCACGCCTTTGTCACTGTTAACGATGATCGTGGTTTTAGTGTCGGGCTTTTCCAGCGCTTTCAAGGCAGGCACCAGGGCGTCGACCGTGGTCGCCTTGCCGTCGAGCTGTAATTCGCCGTTGAGCCCCAGAGTCAGGATCGATTTGTTCTGCGGTTTCAGTTGCTGCGAACTGCTGGCACTCGGCAACTGGGTTTTCATCCCCAGCGCCGGAATCACGTTCAGGCTTACCAACACGAAAAAGACCAGCAGGAACATCATCACGTCGATCATGGGGATCAGTTCGATGTGCGCCTTGCGCTTTTTAGGTTCGTCCCACGTTCTCATGCCAGCCTCTCGCTTTCTTGTTAGAGGCCGAGAATCTAGCAACCGAACATGACCGATCGGTTGGTTTTACAAGACCGATACATGACTGTTACATGGCTGTTACCTGTACATCTCATGGCACTTAAATGATTCTTGAGGCCGTCACGGAAATGCCATAACAACGCGCCAGCGTTTGAGCATTCAACCCGACGGAAAATACGGATGAGTCACCCGCTGCCCACCATCAGAACCTCGCGTCTGCTGCTCGCCGCGTTGCAGCCGGAACAGGCACTCACCTTGTCACGCCTGGCCGACGAGCCGACGATTGCGGCCATGACTCTACACTGCCCAGCCCCTACACCCTTGAGCATGCGCGGGCATTCATTGCACAGACCCACGACCAATACGCCGCCGGTCAGATGTTGAGCCTCGGGGTTCACATTCAGGAAACCGGAGAGCTGACCGGGATCGTCTCGCTACGCCTTTCGATGCCGCATCGCAGCGGCCATCTGGGTTACTGGACAGGAACGCACTATCAAAATCAGGGTTACGCCTGCGAAGCGGCTCAAGGCTTGCTGAGGCATGGCTTCACGGACATGAACCTCAACCGCATCGCCGGCCAGTGCTTCAGCGACAACCCGGCCAGCGCCAGGGTCCTGGAGAAGTGCGGGTTATCGTATGAGGGCTGTACTAGAGAGGCATTTCTCAAAAACGGTGTGTTCAAGAACATGTTGCTGTTCGGACTGTTGCGCTCGGAATACCCATCGTCGGAGGCCACGTCATGACCGATTTCAATCCGGATCGTCGACGCATCATTACCGGAGTCGCCGGTGCAACATTGCTGTCGATCCTCAGCCCATTTGCGCGCAGCGCGGGGGTCGATTATCCATTCACGCTCGGCGTGGCATCTGGCGATCCGTTGCCGGATGGCTTCGTGATATGGACACGTCTGGCGCCCAAGGTGATGACGCCCTCGGGCGATGGTGGCCTGAACAAACCCGTCGAGGTGCGCTGGAAGATCGCCAGCGATGCGGCCATGCTTCACGTAGTCCGCACAGGACAGGCCACCGCCCACCCGCGCCTTGCCCATTCGGTGCATGTTGAAGTGAGCGGCTTGCAGCCTGGACGCCCGTATTGGTATCAGTTCGAGAGCCTGGGGGCGCAAAGCGCTGTCGGGCAGGCCTGTACTGCTCCGCTGGCAAGTGCCATGGTCTCGGCGCGGTTCGGCTTCGTGTCGTGTTCGCACTGGGAGGCCGGGTATTTCAGCGCCTATCGACACTTGGCGGCAGAGCGCCCGGATCTGGTGTTCTTTCTTGGCGACTACATTTATGAGATGAACATATCCCCGGAAAACCCTCGGTTCCCGCGTCACCACGCTACACCTGATCCCATGGACCTGGAGGGCTATCGTAATCGCTACGCTCAGTACAAGACCGACCCCGACCTGCAAGCGCTGCATGCCTGTGCGCCGAGCGTGGCCACCTGGGATGATCACGAAGTACAGAATGACTACGCCGCGCAGTGGTCCCAGGACCCGAACGTTCCGGTGGACAGTTTTCTACGTCGCAGAGCCGCCGCTTATCAGGCGTTTTACGAGCACATGCCCTTGCGCGCCAGCAGCCTGCCCAAAGGACCGGACATGCGTATTTACCGGAACCTGGACTATGGCCGCCTTGCACGCTTTCATGTGCTGGACGGTCGGCAGTATCGTTCCGAACAGGCGTGCATCCAGGCCAACGGCAGCCGTCGAGGCTACGTAGCGCCCAGCGACTGTCCGGATCTGAGTGACCCCAAACGCACCATGCTCGGCTGGGAACAGGAAGCCTGGCTGGACCGCAGCTTCGCTGAATCACCTGGACAATGGAATGTCATTGCCCAGGACTTGCTGGTCGCTCCACTGGAACAGCGCAATCTCAAGACCCAGGCGCTGGGCCACTGGACCGACGGCTGGGACGGCTACGCGGCGACCCGCGAGCGCGTGCTGGCATCCCTGCAACGCCACCAGACCCGCAACCCGGTGTTCTGGGGTGGCGATATCCATTCGTTCTGGACCACCGACCTGCACGCCGAGGCAGGCAATCCGGATTCAGCCATCGTCGCCACCGAATTCGTCGGCACCTCGGTAACCTCCAGCGGACCACCGTTCGACGCCTTCAACAGCATTCTCGGCCTCAACCCACACGTGAAGTTCTTCGACAGCCGTCAGCGCGGCTATGTGGCAGTGGACCTGAACGAACAGCATATGCAGACCCGCTTTCAAGTGGTGTCGGATGTGCTGGACCCTGCGGCGAGCGTGTCAACGCTCAAGCGCTTTGTGGTGGAGGCTGGCAAGACGGGGGCTGTTGCCGGGTAGGCGACGTTTTGGATTGGCCATATTGTGGACAAAATTGTCCACTGTGAAGAGACAGTAAAACCCGCTTCAGGCGCTTTTTCCCTTTCCGGTGAGCTACTAACCTGAGCCCATGTTGCACGCCAGACCTCACCTACCCAAACGAAAGGACTTGACCATGACCCACACCACCTACAACCGCCTGAACAAAGATGACGCCATCGTTTTGCTGATCGATCATCAGACAGGCCTGATCTCGCTGGTGCAGGACTTCTCGCCGAACGAGTTCAAGAACAATGTTCTGGCCCTGGCTGACCTGGCCCGCTTCTTCGAACTGCCGACCATTCTCACCACCAGTTTTGAACAAGGCCCCAACGGCCCGCTGGTTCCGGAACTCAAGGCAATGTTTCCCGATGCGCCGTACATTGCCCGTCCGGGCCAGATCAACGCCTGGGACAACGAAGATTTTGTAAAGGCCATCAAGGCGACCGGCCGCAAGCAGTTGATCATTGCCGGGGTAGTGACCGATGTGTGCGTGACCTTTCCGACCCTGTCGGCATTGGCTGAAGGGTTTGAAGTATTCGTGGTCACCGATGCCTCCGGCACCTTCAACACCACGGTTCAACAAGCCGCGTGGTCGCGCATGACGCAGGCAGGTGCGCAACTGATGAACTGGTTCTCGGTGGCCTGTGAGCTGCAGGGCGACTGGCGTAACGATATCGAAGGACTGGGCAACCTGCTGTCCGAGCGCATCCCGAACTACCGCAACCTGATGAACAGCTATTCGGCGCTGACTGCTCGGTAGAGGCTGTCGACAAGTAGGGTGATAGGCGTCTGTAAGAACACTATCGTGCCCATGCGTTGGCATGCCGTTCAGGATGCTTAGCGTCCGATCTTGATTGCGCGACGAGGCGCAGAGGTGGATGGCCAGACTGCAAGGACCGGCCATTTCCACACCGCACACCACACCACAGAGTCCGCGAAACCAGAAAGACTACTTCAACTGATTGGCAAACCGCCCCACGGCACCCACCACCTGTTTGGCTCCTTCCTGAATCTCGACGATCACGGCACCGGCCTCGTTGGCCAGCACCAGGCCCTGCTCCGCCTGGGTGCGGCTGTTGGCCATGCCGCGTACTGCCTCATCGGCCAGCGACTGGTTTTGCTGCACGACGCTGACGATTTCTTCGGTCGCGGCGCTGGTGCGGCCTGCCAGTTGGCGGACTTCGTCAGCCACCACGGCAAAGCCCCGGCCCTGCTCACCGGCACGTGCGGCCTCGATGGCGGCGTTGAGTGCCAGCAGGTTGGTCTGCTGGGCGATGCCGCCAATGGTCTGCACGATAGAATTGATCAGCAATGACTGTTTGCCCAGCGCTTCGATGCCCGAGGAGGCTGACTGCATCTCTTCGGAGATCTTGCGCATGGTCTTTACAGTGTTTTGCACCACGTCCGCGCCGCGCTGGGCGCTGACGTCGGTCTGCTGGGAGATTTCAAACGCCACGCTGGCGGCCTGACTGACTTCTTCTTCGCGGGCCACCTGGTCGGTCACCATCGTGGCGAACTTGACCACCTTGTAAAGTTTGCCCTGAGCATCGTGGACCGGGTTGTAGGTTGCTTCCAGCCAGACCTCACGCCCGTTGCTGTCGAGACGCTTGAAGCGCCCGGCCACGAACTCGCCACGGTTGAGCATCGCCCAGAATTCCCGGTACGACGCCTGAGAGGTTTCCGCAGGATCACAGAAGATGCTGTGATGCTTGCCCTTGATCTGCGCCAGGTTATAACCCATGCCACGCAGGAACTGATCGTTGGCGGTCAATACCTGGCCGCTGAGGTCGAACTCGATCACGGCGGTCGAGCGTAACAGCGCCTGGATGAACGCGGAGTTCTCGGCAGCCGTTTCGACGATCTGGGTGATGTCCGAACCGTAGCATTGCAACGTCATCAGCCTGCCTTGCTCATCCAGCACTGGCTGCCAGAGGGCGCGAATCCACACCAGCCGGCCATCGGCATGCAGAAAACGGTACCTGTCGATGACCGACTCGCCCTTCTGCACCGCCACTTTGAGACTGCGGTAGCAATCCAGCTGTTTGACGTAAGTAGGCACCAAGTGATCGAGATCCTTGCCCTGCAGTTGCTCCAGCGAATAGCCAAGCGCATTGAGAAAGTTTTCATTGGCGTGGACGATGTGGTGGCTGGCGTCCAGAGTCAAAGACACCATTTGCGCATCCATCCCTTTCTGCATCTGCCGGTACATGGATAACTCGGCCTTTTGTGCCTGTAATTCCTTTTTCAAGCGAGCGTTGAACATGACGGCACCCATAGTGAGGTTGTACGTATATATCGACACAAGCGTAGACGGGATTAAGGCATTTCGTCTGATGGTGGCAGGATGGGTTGGGTTATGTTGTCTTGGCGCGTGCGGGCTTTAACTGCAAACACCCTTGAATATGTCAGGCTGCTGAACAGCGCCTTGAGGCGAAACAAAGGGCATGCGCAGCAGGTCAAACGGATCGACCCGCCCTTGCTAAACTCATTTACTTGCAGCACGTCCCACGAGGAGGCCACACGATGCAACGCATTCTGATCACTGGTGCAAACGGTTTCGTCGGGCAGATGCTGTGTCGCAAGCTACAGCAGGCAGGACATCATGTAGTTGCATTGGTGAGCCCTGAGTCTCCTGAGTCCGCTTGTGCCGCCGAATCGCTGCATTGCGACATTCGCGATGCCTCTGGCTTAGAGCGTGCGGTGTCCCGATCAAACCTCACTCATGTTGTACATTTGGCTGCAATCACTCACGTACCCGCCAGTTTCGAGGACCCCTTGATGACCTGGCAAACCAATGTCATGGGCAGTATGAACCTTCTGCAGGCATTGCAGCGCCAGAGTCCACAGGCATTTGTGCTGTTTGTGAGCTCATCGGAGGTCTACGGCGAGGCATTCAAGCAGGGTATTGCCCTCGACGAAAACAGCGTATGCAGGCCTATGAACCCGTATGCCGCGAGCAAACTTGCTGCTGAAACGGCCTTCCACGAAAACTTTCGTCGCGGACAGAGGGGTATCGTCGTACGCCCTTTCAATCATATTGGCGCGGGGCAATCAGCTGACTTTGCAACGGCCTCATTTGCTCGTCAGATTGCCTTGATAGAAGCAGGCAGGCAGGCACCGCAATTAAAAGTTGGAAATTTGCAAGCAGAGCGAGACTTTCTCGATGTCAGTGATGTGTGCGATGCGTACATCGCCCTGTTGAAAATGGCCGACACGCAGCAAACCTACGCTCGGTGCCTGAATATTTGCCGTGGCGAGCCCATACGTATCGAGGCCATACTCAACCAACTCACGGCACTGAGCTCAAGCACGATAGAGGTGGTCAACGATCCTGACCGAATGCGGCCGTCCGATATACCCAGCGCGTTCGGCGATAACTCCGCTATCCGCAGAGCGACTGACTGGGAGCCTACTACGACGCTGCGGGATACGCTGGCAACGCTATTGAATTACTGGCGCAATGAAGTAGCTGAGATGGTTTGAGCGATCAGGCCTCGGTGCAAGTGACGTTATACCCGTTAGCACCCGAGGCTTGAGTCGGACAGCATGGAAAGGGTTGATCAGAACGATGTCCCTTGCTGATTACGCTTCAGATCTGCGTCCACCATCAACCGACAAAGCTGCTCAAGGTTAGTACTTGCCTCCCAACCAAGCACCTGCCTGGCTTTCTCAGGATTGCCTATCAGCAACTCGACTTCAGAGGGACGGTAGAACCTGGGATTGACCTGGACGAGGGTCTCGCCCGTCGCCACATTGATGCCCCGCTCGTTCTCCGCGCTGCCTTTCCATTCCAGATCTATGTCGACAGCCTTGAACGCCATGGCCACAAAGTCACGAACCGTTTCGGATCTGTGGGTCGCCAGTACAAATGAGTCGGGCTCGTCGGCCTGCAACATGCGCCACATGCCTTCCACATACTCTTTGGCAAACCCCCAGTCACGCTTGGCGTCCAGATTGCCTAACTCCAGAAGTTGCGACATACCCAGTGAAATGCGTGCGGCAGAATCAGTTATTTTGCGGGTGACAAACTCTTTGCCGCGCAGCGGAGACTCATGGTTGAACAAAATGCCGCTGGCTCCAAAAATCCCATAGGACTCTCGATAGTTGACCGTCATCCAGTGCGCATAAAGCTTGGCGACGCCATAAGGACTGCGCGGATAGAACGACGTGCTTTCGACCTGTGGGACTTCTTGCACCTTGCCGAACATTTCGGAAGTCGATGCCTGATAAAAGCGTATCTTCGGGTTCACGATGCGTATCGCTTCGAGCAGGTTGACTGCACCCAAGCCGGTAATTTCGGCAGTCGTTATCGGTTGGTCGAAGGAAACGCCGACAAAACTCTGCGCCGCCAGGTTGTAAATCTGAGTGGGTTCGGCTTTTTGCAACAAGCGAATGCTGGCACTCAGATCAGTCAGGTCATGTTCAACAAGGTGCAGATTCGGATGGCTGGCTACGCCAAGCTCTTCGAGACGCCAGAAATTGACCGAGCTGGTACGGCGATAGGTGCCGTAAACCTTATGCCCTTTCTCCAACAGAAGTTGAGTCAAGTACGCGCCATCCTGGCCAGTGATGCCCGTGATAATTACAGATTCTTCAGGTGTATTCATAAATAGGAGCTCGGTCCGGGTTCGCTTGGCTTCATTTATTATGCCGAGATAAATTCATGAATCCCGGCGCGCCTGCTTCGAAAGCAGCCCACATTGTTTGAGTCGAAGCATAAGACCACTATAGATGGGGATCTGAAGTGCAAGCAGTCATTTTTCAGACATCTCTGCCTCCCCTAGGCTGCCGGAGGGTGTCGCCAAGAGAAACTCACCGCCCTCCTGCAAAATCCCCAGGACATCGATGATCTAAGGTGCAGGACACAGTAGAAGCTTTACCCACGTAGGCAACAGCCACCACCGGTCGACTTTGGGAGAGTGACACGATACATTGATAGCACTAAGACATCACTCGTGATGTCCTATGTCTCTCGATGTTAATGTCCCGGTGTCACATGCTTGTTTCTGCCCTTGAACGTCCCAATCTTGAAGATGCGCAACTCCTTGCCGAGGTCGAGCAGACGATCACTTCAGGTGTTGGCTCGTTACGCTTCAGCCGTGTTCTTGAGCAACGCTATCAGGAAGAAACCCGGCTACCGCGGCGCGAGTTCCTGACGGCGGTAGGGATTGGCGGCAGTCTGATCTACAACCTGTTCCTGATCAGTGACTGGTTGATACTGCGGGATGTGTTTTTCTATGTAGCCGTGGGCCGTCTGTGCCTGATGACGCCGATGTTTATCGCGCTATTGATACTGGCTCAACGCGTTACCACGCGCTGGGCGATGGAAACCATCGCTGCATTCGCCACGGTCGTGTGCTCGCTCATGCCATTGCTGGTCATGATTCACAGCGACAGCCCTTATCAGATCTTTTATCAACTCGGCATGCTGTTGATCATGGTCTACTGCACCATGATCCAGCAATTGCCGTTGCGTCATGCCGCTGTCGCCATGTCATGCATGCTGATCATCCAGTTGGTGACTACCTACATTGCCGACTTCGCCGACTTCGTGATCTGGCAGGCCAACGCCGTGTTGTTCGTCTCGACGGTAGCACTGCTGCTGATGGCCTCCTACTTTCTGGAGCGGGCAAGCCGCATGAGCTACCTGTTTGCGCTCCGCGGGCGCCTGCTTCAAGTGCAATTGATGGAGTTCGCGCGTACCGATGGGCTGACCCGGCTGTTCAATCGACACTACCAGGATGAAGTGATGACCTCCGTCTGGGAGCACGCTCGCAATACGCCGGCGAACGTGGCGATCATCCTGCTGGACATCGACCACTTCAAATCCTACAACGACAACTACGGGCACCCGCAAGGCGATACTTGCCTCAGATTGCTTTGTCAGAAAATCCAGCAAAGCGCGCATGAGCATGGCGCTGTGGCGTTCCGGTTCGGCGGCGAAGAGGTTCTGGTGCTGATGATCGGCGATGCCGTGCAGGCCAGAGAAGTGGCCGCGGCCCTGCAGAGCGCTGTTGCCGAGCTTAAATTGCCGCACCCGGTGCTGGGCGAAAACGCGCTGGTCACCATCAGCCTCGGCGTGGCGTGTGCGACAGCGCCCCTGACCAGCGCCGAGAACCTGATTGGTGCGGCTGACAATGCCCTCTACGCGGCCAAGCGCGCCGGACGTAATTGCGTGTGCTTTGCGTGAAATGAAACACCGCAGGATCCTGCTTTACGCCACGCCCCTGCCACTTTAATCTCGGCGCACACCCAGGCTGGGAGCCATCGCATGAGCATTCACATTGACGTCAACACCAACCCTACGGAAGAGGATCGTCTGGCGATTCTGGAACCACTGAAACGGTTCAACGCCGAGCAGGCGGGCGACGGCAAGTCCGGGAAAGTGGCGATGTTCATTCGCGATGATCAAACCCGGGAAGTCCTCGGCGGCCTGCACGCTCGTATTCTTTATGAGTGGCTGTTCATCGAGCTGCTGGTCGTGCCGGAACAAGCCCGTGGGCAAGGCATGGGCTCGCGTTTGATGCGGATGGCCGAGGATCTGGCGGTTGAAAAGGGCTGCACGGGAATCTGGCTGGACACCTTCGACTTCCAGGCCCCCGACTTCTATCGTCGCCACGGTTACACCGAGTTCGGCCAGATTGACGACTATCCGCCTGGCAACAAGCGCTTCTTTTTCCAGAAGCGCCTGCCGAACACAACGGCCTGATGCTTGCGTCAGACCTTGAACTTGCCTACCAGATTGTTGAAGGAAATGGCCAGACGCGACAGCTCCTGGCTTGAAGCACTGGTCTGGTGCGCACCTGCGGCGGTCTGGGTGGAAAGGTCCTGAATGTTGACCAGGTTGCGATCCACTTCGCGCGCAACGTGGGACTGCTCTTCGGAGGCCGTCGCAATCAACATGTTGCGGTCGTTGATCTCGGCGATGCTCTGCGCAATGCGCTCCAGCGACTGCCCCGTGGCCTGAGCCAGGGTTTGCGTGTTGCTGGCCAGCGTGCGGCTGTTGCCCATGGCCCGCACGGCTTGATCGGCACTGGCCTGGACACTGCCGATCATGGTTTCGATTTCGCCAGTGGATGCCTGGGTTCGAGCGGCCAGCGCCCGTACTTCGTCCGCTACCACAGCGAAGCCGCGCCCCTGCTCGCCTGCACGCGCAGCCTCGATGGCAGCGTTGAGGGCCAGCAGGTTGGTCTGCTCGGCGATCCCACGGATCACGTCCAGCACCTGCCCGATCTCACGAACGCGTCCGGCGAGTTCTTCGACCATCGTGGTCGAACTGCTGATCTCGGCACTGACGGTATTGATCGCATTCACGGCATCACGGGCCTGATCACGACCGGCAGCCGCGTCGGTGCTGGTCTGTCGGGACGCTTCCGACGTCGACATGGCGTTACGCGCGACCTCTTCGACCGCAGCGGTCATCTCGTTCACCGCCGTAGCGGCCTGCTGAATCTCATCGTTCTGACGGATCAGACCGCGACTGCTTTCTTCAGTCACCGCATTCAGCTCTTCAGCGGCCGAGGCCAACTGGTCGGCAGCGCTGGATATTTGCCCGATCGTGCTTTTCAGGTTGTCCTGCATATCGCTCAGGGCAACCAGCATCATGCCGGCTTCGTCGTGATATTGGCTGGTAATCGGCAGGGTCAGATCACCGCTGGCAATTCGCCGGGCATTGGTCACTGCCGTATTGATTGGCGTGCTGATGGCGCGACTTATGAACAGGCCCATCACAAACGCGGCCAAGAATGACAAACCAATGCCGATGTACAGGTTTCGTTGCGCAGCGTCCTGTGTCTGGTCGGAAGCGACAGCGGCCTCCCCCGCCTGACGATTATTGGAGTTGACGATGGTGGTCAGCTGATCCATGACCTTCAGGTAACCGCTGCGTACATCACCGTCGATGATCGCTCTCGCACCCGCAATGTCACCGGACAGGGCAGTGCCTTTGGCCTGCTCGATGAGTGCCTGATAGCCAGGCCAGTCTCTGTCCATCTGATCACCGGCGGCGCGCTCGTCATCCTCAAGCGGCGTAGCCCGGTAGGTGGCGTAGCTTTTTTCAGCCTGAGTCCTGTTAACGGTCATGCTCGCGAGAATATCGTCCTTGACGCTTTGCGGGGCGTTGCCTGCCATGGCGGCCAATAAACGATAAAGATCACGGTTCTGAGCAATGACCGAGGCCTTGACCTCGCCGGTTTTTGTAACCGACAGCAGGCTGTTGGTAAACACGTTATCCAGGCTGACGGACAAGGCACTGATGCCTCGGCTGCCTATTACGCCTACCCCTAGGGTGAAAAGCGCACATAACGCAAAAGACATGAAAAGCTTGGCCGACAGCCTCGCGTTGTAGAACCATTTCATAGCTGAAACCCTCATGAGCAAATATGGCACAACGCCATAAAAACTTTATGGAATTCAGATGCCTGTTGCATAGTCATGTATCGGCATTTTCAGCGCACTCTGCAGGCGGTTAACAAAGTCTTCATACGGACATGGTCGAGCGGGCCGCCTCGCATGCCTGCAATGTCCGGAAACACGCGCTCGCGTGGTGTAACAAGAACTTTCCAGGCCCGTTGCGTTACCATTCCCGCCTGTGTCCCGCCAGAGTCATGAGTCAGGATGTCTGCTTCTTCCATCGAACAACTCACTTCGTTACCGTCCATCCTTGCCGGCCCGCTGTTGCGCCGTCAGGAAGCCGGCCGCCTGGTGTTGTGGCTGGCAGGGTCTCGTCCGTTGCGCCTGACCGTGCGCCTGCGCCATGCAGCTACCGATGCCCCCACGGCGGGCTTCAACGATTACGTACTCGACGACCGGCAATGCCAGGTCATCGCAGTCGGGCGCCAAGCGTTCATTCACCTGATCGATCTGCAACTGGAAGCCGAACTGCCCCGCGACACCTGGATCGAGTACGACCTGCTGGTGGAAGGCGAAGGCGGCATTGCCGAGTGGGCGCCGCACCTGCTGTACGAGGGCAACCGCTACCCGAACTTCGTGGTGCGCAGCAGCATTGATCACCTTTTGCATGGCTCGTGCCGCAAGCCGCACCACAGCGCGGCCGAGGGTCTGCTGTGCGTGGACCGCCTGCTGGCCGACGTCAAGGAGCCGCTGCAACGCCCTGCGCTGTTGATGATGAGCGGCGATCAGATCTACGCCGACGATGTCGCCGGGCCGATGCTGCGCGCCATCCATATGCTGATCGAGCGGCTGGGGTTGTTCGACGAGCGACTCGACGGTGCCATCGTCGATGACAGCCCTCGTCTCTATGCGCATCCGGCCAGCTATTACCAGCGTGCCGACCTGCTGCCGGCCCTGAAAAGCAACGACACGCTGCGTGAGCGTTTTTTTGGCGGCACCAGCAAGCCGGTATTCACCAGCAGCACAGCGGATAACCATCTGGTTACCCTGGCGGAAGTCATGGCGATGTACCTGCTGGTCTGGTCACCCACGCCCTGGACCCTGATCGAACCCGGCAGGCCGCGGCTGGAAGACGGGGAAGTCGAGCGCTACGCCAGGGAGCAGCAACTGGTCGAGGCGTTTGCCGAGGGCCTGGGCGGCGTAGCGCGAGCGATGGCACATCTGCCGTGCATGATGATTTTCGACGACCACGACATCACCGATGACTGGAACCTGTCGGCGAACTGGGAGCAAACGGCTTACGGCCACCCATTCTCCAAACGCATCATCGGTAACGCCCTGCTCGCCTATCTGCTTTGCCAGGGCTGGGGGAATAACCCGGATGCGCTCAACGGGCTGGTCAGGCAGGCTCACGCACTGAGCACCGAGGCCGTGTCGAACGACAACTGGCTGGACAGCCAGGCCCAGGACCAGCTGATTGATCAGCTGTTGAAGTTTCAGCAATGGCATTACGTGTTACCCACCAGCCCGGCACTGGTGGTACTGGATACCCGCACCCGGCGCTGGCGCAGCGAGTCGAACTTCAACCACCCGTCCGGCCTGCTCGACTGGGAAGCGCTCAGTGAACTGCAACAGGAGCTGATCGACCATAAATCAGCGATTATCGTCTCACCTGCCCCCGTGTTCGGCGTCAAGTTGATCGAGGCCATACAACGGATATTCAGTTGGTGCGGCTATCCGTTGCTGGTCGATGCGGAAAACTGGATGGCGCACCGTGGCGCCGCCAACGTCATTCTGAACATCTTTCGCCATTCCAGAACACCGGGCAATTACGTGATCCTGTCGGGCGATGTGCATTACTCGTTCGTCTACGAAATCCTGATTCGCCAGCGCAGTGGCGGGCCTCATATCTGGCAAATCACCAGCAGTGGTATCAAGAATGAATTCCCCCGTCGTCTGCTGGACACTTTTGATCGGCTGAATCGCTGGTTATACTCTCCCCGCTCACCTCTTAACTGGTTCACCAAGCGCCGCCTGATGAAGGTTGTTCCGCGCACGCCCGAGCACAGCAAGGCCGGTGAACGCTTATGGAACTCGGCAGGTGTCGGGCAGGTACTGTTCAACGAACAGGGCCAGCCGACCCTGATCAACCAACTCAATGCCAACGGTGACCCGCCTACCTGTTTCGTCGAACCGGAAGAATACAGAGACCAGCGATCTGACCCAGAGCGTGGCTTTATGGAAAACAACCGGAAAACAAGGGAGAGTAACCGCTAAACTTATCGGCAATTGCCGGGTCGATAGTTGCTACCGGTCAGGTTGCGGCACACCCTGGCAAGCATTATTTCCTGGAGAGCGCCCCCGTGATAACCAATCAACGCATAGCCAGACTCAACGCATGGGGGGCACATGGCTTCACCGCCACCGGCGTAGTCCTTGCGTTCCTGGCGACCATTGCCTTGTTCAACAATGAACCCAAAGCCTGCCTGTTGTGGCTGGGCGCGGCCCTGATCGTGGATGGAGTCGACGGCTCACTGGCTCGCAAGGTCAACACCACGTCGGTCCTGCCGCACTTCGATGGCTCGGTACTGGATCTGGTCATCGACTACCTGACCTACGTGTTCATCCCGGCACTGTTCATCTACCGCTATATACCGGTACCGGATTACACGCTGCTGCTGAGCGTCTCGGTCATTCTGGTTTCGTCGCTGTTCTGCTTCTGCAACGTCGACATGAAAAGCAAGGACAACTACTTTCAGGGCTTCCCCGCTGCCTGGAACGTCGTTGCACTGTGCCTCTACATTCTGTCACCTGCACCCTGGCTGACGTTCATCACCATCATCGCTCTTGCGCTGCTGACCCTGACCCGCATGAAGTTCCTGCACCCGTTCCGCGTGCGCCGCTTCATGCCGATCAATATCGCTGTGACCACCGTATGGTTGCTGTCCAGCGCACTGCTGATCATCAACCACCCGCACAATGGCCCGGTGGTCATGGGGCTGTGGCTGGCGATGTCGGCGTATTTCCTGGGGATTTGTATCTGGAGAACGTCGCTGGAGTGGCTGGGTCGGCTTAAAGCCTGACACTCAAGTCAGACCAAAAAGCTCGCTGAACGCATTGCGCGGTCAGCGAGTTTTTTTATGCGCGTCCTATTTGCTCTCGGCCTGCATCTCGGCAGCTGGCCGGACCTTGCCGAAGTGATGCGTTGTATAGCAGCAGAACCCCAGCCCGCCGAGGGCCAGCAGGCCGCCGACGATACCGACATTGGCAACCCCGAGATGGCTGCTGACCACACTGCCGAGCAGCGCGCCGCCGCCAATACCGATATTGAAGATGCCCGAGAACAGCGCCATCGCCACATCGGTTGCATCGGGTGCCAACGACAGCACGCGCGCCTGCAGGGTCAGGCCGAAGCACATGATCGCCATGCCCCAGATAATGGTCAGCGTACCGAGCGTCACGGCGTCACCGGAGAGGGGCAACAGCATCAGCAGGCAAACGGTCAGCGTACCAATGGCGGTGATCAACAGTCCGTTCGGGAAGCGGTCGCTGAACAGGCTGAAGATGATCGAGCCCATGATCCCGGCACCGCCAAAGACCAGCAGCAGGATCGTGGTCATTTCGCCGCTGAGTCGAGACACAGTCTGGGTGAACGGCTCGATATAGCTGTAGGCGGTGAAATGAGCGGTCACCACAATCGCCGTCAGCAGGTAGATAGCCATCAACCGTGGGCGCTTGAACAGGATCGGCAGGCTGCGCAACGAGCCGGAGTTCTGGCTGGGCAGCAAAGGCAGCGCGCGAGCCAACAGGAAGACTACCAGCGCAGCGATGCCGGCGATGCCCAGAAAGGTAGTCCGCCAGCCCAGTGCTTCACCCAACACGCGGCCCAGCGGAATACCCAGCACCATCGCCAGCGACGTACCGGTCGCCAGCAGGCCCAGCGCCTGGACCTGCTTGCCAGGCGGCGCGATGCGCACGGCCAGCGACGCCGTGACCGACCAGAACACCGCATGTGCAAAGGCGATACCGACCCGACTCACCAGCAGGATCGCGAAGCTGGGGGAGATTGCCGAGAGCACGTGGCTGACCACAAACAGGCCGAACACGAACATCAGCAACTTGCGGCGCTCGATGTTGCGCGTCGCCAGCATCATCGGCAACGACATCAGCGACACGACCCAGGCATAGATCGTGAGCATCAACCCGACCTGGGCCGGGGTCATTTCGAAGCTCTGGCCGATGTTACTCAGCAGACCGATCGGCACGAACTCGGTGGTATTGAAAATGAAGGCCGCCAAGGCCAGCGCGAATACGCCAAGCCAGCTACCTGCCTGCTCGTTTGGAGGTGAAGTTATCAAGAATCACAACGCCCTGAAAATGTTCCGACCCGAAGGCCGATCGCCACGCGTGAACACGCACGCCTGACACCTGTATGGAAAACGGCGGCTCGCCCCACTGAAAAACCAACGCAAAAACGCTCCGCTCGACCTTCTGAATCGGGCGCAGTGTGCAAAGTGGATTATTGTGGATATGGGGAGTGGAGCCAGATGACACGAATTCTACGGACCGCCAGAGTGGATCACAACCCGTGCACTCATAACAGACTTTACAAATGACCGCCGGTCGTCAGCCGTCGAGGAAGCGCTGCCGGTCCTGAGGCGACGGCAACAGGCAGTGATCATAGCGCCCGAACAGGCGATATCGGTTGAGCGCGATACGGTTGTAGGCCCAGTCCCTTAGAAAGCGTGGAAAAATCCCCAGCACTTTGAGCAGCGGCCACGGCGCAGGCAACAGCCCCATGATGTGCAGAAAGGCATCCGAGCGTACGAACACCCGATTATTGACGATGACCGCGATGGTATGAAAATCGTCGAGTGGCAGCCCGGCCCACTTCAGCAATGCCTGCCCTTGCTCCGACTGCACGGCGGCCAAGCGCAGACGCTGATGCGGATCATGGCGAATCAGAAACTTCACCACGCCATTGCACAGTTTGCAGACGCCATCGAACAGTACGACACATTCATCGGGTTTCAGATACGGGGCGGGGGTACTCGGCACGGTATTCACCTGTTCAGGAAAAACAGCCCTGGCGCGCCCGGAAACATGAACGCCCCGCAAGTCGAAGGACCGGCGAGGCGTTCAGGCTAAAGCCATTGCCCGACAGAATCAAACCTTGCGGACGAACTCCGACTTCAGCTTCATCGCGCCGATGCCGTCGATCTTGCAATCGATGTCGTGGTCGCCATCGACCAGGCGGATGTTCTTGACCTTGGTGCCGACCTTGACCACCAGCGAGGAGCCTTTGACTTTCAAGTCCTTGATCACCGTGACGGTGTCGCCGTCCTGCAGCATGTTGCCCGTTGAATCCTTGATGACTTTCACGTCGTCGGATGCATCGGCGCCAGCGGCGTCGGCAGACCATTCATGGGCGCATTCCGGGCAGATCAGCAGGCTGCCGTCTTCGTAGGTGTATTCGGAATTGCATTTCGGGCAGGACGGTAAGCTCACAATGGTTCTCGCATCGAGGAGGGTAAAACCATGCATTATAAAGGGCTTTTCCTGTTTCAGGTGGGAAGAGACTGATCTGTCGTCATAAACCTGCTTCAGTCATTGGACAGAAGCGAAGACCTGAACTAAAAAATACAGCACGCTCTGTCCTGCAACTCCTCTTCGACCTCCCCCTACACGACCCCTGCGCCTCGCGTTGGCGGTAGCTATTGCAGCGCACTTACCGTCTCTTGCCACTTACTGCACTGAGCACATCACATGGGCATGCCTCACAAACCGGCACTCGGCTATCGGCCCGAGATCGATGGTCTGCGCGCGCTCGCGGTCATCCCGGTCATTCTGTTCCACGCGGGCTTGCCGCTGTTCAGCGGCGGATTCGTGGGCGTCGATATCTTTTTCGTGATTTCCGGCTATCTGATCACGTCGATCATCATCGCGGAGAAGATCAAAGGGCGTTTCTCGCTGATCAACTTTTACGAACGACGCGCGCGGCGCATCCTGCCTGCGCTGTTCGTGATGATGCTGATCTGCCTGCCTGTCGCGTGGTTGACGCTCGATCCGTCTGACCTGAAATACTTCGCCAAGAGTCTGGTGGCGGTGCCGACCTTCTCATCCAACGTGCTGTTCTGGCTGGAAAGTGGCTATTTCGACGCCACGGCAGAACTCAAACCGTTGTTGCATACCTGGACGCTCGCGGTGGAGGAACAGTATTACCTGTTCTTCCCGCTGCTCTTGATGCTGACCTGGGGCCTGGGCCGCAAGCGGCTGATTGGGCTGCTGATGGTCGTCGCCCTGGCCAGCCTGGCGATGGCGCAACCGAGCGCCCATCAAGACACCAGCGACGCGTTTTATCTGCTGCCGGCACGCGGCTGGGAATTACTGTCGGGCTCATTCATAGCCTTCTACTTTGCCTGGCGACCGCGCAGCACCGGGGGTGCTAGCGTTATCGATCAGACGGCAGCGGCGTTGGGGATTTTGCTGATCGGTTATGCCGTGGTCGGTTTCGACAGCAGCACGCCCTTCCCCGGCCTTAATGCACTGGTACCCGTGCTGGGTGCGGTGTTGGTCATCGTCTTCGCGCATGGCAAAACCTGGGTTGGAAGCGCGCTGAGTACACGTGTGCCGGTCGCGATCGGCATGCTCAGCTACAGCGCCTACCTGTGGCATCAGCCCGTTTTTGCCTTCGCCCGCCAGTACAAGCTGAATGAACCGAGCCTGCTGCTCATGCTGGCGCTTGCCCTTGTGTCTCTGATGCTGGCCTGGTTGAGCTGGCGTTTCGTCGAGCAGCCGTTTCGCAAGGCGGGCACCTTCACTCGCCGTCAGATTTTCACCACGGCAGGCGCTGCCTCAACGCTGTTTATCGCGCTGGGGCTGGTCGGCTATGTGAATAACGGCTTTCCCCAGCGCTTCGCTGTCGACCCGGAGCTGCATCAGGCATTCGCCGACCCGTTGATACGCGACAAATGCGACCCGCCCTTGGCCGGCAAAGGCGGTAACGTCGATTTTTGCCTGTTCGGGCTCGCTGACAGTCAGGCAGTGCCTGACATGGCGCTGTTCGGCGACAGCCACTCCGAGGCGCTGTTATCCACGTTCGACGCCGCCGCTCGGGATCAGGGCAGAACCCTCGCGCATATCGGCCTGGGCGGCTGCCTGCCCTTGCTCGGCGTGGACGTGGCCAACGGCAACTATGCTGCGGGGGTCTGCGAAGCGCTGGCCGATCGGGAGTTCGAATACGTGAAACAGCAGCGGATCAAGAAGGTCGTGCTGGTGGCGCGCTGGACGCTGTATACCGGCGACGATTACAGCGAGAGGACGATGAGCAAATATTTCCTGACCTCACGCGCCGATCCGCAGAAAAGCCGGGAAACCTCGCGCAGGGTATTCAGCCAGGCGCTTGAACACACGATCGAGGCCTACCGCAGTATCGGCGCCGAGCTGTTCATCGTTGCGCAGGTACCACAGCAAATGATCAACCCTGAAAGTCTTTATTACCGCTTGGCGCGGGATGCTTCGGACAGCGATGCGCAGGCATTACAGCGGGTCAGCGAACTGTCGGTGCCGGTCGAAAAACACGACCTGTTGCAGCGTTTCACCCGCCAGCTGTTCCTGCGCGCTAGCCAATCGCAACACATCAGCCTGATCACGCTGGATGACGCCTTCTGCAAGGACAGGCAATGCCTGATCGGCGACCTGCATTCGTACTACAAGGATTTCAACCACCTCAACGCCCGGGGTGCAGGGCTGCTTGCCGGCCAGATCAGCCATATTCTTGAGCAGTGACAGGGTTTTATCAGGCGGCATTGTCTGTAATGCTGATGCCTGACCAGACGCCCGAGGACCACCGCATGACCGCCGCCAGCTTCACCCCCTTCGAGGATCTGGCCAACCTGCTGATACCCCACACTCACGCAGAGAAAATCGACGGCTCGCACGATGTCTCGCACTTGCTGCGTGTGTGGAAAAACGTCTGCGCCATTCGTGACCGTGAAGGCGGCGATGCCCGCGTCCTGATTGCGGCGACACTGCTGCATGACTGCGTTTCAGTCGAGAAAGACTCGCCGTTTCGCGCCGGCGCATCACGACTGGCGGCAGCGCGGGCCAGCGAATTGTTGACCGAGATGGGTTGGGATGAACAGAGCATCGCCTCCGTCGCCCACGCCATCGAAGCGCACAGTTTCTCGGCGGCGATCACGCCCTTGACCCTCGAGGCGAGAATACTGCAGGACGCCGACCGTCTGGACTCGCTGGGCATGATTGGTGTGGCACGCACCTTCTATGTATCAGGGCGGCTCGGCAAAGCGCTCTACGACCCGAATGACCCGCATGCCAGCCGGCGCCCCTATGACGACCTGAATTTCGCCGTCGACCACTTCCACACCAAGCTGCTGCACCTGGCTGACGGTTTTCAGACCGATACCGGCGCACAGATGGCGAAAGTCCGGCACCACCGGGTCAAACGCTTTCTGAACGAACTGATGGAGGAAGTTGCACTTCCTCAGCCTTGATTCGTCAGTCACACGGCAACCCTTCAAGAGATGTCATAAAGACATCACACAATTGCCCTATAAACGGCTCTCCGAGAAGGTCCGTGTGTTTATAGGGGTTGTGTGCCGTGAAAAGATTTATGCCTCGTTTCCTACGTCGGCAAGCCACAACGACAACACTCTTGCGCCGCTTCAAAATCACGCTGCGCCTGGTGATCTGCTTCGCTGTCACCTCCCTCTTGATGGTCGCGCTTGGCGCATTCTGCCTGTTGCAGATGCAAGCTATCCGCACCCAGGGCGAGGCGGTCGAGAGCGGCGCCCTGCCCAGTATCGCCACTGCAGATGCCATCGCCATCGGCCTGGTCAAACTGCGCAGCGAAACCACCCGTCTGATCGCCAACGCCGACGATCCGGGTGCCGTCATCAACAGCAAGATCAATGTCGAGCAACTCAGGAATGAGGTAGAGAAAGGCTTCTCTGAATACCTCGCACGCGTTCAGTCGGGCACAGAGCATGACTCGATTGTCGCGTTGCAGGATGCCTACAAGGCCTTCATGCCCGGCTTGCAGGATCAGATCGCGCTGATCGAGCAGAACAAGCTGGACGAGGCCAGGATGCTGGCCAACACCATGCTCTCGCTGCAAGGCGACCTGATGGACATGCAAGTGCAGCTGTTGCGCGAACTGAACAAGCAGAGTGCGGCCACCGCTGTAGAGGCCGCAAGCGCCAGCTACGAGCAAACGCGGATCATCGCGCTGAGCGCCATCGGCCTGGTTCTGGCACTGACCCTGTTGCTGGCCTGGCGCCTGAGCGTCAGTATCATCCACCCGGTGCGGCAGGCTTTACACATCGCCAGCACCATTGCCGATGGTGACCTGAGCGAACACCCGATACCGGACGGCAAGGACGAGACCGCGCAATTGCTGATCACCCTGGGGCGCATGCGCACCAACCTGCACAGCACGATCGACCAGATCTACGCGGCGGCGGCACAGTTGTCGCAATCGGTTCAGGAAATGGGCAGCATCGCCGAAGCCAGTGCGCTCAATCTGCAGCTGCAGAACACTGAAATCGAGCAGGCTGCTGTCGCAGTCAATCAGATGAGTCAGGCGGCCATCGAAGTGGCAGGCAACGCCAGCAATACCGTGACCGAATCAGAGGCGTCGACCCAGGCGGCAGCACAGGGGCAGGAAAAGCTGTCGGCAACCATTCTTTCGATCAAGGAACTGACCAGGAATGTGCTGGATTCGTCGCATCAGGCTGAAGGGCTGGCCGAACGCACCCAGAGCATCAGCAGCATCCTCGATGTGATTCGTGCAATTGCCAATCAGACCAATCTGCTGGCCCTGAACGCAGCTATCGAGGCTGCACGGGCAGGCGAAGCCGGGCGCGGCTTTGCCGTGGTGGCCGACGAGGTCCGCTCACTGGCGCAGCGCACCAGTGCCTCCACCGCGGAAATCGAGGGGCTGATCAGCGGCGTGCAGCAAAGCACCCAGCAAACCGCCAGCTCGCTGCGCCACACGGCGACGCAGGCCAACCTGACGATGGAACAGGCCGCCTCGACCGGCGAAGCCTTGCAAGTGATCATCCAGTCAACCGCCACCATCAACGACCGCAACCTGCTGATTGCCAGTGCCGCAGAGCAGCAGGCCCAGGTGGCGACTGAAGTGGACCGCAACCTGAGCAGTATTCGCGACCTGTCCAGCCAGACCGCATCAGGCGCGCAGCAGACCACCGTCGCGAGTAACGCACTGTCGATGCTGGCCAATGACCTGAACCTGATGGTGCAGCGTTTCGTGCTGTGATGGGTTGAACATCGCCAGCCAGCCTGCAACAACAGGCTGGCTGGCGACGATCGGCTGTCAGTCCTGCGGACGCAGACGGTACTGCGGCGGCAGTTGCTCGAAACCGCTGATGGTCACGTCGAGGCTTTTCCAGCGGCCATCCTTGATGCCGTAGATGCAGCCATGCACAGACAGGCTCTGCCCACGGTGCCAGGCGTTCTGCACAATGCTGGTGTGACCGACGTTGGCCACTTGCTGGATCACGTTCAATTCACACAGGCGGTCGACGCGCTCTTCCTCGGTCGGCAGCTTGGCCAGCAACTCGCGGTTTTCGTAATACAGATCACGAATCGTGCGCAGCCAGCCGTCGATCAGGCCGAACTGGCGGTCCTGCATGGACGCCCGCACGCCGCCGCAACCGTAGTGGCCTGTGACCAGAATGTGTTTGACCTTCAACACGTCCACTGCGTATTGAATCACTGACAGACAGTTCAGGTCGGTGTGCAGCACGACGTTGGCCACGTTGCGGTGAACGAACAGATCACCCGGCAGCATGCCGACGATTTCGTTGGCCGGCACGCGTGCATCGGAGCAACCGATCCACAGGAACTCAGGGGTTTGCTGGCGGGCCAGTTTGGCGAAAAACTCAGGGTCTTCCTGCTTTATCGCATCGGCCCAGCGTGCATTGTTATCAATCAGGTCTTGTAGCTCGTTCATGCTTTGACGCCTCGATAATGATGCCCAGCCTTGGACTGGAGTCGAATCCTTCAAGTCACGCCTGTTTGCCACTACTGGCAAAATTCACCAACGCTCGTCGGTCAACAAAAAGGAATCTTCAAAGTCATGGCCGGTCCACTTTTTACGACCACCTGAAATGAGGATTTCCCATGAACGATTCACGCCGTCCGTTCGGTGCTACCGAACCGGAACCCATCGACGATAACGAAGACCGTATGGGCTCCATGGAAACACTCGATTTCGACGAGGAAGAACCGGGCCGTATTGGCGATCTTATCCCTGAAGGCGAGCTGCAACATGAAATTCTGGATCAGCGCGTGCGTGAGGCCGGTCTCACGGGTGCTTCCACGGATGATCATCACTCGACTGACGATGATCTGTCTCCGGAAACCCTGATTCGTGAAGACGGTGCTCGTTCACCGTCCGAGCAGGGCGACGGCGACCCGGCTGATCTGGACCTGACCGTAGTCGACGAGGACGACATCGGCGGTGGCAACGGCCTGGACGAAGAAGAACTGGCAATCATCGACCCGCTGGACGGCAACACCCAGCGCTGACAGCCAGTATTACTCGAAAAGCGTGCAGGCCATGACCACTGCGTCTTCACGGCCGCCCACTGCCGGGTAGTAATCGCGACGCCGGCCTATCTCGTTGAAACCGTAGTTTTCATACAGACGATAGGCTGGACGGTTGCTGTCACGCAGCTCCAGAAAGCATTCCCGTGCATTGAGCTGATAAGCGCGTTTCATCAGATGGTCGAGCAGTAACAAGCCAAGACCCCGCCCCTGGTTTTCAGGTTTGACCGTGATGTTGAGCAGGTGCGCTTCGTCGATGATGACCTGAATGACGCCGTGCCCGACCTGCTGCGCGCCCTCGAACATCAGCCAGATCTCGTAGGACTTGAGCCCGTCGAGAAAGATGCCGCGTGTCCAGGGATGACTGAACGCTGCGTATTCGATTTTCAGCACCGCGTCCATGTCGGCTTCGGTCATGCGGCGGAAGGTTACGGCATCACTCATCGATCGATTTCCAGCGCGTCATCAGCCGACGCATGGCTTTCCAGACATCCGCCTTGCGCTCAGGCTCGTCCATCAGTAATTCAAGACCTGGCAGCGCCCAGGCCGTGCCCAGGCCTTCAATCTGCAGTTCACGGTGGTAAGACTCGGCATCGGCTTCACCGGCGTACTTCATCGACGGCAGCCCGATCAGCCACAGGCAGGCGCAGGGCTCGTCCTCGAGCCGCGCGCCGACGAAGCCCTGCACGAAATCACGTGCGGCCTCCGGGCCCTGGTCCATCTGGCCGCGGACCAGCAACGGCCAGCGCACGGGCTCGCCGATGATCTGTGGGCTGTCGGGCAGACCGGCGGCGCGCAGCATGTCCTTGAGCAGCAGGTAGGAAGGATCACGGCTCTGAAACGGCTGACCGGTGGTGAGTTCGACCAGTAACAGGCAGCGTCCGGCGCGCAACAATTGCAGGGCAAAGCGCGGTGGCGGTACCACCGGCGCCTTGGGCGGCGCCGGCTCGGCCTCTTCGGCGGCCGGGGTGGCTGCGCGCGTGCTGGCCAGTGAAGGGCGCGGCACCTCGACCCTCGGGCGTTCGGGCTGCCGTGCCATCGGCTCGACGTTCGACGTTTCGGCAGGTGCAGCGTGCTCCGCTGGCGAAGCAGCAGGCGCGACACGTTGCACCTCGACCGGCAGCGGCAACGGCACAAGCAGCTGCGGGCGCGACGGCGCGGCGAATGGCAGTTCTGTGCGCGGCAGCCAGTTGACCACCTGCATGGCAGTCAAATAAGCGCGGCGACGGGACTCGTTGAGCAAGGGTCAGCCACCTGTGGATAAGTTAAGCGCGCAATTCTAGCGTTGTTCGCCTTTTTGCGCTGCAGCATATCGCCCGCAGGTGAAATATCAGTCGGCTGATGCAGTACAATTGCCGCTTTTCACTTGCCAACAGTCGGCCTAACGATGATCGAACCCAAGCGCGTTCTGCGCGCCCTTGCCGAGCACTGGGCGCTTCTTGAGCCCTTATGCGAACATTTCGACCAGGGTACGTTGAGCCTGAGCGAGCTGCGCCTGCAACTGGGCGCTCAGCAGCAGGACAGCACTCCGCAAGACATCACCAACCTGCTGGACGTGTGGATCCGTCTGGACATTCTGGTGCCCGTCGCGAAAAGCCCGAACCGTTTCGAGCTCAACGCACAGATCCATGACTTCCTGTCGTACCTGCGCCGCGAGCACCGTTTGGGCCTGTGCCTGGAAATCGAGGCCTACCTGCGCCATCTGGAGCGACTGGCCGGTTACATTCAGGATGCATTCGAGGTTCGCGACGCCAATGATTTGGCCAGACAACTGCGGCTGCTGGACATGCGCGTGCGCGACGTACTCAAGAAGCTCGCCAACGACGAACAGGCGCTGGTCGCCGTGGCCGACCGGGCCAAGACCAGTGACCGGCAGATCCCGTTGCGTCAACGCTATGCCGAAGTCTTGGCGACGTGGGACGAATACGTCGAGCCGATGATTCAACTGGTCAACGCAGACGGTGCGTTCGAACAGGGCGTGCGCAAGGTCGAGAACGTCCTGCTGCGCCTACTGACCGAGCAACAACGTCTCGGTCACCTGGTCGACGACGACATGCTGCTGCGCACCCACGCGCGCATTCTGGAAATGCAGACCAGCGCCCAGTTGACCTTGCGCCATGCGCGCGAACTGCTGCTGCCGTTGCGCGAAGAAGCGCGTCGCCATAATGCGGTGACCCGTGGCGCAGCGCTGGCCTTGTCCGCCATTCGCCGCAAGGGGCTGGATGCGGTGCCGCAGGCTGCCATGCCGATGTTCACCCGTCCGCAAAGCACGTTCCTGGGCAGTGCCAGTCAGGTCGAGGCCTACGTGTATGCCCTGGCGCGTTTTGAGCCGAAACCCGCGAGATTCCCCAAGGCCAGCGGTACCCGCAAGGGCCAGGCGCCACGCGCACCGCGTACGGTCAAGGAGATGCTCGAACGCTGCGAAGACGCCTTGCCGATGCCTGACCTGATGGTCTGGTTGCTGGAGCAGGAGCCGACCGGGGAGACCGACGAGCTGCTCTACTGGTTCTCGCGCCTGTCGCGCGACAAGCGCTTCGCCCGTGAACGCCTCGAGCGTCGCGAATATTTCACCCGGGAGCACCGCGTCAGCCTTCGCTCCTTTGCCCTGCTCGCTGCAAAAGACGAGCAGGCCGAGCATTCCGAGAGCACCGTTCATGCATCTTGATCTATCCGAAATGTCCCAGCTCGCGCCGATCTTTCGCGAGCTGTTCAAGGGCTATCACATCAGCCGCCGCGACCCGGAGCTGTACACCCAGCTCTCCAATTGCCAGGACCAGTACCGCACGCTGTTCAAGGCACTGGGCTTCGAACTGGTCTGCGACACGCGTGGCTTTTATTACTTCGTGCCTGAACTGGCTGCCGCGCAGGTCAACAAGACCGCCCAGCGCCTGGCACTGTTCACCTTCATCCTCGTTGAACATCTTGCAGATCAGGGCCGTGACCCCATGTCGGTGCTCGACGGTGGCAGCCTGGGCCGCGACGAGCTGCCTTCGATGCTGGAAAAGTACCGCGACCTGTTTCTCCAGGCTGAAGTGCAGACCCCGGAAGAGCTCGAAGAAAAGATCATGCGCCGCATGACGCAGTTGGGCTTTGCCAGTGAGGAAGTGGGTATCTACCGCTTCCTGCCGCCGATGCACCGTTTTCTCGATGTGTGCCTGTCGGTGCAACAGGATCGCGATCTGGCCGCCAGCCTGCATAGCGCCCTGCCCCTGCCGACGCCCGTGCTCATCGATGACGACAGCGACGAGAAACTGCTGGAAACCGATGACCCGCTGGACCTGGCTGAATTCGGTGAAGAGACCGAGGAAGAGGCACTGGCCCGGGCAATCGCCGATGAGCAACGACAGGAGATGGACACATGAGCCAGGAACGTTATGGCATCCGCCGCTTTGCCCTGTTGAACACTGCCGGTTACAGCCTCGGCCTGTTCCCGCTGGAAAATCCGCTGTCGGTATATGGTGCGAACAACCTCGGCAAAAGCGCCTCGATCAACGCCCTGCAATTCCCGATTCTGGCGCGCATGTCGGACATGAGCTTCGGCAAGTACAGCCTGGAACAATCGCGGCGCTTCTACTTCGCCTCCGACACCAGCTACATTCTGGTAGAAGTTTCCCTGCCCCACGGCCCGCATGTCATCGGCGTCGTGGGTCGCGGTCCGGGCGGCGGCTTCGGCCATCAGTTCTTCGCCTATGCCGGCGAGCTGGATCTGGGTCATTACCAGAAGAACGACACCTGCCTGCGTCAGAAAGAGCTGTTCAGCAACCTGGAAAGCCAGGGCCTGAAAGCCTACGAGCTGAAGCCTGACGAACTGCGCCGTCTGCTGGTCGGCGGCCACACGTCGATTCCGCTGGACCTGACCTTGATCCCGCTGCGCTCCACCAGCGAGCAGAGCCTCAAGACCTTCCGCGCACTGTTCATCAACCTGCTGCACATGCGCGAAATCACGGCTGCCAAACTCAAGCAGCTGTTTCTGGATGCCTTCGAGCACAGCCTGCGTTCGGGCAGCGTCGACTACATTGCCGCCTGTGAAGAAGCCTTCCGCGATGTGCGGCGTATGGAACAGGACTACAACTCGCTGGTGCTGGCCGGCCCTCTGGTCGAGGCGCTGGCCGCTGGCGTCAAGCAGCGCGATGTGTTGCGCGGCAAACTGCATCGTCTGTCACCGATCCTCGATTCACTGCTCGGCACCTGGTCGGATTACTCCGGTGCGCGCAAAGAAGAGTTGGTCATCCAGGCTGAGCATTACCGTGCTCAGCAGGATGAGATGCAAAACGATCAGCGCAGCAGCACCCAGGAACTGATGCGCCTGGAGCGCGAGATCAGTAGCATCCAGCGCTGGGTCGGCGAGCTGTCGGTGCTGAAGAATCGTTTTGCGCTGGTCGATGACGTCAAGGTGCTGGAGCAACAGCTGCTCGCCGCCAAGGACGCTCACGATGAGCTGGCCGGTGCGCTGGCCCAGTCCCGGCAGTTCAGCGCCGAGGACCTGGACGAGCGCCTGCGCGATCTGGAAAAACGCCTCAAGTCGGTCAAACAGCAGCTCGATCATGCGGACAACAACAGCTACGCCCGCCTGCGCGAAGAGTTTTCCCAGCCGGACGTCGAACGTCTGATGCGTCTGTTCAACAGCGCACTGTTCAGCTTGCCGTTGGGTGAGCAAGGTATTGCGCTGGATGATGGCGATGCGTGGGTCAAGTCGCTGGAGACCATTCTGGATGGCTTCAAGGGCGATCAGTTTGCAGTACCGGGGCTGACCATCAACCTGTCGAGCATCGAGCCGCCTGCCCTGCAGGCGCTGGCCGATCGTGCCGCGTTGCGCGATCAGAAAGAGCGACTGGAGAAAGAACTCAAACAACTGAAAACCCAGCAGGCTGTCGCTGCCGACCGTTCGGCGAGCAAGACCCAGACCGAAGCGCTGTACCAGCAGGTGCTGGATGCGCAAAAGGCGCTTGAAGACTTCCGCCGTTGCCAGACCTTGAGCGCAGAGGAATCCACCAAGCTGGAAGAACTGGCGCAGATGGAAGCCGCTCAGGATGAACTGAAACGCTCCAGCGACGCGTTCACCGAGCGCGTGCAGCAACTGTCCGCCAAGCTGCAATTGATCGCACGTCAGATCGGCGATATGGAATCCAAGCAACGCACGCTGGACGACGCGCTACGTCGCCGTCAGTTACTGCCAGCAGACCTGCCTTTCGGCACACCGTTCATGGACCCGATCGACGACTCCATGGATAACCTGTTGCCGCTGCTCAACGACTATCAGGACAGCTGGCAGGGTCTGTTGCGCAGCGATGGACAGATTGAGGCGCTGTACGCACAGGTTCGCCTCAAGGGTGTGGCCAAGTTCGACAGCGAGGACGACATGGAGCGTCGCCTGCAGCTACTGATCAATGCCTACGCGCACCGTACCGACGAAGCGCTTACGCTGGGCAAAGCGCGTCGCGCTGCGGTCACGGATATCGCACGTACCCTGCGCAACATCCGTAGCGACTACGACAGCCTTGAGCATCAACTGGCGCTGTTCAACCGCGAGATCAACAAGCGTCAGGTCTCGAACCTGGCAAGCTTCCGTATCGTGCTCGCCCCTAACAAGGAAGCGCTCAAGCACATCGACCAGATCATCCACAGCGCCGGGCAGTACGAGGAAGGCGAGACGTTGTCGGTCTTCGACCTGAGCCAGAGCGCAGAGCAGGACAACAAGAACGAAGAAGCCAAGGAATATCTGGCCCGGCTTGTGGCTGCCAACCACAACCAATTGGGCTTGAAAGACCTGTTCGAACTGGCATTTGAAATCACCAAGGTCAATGGTCAGCCGGTTATCCACACCGATATCGATGGGGCTGCCTCCAACGGCACCACGATGACCATCAAGGCATTGACCAACATGTACCTGCTGTTGCACTTGATGGATCGCGATCAGGCCGGACGGGTGCGTTTGCCTTACTACCTCGACGAAGCCGCAGACATCGACGAGAAGAATCAGGCAGCACTGCTGGAAACGAGCCTGCAACTGGGCTTCGTTCCAATTCTGGCCAGTGTGAAGCCACAGGTCTCGGCTCACGTCGCCATCGACCTGGAAGGCGGCAGCGGACCCAATGGCATCTACATTGATGAAGCGGACTGGAAATATATTCAGCGTCGTGACGATGTGAAACCAGAGGTTCCGGAACTGGCCTCTTAAAGGCTGATTGCTGTGAACAGAAGGCCGCATGAAAATGCGGCCTTTTTTATCGTCTTTGAATTGAGTGAGGCCCTGTTGCGGGCCTCAGGCGAGCAGACTCTTTACTCATCGAATTCATAATGAGGTGCAGCAAACACGCATACGATTACACCAGGCAGGCTTGGAGTGATCCCATGAGAACGATACTGCTGACGGTCTTGCTGGTCGTCGCTGCAACAGCGCATGCAACTGACTACTACGTGGCCCCCAATGGCGATGATCACGCTGCCGGTACGAAAGGCGCACCGCTGCGCACCATCATGCGCGCACAACAAGCCGCAAAGGCCGGCGACACGGTGTACTTTCGCGGAGGCACCTATGCCTACACAGCCGGCATCAACCGCTGCGCTACCCGCACAGACACCGTGAATGCCATCACCCTGAACAACAGCGGCAGCGAAAACGAACCCATACGCTACTGGGCCTATCCGGGCGAAACACCGGTTTTCGATTTCTCGGCCATGAAAGACGATTGTAGGGTGAAAGGCTTCAACGTTACCGGTAGCTGGCTACACCTGAAGGGGCTGGAGGTGACCGGCGTACCGCAGCAGCCGGAAAACCATCTCAACCACGAGTCATGGGGCATCTGGAACAGCGGGAGCCACAATACCTTCGAGCAACTCAATCTGCATCACAACATGGGACCCGGCCTGTTCATTCAGAACGGCGGCTATAACCTGGTACTGAATTCCGACTCTCACCACAACTACGATCCTTACACCTCAAACGGCGCAGGTCAGAGTGCAGACGGCTTCGGCGCACATATCAAGGCGGGCCATCCAGGTAATGTATTCCGCGGCTGCAGAGCGTGGGCCAATTCCGACGACGGCTTTGACCTGATCAATGCCTTTTCGCCAGTCACCATCGAAAGCTCATGGGCATGGCAGCAGGGTTACCTGCCTGGCACGCGAACAAAACTTGAAGCAGGCAATGGTAATGGCATCAAGGCCGGCGGATACGGTGGCAAGTATGTGCCTGACGGCGTGAAACACATCGTCCGTAATTCAGTTGCCTTCGACAACAAGTCCGCTGGTTTCTATGCCAATCACCATACCCTGGCACTGGACTTCATCAACAACACGGCTTTTGCAAATGGCGTGAACTACAACATGGCAGGTATCGCCCCGGATGGTTCGCTGATCCCGCTCGGTAACCTGTTCAACAACATCGCCTACAAGGGACGGTTGACAGTTAACACCGAGGGACTGGATATGGCACACAACTCCTGGACATTGCCAACGCCGGTAACCGACGCAGACTTTGAGGATGTTTCGGAGACGGGGTGGGATGCGCCACGTCAGCCGGACGGAAGCCTGCCAGTGCTGCGCAGCTTCCACCTTCGACCTGGCAGCAGACTGGCAGGGATGGGGGCGTTTCACTAAGCCTTGGGGGTCTCTGGCGCCTATGCGGCTGCATTGCAGTAGACAGAGAATGCAGAGATTTCTGAAACCCCAGACAAACAAAAACCCTCAACGCGTAAGCGAAGAGGGTTTTTGAAATTCAATCTTGACGATGACCTACTCTCACATGGGGAAACCCCACACTACCATCGGCGATACATCGTTTCACTACTGAGTTCGGGATGGGATCAG